>QGHH01000013.1 GCA_003640645.1 Fredinandcohnia aciditolerans | reverse complement strand
ACAATCACAAACGAATGAAGGCAAAATTAAAAGACCTGAGTCCGGTAGAATATCGAACTCAAGTCTTAAAAGTTGCGGAAAATATTTGTCTAACTTTTTTGGGTCAGTTCAAAGTCCCCTTCCTTTTAAGTCTAACCAACCATTTTTTCCTCCGCATAACGTGTGCGTTGGATGTGGATGAGTCTTGCTGATAAACCGACTCCTGCAGCAAGTAAACCAAATGTCAAGCCTAGCCAGTAACCGGCAGCTCCTAAATCCGTGAAGTGCGCAAGCCCCCATCCAGCAGGTAAGCAGATGAGCCAATAGGAGACTAAAGTCATTACGAATGCGATATTAACATCCTTGTATCCCCTTAGAGCAGCCTGTGCTGTTGCTTGAATAGCATCGGACACCTGGAAGAATAAAGCGTAAATTAGAAATTGAGCTGTTAATGTGATGACCGCCGTTTCTGTTGAATAAAGACCAGCCACTTTAAAACGGAAGACAATCACAAAGAGCCCCGTAACAAGCGCAATGATCATTGAAAGTGAGATCCCTAGCCAACTATAAATTTTCGCATCCTTAAAGCGTTTTGCTCCTACTTCAAACCCCACTAGAACGGTTAACGCCATTGAAATGCTCACTGGAATCATATAGAGGAACGAAACAATATTTAGCGCGGATTGATAAGCTGCAACAGTTGTAACAGAAAATTTACTAATTAATATCGTTACAACGGCAAACATACTTGTTTCAAAAAAGGTTGATAGACCCATCGGGATACCAATTTTTAATATCTCTTTACTGTCTTTCAATGTAAAACCGCTTAGCCCCATAAACACTTTATAAGAAGAAAATGGTTCTTTTGTAATGACGATAAAAGCTGTTATCCCTACAATAACCCAATACGTAATGGAAGTCGCTAAACCGGCTCCCCCCCCACCGAGTGCAGGAAAGCCCCAAGAACCAAAGATTAATACATAATTTAAGAATAGATTAATAGGTACAGATACTAATAATACAAACATGACTACTCTTGTAATCCCTAATGCATAAATAAATGATCGCAGTACATTAAATATGAACAACGGAATGATCCCAAAGCTCAGCCCAACTAGGTAATTATGTGCTGTCTTGTGTACACTTTCTTGCAAATTCATCATGGATAACAATGGATTTAAAAAGAGAACCCCTGCTAAAATAACCACGAATCCAATAATGAAGCTTAAATATATCCCACTTGAAACAACTGTTGATACTTCATTACTTTTCTTTTCACCAAATTTTTGAGCAGCAATAGGTGAGACTGCAAGCAAAATGGCACTTATTCCTGTAAAAATCGGATTCCATATGGATGACCCAATCGCAACCCCGGCTAAATCAGAAGAGTTAAATCTTCCAGTCATGATTGTATTGAAAAATACCATGGAAAACATACTTAACTGTGTGATTAAAATGGGAATCAACATAATAATAATCAATTTTATTTTTTCTCGAATGGTTTTTGTTTCGTACATGAACGTTCTCCTTCAAATCAAATGCGCCTCGGCGTATTTGCGCCGATTTTTCAGGCCCGCACGAGGTGGTCACAAAGACGTTGCCACAGGAAGTGGCGTTCTTAGTCTTTGATCCTTTGCGAAAATTACCTTTGAAAAATCGTGGCATCCGGCGGAGGCTTTAACTTTACTCAGGCTGAGTAAAGTTAAATTGAACACATAACCATAATTATATTCCATCTCACAATTAAATGAATACTTTTTTACTTTGTCTTTACATTGTTTTCATATTTTAATTGCCAATATTCTGTTATATTGTAAGTAGATTACAAGACTTTCGTAGGATGGAGGGCTATATGTCACGACTCACAGATTATTTACTGGTCATCTCATTTGACTGTTTATCATCACTTGATTTTCCTATTATTAAAGAGCTTCCCAATTTTAAGAAGTTACTAAAGCATGCATCGTTTTGCAGGAATGTTGAAACCATCTATCCTTCTGTAACCTATCCATGCCATGCAACGATAGTGACTGGGAGGTATCCTAAAAATCATAGAATCGTAAATAACACATTTCTCCAGCCTGGTCGCCTATCGCCAGATTGGTATTGGCACAGGCAACATGTAAAAGGAACGACTCTTTACGATGAAGCTAAAAAGGCTGGGATGAAGACTGCAGCCCTTTTATGGCCCGTAACTGCAAAGGCAAATATCGATTACAATATGCCAGAGATTTTTGCAAATCGCCCATGGCATAATCAAATCTTTGTTTCTTTATTTAATGGCAGTCCGCTATATCAATTGGAAATGAATCGAAAGTTTGGACATCTTCGGAATGGGCTTAATCAGCCTGAACTCGATGATTTCGTACTTGAGTCAACCGTTGAGACCATTAAAACGAGAAAGCCTAATCTTATGCTTGTCCATTTTGTCGACTTGGATTCACAACGCCATTATCATGGATTTTCATCTGATGAAGCAATGGCAGCCCTTCATCGCCATGACGAAAGACTGGGTAGGATCATGAATACTTTAAAAGAAAGTGGAATCTATGAAAAAACAACAATCATTGCATTAGGTGACCATAGTGCATTGGATGAATCCAAGGCAGTTAAGCTGAATGTTTTATTTAGAAAGTCAGGTCTTATTACCGTAAATACGGATGGTAACGTAATAGATTGGAAGGCTTACTGCAAAAGCTGTGATGGCTCTGCATATATTTATCTTAAAGAGAAAAATGACATTATAACAAAAGAACAGGTTAGAAACCTTCTAACAGAGCTAATGGAAGATGAGGACAACGGAATCGAACGAATTCTTTCAAGTAGTGAAGCGCAGGAAAAAGGGGCAGATGACAATGCAGCGTTCATGATTGAAGCACGGCTTGGCTACTATTTCAAGGAGCAGCTGGATGGTGAGTATATCGATGAAATTCAAGCTGAGGATGTTCGTGAAAAACGCTATACCTTTGCAAGCCATGGCTACTCACCGGAAAAGGAGAACTACACCACCGTTCTCATCGCTTCCGGAAAAGGAATTCGTCCAAACATTGAAATACCTGCTATGCATCTTGTAGATGAAGGGCCAACATTTGCCAGACTATTAGACTTAAATCTAGGAAAAACAGATGGTCATGCGATTGAGGAACTACTAAACATTTGATTAAATTTAAGGGGGGTTTTGGGATGAGGTCGTTTACGAAAGAAGAATCGAGTTGGATGTATTATGATTGGGCCAATTCAGCCTATTCAATTATTATTACTACGGCTGTTTTTCCGATTTTTTATAAGGCTGCCGCAACAAATGCAGGTGTGGATGCTTCAGATTCAACAGCATATCTTGGCTATACAATCGCCATTTTCACCTTTATCTTAGCGATGATTGGACCGATACTGGGAACAATTGCTGATTATCAGGGCTACAAAAAGAAGTTTTTCACTTTCTTCTTTGCTTTAGGAGTTTCGGCAACAGCCTTATTAGCTTTTGTACCAAGTGATAATTGGTTGCTCTTATTAATTGTTTATACGTTTGCTGCATTAGGTTCAACAGGGGCAAATGTTTTCTATGATGCTTTTCTAGTTGATGTCACAACTGAAGATAAAATGGACCGTGTTTCTGCACGTGGATATGGATTAGGCTATATCGGTAGTACTATTCCTTTTTTACTTGCTATCGCCATTATCCTTCTTGCACAACAAGAAATTTTACCGATTTCAGCAACTGTTGCTAGTAAAATAGCATTTATCATTACAGCCGTTTGGTGGGGGCTTTTTTCCATCCCATTATTCAAAAATGTACATCAACGTTACTATATCGAACGGGAACCTAATCCAATCGCTAGTAGCTTTAAACGACTAGGAACAACCTTTAAGGAAATCAAAAAATACCGTGCTGTGTTTTTATTCTTAGTGGCCTACTTCTTTTATATCGACGGAGTTGGTACCGTTATTTCCATGTCAACCGCATATGGAACAGACCTTGGAATCAATGCCACAAATTTATTAATTGTATTATTTGTAACACAGGTTGTGGCTGCACCATTCGCGATACTTTATGGTCGGTTGGCACAGAAATTCACTGGTAAAAAGATGTTGTATGTCGGCATTTTCGTTTATATCATTGTCTGTGTGTACGCTTTTTTCCTAAAAACGACTCTTGATTTTTGGATCCTCGCCATGCTTGTCGCTACTTCTCAGGGAGGAATTCAGGCATTAAGCCGCTCTTATTTTGCGAAGCTTGTCCCTAAACAAAAGGCAAATGAGTTTTTTGGGTTTTATAATATCTTTGGAAAGTTCGCATCCATTATGGGTCCGTTACTAGTCGGGGTAACCGCTCAAATCACAGGTCATTCCAATATGGGTGTTTTCAGCTTAGTTATCCTCTTCATCATTGGATTTATCGTGTTAACTCGAGTTCCAGAACCTAGTGAGGTTAAGTAAAGCAAATCCTCCTTCTCAATGTTATAATGAAAAAAACTTGAGAAATGGGGACAATTAATGGATAAGAAAGAACTTGAATACAAAATTCGCGAGCTAAAATTAGACTATGTACGTCTTCAAAACGATTTGGAAAAGTTAGATTCTGTGAATGGCAATATCTCACCATTGGAACGACAAATCTCAGAAATTGAGGATGAGATTAGCACCCTATCAAGAAAATTACGCCAATTGTAAAAAGGAGCTGCAACCAATGTTGCAGCTTTTTTTATATAAACGAAATGGTTCTTGCAATCGAATTCAGATGAGCTTCATCCACCCATAAAATGAAGTAATTATAGGTTGAACCTTCAATTTGAACTGGGGTAGGATATTTGACTATAGCAGCTGCCTGGCGGTTCATTTCAGGTGGTTGGTCTGAAGATGGGTAGATCAGACAAGCCTCTTGCCCACGAATTCTAGTCTGGAAAATGCGAGGTGACGAGCCATAAGGCATCAACTTGTGAAAGGCTTCTCCCCTACACACTTCATGAATATCATCCCCACCACCAATTGCTGAAATTTGAAAGAAACCATCCGCTCCCTCATATCTCTCCGTATTTACCTGGTACCAGTGCGCTGGATATTGGAACCGCACTCTATACGTTTCATTTGTATAAACCCCGCCTGTAGGAGGAACTTTCCCTGAAGACCAGCTTAGATTTACAATTTGAGGTTCCCTCGTAAGGATGATAGGATTTTGATTTTGTATACCTACCAACCACATTTCAGTTGCAAATTCTTGTTCTGTGCAACCAGATAAATAGGCAATAGCTCGGGAATCTTGAGACCATGTAACAGGTGTTGCAAAGCAAGAAGATGTTGAAAGAATTCGTTCATTGTCACCGCGTTTTCCTACTACACGAATTTGATTATAATATCCTGTTCCTTCCCTATAAGCAGTCGCACTGAATGCTATCATCTGAGAGTTCGGGGACCATGTTGGATAAAAATTTTTTGCTTGTTCTCCACCTTGAATTTCGTACACCTGACCTGATGTCAACTCCACTGTACGGATAAGTGATATACTAGCTCCTGGTGTTGTATAAAGGACAAATGTTCCGTCTGGTGAAAGTGAAACCTCATTTAATGGCCCTTCTGTATTATTTGTAATTTGTCTCCTCCCAGATCCATTTGTCGCTATACGGTATAATTGCTGATTTCCTGAAGGATCTACTCCTTGAAACAATAGCTCTCGCCCAGTTGGGAACCACTGAGCATCTGATGCACTGGGCTCTGTAATACTTGTTGCTCGATGAGTCAAAACATCATACATCATAATGTGATTTCGCGTTGTATAGGCTAATATCCTATGATTGGGAGACCAATCAAGTGTAATGTCCTCATTTGGACCAATTTGGTCAATAGCCGCGATTCTGCCTGTAGAAAGGTCAATGACATATACGATCCGATTTTTCCCTACAAAAGCAATTCTTCGATTATCACCTGACCATATAGGCTTTGAAAAGGAATCGGCTAATCCGTTTGTTAGTTTAATCCGATTTCCATTTTGAAGATAAAAAAGCCATATATCATAACTCCCGCCACGGTTTGAAGTATAAGCAATTATTCCAGTTGGTCGTACTCTGTAATTTACAGACAAAAGACAAACCTCCTATCTATAGATGTCTTTTGCCTATTTTATTCATATCGCTTAAATAGGTTCATCTTTACTACTTTTCGTCTATATTTTATTTATGCCAGTTCCTTGAGAATAGTTTGTCCTCTCCAACCATAGAGTTATAGAAAAGGAGGGAGAAATATGAACCAAACATTTTCTACTATGAAACTAATACGCTATGTAGTAGCATTTGTATTTATTACATCTGGGACAATGAAACTTCTTAGCAGTGAACTAAGCTCTGTCTTTCTAAATCTACCATTACCTGCACCCGAACTTATCATGTATATTGTCGCCATTCTTGAAATTGTTTGTGGAATCCTTCTTGCTATTAATAAGGAAGTTAAAAAAGCATCGATTCCATTACTTGTCATTATCCTTGCAGCAATCCTTTTAGTGAAAATTCCCATTCTGCATACAGGCTTTCTACAATTTGCCTTTGCTGTAAGACTTGATATTGTATTATTGGCATTATTATACATTCTTTATAAATCACGCCATAAATAATTGTGAAATTATCCTTCAATGGAAACATTAAACAGATTGCAAACGCAATCTGTTTATTTTCATTACTATAATGATTCTAAAAAGCTTTTTATTTAACCTAAGATTTAAAACCTTATAAAATATTGGACCAACTCAGAATTTTCTTATGTTTGACATAGTGTAACAATTTCAATTATTATACCAATATACTATCTTGGAGGTTATGTTATGTCAGACTATAATAGACAGAAAATTGTGGACAGTGTTCCTCAAAAGGGATTCTTCGGACATCCTAAAGGACTATTCACACTTTTCTTCACGGAATTCTGGGAGCGATTCTCATATTATGGTATGAGAGCCATTCTATTATTCTATATGTATTATGAAGTATCTGATGGAGGCCTTGGACTTGATCAACATACAGCGATGGCGATTATGTCGATTTATGGGTCACTTGTTTATATGTCAGGGGTTATCGGCGGATGGTTAGCAGACCGTATCTTCGGTACTTCTAAAGCAGTATTTTATGGTGGTATTTTAATCATGCTAGGTCATATTGCACTTGCAATTCCTGGTAACATCTCACTATTCTTTGTGTCAATGGTTCTGATTGTCCTTGGTACAGGTTTACTAAAACCAAACGTTTCTAGTGTTGTTGGGGAAATTTATAGTGAAAAAGATACACGTCGTGATGCAGGATTTAGTATCTTCTATATGAGTATTAACCTTGGTGGATTCCTTTCTCCACTTATCGTAGGTGAAATTGGATTAAAGCATAATTTCCATTGGGGCTTCGCAATTGCTGCGATCGGTATGTTCTTTGGATTACTATTCTTTGTTTTCACAAAGAAAAAGAATCTTGGTCTTGCAGGTACAATTGTTCCAAATCCACTTGCACCAAATGAAAAGAAAAAAGTGTATACACAGATTGCTGTTGGAATAGTTATAGTTGCAATTTTAATTGCTGTTGGAATTCCAGCCGGTTTCCTAACATTTGATTCATTTATCGCACTTATTGGTATTCTTGGTTTCTTAATTCCTACTATTTATTTTGTTACGATGTATCGTAGTTCAAAAACATCAGATGTTGAGCGCTCAAGAGTATTAGCGTATATTCCTTTATTCTTAGCTGCCGTTATGTTCTGGTCCATACAAGAACAAGGAGCAACAATTCTTGCCAACTATGCTGATACACGAACACAATTACAATTTGCTGGCTTTGATATTTCTCCAGCTTGGTTCCAATCATTAAACCCATTATTTATTATTATTTTTGCGCCTGTATTTGCATGGCTATGGGTAAAGCTTGGAGATCGTCAACCTTCTGTTCCGAAAAAGTTCTCATTAGGTTTGCTTTTTGCCGGACTTTCTTTCCTTGTAATTTTATTACCAGCATATTTTGGTGGAACAGATTCATTAGTTAATCCACTTTGGTTAGTGCTAAGTTATTTCATTGTTGTTATTGGGGAATTATTAATTTCACCTGTCGGACTTTCCGCTACAACAAAATTAGCACCTGCAGCGTTCACAGCTCAAATGATGAGTTTATGGATGCTTTCAAACGCAGCTGCACAAGCACTTAACGCACAACTTGTTAAATTCTATACACCTGAAACAGAAATGACTTATTTTGGAGTAATTGGTGGGGCATCTATTGTTTTAGGTATTATCCTATTATTCGTATCACCTAAGATTCAAAAGTTCATGAAGGGTGTCAACTAATAATTAGTTCTGATTTTTCAAAAAATAAAGCAACATATCAAGTAGCGTGAGACTTAGCTCACGCTACTTTTCTTATATTATGCGTGGAATATTTTATTTTAGAGGATAACCTCGAATAGGATAGTTTGAATCAGAATTGCTTTATTGGACTCACTCTCCGCTTTTTCTAGTTCGTGCTGTCAGAATCAGCACTCGTTTCTGACTCACTCTCTACTGATTCACCTCGTGCTGTCAAAATCGCTACTGATTTGCGACTCACTCTCTCCTTTTTCTAGCTCGTGCTGTCAGAATCACCACTGATTTCAGACTGACTCTCTCCTTTTTCCGCTCATGCTGTCAGAATCAGCACTCGTTTCTGACTCACTCTCTCCTTTTTCCACTCATGCTGTCAGAATCAACCTTGGTTTCTGACTCACTCTTTACTGATTCACCTCGTGCTGTCAAAATCGCTACTGATTTACGACTCACTCTCTCCTTTTTCTAGCTCTTGCTGTCAGAATCAGCACTCGTTTCTGACTCACTCTCTCCTTTTTCCACTCATGCTGTCAGAATCAACCTTGGTTTCTGACTCACTCTTTACTGATTCACCTCGTGCTGTCAAAATCGCTACTGATTTACGACTCACTCTCTCCTTTTTCTAGCTCTTGCTGTCAGAATCAGCACTCGTTTCTGACTCACTCTCTCCTTTTTCCACTCATGCTGTCAGAATCAACCTTGGTTTCTGACTCACTCTTTACTGATTCACCTCGTGCTGTCAAAATCGCTACTGATTTACGACTCACTCTCTCCTTTTTCTAGCTCTTGCTGTCAGAATCAGCACTCGTTTCTGACTCACTCTCTCCTTTTTCTGACTCGTGCTGTCAAAATCGCTACTGATTTGCGACTCACTCTCTCCTTTTTCTAGCTCGTGCTGTCAGAATCACCACTGATTTCAGACTGACTCTCTCCTTTTTCCGCTCATGCTGTCAGAATCAGCACTCGTTTCTGACTCACTCTCTCCTTTTTCCACTCATGCTGTCAAAATCACCACTGGTTTCTGACTCACTCTCTCCTTTTTCCGCTCATGCTGTCAGAATCAACCCTGGTTTCCGACTCACTCTCTCCTTTTTCCGCTCATGCTGTCAAAATCACCACTGATTTCGGACTCACTCTCTCCTTTTTCCGACTCATGCTGTCAGAATCAGCACTCGTTTCTGACTCACTCTCTCCTTTTTCCGCTCATTCTGTCAAAATCACCACTGATTTCAGACTCACTCTCTCCTTTTTCTAGCTCATGCTGTCAGAATCAACCTTGGTTTCCGACTCACTCTCTCCTTTTCCTAACCCATGCTGTCAGAATCGACCCTGGTTTCTGACTCACTCTCTCCTTTTTCCGCTCATTCTGTCAGAATCAGCACTCGTTTCTGACTCACTCTCTCCTTTTTCCGCTCATGCTGTCAGAATCACCACTGATTTCCGACTCACTCTCTCCTTTTTCTAGCTCATGCTGTCAGAATCACCTGCACTTTTTATGACTCACTTCAGGCCATTCTTAGTTGATTTATTCGAATACTAAAAAGACCTGTTCGGGATTGAACAGGTCTTTTTGTGTATTATAAATTTTTAATAAATAATCTCACAACATCTGCGCCACCAATAAATAAGCCGAGAGATGTTCCAAGGTTACACAAAACAATAATTAATAAAATCCGTGTTACTTTGTTATGCCAGAAGCCTTTTACACTATAGACATCTGTTGAAAGTGTTTCAAAGTCCTTCACGCTAGGACGGCGTAGGAAAGCTTGTACAAAACCTGCTATCCAACCTGCTGCAATTAAGGGATGCATGACCCCGATTGGTGCTGCAAAAAATGCAGTCACAATTGTGAGTGGATGACCTAGAGCAATCGCTGCACCGATAGCGGAAAATGAACCAGTCCATAAGACTAAACTTAGGGTTTGTTGCAAGCCCGCTTCTGGGTTTTCAATAAAGGTATAGGCAATAATGGCCACGATTAAAATCGGGATCGCCCAACCGATAATTTTGGGGGCTTTTGATTTAGGCGGCAACTGCGTAAGCTTCTTCAAATCGTGTTCCTTTTTAATTTCTTCCTTGATTCCAGGCACATGTGCTGCCCCAAGTACGGCTACTATTTTTTCTCCTGGAGCATGTTTGATCTTCTGTGCCAAATACTGATCACGCTCATCAATTAGTGGCGTTTTTAATTTAGGAAAGCTCGTTGAAAATTCAGTTAGCATTGAATTCAGCATATCCTTGGATTTCATTTTTTCCAGTTCTTCTTCAGTAATCGTCTCGTTACTAAAAATACTATAAATAATAGACATTAATAATTTCATTTTTCCTGTGAACCCGACTGCATTCCAAATGCGTGAGAATGTAATTTGAATGTTTCGGTCTGCCAAAACTAATTCGGCACCTACTTCTTTCGCGGACTCGATTCCCTGCATCATTTCTTGCCCAGCATTGATTCCAAATTGACTAGCCATTCGCTTTTGGAATGAGGAAATTGCTAGGTTCATGAGAAGCAAGGTAGCCTTCTTCTCTTTGATGACCTTAAAAATGTCCATTTCCTTCCATTTGTTGCCTTCCATCATGGATTGATATCTTTGTTCATCTAGCTCAATACAAACCGAATCAGGTTTTTCCGCTTCAATAACTTCCTTAACCTGTTCAGCACTATGCTTTGAAACGTGAGCAGTTCCAATTAATATATATTCCTTACCATCTAATTCGATCCTCGTGATATTTTCTTCAGACATAATAGACCATCCTTATACATGCTCAATTTGTGTATATGTCTAATTCTAAACTAGAATGGCATAGATTTGAATTCTTTTATTTAATAAAACAGCTCGAAGTGTTGAAAACGTAGATTTCATTTGGAAATGATATACTTAAAATAAGAGTTAATTAAAATTGTGAGGGATTTATGGTGATAAAAATTGTAACTGATAGCTCAGCGGATCTTCCAATTGAGTTGCTAGAAAAATATAAAATAACAGTTGTTCCCATGAACGTTTCAATTGAAGGTGTTGACTATAGAGAAGGTGTTGATATAACACCAAAAGAATTCTTTAAAAAAATGTTTGCGTCTGCCGAACTACCAAGGACTTCTCAGCCATCTCCAGCTGTTTTTGGAGAAGCGTATTCCAAATTCCCAGTTAATTCAGAGATTCTATGTTTGACAATTTCATCTGATTAAGTGGCACCTATCAATCTGCAACCATTGCAAAAGGCCTTACTGAAAATAAAGTGACTGTCTTTGATACTTTAGCTGGCTCTTTAGGGCATGGGATACAAATTATAAAAGCTGCTAAACTAGCTGAAAGTGGACATTCAATGGAGGAAATCGTCACAAACCTTACCAAATACCGAGAAAACATGAATATTTTCATTTTGCTTGATACGCTCGAGAATATAGTAAAAGGCGGTCGATTAAGCAAATTTCAAGGCTCTCTTGCAAAGCTATTAAATATAAAGGTTTTATTACAAAGAGGAGATGGCGGCACCGTAGAAACTCTTGAAAAAATCCGAGGGAAAAAGAAATCCCAAAAACGATTAATGGAAATAATCAAAGACTCAAAAAAAGATTTCTCTGAAACCATTTTTGGAATCACCCACACAGGTAACCTTGAAGAAGCTGAGGGACTAAAAAATGAAATCATTGCCCAGTTTCATCCAAAAGAAGTCATTCTAAATTATATGGGTGCAACAATGGGTACTTACGCGGGTAGGGGAGGCATGATTATTTCTTATGCATAATAAAAAAGGGACCAAGCATAATCATGCTTTCGGTCCCTTTCACCTTTTATCCTGGGAATGACTTATCGTTATCTGCTAAAGAGCCTGACGGATTATCCTCATGCTTATAATCATTCACCCAATAATCTGCATTTTTAATTCCAAGTTTTACTGGATTAAAAACTGGATCAAGTCCCGCCTTACGTTGTGACTCATAGTCCTTCAATGTGGCCAAAGCAGGTTTCGCCAGGATGAGTATGGCAATAACATTCAGCCAAACCATTAGACCTAAACCAATATCACCGAATGCCCACGCTAGCTTTGCCTCATTTACAGTTCCATATGTCATTGATCCTAATAAAACAATCTTCAGAATAAGCATAGCCGTCCTATTGTCCCTACCCCGTAATAAATAAGCGATATTCGTTTCGGCCATATAGTAGTAAGCCATAATCGTTGTGAATGCAAAGAAGAATAATGCAATTGCTGTGAATCCAGCACCAAATCCAGGAAGTGCGGTTTCAACAGCCGCCTGTGTATATGCCGGACCAGCTTCAACTGTTTCACCCAAGTTATTAACAATAAATGCGCCATCATCTGCTTGCACGTTATACATGCCAGTAAATAAAATCATAAATGCTGTCGCTGAACAAACTAGTAATGTATCAATATAAATCGAAGCTGCTTGAACTAAACCTTGCTTTGCAGGATGTGATACCTCTGCAGCTGCAGCCGCATGGGGGCCAGTACCTTGACCGGCTTCATTCGAATAAATACCACGTTTAACTCCCCAAGATATCGCCAAACCGATGATACCACCAAAGGCTTGCTCTGCCCCAAAAGCACTCTTAAAAATTAATGCAAAAACAGCTGGAAGCTCAGTAATATTCATGAGCATAATAATGAATGCCATAATGATATATCCTAGTGCCATAAATGGAACGACATACTGCGCAACAGTTGCGATCCGTTTTACCCCTCCAAAGATAATCGCACCAATTAATACAATAAGAATAATAGCTGTAACCCATTTGTTCATTCCGAATGCATTATCTAAACCAACTGCAATCGAGTTTGATTGGATACCCGGCATAAGGAATGCCATCGCCAAAATTGCTGAAAAGGCAAATAGAATTCCATACCATTTCCAGCCAATTCCTTTTTCTATGTAGTAGGCTGGACCCCCACGGTATTGCCCATCCTGTTTTTCCTTATAAATTTGGGCTAGTGTTGATTCTATAAATGACGTTGCTGCACCGATAAATGCTATAGTCCACATCCAAAATACTGCCCCAGGTCCCCCAAAAGCGATTGCTGTAGCAGTTCCTGCGATATTTCCCGTACCTACTCGTCCTGAAAGCGCTATGGACAATGCCTGGAATGAGGAAACACCAGCTTCAGAGCTTTTTCCTTTGAACATCTGAGTAACCATGTCTTTGATGTGCCTTACCTGTAAAAAGCGTGTCAAGACTGAGAATAAAAGCCCAACGATAATCATTCCATAAATCATGACTGGACTCCACAGAATCCCATTCAACCAATCAGCTAAAGCCTGCACATACATTCCCCCTTCTTCATTTAGAAAATTCTCTATATTGGGAATTATAATTCATATGTATAGACAACTCAATATTATTGTTGTATAACAGTTTAAAACCTTCTATTTTATAGAACATGATATTAATCACAGTCTGACATTTATTTTTAAATTATAATGGGTATAGATAGTCTAGAAAACACAAAAAGGGGCGATTCAATTGAAAAAGGAAATGCTCAATCATTTTATAGAATATAACGAGGAAAGACTAACAAAGCGCGTCATCTTTAAAGAAGGTGGTAGTACCGTCTTTATGTTAAATTTCATGCCAAATCAAACCCTACCAGCCCACAAGCATCCAGGGTCTAACGTATATCTGCTAGTTCTCAAAGGTGAAGGTACTTTTACAATTGATGAACAAGAAGTAAAAGTGAAAAAGAACGATGTGATTGTCTGTAATGGAGAAGAGAACTTTAGCTTTGTAAACGATGGTTCAGAAAATGTAAGTTTATATGTTACACTTACAAAAATTCCTGATGATAGATACGCACAAGACGTATAAAAAAACTGCCAGCCCATAAAGGGTTGGCAGTTTCTTATTAGTTCATTACCCATTTATCTTTCATAAACAAGATACGACCAATAGCAAAGAAGATAATCATACAAGCGATGTTGCTACCAAAAGCTAGTAGAATATGTTCATAGTCAATAATTCCAAACATTAATTCTTTTAATAAAGTAAATAAATTCATAATTGGTACAGCAAAGTGATAATTCGTAAGTTCATTCACTCCTACCCCTACTATAATCATTGCAGGGAACATAGCAATCATCATTACAGGGCTACTATAGCTTCCTGCTTCCTTGATCGTCTTCGCGACTATACTTGTCGTCATGATTAATGATGCGGTGAATGCAGCGTAAATAACTGAAAGTAAAATTCCGATTCCAATGATTAAATAAGCGTCATTTCCAAATGATACAGCATTTTTAAGATTTTCAGTTAACAAACTAATCTCCAATGCAACTACAGCCAATGTGATAATGCCAATTACCGCCCCAATTGTTGCAATCGTTAACCATTTTGCAAGCAGCAAGGTAGATCTCTTAACAGGAGTCATTAACAGAGCTTCCATCGTTTTCTTTTCTTTTTCACCCGCAAATAAATCTGCTGCAGAAGGACCTGAACCAACTCCGATTGCAATTGATAAGATTAATGGAATTAAAAATGCAAGCATGTCAACATTTGGATCCTCATTTGTCATTTCTTGTTGTTTAATCGTAAATGGTTGCATAATAGAAGGATCGATTCCGCCTTCCTGAAGGTTCCCGACAACCACTGTTTTCTCAAAAACGGTTAAAGCATTTAAGATAATCGCATTTAATTGAGTAGATTTTTGACTAAATGAATCCCCAACTAGAGTGACCGATGCTTCCTCCCCATTTTGTGTCGCCTCAACGAAATTTGGTGTTAATTCCAACCCTACTTGTGCATCCCCGTCCTGAATGGATTGTTCTAGGTTAGACGATTCAATGAGCTCAACGTTCTCTACTCCTGAAAGTACTCTTTCTGCTTCAATCATGGAAGATTCCTCAACTGCAAGTTGGAACGTATCACCTTCGCCATCTGAAATCATATTTTCATAGAAAAATGTCATTCCGGACATCATGATAATTGGTAATAAGACAGTAAGTATTAATGTTCGACGATCGCGAAAGCAATCTTTTAATTCTTTCAAATATATTTTACGAAGCATATGTTTCGTTCCCCCTAACAAGTTTACTCATGAAAATATAATTCAAATCCTTGCTACCTTCTGATTTATAAAGCTCATCTAAATCACCATGATAGACGAGTTCTCCCTTATGCATCATTGCGACTGAATCACAAAGCATGGAAACCTCCTCCATAATATGACTAGAGAAAATAATTGTCTTACCATCACGTTTTAACTGATGTACAAGCTGTCTAAATACATTTGAAGACGTAATATCTAACCCGGTCGTTGGCTCATCAAAGAGGATGATGTCTGGATTATGAATGAGTGTTCTCGCAATCGCTACTTTCTGTCTCATTCCTTTTGAGAACCCACCTACCTTACGATTCAAGTAATCTCTCATACCAAACATCCGCGCTAATTCATCAATTCTTACTTTCGTTTCATGCTTGCTTAATCCATATAGGGCTGCAAAATATTCTAGATTTTCTCGTGCAGTGAGCCGATCATACAACCCGGTCTCACCACCAAATAATACTCCGATTCTCTTTTTTACTTCCTCTGGATTTTTTTGTGTATCATAGTCTGCCACTTTAACATTTCCCTCCGTCGGAGTTAGTAAAGTCGCAATGGTTCGCAGAAGAGTTGTTTTTCCCGCTCCATTTTCACCTAGCAATCCAACAACTTGCCCTTTTTCAACCGTAAATCTCACATGTTTTAATGCTGTTATAGAAGTCTTTTTATCTTTGAATCTTTTTGTCACTTCATTAATTTCAATCATTTTTTCCACCTCGTCTTGTTCTTATGTCTATATCATAGCCATCCTTTTTAAGAAAATCTCTAGTTATGTCGCGAATGTTCCTTTTTTTGTCGCGAAAAGGTCGAATTTTCCTTTAAAGGTGTTAAAATAGAAAGATACTATATTTGGAAATTAATATTTTAATGTTGGTTATGAGAGGTAGATTTGAAAATGAAGGTTGGTCTTGTAGATGACCGTTTGATTGATTTGGATAAATTAAAAGCAATTGTAACTGGCATTCCAGATATTGAGGTTATCTTCTCTACATTATCCGCCGAGGAAGCCTATGAACAAATCAAAAAAGAGGAAATCGATTTGTTGATTGCTGACATTGAGATGCCAAATTTATCAGGCTATGAACTTGCCGATATTATTCACACGCATGCACTGAATATTTCAGTAATTTTTGTAACAGGAAATAGTGGCTATGCTGTTCATGCATTTGAACTAAATGTTCATGATTATATTATGAAGCCCTATCCGAGGGAACGGTTAGTACAATCAATTGAGCGTTTACTAGAAAAAACAAAGTCAGCAGAAATTCATGGAAGACTTTATTTAAAACAAAAAAATGAAATCCATATTCTTCAAAAAAAGGATATTATTTTTATTGAACGTTCCGGGCGTTCGACAACCATTTATACAAAATCAGGACCGATTAAAACCTATCAAACTCTAGGTGAGCTCGAGGGTGAATTACGAGAAAGAGACTTCATTCGATCACACCGGTCGTTTATCATCAATATTCACTACGTAAAAAACTTTTCGCTTTATGCGAAGAACTCTTATATTGTCACTTTCGAAGGCATCGAAGAACAGGCAATGATTACAAAAGAAAAAGTAGACTTTTTACAACAAAATTATTTTTAGTGATAGTTAAAAGGAGGGTGAAAAGGACCGCGTCGACAAAAACGCCACGTCCTCATGTCTTGTCGACACTAGCACGTCCTGTGCGTCGAAAGTTCGAGGCGGAGCAGCTTTGAGTACCGGATCGTATGCATTTAATACGTGAGGAACGGAAAAGCAAGCCAACGAGCTTCCACAGGATGTGGTGACTTCGAGTTCGACACAAGACGTGTCGGTAGTTAGTCGAAGTTCTTATACTATTGTGTCATTTTTACCAGACTTTTTAACTTCCTTTTAAGGTGGCGTAATACTTGATAATGCTTTATTGGGGAATAATCGTGGTATTGGGGGTTTTATGCTTTTATGCATTTTTATCACGACTTTCAATTTCAAGAAAATTGAATACTTTATTAGAAGAGGCCAAACATTTTGATGAACAACGTGCTCAATTCAATGAAACCTTTCGAGTCGTTCGAAGTGAACGGCATGATTTTTTAAAGCATGTTTCCGCCATTCACTTTATGCTTGAAAATGGAAAGAACCAGGAAGCAAAACACTATTTGGATGAATTGGTTGAGGGCTATAAAGAAACAAACCTTTCGATAAAAGGCGAGCGCGGTGTGGTAGCAGGTATTCTCCATCAAATGTATCGCAAAGCAAGGGCACTTGATATTGCAATTGTATATGACTTTGATTTGCCACTTTCATCCTTACCTTTGTCAGATCAGCAAATTGTTACCTTGATTGGAAATCTCCTATCCAATAGTATTGACGCGTGTGAAGAATGGCAAAAGGAGCATAAAAGCCAAAGCTACCTTACTTTGCAATTTTATAAGCGAAGTGGATTGTATATTTTAACATGTAAAAATAGTACACTTCCAATTCCAGCGTCCATCTTGGATCATTTGTTTGAAAGCTTCGGAAAAACAACTAAAGGTGATGGTCACGAAGGACTTGGTACAAAGTTGATTCACGATGTTGTGGATGATGCAACTGGATTCTTGGACTTTGTATGTAAAGACGAGGAATTCACTGTCAAAATTAAAATACCTGCAATAAAAGGATATTAAAAAGGAGAAATCAATCCAATTGGACGATTTCTCCTTTTTTAATTCTTTGCTAATGAAGGCTGGACACCTTGCTTTGATTTTTTCTTACCTGTAATATCTTCTTCCTGTTTCGCCCGTTTGATAAAGAACGCGAGGATAAAAGCAAGAAGTATTAAGAAGGTTGAAACGAAAAATGTGAAATTAATTCCTTCAAGCATTGCTTGTAATTGAATTTGTAAAGCTTGTGCCTCTGTAGGCTGCCCTTGAATATTCTTTAATAAATTTGCTGCAGATGACTCTTCTCTTAGTGACATCAATGTAATTAAAAATCCTGTACCAATGGCAGCTGAAACCTGGTTCAAGGTATTATTAACAGCTGTACCATGTGGGTATAAGTTTCGCGGCAACTGATTTAATCCATTTGTTGAAACTGGCATAAAGACCATGGACATACCAAACATTCTCACAGCATGTAAAATCATAAGATACATATAGGAAGTATCAAAGGTAAGCTGGCTGAAAAGATAGGTGGTTACCGTTGTGATGGCCAATCCCATGGTTGCCAAGATGCGTCCGCCAAATTTATCAAATAAACGTCCATTGATAGGTGACATAAATGCATTTAATACCGCTCCAGGTAAAAGTAATAGTCCAGTATTCATAGGTGAAATACCTAAGATCGTTTGTAAATAAATTGGAAGCAATAAAAACCCTGAAAACATGGCCATATTAACAACCATTGTAATCACTGAAGCCAACGCAAACATGGGATAACGATAGACCCCAAAGTTAAGCATTGGGATATCAAGCTTTGATTGACGGATAATAAACCAAGTCAACGAGATTATTCCAATTATAATGGATCCATATACAACCGGACTTCCCCACCCCATATTACCGGCAGAACTAAATCCATATAATAATCCACCAAATCCTATACTTGATAATATTAATGAGAAAAAGTCCAGTTTTAGGATTATTTTTTCCTTTCTATCCTTCAGCATGATAAAGCCAAGAATGAACACGATAGCTGCAATTGGTGTGATGAAGTGGAAAAGCATTCTCCAATCATAGTGTTCAATAATCCAACCCGAGAGTGTTGGTCCAATCGCCGGTGCGAACATGAGGATTAATCCGAAAACCCCCATCGCTGTTCCCCTTTTTTCAACAGGGAAACTTACCAACATTACATTCATAAGTAGCGGCATCATAATTGCCGAACCTGATGCTTGTATCATCCTACCTGCTAGGAGGATAGAAAATACGTGGGCGGTACCCGAAAGTATCGTACCGATCGTAAATAATCCCATTGCTACGATAAATAATCGGCGAACGGTATATTTTTCGATTAAAAAGGCTGTAGTTGGAATTAAGATACCATTGACTAGCATAAAGCCCGTTGTTAACCACTGCACTGTTGATGGGTCAACCTTTAATTCCGTCATAATTGAAGGTAATGCGACATTTAATAATGTATTATTTAAAAATGAAATAAAGGCACCAACCATCAAGACGGCAAGAATACCGTATTGAGGGCGTACTTGTTTTTCGGAAAAATCCATTAAACTCCCCCCACATTAGACATTAAGTACATAATTTTATACTACTGTTTTATTTAGCCATAAGATATATCTTATAACACGACTTTTTGGATTGCAATAAAAAATATCTCAATTTGGATACTCCTAGAACATGCTAAGGTTATAGGTTTTAGATAGGAGCTCAAGAAGTCTTATTCCGCCTATACTATTTCCCTTTTGATCTAAGGCGGGACCTAATATTCCAATTCCAAATTTACCTGGAACAGCCCCCATTATTCCACCGGATACACCACTTTTTGCTGGTATTCCGATCTTTATGGCAAATTCACCAGAAGCATTGTACATGCCACAAGTCACCATGAACGTTTTACAAATGCGGGCTACATTACTCGGCATAATTTGTTTACCAGTATCCGGATCGATACCATCAAGAGCAAAAACAACACCTATTCTTGATAAATCCAGGCAATTCATTTCGATTGCACATTGTTTTGTATAAAGATCAATGAGCTCTTCAACATTTTCTTCAATAATTTGATGTTGTTTTAAGAAATAACATAAGGCTCGATTAAGATGTGCCGTTTCATATTCAGATTGCGCAATTTCCTCATTATAATGGATAGTGTCATTGTTTGCTAATTCACGAATGAATGTTAGTAATCGATGTAATCTCTCATCTACAGTGTCCCCTTTTATCATGTGGGTAACTGCAAGTGCGCCTGCATTAATCATTGGGTTTAGTGGTTTTGAGGGAACCATTGTTTCTAGCTTTGCAATCGAGTTAAACGGGTCACCAGTCGGCTCCATTCCAACACGTTCAAAAACATACTGTTTACCCCTATCCATCAAAACGAGAGCAAGGGTTACGACCTTGGATATACTTTGTAACGAGATCTTTTTTTCAATATCCCCTGCGGAAAAACAACGTCCATCCGGAAAGTTAATTGCAATAGACAGGTCATTCTGATTTGCTTTTCCAAGTGCGGGTATATAGTCTGCTACACGCCCATATTTAGTTATTTTGCGCGCTTCTTTCACTAATTCCTTTAATTCATCATTTGATTGACAAGGCATTTTCATCACCACTAGTAGTCTTTACCAAATGTTTTTTTACTATTTATAGGAAATGAAAATAAAAAGCCCATTCCCGGGAATGGGAAGGGCTATTGTTAGCTGCTTAACGCGAGATGTTGATACGCGATATCCATATTGTTTTTTAGTTCTTCGGGATTGTCGTGATAAACTACTTTTCCTTTACTTAAAATATAAACATCATCTGCTATTCGCAAGGCAGTTGAGATATTTTGTTCAACTAGCAGCATCGACATTCCGGATTCTTTTAATTTTAAAAGGACATCCATCACTTCACTGACCATTAAGGGTGACAATCCTTCGGTAGGTTCATCAAGCAATAAGATTTTTGGATTTCTCATCAATGCTCTTCCGATAGATAACATCGATTGTTCCCCTCCACTTAAGGTGCCAGCATGAGATTTTTCACGTTCCTTTAAGCGTGGAAAATAGTGAAAGATCTTCTCTAAATTCCAATCTCCTTTTTTCAGATCAGCGAAAACGGTTAGATTTTCTGTTACGGTTAGGTTCGGAAATATTCTTCTCCCTTGGGGAACAATCCCAATCCCTTTTCTAGCAATTTGATGACTTTGAAGAGAGGCAATATTTTTTCCTTCAAACAGGATTTCACCTTGTACTTTATTTACAAAGCCAATAATTGAATGCATGGTTGTCGTCTTTCCCATACCATTTCTTCCTAAAAGGGTAACAACTTGGCCTTCTTTCACTTCAAGGTTCACTCCATGAAGGATGTGACTTGAGCCATAGAAGCTATTAACATCTTTCAACTTAAGCATGTGCAGCCTCCTCCCGCCCTAAGTAAATTTCCTTAACCTCTTCATTTTCGCGAACCGCTTCTGGTGTACCATCTGCAATTAGTTTTCCTGTATGTAGGACAATCACTCGGTCCATATTACCGAACAACACATCAATATCATGCTCAATCATACAAATGGTTACTTCTCTTGGCAGCTTATTAATTAGAGCAATAATCTGGTCGGTTTCAACCTGTGACATTCCTGCTGTTGGTTCGTCTAACAATAGAATCTTTGGCTTTCCTGCAATCGCCATGACAATTTCAATTTGTCTCTGCACACCATAAGATAACTCTTGAACCTTTGTATCGCTGTATTGATCAAGATTCCATTCCTGTAAAAGGGCATCCGTTTCTTCATGCAACGCTTGGTAATTTTTGAGACTTACCTTCTTCCACCAATGGGTATGCTCTTTCCTCATTTTCTGTAAAACAAGGAGAACATTCTCTTTCACCGTTAATCCAAACATTAGATTGTTCTTCTGGAACGTTCGCACTATTCCACTTTCTGTCCTTTTATAGTTTGGTACCTTTGTAATATCTCGGTCATAATAGGCAATTGTTCCACCTGTCGGGTTTAAGTCTCCGGCGATCATATTGAAAAAGGTTGTCTTACCCGCGCCATTTGGACCAATTAATCCCACACGTTCTCCAACTGTCACATCCAACGTAATATCTTCAATTACTTTTAACCCACCAAAGTGCTTTGATAGATTTTGAATGGAAAGAATCGTAGTCATCACTTCCCCCCCTATCCATTTATTTTTGATTGCTGTTTAATTGGTTCAATCGCTTGCTCGACATAATCTTCCACTACAGGTTTTGGCCTTGTCTTAAAAATTCTACCTGTTAGATTAGAGAACAGCCCTGCAATTCCGGAAGGAGCAAAGATCGTAAATAGGATGAAGGCAGTACCAATAATCATCATCCAGCTTTCTGTGTAAGAACTAATAATTGTCTCCAACACAACGATGAATGCCGCTCCAATAACAGGTCCCCAAAGTGTTCCTGCTCCTCCAACTAGCACCATGATCAGTACCGAGCCAGACACTGTCCAGTACACATCTGTTGGGGCTACGAAGCCATTGAAAAACACATATAAACTTCCAGCCAATCCACCTAAAGTACCAGCAATCAAAAAGCTAATGTTTTTATAGAAGGTTGTGTTATAGCCAATCGACTTCATTCGGTCTTCATTTTCTTTTATTCCAATGAAGACGTACCCAAGTGGGGAATGAAGAAGTCTGTTAATCACGATCATAACTATTGCAAATACGACTAATACAAAATAATAGATAAACACTTGATTGGATAGGAGAAAATCTCCAAACAGGCTTGGAGAAGGAATACCTGATAATCCATTTGACCCACCCGTTACATCTGTCCATTGATAAATGATAGAGTAAACCATCTGGGAACAAGCAAGTGTTAGCATCAAAAAGTAAAAACCGTGTGCCTTTGTTGATACAAAACCTATTAAAATAGCTAATAGAAAGGCAAGCAGCATTCCAATTGCAATCGTTAGAAACACATTTGTAGATAAATGACTTGCCGCAAGACCAGTTGCATAAGCACCCGCACCGAAAAATGCAGCATGACCTAAGGAAACCAATCCAGTCTGACCTACTAGGATATTTAAACTAATGGCGAATATTCCAAAGATCAAGATTTCCGTAAAAATGTTTACGTAATAGAGAGAAACAAAAAAGGGAGCAGCAACCATTAATAAGAATAATACACTTCCTTTAATCCACTGTTTACCCATTTATGCCCTCCTTCCTATCAATCCTTGCGGACGGATAATTAATACAGCAGCCATCAACGCAAATGTAATGATTAAGCTTAGTTCTGGGACATAGAAACGACTAAACGTTTCAACCATACCCACTAAAAGGCTCGCAACTATCGTTCCGCTTACCGACCCAAGTCCTCCTACAACGAGAACAACAAGGGATAAAATGAGGATATTAAATTCCATTCCAGGGGCTACCCCTAGGATTGGGGATCCAAGTACCCCACCAATTCCTGCTAGGAAACTTCCAAAGAAAAATACGAGTGTAAAGACGAGGTGAATGTTGATTCCTAGCCCACCAACCATCTCCTTATCAGATAAACCGGCGCGGATAACCGCACCCCATTTTGTTTTCTCCTGGGTATACCACAGGGCTACGGCGATGATGATTCCAACTACAATTAAAGCTAGACGATATGAAGGGATCATATTCCCCATCACTTCGACCGATTGGCTTAGGAAAGCTGGTGGAGTTACGGTCATGATGTTTTTCCCCCAAATAATGGAGAAGAGATCATGAAAGATATACGCAAGACCAAAGGTTAACAATACCTGGGAAAGATGGCCAAGCTTATAGGTAGGCCTAAGTAGGATTACTTCTAAAATCAATCCGATAACGGCAATAATAAAAGGTACAACCAAGAGTGCAACCCAAAAGGGTAATCCTGACTTTACAACGATTGAATAACCCATGTAAGATCCTAATAAATATAGGGAACCATGCGCTAAATTTAATACTCCTAAAATACCAAAGACGAGACTTATCCCACATGTAATAATGAATAGGAGAAACCCGTAGCTTAGCGCATTCATCAATTGCAAAACTAATGTATCCATTCATTTCCTCCCAATCCGAAATGTGTAAGCGCCTTGCTCTGCCCCGACAAGCTAATGTTCTGTGTCAAAAAGTCGCTCTTTGACTTTTCTTGGCACAAGTTATAAGACTTCGAGCTGCTCAAAGCAAAGCTTTTCGCAAAATACCCCCAGAAGCCTATTCAGGATGAAAACTGGCAAGGCGCTGGAACTAGACACAGAAAATTACGTTAAAATAGTAATAATATATTAGGTAACTAGAAAAGAAGGAGGCAACACCCGTTACCTTGCCTCCTTCATTAATTATTTGCTTATTTTCCTGGGTCAACTACTTCTGGTACTGTGTCGATTACTTTATTTTCCGTCTTGTCTCCATCAAGGTACGTTTCTACGATATATAAGTTTTGGATAATTTGATGAGTTTCTGGGTCAAACTTGATTGGTCCTCTTGGGCTATCCAGTTCAACCTTTGAGATTTCTTCTACTAGTTTATCAGGGTCTGAAACATCACCGTTTAATGCTTCAATTGCTTTTGCCATAATCGCAGCTGCATCATATCCTTCTGCTGATTCAATACTTGGTCTTGCATCGTACTTCGCTTCATACGCTTCAACGAACTTTTTGTTTTCAGGCGTATCTAAGCTATAATCCCAGAAGATTGAAGCAATGATGCCTTCAGGAGCAGTTCCTTGTTGTGGACGAGTATCTTCAGCAGTAAGCCATCCAGAACCAATTAAAGGAATCTTGCCTTTTAATCCATATTGCTCGTATTGTTGAACGAAGCGAATTGCATCTGTACCCGCAAAGAATGCATAGATTCCATCAATATCATCTCGATTCATTTTTGCTAAGTAAGAAGAGAAATCGTTATTTCCAAGTGGAGCGAATACTTCCTCAACAATTTCTCCACCTGCTGCCGTATAAGCATCCTTAAATGCTGCCGTAGCTTCATGACCAAAGGCATAGTCAGCAGCTGTTAAATAGATTTTTCCACCAATATTGTCATAAGCCCATTGGCCCATAGAGTGTCCAATTTGGTAGGATGAGAAAGACGAGCGCCAGATATAATCACTACGCTTAGTTCTTGTTAAATCATTTCCTCCAGCATGAGAAACAAGAAAAGGTAATTTGTTCTTATCAACCTCGTCACGAATCGCATAAGCTACTGCGGTACTGATTGGACCAGTTAAAATGTCAATTTTGTCCTGCTCCATTAACTTACGAAGCTTACGTAAGGAAACTTGTGGGTCTGCCTCCGTATCTTCATGAACAATCTCAATTTTCTTACCAGCGACTTCCCAACCAATTTCATCAAAATAGAGCTCCATACCGTTCTTAACATTTTCCCCAAGTGAAGCATATACACCTGTTGAAGGAAGTAAAGCACCAATTTTAATTGGCTCATCACTTGAAGAATCAGTTGTTGTTGGTTCCTCATTTTCTTCTTTTTTGTTATTTTCTGTAGTTGTACTGATTGCCCCTGAGCTACATGCTGAGAGCAATAGAACAAATGCCAACATGATCAACCAATTTCTTTTTACTAGTTTCATAGATAACCCTCCCTTTAATGGAAACGCATTCAATACTGACCCTCTTGCTATACATTTTTTAAAACTAACAGGACTTTTGGATTATGTATGGATACCTCCTCTCTAGAATTCCTAGTATTTTGAATATTATTATAGTTATAACTGTCTAAATATTCAATACATATTTTCAACTTCCATAAAAAAAACGTAATAAATTTCTCCGTAAATTCATGCAAAAAAAATGGAGGAGGGTTGGAATAAAGACTTACAATTTCTGTCTTTAATACCAACACGACCTCTATTTAACCAATACATACCGCAAATTCAGTATTTTAATAAATAACAAAACTTTTTTCTTTAGTTGAATTTAGCGTTTTTTATTTATTACGTTAATTACACTTCCGTATCCGAAACAATTAGTTAGTGTCTTAATTTAAAACGTTGCATTTTCCCAGAAGCTGTTTTAGGAATTTCATCCATAAATTCTATAATTCTAGGATACTTATAAGGGGCTAAGTTAGCTTTTACATAAGCTTTTAATTCGGCTTTCAATTCTTCTGATGGGGCAACCCCTTCTTTAAGGACAATACAAGCTTTTGGAAGATCTAGATTATCCTCTGTCTTGACACCAATTACTGCGACTTCTAGAACGGAGTCATGTTTGAGTAGAGTTGATTCTACTTCAATTGGAGAAACCCAGATTCCTCCTACCTTCAGCATGTCATCTGAACGCCCTGAATACCAAAAATATCCCTCTTCATCCTTGTAATATTTATCTCCTGTATACATCCACTCACCTTTGAGTTTTTTCTGATTTTCAGCGATATTTGCCCAATAACCACCAGTTAGGCTTTCCCCTTTAATAACTAAGTCCCCAACTTCATTCGGTTCTACTTCCACAAAATCATCGTTGACAATTTTCGCCTCATATCCAGGGACAGGCTTCCCTGTGCTTCCAGGACGAATATCTCCAACCCGATTCGAAATAAAAATATGTAGTGCTTCTGTTAATCCGATACCATCCAAAATATCAAGATTAAAGAGTTGCTTCCACTTGTTTACAAATGTGTCAGGGAGCGCCTCACCAGCAGATACACAAACTCTCACTGATGATAAGTCAGGAATTTTGCCTGTCCGCTCAACATAGTTAATCAAACTACCGTAAAGTGTTGGAACACCAAAAAAGATCGTTGGTTTTGTCTTTTCAAGTGTTTCAAACACTTTATCAGGCGTAGGACGATCCTTTAATAAAACTGTTGTTGCTCCAGCTCCTAATGGGAAGTACATCCCATTTCCAAGCCCATACGCAAAAAAGAGCTTTGAAGCGGAAAAGGTAACATCATTTTCATTTATCCCCAAAACTTGTTTCCCATACGTGTTATATGCTGCTTCCATGCTTCGTTGATGGTGAATAACACCTTTGGGATTTCCAGTACTACCAGAACTGTATAACCAGAATGCAGGGTCATCCTTGACTGACAAAAACGACTCAAGCTCTGTTGAAGCACCATTTACCAGTTCATAGTAATCAATTTCGTTTGTATCTACTGCCGTGTTTTCTGTAACGACGATAACATGCTGAAGGAAGACAAATCGATCTCTATTTGCCTTAATTTTGCTCCAAAGATCCTCGTGTATAACAAGTACCTTAGAGCGACTATGGTTTAATAGATATTCATAATCCTGAGGCTGTAGCATGGTGTTAGATGGAATTGGAAGTGCACCAATTTTTATCGCCCCATAAAAGGATACAATATTCTCAACGGTGTCATGCATGACCATCAGCATGCGGTTTTCATTTTCAACACCTAATTCTTTGAGAGCGTTACCAAATTGGTTCACGCGATTAAGAAGCTCTCGATAAGTGACTTGTTCGTCTCCACTTATAATGGCTATTTTTTCCCCTAGTCCGTTTTGTACATTTTCTTCAATAAATCGATCGGCTGCATTGTACTTCGTTGCAATTCCCTTTAAATCCGAAGCTACCTTTATCACACTTTTCCTCCTTACCTATCTTATAGATAGAAAAAATTTAGGATAGTGGAGGTAACGTTTACCTCCACTTTTTTGGAGTAATTCATAGTTGATATTTGATATAAGCACTGTATAAATAGTGCTTTTAAGCCGCAATGATGTATGAAAATATTTGTAATTTAGTACCCATCACTCTATTACTTGGACATTATTCGGACATTTTACATTTATAATGCTGTTGGTATTTTTAATTATTAGCACTATGAATATAGTGTTTTCATACCTAATGGTAGGACGGCAATGTCGCCATCAGGTAAATTTTTTAAAGTATAAATGATTTGATTACTTACCTTGCCAATTTGGTTCGCGCTTCTCAATAAACGCACTTAAACCTTCTTGTGCATCTTGCGAACGGAATAATAAGTTTTGAAGCTCACCCTCATAGCGGATCGCTACGTTAAGTGGCATTTCTTTCCCATTCATAATTGACAGCTTAATATTAGATGTTGCATAAGTTGCGCTGTTTGCAATTTTTTGTGCATATTCTAACGTTTTTGCTCTTGTTTCTTCTTGTGGATATACTCGATCTACTAGTTTAATAGCTAATGCTTCTTGTGGTGTTAATGTTTCACCTGTGATGTTTAAATCTAGGGCTTTAGAGTGTCCAACTTGACGAGCTAGACGCTGAGTTCCACCTGTACCTGCTAATACGCCAAGAGATACTTCGGGAAGTCCAATCTTACCAGCTTGGTCTCCCATAAAGCGAAGGTCACAAGCTAGAGCCATTTCTAATCCACCACCAACAGTATGCCCTTCTAAGCAAGCGATCCAAATCTGTGGTGAACGTGCAATTTTATCTAAAGTTTCGTTACAGAATAAGCAGAACTGTGTTTTAAAACGTGGCTCAGCAGATTTTAAGAAATTGATATTCGCTCCTGCTGAGAAGAATTTTGGCATATCACTCATTAGTACAACTACTTTAATATCATTGTCAAAACGAATGTCATCGATGGCTGCATTTAACTCTTTGTAATACTCAAGATCATATGAATTTGTTTTATTGACATGAATGTGAACTTCTGCAATCCCATCGGCTTTTTTTACAGTAAGATTTTTTGTTTCTACATTAATTGACATGTTTATTTACCTCCGTTTTCTTATTAGAAAATTATTTATATATACTATATTCTGAAAATATTTAATGGACGTTCTCCATTATATGAGACAACACTCTTTGTTTCTGAATAAAGATCAAGTGTTTCTACACTCAATTCTCTGCCAAAGCCTGATTGCTTGTAGCCACCAAATGGTGTTCCAGGGAAGGCTGAAATCGGGCAATTTATCATGACAATACCTGCACGAATGCCTTCTGCAATTCGATGTGCTCTACCGTGATCTTTTGTCCAGACAGCTGAACCAAGTCCAAAAATAGAATCATTCGATTGCTCTAATACTTCAGCTTCATCTTTAAACTTCATGATAACAACAACTGGACCAAAGACTTCTTCCTGAGCAATTCTCATATCGTTTGTGACATTTCCGATAACGGTTGGTAAATACCAATACCCTTTATCAAATTCGCTGCCTTCTGGTCTTTTTCCTCCATAAAGAACTTCTCCGCCTTCTTCAATTGCAAGTTTTACATAGCCGTCTACTACTTCTTCATGGTCTTTAGAAATCAGGGCTCCCATATGTGTTTCCTTATCGAATGGGTCACCAACCTTTAGTTTTTGTGCCTTTTCAATAAATTTTTCGACAAATTCATCATAAATGTTTTCATGTACAAATAATCTTGAACGTGCCTCACAGGATTGGCCAGTGTTATAGAAGATTCCATAAATAGAACCCGCTACTGCACCATTAATATCTGCATCATCAAATACGATATTAGGAGATTTCCCACCTAATTCTAAAGTAACACGCTTTAAGTTTGTTGAAGCTTTCGCCATAATATCTTTCCCGGTTTCTGTTTCACCTGTGAAGGCTACTTTATCAACACCAGGGTGAGTCGTTAAGTAAGGACCAATTACTGAACCACTTCCTGTAATAACATTCACTACACCTGCTGGAACCCCTGCTTCATGGCAAATATCTGCAAGCATATAAGCAGTAATCGGAGTATGTGAAGCTGGCTTAAGTATAACTGGGCATCCAGCTGCAATAGCAGGCGCGATTTTCCAAGCAGCCATCATTAATGGATAGTTCCATGGAATAATTTGCGCACAAACTCCTACAGGTTCTTTTACGGTGTAGTTAAAAAATCCATTTGGAACTGGATTCGTACGTCCGCCAAAAGTTGTTATGGCACCTGCATAAAATTCAAAGTCCTCAATTGCTTGACCAATTTGCCCCTTGGCAGCAGCAACTGTTTTTCCACTATTTAACACTTCTGCTTCAACAAGGTCATTGAAACGTTCGCGCATGATTGCAGCAATATTGTTAAGTACTCTTGCTCTTCTTGCTTGAGGCAATTTCGGCCACTTGCCATTTTCAAATGCGTTTCTTGCTGCGTCAACAGCACGATCCACATCTTCCTTAGTCGCCTTTGCTACTTTTGCGATAACCTCACCAGTTGCAGGGTTATAAGTCTCGAAAAATTCATTATTACTACTATTTGAGTATTCTCCATTAATCAATAGTTGGTATGTTTCTTTTAATTCTACCATCGATGTTGTTTCACTCCCTACATTTTCTCTATAATCGTTGCAATTCCTTGACCAACGCCGATGCACATTGTGGCTAACCCATAACGCACATCACGTTTTTGCATCTCATGAACAAGCGTTGTTACAATACGTGAGCCGCTGCATCCTAGTGGATGACCTAAAGCAATTGCTCCACCATTAACATTCACTTTATCCATGTCAAGCTCGAGTTCTTTGATACATGCAACAGATTGTGCTGCAAAAGCTTCATTTATTTCAATTAAATCAAGGTCATCAACAGTTAAACCTGCCCTTTGTAATGCCTTTCTTGTCGCTGGAACGGGGCCAATTCCCATATAGTCAGGATGGACACCACTAACAGCAGATGTCACTACTCTAGCAATCGGCTTTAATCCAAGCCTTTGTGCAAGCTCCTTTTCCATTACAAGAATGGCACTAGAGCCATCATTAATACCAGATGAGTTTCCAGCAGTAACTGTCCCATCCTTTCGGAAAACAGGCTTAAGTTTAGACAGCGTTTCCAAAGTGGTGCCAGGACGAACATGTTCATCCTCCCTGAAAAGAAGAGGCTCTCCTTTTCTTTGTGGAATTTCAATCGGCACAATTTCATCATTAAATCTTCCACTTTGAATCGCTGCGGATGCCTTTTGCTGACTTGATAGGGCAAGCTCATCTTGTTCTGCTCTTGAAATTCCATATTTCTCTGCTACATTTTCAGCCGTTTCTCCTAAGCTAATAGGAGGATACATTTCATTCATGGTTGGATTAACAAGTCGCCAACCGAGCATCGTGTCATGCAAAGTTTGATTCCCCTTTGCACTTGTAACTTGAGGTTTCATCATTACATACGGAGCACGGGTCATACTTTCCGTTCCTCCTGCAATAAAGACATCTCCTAAGCCTGACTTAATCGAAGAGGCTGCCTGATTAACTGTCTCTAATCCAGAACCACAAAGTCTATTAACCGTTACTCCCGGAATCGAAATAGGTAGCCCAGCTAATAACAATCCCATTCTAGCAACATTTCGATTATCTTCACCTGCTTGATTTGCACATCCAAAAATTACATCTTCAATCAGATTCGAATCCAAGTCATTGCGAGCCATTAATTGCTTCATCACATGGGCCGCAAGATCATCAGGTCGTACACTAGTAAGCGAACCGTTAAGTTTTCCTATCGGAGTCCGAACTGCATCAATTATGACAGCTTCTCTCATACTGAAAGCTCCTTATTTTTGCTGTTTTGATAATGGTAAAAGCATTTATCGGTTTCTCCACCAATCCATCCTGCGTACACAAGCTTTCGAATAAGTGGAGCTGGGCGATAACGCTCCTCCCCTAATTCACGATATAATCCACTCAACACTGCAAATATATCATCTAGCCCGATTTCGCCTGCCCACTCAAGCGGACCCATTGGATAATTTGTGCCTTTTTTCATCGCAACATCAATCGCCTCAGCATCAGCCGTCTGCTCTGATAATGCATAGGCCGCTTCATTAACAATCATTGATAAAATCCTTGGGAAGACAAAACCTACCTCATCTTCGACAACTTCAATATCCTGATGAATTAATGAAAAAGTGGCTGTGGCAGCTTGAAGATAACTTGCATCAGATTGTAATGGCAATGCCACTTCAATTAAGCTACCCCTTCTAAAATTAGCGAAAGTCCCAAATCCTATTAATCTTTCAGGATGAAAAAGCCATGAAGCGACCTCAGTCGCTGTCACGCCAAGGGTAGTTGATAGAATCAATGTAGTAGGTGAAACACTTGCCTCAATTTCCCCGACTCTACGTTTCTTTTCTTCCTTATCAAGATTCGTCGTTTCAATTACTACGTCCACCTGTTCGGTCAAAGCTTTCGCATCAACCAAATGAACGTGTGGATTTTCTTGAAAAGAATTGGAGAGTTCTTTTGCAATTAGGTTATCCCCTACGATAGCGACTGTTTTAATTGTCATAATCAAAGAACCCTCCTTTTGTTTTCCTTCCTAGGCTACCTGATTGGACCATTCGCTCTTGGTAATAGTGCGGACGGAATCTACTTTCTCCGTGAAAACCTTCATATACTGATTTTGTCGTTGCGAAATTAATATCAATCCCGATGAGATCCTGCAATTCAAAGGGACCCATTTTAAAATTTCCGGCATTCTTCATAATTCGATCAATTTGACTTGGCGTAGCGATCTTATCATTCATAATTCGCAATGCTTCATTATAAAAAGGTCGTGCTACTCGATTCACAATAAAACCAGGTGTATCCTTACACATCACAGGATTTTTATTAATTGTTTGGGCAAATTGTACAAGAGTTTCAACAGTTGAGGAAGCTGTTTTTAACCCTTTTACTACTTCAACCAGTGGCATGATTGGTGCCGGATTGAAAAAGTGCAAGCCTGCAATTCGTTCCGGATTTGCGCTTTGGCCTGAAATTTCTGTAATCGAAAGTGAGGAAGTATTCGACGTCAAAATCGAATCTTTCGAACAGATTTCTTCCAGTTGAGAAAAAATGGACCGTTTAATTTCCAGCCTTTCTGGCGCTGCCTCGATGACCAATTGACAATTGGCAAATGAGTTCATATCCGTTGTGATCCCTAAGTTCTTTTTTGCTTTTTCTGATGTGGCATGGGTAATTCTTTCTTTGACAACTAATCTATCTAACTTTGACTCTATTGCCTCTTTCGCACGAGTTACAGTTGTTTCATCGATATCAAAAAGAATGACAGGGTATCCGTTTTGTACTAGTAATTGCGCAATCCCTGCTCCCATTGTTCCTGATCCTATTACACCTACTGTTTTTATTTGCTGCATACTATTTGATCCTTTCTAGAGGATGTTCAAAAAGTCCTTTTGAATATGACACATCGAATTTCTGTGTTGGCTTGCTTCTCCATTCATCACGTATTAACTACATGCGCCCGTGTACTCGGAGCTACGCCGCCTTGAAATTTCGACGCACAGGACGTGATAGTGTCGACAAGACATGAGGACTTAGTCCTCTCATCCGCCTTTTTGAACACGCATTCTATTTAGCCGCGTCTTCCTTTTGCCATCGAATGTATTCGAATACACTTTTACATTCATTACAATAGTATTGTCGTACTAATTGGGCTGTACCAAAGGATGAAATCTTCTTTACATCTTCAGATGAGCAAAATGAACATTGTGCTTTCTCTTTTTTAGCCAACATGTTGCTTTGCCACATCCTTTAAGACTTCCCCGAGTGTTGCATCGAAATTCTCTACTAATCTAGCATCCTTTGGAATGATGTTTTCAGTGACGAAATACATATCGTTTTCTACTTTAATTAACCATTCCTTCGCTTCTTGCGCTGTTTTTGAAATTGCTTCTTTCGTTCTTCTTGGAATTGATCCTTTATCGAGTAGAAGCTGATCACACCAGCTCTGTGAATAAACGAGATGTTCTTGCTGCTCCTTTAACATTTTTGTAAAAGGAGGATTCACATTTGGATTATTTGCTTCTATCATGGCGTTCATAACTAAGTCAACAGCTACATTTGTTACGTAAATTCCAGCGATCAGTTCAATCCAATTCCCAATTTCAACATTTTGTTTAAATGCTTTTCCGGTTTGATGTTTTACTTCCGACTTAACACCCGATAAATCGGAAACCCAGCGATATAGCAGTCTTGAATGGCCCAGTTCCTGCTGTGCCATTGCAATCGATGAAAGCGTACCCTCTAATGTCGGCCCGCTAATACCAATTTCAACTAATCTGTCACCTAAAATAAATTTATTATCAGCAATTGTTTCACCAAGTTCTATTAATGAAATATGTTCCTTAGACATCAGTCTCACTCCTTTGCAAATAATGGTTCTGGGCTTCGTACACAAACAAGAGCTTCTTTTTTAACAACAAACATTTCTACCCAGTCTTCTTCGTCATAAATATGCTGTGCATAAATCTTTGCTAAATCATCGTTAACTGCCTTGAATGTACCCACATGAATAAGTTCATCTCCACGATTGATTCGAGTGAGAAGAAGGTAATCATGTTTTTTTGCAACGTCTACTGTCATGAACTTACCCCCCAGTGCTTTAATTTTTTCTTTCCTTCTTCACTTAGGTTTGCTGTCGTCCAAGGTGGATCCCAAACGACCTGAATCTTAACTTCCTCCACCTCTTCTTCTTTCAACAAACGTTCTTTGATATCGTTTTCAATCCACTGCATACAAGCGCAACCAGTGGAGGTATAGGTCATTTCAACTTCTAATTCACTTCCATTTTGGGTAATGTTATAAATGAGACCCATATCCACAACACTGATTGGAAATTCAGGATCCATTACTTCTTTAAGAGCATCCCAATACTTTGTTGTTTGTTCTTTTTGAATAATTCCACTCATGTTTATGCCTCCTCTGCTCTCATTGCTTCTAACTCCCAAACTCCCTTTTGAATGCGAGTCACAAATTCTTGGTTTTGAGGACCTCTCTGCTTAAAGCGCTCGATTGCACCTTCCCATGTATCCGGTTGGTCAGTTAACCATTTTTTGTTTTCTGGATCAAACTTACAAGGGAATGGTACGTCAATAACATATTTTCCTTGGTCTTCATCGTAATGAGCTGGAACTTTCACTCCGATGGACTCACAGAACGGAACAGCCGTTGACAACCATTTTTGTCTTAGTTCATCATTAGTTCGCCCTTTTAATCGATAATCCAACTGTGCTGAACGGCTCTTAAGGTTATCTGCGACACCGAAAAATTCGAGTGCCATTAGGAACATCCAATCCACAGCTTCTTGTACTTGCTTTGCCGTTTCTGGCTTCTTCATCGCATTTTTCATAATGATCTCGCCATTACGAAGGTGGAATAATTCCTCTTTATCAACCTTGACTAGTGCGCGTTTCCAAGGCCCATATGAAGTGTGTTCGTATGCGTCACCTAAAAGCGTATATCCAGAACGATCAAATAGTCCGTTAAAGACTCCTAATTCAACCCAGTTGTCTAATTTAAAATCAAAAGCGTAAGGGTTTTTCCATCGGTTGGCTGGTCGGTTGTAGAGCATTTCGTCAATATCTTCACCAAGGTCTTCAAGCAAACGATAAGCGATATGAGCATGACCGATTTCATCCTGCATAACTGCTAGAGCTGTAATTTTATAGTTTAAGTTTGGGGCTTGATCGTAGACTGTTAATAATGGTGGGACACTAAGAAGTTCTGTATCTCCTACAATCGCGAGTGTTTGTTTTAGCGCTTTTAAATATTCGTCATTCATATCCTCCATGCGCTCCACAATAAATCCATTTTGAACCTTTTCCAGTAATACCTCAGCTTCTTTTATACTCATCAATGAACACCTCTTTGTATTACGTTTTTTTAACTATCGTTTATAATATGTAATATAGAATATTTTAAATTGTTTGTCAACATGTTTATAATGTTTTTTAGACGTTAAATTAAAATTCGTAATAGATTGTAGTGTAGATGTTGTTTTGGAAATTGTTGTAGATACCCGATGGTTGGTGGGTTACTAATAGGTTGTTCTTGGGATAAAGGGGATTGAACGCGGGAATTTGCTGGGGTTTCCTCTTCATCGAGGTTATGAAGAGGGTTTTGTGCCGGGATTAGCTTTGTTTTCCTCTTCATCGAGGTTATGAAGAGGGTTTCGTGCTTGGGTCACCTTCGTTTTCCTCTTCATCGGCGGGATGAAGGGGATTGAGCGCGGGAATTTGCTCGGTTTTCCTCTTCATCGAGGTTATGAAGAGGGTTTTGTGCTTGGGTTACCTTCGTTTTCCTTTTCATCGGCGGGATGAAGGGGATTGAGCGCAGGAATTTGCTCGGTTTTCCTCTTCATTGAGGTTATGAAGAGGGTTTCGTGCTTGGGTCACCTTCGTTTTCCGCTTCATCGGCGGGATGAAGGGGATTGAACGCGGGAATTTGCTTGGTTTTCCTCTTCATCGAGGTTATGAAGAGGGTTTTGTGCGGGGATCACCTTCGTTTTCCTCTTTATGGCGGGATGAAGTGGATTCGAAGTAGTCGACCTTTTCGTTCTCCTCTTCATCTGCTATGAAGAACTTTGCTTGCGTCTACTCACTCCGTACGAGCCTTCATCACAGCTATGAAAGACTTTACTCGCACCCACTCACTCCGTACGAGCCTTCATCACAGCTATGAAAGACTTTACTCCACCCACTCACTCCGTACGAACCTTCATCACGGCTATGAAGAACTTTACTTGCGTACCACCGCTCCACACGGGCCTTCATCACCGCTCTGAAGAACTTTACTCGAACCCACTCACTCCGTACAAGCCTTCTTCACAGCTGTGAAGAATTTCCCAACGAGTAACCATTCCGTATTGGCCTTCACACGGACTTCTATCCAAAACAAAAACCCAGCTTGTTATTTTACTAACAAGCTTGGGTTCCAACTCTTCTATCTTTGATATTTTCCTAGTATAGTTTCAACTTTGAACATAAATAATAGGATCTTGCTTAATCTTTGTAACTCGGCCTTCGCGTTCTAAATAGTTCAAGTGCGCTATAGTTTCTGCAATAGCAAAACGCCATTGGTGAGGGTTAAGTTCTCTATGCGAGAACAAGACCTTCGCAATCTCATATGTCGTTTTATGATCGGCTAAGGTTTCAATATAATTGAGACGTTCCTCGTGATGCTGGATGAGTTCATCTATTCGTTCAGTTACATTTGGAACCGGTGAATGATGGGCAGAGTATATTTTTTTTATCGGATATTTTCTAACTTTACGTAATGAATCGATATATTCATGTAATGGATGCTGGCTAGCACCGGGCCATACACTAATATTCGGTGTAATTTTTTCAAGAATATGATCGCCGCCTATTAAGATACCTTCTTTTTCATGAAAAAAACATACATGACCTTCACTATGCCCAGGTGTGTGGATAACAGACCATTGTTGATCACCAAACTCAATAGTAGCTCCAATAGGTTTTACAACGGGTAGTGGAAGAACATTCTTATGTAGTTTATTCATATGGTCAGCGATACCATCTGCTAAATCCTCAGGAACCCCATGTTGCAAAACCATTTCTTTCATTCTCGCAACCTGAACGCTCCCCTCACCCCATACACGCTCAATCATGGCTGCATCCACTTCATTCATAAAAAGGTCAGCACCTGTTTGTTCTTGCATCCAGCCTGAAAGACCTGAGTGATCCGGATGGAAGTGTGTGAGATAAATTGTATGAACATCACCAAAAGTAATTCCTAAGTGATCAAAAATTTCTTGCCAAGCATCTCGTGCAGCTGAGTAGTTTAACCCAACATCAATCAGACAATAGCCATCATTCTGTTTAAAAAGATAACAGTAAACATACTTCATTGGAAACGGAACTGGGATCCCAATCCGATAGCCGCCAAATTCAATTTTTTCAATATTCATGGCTCACCCCTAAGATCAAAAGTGCCTTGGCGTATTGATACCGATATTTTTAGGCCCACATGATGTGTCACAAAGACTTTGCCACCGGGATGGCGTATTTAGTCTTTGATCTTATGCTCAAATAATATCCTCTAAAAATCGTGGCATCCGCCGGAGGCTTAATTTTGTTCAGTCGGAGTTGGATCCACCAACTGAATTGTTACTCTTTTAACGAATTCCTCAAACGCTAAAATAAAGGACTTTACTGAATAAAATTAAATGTAGATTTCTCCAAAAGGATTGATTGCTTTATCACGTTCAATATGGATTTCACGATCAGGAGCTCCCTCAAAGACAGACTCAAAGTAGCGGATTGACGGAATAGATAGAAGCTGATGTATATTCCAGAATAACTCTCTAGCCTTTATGCCAATCCAGCCTTCAGGTAGTAAATCTCTTGGGAAACCTGGATCCTGGAAGAGGAATTTCCGATACTCATGCACCAACACAGTTTTCTCAATAAAACATTCCTCATCCTTTAATGTGTTATTTAAAGCTTTTTCACGAAGTTCCTCAAATTTAGGTGTAAACTTATCAATGAACGTTTGATATTCATCTCTTACCAAATTTAGGTCCCAACCGATATCAATGATACTTTGGTTATCATGGGAAACAATTGAAGATGACGTAAATAAAAACACATATTCCTCAATTCCATTTGCCTTAATCATCTCTGTCACTTGGTCCTCAACTGGATTAGGCGTCACTAAGGTACTATTCGTAAGGTTGCCAAACCCAGTCCAAATTAGTTCTTTACGAATTTTATTTCGAATCTCTCGCTTTTCCTCAGGAAAAGAATATGTAAGTATTCTCCACTGCTGATCCCAAATATGGTTTTGAGTGGCATATACCCTGTTTACCCCTTCATCAACACGGCCTTTTGATGTAGCGGAATAATAGCTCTTCTTTCCTACTTTTCGTACTTCCAGTAAATGATTTTGAACCATCCGAAATAACGCGCCTCTTACAGATGATTCGGAAATCCCAAACTGTTTCATTAATTCAATTAAACTACCTACCCAAATTTCTCCTCCATAATATTTAATATATTCACCATATAATGTAAACATTAAGGACCTTGGTTTCATTGTACGTCACCACACTTATTATTTTTCAATATTTTTACTTTCATTATAGAGGATTTTGGAGATTATGCATTAAAAAGTGGTCTTTTTCCTGATTCATTTGTGTGGAGTTCTTCTTTGAGAATGGCTTTTACGTCATCTGGTATTGGAACTGCTTTAATTTCAGCTGGTGTTTGTTTTACCCACCCTCTGATTTCATATCCATGTCCAGTTCGTGTTTCTCCTCTATACACCTCATGCCTTAGCTTGATTGTTTTTGTTTTAATTTCCTCAACCTGAGTTTTAATGGTAATAATATCATCATATAATAATGTCTTTTCAAAACTACATCTAGCATCAAGCATTGGCAAAATAATTTGACGTTCTTCTTCTAAGGTGTTTGGTGACAATCCACAACTTCTAAAAAACTGATGACCCGCAATGTCGAACCATTTAAAGTAATTTGGGTAGTATACAATACCTGCTTTATCTGTATCTCCCCAGTTAACAATGACTTGAAATTCATTTGATCTCACATTTCATCCCCCTATTAGAAAAGTGCAGGGCGCTGCTTATCGGCCACAAGTATAAGACTAGCGCTAACAGAAAGTGTACATACATTCCGAAGCAATTGGCTTATGACCTGAGAACCGATGGCGCCGAAACTTGTCATTAGAAACTAAAAGGCTCGCGAAGGTCGCTGAGCCTTAAGATTATTAATTTGAAATTAGTAGGCTATTTTAAAAGAGCGATACCGGAATTTCCGGCATCGCTATGGATTCAGTTGACCTTATTTCCCACTCCAGTTAGCTTCACGCTTTTCGATGAACGCACTAAGGCCTTCTTGTGCATCTTGTGAACGGAATAATAGGTTTTGTAACTCACCTTCATAACGGATCGCTACGTTAAGCGGCATTTCTTTTCCATTCATAATTGATAGCTTAATGTTAGAAGTTGCATAACTTGCACTGTTCGCAATCTTTTCTGCGTATTCTAACGTTTTCGCTCTTGTTTCTTCTTGTGGAAACACACGATCTACTAGGTTAATATCTAGTGCCTCTTGAGGTGTTAATGTTTCACCTGTGATATTTAGGTCAAGAGCTTTGGAGTGTCCAACTTGACGAGCTAGACGCTGAGTTCCACCTGTGCCTGCAAGTACGCCAAGGGAAACTTCAGGAAGCCCAATTTTTCCTGCTTGGTCTCCCATAAAACGAAGGTCACAAGCTAGAGCCATTTCTAACCCACCACCAACTGTGTGGCCCTCTAAACAAGCAATCCAGATTTGAGGAGAGCGTGCAATTTTATCTAATGTTTCGTTACAGAATAAGCAGAATTGTGTTTTAAAGCGCGGTTCAGCCGACTTTAAGAAATTAATATTCGCTCCTGCTGAGAAGAATTTTGGCATATCACTCATTAGTACAGCTACTTTAATGTCATTGTCAAAACGAATATCATCAATCGCAGCATTTAATTCTTTGTAATATTCGAGGTCATAAGAGTTTGTTTTGTTTACATGAATGTGAACTTCAGCGATCCCATTAGCTTTCTTTACTGTTAATGTTTTTGTTTCATTTACTGTAGTTGTCATTCTTCATTACCTCCTAGAATTATGTATTACGTTTTTGAACCTTTCGTAATTAATTTCAAATATACTGAATCTTTTTTTAATTATCAAGCCTGTAAATTGCTCATTTTCGCAAGGAAACAATATCTTTTCTCTTAAATACTCTTTCATTCTATCTTTTTGAAGGTTTTTAAAACGTTCGTAAAAAATACGTAATTTTTGTCTTAGGTTGTGGTATTATTAAATTAAATTCATAAGCTCTATTAGAAACATGGATATCTTGATAATCAAGGAGGTTAAAATGAAAGGTAATAGTAGATTCAAGGATCTATACGGAAATCTAAACGTTAATACGATTAGTTCAGGTGTTGTTGCAGCTATTTTCGGATGTACAGGCCCTGCACTGATTATTATCGGAGGTGCATCAAGCGGTGGCTTAACCCACGAACAAACGATTAGCTGGTTATTTGCCGTGTATTTTTTCGGAGGGTTATTAGGACTCTTTTTATCTTTAAAATATAAACAACCGATTGCAGGGGCATATTCAATTGCTGGGGCTGTGCTAGTGGCAGGTGCTTTGTCGCATTTTTCATTACAAGAAGCAATCGGAGCCTATCTTGTAGCGAATCTCATTGTTCTTATATTAGGGGTAACAGGATTAATCGATAAAGTGATGAATTGGATACCAGTTCCAATCGTTATGGGAATGATTGTTGGTGTCATGATGCGTTTTGCACTCGAGATGATTACTTCTGTTGAAGTGTCCCCTCTATTAGCTGGTTCGGCCATCTTGGTCTATTTGTTATCCTCACGATATATCAAAAAAATACCACCTGTTTTATCAGCGTTAGTGGTCTCGATACTCCTTGCCATTGTCATGAATGAGTTTAATTTTTCAAATGTACAAAGTTCATATGTGCTTCCTCAACTAGAACTTCCAACCTTTAGTATTAACGCTATTATTTCTCTATCAATCCCTCTTGCAATCTTAATCATTTGTACAGAGAATGCACAAACTACAGGAATCCTAATGGCAAAAGGATATAAACCGCCAATTAGTGCGATGGCCATCTTTGGTGCAGTTTTTGGTTTTATTGCCTCCTTTTTTGGAGCTCACGCCATCAACACTGCAGGGCCAATGACTGCTATTTGTGCCTCTGATGAATCAGGTAAAAAAGAAGGTAGATATGCTGCTTCTGCATCAAATGGAGTTTTATTTGCATGCTTTGGTGTATTTGCAGCACTTGTTGTTCCTTTTGTAATTGCGATGCCAGCTGTAATTGTGAGTACCATTGCAGGCTTAGCGATGATAGGTGTACTCTTATCGTCACTTAAAATTGCTTTTTCCGACACAAAGTTTCAGATGGGGGCCTTTTTTGCGTTCATTATTGGAATGTCTGGAGTGAATTTCTTTCATATCGGTGCCCCATTATGGGCGATTGTAGGTAGTGTTCTTGTCTCCCTTTTAATTGAAAAAAAGGACTTTGAAAGAAAGATAAAAGTAGAAAAAAATCTCAAGCATGGTGCATAACGTTCACGATGGATGTGTTATAAATAGATGGACATACTAAACACATCCGAAAATCTCATGAGAGGTGAATCAACATGAACATTGATATAACATCTATTTATGACAACATGCCAGATTTTTCGAATCATATGGAAGCTAGAGAGTGGTTTAAAAATGAGTTTAAGGACAGATTTTTCTTAAGGACACATAGCGATAGCGATGGAAAAATGACGTATTTCTATCACATTGTCAAGGATCCAGAAACGTATCAAAGATACATGGAAAGTTTTGCAAGCAATGAGAAACGTGAAATTACGGAAATGTCAACATTTGAGAGCTACACGACCGTTGAAATTACAGAAGACGGCGATGTAAATATTACAATATAGAAAGAGTTTCTAATTGGCGACAAGCACGCACGACGAACTCTTTCCTTAGAACTTGTGACCTCTAGCAGGTGTAACGTTCAGTAAATACATGTAAAAAGGAGGTTTCCGATGTGAAACCTCCTTTTTATTCAGTCTATTTCTCCTATGACAGCCTCTTTAGACTTTATTGACTTTTTATGAATAAATTCAACCATATCCACTTTATTAATTGGCCGACTGAATAAAAAGCCTTGAATCTCGTCGCAGCCCATGTTTACAAGGATATCACATTCATTCCAAGTTTCTACACCTTCTGCCACCACGTTCAACTGAAGTCCATGTGCAATATCAAAAATCGATTTTACTAATAACGCTTTTTTCTCATCTTTATCAATATTTTGAATAAATTGTCTGTCGATTTTTATTTCGTCAATTGGAAGCTTCAATAATTGATAGAGAGAAGAGTATCCCTTTCCAAAATCATCAATTGAAATTTGAACTCCCAGCTCTTTCAGTTTTCGAATCCGATCAGCAACATGCTGTTGATTCGTAATAAACACACTTTCTGTAATTTCAAGCTTTAAATATTGTGGCTCTAATCCAGAATCATGCAATGCCCTATTTACCATTGAAACAAGATAATCTTGTTGAAAATGTTTGGCTGATAGGTTTACCGAAATCGGAACATGTAGAAGGTTTTCAAGCTGCCATTGTTTATTTTGTCTACAAGCCTGGGTGAGAGACCACTCATCAACTTGCGAAATGAGGCCTATTTCCTCAGCCACTTCAATAAAGACTCCAGGTGAGACCACCCCTAATATGGGATCATTCCAACGAATCAAGGCTTCAATACTTGTGATCTTACCTGCCATTGTCTTCGGCTGATAATATTGCTCAAAACGATCCTTATCCACTGCAGTACGCAGAGCATTTTCTATTTCTAAACGCTCTTGAAATTTATTTTTCATGGACTCATTGAAAAACTGAACAGTATTGCCACCTTTCTCCTTCGAGGTGTACATTGCAATGTCAGCATATTTTACTAATGTATCTAGATCTTTACCATCTTCCGGGTATACACTGACCCCTATACTTGCAGTTATATAGTGATTTTGACCCGCTATTGTATAATAGGATGAAAATTCTTTGACAATCATGTCTAATGTTTTATCTATCTCATCTCTGCTATCAACAGAATGGACAACAACAAACTCGTCCCCTCCAAGTCTGAAAACCTGTCTAGTGTCTTCTTGCAACTTCTTTAGCTTGTTACCCGTTGCTTTTAGAAGTGTATCCCCGGCATCATGACCTAATGTATCATTGATTTGTTTAAATTGATTGAGGTCGATAAAAATAATCGCAAACATTTGGTCATGGTTATTTCGAATTAATTCACGTACATATTTTTGGAAGAAATAACGATTAGGTAAATAAGTTAAACTATCATAAAAAGCAAGTTTATGAAGCTTGTCCTCGGATTCCTTCAATCTTGAAGTTTGTTCTCTTAGAATGTGGTTCATCTCAATGCTCTCTTGAAATAATTCCTTCAGCTTATCAGCCATTTTCTTTAAATTTTTACTCAGGATACGAAGCTCTGATATTGAACCTTGCGGCCATTCAATATTTTCTAAAGAACGGAGCTTTTGTGGTAGTCCTGTTGTAATTGTTGTCAGTTGCCTTAGGTTATTCGTAAGCATTCTGCTGACAGCCATAACAAATAATATGGCTGAAACTGCTAGAATTAGTAAGTATTTTAGCTGGTCTAGTGAAATATTAAAAATTTGTTGTTGATACCCAGCGATTGGGTACTGCAACATAATTCGGTATGAATCCGTATCTCTTATATAAAAATAAAAAGCATCATCCCATCTTGTAATTGGCTGCATTTCATCGTTAGCTACCGGTAAAGCCTCAAAAACATTAGGTGAAATCTTCCGAATTACATACATATTTGGATCAAAATCGGCCAACGCTGTCGATGAAATGACATGATTTCTATTGTCCAATACCGTAATATCGGTTTCTTGGTTCTTATTTCGCCATAATATTTCTTCGATTTGATTAACGTCGATACTTCCGTTTGCTTTTTTTAGTTGATACAGGTCGTTTTCTATCCGATTTGCTCTCGTTTCACTAACTTTAACTAAGTCCTTCTTAATAACTTCAAAGGTGTTTAACGTATTTGTAACTACACTAATAAAGAAGGGAACAAGAATTGTTAAAATGGTGATTTGGGATAGGAACTGATGTACTGATACATTATTTTTGCTGATTCGATTATTTTTAACAAACTTATAGAATGGAAAATAAGCTAGCAACATATCTGCAACTAATACATTAAAAAGACCATTTGCAACATCTTTACAGATTTGAAAATAGAGTGCACTGCCTGACAGTGATTCTCGACAGAAAATAAAGAGCATTGCTATTCCTATAAAAATCCAGAAAAAAAAGTCAACGAAAAACATTTTTGCTTTTCGCCCTCGTAAGAAAAAGGCTCCTACAAATATGACTTCAACAAGCATGATCATTGCATAATAGGGACTGTTTGAAAAAATCATGGCAATAAAGATGGAAATTAAACTCGTTACAATCGCGGTGGTATAGCCAAAGATACGAAGTATTAAAAAAATTGAAATACTCGCAAATGTAAAAGTAATTCCATATAGTAACGTTAATTTGAAATGAGAGGCTAATAATACGAATCCTACCAGGGTTACTAATAGGATTAAATCGGTATTTATTTTGCCTTTTAACTGCAAAAATCCTAGCATAAAGTCTCCCCTGATTTATTTATATGTAAATCGACATTTTCTCTGTAGTTATGATAATAATATCATAAAATCTACAACTTTTTTTCAGTTTTTGTTTAACCAAATCATACCGTCTCAGCTCAGATCAAAAGTCAGGATTATTGGCAAAAAGTAGTAAACTCTGTTAACCTAATATAGCTAAACTTTTGTGGGAAAGATATGTGTACATAAAAGTTAATGTGAAAGAAAGGGTTTTTTGATGAAACAAATTTCTAACGTTTTTTGGATTTCAGTTGCGATTGTTCTTGCAGCTGTGATCTTTGGTGTTTCAGCACCAAAGAGTTTTGAAGAAGTCACAGGTAATATTCAGGCTTTCATTACTTCTGCCTTTGGATGGTATTACCTCATTTTAGTAACAATCATTGTGCTATTTTGCATTTTCCTTATCTTTAGTCCTGTTGGTGCCATACGATTAGGGAAGCCCGATGAAAAACCTGAGTACTCAAATATATCATGGTTTGCGATGTTATTTAGTGCAGGGATGGGGATTGGACTTGTCTTCTGGGGGGCTGCAGAACCACTTTCTCACTTTATGGAACCCCCTTTAGCGGATGCTGCTACAAATGCTGCTCAAAAAGAATCGATGCGGTATACTTTTTTCCATTGGGGAATACATGCATGGGCCATTTATGCACTTGTAGCACTTGCCTTAGCCTATTTTAATTACAGAAAAGGTGAACCTGGTCTAATTTCAGCTACACTAAAGCCTGTTTTAGGCAAAAAAGCTATGGAAGGAAAACTAGGTACTTTGGTTGATGTACTAGCTGTATTTGCAACGGTTGTAGGTGTAGCAACTACGCTAGGGTTTGGTGCGGCACAAATTAATGGAGGATTAGCCTATTTACTAGATATACCAAATAGTTTCTACATTCAATTAATCATTATTGCGATTGTAACGGTCCTGTTTATGATGTCCGCTTGGTCCGGATTAAGTAAAGGAATTAAGTATTTAAGCAATACAAATATGATTTTAGCACTTGCTCTTTTGCTACTAATGTTCTTTGCTGGCCCTACTGTACTAATCCTTGACATGTTTACGGACACCATTGGTGGGTATATACAAAATATTGTCCAGATGAGCTTCCGAATTGCTCCACTTAATGAAGAACACCGTTCTTGGATCAATGGTTGGACTATTTTCTATTGGGCATGGTGGATTTCTTGGTCACCATTTGTAGGTATCTTTATTGCTCGTGTCTCAAAAGGAAGAACAATTCGACAATTTATAATCGGGGTGTTATTGCTACCCGCATTGGTAAGCTTTATATGGTTTGCTACATTTGGAACTTCTGCTGTTGAGGTTCAAAAGGAAGGTATTGTTGATCTCACGCAATTTGCAACAGAAGAAGTATTATTTGCTATCTTTAATCAATCTTCACTGTCAATCGTTTTATCAGTGGTTGCGATTTTTCTAGTAGCAATCTTCTTTATTACATCTGCAGATTCCGCTACATTTGTATTAGGCATGCTAACCACAAATGGATCACTTACACCACCTAACACAGTCAAACTTACATGGGGGATCCTCCAATCAACTGTTGCGGCTATTTTATTATATAGTGGAGGTCTCCAAGCATTACAAAATGCACTTATTGCAGCAGCTTTTCCATTTTCGATTATTATGGTGCTGATGATGATTTCACTATACCGTTCATTAACAAAAGATAAAAAAGAACTTGGTTTGTATTTGAAACCAAAGAAAAAATCAACAGCTCCTCACCAGTAAAAATCAAAAAACCGGCATTGTGCCGGTTTTTTTGATTTTTAAAATCTTTTCGTTATCTACTTTGTAACTAACCCTTGTTTCCATGATTTAACCCCATCATCTTCTACAAATTCAATGATGACATCAGTCACTCCATTCATTGCTTGGATTTTTTCCTCAATGCGTTCTTTTATTTTAACAGCCTCTTTAACAGTTATATTGCAATCTATTTCCAGCTTCATTTCGATATGGAAATCCTCTCCTTCCTTCATGGCAAACAATGCGTTGATATCTTTAATTTCTGGATTTGTATAAATAAGCTCAGCAATTTTGTTTTCTAGCTCTTCATCCGCTTCACCAAGTACCCCTTTGGCATTATCCAAGAATACTCTGCCCACTACGTAAAACATCATTAATCCAATTATGATTGATGCAATTCCTTCAGCGGCATGCCAACCTCCATAATAGGAGAGCAGAATTCCAATAATTGCAATGACTCCACCAAGGGTTGCCACTAAATCCTCCATGAATACAAGTTTTGTGGCAGGTGTAGCTCTCCCTAAATGGTTGAAACTTTTGCCGATTGCTGCAAATCCTTTAGCTTCCACCCGTGCTTCATGTAAAACTTCCTTCATCGCCTTAAAAAGAACATAAGACTCCAAAATTACAGCTAACCCTAAAACAGACAGATTAATGGCAATCCCACTCGATTCGGTTGGGTGTTTAATATGATGATATCCCTCTTTTATTGTTTCATAACTCATAATTCCTACAATGATCACGGCACCGAGTAAAACCAAATTAACAAGGCGGCCAAAACCGTTTGGATATTTTTCGTTCGGCATTTTTTTACTTAATGCACTACCAATGTATACGAAAAATTGATTGGCTGCGTCACCTAGTGAATGCATTGTTTCAGCAAACATCGCGACATTCCCCGTGAAGAAGTATGCAACTCCTTTAATAATCGCAATTATTGTATTTACAATAGAAGCAATCAAAGATGACTTATTTCCGTTCTTTAATAAACTTTGTTTTTTCGACATAGAGACCTCCAAAGGATGATTCTTTTGGTAATACTTGTAGTATTTATTACTTTTGAAAAATTTATCAGAAGAATTGCGGTAAATCTAGAAAGGGTGTGTTCCGCAAACTTCCATTTAGAGCCCTATTTAAAGCCTTCCGGCGGTTTCTCCGGAAGGGCGACTATATGGAAAAGTTTTGATGTATCGGATAATTTTCCTCGGACGAAGTTAGCTGGATTTCGGACAAAGTTACTGATTTATCGGACATAATTTTCAAGATATCGGACATAGTCCTGATTTTATCGGACACTACTTTCAAGTTATCGGACATTATCCTAATTTTATCGGACACACCCTCGATTCGGAGCAAAATAGAAAGCCTTCCGGAACACCCGGAAGGCTTTAGCTTATCATTATTCTTTTACAAGTAATGCAACTGCTTCAACGTGCACAGTATGTGGGAATAGGTCCACTGGTTGAACCATTTTTAAGGTGTATCCAAAAGGCTCAAGTTCTTTAATATCCGTTGCAAAAGTCTCTGGGTTACAAGAAACATAGACAATTCTTTCTGGTTGTGAGCGACCAATCCTTCTCATTACTTTACCACCAGCACCTGAGCGTGGAGGATCAAGTAAAAGTAACTCTGGTCGACCAAAACTCTCAAGCACTTCATCAATTCCTTTTCTTGCGTCCTTTGCTAAGAAATACGTATTTGATAGACCATTATCTTTTGCATTGCGTTTTGCAGACTCAATTGAGCTTTCCACAATTTCAATACCTGCAAGTTTTTCAACACGACTGGCAAATGGAAGAGAAAATGTTCCAACACCACAGAAAAGATCAATCATTTTTTCTGTTTTCTTCGGTTCCCCCATTTCGACAGCTAGGTCTACTAATTTTTGAGCTTGCGTTGGGTTTGTTTGGAAGAAGGTATCAAACCAGACACGGAAACGATATCCGTCCATTTCCTCATAAATGAAATCACGTCCCGCTAATACATGTGTTTCTTCTGATTGAGTGCGGTCTGCCCAGTCTGTATTTTCAAGCCAAAGTAAGCTTTTTACTTCTGGGAATTTTTCTTCGATACGTTTCACTAAATCATCTGAGGCATTTTTAAGATTGCCTTCTGGTGCCTCAGTTGCAAAAAGAGCAAGCATGATTTCACCAGTAGCAAATGATTGCCTCACCATAAGATGGCGTAGAAGACCTTCATGCTGATCTTTGTTATAGCCAGGTAGCTGATGGTCTTTTGCCCACTGTGCTACTTCCATAGCACCTTCCACCATTTTTTCACCTGCAATTAGGCATGTTTCAAGGGAAATGATCTTTCGAAAGTTTCCTTGTTCATGTAAACCTAGTGATCCTTCAGGTGAAAAGGTAAATTCCATCTTATTACGGTAATGCCATGGCTCATCCATTCCGATTGTATCTTTTACTAGTTCCGGATTGAAACCTTGTGATTCAACTTGTCGCTTCACATAATCTGTTTTGTACTGAAGCTGTCCTTTATAATCCCAGTGCTGCCATACACAGCCACCGCATTTTTCAAAATGGGGGCATGGTGGTGCAAGACGTTGATCATTTTCTGTTAGGATTTCCTCAGCGATCGCTTTTCTTCGTTTACGGTCAGGCTGGTCAACCGTTACACGAACCTGCTCACCAATTAAGGTTTGCGGAATCGTGAGTTTTAGCTTTTTTTTATTACCGTGCTCATTTTCACGCCACACGACTCCCCGTCCTGAACCTTTTTCATCTAAGCTTTTTATATCAACAATCATCGTTTCTGGTTTCGTTACTGCCAATTATTGTTCCTCCCTCGGTAAACCTTTTTATCTATATTCAAGTTACTATATCTTGTCGTTTTCAGTCTCTGAAGAAATATAAGTATAGTCCATTTCTATCCTTTTTTACAACATACTAACCCAGTATAAAGCACAACTCATAAATTTGGAATTCCTACACCCCTAGAAAGTATTAACATTCTGCCATTTTCAAGCTGGAGTCCCTCCTATTAGAATAGCAAAAGTGCCTCTGGCCTTCTTCTCAAAAACAAAATAACCTGTTCTTCAAAAGGACAGGTTTTCGTTGATAAGTAGGATTTTATATATTTCCCTTTACTATTGCAACACCTAAGGCATGGTACTCCCATAGAATATCTTCTATTTTCTTTGCTTGTGATTCATCACAATCGATGATAAGGATGGTTTCAGCAATTTTACCTTTTCGTGACCTCTTTTTCTTTTTAAATACATTCTCTACATATAGTCTGATTGCAAAGCCGATCATAAATCCAATTACTGCACCAATTAATCCCCAATAAATTGGCCCCCAAGTCAGGTTAAATCCAAGGCTTGCACCAATTACAGCAAACGCCGTAGCAAGTGCCGCCCCAACATCAAAAAGAGTCGTGCCATCCGATTTTTTCAATGTATCAAATAGTCTTACGTCTTCTTTTGGATTATCAAGCGGAACCGCAAAAATATTTTCGCTCTTTATCCCCTTTTTTTCTATCTCCACGATGGCAATCTCTAAATAATCATTATTTTTAAACGTTGCAAATACCTGCATTCATTTATCACTTCACTTTTTGTCCTTTGAGAACTTGAAATTGACTTGATTGGTAATTATCTCTTAAGAAATTCCGTTGATCCCTTTCGTATAACTTGTTATTTTCAACTGCATTAATGTATGAATCATAAATAGCAAAACCAAAAACTGACGGTAAAAACAAGAACCACTCTGGATCTAAAACTTTTGTAGCTTCGTTTACTTTACCTAAGAACAATAGAGAGACAGCTTCTAGAGCATGTGAAAAGTAAAAAAAGATTACACAGCAAATAATAAGAAAGAAAGCCGTAATCGTCTTATGATTATAGAGGTGACCTAACCCTGGCATGAACAATGACCATATAATAACTAGGATTGGATTTCTTTTATCCAAATAGTTGATACCAGCAGCCCCCATGCTAAAAGTGTTAAATCGATGGTTTTCATGGTCGGCAAGTATATACATATTATTAAGATCAATTGTTGATCGGTAGCTGTCCCAAATCCCAAAAATGTAGACAGGTATGTACATAAGGAGCCATTTCGTGTCCAAGATGTTCTTGGCCATTTCTATATTTCCATGAAATGAGTGAATCATTGCAAGGTTTACGTTAGCATTAATATTTACAATAACTTCCCAAATAATTAGCAGGTATCCACGATGATATTTGTCTAATAGCAAATGGCCAAACCCCGGAAAAGCCGCCGACCACCAAGCAATAATATATGGGTTCCTCAAATGAATGATTGATGTACCAAATATACTGACATTTGCAATATAACGTCTTGCCGAATTGTCATTCGTGTAATTGTTCATGACGTGTAGGTTTGCCTCCATCCGCTTGTTCCAATTTTATAAAGCCAGTATAAGAGGTAATCTTCCCCAACCTGAATCGAAATATATAAAAATGAAGATAGATTTAGTAGAAAGACAATCATAGATGGTGAATACTTCCTTCTTTGTTGTTAAATACTAATTGTAACTATTTATAGGGTTAGGTGGAGGTATGTTCTGGAAAAAGAAGGATTTCATGCAAGCTGTTAACAGTTACGAAACTGAGGAAAAAACCATTGAGGAAGTATTAAACAAAGCAAAAAAGTCGAGTGATTTTACAACAATCACACCTATTGAGAAAAATGATAACATTTCATTAAGTTTTTTTAAAACGTTAGTTGATTCTAAAATACTACAACAGTCCCTTTTACAGAATTTAAAAGAAAATATTTCTGTTGTAGAAAAAGTATCAGATTTGAAAAATATTATCCCAATTGAGGATATGGTAGTTTCGAAGGATCCAAAAGAAATTGAAAAGGCACTTCATGAAGGTGCAACAGTGGTTTATATCAAAAATCAAATGGATGAGTTTGCTCTACTTAAGATTGGGAACGCAAGACTTGGTCAACGGGAAACAAATGACACACAAAATGAATTTAGTGTGATAGGGCCAAAGGTTGGATTTATTGAAGATATTGGGACAAATCTCCATATGCTAAGAGAGCATCTTCATTCACCAGATCTTATTTTTGATGAATTAGTTGTTGGTACAAGGACACAAACAAAGGTTGTCATTGCTTACATAGATGGTGTTACGAATCTTGAGTTTGTAAATACTGCAAAACAAAGGTTACATAACCTTGATGTAGATGCGGTGTTTGACAATACTCAGCTGGAACAATTGATTTCCGATCATTCCTCATCACCATTTCCACTATTTGTAACAACAGAAAGAATAGATCGGACTGTGGGATCGCTTTTATTAGGACAAGTAGTCCTGATTACCGATAAATCCTCCTATGCGGTAATAGGACCCGTAAATCTCATGGATTTTTTCTCAAATCCAGAGGATTTTTATCTACCTTCTTTAATTGCATCTTTTTTTAAATTAATACGGATTTTTGGAATGCTTTTTTCTATGTTTGCAACATCCTTTTATGTTGCGATTTTAACATTCCATTTTGAGGTAATACCAAAGGATTTGCTTGGTCCCATTATTAACTCAAGAGCCAACGTTCCCTTTCCACCTGTTATTGAAGTTTTATTCCTAGAAGTAACAATTGATCTTCTCAGGGAAGCTGGAGCTCGTTTGCCCACAAAAATTGGACAGACACTTGGAATAGTCGGAGGAATTGTAATCGGACAGGCAACTGTTGAAGCAGCACTTACCAGTACCATTTTGTTGATCATTGTTGCACTCTCAGCCTTAGCTTCTTTTACAACGCCAATATATAAAATGTCAACTGCTGTAAGAATGTTAAGATATCCTTTTATTATACTAGCTGCCATTTGGGGTGGTTTAGGTATTTATGTAGGGTTACTTTTTATTATCGGACATTTGTCTCGACTCAAGTCATTAGGGGTTCCTTATATGATTCCACTTTATCCCTACCGTAAAGGGTGGGCACTTGGTTCTTTCATAAGGCCTAGTTTCGTAAATCTTAAGAAACGTCCATCGTACTATAGACCATTAAGTAACAAACGATATACTCCAGCCCCATCCCAAGATTCAGAAGATGGACTGAACTCAGAATAAAATTTTCTAACAAAGAAAGCAGAGATTATATGGGTAAACGGAGAAAAGGTAGAATACTTGTTATTATATTTGTTTGTATCGGATGCCTAGTAGGATGTGCAAGAACTAAGATTGTTGATAAGTTGAGTATTATACATGTATTTGGTTTTGATTTAGACGAGAACGGGAATATGGTTGGAACTGCCTTGTATCCTGAATATACCAAGAGCAAGGCGAGCGATAAAATTCATTATTTAGAAGAGAAAACAGATGCAGTTGCGCTATTAAGACCTAAAATGTCAACACATACAAGTACCCCAGTAGCCTTATCCAAAATTAGGGTTATAGTGTTCGGTAATGATTATGCAAAAACTGGTGTTAACGATGTAGTAGAACGACTTCTTTTGACACCAGAAATCGCGACCAATGTACAAATTGCCGTTTCTACCCACAGTGCCAAGGAAACACTTAACTCCCTAAAAAAAGGAGACCTGACGCTAGCTGATCAAATCAAACAAAACATGACAGGACAACAACTTCCAAAGATGAACCTGCATGTTTTTTTAAACCATTACTATGGAGAAGGAATGGATCCGTATGTACCAATGATAACGATTGACGAGAACGATAAGATACAGGTTGATCGAGTTGGTATTTTTAAAAATGACAAGCTCAAACTTCACTTGGATGAGAAAGAAACCTTCACTTTTTCGATTTTAGAGGATTATCGAACACAAGCCATATATGAAATTGTCCTTGACGAAAATGATCTGAAGGAAGTCATTGTGATTCAAGGGTTTCGAAATAAAAGGAAGTGGGAATGGGTAAAAGATAAGCAGCAATTAAATCTTTCTTTAAAACTCACATGGACGATTACACATCATCCGGACCGTTTCAACTTAGAAAATCCACAAGATCTTGAAATGATTAAAGGTATAATTAAAAAAAATGTACAAGAAGATATCGAGGAACTCTTAAATAAGTTCAAAGAAGCCGGTGTAGATCCGCTAGGTATTGGAAATATAGTTCGATCCAAGGATCGAGATTGGGAAAAAACATCCTTTTATGAGCAATATCCTACGCTACCTATCAATATTAAGATGAACTTAGAAATCATACATTCTGGCCTTCAGGGCTAGGCTAGACAAGACTAGGATGGTCAATTATGAACAGTCAGATTAACGAAAATAAACAAGTCTCGCCTTATTTCCTGTTTTTTTTAATCCACTCCTCTCAAATTGGGATTGCTTTATTAAGATATCAAGGAAATGTAAGTAAAGGGGCTGGTAGTGAAGCATGGATGTCCATTTTAGCTTTAGGTTTAAGCCTTCACCTTTTGTTCTATATGATGCTATATATTTTAAAACAGTCTCCCTCAGGTGATATTCTTTCTTTTCATAAAGACCTACTGGGAAAGAAACTAGGAGGCGTGTTAAATTTATTGTTGGCATGCTATTTTTCTCTAGCCGGAATAGCCGTTGTGTATGGTTATATTGACCTTCTCCAAGTATGGGTTTTTGATGGGATTCCTAGTTGGGAGTATGCTCTTCTGCTTTGTTGTCTCGCTTTTTATCTGGTCTCAGGGGGATTTCGAGTTATTACTGGAGTTGCATTTTGGGGTGTCGTGATACCAATTTTCTTATTAGTTTCCTTTTTTTATATTGTTGGCTTTTTGGAGGTGTCTTACCTCCAACCACTATTTGACCATAGTTTAAAAGACCATTTTATTTCGATCAAAGCAGCTATCCCTTTATTTATAGGGTTTGAAACAGCTCTTATATATTTTCCATTCATAAAAAACGGAAAAAAGGCAAGCAAATGGGGGCATTTTGGCTTATTGTTTACAACAATCATAACTGTGTTTATAACGCTTGTCTCGTTTATGTTTTTTGCACAAGGAAAAATTCAGCACTTAACATGGCCAACCTTGACAATGATAAAAATCATACAGTTTCCTTTTTTGGAACGCTTTGAGTTTATCTTTATATTCACCTGGCTCTTAGTGATTATGCCAGTTATATGTTTATATCTTTGGTCAGCTGTTCGTTCTATAAAAGTTACTCTTCCAAAACTAAAGCCAACTACTATTCTGCTTTTATTACTAGCTTTGTATCTTTTTGTAAATAGCGAACTTATTGATATCTATTACACTCAACTCATACAAAAAATGGTATTGATTAGTGGTACTACTATATTGTTTTGCTATATCCCGCTGCTATTTATCATCAGTCTGATTCGCCAGTTCATAAAAAAGCAAAAGCAAGGTTGAGTTTCTTTAGCAAGTGTAAAACTCAATCTTCTTTTGGTTTATTTTATTTACCAGCTTTTAGATTCAATTTTTTAAGAATGTTTAGTTTTACTCTTATTAATTTTATAGAGAATGAGATCGTCAAGAGTACCATTTTTTAGAAATTCAGGGTTATACTCCTTACACTAACGCGATATAATGAGTTTGGAGTGAAATGTTTTCGTATGGAGGGGGAGTTATCATGTTAAAAAAATTCGCAGCTGATGCTTTAGGTTTATCGGATATCGGAAAAATTATTGGCCCAGAGGATTATGACAAAACAGACGCAGATGATTACATTAGACATGAGGATAATGAAAAGATTTACTTCTTGATTAAGACAAAAGCCGATGAGTATTGCTTCACAAACATCGCTTTCATCCATGTCGATGGTGCCAATGCCGTTTCATCGAAACGGATGCTAAAACGCTATCCGTATTCACAACATAAAATCACAAATGTTTTTCTCGAAACAGCTGGTAGAGTTGATTTAGATATCGAAATAAAATTCAACTTAGGTAACCAAGCTTTTAGTATTGATGTAGATAAAAGACAGCTTGATAAATTAAATGATCTATACAAAGCACTCGTTTATATATCTGAAATCATTCATGAAAATAACATTATGTATGATATGGCAGTCAATAGCTTGGACAAAGCGGTAACGGTATTGCACAACTCCCGACCAACAGAAATCCAACTTGCTGAGGAATACAAGCAATTAACCGAATACGGCTTCTCTTGGCTATCATCAGCACGTGATCAGTACCTCAGGAAAGACTTTGGTGAGGTTTTTGAAAAATATATTAATAACTAATAGAAAAGACGGCATCCGAATTGTGATGATGCCGTCTTTGTTTTTTGTAAATTGAGCTATGGCAGAGATGTAGACCGTTACTAGATTCTATTGTTTTGTTCGGTCGGGGACCCATTAGGTTGATGAAGGACTTTGGATGGGGGGGCTGTTGGGGCGTTCGGGACTTCATCCCGCTTATGAAGGACTTTGGGCGACGGCTGCCGGGGCGTTCGGGACTTCATACAGCTTATGAAGAGGATTCGCTTCTAAATCCAAGGTCCTTTTCCCCTTCATTCAGCTTATGAAGAGGATTCGCTTCTATATCCAAGGTCCTTTTCCCCTTCATCCAGCTTATGAAGAGGATTCACTTCTAAATCAAGGGGCCATTTCCCCTTCATCCCCTTATGAAGAGGATTCACTTCTAGTTCCAAGGTCCTTTTCCCCTTCTTTCCGCTTATGAAGAGGATTCAGATCAAAATTCAGATTGCTTTTCCCCTTCATCCTGCTTATGAAGAGGATTCAGATCAAAATTCAGATTGCTTTTCCCCTTCATCCTGCTTATGAAGAGTATTCACTTCTAAATTCAAGCCCATTTTCCCCTTCATCCAGCTTATGAAGAGGATTCGCTTCTAAATCCAAGGTCCTTTTCCCCTTCATCCAGCTTATGAAGAGGATTCACTTCTAAATCAAGGGGCCTTTTCACCTTCATCCAGCTTATGAAGAGGATTCGCTTCTAAATCCAAGGTCCTTTTCCCCTTCATCCTACTTATGAAGAGGATACATTTCTAAATCGAGGGGCCATTTCACCTTCATCCCCTCTATGAAGAGGATTCGCTTCTAAATCCAAGGTCCTTTTCCCCTTCATCCCCTCTATGAAGAGGATTCGCTTCTAAATCCAAGGTCCTTTTCCCCTTCATCCAGCTTATGAAGAGGATTCACTTCTAAATCAAGGGGCCTTTTCCCCTTCATCCAGCTTATGAAGAGGATTCGCTTCTAAATCCAAGGTCCTTTTCCCCTTCATCCTACTTATGAAGAGGACTCATTTCTAAATCAAGATTCCTTTTCCCCTTCATCCCCTCTATGAAGAGGATTCGCTTCTAAATCCAAGGTCCTTTTCCCCTTCATCCCCTCTATGAAGAGGATTCGCTTCTAAATCCAAGTTCCTTTTCCCCTTCATCCAGCTTATGAAGAGGATTCACTTCTAAATCAAGGGGCCTTTTCCCCTTCATCCAGCTTATGAAGAGGATTCGCTTCTAAATCCAAGGTCCTTTTCCCCTTCATTCAGCTCATGAAGAGGATTCAGATCAAAATTCAGATTGCTTTTCCCCTTCATCCCGCTTATGAAGAGGATTCATTTCTAAATCAAGATTCCTTTTCCTCTTCATCCCCTCTATGAAGAGGATTCACTTCTAAATTCAAGCCCATTTTCCCCTTCATCCAGTTTATGAAGAGAATTCAGACCAAAACTCTTGTTCGTTTTCCCCTCCTTCTCCCCCTACAACGCGGATTCATCTCTTAATAAAAATTCCCGTTCCCTCTCACCCCGCTTCCACAACCTTGCTAAATCCACATAAAAAATCGGTGCCTGATTCCCAGCGAGGTTGCAAGATTACGAGACTCACTGGTGCCAGGCACCGATTCCGTTTTACCAGAATTAAGTAACAATCTAACTCTAACTCTCTACTTGGTATAACGGTTCGCGTAGCATGAGGCCACGAATGCATTTGGTTTAATTTTCGGTTCCACACCAATTGCTTCCATTCGTGTTACCATTTCCTTCACAAATTCACGTGTTTTGTTTCTCTTCCCTGCTCCGATGTCAATGTGCCCCTCCATTGTGAATGAAGCACCATCATATATATAAGGGAGCACGATATCGATGAGTTGATTTTTCTTTTTTTCGGTAAATAATGACACTACTTCCTCCGATAATGATAATTCATAGGATATGCGCTCATGCAATTGTTCCATTCTCCTTGGAACAACCACTTTTCGGATACATGCCCAGACACCTTTTCCTTCATTAAGTATGACAACACCTGTTATAAAGGTAGTTTGTCTTGGGTGTACTTGAGAATCTGTCCCAATAATGAGCCTGAATTTCCCATTAGGTTGGGAGCGCATGAACTCAGTAATATGCTCAAAAACCCGCTCAAATGACATCCGTTTTTCTAACAAATTTTTAAATAAGAAGTGATTGTTTGAATTGTTTTTCATAAATTCATATCACAACTTTCCCGGTCTCTTTATTGACCTGCTTTTATACATTTTATGACCGGAAACAGAATAATGTGTGCTAAATGATGATTTGGTAGAAAAATTGGATGTCCATTATAAATCGTGCTATTTTTCCTAGTACTTTATTACCTCCTTTTACCCACTTTTTGATTGTATAATATTACCATAATCCTAAATTGGAGCGTGCATGTGAAAAAAATGAAAAAACAAACAATTGATCCATTTGATTCCATTCTGTCAGAGGCCATAAATAATCCAGAGAAGCGCTATTATTTTTATAAAGCCCTTCTGGATTTAGAGGTGGTTGCAATCGGCACGGTTTCCTCCAGCACAAATGGAGAACCTATTTTGAATTTAAAGTATATAGAAATGAATAATGAGCTTGTTCTCCCTGTATATTCAAGTGTTGAGAAATTCAACTCCATCTATAAGGGAAACTATAAATATATAAAAATCTCAACACGTATGTTACTAAAACTAATTGAGTCAGATACCCCATGGGTTCTTAACCCTGGTTTTGATGTTAGTAAAAAGATTATCCAACAGGAACTTGAAACACTACGTGACGGAAGAATTCTACATTACTTTTTTGAGGAGTTAGGCGTTGAAGAAAAACAGAATTTCTTAACAAACCAAATGGAAGGAATCCCTCAATCTGTTCTAAGTGTTATTTCCGACAATTTAAAAAGCTTTCCTTCAATCAAAAACGCATACTTTACACATCTATACAATCCTGCTAGTGCAAGTAAGCCGATTCCATTTATTGGATTAACGGTAGACAATCAAGACGCGAAAAGTTCCGAGAAACTAGTATTGGATGTGTTTAAAACAGTTGATACACTTTCTAATCAGCAAATCGAAATTGTGATTCTACCCGAAAATTTGCCACTAACAATTTCGATTATAGATCAGACCGACCCCTTTTATACTCGTACATCAATAGATGATTTGAACTCGATGTTCCGATAAGATTGGAAAGGATGTAACGAAATGGCTCAAATAAATATAAAAGTGAATAGTGTTCGCTCTTCAAACAGCCGGTTAAAGGGGATCACTTCAAACTTAACAGATACACAGAGTCGAATCTCTAGTCTACGCCATGCGATTGACAGTCAAATCACAAGTAGACAGGACATTGGAGTAAATTTAAGCAGTATGGCTTCTTCAATCCATGATCTAGAAAAACGTCTTAACCAACTTCATAACTTTGTGGATAATAGTGTTACTCAATATGAACAAGCTGATAAACAAGTAAACTCCCAGTCACAAAAATTAACCGAGCCTCCTAAAAAATCATTTTGGGAGTCTATTGGAGATTTTTTTGGGGTAGTCGGCGAGTCCATAAAAGGATTTGGAACTGGAATTTGGGACGTAGTTGTATCCACTGTCGAAGGAATCTGGAACATCATCACTCATCCAGTTGAAACCTTTGAAGGTCTCCTACATGTCATCCAACACCCAATTGAAACGGCAAAAGGAATATGGGATGCAATTAAAACATCTTGGAACGAGGATGTTATTAATGGGGATGCAGAAAGCCGAGGAAATTGGTTCGGTCGCGCTTTTGGAGAAATTGCCCTCGCAGTTGTAGGTACAAAAGGGGTGGATAAAGCGGTAAAATTGACTAAAGGGGCAAAAGCTGTTGATGAGGTTGGTGGGGTTAGGATAGTTGAAAAAGGTGACTCATTAACACCTGACCAACCCGCGAATCCACGTACTCCAGGCACAGTTAGTCCAACAGATCGTGCAAAATTAGATGGCTGGACACATCGTCCAGATGATGATTTATACTTAAGGTATAAAAATGTGTATGATAATCCCAAATACTATAATCAAGAAACAGGTGCAATTAATTGGCCAGGAACAAAAGGTGACCCAAATATTGATGGATTTAAAAATGGTCAATATGAAATTGAGACATTAAGACCTGGAGCAGAAATCGATCGTTATGGAAGTAATGGCAGTGGTCAATACTTTTCTCCTTCTGGCTCTAGCTTTGAAAGTAGGGCATTGCCACCGCATATGACGCAACAGCCTTATAATCAATACACTGTAATTAGAGAATTCGACGTACGATCTGGAGAAATAGCTCCATGGTTTGATGAGGTTGGTGGAGGTACGCAATATTATTCAAAAATAGAGGTTGTAGATGACTTCGGTAACAAAGTTCCTGCGACAGTCGAAAACTTAATCAAATATGGTTATATTAAATAAGAAAAAAGGAATGAAATAAATGGACAAAGATCAATTATTACAAATATGCAAATATGTAGGTATTGCTATTAAACATGATAATCATATCTTGATGGAAGTGAAGTCACCTTACGAAAATTATGTTCAACTCGAGTTTAGCAATGGTAAATATGAGTATTCCGAAATTAACTTTGAAAGACAGCCTGGTCCAGAAAAAGAAAACATTGTTATGTTTAGTGATGAAGCAAAAGCGGCCAAATATTTCTTAATAAAATTATTAAAGAAATTCTTTTTTTATAAAATTTTCCCTTCCGATAACCCAGTTCATGATTTCAAAAACACTAATGAGCTAATTACCTATTTCCAAAAACTTGGGGTTTCAAGTAAATATTATCATTTCAACACAATAAGTTCACAGACTATTCACTGTGAGATAGATAATAGTAATAACATGCTAATTAGTTATATTGATGTTAACAACAAAAAAAGCTTTACCACTATGCCACTGAGTGTAAAGCGAGGTATTTTTGTTATGTATCGATTGACTTATTCTTTGTATTTAATTAAAGAACTTGAGCAAAAACTAATCCAGCAAGGTCTTTTAAATGAAAAATTTGATGATGAAGATATCGAATTATTTATAAAATAGATCAACATAACCACAATAAATATAAATTCTGGTCGAGAAATGATTGTTGAAAAGTAGTTTTAAAACTAGAAAAAAGCCCTGATATATAGGGGATGTGGTCATTATGACGAAAGAACAAGCACTGCAAATAATTAAAGACGAGAATCTACAATTCTTTAACTGGTTTAACGATCATGACATTAGTCCGAACGGGGTGTTAATCAACCAACAGGGAAATACCTGGAAGGTTGCCACAACAGACGAACGCGCAAATGCTATTTCCGAAAAAGATTTCGACAGTGAGGAACAAGCATTAGAAAATTTTATTAAAAGAGTACGAGGATTGAACAAGTTTCATAATCTATCTTAAGTAGAAAAATTTTTTTCTGAGATACTGCTTGATAAAATTAAAAATAGTACTAAGGAAACCAACTATGAGCATATATGCAATTTATCAGAATAAGAACTACCCAGTGAATATTCGGGGTCAAATACTTCGTTGAAAATGTGAATATAAAAAGAACGGCTTTCAAGAACTTATTGATTTAGCAGGAAAAAAGCACAATGATATTTTTATAAAAGAGGTCTCCCTTGATGATGTTGAGCTAGTTTATGAGTTAAAGATTAACGCAATTTTTAAAGGAAAGGAATTTGAAACCTATGGGGTTGATACCTCTACATTAGAAAAAAATGATATTATTCTATTTAGCAAGAATTATGAAGATGTAAATAACTACGGTTTCGTAAAACGCGAACAATTCGTATACCAAAAAGATGTTACACTTGAAAACATTGATTCATTAGTTGAAATAAAAAAGCCCATCTTAAAGTGGGATTACCATCCTGAATTATGGAAAACAATTCCTAGGAACAAGATTCAAGAATATTTAAGAACAACAAAAAATGCCTAACCCTATAAAAAGGCTAGGCATTTTTTATTCGAAGCCTTTACTGCTCCCTCTCCCCTTCAATCTCAATCACGCCCTTCAGATCATCTTGCACGCTTTGTTCTGCAAGGGGAACTTTAGAGCGATAAGCAGAGCGCACAATGACATGCGCCGCGACTGGAGCTGTTAGGAATACGAAAAAGATCCCTAGAAATAAGCGAATACTAAAAGTACCTTCCATGATAAAGAATAGAAACGTTCCTACAAGAGTAAACAGAACGCCCATCGTTGAGCTTTTTGAAGCTGCATGAGCACGAGAATATAAATCAGGTAACCTAATTAAACCAACTGCACTTAAAAAGCTAAAGACAGTTCCCACTAATATCGATAAAACTGCAAGGACTTCTAACACCTCAATCGGATTGCTTACGTCGCTCAATTACAACACCTCTTTCAATGAATCTCGCGAAGGAAATCGTTCCGATAAAGGAAAGGATTCCAATTAATAAAATCACTTCAAAAAAACCAGTATTCCTTAAAAACACAGAAAAAATAGCTACTCCCGAAATAATATTAATCCCTAAGACATCTAGCGCTTGTACTCTATCAGAGGCTGAGGGGCCTTTCACTAACCGATAAATCGTCGCAAAAATAGCGAAAGTTAAAATAAACAATGAAATTATTAAAATGATCCTGATCATTATCTCGTCACCCTCTTAATCGCCGCTTCAAATTTTTCCGTTGAACGTATGACAGCATCGCTTGATTCCGGGATATCCATTGCATGTATATAAAACTTTTTCTCATCATGTGATACTTCAACAACTACCGAACCAGGGGTTAAGGTTAATAACATCGCAAGCAAGGTTATCTCCAAGTCCCCTTCTAAATCCGTCTCTAAGGTAAAAATGCCTGGTGTGATATTAATTTTTGGTCGCATAACCTGCTTCACAACTAATACACTTGACGTAAATAGTTCTTGGATAAAGATAAAAAACAAACGTAAAATAGCAAGCAAGGTCACGACGTAGAATTGATGTGGGAAATACCTCCGTAGTATAAATAGCACGATTAGACCAAATAAATAACCACTAAAAAAGGTTAACACGGACCAACTTTCCTGAAGGAACATCCAAATAAAACCGATAAACAAATTAATTAGAACCTGCATGGGCATTAATACCACCCCTTTCTTAAATAAAGAATAACCACGGGATTTTTTATAACATACTATCCAACCGCTACCTTTTCACGCTCATAAAATCTTACTCTAAAAAGGAGCTTCCTAAGACCGCCTCAATATAGATTGTTGGATTCAAAATCACTTCAACTGCAAGGTCAACATACTCACTAATCCCTTGAGTGCCTAATCCCAGCGCAATTGTCAAGCCGGTAAGAATGCCCATCGGTAATAATAATCCTTTTAAAGACTTTGTTGCGCTTTCCTCTGGTACGTCCGTATAACCCCAGAATCCATTCATAAAAATTTTCATCACCGAGTAAAGAACCATTAAACTTGTAAGTAAGCCAATTCCACCAAGCCAGTAATAGCCCGTTGCGAAGGTCCCCTCTGTAATAAATATTTTTCCTAAAAATCCACTAAGGGGTGGTAATCCTCCGAGTGACAAAGCTGCAATGAAAAACATCCACCCAAATTTTGGCTGTAGACGCATTAAACCACTGAATTCTTTTAAATTACTTGACCCAGTCAGATAAATAATTGTTCCTCCTAAAAGAAAGATAAGTGCCTTTACAATCATATCGTGGATTAAGTAGTAAATAGATCCGGTAATCCCTTCAGCAGTTAACGATGCAACCCCTGCTAAAATAAAGCCAACTCCTACGACCACATTGTACGTTATAATCCTTTTAATATCCCAATAAGCCACGGCTCCAAATGCCCCAAGCAACATCGTAATAGCTGCTAAAATACCGATTAATAGATGTGTCACTTCTGGTTCATGGTAAAACACAAGAGTGAATACTCTCATAATCGAATAAATTCCAACCTTTGTTAACAGCGCTGCAAAGATTGCAGCAATCGCTGTTGGTGGTGCACTGTATGAACCCGGTAACCAAAAGAAAAGGAACAGTCCTGCCTTTAAACTAAACACAATCAAAAATAGGATCGCGACTGTCGTCATAACACCGTCCTGACCGACCTCAGCAATGCGAACTGAAAGATGTGCCATATTTAATGTACCTGTCATCGCATATAAATAGGCAACAGCCACTAAAAATAAGAAGGAAGAAATCAGGTTCACTAATATATATTTGATAGATTCCCTAAGCTGTATTTTTGTGCCACCCAAGGAAATTAAGACATAGGATGAAACAAGCATGACTTCAAAACATACGAATAAGTTGAAAATATCCCCTGTAAGAAAGGAACCATTAACACCTGTAATTAAAAATAAAAAGAGCGGATAAAAATAAAATAGTTCTCGGTCCCTCCCAATTGTGTAAAAGGCATAAATGAGACAGCACAATGCCACAATGCTAGTGACCATAACCAAAATAACAGCCAACATGTCTGCAACCATACTTACACCAAATGGCGCTTCCCATCCACCTAACTGGAGAACCTGAATTCCATCCATTTTTATTTGTTGCATAAGTACCAATGAAACCGCAAATATACTTACTACTGCAACTATAATAAGCACCTTCTGCAGCATGATATTTTTTCGAAAAATAACCATAATCATTCCAATAATAATAGGAATGATTATTGGAAAAATAACTAAATTACCCATCATTTTTACCTCTCAATGCTTGCGTATCGTCCGTGCCTAAAACCTTATACGCACGGTAACTTAGCACTAAAAATAAAGCAGTGGTCGCAAAATTGATGACGATTGCTGTTAAAAGTAGTGCCTGTGGTAATGAATCTACATAGGATAATCCCTTTATTCCCAGTAGCGGAGGTCCACCCTTTTCGAGGCCCCCCATTGTAATAATGAGAAGGTTCACACTATGACCGATTATAGATGTTCCTAATATGATACGTAATAGGGTTTTCGTTAAGATAAGATAAACACCGATTGCAAATAATATCCCGACTAGAATAGACATTAATGTTTCCATTATCGATCATCACCTATACTCATAATAATTGTGAGTGATGTTCCAATGACCGCCAAGGCGACACCTACATCAAACAAAACCGCTGAAGCAAGCTCTGTTTCTCCGAAAACAGGGAGCTCAATATATCCAAAGGTTTGGGTTAAAAATGGCTCATTAAATAGCAAGCTTCCGACCCCTGTGCCAACTGCAATTAATACACCGACCGCAGCTACCACTTTAAAATCGAGGGGCAAATTTTTGCGAACCGTTTCTATATCAAAGGTTAGGAACAGAAGGACCAAGCCGGCTGAAAAGGTTAAGCCTCCTATGAAACCACCGCCTGGATGGTGATGACCAGAAATAAACAAGTTGATTGCAAATGTAAAAATAATAATAACCGCAATCTTAGTGATACTTCTTATAATGACATCATTCGGCTCTTTCATCTGAACCCTCCTTTGCTAAACGTAGCTTTATTAATGAATAAACTCCTAATCCTGCAATACTTAACACTAGAATCTCGAGCATTGTGTCAATCCCACGGAAATCCACTAGAATAGCATTGACGATATTCTTGGCTCCTGCAAGTTCATAGGCATTTTCATAGTAGCTTGAAATCGAATCAAATAATCGATTTCCATTCACAGATAATGCCACTATTGTCACGACTACCCCTGACCCAATGGCTATGACCGCATTCGTTAGCTTGAACGGGATTCGACTAATTTCTTTTCGCAATTGCGGTAAGTGATAAAAACATAATAGGAAAAGAGCGGTTGTTACGGTTTCAACAACCAGTTGAGTCAAAGCCAGATCTGGTGCACGGAATAAGACAAAGAAAAATGCCACTAAATATCCTAGTGCTCCCACTGCAACAATCGATGAAATTCTTGATTTTGCAAATAGAACAGTGACAGCTGAAACTACAGAAACAATCATAATCGCGATTTCAAATAGTGTAGCCGGATTATCATTTGATGAATCAAAGGAAATCCCATCAAACAACCAGATTGATCCCCCGACAACGATAATCATGAAACCAAAGATATAAACAAGATAATCACGAATAAAACCTGTCATATAATAGTTTGTAATCAAACCATAAATCTGTTCCAATTTATTTAAAGAAAGATTATAGATATGGTTAATCGTTAGTGACTGTGGGTAGAACTTGTAAACCCGGTACCATTTTCTAATGTTGAGATAGAGAATCGTTCCGAGAACAACTACCCCGATTGTCATCCAAAGTTCCTGATTCCAACCATGCCACGCCGTTATTTTCAACTTCAACACATCTGCCTCTGCTAGCATCGGCAATACAGAAGTTAACGCCGGTTTTAACAAATACTGTGAGATCAGATTCGGAAAAAAGAAACCAAGAATCACGAGTGACCCTAAAATTATCGGTGGTATTAACATTCCAAGTGGCGCTTCATGAACAACTCGGTCATTGTCGAGCTTATATTTCCCTCTAAATGTTTTAAATACAAGAATCATACAGTAGATAAATGTAAAAACACTGGCGATCCAAGCAATGATAGGAATTAATACGCCTATCGTTCCCATGTTAAAAAAGTTCATTTTTGCTGCATTATTGACCGCTGCAAAAAACATTTCCTTACTTAAGAAACCATTAAATGGAGGCAGTCCAGCCATTGAAAAGGCACCTATCACCATTAGCGTAAAGGAAATGGGCATAAGATGAATAAGACCACCCAACCTTCGAATATCACGAGTCCCTGTTTCATGGTCAATAATCCCGACTACCATAAAGAGACTCCCTTTAAATGTCGAGTGATTCAGCAAATGAAACAGTGCTGCAAAGACGGCTGTGCCGTACACAGCTGTTTCATCCCCCAAACCGAAATACATCGCAGCCGACCCGAGACCAAGAAGACTCATGATCAAGCCTAATTGGCTAATCGTTGAGTATGCCAATAAAGCTTTTAAATCTGTCTGTCGTACCGCATTAACGGATCCGTACAGCAATGTAATTAAACCAACTCCCGTAACAATCCAAAACCAAACAGATGAGCCACCAAAGACAGGAGTTAATCGTGCAACTAAATAAATACCTGCTTTAACCATTGTGGCTGAATGTAAATAGGCACTAATAGGGGTTGGAGCTTCCATTGCATCTGGTAGCCAAATACTAAATGGAAATTGGGCTGATTTCGTAAAAGCACCTAATAAAATTAATACCATTGCTGGTACAAATAAAGCACTCGATGTTATCGCATCAGTATTCAACAACATTTCACGAATACTATAGGTTCCCGAGCTACTTGAAATCATAACAAGACCCGCAAGCATCGCTAATCCACCAAAAATCGTAATTAGCATAGATTTTTGCGCACCATATCGTGATTTTTCACGTTCATACCAATACGCAATTAATAGGAAAGAAGATACACTTGTTAATTCCCAAAATACATACAGAACAAAGATATTATCAGAAAATACTAAGCCAAGCATGGCTCCCATGAACATCAGTAAATACACATAAAAGTTATGAAGTGCTTCACGTTCTTTTGATAAGTAAAAAATGGAATATAAAATAACCAATGCACCAATACCCGTAATTAATAATCCAAACATTAAACCTAATCCATCGATATAGGTAGTAAAATTAATATTATAGGAAGGTATCCAAGGAAGGCTTGTAATAATGGTATTCCCATTAGAAATGTTGGGAATAAATGTAATAAGATAAACAAAAATCAGGAGTGGCACCAAGATCACGAACCAGCCCGTATGAATGCGAGGACAAAACTTCTTATATAATATAGGAACAAACACGGCGAAAATAAATGGTAGCATGATTAAAAAATGGAACCAATACATTGGAATCGCCTCCTTAGTGGATGATTTTTACAAAATGGCTGAATGGATTGACTCATTTTGTAGCATGCGATATAGTCATACATAGTTTATAAATTAAAGAACATTTTTTAATAACTTTTGTAATCAGTAGCTATTTAATTTCCTACTGAAATATAGCTTAGCGGTTGCCTCGATATACTCAAATATCGGATCTAATTAGCTAAGTGAATTTTAATAGGTGGTGTGATAAATGTAAGCCCAGCTAAATTAAGGGTTTATCCTTTAGTAGTTCCTTATTTGCTTGTTATTTATGAAACGGAAGTTGGCTAGGCCAATGATTTCACATCAACTTCGAGGTGAGTAATAATGAAATTAATAAAAGAGCGAATGGACGAGAGTATCCTTGTCTGTGTATATTATGGCCCAAATGGTGAACGTCTCATCCAACGTGGCTGCAAGATTGCAAAAATGCTAGATTGTCCACTTTATATCTTAACTGTTGATCCAAAGCCTTTCGATGATCTCGACCCTGAAAAGGTAAGCTATATTGAAAGATGGAAAGAGTTAGCTGACAAACATAGTGCGGATGCGTTTATTATCAAGGACAATGAAAAAAGACCAATTTCAAAAGTAATCGCAGATGTTGCAAGAGAGAAAAATGTTACCCAAATAATTCTTGGCCAAACCGCACAAAGTCGTTGGGAACAAATCGCAAAAGGTTCAATTATAAATTCATTGTTAAGAGAGATTCCTTTTGTAGATCTTCATATCATATCTGTTGCCCGTTACCTTAAAAACACTGAAGGCCATTTTGACAAAGGTGTTCGTGCATACCTAGTCCAGGAGGGTAATGTTTACCGCCTCATCTTTAAACATACAAAAAGTGTCCTTTATGAAGGGATCTTCTTTAAGGAATTCGGTACAGACTTTAATAATGGAATATTTAAATTCATGAAAGACCAGAAGACATTACAGGTCCAAGTGAAAGAGGATATCGTTTCCGATTTTACAAATGTAGAAATGAACACAAATTTAGACGACGATGATGACTTTTTATGACCACTCCGCTATCATGCGGAGTTTTTTTGTACTTTTTTTTTATTTATAGGTTTACGTCCACTTTCACTAATTGCTTCTCTTCGTTATTAATTCCGATATATTTGAACGTTTCGGAAGGTGAATGATGGTTGTAGATATCCATTAATATTGAAATCGCAATTCCTTTTAGGTAGGCATGATAGCCAAATGTTTTTCGAAGAGTATGCGTTCCAATCTTCCCAGAAACCCCCACCTCTTTAGCAGCATGATTAATAATTCGGTATGCCTGCTGTCTAGAAATTGGTAGATTATCCTTCTTTGATTTAAATAAAAAATCACTGCCTTCGTATTCTTGTGAGCCTAAATACTCAGTAAGTTCATTTTTTATCATATTATTTAAATAGAAAGCTTTAACTTCCCCACTTGTTATGTCATTTATATAGAGGAAATCCTTCATTCCAGATTCACCCCATACGTCTTCAACACGTAATGAAAGTAAATCACTAACCTTTAATCCTGTGTTGATCCCAAATACAAAAAATAATAAGTCCCGTTGGGATTGCTTTTTAAGCACTTCTTTAATTTCATTTATTTTATTTACGTCTTTAATTGGATCGACAAATTCCATCGATATCCCCCTGCTAATGTTACATAACTTAAAACTAACATACATTAAGTAACATGACAAGAATCATGCTTACAAAATTTTTAGAGAAATGCCTTTCACTTGTTATTGAATAACACCATGTACTGCTAAAATCTCAAATTTTCAGCTAATAAATTGGATTATTTTATTTGGAGCAGGGCAAATTATAAAAAATCTTATTAACTTTATTCAGGAAAAGTCCACCACTTTATATGTAGTGGGATGAGTGCACTAATAGTAACTATTCAGAAGGAGAATTTGGACTGAATAAAGTTAAAGCCTCCCGCGGACGCCATTATTTTTTAGAGGTGGTTTTTCGACCCATAAGATAAAAGACTACTAACGCCATTTCCTGTGGCAACGTCTTTGTGACCCACCTCGTGTGGGCCTAAAAATCTGGCGATAATACGCTAAGGGGCATTTGATTAATTTTCACTATTATCACAATGGAAAGGAGTTTTACGGGATGAAAAGGTTTGGATGGGTTATTATTGTCCTGCTTGTTGTAATTGCCATCGGAGCTGGTGTAATGATTTCAAATAATATCGGCAAAGAAGAACAAGCTGAACAAGGAGTCGAAAACCAAGAAAAAGAAAAGCAGAAAGTAGACAAGAATAAGCATTTTTCAGTACAACACAAGGATTATCCTGGAAAAGTTGCCCCGAAATTTTCAGCAGAGGATTTGACGGCTGCACCAACAGGAGATTGGATTACACATGGTGGAAATATTTTCAATGGTAGGTACTCTCCGCTAGACAAAATCAACAAATCAAATGTAAAAGGCTTAAAAGCTGAATGGGTTACAAGTCTCGGCTCAGGTTATGAATTTAAATATTCAGGCGAAGCAACTCCAATTGTCTATGACGGGGTTATGTTCACCATTACCGGTGCTGATGATGTTCAAGCAATTGATGCTAGAACTGGTGAATTAATTTGGGAATATCGCCCTGAATTAGCAGCGAACTTAGATACGGTCTGCTGTGGATGGACAAGTCGTGGTGTCGGATTAGGAGATGGAAAAGTCTTTGTCGGACTATTAGATGCAAGACTTGTTGCATTGGATCAAAAAACAGGCGAACTTGTTTGGGAAACGAAAGTTGAGGATTGGGAAAAAGGATATAACATCACTAGTGCCCCACTTTATTTTGATGGATTGGTCTACACAGGGGTTGCTGGAGGTGAATATGGAATCCGCGGTTTTGTTGCTGCATTTGATGCTGATAAGGGTAAAGAAGTTTGGAAAACTCATACGGTTCCTGGACCAGATGAAGTTGGGCATGATACATGGCCGCAAGACACTGATGCATGGAAAAGAGGCGGAGCAGCTGTATGGCAAACCCCAGCAATTGACCCAGAGTTAGGACTTCTCTATCTCTCAACTGGTAATCCATCTGCTGACCTTGATGGAAGCACTCGTGAGGGTGACAATTTATTTGCCGATTCCGTTCTCGCATTAGATGCGAAATCGGGTGAATACAAATGGCATTTCCAAGAAGTACACCATGATATTTGGGATATGGATGCGCCAAACCCTGTAGTTTTATTTGATGTAGAAATGAAAGGTAAAATGAGAAAAGGTATTGCACAAGCTGGAAAAACTGGCTGGCTCTACATACTAGACCGAACTAACGGTGAACCACTGATCGGCATTGAAGAAAAACCAGTACCACAGGATGAAAGACAAAAAACAGCGGCAACTCAGCCGTTCCCGGTTGGAGATAATTTTATTCCACAAGAAGTCACAGAAGAAGATGTTAAAAAAGATTTTCCTGAGGGTTGGAAAGGAAAAATCGGTACAATCTTCACACCGTTCTGGGATGAGTTTGTTACATTAAAACCGTCACCACAAGGTGGAGCAAACTGGCCACCTTCAGCTTACAACCCAAATACTGAGCTGTTCTATTTATTAGCAAATGATACGTATTTTTCATTCTCACATCGTGAAGACGATGAGGCGAATAATTATAAAGAAGGCGAAGTTTGGCTTGGTAGTATATGGCAGCCTGTTAATGGAGCCCCTGGCCGTGGTGTGGTAACAGCCATGGATATTAAAACAAACAAAATTGTATGGCAAAAACATTGGGATCAAATTGCCTACAGCGGTCTATTGACAACAAAAGGAGATCTCTTGTTTACAGGTCATAACGATGGCCGAATCATCGCATTCGACGCAACTAACGGGAACGAATTATGGGAGTTTAAAATGGATGCAGGAGCAAACGCACCTCCTATCACATATGAAATTGATGGTAAGCAATATATTACAATTTTTGCTGCAGGTAACTCACTTGCAGGAACAACACATGGAGATAAAATCTATACCTTCTCACTTGAAGGTGCGTATGCATCGCTAGAAGATATACCTGAAGATAAAATCAACGTATCACCAACAGCAAATGATCCTGCCGCTACCGATAAGAAGCAAGATGCAGAAGAAAGTGATAGATCAACTGCACATGAAGGCGCAGACATTTACAAAAACAACTGCTTGGCATGTCACGGTGACAACGGTGAAGGTGGTCACAACGGACCAAACCTACAGAAGAGCGAAATGCTCCAAGATAGGGAAGCTTTAATTAATCAAATTAAAAATGGTAGCGCAGGAATGCCTCCATTTAAGGACAGCTTGGATGATAATCAAATTGATGCATTAGTTGAATATTTACAAAGTCTTGGTAAATAACAGGAAAGGGAATCGTTTGATAACGATTCCCTTTTTTTGGTGTTTGCTAACTAATGTTTGGGTCGATTCGCTGAGGTTTTTATTGACGTGTATGAAAGACTTTAGCATGTTTTCTCCGTTGCGCTCGGGACTTCATTGACCGGATGAAGGACTTTAGCTTGCTTCCTCTGTTTCGCTCGGGCTCTCATAGAGCGATGAAGGACTTTAGCTTGCTTCCTCCTCCTCACTCGGGCTTCATTGACCCGATGAAAGACCTTAGCTGCTTCCTCCTCCTTGCTCGGGACTTCATTGACCGGATGAAGGACTTTAACTTGCTTCCTCCTCCTCACTCGGGTCTTCATTGACCGGATGAAGGACTTTACCTTGCTTCCTCCTCCTCACTCGGGCTTCATTGACCCGATGAAGGACTTTAGCTTCCATTCCTCTTCATCTCCACCATGAAGGGCAAAATACCAAAATATTTGACCGGTTTCCTCTTCATTGCCACTATGAAGGGCAAAACCATTAAAATATTTAATCGTTCTCCTCTTCATCTACACCATGAAGGGCAATATCACTAAGATATTTGATCATTTTCCTCTTCATCGCCACTATGAAGGGCAAAATTACCAAAACATTTGACTGGTTTCCTCTTCATCACCACTATGAAGGGTAAAATCACTAAAATATTTGACCAGTTTCCTCTTCATCGCCACTATGAAGGGCAAAACCATTAAAATATTTGATCGTTTTCCTCTTCATCCCCACCATGAAGGGCAAAATCACCAAAATATTTGACCGGTTTCCTCTTCATTGCCACTATGAAGGGCAAAACCATTAAAATATTTAATCGTTCTCCTCTTCATCTACACCATGAAGGGCAATATCACTAAGATATTTGATCATTTTCCTCTTCATCACCACTATGAAGGGCAAAACCAATAAATTATTTGATCGTTTTCCTCTTCACCTCCACTATGAAGGGCAAAATGACTAAAATATTTTACCGTTTGCCTCTTCATCTCCACCATGAAGGGCAATATCACTAAAATATTTGGCCGGTTTCCTCTTCATCTCCACCATGAAGGGCAAAATCACTAAAATATTTGGCCGGTTTCCTCTTCATCGCCACTATGAAGGGCAAAATTACCAAAACATTTGACTGGTTTCCTCTTCATCTCCACTATGAAGGGCAAAACCATTAAAATATTTGATCGTTTTCCTCTTCATCGCCACCATGAAGGGCAAAACCACCAAAATATTTGACCGGTTTCCTCTTCATCTCCACTATGAAGGGCAAAACCATTAAAATATTTAATCGTTTTCCTCTTCATCTCCACTATGAAGGGCAAAACCATTAAATTATTTGACCGGTTTCCTCTTCATCTCCACTATGAAGGGCAAAATCACCAAAATATTTGACCCGTTTCCTCTTCATCGCCACCATGAAGGGCAATATCACTAAAATATTTAATCGTTTCCTCTTCATCACCACTATGAAAGGCAAAATCAAAATTCGTCTATAACTGAAACTTCCTTAAGATTTATTGTGGCTTATCAACTGCGGAACTCACAGTGCCATACTCCTTTTATCGATCAATTAACTAAAAAAGATATATAAATATAATATCCTAAATTAAAATTTCGTTATATTCAGTAATTTAGTCCTATAATTTTGTGAACTCTCATTTACACTATTTAGCTTAATCTACGGGTAGACATTTACACATAATTACACATTGTAAAAGTTGTAAAAGCATTAGCTATTAGTGAAAATATAGAAATTATTGAATGCAGATTTTGTAATGAAAATGCAGAAAATCTGTTGTCCTTTAACGCTTTCATTAAAAAAATTATCAAAAAACACGAAATATTGTAGAAAAATGAAAAAATGATGTTATAATGTTCAATATCTTATAAATTTTTCTGAAAATAGGGGGCTTTATCATGAAAGGAAGAAAACTTTCCTGGATGGCAATCTTCCTCGTGTTTGCATTAGTTTTAGCAGCATGCGGAAGTAATGAATCCAGTAGCAAAGGCGAATCAACATCTGATGGCGCAAAAGACGAAGGAAAAACCTACACATTTAAAGCAGGACATTCTCAAACAGAAGAACATCCTTATCATCTTGCATTACTTGATTTAGCTGAAAATGTGAAAGAACGTACTGATGGAAAAGTTACAATTGAAATTTTCCCACTTAACCAATTAGGTGCAGAGAGAGAACTAACAGAAGCACTTACACTTGGAACTGCTGATATGTCAATTTCATCAACAGCCCCAATTGCAAACTTCTATCCACAAATCGGAATCGTTGATCTACCATTCTTATTTGAATCAAGAGAACATGCATACAGCGTACTTGATGGACAAGTTGGTCAAGATCTATTAGCTGGTATGGAGGATGTTGGACTTGTGGGTCTTGCTTGGGCTGAAAATGGTTTTCGTCATATCACAAACGGCAAACATCCAATTACAAAGCCTGAAGACTTAAAAGGATTAAAAATCCGTACACAAGAAAACCAAATTCACTTAGATGCTTTCAATGCTCTTGGCGCTCAACCAACACCAATGGCATGGAACGAAGCATTAACTGCTCTTCAACAAGGAGTTGTTGATGCGCAAGAAAACCCATTAATCATTGCAGATACGTACAAGCTTTATGATTCTAACCAAAAATATATGACATTAACGGGTCATATTTACTCACCTGCAGTTGTTATGTTCAGTAAATCAGTTTTTGATACACTTCCAGCTGAATACCAAGATATTCTTAAGGAAGAAGCAAAGATAGCTGGTGATAAAGTTCGTGAACTTAGCACAAAGGCTGATACTGATTCTTTACAAGTTGTAAAAGATGCGGGTATGGAAGTAATCGAAGATGTTGATGTACAACCATTCCGTGATGCAATTCAGTCTGTATATGAAAAGTACGAAAAAGACTTTGGTAAAGAAAACATTGAAGCTATCTTAAACGGAAATTAATCTAATAAAAAAACTTGGTGAGTGCCTAGCACAATCCAAGTTTTTAACTTTATTCAGGTGGATTTGAACGCCGACAGAATATAGTTAAAAGCCTCCCGCGGAGACATGCGATTTTCAAAGGAAGTTTTCGAGCAACTCGAATCCGTCAAGGCTCAATTGATTAGATAATAAGGGGAAATACAGGTGATTAAAAAAACAGTAGATTTCATAAATGGATTTTTTAAATGGATATTGATCATTCTATTTTTTTTATTGGTGGTCGTTGTCTTTTTACAAGTTCTCTTCCGTTTCGTCTTTGAACAGCCATTAGCTTGGACAGAGGAATTAGGACGTTACTTACTCGTGTGGACCACATTCCTGGGAGCAGGTTATGGAATGAGTGTAAAAGCGCATCCTGGGGTCGAAATTCTCTACGACGCTTTCGGACCAACCCTAAAAAAAGTCCTAAATGTAGTAATTGCAATTCTTGTTATTTTTTTCTTTTGGCAAGTTATCGTCCACAGCTTCGACTTTATTAGCCGAAGCATGATTCAGAAGTCCCCGGTTCTTCAAATACCTATGGGTTATATCTATACAGTAATTCCGATATCAAGTGTTCTATTTATTATCAACCTACTTTATATCGTAATTAGTGAATGGAATAAGGAGGCGAAGAACTAATGGCTTGGTTATTATTTGGGATATTAATCGTCCTATTCTTCATTAATGTACCAATTGCAGTTGCTCTGGGACTTGCTTCTATGATTGTACTTATGATTCAGGATAATGTTCCATTAATGGTTGTTGTTCAAAAAATGTTTACATCAACAGACTCATTTACATTGATGGCAGTCCCTTTCTTTATCCTTGCAGGTAAGTTAATGGAGGTTGGGGGGATTTCTAAAAGACTCGTTGATTTTGCAATGACAATTGTTGGTAGAATGCATGGTGGCTTAGCAATGGTTTCCGTTGTAACATGTATGTTCTTTGCCGCTATTTCAGGCTCTGGTGCTGCTACAACAGCAGCTGTTGGTGCCATTATGATTCCAGCAATGGTTCAAAAAGGGTATGATAAAAGCTTCTCTACTGCCATTCAAGCTGCAGGTGGAACAATTGGAGTTATGATTCCTCCAAGCGTCCCAATGATCTTATTTGGCGTTATCGCTGGTGCTTCAATCAGTGATTTATTCATCGCTGGAATTTTGCCTGGTATTTTTGTCGGTATTTCCCTAATTGTCGTTGCGTACTTTATTTCTAGAAAACGTGGTTATGGGAAAGAAGAAAAGAGTTCAATTAAGGATGTTTTCACCGCCTTTAATAGAGCCATTCTTGCAATTTTGATGCCTGTTATCATACTTGGAGGAATCTATGGTGGAATCTTTACTCCAACGGAAGCTTCTGTTGTTGCTGTTGTTTATGGATTAATTGTTGGTCTATTTATCTACCGAGAAATTAAGTGGAAGGACCTTCCTGAAGTTTTTATTCAATCAGCTGTTACATCGGCGGTTATTATGTTTATCATTTCGTGTGCATCGATCTTTGGATTTATTTTAACAAGGGAACAAATCCCACTGTCAATCACAAATTCATTGCTCGCCATTTCGGAAAATCCGATAATTGTCCTAATAATTATTAATATAATCCTGTTAATTGTAGGTACATTCCTAGAAACTTCTGCTGCGATTATCATCATGGCTCCGATTTTGTTACCAGTAACAACAGCAGTTGGAATTGACCCTATTCACTTCGGTGTAATCTTGGTTGTAAACCTTGCGATTGGGTTCATTACTCCACCAGTTGGTATTAACCTATTCGTAGCGTCTAATATCGCTAACCTACGATTAGAAAAAGTCGTACGCGCGATTATCCCGTTCTTACTAATTCTAATTATCGACATCATCATAATTAGTTTCGTACCAGAAATTAGTTTATTCTTCTTGGATAAATAATGAAGAGCGCTTGCTTCCAACTGGGGGCAAGCTCTTTTTCTATTTTACAGTCTATTGCTCTTAAAAATTCGATAATACACTCAAAAATACTTATAATAATTAGTATTGATTTCTTTATTCAAGTCCCAACATCAGGAGGCAAGCGATGCAACAAGATATTTTATCTTCCATAATTATTAAAAATATAAAATCTATCGAAGAATTACATCAGGTTCATGAATTAGAATCGACCGTTTGGAGTCCGGAGGATACGGTTCCTATTAGTCATACTGCGGCAACGATTAAGAATGGTGGGTTTATTTTAGGTGCTTTCGACGAGGAACAACTGATTGGTTTTCAATATAGTTTCCCAGGTTTTGATGGGATTAAGCCCTACCTTGTTTCTCATAGTTTAGGAATTCACCCTGATTTTCGCAAGTTAGGTATCGGTGAAAAGTTAAAGCATGAACAACGAAAGTTAGCCGCGAAGATGGGGTATGATTTAATTTCGTGGACCTATGATCCTCTTGAAACAGTGAATGGTAATTTGAACCTACATAAATTAGGTGCGAAATGTACTGCTTATATCGAAAATGCATATGGGGAAATGACGGATGGCATGAATGACGGCCTTTCCACTGATCGTTTCGTTGTTGAATGGTCAGTAAAAAAAGGAGAACGTGAAAGTGAAAACTACGAAATAAGCAAGTTACCACTCTTAATAAATGTAGAGTTTGAAGATGGAACCATAGTTCCAGGAGATATAAACTTAGAGGAAAACAGTGAGCCTTTGTTAGTACCGGTACCCGGCAATTTTCAAGAAATTAAAAGAAAGAACTTCAATGCCGCCCTATTGTGGAGAGAAAAAACAAAACAGGTGTTTACACATTATTTAAAACACGGTTGGGTTGTGACAGATTTAGTAAAGGATCCTAAGCAGAAAAATCTGTATATGTACCTTTTGGAAAAATAATCTTTTTTGAGGAGAATAGGCTTGGAAATTAAGAGTATTATTTTACGATATATGAGAATGAGATTGCTCCACCCTTTTAAAACGAGTGTGGGAACTATTACGGATAAAGACTTTATTTTAGTTGAGGTCAAGTCAAAAAGTGGTTTGTCTGGTTGGGCAGAAACAGTCTCCGACGCAATTCCCATTTACCACGAAGAAACAGTTAAAACAAATTGGCATATGCTTAAGGATATTTTAATCCCGAAGCTCATGAAAACAGAGCTTAGACACCCAGATGATGTGTCAAAAGCTTTCAAGGATCTGCGTGGAAACTATAATGCAAAGGCGGCCCTTGATGGTGCCATCTGGGATTTATATGCTAAGGAAAATGGCATTTCATTGACAAAAGCGATCGGCGGCATTAAGGATAAGATAGAAGTTGGAGTAAGTGTCGGGATTCAAAAGTCTGAACAGGAGCTTCTTCAAAAAATCGAAGGCTTTGTAACAAAAGGATACAAGCGTATTAAGGTGAAGGTTAAGCCGGGTTGGGATATGAATATTTTAAAAGCGATTCGTAAGGAATTTCCGGAGATTCCGCTTATGGCGGATGCGAATTGTGCTTATACCATACATGATATTCCTTACCTCAAACAATTGGACGATTTCAATTTAATGATGGTCGAGCAGCCCTTAAGCTATGACGATTTCATTGACCATGCCAGACTGCAAAAAGAATTAAATACTCCGATCTGTCTGGATGAGTGCATTCACACAGTCGAAGATGTTCGAAAAGCAATTGAGATTGGAAGTGGGAAAATCATCAATCTTAAAATTGGACGTGTAGGCGGAATAACAGAGTCCTTAAAAATTCATAAGCTTTGTGAAGAGAACAACATCCCGATGTGGTGTGGTGGAATGCTCGAGGCCGGGATTGGCAGATCACATAATATCGCAATTACAAGTCTAGCAAACTTTACGTTACCAGGTGATACAGCCCCTTCTTCCCATTACTGGAAAGAGGATATTATTACTCCGGAAGTTACGATGAAAGATGGATATATCGAGGTTCCTACAGGGCTTGGAATTGGCTTTGAACCTAACATGGAAAAAATAGAGGATTTCATGCTCTATAGTGAAACATTTCATAATTACGAATAAGATAGTCCAAGAGAGACAATAAGTGTAAATATTATCCACTTGTGTATCATTTTTTAAGCAAATAAGAATTAAAAGCATACGCAAAATAGAATTGCGTATGCTTTTTTATTGATTGGCAGTATGTTGGCATTCACCCTCTCAAACGAGGACATTATTAAAATCGAGAGTAACAAAAAAAGTGAAATGCCTGATTCATGTTGAGGCATTTCACAAAAAAATGAAGCAAGATTTTAGTATCGCTTTAGGTAACGTCTTGTTTAACCATGTTAGGAAGTTTTTTACAAATCAGTTGTCGACTCATATTATTAATTCAATCGTTTTCTTCTTTGGTACAAGTAGATTCCTACACCTGCAATAAGGAATGCACTACCCAGCATCAGCCAATTATAGATAGAAGTTGCTGTTTTTGGAAGTTCCTTACCATCTGAAGATTTGTTAGAATCTTTATCTGGCTTTTCTTGGCCCTCCTCGTGCGTACCGTCTTTGTCATTGTCTTTTTCCTTGTCTGATCCTTCATGTGGCTTGCCCTCTTCACCATTATCATTTTCACCTGTTTCTGGTGTTTCTTCACTATCATCGTTGTAGACCACTTTCTCCCATTGCACTGGCGTCATTTTTATCTTACCGGCACCTACATATGGGTACACCAAAGTGTATAGCGAATCTGCTTCATACAATTGATAATCGTTGTATGGTAAAGAATGTCGAAATTCACGTACATTTAAAGTTAGTCCAGCCCCCGTGTAATCAATAACCGTTAACTCCTTCTCAACATTATCCAGTGTGTATAAAGAATTAACAGCATCGATATAACCCGCTGGGCTTGAACCATTTCCACTTAATAAAGGTCTCATAACACCACTAATAGCAGAATTTTCAACTAAAACAGAAGCGCCTAAGGTAGAAATCGCACCATTACTCACGATTTTCTCTGCAACTGCTTCGTCCGCTAAACTCTTTCTAAGCTCATATAACTCGGACGAGTCAACAATTGTATTATATACATGACCATATCCTCCACGAAGTCTTGGTATGCGATCCATAGAGTTCTTGTAATAATTGTTTGCTAATGTAACCCTTAAATTAGATGTGTTTTCTTCTGTATCAGAAGCACCGACTAAATGAAGTTTCTTTTGACCAAATGAATACTCTCTTATCTGTTCCTTCGTCATACCATGTGTTGTAAGAAGCTCATTATAATAAGGATATTGCTCAGGATTTGTTTCCAATTTCTTCATCATAACATCAAAGAAAGAGCCTTCACTTCCTGGTAAGAATTCACTCCAAGATATCGTAACATCTGTCGTATTTGAATTCCCGGCTTTCTTCACATCGATGATACCATCATATGCCTTATAGAAGGTTGAATGATCAATCCATATTCCCGTACTTCCCTCTTGAACAGTGATATAATCCCAATCGTTTCGATCGTAGTCGCCCTTGCTAAATTCATCCCATTCCCAAAGTTCATCAAAAACAAGGTTTCGAATAATAATATTACTAGAATTTGCGATATTGAAAGTAACATGGTTAAGCTTTGCACCATTTTGTGAGAAAATCGTTAGATTGCTCATTCCATCAATATCGATTGTTGAAACACCCGTTTCCAATAGGGTTGGATGTAATAATGGCTGATGATTAGCAGGCTTAATGATGTCACTGTAATCCTTCATTACATCTCCAATTTCTATAGAACCTAATCCAATATCTTTTGTTAGCTCGATTACACTTGCTTTTCCAATAGACTTAATTGTAGATAATGCCTTCAGGAATTCTTCAGCTGATGATACCTTGTAATAATTTGCAGATGTTTCTAATAGTAAACCTCCACCCGTAACACCTTGAGCTTGCGCATATCCTTCGAGTTTATATTTACCTAATCCTGTATCATCTGTTGAGTCAGGATCAGCTGTGTCATTAACATACTCTTTTTCAACGAATTTTTCTTCCGTTTGAGTCTGTACATTTCCTACATAATCATTCTCAGAAGTAGCTGTGATTACAGAATGAGGATCCCATCCTAAGTAAGAAGGGGTTACCATCTTCTCAGCCTGACTCTTTGAAATTTGAGGTCTACCACTATGAATCGCAAACCCTCCACCATAGGAATAATATTCGAAGAATCGAGCATTCACTGCAAGATTTCCGCTCATATCCGCATAAGGAGTTTCTTTATTTATGATATCACTCATATAGGTGTTAATAAATGTGGCTGCGCCGTCTGGGCCCCATGGACGAGCTAACAAATATTTTGAACCAGATGCTCCCTCTTCTGCAGTGATTCTACTATTATAAAAAATATAGCCATATTTTTCGGCTTTATCTGTTCGAGGGGCAGTGACATACCCACTATTTTTATTTGCATTATAACGAAAGACAATATCTGTATCCTCTATTAGGGCTTGTGCAGAACCATAGATAAAGTCTACGTTTCCAAGAATATGACTTTTATAGTAATACTGATGATTCGAATTCGCCATCAATGTATCTTGATAGCCTACTAGCTTCACATTAACAAATGTACTTTCATCCGCATCTACCCTTAATGCATCTGCAGATTCATTTGATTTTGTACCATCACCCAAATACTTATATGTATTTTCAAAGGTGAGATTTTCCGCTGAAAAGCCAGTTGCTGTTGACTGAATATAGGTCGCATTACGATCAGACGTACTACCTCCCTCAGGTGATAGCACCGGATCATAGAATTGGAGATTTACCTTCTCTTGATCCTCCCCTATTAAACTGATATATGGTGATGACACCCGTAAATGCTCAAAATATGTTCCTTGCTTAATTAAAATAACAACTCTTTCTTTGTTATCGCTTGGTACTGAATTGACAGCAGCTTGTACAGTACTGAAAACTTTTACACCAGAGATTTCTGTGGATTCTGCTCCTTCAATTCCTGAATAGGAGGCATCAACCACCATATCGTAGTTTGTTAAATAGACAAAGTTAAAGGTTTTTCTCGTAATCCCTCCATCTTTATCTGTAAAGTACAAATTCACATCATTTCGTCCTTCTTCCAATGAAACTATGAAATCAAAGGACTCTTTATCTTTTAAGCTGATTTCTTCAATATCAACATCATTTACCACTACTTTCATCTTACCTTTATTACCAACGACACCCTGAATGGTTGCCTTGTTCGTATAGACCGTATCGTAGGATTTTTTCGTAATAAAGATCTCAGTGGCCTTGTCTTCATATACGTATTGACCAGTACGTCCTGCAGAAGGTACAGATAACATAGGAACAGATGGATTACTTAAGTTAGAATCTGATTTTGCGATTACATAATAATAATACGGTGTCTCGTTGACTACTTTTCTGTCAATATAAATTGGATCTGAAATTTCATCAACTAGAGAATACTCCGTCTGTTCTGAAGTCTTTCTGTAGACCTCATAGCTAGTTGCTTTTTCAATTCGGTCCCACTTAACTGTCAATACCCCATCCCCACTCTCAATTGTGACAATGGGTTGGGCAAGTGGTTTTAAAATATCAATGGAAGCAGATACAACTGCAGGAGTCTTTTCGTCTCCACAGATTCCAGAAATTCTAAACTGATAGTTACCACTTTCTTCAACATCAACCGTGTAGGTTTTCTCAGTGACTCTGCTCGATAAAGTGGTATATGTTTTACCTCCATCATTGGATAACTCTACAACATAGGCTCCATCTCCGTCAGGGGTTTCACCACTCCAATTAACTGTAACTTTTGTTCGATCGGAAGAAACTACAGGATTTTCAACACTTGATACAGTTGGTGCAGTCCCAATCGGTTCATAGGCCATATTTTGGTTATATAGCTCATTTCCGTTTTCATCTTTTAATGTCAAATTCGTTATTACAGCATTAACATTGGCAAACCCAAATCCATATTTCATACTCGTATTTGCGTCTATATCAGCAATTTTTGAATAGTCGATGTCTACCTTTGTTGTTTCAGAATTTACAATTGCTTCTGTATGCCAACCATTTTCATCCTTCTTCGATAAAAGGTGAATAACATCACCAACACTGTATTTTAAATCCATGCTTCCTGCGCTTGGTATTGACGGAGTTGCGGTTTTACTATAGACATTTCTAATTCTCCCATCTCCTCTAATTCCTATAGTGGCAACCTTAGAAATTTCACTTACATCCTCCATCATCCCAAAAAATAGACCATTAGTACTTGAACTACCTATTGCACTTATTTTTATATCCGCCTCAATAGTCGTTGCTTTCTCTCTGCCATTAAATACATAGTAAGCGATTTTTTGTGGCTCACTGATTGTAGCTTTTGAATCTGAATGGCCAACATATAATCTATGGCCTTGGGCTGTTACATTTAATGTCCCATTTGGGTCGATTTCAGAAGGCATTGACGGTTGTTCGTTTGCTACTGGTGAACTTTCCACTGTTCCTTTATTTTTTACGGTTATGCCGTGAAGATAGCTCTCTCCAGACGCAGCAACAGTGAACCTCAATGTTGTCGCATCACCGGTATAGGAATATGTAATGGCATCGTCATCCGTTTCCGATACAAATACATTTTTATCAAAAGAACCAGTTCCTCCTGGTGCTAAGTTTGTCACTTCAAGCTTTTCACCACTTCCATATTGACAAATATAAAAGATGATATCTGCGTCTCCAGCTACTTTTACATCAAAATAATTTCCATCATAGGCAGCAATACCGTGTGAATTATCATGCCAGTATGGACTATTTGACGAGCTTCCTTTAGCAATCGTTAAGAGCCCATTATCTGTTGTAAAAGTTGCAATTGGTGAAGCTTTTGTAAACTCTGTTGGTACGTCCCCACCTGCTAAATCAAAGGTATATACATCACTTACACCAGGTGTAACAAAAGCACTTGTATCCTGAACCTTTATCTTAAATTCCTTTGGATTTGTAGTTTGATCTGCAAAAGTTGCAATAATTTCGTTCGTTTGATGATCAACTGCTACACGTTGCACCACATCTGGAGTTACATTTGTTAAGATAGAAGTTCCCAGACTTTTTCCTTCCAAATCCGTACTTATATATGAATTTACATTTGAAGAATAATATACGCTTCCAGAACTAATGTTTACAGTTGCGTTTTCAGATTTTTTAGAGGCACCTGTTACATCTAAGGTTGTATCCCCAACTTTCATAGTGAAATCTTTTTTGCTCCAAGGTGTTATTTCTACGTCTTTAGATGTATTTTCAACTGATATCATATGGACATAACCGCTTCCGTTAATTTTAAAATTCAACATGGTTGCATCTCCCGAATAGATAAAACTAGTTTGGTCACCGTCTGATGGTACTAGTAAATCCACACTCTCTGTAGAAAATGCACTACCGGGAGATCCACCAGAAACATCTATCGAGCCTGAGTTACCATACTGACATAAAGTAAATGTTATGATTGCATTACCGGCAACCTTAATATCAAAACTGCTCCCATCATTTACAACAAGCCCATGTTTATCTCCATGATGGTACATTTTACCGGCACCATTGTACCTTACTAACCCATCTGACGACCAGACGGAATCTATTGGATTACTACTTGTGTAAGGCAGCAACTCACTAAAATCATAATTATAGGTTGTATCATTCATTGGAACATTTTCCGCTTTTGCTACCTTTGGTAAAGGAAAAGATCCAAAAAGCAAAATTAAAGAAAGTACTATTGCTGTCAAACGAGATGATTTTTTTTTCATATTTTCCCCCCATTGCAGGCTTGTCCTACTCGCTATCGTGAGATTAAGATACTAGCCCTAGTCCTTTAAATATTGTTTTGAACTCCCATTGTAGAAAACGTTTACATTTAACCTTCATATTCACCCCCTATATAAAAAATTTTACCATGATAGGTTCTAGGTGTTTAGTCTCATAAACAAAGGATAATCATCTTCTCACATCAATATATGAAAACTAATATTCTATTAAAATAAGGAGTATGTAAGGTTTATTTTCAAAAAGTTAAATAAAATGCTTTTACCTTCTGCAACATTCATTATCTTTGAAAAATGAATGAAATCTACAATTATTGCTTTCAATTTAATAATTGTGAGTATTATGCGTATTATATTCGAGCTTAAATATTGAGTTTGACACTATTTCAAAAGAGATTAATAGGTCTTTTGATATGTTTGAAATGCGGGACAGAAAGACAAATTCATCATCCCCTTCAGAATTTCAATTTTCCCTATCGATCCAATCGATGCCTATAGTGAAGATGACAAAAATAAAAACTAGGACAGAGCCCATCTCGGCTCTGTCCTTTTTTGGGACGCAGGGACAGGTACCTTGACCCACTTTTTCTATCATTAGAGTCGATAGCTTAGTGTTCGTGTTCAGCCTCCATTGCTTCTGCTTTTGTTTTATGGACAGTACCGAAAGGATGATTTGGTGGTGCATAGATTGAATATAGTTTTAATGGAATATTTCCTGTATTTGTTAGGTTGTGCCAATACCCTGCTGGAATAAATATGGCTGAATCGTCAGCGACTTGTCTTACAAAGTCTAACTGATTTTTGTTTTTCCCCATTTGAACAATTCCATCGCCTTGTTCAACACGTAGAAATTGGTCCACATCAGGGTGTATTTCTAAGCCGATATCTTCTCCAGGTTGTAAACTCATTAATGTTACCTGGAGGTGATTACCTGTCCAAATCGCGGTGCGAAACGTATTGTTTTGCTTGGAAGCCTCATTGATATTAACTACAAATGGCTGCTTACCCTGATCTTTAAATTCGCGCATTTCCCTTCCCATATGCGGGTGATAGTATCCCCAATAGTTCCAGTAATGCATAGGAACATTCGTGTAATATGGATGGTGGTGATGATGGTGGTGGTAATAGTGATAGGGGTATCCATATGTTACATAATTCATTTTCTCAATATCCCTCCTCAAATTGCTTAAATATCCTATGCAAGAGAGAGTGTGAACGGAACCCAAATTATTTGTCAATTATGCGGGACGGTGGGACAGGTCCCTTGTCCCAAAATAATAAAACTCCTTTAGGCAGTTTTTGGTTATTTATTCGATTACTCTTTTGAAAACTCTCATAAATGGAAAATCCTGTTATACTATTTACATCAACAATCTTGAGGTGAGACTATGTGGAACCTAACCAAGCAGGCGAAAGAGAAATTTTCAAAGTGTAATATTTTACCGATTCCTGAAACTGATGAAGAATGGGAAATTACTTTACGAGAAGCAGAAGAAGAAGGCGAAGATCTCATTAGTCATTTAAAGGAAGAGCTTGAGGAAATGAAAGAGGAATTGCTTCAAATCTTGCCTAGCCGCTTCATTCCGTATGTGGAAAACGGAACGTTAAATCAACCAACATTGCAAAAGTCAGTTCGTGACGATTACTTGCAATGGATACATGAGGCGAGCAAGGAAATTGAGCAAGTTTTAGATGCAGCCCATTCCCAAACAGAAAAAGCTGTTACTTATTTATCCGATTCAGTTCAGGGTGTATTTGAGGAAAGCCTGCACGATTCAACCATTGAGCGTATTAAACGTGAAGGAGACATACTTCATCTTTACATCAATACAGATGGTGGTTTTTCATCCAAAGCGCTGATTCATTTGATTTTTGAAAATGTGATGACAGAGGAATCCGATGATTCGCTAGAGGTCGGGCATTGGATCGTCTATTATGAACTTCAGAAAACAGTTGATGGATTTGCGTTCCGTGTGTTGTTTGATTGTCCTGATGCAGAATGGACGATTTCAATGAAGAATCTGGATGCTGAATATTACTACCGCCCAGCCCTATATACCTTATTAAATAATGAAGAAAAAATAGAAGAGACTTCTTTTGAGGATTATGTTGCGCAATTAAATCCAGAACATAGGTTTTGGCTAAGCACACCACATGACATTCCCTATCCAGTCATTATCAGAGTCTATCATCCTAGAAAACGGAGCACTTGAATTTGACCAAAATGAAATGATCGTTACAACAGGAAATGATCGTTTCGTGTATGACTTGGAAGAGTACAATCCAATTCAGTTTATTTATACAGACGTAAACGAGGATCCATATGCTCACTTAAGCGAACCTATAGCAGCGGAAGAAATTGAAACAGCAGCACTAGGCAAAGACTTGGAACTACAAGTCCGGGCCTGGAATACGATGTATGCAAATCCTCACGAATTAGCTGAAATTATTAATCGTGTTATGGCGAAAATGGAGATTACCGAGGATAACGAAATGTTGGCTAGCGTTTATGCGAACCACTTTTTTGAAAAAGGTATTTTAACAGAAAACGTTATTGAAAAATATCGCTCACTAATAAATTAATGGCAAAGGTTCCTCGTCCCATATTGGGACAAGGGACCTGTCCCTGCGACCCACATTCTTATAATTCATTTAAAAGGAGAACTTCTCCTGTTGATGCATGAACGGCAAATTGGCAGTCTATTTTTCCACACAGGACATATTGATTTTGGTCAAAATCATACACGTAATAAGGCTCTAAATCGAACTTTCCTTTGATCTTTTCATAGGCCTCATCCTTGCTTATAATCACTTTTTCGGGTTCTTCAAATTCATCAAACATCTCTAACATCATCTGGTTATCCATATAATTCACAGCCTGAAGGCTTTCGGAGTCTATCATGACATTAATTTTCCGCTGAAATACGCGTTTATCCTGCTTGTTCGTTTTTAATATCGCATAAATATACCCTGACTCACGATGAAGAGTCTTTAATATCCAAACCCCAGAATCACTAGGATATACCCTACGTAAAAAGTCTCGGACCTCTATCGTACATTTTTCTTGCTCTGTCTCTGTGATTGGTAATGTATCAGGTGAGGGCTCGCCTGAAAATGCTTGGTCAGCCGAAACCTCTTCATGCCAAGTTATCTCTTTTCTTTCAAATGAAGAATCCTCAATCGACTCATCCCAATCCAACGTTTTATCTATTTTCAAATATCCTCTAACATCCACCATAACTTCAAAAGAGATTGTGGCTGACTGGTCATTCCGTATATAAAGTTCTTCTACTGCATAAGCAGAGACTAGTCGTTGTTGTTCCATTAACGGAAAATCAATCAACTTCACTTGACTTTTTGCGATGTCCTCGATTTTCTCAAAGGTCAATGTATAAGGTTCTATTTTCACCATGTCCTTCGCTGGAAAATGACCATGTGCAGAAAACAAAGTTAGCCTACCCTCCTGATCGAAATTGACCTCAATCATTCCAGAAGGTGAAACAGCAACACCATTAATGCATTCTTTAAAATGTAGCTCTCCCTCTTCTTCCTTATGTAACTGGAATTGCTGCTCAAACGTTAATCCTGTTTCCTGCTCAACCCATTTTATAATGTCATTTTTATCAGAGAAGTTTATCCCGTTTGTGGCAAACGTCTGACCCATCACGAAAATTACACTTTCATAGTTACGACTATTTATATCTATTGTGATGACTGCCGTTCCATCTGGATTTTCATCCTCATACTCTTGTCCCAAACAATGATTAGGAAACCATTCCATTGACATTGTATAAACCGTCTCATTAAAAAGATTGACACTTCGATTGAAACCGTAAGTTTCTAAATAATAGTCCCACAACCCAAACTTTTCTTTTGTAAAATCAACTAACTCCCGAGTTCTTTTATCCATAATTGTCACTTCCTTACCACGGTACATATTTCTTTATTCCAAGAGTAATAAAAGATGATTATTTCACTGCAGTAACGAACCAGTCTTAAGTGGATATGGCCACCTCCAAAATATTACCTTACTACTTACTACGAATTACTCATTGAACGGTTTCACCTTTTTCCAATTTCAGTTTATTAAAAAGCTGCACTTGATTAAGTGCAGCAAATAATGATTAGTCGGTATTCCAGTCCATCTGACCTAGTAAATTTTTGAATAAATGACAAAGGAGATAAACATCGTTGAGATTAATAATGTTGTGAGGATGTTGATCAGTTGTGCAGCAGTTAAAGCAATCATTCCAAATTGTAAACCAATGTTAAAAGCAATTAGAAAAATCATCATCGCAAAAAATGAAGCAAAAATACCTTTCTCTCGGATAAGTTTCATGCGTTCATCCTTTTGCTTAAATTGTGGATACAAATATGCCAAACAAAAACTCATGACTGCCATAGCCATTGTCATAAAAGCCATAGGTGCGGGCGATGAATCAGCCATGATCCCAACAAATAGTAAAAAACCCGACATCACGGTAAACAAAATACCCAACACGATAAATGGAACTCGAGAATTCCCCATCTTTTTCCTCCTTTTAAATGACTTCGTTAAGCATAAATCCTTATTTATAATCTTCTTCCTCTAAAATGAAAATGTCTTCAACCTTCGTTTCAAAAACTTCAGCCATAATTAATGCTAAGGGAAGAGAAGGGTTGTATTTGCCCTTTTCAATCGAAATAATCGTTTGCCTGGAAACACCCAATTTTTCAGCAAGTCGATCCTGCGAAAAACCGTGCTTTTTCCTAAAATCTGATACTTTATTTTGCAACCCATTCACCTCTTATATTTTTCATCATAATGTAAAGCTTCCTTTACGTCAAGTTTCCTTTACATTTTTTTAGATAAAAAAAGAAAGTTAGTCACTTGAACTAACTCTCTTGCAAAATCACAATTTAGACCCTCACTAAGTAACCCGTCTCACTATTAGTTATTGTCTAGTACTTTTTGTATGGATTGATTTAGTTTATTTATATTTACTTGTGCAGCCTTTTTATCGCTTACCTGATACTTTTCTTTCAATTGTAGGATTCTAGTCACACTTTCATCGATTCTCTCTTCGGATATTTCACCATTTTTGATCGCCTTTTTAATCGCATTATGGACCCGAACCACACTGTTGTAGTCATGTGCCACCATGATAATGTCACTTCCGGCCTTAATTGATTGAACCGCTGCCTCACCAATATCGTAATCATTGGTGATTGCTTTCATGTAGAAATCATCGGTAATGACTACTCCATTAAAACCTAGTTCTTTCCGCAGAATGTCGGTGATTATGGTTTTAGACATGGAGGACGGGTAGGTGTTGTCAAGCGCCGGGACTAAAATGTGGCCAACCATTACCATATCTGCTCCTTCTTTAATGGCCTTCCGAAATGGAATAAATTCCAGACTTTCTAGCTCCGCCCGCGTTTTTCCGACCCTGGGTAATTCAAGATGCGAATCTACATGTGTATCCCCATGCCCTGGAAAATGCTTGACTGCGGAAATAATAGACTGCGACTGGAGCCCTTTCATTGTTTGGATCCCAAGGCTACTCACAATCTCAGGATTACTGCTAAACGAACGGTCACCAATAACAGGGTTATCAGGATTGCTATTAACATCGAGCACAGGTGCAAAATTCACATTAAACCCAAATGCATTAAGCTCTTTTCCAAGGACTGTGCCGATTTCATACGAGAGGGTTGGATCATTTATCTTTCCAATTTCTAGATTTGTCGGGAAGGTGATTAAGCCTCCTGGCAGCTTCGAGATTCGACCACCTTCCTGATCCACACCAAAAAACAATGGAATTTCACCTTCATTCGCCTGTTTGATTTGGTTCAAATAGTTCACGGTTTGTTTCGGAGATACTAAATTATCCCCATTAAAAATGATGCCTCCGACATGGTATTTCGTAATTAACTGGTTCATATTTTGGCTCATCTTTGTACCGGAAATCCCAGCAAAAATCATTTGACCAATTTTTTCATCTAAACTTTGGTTTTCATTTTCACTTTCACCTTTATCAACCGATTGTTGAAGGTTTGTCACGACAGAAATATGATGAACGGTTGGGTTAGGCTTTTGTTCAGTCGGTTTCGGTAAAATCCACTTCAACTGAAAAGTAGGATTGACTTGATAGATGAAAATAACCTGGTCTACATTTTCATCCTTATAATATTTAACCTCGTCTGGCACACCAATCGCTTTTTTGATATCTTCTAGGTGAATTTCCATTAAATCCGAATCATAGGAACGGATGTCGAAAGCAGTCTTATTCTTAATTCCAATTGTTACGTCATGATCTGGATAAACTACGAAGTCCCCCACCGAGCTTTTATCAATAGTTGGTGGTTCCCCCCATTGATTGTGTATTTCTTGAATGTTTGTCTGTCCTGCTATAAAAGGAGTGTGCAGAACCTTCCCTGTTTTAGAAATTGAAAAAATTTCCTTAACTCGCTCTAAGGAATCTGGTTTTTCCTCTGCTGTTCCCTCTGGCAATGTCTCAGATTCATTTTTTTCTGGTTGCTGAGTCGACTCCTCACTTGGAGCACTCTGTTCACTTTGCTGTTTGTTACCTTTTTCGACATACATATAAACAGCTGCAACCACTACCACAACGGAAAGTATACCAATCAAACCTGTTAATATTCTTTTTTTCAACATAGGCTACCTCCCTACAAGTTTTTCTTCTATAGTATTAGACTCTTTTAACAGCAGAAACGTTACATTCGTTTTTGGGACACGGGACCTGTCCCTGTGACCCACCAGATCGGTTTCATTGGTCCGACAAGAATTCAAAGAGGCAAGGGTTCAAGTCCTTGCCTCTTTTTTATAGTATTCCCCAAGAAACTGCGGTAATGAAAAACAGCTTTCCACAATTTGCTCGTTCACATATTTTGTTTCTTTGTTGCTAACTTTGCTTGGGTTTACTTTAAAGTGCTTCTTAGTTCCGATTGTGAAACTCCACATTCCACCAGGGTAGGTCGGTACAACGGCCGTATACAACTTGGTCTCATTGAAAAGTTCTGAGATTCGAGTATAGGACTGTTTCATTATGGCAGAATGGAATATTGGTGATTGGCTTTGACAAACCATGATTCCATCATCTTTTAAAGCCTCATATAAGCTTTGATAGAAGCTCTTTTCGAATAATACCGCTGCTGATCCAATTGGATCTGATGAATCCACGATTATCAGATCATACTCATCTTTCTTAGAAGCCGCGAATTTTACACCATCATCGAAAATAAGATGAACACGTGGATCTGCTAGGCGACCTGATACCTCAGGTAAATGTTCGATACTAGCTTTTACTACAAGCTCATCAATTTCAACCATATCAATATGTTCGATTTCTTCGTATTTGGCTACTTCCTTTGCAACTCCACAATCACCACCACCAATGATTAATACCTTTTTCGGATTAGGGTGAATCGACATGGGCACATGTGAAATCATTTCATTATAGATATGTCCATCAACTGAGGTCGTTTGAACAATACCATCTAACACTAGCATTCTTCCAAAATCATATGAATCCAGAATCATGACTTCCTGGAAAGATGATTGTTGATCAAAAATAATCTCTTTAATCCGATAGCTGATTTTCAAGTTGTCGTACTCATCCTCGGTGAGCCATAAATCTCCATTTTTCTTAGATAAATAAGGCTTATTAAGTTCCATCATCATCCCCCATTCTATTCTTATTCTTCTGATATAAGAATAAGAAAGAACACTATGCATGTCCAGCAAAGTGGGTCGGAGGGACAGGTTCCTTGTCCCAGTTTATTCCTGTTGTGGGACGCGGAACCTGTCCCTGTGTCCTGGTATGGTTACGGTGATCTCTGTTCCGATGTTTTCCCACGATTCCACTTTAATTTCGCTGTTGTGCAGTTTTGCAATTTGCAGCGCTATACTCATGCCAAGCCCTGTACCTTCTACACGTTCATCTGTGTTTGTTCCACGATAATACCTATCGAATAAATGTTTTTTAGTCACCTCATCCATCCCAACACCGTTATCCTTGACAACTATTTTCGTCTTACCATTTTCATTATTTTCCTCTAAGAGAACTTCAACCCTTGTACCAGGCGGATTATGTTTCATTGCATTATAAATAAGGTTATCTAGCATTCTTTCAAACAACCGTTTGTTTACTTGTAGATAACGGTGATTGCGTAAAGGATCAAAGGCAATCGGGTAGTCTTTTATAATGCGGTCCCTTTCAAACTTCCCTAAGACACCTTCTACAAATTCACTTACTTCTACGGTTTCAAACTGCACTTGATTCGAACCATTTTTCAGTTGAAAACTTAATGAAAAATCTTCTATTAAATGTAGCATATAATCACTTTTTTCACGTATCGTTTTCCCTATTTCTTCTAACTCATCCTTGGTCCAATCATATTGGCCACTTTCTAAGAGATTTCCATATCCCTGCATCGTTGATAATGGTGTACGTAAATCATGAGATATTCCTGTCATCCATTCTGATCGATTTTTCTCTAATTGCTCCCGCTCTTTCCTCGAAGCTTCGAGTTTATCTGCCATATCATGAAATGCTTCAAACACCTCTTGATATAACTTATATCGCAACCGAATCTTTCCATTCTTACGATATACCTTCTTCTTTTCACGCTCTGTTAGTACTTCACTGTAGTTTTCATTTCCCATCCTGCCAAGCCAGTTTGCAAAAATAAACAGTGGATTTCCATAGCGAAATCCATTCCATATTGAAATTGCGATAGTGATAAGGAGGACAATACCCCCAGTAATGAGAAATCCTCGTGCTACATCAAGATACGTTTCTAGTTTCACTATATTGCTATTTTCATTTGGTGTATATAATTCCCAAACCATTCCATTCTTAGAGTCTTCATAAGTCGTTCTTTTTGATGAATAAATATCAGGTGCAACATCTCTCACAAAAACATCCAAAGGCTTCTCGTCTTCACGGTTTTGTAACCCAATCATTTGTTGCAATGACCCATCCGTACGATATATTTTCAGCGTCCCTTTTTGCTTTTTTAATAGATTCTCGACTTCACCTTGGTCTGCTTCATCTATTGTCCCACTTTCCCCATACTTCCCAACAATTTGTTTTAGTAAAAGGTGTGCTTGATCCTGGTAGCCTAAAACAAATAGGTAAGGTACCTCGTAAAATGTCTCTAAGTAAAAGGCAAGTGAAAAATCTTGTAATTGCTTTGTTTCCTTCATCATTTCCAACTCTTGATATGTATATTTGCTCGGTAGTTCACCTGGTACATTTCCTGAATCAATCACAGTTCCCTCATGATCAATTATTTGTACCCAAATTTGTTCCTTTTCTAAATCTTTATCCCAATCCTTGTTCATCTTAAATTCTGAAAATGAAAACCCCGTATTGACTGAAATGGCCTCTAGCTTTGCCTGATAATAATTTGATTGAGATACATCTTCTGCATAAATACCTATAGCTATTATTAAGGTTAGAAAAATGACAATAACCATTAATGAGGCTACTAACAAAAACTGTAATGAAAAATGCAAAAATAAACGCCATCTAAGCCTTTTCATGATTGATTTCCCTTAACAAGTTTATATCCAAGACCTCTTACTGTTAGTAAATATTGTGGGTTACTTGGGTCCTCCTCGATCCTTTCTCTAATTCTTCTAATATGTACCGAAACAGTATTCTCATCAACATAATTGTCAAATCCCCAGACTGCTTCAAGGAGTGCAGATTTAGAATGAACGATATTCGGATGCTTGCATAAATAAAGCAACAACAAATATACTTGAGTTGGACATGGTACTGGCTGCCCGTTTACCAACAATTCTCCTGCGCCTTCATCTAACAAAAATCGATCAAAATCAAACTGCTTAGACTTCAATAGAATTGTAGGCTCAGCTAAATTAGAACTTCTTCTTAAATACGCTTTAATTCTTGCAGCCACCTCTAATGGATTAAAGGGCTTTGTCACATAATCATCACCGCCAGTTGCAAATCCCGTTAGTACGTCTAAATCTGATACTCTAGCGGTTAAAAATAAAATATAAGCTGACGATAATTCACGGATTTTCGGACAAAAGTCGAACCCGCTGCCATCTGGTAGCATCACATCAAGGATAACAATATCAACCTGTTGTTTTTTTAGAATAGTAAGCGCATCTTCCCCTTTATATGCACTATATATATTTTGAAATCCTTCTTTTTTCAACATCATTTCTAACATTTTCACAATAGCTTGTTCATCATCAACTATTAAAATATTTGTCTCATTATACATAAGTTTCCACCTCATCCCTATCATAACAAAGCAACTTTACGAACAGTTGAACAAATCAAATAAAGTTTTATGCATCCGTAAGGTAGTGGTTAATTTTTGGAAAACTCATCCCTTTAACATATAGGGTAGTTCAATATGAAAGGGAGCAGAAAATGAAAAAACGAGTTAGGTTGATTGATGGACTAAGGGGATTCAGTTTAATTGGGATATTAATTGCGAATGTATTAATTTTTCAATATGGTATGTTTGGGAAAGATCAAATGGAAAACTATCAGACTTTAGCGTCTGATCAAGCATCCTATATTTGGATCAAAATCTTTATAGAAGGTAGCTTCATGCCTATCTTTTTGTTTTTATTTGGCTATTCTATGGTTAAATTATCGGAAAAACTTGAAGGCAATGGTAAAAAGATCAAACGACACCTAGTACGTCGTTTCATATTATTACTTACTTTCGGATTACTCCACTCCTTTTTTGTTTGGGAAGGAGATATTTTATTTTCCTACGGACTGATTGGCTTACTTATGATTGTCTTTGTTAAACGAAAGAAAAAGACAATACTAATTTGGACTGTGACGTTATTTTCTTTAAGTACATTGTTAGGGGTAATTGGAGCTAATGAACAGGTAGAGAAACCAAAGAATTTAGATTCCTATATCCAAAAAGAGTACGACGCATATTCAAGTGGAGATTATTGGGAAGCTTATGATTTTCGCAATAGTGGAGAAGATCCGTATGGTTATCCTGATTTTGTATACCTAGTCATGTTAGTGCTTATGCCACTTGTGATCTGCCCGATATTCTTATTCGGAATGTACGCTGCAAAAAGTGGATGGTTCACATATCCTGAAGAAGAAAAACGGAAATTTAGTTGGTTAGCTTGGCTATTTCTACCTATGGGTTTAGGGTTAAAATCTTTACCATATCTGTTTCCAGAACATTTTTGGACAGAATCGATTTATACAATAGGTGCGCCCCTTCTCTCGGTCGGTTACATCTTCCTATTTGCATATCTTTATACAAAAGGAGAAGCCGTCATTTTAACTCTTTTTGAAAATGTAGGACGTCTATCCATGACAAATTATTTAGTGCAAAGTTTTATATGTACTCTTATTTTTTATGGATACGGTTTAGGATTATTCGGAAAGATGGGTGTTCTTAACGGAATTTTGTTAGCAATCGTGATTTACTTAGTCCAGGTTATCCTAAGCCATTTTTATCTTAAAATCTGGAAAATGGGACCTTTTGAAAAAATCATGAGAATCGGCACCTACATGACATGGCGAGGAATTCCAAAATCCAAAAAGGCACAAATTAGATTGCATGAAAAAGCTACGCATTAATGTGCGGCAGAAGTAAATGGCATGAGCTGCATATGGCTTTCGAATAAGTTTTCGCCTTCACATTCGGATATCAGCCATAAAAATATGTTATCAGCCGTATTTTTTTGTTATCAGCCATAAAATTTCAGTAACAGCCGTATTTTCAAATTAACGGCCATTAATCGAAAAAACGCCGCAAGTGTCTTTGCACTGCTGGGGCGTAGTATTGTGAAGTGCCGGGACAAGGGATCTGTCCCGTGTGTCCCAACAGCCATAAAGATATTTTATCAGCCGTATTTTTTTGTTATCAGCCATAAATTTTCAGTAACAGCCGTATTTTCAAATTAACGGCCATTAATCGAAAAAAACGCCGCAAGTGTCTTTGCACTGCTGCGGCGTAGTATTGTGAAGTGCTGGGACAAGGGACCTGTCCCGTGTGTCCCAACAGCCATAAAGATATGTTATCAGCCGTATTTTTTTGTTATCAGCCATAAATTTTCAGTAACAGCCGTATTTTCAAATTAACGGCCATAAATCGAAAAAAACGCCGCGAGTGTCTTTGCACTGCTGCGGCGTAGTATTGTGAAGTGCTGGGATAGAGACCGGCGCCTTTTCTAAAACTTTTTAAGGTAGACTTTTTCCATGATGTGGTCAGGGCCTTTTTTGAAGACGATATCTGCGCGACGACGTGTAGGGAGAATGTTTTCTCGTAAGTTTTTGGCGTTTATTTCCTCCCAGATGTCAGTTGCCTTTTTAATCGCCTCGTCTTTTGACAACGATGTGTAGCGATGAAAATAAGACATTGGGTTCTGGAACGCCGTCTTTTGCAGTGTCAAAAATCTCTCAATGTACCATTTTTTAATATTTCTTACGTCCGCATCAATATAAATTGAGAAATCAAAAAAGTCACTGACGAAAACCGAATGGGATTTGCTGACTTGAAGGACATTTATCCCTTCAACGATTAAAATATCTGGCTGCTTAATAACCTCTACCTTATCGGATAGCACATCATACGTTAAATGAGAGTAAAGTGGAGCCTCCACTTTCGACTTACCAGACTTTACCTTCATCATAAACTCAATTAATCTTTGAGTATCATAGCTTTCAGGAAATCCTTTTCGACTCATCAAGCCCTTACTCTCTAAGGTTGCGTTTGGATACAAGAATCCATCTGTTGTAACTAACCCTACCTCTTTATGCTCATCCCAACGTGATAATAGAGTTTGGATCACCCTCGCTGCGGTGCTTTTCCCTACAGCCACACTACCTGCAATTCCAATAATATATGGAATTTTCTTAGCTTTATAGTCTAAAAATGAATTCGTTGCTCCCTGTAGCTGTTGTGATGCTTTTACTTTTAGATTGATCAAACGGGTCAATGGCAAATAAATTTCTTTTACTTCTTGAAGAGAGATTTCCTCGTTTATACCACGAATGTTCTCTAATTCTTCTTCAGACAGTAACAAAGGAGTTTTATTGCGCAGTTCCGCCCATTTTTCTCTATTAAATTCAATATAATTTGTTAACGGATTCATAGCATTTACCTCTATTTTAGATTCATGTTCATTTTATCAGATTGTTACTTGAATTAATATGTTTTAATAAGAATGACTTATGCTCGCGACTTGCAAGACTTTCTTCATTCTATTATTAACAACTTGAATGATTTTACCTAAAAACAACGCAATCACTAGAGTCCCAAGCCCAACCGGTCCTCCTAAAAGAAATCCGAGAACAGCTCCTGTACCTTCAATCCCCATTCTTACACTATTAAAGCTTAAACCGAACCGATTGCAAAACGCCACCATCATTCCATCTATTGGTGTCTTAGGTAAATTTGCCTCCATGTAAATGCCAATCCCAATTCCAGCTATAACAAGACCTACAACGAAACTGACAACTTGTAATTCCCAAGACGATGTAAAGTCAACATTCCCTAATACAATATAAAACCAAAAATCAACAAAAACACTTCTGATTAAGATTGGGATAACCGATTCGATTCGCAATCTCTTTTTTTCAAGAATCCAGGTAATGAATATAAAAGTGAACTGTGTGAAAATTGACCACGTTCCAATCGTCAAACCTAAATACTCTGTAAGCCCTACAGCTACGGTATCCCATGGCCCCGCTCCGATCAATGATTGAATAATAAAAGCTATTCCTAACGCAGTTAGAGCGAGTCCTCCAAAATAAATTCCTATACGTTTTCCCATGCTGCACCTCGGTATTGTTTGATATTTCTAAATAATTATTCAATGATATCATTTGCAAGAAAAATTGCATCAAAAAAAGAGGCATCTGCCCACCAAAAAGGACAGAAGCCTTTAAACATTTCACTAGATCTTATTTTTCATATTGAGTATTCTTGATAGATGATGAAATACTATTCTACTTCAATTAAGACGGCTGCCCCTTGGCCTCCACCGCCACACATTGAAGCAATGCCTCGGCCACCCCCGCGTCGTTTAAGCTCGCGAGCAAGTGTTAATACAAGCCTGAATCCGCTAGCACCTAGAGGATGACCAAGTGCTATTGCTCCTCCGTTCACGTTAACGACATCTGAAGGAAGCCCGAGCTCTTGCTGACTAGCTATCACAACACTTGCAAAAGCTTCATTAATTTCGAACAAATCAATATCTGAAAGTCGTAAATTTGTACGTTCCAATAAAGCCCGTATAGCATTTGCTGGCTGGAGGTGCAATGATGGATCTGGCCCTGCCACAAATGCCCAGTCAACAATGGTTGCTAGCGGTGACTTACCTATTTTTTCACATGTGTCTAAACTAGAAATTAGGCCTGCACTCGCACCATCTGACATCGGACTAGCGTTTCCAGGAGTAATGGTTCCCCCTTCTTCAAATGCAGGGGAAAGCTTTTGTAGCTTCTCTATGGAAGTTTGAGGACGAATACATTCATCCTCGGTAAGAAATTGACCGGAGACATTTACTCCAACTATTTCATCCTTAAAAACTCCATTACTTTGTGCAATAGCTGCCCGTAGTTGTGAGTGTAGAGCAAATTCGTCTTGTTCTTCTCTGCTAATTTGTAATTCACGATTTGTACGTTCAGATAACCCGCCCATTGATTGATCTGAAAGCGCACACCATAAACCGTCATTCAAAGTATCATAGAATTCAATAGCACCTATTTTAACTTCTCGTCTAAGGTTAGATACATGCGGTGCATTCGTCATGGATTCGAATCCTCCAACAACAAATAGTTCCCCTTCTCCTCTTTCTACACGGCGAGCAGCGTCAGATACTGCTGCTAAACTAGCAATACAAACGCTGTTTAATGTCAAGGCGGGAGTATGTATCCCAACCCCAGCTTGATAAGCAACTTGACGAGCAGGGTTTTGACCTTGCCCAGCCTGTATTACCTGACCTAATATAACGCCATCAGCATTAGCCGTTTCAGGAACACGGCGAACGAGCTCCGAAACTGCCGCAACACCTAGTTCAGTTGCTATATTCTTGCTTAAACTTCCCTTAAACCGTCCAATAGGAGTACGAACTCCATCCATTAATACAGTTTTTTTCAACGAAATCACCCATCCTTTTTTGAAACTACTAGATTACTGGGTTAGTGAGTCACGGTACGTTTCCCGTGCAAATAACGTTGCAACAATGCTTATCACACCTAGTGCGACTAAATATAGAATGATTGGTAAGCTTTGCCCATCATATTTTGCTAGTAACCAAGTCGCAATGAGAGGGGAAAATCCACCTGCTAGGATAGCTCCAATTTGGTAGCCAATGGAGGCTCCACTTAGACGAACCTTCGATCCAAAAAGCTCAGAGTAATATACTGCCTGAGGGCCGTAGACAGAGTCATGTATGACATTCAATCCAAGCACGATTCCTATTGTGATCCATAGTACCGAACCTGTGTCCATCAGCGCAAAAAATGGAAAGATGAACAGTGTCGTTGCTATTGTTCCACCCAAATAGACAGGTTTACGGCCAATCTTATCTGATAAATAGGACCATAGTGGCATGGTCACAAAACCAACTGCTGAAGAAATCATAACTGCATTTAGACCAATGGATCGGTCGACATTAACCGTACCTACGAGATAGGTTAGGACAAATACAGAATAGATATAAAATGTTGCGTTTTGAACTAATTTCATACCAATTGTTAAGAATAATGGTTTTTTCTGACTACGTAGGACAGTGAGCACAGGTTTTTCTTCTAACTGCTTCTTTTCTGCCAATTCCTCAAATACAGGCGATTCGCTCACTCTTAAGCGAATCCAAAGTCCAATGATGACAAGTATTGCACTTAGTAAAAAAGGAATACGCCAGCCCCAGGCAAGGAAAGCTTCATTTGACATATTGTTATTTACCATCGAGAACACAAATGTGGATAAGAGAAGACCAGCCGGAACCCCCATCTGAGGAAAGCTACCATATAATCCCCGTTTTCCTTTCGGGGCATGCTCGACAGCCATTACCACCGCTGAGCCCCACTCGCCTCCAACGGCAAATCCCTGTACAATTCGTAAAAGACTTATTAAGAGTGGTGCCATCAATCCGATTGTTTGATAGGATGGGATCAGCCCCATTAAGAATGTTGCTATTCCCATTAATAATAGTGAAAGTGTAAGCATTTTTTTTCGACCAACTTTATCGCCGAAATGTCCAAATACCATACTTCCCAATGGTCGTGCTATAAATCCTGCAGCATATGACCCAAATGCCGCTAATGTCCCATATAAAGGGTCGAAGGTTGGAAAAAACAATGCTGGAAATACTAAAGCAGCAGCTGTACCGTATAAGTAGAAATCATACCATTCAATTGTTGTACCAATAAAGCTAGCCAAACCGACCTTGCGATGTTCTTTAGAAAAACCTTTTTTATCGGTATTTATTTCCTCCTGAATTACTGGAGCTGTAGACATCGACTTTCCTCCCTTTTTACGCTGGTGTAATATGTCTTAATGCTATTTTTCATTCCTTACTTTCGAAAAATGGTAACCACACATCATTGCATTTTATATATTTGACTTTCAGCGGCAGCCCAATTTTTAATTCTTGATCAGAATCAACTAATAGATGTGTCAGCATCGATGGACCTTCTTCTAATTCAACAACCCCTAATACATAAGGTGTAAATGCTGCCCACCCTGGATGGCCAGGTCTATGTACAATGCTCCATGTCTTTAATGTTCCTTCTCCTGAAGCTGGTTTCCATTCCAACTGGTTACTCCAACAATGCGGGCAATGAGAACGTGGATAAAATACCCATTTACCACAATCACAGCATTTCTGCAAAATAAATTCCTTACGAGCCACTGCATCCCAGAACGGCTTAGTGATAGGTGTTATAGTTGGGCCAGGGACTGTTAAATCTTCAAATTTCTCTATCATGATTCCACCCCCAAGACCAGAGCAGCAGCTTCACTCAGTGTAGCTCCATTCCCAGTTATGAGTGCATGACGGGCATTTGGTATTTGTCGAAGATCTGCTTCATGTCGCAATTGATGAACAGCTTCAATAATATGTGACATTCCACCCGCAAGATCTGCCTGACCAAATCCTAATTGTCCCCCGTGCGTGTTAAGTGGCCAATCCCCATCATGACCAAATGAATGCTCCTTCATCCAGGAACCAAATCTTCCAGGTGCACATAGACCAGCATTTTCTAATGTTTGTGCAACTACACTCGTATAGCAATCATAGATAGAAAGTAAATCCATGTCTTTTACTGATAAACCTGCTTGTTCCAATGCCCTTGGGATTGCATAACTTAATGGAGCATTTTCCAAAGAAGGGGCTTGGCTGACGGCTCTATGAGTGATTTTCTCACCTGCCCCTAGTAAATAAACTGGAGGATGCCCTCCCTTAGAGGCATTTTTAACGGAGGTAATAACGACCGCTGCGCCACCTGCTACCGGCATAACAATTTCAAATAAATGTAAGGGATCCACAATTAACGGAGAATTCAGCACGTCCTCAACTGAGGCTGGTTTTCCGTATGTAATGGCTTTTGGGTTGAGCTGCGCATTTTTTCGTGCCCAATGAGCGATGAGTGCAAAATCTTCCTGTGTTGATCCATACTCGGCCATGTGCCGTTGTTTTAACAGCGCATAAGAAGTGTTTGCGCCAGAAGCACCAAATGGAACGTCAAATTCACGAATTGGATTACGATTTGGTGAACGTAAGGCTTTTCCCTTTTCGTTGATATTTGCAAGCACACATACAACTGTTTCACACATTCCCGCTTCTATTGCAGCTACCGCCCTCCATATCATTCCGGCACCGGTAGCACCTCCAAGATCAACTACATTTGACATTGTCGGCTCAAGACCAAGGTATTCAGCAACAGTAGCTGGTACATGCTGCGGGGTCTCGCCTACTTGTGGGCCAATTAATAAACCATCTACCTCGTCTTTTTCAATTCCGGCATCTTGAATGGCAAGCCTTACAGACTCGGCAATTAATCCAAGAGTTGTCACACCCTCGCTATAACGGACTGGAGTAAGTTCTCCAACCCCTATAATTGCACCTTTCGGAACTTGGCGTTTAACCATTATACGAAACTCCTTTCAGACAAGCTGCTGTATTCTTCTAGGCATGCTGGGTTGGCAAGTGAACCCCTGTTCTTTATTGGCTGTCCAAGAACAGTTGAGCGTACTGCCCCTTCTACCTTCTTGCCGTTAATTGTATAAGGAATCTCTTTGACACTGTATATACGCCTTGGCACATGCCGCGGTGAAGCTTTTTCCCTAATTTCCTTACGAATCTGAATCGCTAATGTATTATCCAATGATCCATCCTCGGTGACGACACACAGAGCAATCTCCTCATCATTATCAACAGGGTAGCCAAAGACGATTGAGTCCTGTACCTGAGGAAGCTGCTCCACCACTCGGTAAATTTCAGCAGTTCCAATCCGGACACCCCCAGGATTAAGCGTCGTATCCGCTCTTCCATAAATAACTAACGTTTGCTCTATGGTTTGTTCAGCGAAGTCACCATGTGACCATATACCAGGACGTTCAGCAAAATATGCGGAGAAATAGCGCTCATCTCCTTCCTCTCCCCAGAATGTGATTGGCATACTAGGAAAAGCCTTTGTACACACTAACTCCCCTTTTTCATTGATGACAGAAACACCTCTTTCATCGAGGACATCTACTGCCATACCCAGTGCTTTACAGGTAATTTCCCCGCGTCTTACTGGATGTACAGGAGAACCCATCACAAAGCATCCAATGATTTCGGTACCACCTGAAATCGAAGCCAACATGATATCCTGTTTAATATCGCTATAAATCCAATCATATTGTTCAGCCGATAAAGGTGCTCCACACGAAAGTACACTGCGTAAAGATGACAGGTTGTGTTTCTGACCAACCTGATAACCTGACTTCGCCAAGGTGTCTAAATACTTAGGACTCGTTCCGAAATGCGTAAGCCCAATCTCTTCTGCAATCTCCCAAAGGATCCCTATATTCTCCTTAGGTATTGGTGACCCGTCATAAAGAAGAATGGCAGCACCGCTTGCTAACCCAGAAAGTAGCCAAGGATACATCATCCATGCCGTATTGGTGTACCAAAACAAGACATCTCCAGCTTTTAAATCACAATGTAATTGATGTTCCTTTAAGTGTTGAATTAATGTACCTCCGACTGAATGAACAATGGCCTTTGGCAGCCCAGTAGTCCCCGAAGTATAAAGGATGTAAAGCGGATGATTGAATGGAACTCGTGTAAATTCCAGATGGGATGATTCATTTTGACATAGCTCTTGCCAGCTCATCACTTTTGTTTCTTGATTAATCGATATATCTGCACTCTCAGATAAAGTCACAATAGCAGAAACATCGTTCAGTACCTCACTTACTGCGGAGATGTTATCTCGAATATCATAAAACTTTCCGTTATATTGATAATCCAAAGTTGCAATTAATACTTTTGGATGAACTTGCCCAATCCGATCGATAATCCCCTTTGGACCAAAGTCTGGAGAGCATGATGTCCAAACAGCACCTAATGAAGTGGTTGCCAATAAGGCTACGAATGCTTCAATTCTATTTGTTACAACTCCAGCGACACGATCACCAGCACTTACTCCCAAACTCTTTAACCCAGACTGGGCCCGTGCCACCCTATTACGCAATTCTCCCATTGTGATTGTTTGAGAGACGCCGTTTTCATCTGATTCAATAACTGCGGTTTGCAGATCGTCACCACGTAAAATATTTTCTGCAAAATTCAATCTAGAATCAGGAAACCATTGTGTACCTAGCATTCCACCATCGCTTGGAGGAACTACGACTCTTTCTCCTTTATCTCCAATAACTTTTGCAAAGTCCCATACCGCTGACCAGAAGGATTCAGGTTGAGCGACCGACCAGCGATGAAAACGTTCATAGGGTAGGAGTGGAAAACCGACCTCTTGTGAAAACTTCACCAAATTCGACTGTGAGACCCAAGTTTCACTCGGCTCCCAAAGAACCTTGGATTCTAGTAAGCTGTGTTGTGTTGTCATTATCTATTCCTCCCTCATACTAAGAGAAGCATTATTCTAAGCACTCACCCATCCCTTAGTTCATATTTTAATAGATTCTATTTACAATCATCCCCTACCTATAGAGGTAGGGGATTTCTTCACATTTAAATTTCACAAGCATACGTAACAATTGCACCTCTTAGACGTTGTGCCTCCTTATAGGTACATCTGTTTTGTACAACCTCAAGTCCTGCTTCTTTCGCAACTTCCACGGCCCTTGGGGAAATAACGCCTTCTTGTAACCAGAATACTTTTGGTTGAATCTTTGCTGCTTCTGCTGCAACTCCAATTGCTGCCTCAGGACTACGGAAAACTTGAACGATATCTACCTTTACCGGAATAGATGTTAAATCTGGATATGCCTGTTCACCGAGTACCTCTGTTTCCCTTGGATTAACCGGGATAATTTTATAACCTAGACGTTGCATTTTCCGTGCAAGTCTATAGCTTGGTCGAGCTGGGTTACCACTTAGACCAACAACGGCAATTGTTTTTGCACGCTGAACTTCTTTCCCTTCGACTTCTTCACGAATAAATGTTGATTGCAGCGCCCAACGTATTACTCCCTCATCGTTAACCGCTGTTTCTCCTTTTTGCTCCCCTTTTGATGAAATGCCTGTCGCTTCATAAAAAGCCTGGTCCAAGTCATTAACTAAATCACGGTATGATTCAATACCAACCGATAAACGGATTAATTCTTCACTTACTCCTGTTTTTACTAACTCTTCCGCACTTAACTGCTGATGAGTTGTTGATGCCGGGTGAATAATAAGTGACTTGGCATCTCCAACATTTGCTACATGTGACCATAGTGCTATATTATTAATTACTTTCTTACCGGTTTCTCTACCGCCCTTAATGCCAAAGTTTACGATAGAACCATATCCCGAACGCAAATATTTAGTAGCTAGTTCATGTGCTGGATGCTCTTCAAGACCAGGGTATGAAACCCAGTTAACCGCAGGATGGTCATTTAAGAATTTTGCGACTTTCAGTGCATTTTCATTATGCTTTTCAATTCTTAAGTGTAGTGTTTCCAGCCCCTGTATCAATAGGAACGCACTATGTGGGCTTAATGAAGAACCAAAATCTCTTAACAGCTGAACTCTAAGTTTGGTACTAAACGCTAAAGTTCCAAATTCATTTGCATACTTAATTCCGTTATAACTTTGATCTGGCTCCGTAAATCCTGGGAACTTTTCACTGTTCCAATTAAAGCGTCCTCCATCAACGACTAACCCACCAATTGTCGTTCCATGTCCACCTATCCACTTTGTTGCGGAGTGAACCACTATATCAGCACCATATTGGATTGGTTTACAAACATATGGAGAAGCAAATGTATTATCAATAATGAGCGGTACCCCATTTTCATGCGCAATCGCTGATACAGCTTCAATATCTAATACATGCAAGCTTGGGTTTCCAATCGTTTCAGCAAATACGGCCTTTGTTTTCGGTGTTATAGCTTTTCTAAAATTCTCAGGATCTGTTGGATCAACGAAATGAGTTTTTATTCCATATTTCGGAAGTGTAACAGCAAAAAGATTGTAAGTTCCACCATATAAATTGGAAGCTGCTACGATTTCGTCTCCTGCTTGTGCAACGTTCATAATGGAGAGAGCAATTGCAGCCATTCCTGAAGATGTTGCTACAGCTGCGACACCATCCTCCAGCAACGCGATTCGTTTCTCAAGCACATCAACAGTTGGATTACCGATTCGAGAATAAATATTACCTGACTCATCAAGACTAAATAGGCTTTGAGCATGATCTGTATTATGAAAGACGAAAGAACTCGTTTGATAAATGGGTACTGCGCGTGAACCAGTTGTAGGATCTGGGGATTGACCACCATGTAAAAGTATCGTTTCATCATCATACGTTTCATATTGTTTTGTCATTGTTTAAACCTCCAAGTTCAATTTTCTGCAAGTTTGCTAGATAAGTTCTTACTTTATGTAAATAAAAAGCCCCCTCAAAATAAGAAGAGGGGGCCTCAACTTATCTTTCAGATGTACACACATCTGCAGGAATTAGCACCTTTTCAAGCTTTCACTTGAAGGTTGCTGGACTTCATCGGGCCTGTTCCCTCAGTCTCTCTGGATAAGAATTTTATTCAAATGACGTATTAACGCTTTAGTCCTTCATTAATATAAAGTATTATAGAATACTTTATTTTTTCAGTCAATATGTTTTTGGAAAAATATATCTATTGCCAAGATTTCTTCTATTTCGACTAAATGTTGAAAAGTGCTACTTCATCCACTCTAAAATAAAACCCCTTCTGAAAAGACCAGAAGGGGCGCAAGAAATTACAATAAAAATATTTGCATTCGTCCACCTTCTCATCTCCGGAATAAAAAATACTCCTCTGAACTTGGCACCGGGCATTCAAATGCTGGTTGCCGAGGCTTCGTAGGGTCAGTCCCTCCACCTCTCTTGATAAGAAGAATTGCATTATTTAACTTTAGTAGTAATGTTAAACATTTTAGATAATTTAGTCAATGATTTTTTATAGATTATAAAAAAAATTTTATTGTTTCATATATTTATTTAAATTCAACTATATAGTACCTAGCAAGGATCAACCATAACTTAGTCTAACCGATAAACAAGCATTTTCAATTTCCATAACAAATGATAAAATGGCACTAGTTCTTAGTTCCTGTGTTTTATGACTTTTACATCCCTTTCAATGATAGCGATTACAAATATACAAGATTATAAAACTAATGACAAAATAGAAAGGCGAAAGCCCATGATCAAAAATTTTAAAAAATGGAACACATTACGAAATCAGATCTTATTTATCTTCTTATTTGTCATGATTATCGTTCTTTTGATCGTAGGTCTATTAACATTAAGACAGGTCTCTACCCTTTTAAAAAGCAATGCAGAAAAACAAATCCGCCAGGTTGCGATTGAGGCAAACGGTAGAATGGAATCTTTATACGAACAAATTAATATGTCGTCAAAGCTCGTCATTACGGACGAGGGCGTTCAAAAAGCCCTAACAAAAATGTTTGATGGAAAAGAAATCTCCTTCCAGGAACGTCAACAATTAATGGGACATGTGAACCGTATTATGGGGAATACAGATGGGATCTTTTCATTTCAAATCTTTTCTGGGGAACAACAACGTGTTATTCCCCTTGATGAGGACGTATTAAAAAATCGGATAGAGAAAAAATGGATTGAAAAAGCTAGGCTTGCAAAAGGTGGAATGGTTTGGATAGGAGATGACCCGCAAGATAAAAACAATTTCCTAGCCATACGTAGGATTAGTTTAATCGAGCGCAGATTTGTACATGGCGGTTACCTTTTAATAAGCATAAACCGTGACCATTTTCAATTTCCAGTATCAAACAACCAATACTCCATTCTTTTGGACGAAAACGATCAGCCAATTGTTCAAAATTACAATGGTGATCTCTCAGAAATTCTTTCAAGTCCTAAGGGTACAGTTCAACTCGACGAAGGCGACTATATTGTAACAAAGGAAACTTCCAAACTTACAGGCTGGACCGTCCTTATTTTAACGCCCATTAGTGAACTTACAAAAGGGCTAGCTGGAATTCGGACAGGCATCATTTTATCTGGTGTAGCGGGTGCAATCATTTTTATGATTTTTTCCTTATTTCTTTCAACTGTCATTACAAGACCAATTGTCCACTTAACAAAAACAATGCAGCGTGCTGGCCAAGGTGCTCTAACCTTGAATCCAGATGTTTCATCTGTAAATGAGATCAATGAGCTAAACAGTACCTACAATCAATTAGTAAAGGAAACAAATCACCTAATCCGAATGGTCTATCAAAAGGAAATTTTACGAAGTAGAAGCGAATTAAAAGCTCTACAAGCGCAAATCAATCCGCATTTTCTCTTCAATACCTTGGATGCGCTTCATTGGTCACTTGAAGAAAAAAATGAAGATGAGTTATCCGAAGTCGTCATTGCAATGTCTGACTTATTTCGATACACCATTACCAAAGAAACAGATGATGATTGGGTATTTTTAAAGGAAGAAATTAAACATATAAGTGACTACATGGAAATTATGAAAATGCGTTTTGGTGATCGATTGAAATGGAAGGTCTCTGTTCCACAGCAATTTGAACATATTCGAATACCAAAACTCATCATTCAACCACTTGTTGAAAATGCAATCTTACACGGAGCTGGGAACAAGGTTGGTAATAGTCTTGTAACTGTGTCCATTGAATCAGTTAAAACTGATAGAATTCGAATTTCCGTTCAGGATGATGGTCCAGGAATGGACCAAGATCGAATCAATCAAATATCTGAATCAATGAAAACTGGCAGTGTGGCTTCTACAAGAGGAAAAGGCATTGCCATTTCAAATGTATATAAACGATTAAAACTCTATTACAACGAGAATTTGCATCCCGAACTTTTAATTGAAAGTGAGCCAGATAAAGGAACACGAATTTCATTTGAAATTCCAATAAATGGGGGGAATTAAAATGTTTTTCAAAAATATCGTGATTGTTGATGATGAACCAAGAACTAGGCAGGGCTTGCAAAGGACGTTGGAAAATTGGAATAATGGTGAATTTCATATCCTCACTGCGCAAAGCGGTGAGGAAGTGTTACAAATAGCAGAAAATCAAAAGATTCATATATTACTTTCCGATATACGTATGCCTGAAATGACAGGACTTCAGCTATTAAAAACAATAAAAGAAAAAGGAATGTCTCCAGTCGTAATTGTTATATCCGCTTACTCAGAGTTTGAGTATGCCCAAGAGGCGCTTCGTCTTGGAGTCGTGAACTATCTTTTAAAGCCAATTAGCAAAACTAAATTAATTGAGGCAGTTGAAGAAGCGATTCAGATTTTGGAAAATCAGTTCAGAGTAGGAATGATTGAGAAAGTTGTCGATAAAAAAATCATCGATGCCTCAACGAAAATTGATACAACAACAGATACAATTCGTGAGGCGATTACTTACATTGATCGTCACATCAAGGATGATATTAGCCAAAAAGACGTTGCAGCTCATGTGCATTTAAACCCTAGTTACTTTAGCGTGTTATTTAAAGAGGAAGTGAAATTAAATTTTAGTGAGTATGTAACACGACGCAGAATTCAACGTGCAAAGGAATTTCTCCTTTCAACCAATCATACCATCAATGAAATTGCTGAAGAAGTTGGCTATAAAACAGCTAAGTATTTTATTAAGATTTTTAAAGAGTATGAAGGTATGACGCCTACCACATATCGAAAAACAAGAAATGAAAGGGCTTTCTAAAAATAGTAGTATTTTTCCCAATCATCGTTCCCTTTTTTGAAAATTCCCATGATGGTAGACTTTAAGTGTAAGGCAAAGAGGGTAAGACAAATTAAGGGGGTTTTTGATCAATGAAAAAGAAAGCGTTTGCTACTGTGATGTCGATGGCATTAGCTGGTGGATTAATCTTAGGAGGATGTTCTTCATCAGATGAAACTGCTAAAGATTCCGGTGGATCTAGCAGTGATAAAACCGTTGTAAAAATGATGCACTTATGGCCAGAAGGTAGCTCCAATGCGCAGTTTACAATAGTAGATGATATTATCAAGGCTTATGAAGAAGAGAACCCAGATGTAGACATTCAAACTGAAATTTTAGGTAACGAGCAATACAAAGAAAAAATAAAAGTATTGTCAGCTTCAAACGAACTTCCTGACGTAGGTATTACTTGGGCAGCTGGTTACATGAAGCCTTTTGTTGATGGTAACATGTTCGCTCCACTAGATGATATTGTTGAAAAAGATAAGTTCGTAGCTGGCACATTGGATGCCTTCTCAGTTGAAGAAAAACCATATGCTTTACCTTTAGAATTAAACATTACTCCAGTTTACTACAATAAGGAAATCTTTGAAAATTATAATTTAGAAGCTCCAAAAACATATGACGAGTTCTTAAATGTTGTTGAGACACTTGTTGATAACGGCGTTACCCCAATCACTTTAGGTAACAAAGACCGTTGGACTGGCTCTATGTGGTACATGTACCTTGCAGATAGAATCGGAGGTCCTGAAAGCTTAAATAATGCAATCAATCGTACAGGTAGCTTTGAAGATCCAGCACTTGTAAAAGCTGCTGAGGAAATCGAAAACCTTGTAAATATGGATGCATTTGTTAAAGGATTTAATGGTCTTTCAAATGATGAAGCAAAAGGATACTTCATGAATGAACAAGCAGCTATGTACTTAATGGCAACTTGGGAATTACCAAACTATACAACATCACCTGATGTCGATCAAGAATTCAAAGATAAAATTGGGTACTTTAAATTCCCGACCTATGAAGGTGGCAAAGGTGACATCGATAGCTACGTAGGTGGTCCTGGTGTTGGTTTATTCGTTTCTGAACAATCAAAAGTAAAAGATGAAGCAAAAGAATTTGTTTCTTACCTTGTGGATGAGTGGGGCAAGCGTTCAGTTGTTGATGCTGGTGTAATCCCTGCAACAGTTGTTGATACATCTGCTGGCGACCTTCACCCAATGTACATTGACATTCTTAACGATTTAGGAAATGCTTCAAACTTAACACTTTATGCAGATGTTCAAATGTCTGCTGGCGTGGCTGATGTACACTTAAATCAAATTCAGGCATTATTTGGCGGACAAACAACTCCAGAAGAATTTACAAAAACACAAGAGGAAGCTCTTGCTGCCGAAAAATAATTGTGGCTTAAAAAGAGAGGGCATATTGCTTGTAATATGCCCTCTTCTTCATAGAAAGGAAGGGGCAAAACCATTATGAAAACTGTGATGTCGAATAAGTTCGTTATCGCCCTTTATACACTCCCTGCTTTACTTCTCATTCTAGTCCTTATTTATATTCCAATTGCTTTATCAGGTTACTACGGTCTCATGGATTGGGACGGAATAGGTGAAATGACATTTATCGGATTAGATAACTACATTACTTTAATTCAGGATAAATTATTCTGGTCAAGTACCTGGCACTCATTTTTACTAGCCATCTTTTCAACAGCTAGCTTACTTTTATATTTAGCTATTTCACTTGTTTTAGCTAGCAAAATCAAAGGTTCTGACCTTTTGCGAAAAATTTATTTAATACCAATGCTATTATCTTCTGTTGCGATTGCCCAACTATGGATGAAAATTTTTGACCCAACAAACGGTATGGCAAACAAATTGCTTGAGTTCTTTGGAGTCGAAAACACACCTATCTGGTTAGCAGACCCAAAGATTGCACTGTATGCAATCTTCATCCCAATTATTTGGCAGTACGCAGGATTTTACATTTTGATCTATTATGCAGCTTTGAAAAACGTTCCTGACGAAGTCATCGAAGCAGCAAAAATCGATGGGGCTAGCCCATTTCAAATTGCCTATAAAATCAAACTTCCACTCATCTCTGGAGTTTTCAAGGTAACAATCATGCTAGCAGTTGTGGGTTCTTTGAAATACTTCGATTTAATCTATGTAATGACCGGAGGAGGTCCAAACGGTGCAAGTGAAGTGATGGCCTCATATATGTACAAAGAAGCTTTCAAATTAAACAACTTCGGTTACGGTAGTGCCATTGGTTTTGGCCTATTAGTCATCTGTCTTGTCATGACATGGTTAACATCACAATTAACGAAATCTAAAGACGATGTTCAATTTTAAGGGGGAGTGATTCAAAATGAGTGAGGTTCGTACACAACAAGTTACACCAAACCTTTCCACAGAAAAGCCAAGGAAATCCTTCTTGAACAAAATTGGATTTGGATTTCTATATCTCTTACTAGGTACTTTTGCGATTATTCAAATCTATCCATTGGTTTGGTTGGTGTTCTTTTCCCTAAAAACCAATAAAGAAGTTTTCGGTATGTCTCCCTTCTCTTTACCACAAAGCCCGCAATGGGAAAACTATACGAAAGCTTGGACTTCCGGAAATATCGGTGTCTACTTCTTTAATAGTGTTTGGATCACTGTATTATCAGTTGTCCTAACGATTATTCTTGCTAGTTTTGTAACATTCGCAGTAACACGAATGAGCTGGAAACTAAGCGGCCCTGTTCTTGGATTATTCTTAGTCGCCTACATGATTCCGTTACATTCTACTCTAATTCCGCTGTTTAAAATGTACAACAGTGCGAATTTAATTGATAATCCATTATCAATCGTATTATCCTATACGGCATTTAACTTGCCATTAACTATCATGATTTTACTTGGGTTTTATAAGACATTTCCTCGCGAAATCGAAGAAGCTGCGGTCATGGACGGATGCTCAGTACATCGAATCTTTTTCCAAATTACGCTGCCAATGACGGTTCCTGTATTATCAACAACCGCCATAATCAACATGATTTACAACTGGAACGAATTTGTGTTTGTAAATACATTCATCAGTTCTGATAAGTGGAAGACACTAACCGTCGGAATCAATAACTTCGTCGGTCAATATTTAACAGACTGGGGCGCAATCGGTGCAACACTTGTTATCAGTATCGTGCCAATTCTACTCGCCTTCTTATTCTTAAGTGATAAGATCGTTGAAGGAATGGCAGCTGGTTCTGTCAAAGGATAAGGTTAGAAGTAAGAACCGACGCTTGGGATTGGGGCCATCGTAACAAACATGCCACAATCTGCAGCCAGAAATATGAATAGCAAATAGGCTTGGAGTCAAACAATAAAAGACAGATAGGAAAGGTTCTACTTGAATCCTCCTATCTGTATTTTTGTAATTGAGAGAAATTGAGGGATTTAGAATTTGGAGTTTGGAGTTGATATGGTAGGGGTTGGGGCCGGCGAAGGATTCAACTCTATTGAGCAATCTTAAGTAGTTGGGTGTTCTTTACTAAGGACTCTTTCTTAGGTAGTCTACTCGTTTTGGACTTCATGATCCATATGAAGAACTTTGCTCTATCAATCTACTTACAGGTTGACCTTCATAAACTTGAGATGAAGGACTTTAGTTTAGATAATTTCATTAGTTCGGGACTTCATAACCCTTATGAAGAACTTTACTCGATCAATCTACTTTCATTCAGACTTCATTACCTCGATGAAGGGCTTTAGCTTAATAATTTCATTTGTTGGGGACTTCATAACCCTTATGAAGAACTTTACTCGATCAATCTACTCTCATTCGGTCCTTCATAAACCCGATGAAGGACTTTAGCTTAGATAATTTCATTTGTTGGGGACTTCATAGCCCTGATGAAGGACTTTACTCGATCAATCTACTCTCATTCGGTCCTTCATAAACCCGATGAAGGACTTTAGCTTAGATAATTTCATTTGTTGGGGACTTCATAGCCCTGATGAAGGACTTTACTCGATCAATCTACTCTCATTCGGTCCTTCATAAACCCGATGAAGGACTTTAGCTTAGATAATTTCATTTGTTGGAGACTTCATAACCCTTATGAAGAACTTTACTCGATCAATCTACTCTCATTCGGTCCTTCATAGACGCCTTGAAAGGGATTCGGCTTCTTGTTCCTTTTCCCCTTCATCGACATTATGAAGAGGATTCGGCTCCCGTTCGACGCTCCTTTTCCCCTACATTGACTCTATGAAGAGTATTCCGCTTAAGTCCGACGATTCTTTTCCCCTTCATTGACTTTATGAAGAGGATTCAGCTTAAGTCCGACGCTATTTTTCCCCTTCATCGACACTATGAAAAGGATTCGGATCCTGTTCGACNGCTCCTTTTCCCCTTCATTGACTCTATGAAGAGGATTCGGCTTCCGTTCGATGCTCCTTTTCCCCTTCATCGACACCATGAAGAGGATTCGGCTTCCGTTCGACGCTCCTTTTTCCCTTCATTGACTCTATGAAGAGGATTCGGCTTAAGTCCAAAGATACTTTTCCCCTTCATCGGCGCTATGAAGAGGATTCAGCTTAAGTCCGACGCTATTTTTCCCCTTCATCGACACTATGAAAAGGATTCGGATCCTGTTCGACGCTCCTTTTCCCCTTCATTGACTCTATGAAGAGGATTCGGCTTCCGTTCGATGCTCCTTTTCCTCTTCATCGGCGCTATGAAGAGGATTCGGATCCTGTTCGATGCTCCTTTTCCCCTTCATCGGCGCTATGAAGAGGATTCAGCTTTTGTTCAACGCTACTTTTCCCCTTCATCGGCACTATGAAGAGGATTCAGCTTCTGTTAGCCCCTCCTTTTCCCCTTCATCGGCACTATGAAAAGGATTCGGCTTCCGTTCGACGCTCCTTTTCCCCTTCATCGGCGCTATGAAGAGGATTCGGATCCTGTTCGATGCTCCATTTCCCCTTCATCGGCGCTATGAAGAGGATTCAGCTTAAGTCCGACGCTATTTTTCCCCTTCATTGACTCTATGAAGAGGATTCAGCATCAGTCCAAAACTCCTTTTCCCCTTCATCAACTCTTGAAGAGAAATTAGAACCTCTGGGATTCAGTAATGGCTTTCTGACCCGCAATATAACTTCTTTACTTAACCTAACCTTTCCTTCTTCCGTTCCATCTTTTGAAAAGCACGGTAGCCTGCGGCCATGATGATTGCTGCAGATAGGCTCCCTCCGAAGAAAAAGCCCAATCCAGGGATATATTTTATGACAAAAAATACCATTGCCAAACTAATAACCATGACAACATTTTCAAGTGGATTAATGAGCATTAACAAAAATGAGTTTTTAATCATTTGGACAATCTTAAGTTCATAGTGGACAAACACTGGAAATATGTACAACAACGTCATTACTGCGGCAAAAACAAACAAATAAATTGGGATTTGAATTGCGCGAACAAAACTACCACCTAAATTCCTTATAAAAAACAAGTCAAGTATTATCAAGACTCCAACCACTACAATGATCAACCCTAGACCGTTACTTTTTATAAACTCAGCTTTATAGGTACTCCAAAATGTACCAAATACTGGTATATCAGTATCTCCCATTAACCATTTGCGAACAACCGCAAACATTGCCACGGTTGCTGGAAAGAATCCCAAAACAACTAGTCCCACTAGCGAGAATCCAATCCAAAGTAGATTTAGATACGCGAATTTTGAAATCCACAATGTAGCCGCATAGGCTCGGTTTGCTGTTTTACTCATCAAATCCCTCCGACGTCGACTAAAACAAAATTATTTTGAAATGAAATTTTATCACACTCTACTCTTAAAATCCTTTAAGAGCACTCAACAACAAGTAACAAATCGAATTGCTAACAAGCTTCCGAACCACTTTAACTGATGATTGTAATGCTCCTCATAGAATAACAAATCTCTCAAGATTCCAAATAAATACTCGAATCATATGTCAATAAAAAAGAACGAGACCAGCTCGTCCTTTAATATGCTCCTCTGATAAAATCTTTTACATTTTCATGATAGAAACGCTGAATTTGTTCTGCTTCTTCATTTGTAAATGATTTTTCTTCAAACGCTGCTAGGTTATTTTGAACTTGTTTTACATTTTTAAAACCAGGAATTATACATGTTATTTCTTTTTGATCTAATATCCAACGTAGAGCTGCACTTGCCATCGAGTTACGTCCATTTGCGATCCACTTTAACTGGTCCGCAAGTTCAACACCCTTTTTAAAACCAAGTCCGGCAAATGTTTCCCCAACATTAAATGCTTCCCCATTTTCATTAAAACGTCGGTGGTCATCCTCTTCAAAGACATGATCAGAGGTGAATTTACCAGTAAGCAGTCCGCTAGCAAGTGGCAATCTCACAAGTAGTCCGACTCCTTTATTGTAGGCCTCAGGAATTAACTCATCCAACGGCTTTTGGCGGAACATATTAAAAATAATTTGCAAGCTCTTTACATTTGGATTCTCCAAACAAATAAGACCTTCCTCAACTGTTTCTACACTTACCCCATAATGACGAACTTTCCCTTCGAGTTGCAAACGGTCGAGTACTTCAAAAACACTTCCATCTCGTAAAATCTCTGTAGCAGGGCAATGAATTTGATATAAATCAATCGCATCTCGATTTAAACGACGAAGGCTGTCTTCACAATATTTGCTTACTTGTTCATAACTGTAATTTTTGGGATCAAAGATGTCACCTTGCCGGCAGAATTTAGTGGCAATATGAATCTTATCTTCCTTGCCTTTTGTTGCCTTAGCCAACAACTCTTCACTATGTCCGTCACCATAAACATCGGCTGTATCAAAAAAGTTTACACCTTGATCCATTGCAAATTCCAAAGACCTTAGAGCTTCAGTATCATTCGTTTTCCCCCAAGCACCGCCGATTGCCCAAGTACCAAAGCTCACTTCACTAATTTTTATTCCAGTGTTGCCTAATTCACGGTAATTCATTTTTATATCCCCTTTCATTGCAGCTTATCCATTAATCTTCTTATTGACTAATATTTGATAATGCCCATTCGTATCAGAACTCACATTTAAAACGCTTTTCTACTTCTACTCCGAACTTATGTAAGTGACCGAAGAATAATACGGGCCATCAATATGTTTCATTTAAATGGAAAGTGGGACAGGGGACCTGTCCCCGTGTCCCATTATTTTCTAAAGGCTCTTAGTTGTTCATTGAGAGCTTTTGTTTGGGTATAAACTTGTTGGTAGATGGCAAATATTTTTTGGTACGCTTCCACATTTTCTGGAATTGGTTCATATGTTTTCGAAGTTTGCAGGAACGTATCCGCACATTCTTTTAATGATTCAAACCATCCACTGCCATATGCAGCAAGCATAGCTGCTCCCATTCCAGGGCCTTGTTCAGATGTTAATTTCTCTATTTTCGCGTTAAAAATATCGGCCTGCATTTGTAGCCAAGCTTCGTTTTTTGCACCGCCGCCAATTGATATAATTGTATCTATCGTTTTGCCACTATTTCTGAAAATCTCAATCGACTCGTTCAAAGAAAATGTAATTCCTTCAAGGACCGCACGGGCAAAATGCTTTCGTTCATGGGCTGCATCAATACCAATAAAGCTGCCTCGGATATTCGAATCAGCATGCGGGGTTCGTTCACCTACAATATAAGGTGTAAATAATAATCCGTTGCTACCTGAAGGCACTTCCTCGATACCCTCTAAGAATTGATCGAAAGTCTCTTCTTTTGCAAACGTATCCTTAACCCAACTCAGGCTATATCCTGCCGCAAGTGTGACACCCATCGTATAATACGTATTTTCTTCACCATGGTTAAAATAGTGAACCTTACCTTCAAAATCAAGGTCATTTCGTTCTTCATAAGACAACACTACACCTGAAGTGCCTATGCTGCAGAGAGTCTTACCTTCCGACAAGATTCCTGAACCAATCGCGCCACAAGCGTTATCCGCTCCTCCAGCAAACACCTTAGTAGCCTTAGATAGTCCTGTTGTCTCAGCAAATTCAGGGATTACCGTACCAACAAAGTCGTGTGACTCCACTAAAGGTGGACAAAATTCTGGCACAAGTCCAAATGCCTCTAATACTTCCTTGCTCCATTCACGTTTTGCCACATCTAACATCAATGTCCCCGCCGCGTCTGAGTACTCCATATGAATGGCACCTGTAATACGATATCGTAAATAATCCTTCGGAAGCATGAACAGATTGGAGCGTTCGAATATTTGCGGCTCATTTTCTTTTACCCAAAGAATCTTCGGCAATGTAAAACCTTCTAATGCGGGGTTCTTTGTTACTTCCAATAGTTGTTCCCTACCAAAAGTCTCATAGATATTCTCACATTGCTTTGTCGTTCTTGTATCATTCCATAAAATTGCGTTTCTCAATACTTGATTTTCATTGTCTAGTAAAACGAGTCCATGCATTTGTCCAGAGAAACTAATTCCTTCAATATCATTTACGTCCCCATCGAATTGAGCAACAAGTTCTTTTAGACCTGCAGTTGTCTTTTCAACCCATTCTTCCGGATTTTGTTCACTATAACCTGATTTCTCAATAATAAGTGGATATGATTTCGATACCTCACCTGCTACTTCTCCGTTTTGATTTACAAGCAAAATTTTTACAGCGCTTGTTCCGAGGTCCACACCGATTACATATTTCATCCGTATCATCCTTTTCTACAAAAATGTGCTGGAGTAGCATACATCCAGCACATTCTTGTTTTCTATTCATTAAGCATTTAAAGTTTCTAGTAGGTATTGGTTGATTAACGCTTTTAAGCGTTCTGTTCTACCTGATGTATTTTTAATTTCAGTTAGTCCAAGTGCATATGCTTCTAGCTCACGGAAGTTGGTTTTTCCTTCTACGATATCTAATCCGATGCCTTTCGTATAACTGCTATAGCGCTCTTCTACAAAGTTATCAAGCACTTTATCTTCGATTAGTTTATTAGCTACCTTTAAGCCAACCGCAAAAGCATCCATACCCGCAATATGTGCGTGGAAAAGATCATCTGTATCAAATGAACCTCTTCTTACTTTTGCATCAAAGTTTAGACCACCATTGCCAAGTCCACCATTCTGCAGAATTTCATACATAGCTAATGTGTTTGTATATAGGTCTGTTGGGAATTCATCTGTATCCCAGCCAAGTAATGTATCCCCTTGGTTTGCATCAACTGAACCAAGCATACCATTAATACGAGCTGTTCTTAACTCATGCTCAAAAGTATGACCAGCAAGTGTTGCATGGTTTGCTTCAATATTGAACTTGAAGTAATCTGTTAGGTCATATTTTTGTAAGAATGCTAGACCTGTAGCTACGTCAAAATCATATTGGTGCTTTGTAGGCTCTTTTGGTTTTGGCTCAATTAAGAATGGAACATTTAATCCAATTTCCTTCGCATAGTCAACAGCCATGTGGAAGAAACGAGCTAAGTTGTCCATCTCAAGCTTCATATCTGTGTTTAATAGTGTTTCGTAACCTTCACGGCCACCCCAGAAAACATAGTTTTCTGCACCAAGTTCTTTAGCAACTTCTAATCCTTTTTTTACTTTCGCAGCAGAGTAAGCAAATACATCTGCATTTGGAGAAGTCGCTGCACCATGTGTATAGCGTGGATTTGTGAACATATTAGCTGTGTTCCAAAGTAATTTTACTTTGCTTGTCTTCATGTAATCTTTAATCATTGCAACAATGACATCGAGATTTTCATTTGTTTCCTTCAATGTGCTTCCTTCTGGAGCAACATCAACATCATGAAACGCAAAGAAAGGGACATCTAATTTTTCAAAAAGCTCAAATGATGCTTCAACACGAGCTTTTGCTAAGTCTAAGCCCTTAAGGTGATCCCATGGGCGTACTGCAGTCCCTACACCAAATGGGTCTGTTCCATCAGCAGTAAATGTATGCCAGTATGCAACAGAATAACGCAGAATTTCCTCCATTGTCTTGCCATTAATTTTTTCTTCTGGATTGTAATATTTAAATGAAAAAGGATTTGTTGATTTAGCGCCTTCATATTTAATTTTGTTAACTGAATCGAAATAAGCCATCGGGTTATTCCTCCTGGTATTTAGAAATTTTTAAATTGCTATCAAAAGCTCGACATCTTTAAGCAAGCTTTCATAATCAGAGTATAACACCGCTTACAAAGTTTGTCTATACAATAAACTAAGTATCTCAAAAATTATTTTACTATTATGTTTATGCGCACATAATTTATCTCTAATTCCTTATCTATACTGAGTTTTACATTCGTATATTCACCATACTAAGTTTTATGATAAAATAAACACAATACCAAATAAGGAGTTAAATTAGTGAGAACGATGACATGGAATCAACAGGTTGTTAAAAAAAATAATAAAGCACTCGTCCTTCAACTAATTATGGAAAACGAGCCAATTTCACGTGCGGACATTGCTCAGACTTCGGGCTTAAATAAAACAACAGTTTCAACTTTAGTTACTGAATTATTAGAGGAAGATTTAATTTTTGAATCAGGACCAGGTGTCTCTAGTGGAGGACGCCGTCCAGTGATCCTTCACTTCAATAAGGATGCCGGTTATGCAATTGGAATCGATATTGGTGTAAACTATGTGCTATCTGTCCTTACCGATTTAAAAGGGAATATTTTAATTGAAAAAAGTCAAAAACTGAGCCACACTACTTATGCGTCAATCATGGATATTTTACAAAAAATGATTCAGTCGCTAATGGATGAAATGCCAAAGAGCAGGTACGGAATTGTCGGTATCGGAGTTGGTGTACCGGGAATTGTTAATAATGAGGGATCCGTCCTGCTAGCTCCGAACCTTGGATGGAGTAATATCCAATTAAAAGAAGAGCTCGAAAAACTCTACAGTGTTCCCGTTATTATTGAAAACGAAGCAAACGCCGGGGCTGTTGGTGAACAGAATTTTGGAATAGGGCAAAACCACAAAAACATTCTTTATATTAGCGCCGGTATAGGAATTGGTGTCGGAATCATTGTTAACAGAGAGCTTTATAAAGGAATAAATGGATTCTCCGGTGAGATGGGACATATGATTATTGATATGAACGGTAAGCGTTGTAACTGTGGAAGTCGTGGATGCTGGGAAGCTTATGCATCAGAGCAAGCATTACTCGAAATGTCTGATCCTAGTATTGAATCACTGGAAGGGTTACTTGAGTTAGCGAAGAATGGTGACAAAAAAGCGAAGCATCTCTTTGAAGAGATTGGACACTATCTAGGACTTGGAATTAATAATATCATTAATACTTTTAACCCAGAACAAGTCATCATCGGAAATCGACTTGCCTTAGCGAAAGAATGGATCGAAACACCTATCCGGAATACGATTGAAAAACACACGCTCGCATTCCACCAAAACGACTTGCAACTCAACTTTTCAAAACTTGGAAAATACTCAACCTCGTTGGGTCTATCAGCCTTCGCTGTAGACAACTTTATCAAAGGTTAAGGAAACTCGCCCACGTCTCTCCCCTGCTTTTAGTAGAAAGCAGGGCTTTTTTTATAAAAAAATTCGACAGGCTGTCCTGTCGAATCTCTACATTATTATTTATCTCCATATGGATCAATCGTTTGAATTGTTCCATCTTCATTGTATTTAAGTTCTGTAAATTTAACGCTGCGCTTATGGTTAATACCATTTGATAAAGAGCAGTCATGGTAGAAGAGATACCACTTATTCTTAAATTGAACAATTGAATGATGGGTTGTCCAACCAATTACTGGCTTAAGAATTGTCCCCTTGAACACGAATGGTCCCTGTGGATTTTCACTGACAGCGTATACAATTTTATGTGTTGTTCCAGTTGAATAGGATAGATAATAAAGTCCATTGTATTTATGAACCCACGGTCCTTCAAAATATCGACGGTCTTCGTCACCTGCTACTATTGGGTTTCCATTCTCGTCAACAATTGAAATTTCCTTCGGTTCACTTTTAAAAGTAAGCATATCATCATTTAATTCCGCGAAGATTGGCCCTAATGCAGGTTCAGTAGGAGCTGGTCCTTCTGTAACCTCAGATTTAAATGAGCCCGTTTGCCATTTTTCAAGCTGACCACCCCAAAGCCCTCCGAAATACATAAAAGCGCTATCATCTTCATCTACAAAAACAGCTGGGTCGATACTAAAGCTTCCTGGTATATAATTTTCCTCTGGTGTAAAAGGTCCAGCTGGGCTATTCCCTGTTGCAACTCCAATTCTGAAAATACCTTCTTTATCACGTGCAGGAAAGTAAAAATAGTACTTACCGTTTTTGTAAGCTGCATCAGGTGCCCACATTTGCTTACTTGCCCATGGTACATCCTTTATATGAAGTACTTCCCCATGGTCTACAATAGGTCCTTCCATATCCTCCATGGATAAAACGTGGTAATCTTCCATTTTATATTGGTCCCCATTATCATTTGACGGTTCATCGTGTTCAAGGTCGTGTGATGGATAAATATAAAGTTTTCCTTCAAAAACGTGTGCAGAAGGATCTGCTGTAAAAATATGTGTAACGATTGGTTCATTAGGTTTTGCGTTTTTCACCATAACAGCCTCCAGTAACTTTTATGATACCTACACATTCATTAAATCATATTCAATATACTTTGTATAGTGAAACAACTAACTTATAATTGCTTTTTTAAAAATAAAAAAGTGCCAACCCTGACTCTTCTATAACACGTCAGTGCTAGCACCTCATTTTATTTATAAATTCCGTACGTCTTTTTAACATCTTGTATAAAAATGATACCATTTCCTGGTTCATCGATTTTTATTTTTTTCCTAATTGATTCTACAATTGCATCTGTGCTTGCTGTCTCAGCTAAAATTAATACAATCTCTTTTTCAGGTTCTATTTCCATTGAAAATAGTTTACTTGTTTCATGGATTCCAGAACCTCTTGCATTCATGATTGTACCACCTTTAGAACCAGCTTCGACCGCTGCATCAATCACATCTTCGGCATTACCCTTTTCTACAATCACTGTAATCGCATGATACATTGGATTGTCTGCACCTTCCTCTTCTTTAATTTCTCCACTTTTACAGCTACTTGCTCCAACAATATGACCAACAGAAGTCGTAAATGCTATTCCATGATTAGGTTTAGAGAATTTAAATTTTTCATCAAGCTGATCTAGCGCTTGTTTCGCTACCTTATTATTCGAGACCATGATAACAATTTCTTTTCTAACGTCATTTAAAGCTAAGAATTCTAAGAGGCGATTTTTTATTGTGCCTTTTCCTAACAACACTGTGCCTCCCGTTATCCCGAATTTCTTAGCTGTTTGCATGATTTTACTTCCCATACCATGATTTACAATTATGCAAACCAGTTCAAAGTCGGCTGATTCAGAATTACCCAACATTCTTCTCCAGACCTCCTTTTTTTGATTTTAATTTAAATACAAATCCTAATACCTGTAAAGCAATTAATGGTGTTAACGCTACCATCGCAATCATTCCAAATCCATCAATTAGGACATTTGCACCGTCAATTGCCTCAGCAGCACCTTGAATAAACGCTAAGATAAATGTTGCTGTCATTGGACCTGAGGCAACACCACCTGAATCAAATGCAATCCCTACAAACAGTTTTGGTACAAAATAAGTCATGGCTATCGCAATTATATATCCAGGTAGAAGATAATGCCATAACTGTAATTCGGGAATTAATATTCTTAGTATCGACAAAGCGACCGCAATTCCTACTCCTATAGATAAAGAAAACATGACCATCTTTCTCGGTACATACCCACTTGTAACATCTTCTATTTGATGTGTCAACACGTGAACAGCAGGTTCTGCCAATATTGTTACAAGCCCCAAGATAAAAGCTACAATAACAAGATATGCTTTACTGTCTAAAGATGCAATACTATAACCAACTGCAGTCCCGACATCCATAAATCCAGCATTCACTCCAACTAAAAACAGGACAAGTCCAAAAAATGTGAATAAGAGCCCCATTAAAATTTTCCGTACTGCTTTTTTAGACTTTTTAAATGAGACTTTTTGAAAAATAAGAAAAAGGATTAAGATAGGTAGTAGCGCAATAATGATTTCAAACGCTATGATTGGAAATTTGTGAAGGAAAGGTCCAATAATAGAGCTTGAAACCTCATTGTTTTCCAAACTTCCTGAGATTTTATCTGTTTTGGCAATGATGTTCATGATCATAACAGATATGATGGCACCTGTAGAAGCTACTGCTACCAAACCAAAGCTATCCTTTTCAGACGCTTTACTATCCTTCTTTAACATAGAAACGCCTAAGGATAGAGCTAAAATAAATGGAACAGTCAATGCACCAGTCGTTGCTCCTGAAGCGTCAAATGATATGGCTAAAAACTCTGGAGAAGTGAATATGGCGAGTACAAAGATGATTAAATACAATATAGTTAACAATTTATATAAAGGAAAGTTGTAAACAATTCTTGCAAGACCCACTGCAATTAAAGCACCAATTCCAATAGAAACGATTACAACAAGACTGGCCTTAGAAATCAATCCAGATGTAACTAAGTCAACCTGTCCGGCGAGAATATGTAAATCGGGTTCGGCAATGGAGATGAAAAATCCAAGTGCTAATCCAGCGACCACAACAATCCATATATTATTAGATTTTGCAATACTTGCCCCCATTGATTGTCCAATAGGTGTAATCCCAAGATCGACTCCAAATAAAAAAATAGACAATCCGATAATAATTAAAATGGCTCCAATGATAAAACGAACGATTAACGTCAAATCTAATTGAAGTAAAGTAAAGTTTAAAATCAAGACAATAACGGTAATAGGGAGAACGGCATACAAAACTTCCACAAGTTTAGAAACTAAAACATGCAATTTTAGATCATTCCTTTCTAGTAAATTTGTATTAACCTTAAAAAATAGAAATCTAGTATATTAATGTGGGTATTACACAAGATAGATGGCCAAATAATGGATTATAAATTAACATCCACCTTTATAATGTATTTTTCGTTTTTTTCAATACCGATATAATGTAATGTTTCTGCAGAAGACTGGTGACGATAGATCTTTGATAAGATGGAAACAGCTATCCCCTTTCGATAGGCATGATATCCAAATGTCTTCCTTAAGGTGTGAGTCCCAATTTTCCCTGTAATTCCAACCTCTTTTGCTGCATGATTAATAATTCTGTATGCTTGCTGACGAGTAATTGGTTTATTATTCTTTTTCGATTTGAATAAATAATCACTCTCCTGTAAATCAACTTGGCTTAAATATTTCTTTAGTTCTTTCTTCACACTGAGATTAATATAGAAGTCAGTTATTTCATCTGTATGGGGGCCTTCTATAGAAACAAATTCTTTTATATCCTGCCCATCCCAGATATCACCGACTTTTAAAGAAAGTAATTCACTAACCCTCATCCCTGTATTGATCCCAAAGACAAAGAACAACAAATCCCGCTGTGAATGTTGACTCAATACTTCCTTCATACCCTTAATATCAGCAATTTTTTTGATAGGTTCAACAAACTCCATAGGATTTTCCTCCAATTGCCAATGTTACTTAACCATATTTTAACACCAACTATGTAACACCACAATAAAAAATGGGTCACAGGGACAGGTCCCTTGTCCCAGGCGACCCCTGACTTTTTACATAAAAAAGGACTTCCAGCTAAATTGGAAGTCCTCCTTGGAAAACAGGCTTTGTGCCTATTGTAATGTGATTTCTCCAGTCTCTGTTCCCCAGAAGCCAGTTTGTACTTGTAGAATAAGGTTTGAAGTACCTGCTGGGATGTCAAAAACCACTTTACCTTTGTTTTCAATACCAGGGTTTACATCTTGCAGGAAGAAATTATTGTCTTCGTTCGCCCAAATCCCCGCTTCGGAATCCGCTTCAAATGTAATGTCTCCAGACTTCAATTTAAAAAACGATGAATCTGTTGTGATGGCTTCTTTTCCTTCATTTTTTACAACAACATCCAAAATAAAAAATTCTCCTGAAGAGCTTTTCCCATATTCCCCACCAATATTTGTAGCTGTACTTGTCCCAGTCACGGTAAACACAATATTCCCCACTGTCAGGGGTTGTCCAATCCCTACTGCCTGTTCCTCTTCTTCAGGTTCCTCTTTATCTACTACTTCTTCATCTTTATCTTCATCTTTTTCGATAGATTTTTCCTCATTTGGAGTAGTAGAAGTTTGTTCTGTTCCTTCGTCTTCGCCCAAACTAGCAATTCCACCGATGATAATCGCAGCCAGAACCCAGACCCAAACCTTTTTGTAAAACGGTTTTCTCACTTTCACTTTCGTTTCTTTAGTCATCTTTAACATCTCCTTTAATAAATGAATGTTTAATAGACAATACTTTTTAAGTCCAGTCACATATTTTTTCACAACAAGTAAGAACTTGCACCTTAGGTCTCCCTCAATCGGCAAATTAAATATCAAGGATTTTTACTGAATTATCCTAATTTCGTTTTCAATTAAATGGTCAAATGTCATTTTTAACATGTCGGGATAATGTCTAGAGAAGAATTCTCCAGTTGTGATGGTAATATCACTTTGGTAAAAGCTGATGAGTTTAGAGATTATGGGGGCTCTTATTTTATCGGGAATAACGAAAAAATCAAAAAGCGAAAAATATCCGCCAGTTGCTAAGGGGAGAACGATCCCTGCAAGAACATCATTACTATCTGGTTGTTTAAAACCTTCCTGGGATACAACTACTATTTTATTTTCGCGGTAATCAAATATATCGAATAAGTGGTATATATTATCCGAGATCATTTCTTCTATATAAAAGAAACTAGGAATCACATATTGCCACTTTAACAACGTGCTTTCCAGCAGAGGTTTTTTCCTAAACTTTCTTCTATTCTGATACAAAAACATCTGGTAAATGGTTTTGTATTCAGGTAAAATACCACGTGAACAAAAGACCTTCCACCAATAATAATATGGATAAAAGTATTCTCTTTCTTCCTCTGTAAAAGGAAATTGATCGAAAAAATGTTCCGCTTCTGGAAGAATTATTTTTTCGTAGTGTTCAAAGGAGAAAATGAGGATATCCTCAGCCACCTCCATTAATTCTGCATTTACACCTTTTGAGAAAGATACAACATTTTTAGATTGGTCAGCCAAAATGGATCTTCCTTTCCTATTATTTAGTTTTTTACACATTGATACATGCTTGGCCACAATCCTCCAACCTGGGTATAACATTTAGCAACAAAAAAATTGCACCACATTTTATTATAGATTTTATATATTTTTAGAAATTAGTAACGGATGGGAAATTCAATTAGATGAAGAGTAGGTTCTTATTTTGAGGCTAAAAGTTAAGTAGTGGTAGATTCCATGTAGTGGAAATCGATTGGGGCAAAATAAAAGTTCTAAAAGACAAAGTTACGTACAGCAAAATGACTCATTAATTTACTTCTTAATCTGTTTGCATACTACACCTCCTATCAAATCTATTTTTATATATTCTCCAAACTGGAACCATTTCCTCCCTAAAGTAAATATTTTGTCAAAAAATATTTTTTAATGTCGATGAGACGGAGGCAGTATAGTCGCCACGAAAAAACCCCTCGCCAATTGCGAAGGGTTTGTAAACTTTACGATTAATATACGTCGCGTAGGTAACGACCTTGTGTTTTCATATCTTTAAGGTATGCTTCTGCAGCTTCTCTGTCCATGCTGCCTTCTTGTTCGATGATTGTGAGAAGGGCTTCGTTCACATCTTTTGCCATATGTTCTTTATCTCCACAAACATAGAAATAAGCACCGTTGTTTATCCACTCAAATAATTCTTTACCATGCTCAAGCATCTTATGCTGTACATATACTTTTTGAGCAGAATCACGTGAGAAAGCCACGTTGATTTTCGTCAAGATTCCGTCTTGATGGTATTTTTCCAACTCATCTTGATACAAGAAGTCTGTCGCCTTATGCTGATCTCCAAAGAACAACCAAGATCGACCTGTTGCCTTATTTACAGCAAGTTCTTCAATAAATGAACGGAATGGTGCAATCCCCGTCCCAGGACCAACCATGATAATATCTTTATCTAATTCTTCTGGTAAATGGAAGTGTTTATTAACTTGAACGAAAACTGGAAGAGTATCGCCTTCCTGAACTCGTTCCGCACATTGTACAGAGCAAACTCCTTTGCGTTCACGACCGTGCGAAGTATAACGCACCGCACCGATTGTTAAATGAACTTCATCTGGATGTGCCGCTAAACTACTCGCAATAGAATAAAGTCTAGGTACCATTTGTCTTAATAAAGCAACGATATCTTGGGCAGAAGCCTTCCATGGACGAAAGTCACGCAGCATATCAAGTAAGTCCCGACCATCGCAATATTCTTTTATTGCCGCTGTATCTTCCACAAGCTTTTGCAGCTCTTCATTATCAGTGAATGCTGCTGCACCCTGCAATATTTTCTTTGTAAGCAATGTGATATCTAAATACGTAATCAATGCTTCTTTGAGAGGCATCGTTTCACCTTTACGACCGACTTTTACAACCTCATCTGCATCCCATTTCATTTCCTCAAGGAGGGTTGCGACTAATTCTGGATCATTTGAAGGTGCGATTCCAAGTGTATCACCAGGGATATACGAGAATCCTGAACCTTCTAATGAAAGTTCAATATGTCTGGTTTCCTTGCTAGAACCTTCCCCATTTAAGTTAATGTTCTTTAGAACTTTTGCTTGAAATGGATTCGCTCTTGAAAATGTTGTAGGAACAGGCTCTTTTGGATCTTTTTCGTTATCTATAGTTCGTTGCATTTTCTAAAAACCTCCAACAGTTATATATATAGTTAGAATAACACATGTACAAGTTATCTTGTGTGCATTTTGACACATTTTCATCACTTTTTCATTATACTACCAAAAGAGAGCACAGCCCAAAAAATTCGCTTAGTCTTACATAATCTTGTTCTTGAATGGTGTCCATTTTTTAAAAAAATCCAGAACTGCGCTATTCGCACATGTTCTAAATATCATGAAACACTCTTTTGATATTATATTCTACAATAAATCAATTACGTGCACGAGAAACTTGAAAAATGGATGTTGGTTTTTATGAGTGGTATTCTTCGGTAAAATTTGGACTACTCCTCTGGTTCCAGCGTTGGGGTTCATGGTGGGGAACTGTACCTATCCCACTTATTTTAGTGAGTTTTTATAGTTTTGATCGGCTTTGATGCTGAAAATAAAGTAGAGCATTACCATGATTGGGAAACAAAAGACTACGATTGCTCTTAAGAGTACAAATGGTGTTTCAAATAGAAAAGCTCCCCAAAAGTCCATTCCGGCCTTTTCCCATAAACCTGGAGTATAATATAATTCCTTTGGATTTAAAAGAGCAGAAGCGTATAGATAATCTTGGGAGATTAGCGCGATAAGAATAGGTAAATAACAGATAGCAAGAGTCATGTACATATTTGACAGTCTTTTATATCGGAAAGCTCTGGAGTCAGGATCGGAGAAAATATCCTCGTCCGCACTTTCACTCACTTTTTTAAAATAATGTGTGCCAGAATTCTTTGTTCCCGCAATATGCTTCCATCCGCAATCTTCGAAAAGAGTTATATAGTCGATAACATCCTCTTTCGATTTAAATTTTCGGTAATCAATTCTTATGTTTACATTTTCAGGTTCTGTAGGGCGAAATTGATAAGTAAATGACTTTCCAACAAATTCATAGCCTTTTGTAGCCATTTCACTTAACCATGTTTCTTCTTTTTCAAAGTTAAGGAAAAACTATAATTTTCTCATCTCTTCACCTCATTTTTCTTTTTAAAAGCCTCTTCGGTTATTCGGATCATATGCTTCATTCTTTCTAAATCAAGGTGCAACATTTCTTTTCCTGTTTCTGTAATGACATAAACCTTCCTTCTGCTGTCCTCACTTGGTACAGGCTCGATAAACTTCAACTTTAGCAAATTATCGATAGCTCCATATAGAGTGCCCGCTGCCATTCTTACCTGCCCATCACTAAGTTCTTCAACTTTTTGGAGGATTAAGTACCCATGTGCCGGCTCCAATAGCGCTAAAAGAATGTAATAAACTGTCTCTGTTAGTGGAATATTTTTATCTCGTTTCATAAGTTTCACCTCTGTTCAGGTCAACTATATAGTTCAACTGTATAGTTTAATTTTATACAGTCAAACTGTATATGTCAATAAAGCTTTTGAAAAATGGGTTAATCTCCCAACAACACCATTTAAAAAATAAAAAACACCTAGTCGAATGACTGGTGCATAAGAATAGTTGCCTTATAATGGGAGATCTATATTTACTGGTCGTAGGGACACTGTACCTGTCCCTCTGTCCCAAAAAAGAGAGCTCAAGGGCTCTCTCGGATTATGCTTTAATTTTCAGATTGTGTTCTGTATGCAGTGTTACAATCATGCCGTAGAATGCATAGTAGAAGGATTCGGGTGCAATCAAGCGAAAATGGCCAACTTCATCTGTGTTGAAATTCAGGGCGTTTTCTAACAGACGATAGGTGGAATACGCGTAAAAGCAAAAATAGACAAAATCAAATTTTGGCATTTTCTCATATATAACGGCAATTTCTTCTTTATATATATCAATATTAACTGTTGCTTCTTCAATTATTGTTTTTAAATCTTCTAGTCCCGCTTCAAGGATTAGGTCATTCTTTTCGATTCTAATTGTAGCCATTTTTATTCCTCCATTATCATTATCTACCCCCATTAGACCATTTTTTTAAATATTTTGTTATGATATGAATCACTCTTTCTTCATACGAATAGATTCTTATTTTTCGTGTAGAAAACCCTTAACAATTTCATTAAATTTTTCACTATGCTCCCAAAACATCATATGACCTCCAAGAACCTTTACTTGAGATTCTGGGGTTAATTGTTTTGTATACTTTACGGCAATATCCGCCCAATGCTCTGCGACAATGGTTAAAGTAGGAACGGCTTTACTAGCTTGTTTGGCTTCCTCTCGATAATCTGAAAACATACCTGAGGCAAATAAATTACCAGCGATATAATATGGTGTTTTCAAAGATTGCTCTACTAACCAGGTTAGCTCTTCTTTCTCAAGATCTCTCTGCACCATTACTTGGGTAATATAACTGGTTATGAAATCTCTATGTCCAGTTGGATTTCGTAAATAACCGTTATAGATTGCTGCAATATCATCTAATTTTCCTTCAACCCAATCTTCTTCATTAACTGATAAAGATTTTGGCGGCATATCCACAAGAATAATAGATTTAATGTTTTCTGAACCATTTTGCTTCAAATATTCCCAAACTGTGAAACAACCAAACGACCATCCTACGATAGCTGCATTTTTCACATCCAACGCTTCCAGAACGGTCGCTAAATCAGATCCGTGTGTGACATAATCATTTCCATGAGAAGTAATAGTTGATCTTCCGTGACTCCTTGGATCAATCACAATTACGCGGTTGGTTTTTGAAAAATACTCAACTTGCTTATTAAAAACCTCTGTTGTAAAAGTAAAACCTGGAATGAAAACAATAGCTTCTCCTTCTCCTACATCTTGTACAAACAATTCGACCCCTGGATTGACTTCAATATATTTCCCTTCATTAAAACCCATCATAACTCCCCCTATATTAAGCTTTTAAACACTATATTCATCTTTTCTAATCTAAATTCCTTTTATATTGTTAATCAAAAAATACCAAATAGAAAAGCCTTCGAATATTTTCGAAGACTTAACTGTTACTATTTTTTATGGCTTATTTTACTGCTAGTGCTGCCTTTTTTGAGTATTGCTTTCCTGGATGATGGCCAGGTAACTGGCTTCCACGTCCAAACAGGCTTTCTCTTAATGTGTCACCTTCGTATTCTTTCCGAACAAGACCTCTTTCTTGTAATAACGGTACAACTAGCTCTATAAAATCTTTAAATGTACCAGGTGTAATCGCGTAAGCAATGTTAAACCCATCAACTCCTGTCTCTTCCACCCAGCTCTCTAAATCATTTGCTACCTGTTCAGGGCTTCCAACAGTCACTGGACCAAGGCCGCCAATTCCGGTGTATTTTTTTATCTCATCAATCGTCCATTTTTTATCAGAATCGATTTTTGTAAAGTTCTCAACAGTCGATTGAATCGCATCATTTTTAACATACTTTAGATTTTCATCTGGATCATACTCTGAAAAGTCGATTCCAGTCCAGCCACCTAGAAGTGCTAATGCCCCTTCATAGCTTACGTGTTTTTGATACTCATTGTATTTATCTTGTGCTTCTTCTTCTGTTTGACCAACGATTGGAGTAATACAAGCAAGTATTTTTATTTCCTCTGGTGCTCTGCCAGCCTTGATTGCTTCTTCACGCAGTTTCTTGACGGAATGCTTAGCTGCATTTTTAGTCGGTGCTCCAATAAAAATTAATTCTGCATGTTTACCAGCAAAAGCCCGCCCCTTACTAGAAGTTCCGGCTTGGTAAAGGACTGGTGTTCGTTGGGGAGAAGGTTCACAAAGGTGAGCACCCGGAACCTTATAATACTTACCTTCATGATTGATATCGTGAACCTTACTTGGATCTGCAAAAATTCGATTCTGTTTGTCTAGTAAAACTGCATCATCCTCCCAACTTCCTTCCCATAATTTATAGCAGACTTCTAAGTATTCATCGGCAATGTCATAGCGCTCATCGTGTTTAATTTGATCTTCCAAGCCCATATTCACCGCGGCACTTTTTAAATATGAAGTTACAATATTCCAGCCTACACGCCCTTTTGTAATATGATCCAGCGTCGACATCCTGCGAGCAAATGTATATGGATGCTCATGAGTAACAGATGCAGTAACCCCAAATCCTAAATGCTTCGTCACCGCTGACATTAATGGCACAACAAGGGATGGATCATTAACAGGTGTTTGTGTACCTTGGCGGATTGCAGCATCTCTTGAACCTTGATACACATCGTATGGCCCTAGTACATCTGCTAGAAAGATAGCATCGAATCTACCCTTTTCTAAAAGCTTCGCGAGTTCAATCCAATACTCGCTGTCTTTATAACGATGGGATTGATCCTCTGGATGTGTCCAGAGGCCTGGGGATTGATGTCCCACACAATTCATATCAAACGCATTTAGATACATTCTTTTCTTAGTCATTTGTATTAACTCCTCTTCTATTAATTTTTCAAGGCAAAATCTTTTTTCTTATTTACTGTTTCGATAAAGTAATAAAGCTCTTTTTTTAATCTAGCTAACACATTCTCGTCCGTTATTGGGTTGACTACTTGTGTTTTATCGATTTGGCAATCTTGGAAGTACACTCCTTGTTGGCTTTGCCCCTTTAATGCTGCCAATAATGGTTTGAGACTGAACTCAATCGCAAGTAAGTGAGCTGGGCTTCCACCTGTCATGATCGGTAAAACTGTTTTCTGCGACAGCACATCTTGGGGAAGCAAATCTAGTACTGCTTTCAAAATCCCAGTGTAGGCTGCCTTGTATACTGGTGATCCTACAATCACTCCCTCAGCCCCTTGAAGGAGTAAAGTCAGATCCTTAAGTGCAGGACTATCAAACTTCAGATTAAAAATGTCCTCAAATGGAATATCTCTAACAGATACATGTGTGACCGAGAAACCCTCTTGTTTCAGTTTTTTTCCAACATACTGTAGGACTAAATCCGTTCTAGAACTCTCAGACGGACTACCTGATAAAATTACGATTTCACTCATTTTAATCATCCTTTCGCTTGTGTCTTCTTTTTTTATTTAAATGAGTTTAACATCCATTATTTTGTAAAGAAGCCCCTATTCTTCCAAGTAAAAATCGAATAAAAAAGGCATCTTTATCTAAAGCGTCTTTTTTGGACGCTTTGAAAATAAAGATGCCTTTAGTCGTCTAATCGGCACGTTATTTACTTAGTTTTCGTTTGGGTTGATGTGGATTTTTGCAAGGAAAAACGCTTCTTTTCTGTTGCATCGATTTGGGTAATTTCCCCATTGTGAACCGTGATCACAATAGATCCAAAATCCAATTTCTCCAAGGTCGATAGGATATGCTTCACCTTTGATTCATCAAGCTGCGCCATACAACTCCCCCTTGTTCAAGATGTATATGATTCATTGCCATTGGTTGACCAGTATGGCAATCAGTTCTTTGGCCCCAAAAATAAAAGCCCTCTTCTAATAAGAAGAGGGCATACGTGATTCGTTTCATACGCTCTTCTTATCTTTCAAGCTTTACGCTTGCTGGAATTGGCACAGTACAATTGTCTGTTGCCGAGGCTTCGATGGGCCAGTCCCTCCACCTCTCTGGATAAGAATAAAATGGTAATTTAGTTGTTGATATATAAATTACACGGAATTTTTGTTTCTGTCAATCAATTTCAGTGAAAATTTCTAAAAGGTAGAAATTTTAGTTATTTCGTCACAGTGATTATCGTTCTTTTAAGGATTAGGCTGTCTATATACCTTAAAATAATAGATATGATAGGACTTTTGGACATAGTTGGAAAAAAGTGATCCTTAATAGCTCTTTTTGATATGACTTTTAGGTATTTTTGGAAAAATACATCGCATAAAAGCTCTTTTTCTTATGACATTTGGATGAAACTGGTAATGCCCATAGTATAAATGCTGCTTATAGTATGTCTTTTTGAAATAACAGGAAAAACCTGCATTATACATTTGGTGTAAACCCACAAAAAAAGACCTCGAATCATTATATAATTCGCGGTCACCGTTTATGATATTTTATTAATCTCGTAGTAATCGTTCGAGCTCAGCTTTTTCTTCAGTGGACAATATTCTCTCAGCCAATGGAAAAAGCATATTTTCTTCCTTCGCGAAGTGTTGTGTTAAGGTTGCGTAAGCTTGGACTGCGTAAACTGTAATAGTTTGTGCAGCATATTCATCCATGTCCTCTCCCACTAGAGCAGCTTCATCAACGAAATCCCGTAAATGCTGCTCTGCCTTACGATGCTCATATTCCATTGTTTCGATGGTTCGATCATTCTCACCGAGACGACGGTCCATCATTGGGAACAGTCCTTCATCCTCACGTTTCGAATGTGCCGTTAGTTCTTTATTAAATGATGAAACCTGCTTGCATAATTCCGAAAACAGTTCAAGCACTTTGGGACCAGATTCGTATTCTATTTCTTCCGCAATCTCATAGAAACGATTCATCATTGCCCTCAATGACTTGTGCTCATCTTGTAATTGTTGTAGCGGAGGACTTAGTAGTTTCACATTTTGATCCTCTATCAACATTCAACTTCACCCCTTCACCAGTGATAGGTCACCTTCCTATAGAATACGATAATTGCTCAAAAATTTTAGTGATAGGAATCACTAGAGTCGAACCCCAAATAATGTCCCTAAACGGGTGATGGTAGATTTTATAAAGAATAAGTAAGCTAATTTACTAAAATGTAGTTTTTTATGATATCCGACATAACCCCCCCCATAGATTCAGCCATATAAAAAACCTTCCAAGTAATCGGAAGGCCAATAATGAGCTTCAGCAAATAATTACTATATCTTTCGTTTTTCCCAGTTGATCTTAGTTCTAGATTTGCGTTTGGAATGACATATGTTTCTATTACCTGGTTTATATAGTGGGACTCGGGACCTGTCCCTGTGTCCCTGGTAGGAGACCTGTGTCGCTCAATGATTTCTCATAATTCTCTCATTCTCTTTTAATTTTTGAACGGTACATTACAGGTATAAACGTTTTATAGGAGGATTTTGAGATGAAAATTGTTATTGTACCTTCGGGTTTTAAGGAATGTTTAGATGCAGAGGAAGTTGCTTTGGCAATGGAACGGGGTGTGAGGCGCTTTGATACGTCAATTGATCCTGTAGTAATCCCCATGGTTGATGGTGGTGAAGGATTTGTAAAGACCATTATTAGCATTAAAGGTGGAGATTTAATTTATAAAAAGGTAACTGGACCAGTCGGGAAGAAAATCAGTAGTTATTTTGGCTACTATGAAGAGAATGGTAGACGTATCGCTGTGATTGAAATGGCAGCCGTAGCTGGGTTGAAGCTAGTGCCTCGTAATCAACGAAATCCGTTAAGAACTACGACCTCTGGAGTTGGAGAATTAATAAAGGATGCACTTGATTTCGGTGTCGATCATATCTTGATTGGCTGTGGAGATTCAGGTACTTCTGATGGAGGTGCAGGGATGGCACAGGCGCTGGGGGTTCAATTTTTAAATAAGGAGCAACAGCTCGTCCACATCATGGGCGGCGAGGATTTAATGGAGGTTGATTCTCTCAGAACCACAAATTTAGATAGTCGATTAAAGTATGTCACCATCGATGTAGCTTGCAACTGGAAGAACGTATTATGTGGAGAAAAAGGAGTTGCTCGAGTATTTGGTCCCCAAAAAGGGGCAACTTCAGAGCAGGTTGAGGTCTTATCAAATGCACTAGAAAATTATGCAACTGTCATTGAGGATGCAACGGGATTGAATGTTCGTTCACTACCAGGAAGCGGTGCATCTGGAGGTTTAGGTGCGGGACTACTCGCATTTACAAACGCAACCTTACATCCACGGTTTGATATTATTATGAATTTTATTAATATTGAGGAAGCAATTTCAAATGCTGATATCGTTTTTACTGCTGAAGGAAGTTTAGATTTTCAAACGCCTAATGGAAAAATCCCCGCGGAAGTAGCCCGGATTGCGAAAAAGAATGATATACCTGTTGTTGCTATTACTGGAACTATCGGAAAAGGAGCGAAACTTAACTATGACGCAGGTATAGACGCCTATAGCAGTATTATTAAAAGACCTGTTTCCTTGGAGTTGGCCATGAAAAAAGCACCGAAATGGATAGAAGAAAGTACGGAGTCTGCATTACGAAAAATCGCAATTGGTTGGGGAATGGCAAACAAAAACCTGTTAAAGAAAGTGTCTATTTAACATGATTACGGGATTGGAGAAACAAATTGAAAAGAGTCAACCATTAAAATCTGGGGTCCTGCCCATTTCAAAGCCACTTGCTCTCGTTGTTTTACATGTTCTCTTCTTGGCAGGTATTGTTTTTATCGATGGATTGGATTATCGTTCAAAGATTGCATTATTTGCCTTTTTATCTGCTATGACATTATGGGTTACTACAAAAATCCCAGCTGGCTTTGTTGCCATTTCACTAATCGTGTTCACCATTCTCTTGAATGCCGGAGAACCGAATTTATTATATGAATCACTTTCTGAAAAAGTCGTATGGTTGATGATTGGATCTTTTATTATTGGTGAAGCAGTCAAAGAATCTGGATTAGCAGATCGAGTCACCCTGATGCTGTTGAGCAAATCGAAAGATAAAGGAAAAGTTCTAGCTGGGGTGAGTTCCATTTTGTTCGCATCCGCATTTTTCATACCGTCTACTTCCGGTCGGGCAGCATTATCTATGCCCATTATCAATCAATTAAACCAAGAATATACAAAAAAAGAACAAAGTGTGTTTGCATTGCTAGCACCAATCATTATCTTAATGAGCACGTCCGCCACCCTAATAGGAGCAGGATCTCATTTAATCGGGATTGGATTACTTGAAACCACCGTTCATCAATCCATTTCCTTTATCCAATGGTTCATATGGGGGCTTCCCTTTGCTTTGGTGATGACAATCCTTTCGTTCTTTACTGTGAAATGGCTCCTATGGCCAAGGGATGAATTAAGAATGTTGAAAAACACTCAATCTGTTGAAACATCTTTATTGAAGAAACAGATGAATAGAACGGAAAAAAAGTCCTTGATCTTGATGATTTTCTTAATAATCGGATGGATGACAGAAAGTTTACATGGCTATGACATTGCTTTTATTACGATGGTAGGCGCTATTTTAGTGATGACGCCCAACTATGGAATCATTAACTGGAAACAAGGAATGAAGTCAGTTTCGTGGAATTTGATTTTATTTGTTGCAGCAGCTGCTGCCCTAGGAAAGATGTTGGTTGAAACAGGTGTCGTGAAATGGCTGGAAAAGGAAATGCTGAGCTTTCTGCATTTGTTTACAGTTGCTCCTGAGTGGTTAATTGTTTTAGTCATTTTAGTCGTAACAGTTTCAAGCCATTTATATATTACTTCACATACCACACGGGCTATCGTGTTTATTCCGGGATTATTATTATTTAGTGAAACAATTGGAGTAAACCCTTCAGCGGTTGTGTTTTTAAGTTTAATAGGGATGAACTACTGTGTGACATTTCCCGTCAGTTCTAAAGCATTACTTCTCTTTTATGAGGATGAAGGAAATTCATATGACGCTAAAAACCTATTAAAAATTAGTGCAATATTAATGCCAGTCTATATCCTTGTCATGATGACATTCTATTTCTCCTACTGGCAATGGACTGGACTACAATTGTAGTTGGAACAGGGGTTGACTGTCCCTTTTTTCATTCATAGTGTCTGTAAAAAAATGGTGGGACACGGGACCTGTCCCCGTGTCCCAGAAAATCTCGCAATGGGCTGAGCGAATATTGTTTCCTCCAAAATACAATAATCTTCATCGCCCCTCCACATTTAACTCAAAATTAGAAAACTCCGCACAAACAATATTGACTTTTAACAATACATCTATTATGGTTATATACATAACTATATAACCATTTATGTATATAACTTATATTATGAATAGTAGGCGATTATTATGCAAAAACCATTTGTTCAAGACAAACCCATTTATTTGCAGGTTCGTGAAAAAATCGAAGATCAAATACTTAACGACCAACTAAAAGAGGGTGAGCAAGCACCTTCAACTAATCAGTTAGTTAACTTTTACAAAATCAACCATGTCACTGTATCAAAAGGAGTAAATCAGTTAGTTGAGGAAGGGATTCTTTTTAAAAAAAGGGGAATAGGAATGTTTGTAGCCCAAGGTGCAAAAGAAAAACTAATCCAAAAACGCAAGGAATCTTTCGTTGATGATTATGTAGTCAAATTAGTTCATGAGGCTTATAAGTTAGGAATCACTGAGAATGAAATCATTGAATTCATTAAAAATGTAAAAGGACGTGAAATAGAATGAAGGTTAAAGCGGAAAATCTTCAAATTAAATACGGAAACCAATTAGCTCTTAAAGATGTTTCTTTTGAGTTAAACGGAGAAAAGATATATGGATTACTAGGCAGAAATGGTGCAGGAAAAACAACTCTTCTTTCCATTTTGGCATCATTCCGCGAACCAACTTCAGGATCCCTTACCATCAATGGGGAATTACCATTCGAAAATGCCAAAGTTATGCAGCAAGTGGCATTTTTGTATAACAAAGATTATAAAGATGAGTCAGATAATGTTATAGCAATGCTGGAAGACGTACAAAGATATCGTCCACATTTTGATAGAGACTATGCAGATTTTCTAATAGATCGATTTATGCTCGATAAAAAGAAGCCAATTAAACAGTTTTCAAAGGGAATGCAATCTTCTTTAAATGTCATTATTGGTTTAGCAAGTAGATCACCCATCACTATATTTGATGAAGTATATCTAGGAATGGATGCCCCTTCGAGGGAAATATTTTACAAAGAGCTTATCCAGGACCAGGAAAAATATCCACGGATCATTATCTTATCCACTCACCTTGTTTCGGAAATGGAATATTTATTTGATGAAGTTCTTTTATTAGACAGGGGTAGCATTCTACTTCAAGACGATTACGATTCACTTATTTCAAAGGGAGCCTCAATTACTGGAAATGTAGAGTTGGTCGATAAGTTTGTTAAGGGTATGAGACAGATTAACATACAACAACTAGGAAATACAAAATCCGTTACAGTTTACGGAGAACTTACAGATCACGAAAAAGAAGCAGCTTTCGAATCCGGACTTGATATAGCACCCGTCTCCCTTCATGATTTATTTGTTCATTTAACACAAGGAGGAAATTAAGAATGAAACCAACAGCAGTATTTCCAAGGGTTGCAAAAGACATCTTTTTTGTCCAATTAATGTGGACTGGCGGTTTTTTAGGAATTATGTTAATCGTGAATATTGTTAAATTAATAATTGCAGGTATAAAAGGTAACGAAGCTGAGGGATTTTTTAGTTCTATATTTGTTGCAGGAAATATTTACATGCTGATAATCGGGATTCTTGCCATCTATTTTCTCCCCCATTTTGTTGGAAACGGTGTGACTAGAAAAGATTATTTTATTGGTACAGTTCTCGCTTCTATTGGTCTATCGATCATTATACCGATTATTACCCTATTGGTATCAGTTCTGGAACGGTTGATATTAAATATGTTGGATATAACTTTAAAAGGACAAACAATTAATGAAGTGGACGTTGACGCTGCAGTTATTGGAGATATAGTCCAGTCTATCATCATTTCACCTTATGTTGATCCTCAAAGCAATTTGTTTTTGGCAATTAGTGTACTAAGTCTAAATCTTTTAGTTATTTATTTGATTGGTTGGTTAATCAGTTCAAGTTTCTACCGATTTGATATTGTAGTCGGTATCGGTTTTATTTTGATTGGTTTAAATCTCAAAATGTTAAAAGATACTTTCCTTAGAATTTCTCTCGATTTACCTATACCTGGTTGGTATACCAAATTAGACTTCCTGCCAATAAGTTTCTCATTGATTGGTATATTGTTGATCATACTTATTTCGATTTGGATTATTCGACTATTAACTAAGAAAGTTGCCATTAAAATGTAGGTAAGCCGATATTGTTTATCGGCTTTTTTGAAGAGCTATTCAACTACTGTAAAAATATGGTGGGACACGGGACCTGTCCCCGTGTCCCAACCTGTCATGCGTTTATCATTTTTTGAGCCTGATTTTGATGTAGTTTTTTCATTGCACATCTGGCAATGGGCTGTGCAATTAATGCTTCTACCCAAAATGCGATGAAAAAGTTACGCGGCCAATCATAGAAGAATGTTCGAATTGGCTCCACGCTAATTTCCTTCATGCCTATCCATGATCCGATTATTGTTAGTAAGATTGATAAAATGGTTACACTAAACAATATTGTGAATAAAACTCTGGCATTGAATCCATCTGTAGGTTCAATGAACTTAGGTACTAGTTTACTAACAATCGGATTTGCCACAAGAGTGACCAAGAGTATGACACAAATCCATACAAACGGAAGTACTTTTAAAGTTTCAAAATACACTTCTTTCCGAAAGCCAAATTTAAATCCCATAATAAGAGGTCCGATAATGTTTACCGAAAGTATTGAAATAATGGCTAAAAACAATAAAAATTCTTTTCCGTTTCTTGGTAATCTTGTTTCTTCTTGCATATCCGTCATCTCCAAAATAAATATTTCAGATAGCAGACGTATCGTTAGACATATATTTTTGGTCAGGTTAAATGACCAATATCTCTACAAACTGATTTAACAATATTATCACGAGGTATGAAAGTAATTCAATACTTCGTTATTAATTTAAATATTTATATCCCCCCTTTATTGTAGTAAAACCAATAAGTAGTTCAACGTTTTTTTAGTGTAAATGTGTGCTTTAGCTTCCTAATATGGTGGGACAAGGGACCTTTCCCTGTGACCCACTCTTATTTGATCCATTGTAGGACGATTTCATCAAAGACGGGTTGATTGACGAGTATGCGATTCATCCAGTAGTTATCATTTTCGGAAGTGATTGAGCGTGGTGCGAGAATTGATGCAGTCTCGTAACCTGATTGTTTAATTGGATTCACAAGTTCTGCTCTCCCATTTCCAAATGGATAGGCGAAATCTTTTACCTCAATATTCAATTGATCTTCAATTAATTCTTTACTAAGTTGAAGGTCTTCTTGAAAATCTCTGTAGTTTCCTTCAAGGAAAAACACTGGGACATCACCTGAAAAATAATGCATGTCAAAGGTATGGGAACCAATAGTTGCCAGCCCACTTTTTATCATCGTTTGAAGTTGCCCCCATGACGCCATTTCTAAATTCGAGTAATCCTTTCCCACCTGGCCTGCAATGATAAATAAAGTAAATGGGATGTTATTTTTCTTTAAAATCGGATAAGCATTCTTATAAACTGACACATCAATATCATCGAACGTTATCCAGATACATTTATCAGGAAAAGTACCTGTTCGCTTTGCCTCTCTTAGTTCATCCGGAGTAACAAAGGTTGCACCCTGCTCTTTTAATTGTTTCATCTGATTTTCAAGTTGCTTGGTATAGACACTGTATTTCGTTAATTCTTCTGACTGAGTGGCCAAGCCAAAAATTTTATAAAAAAAGTTCTCATCGCGAACTCGATGATACGTTAAACCTAAGCATCCATTTTTGTCGAGCTCCTCTGGAAACGTCATTGCAGGATCGGTAAATTCTTTAGTCGAGATTAAATATACAATTCCTCCAACGAGAGCAAAGAAAATAAAGATAATCAAGATATTCTTACTCATTTCATCACCTAACGAGATCCTGGATTGGATTTTTCTCCAATGTAATGTCTTTTGCATTTTGCAAGGAATCATAGTCCTCTTTACTAATTAAGCCAAGTGCTAAAACCTCTTCTTCAGTCGTTGGTTGCGGATATTTTCTTCTCGCCAAATGACTAAACCTTTTTGTATTGTAGTACTTCCAAAACCATAATCCTAAGTAACATGCGATAAAAATAGCAAATACTGTATAAATGAATTCCCTTATTTCAATATTTGTTGTTTTAAATAACATCTTCACAATATTTAAATACTCATTATTATTGTTAAGAATAGCGCTGACAAAAAAGAAGATGACAAATAGACAAAATATCCAAATTAAAAGTGAGAAAAAACCAATAATCACTTCATGAGCCCAATTACGTTTAGTTTTAATAATTAATTCATTCTGTTCCCTCTGTCTGGGCTTGTCCATGTCGCATACCCCCCTTTGATTCGTGACTTTATTGCTTTCGGGAACGCAAACACCACAATAACTGCATTTAGTACCCAATAAATGACCGGATACCAAGCTGCCCACAGATAGTACTTCAAAATTCGGTCATATGGAGAATCCACCTTAATAGAAATCAACAATTGAATTAAGCTTAAAAAGATTAGCGAAAATGAAGAAAAGGTGATCCAAATAAATAGCTCATTAATGCTCGTAGCGGTAGCGAAATAGTAAAGAGTCACAAAAGTCCAAGAATAAGACCAAAGTAAGCTTACCCATTGCTCGATATAAATCGGCCAAATTCTTCGGTGCTTCCAATTCAGCATTATTTTCCAATGTCTAAGAATAACTTCCTGTCCACCTTGAGCCCACCGAATTCGTTGTTTCCATATCCCTCTAATCGTTTCAGGTACCAGCATCCAGCACAGCGCACGTGGTTCATATCGGATATCCCAAAACCTCTCTTGAAGCTTCCAAGATACTGAAATATCTTCGGTAATCATATCGCGGTCCCATAGGCCAACGTTTACTAGAGCTTTCTTTCGAAATGCCACTACTACACCTGATACTGTCATAATTTTACCCAACGTACGCTGGGTTCTTTTTATCGCACCTATAATCGACGCATATTCCACAATTTGTAGGCGGCTCAGTAATGTATCACGATTGCGTATCCTAGGGTTACCTGTTACAGCACCTAATCTCTCACCACGATTAAAAAATTGGTAAATCAAATAGTATGGGGCATCAAGGTCCAAAATGGCATCTGAATCAATACAAATTAAATATTCTGCTTTAGATGCATGTAAGGCAATATGTAAGGCATTGGCTTTCCCTCTATTTTCCTTACAATCAATGACTCGAAGTTCTTGATATTGAGGGGCTAATGTATGGAGAATATTAGCTGTACGATCAGTACTTCCATCATTCACAACAATGATTTCTTTATGCGGATAATTCACTTTTACTAGATGTTTGACTGTTTCTTCAATCGTTTCCTCCTCGTTATAACATGGGATTAAAATACTAACAAAGGGCCACTCAACCTTGTTAAAATCAACCTTATTCTTTCTTTCCCTGTACCTAAAAAAGAGGCTAGTACCTGCTATCCAAATTAAGGACATAATCAAAGGGTACCAAAAAATAAATTGTGAAAGATACGCTACCAAACTCTCCATATAATCAACCCTGTTTCGTAAAAATAAAGATAAGTAACAGTAGTCTATGTAATTACGAATACATTTATAATGGGACGGTCCACTGTCCCATGTTTTCATCCTTCAAATAAAAAGTGGGAGGCAATAATAAACTGGCACCTATGTCAAGGACACAATAAAAAAAGAGACTAAGCAGCTTGAAGATGATTCCTATATTGAATAGGG
>QGHH01000115.1 GCA_003640645.1 Fredinandcohnia aciditolerans | reverse complement strand
CAACGTGCGACAGCTCGGCGGCGTCGTCAGCGAAGTGAAAGGCGGAGTCGACGGCGTGCGCAGCATCATCGTGCGCGATGCAGCCGGCCGTACGCAACAGATCGAAACGGACTGCCTGGCCATGTCGGGTGGCTGGAATCCGAATGTGGCGCTGTCGTCGTTCCAGCGCGGCAGGCCGATCTGGCGCGATGACATCGCGGCTTTTGTACCCGGACAGTGTCCTGCCGGCATGGTCATGGTGGGCGCAGCCGGCGGTGATTTCTCGCTTGCTGCCTGCCTGCGCGAAGGTCATGCGGCCGGGGCCGTTGCCGCGAAAGACTGCGGCGCAAAGGGCAAGGCTGGTGAAGAGCCCCAGGGCGACGATGAAGGATTTGCCATCAAGCCGTTGTGGCATGTCGAAGGGGGCAAGGCTTTCGTCGATTTCCAGCACGACGTCACGGCTTCCGATGTGAAGCTGGCGCAGCGTGAAGGCTTCGAGAGTGTCGAGCATCTGAAGCGCTACACCACGCTCGGCATGGCGACCGATCAGGGCAAGCTGTCCAACGTCAACGGCCTTGCCTTGATGGCCGAGGCAAGCGGGCGCGACATCGCCGATACCGGCACGACGATCTACCGACCGCCCTATGCGCCAGTGGCGATCGGCGCACTGGCCGGTCACCATCGTGACGAGAATTTCCATGCGTGGCGCCTGACGCCATCACACCACTGGGCAGCCGCGCGGGGTGCCGTGTTCGTCGACACAGGCCTCTGGAAGCGTGCGCAATGGTATCCGATCGCGGGCGAGAAGGACTGGCTGGAGTCGGTGACGCGTGAGGTACGCGCCGTGCGCAACGGCGTCGGCTTCTGCGATGTCTCCACGCTGGGCAAGGTCGACGTGCGTGGTCCGG
>QGHH01000114.1 GCA_003640645.1 Fredinandcohnia aciditolerans | reverse complement strand
GAAGTCGCAGCCCTCGTCGGCCTGCAGGATGTGTTGCGAGTACATCCAGCCGTAGCCGCGCTCGTAGCGCTTGGGCGGCGGCGTCCAGGCGGCGCGGCGCGCGGCCAGCTCCTCGTCGCTGACGTTCAGGTGGATGCTGCGGGCCGGCACGTCGACGGTGATCAGGTCGCCGGTCTTGACCAGCGCCAGCGGGCCGCCGATGTAGGCTTCGGGCGCCGCGTGCAGGATGCAGGCGCCGTAGCTGGTGCCGCTCATGCGGGCGTCGGACAGGCGCAGCATGTCGCGCACGCCCAGCTTGACCAGCTTGGTGGGGATCGGCAGCATGCCCCACTCCGGCATGCCGGGTCCGCCCTGCGGGCCGGCATTGCGCAGGATCATGATGTGATCGGCGGTGACGTCCAGGTTCTCGTCGTCGACCGCGGCCTTCATGCTGGGATAATCGTCGAACACCAGTGCCGGGCCGGTGTGTTGCAGATATTGCGGGGCGCAGGCGCTGGGCTTGATGACGCAGCCGTCCGGCGCGATGTTGCCGCGCAGGACCGCCAGCGCGCCCTCGTCGTAGATGGCGGTGTCGAGCTTGCGGATGACATCGTCGTTGTAGACCTCGGCGCCGGCGATGTTCTCGCCCAGCGTCTTGCCGGTGACGGTCATGGCCCTTCCAGGGGCGACATCAGCGCCGGCAGGCCGCCGGCGTAGAAGAAGTCTTCCATCAGGTACTTGTCGCCGCTGGGCCGGATGTTGGCGATGACCGGCACCTTGCGGCTGGCGGCGTCGAAGTCGTCCAGGCCCACCGGATGGCCGGCGCGGCGCGACATGGCCACCAGGTGGATGATGGCGTTGGTGGAGCAGCCCATGGCCATGGCCACGTTGATGGCGTTCTTGAACGA
>QGHH01000113.1 GCA_003640645.1 Fredinandcohnia aciditolerans | reverse complement strand
GTGGACAAACAGAGCGGTTAGGGAAGTCCTCAGTCAGCTGATCAGAAGTATGGTGTGGGGTCGCTCTTGTCGCACATCTGGACGTGGACATGTGAGGTGATTCCTGGGTAAACACTCTGCATGGGCAGCATGGTGCCGATCCTCTGCCCTTTACTCACTGATCCAGAGGTTTCATCCGGCTGAACGTAGAACAACTTGAAGCACAGACCCTCTCCTCTCAGGTTGATGCCGCTGTTGATGGCGGCCTTCGTGGGGTCCTCGTAGACGATGACTTTTCCGTGGAGAGTCACATCAAACGGAGCGTAGACGATCGATCCGTCAGTGCACACGATGTCCAGACCTTTGTGTACTCTGGTTTGTCGTCTGGCTCCATAGTGTCCCTGTCCCCAGCGGTCCGATGTCCTCATGCTGTTGCTTGGATTTCCACTGCAGAGCTGACCAAACTTTACGCCATCACACACACACAGCACACACACACACACACACACACAGGAGACCCAGGCGAGTGTCGAGGCCGCGCCCGGTGCAGCCCGAACGGAACACCGGACAGCCGGACGCCGAGGTAGTTGTACACGGCCACGAAGCCGCCCATGAGCAGGAACGCCTGCACATAGAGGGCCAGCAGGCGGGGACTGCGCAGGTGGCCCGCCAGTATCCTTGCGGCCCCGCCGAATCCGCTGGCTGGTGCGGGCGTGAAGCCGCGGGCCTTGGGCACCAGGACCAGGAACAGGACGGCAGCGACGGCGGCCAGGACGGAGACGGCCAATGTGGCCGCCCGCCATCCCCACAGCTCCGCGACGGGGCCCGCAACCAGCCGTCCCGCAAGGCCGCCCAGTGTGGTTCCCGCGACGTAGCTTCCGGCGGCCATGGCGGCGTGCGCCTTGTGCAC
>QGHH01000112.1 GCA_003640645.1 Fredinandcohnia aciditolerans | reverse complement strand
TGCCACAAGTTTTACTAGTGTAAACTCCTTTCTTGTATAATCGGAAGTCATTCATCACCTCAAATGCCACACTAACTGGCCGAACAAAAGCAACAGCATGTTTCAATTCATCCTCAGCACCCAAGGTGATGTTGACAGAGTCAAAGACTCGAACAGCAACGTTTTCGGATGTAAATTTGCAGACACCATTTTGTCCGGTGTAGGGATATGCTTCCTCTGTCTCAAGGCCACCATTGTATTTAATGTATTCAAAGGCTTGGGACGGCAACCCACCGTTGCAGCCAAAGTTATTGAAAGCACCAGCACAATCCACTAGCTGCTGCTCAGAAAGAGAGATATTTTTTCCAAAGGCCTGCGCGTAAGCTGACTCCAACGCTCCAGTTGTGCTGAATGTCCAGCAAGATCCGCAGTGGCCTTGATCTTTAACCGCACTGACTATACCTTCTTTTCTCCAGTCTTTCTCATGAGGAAGACTAGCATCTGTAAGCTTGTGGTTGCCGTTAAGAGTGGAAGAGCAATTTTGAGCAGCGCCAAGTCTGTGTGTCCTGAACTCCTCCCAGGTCCAATCAGCAAAATGGTTAACACCGAGAGTGTAGGAGAGGCGTTTCTTGTTGGTGGATTTGATGAGCTCGAGATTATCGGCGAAGATACTAAATCGACGCTTCATCTCATCTACGGTGTCGTATCGCTTGCCGTATCTGCCAGCGAAGCGGGCGAAGGAGAGAGCATGGCGACTTTGACCTATTACACGAAGGACCTGCTCCTCCAGGTCCGTCACCAGACGAATCGGATTGGAGTCGTCGAAGCTCGACCCTGCGGCGGCGCCGGCGCACAACAACACGATAAGCAGCGACCACTGTGCCATCTCACCCTCACTCTCTCCACTTTCGGCTCC
>QGHH01000110.1 GCA_003640645.1 Fredinandcohnia aciditolerans | reverse complement strand
CATGCCGACCACCAGGCAGCTCGTGTAGATTGTCCAGTAGAGTTTGACGGACATTGTCGTGTTCCCCTTATGAGAACGGGGAACGGCCGCAGCGGGCACCCGTTCCAAAAAGCTGCGTCAGTTGGAGCCTTTCGGAAAACAGCAGTCAGGCGTCGGACAAGGCGTCCTCCACCTGCGGCGTCACCGGTGCACTGATCGGCCTGTAGATGTTGGAGGTGAGGTCGCTGGAAGAGCGGATGAGGATGCCGTCGTCACGCAGCCGTTCGAACGTCGCCCGCGACAACCGCATTGCCTTGCCATTGGCATCCACGGCTTTCACCATGTTCGTCCAGGGGAAATGGGTGACTTCGTGCACGCGCTTGAGGAAGCGCTGCTCCTTTTCCGTCAATTCGATCATGAGCGTGTCTCCATCGCTGAAACGCGATTGACACCATCAGCGCGGCCAGGGCGCGCGCATGCTGGAACATCAGTTGCACGTCGGTGCCGCGCTGGTCCTTGATCTCGGCTTCGCGCTTTTCGATCATCGCCAGCGCTTCGGCGTTGTCGCCGCGGTTCAGCAGGCGTTCGATGTGGGTGGTGATCTGCGAGGCGGACGGCTGCAACCGGGTGTCCACGCTGGGCTGCATCGACTTGAGCACGTTCGACAGGCCGTCCCAGCCGCCCTCGGGCGGAATCGGGTCCAGGGTGGTGCGATTGGCATTCGGGTTCTCGCCCGATCCGCCGGCCATGGATTGGGCATGGGCGCCGGCCAGCGGCGAGCCTGCCAGGGCCAGGGCGAGCAGGGTGACGCAAAAACGCGGCTTGATAGTCACGTGGGCATCCGTTAAAAGTCGTGGCCGGCCGGCGCTGACGCGCGCGGCCGGGCCGCTTGCTATACTTGACGACCGCCATTTTAGCCT
>QGHH01000109.1 GCA_003640645.1 Fredinandcohnia aciditolerans | reverse complement strand
GATAGTCTGTTGGCATCCCGACGGCTTGTGGTCGGCGGGAGGGAGTGTCATAAATTTTGTGTTTGAGGCCTAACATACCGCTCAAGGAGCATGTGTATGGCCACAAAGAAGAGACTTCCCCTGCGCGAGTTGCCGTCGATTCCGGCAGACCTGGTAGATCAATTCGTTAAAGGCCCGATGACCGCGGAGGCGGTGCAGGACCTGTCGATGGCGTTCAAGAAGGCGCTGATCGAGCGGGCCCTGGGGGCTGAGCTCGGACACCACCTGGGCTATGCCCAGGGCCAGGAGCGCCCCGAGAAGGCGACCAACCAGCGCAATGGCAAGAGCCCCAAGACGGTGCTTACCGACGACGGCCCGCTGCGCGTGGACATTCCCCGGGACCGCGACGGCAGCTTCGCCCCGATCCTGATCCCCAAGCACGAACGTCGCTTTACCGGGTTCGACGACAAGATCATCGCGATGTACGCACGCGGGATGACGGTGCGCGAGATCCAGGGGTTCCTGGCCGAGCAGTATGGCACTGAGGTCTCGCCGGAGTTCATCAGCTCGGTGACCGACGCAGTCATGGACGAGGTCACCGCCTGGCAGACCCGGCCGTTGGAGACGATGTATCCGGTGGTGTTCTTCGATGCTCTACGAGTCAAGATCCGCGAGGATGGGGTGGTGCGCAACAAGGCGGTGTACCTGGCGCTGGGTGTGCTGCCAGACGGCACGCGCGACATCCTGGGCTTGTGGATCGAGCAGACCGAAGGCGCCAAGTTCTGGATGAAGGTGTTCAACGAACTGAAGACCCGCGGCACGCAGGACATCCTGATCGCGGTCACCGACGGCTTGAAGGGCATGGAGCAGGCGCTGAACGCAGTGTTCCCAGCCACGACGCTGCAGACCTGCATCGTGCACCTGATCCGCGCCAGCCT
>QGHH01000108.1 GCA_003640645.1 Fredinandcohnia aciditolerans | reverse complement strand
GACGCTGGGATGACTATCGACGTGGTTTCGGCAATGTTGCCTTCGATTCTGGCAAGGGTCACTGTGAGACTCCGAGTGAATACTGGCTGGGTAATGACCGCATTAGTTACTTAACCAAGATGGGTCCCACTGAGGTTCTCATTGAGATGGAGGACTGGTCAGGAGCCAAGGTCTACGCCCAGTATCAACAATTCACCATCCAATCAGATGCGTCCAATTTTGTATTGGCAGTCGATGGTTACTCCGGTAATGCTGGCAATAGTTTCATGGAAGGATCCTCAGAACTCTTTGGTGAAAACCGCACCATGACGATTCACAACGGCATGATGTTCAGCACCTACGACAAAGACAACGACAACTGGAACCCCGGTGATCCCTACACACAGTGCTCCAGGGAGGACGGAGGTGGTTGGTGGTACAACCGCTGCCACTCAGCTAATCCCAATGGCCGATACTACATAGGCGGAGCCTACACTAAACAAATGGCCAAGCACGGCACAGACGACGGCATAGTGTGGATGAACTGGAAGGGCAGCTGGTATTCACTCAAAGGCATCAGCATGAAGATCAGGCCTTACTTCGCCTCCAGATAATCAAGCTGGAGATAGTCAACACAAACGCACATGGAACACATACAGGTGGATGGACACGCACATTTACACACAATTAAACAGGTCGTGGTATGAAAGTGAAGAAGAAGAAATCTGTTTTAAAAAACTGCTTATTAAACATAAAAAAAAAGAATATGAAAGAGAAATAAGAAAGTCAGATAAACTTGTGTCTACAGATTAAGAGAAACATTTTGCTGGTTGTGAGTGAACGTGTTGTGATCTGTCTTTTCTTGTTGTGTGTGACGTCTTCAGTGTGCACGACAAGGACGAGTTGATGCTAACTCTCCTCCGCTACTCAATAAACACATTGAGTA
>QGHH01000107.1:670-927 GCA_003640645.1 Fredinandcohnia aciditolerans | reverse complement strand
TCGACCAGGATCATGGCGGGGTGCGCTCGGTCGGCTACCGCTTCGGCGACCTGGCCTATTCCAGCGACGTCGTCGACCTGCCCGATTCGGCGTTCGAGGTCCTGGCCGGCGTCGACGTCTGGATCGTCGACGCCTTGCGCGAGACGCCGCATCCGACCCACGCGCATGTCGACCAGGCCTTGCAGTGGATCGAGCGGGTGCGGCCGCGTCGCGCCATCCTGACCAATCTCCACATCGATCTCGACTACGCCCGGCTC
>QGHH01000107.1:0-582 GCA_003640645.1 Fredinandcohnia aciditolerans | reverse complement strand
GCCGGCCTTCGACGGGTTGCGCCTGGAGTCGCCCGGCTGAAAAGGCGGTTTCCAGAGCCCCCGCAACCTGAAAGCGACAGGTTGTCACAGAAGCGAAACACCGGCCCAGCCCCTTCAATGAGCGATAGAATTGCCTTGAGGCGTGAGCTATTCGGTGGCGTCATCACCAAGGGGCAGGGCGCAGGCCCTCCTCGTTTGCGTACGGAAGGTTGCGGATGACCGACGACGAACTGCTGGATATTTTTGCGAGCGAAGCGCTGGTCGATCGGGCGTCGCTTGTCCGCGAAGCTTCCCTCGCCGATATCGGAATCTCGTCCCTGGACCTGATGAGCGTCCTGTTCGAGGTCGAAGAGAAGTACAATGTCCGCGTCGAAGAGGCGGACCTGGAAAACTGCAAGAATCTCGGCGATGTGCTGGACTATCTTAAGTCGCGCATCAACTCGCCGGCGGCGTCCTGAAAGACGAAATGATCTCTCCAGGCGGCAAGCGGATCGTGGTGACGGGCTATGGCGCGGTGTCCGCGCTGGGACGGTCCGTGCCTGAAACCTGGGCTTCGGTGCGGGAAGGGCGGGGCGGCATCGC
>QGHH01000012.1 GCA_003640645.1 Fredinandcohnia aciditolerans | reverse complement strand
TAGTTTTCCCCATAAGAAAAACACCTCCTGTATGTCATATTTATAAATACGACTTGAGGGGTGTTTTTTCCTTTGTCTCATTTAATTAGGTCTCTCCAGAGGCCACGTTTTTTTTATGAGTCCTTAACTCTAGTTATTTTGATGTCCTTCAGCAATTCCCGAACAACATAGCTTGCCATTATTAGTCCACAAGCGGATGGAACAAACGCATTTGAGGATGGAGGCATTTTTGCTTTACGGATTTTAGCATTCTCATCAGTAATTTCCTTACGAACATCTTCCCGAATAACGATTGGGCTTTCATCTGAGAACACAACTGGAATCCCTTTACGGATACCTTCTTTTCTTAATTTGGTACGAATTACCTTTGCAATTGGATCCGTATGAGTTTTTGAAATATCTGCAATCATAAAACGAGTTGGATCCATCTTATTCGCAGCACCCATACTTGAGATGATTGGAATATTTCGTTGTAAACATTCCTTCATAAGATGTATTTTATACATAATCGTATCTGATGCATCAACAACAAAGTCTAGATCATAGCTAAAAAATTCTTCGTAAGTTTCTTCTGTATAAAACATTTTAAGAGCGATTACTTCACAGTCAGGATTAATATCTGTGATACGCTCCTTCATTACGTCTACTTTTGATTGACCAATTGTAGAAAGTAAAGCAGGTAACTGACGGTTAATATTTGTGATATCCACATTGTCCTTATCAACGAGGATTAATCGTCCAACACCAGAGCGTGCGAGCGCCTCTACTGAGAAAGAACCAACGCCACCCACTCCAAGAACAGCTACTGTACTGTTTTTAAGGATATCTACCCCGCGCTTACCTACTGCTAGTTCATTTCGTGAAAATTGGTGTAACATATCTTCAACTCCATTGGGTATCAAATTCAATGTGATTTTATTTTTACCAGAACTAGAATATAACATACTTTCGACACATTTCAAGTATTTCTATGTGAATTTATGTGTTTTAAATATAAAAACATAAAAAACCCTTGTTTACACAATGTAAACAAGGGTTTGTTCTTGTATAAAGTATCCTTAGAAGTCCCAATCGTGCCGTCGATGCCTTAGTTTTGAACCCGCTCACCGCAGGTGGGCACCCTGTTTCGACTTTTGTAAGTCCTCTTTTTAAGTAAAGATGAGGCATTTACGCAAGTGCGAAAACTCCGGGCTCCCGTATAATCTATTGTTCGGTCAAAACAATAGGTTATACGACAAACACATCAGGACTTCTAACTTTATGAACATATTAACACACGAAATTCCTCTTTACAAGTTGACCAAAAAGGGTTTTGTTCGCTATTTTCGAACATTTAACGACAAATACAAGTCATTTAATTGCGCTTTGCTAACTTCACCAGGAGCGTCTGTTAAAAGATCACTTGCACTTGCAGTTTTAGGGAAAGCAATCGTATCACGTAAGTTTGTTCTACCTGCTAGAAGCATGACTAGTCGGTCTAATCCTAGTGCAATACCACCATGTGGTGGAGTACCATATTCAAATGCTTCTAAAAGGAATCCGAACTGTTCTTTTGCTTCCTCATCTGTAAATCCTAAAACGTTGAACATTTTTTCTTGGATATCACGTTCGAAGATACGGAGTGAACCTCCACCTAATTCATACCCATTTAATACAAGGTCATACGCCTGAGCTTTGACTTCCCATGGCTTGCTTTCAAGTAGCTCAATATCCTCTCTCGCTGGCATCGTAAATGGATGGTGAGCTGCATAGTAACGACCATCTTCCTCATCAAATTCTAAAAGTGGCCAGTCTGTTACCCAAAGGAAGTTAAACTTAGAAGCATCGATTAAATCAAGCTCTTTTCCAAGTTTTAAGCGTAGTGCTCCAAGTGCATCTGCAACTACATTTGGTTTATCTGCTACAAAGAATAGCAAGTCTCCCGATGTAGCCTCTAAAACGACTCTTAATGCTTTTTGCTCTTCTGCATCAAAGAACTTTGCGATTGGCCCTTTTAATTCTTCTTCTTCAACCTTTAACCATGCAAGTCCTTTTGCACCGTAACGATTTACATATTCAGTAAGGCCGTCAATGTCTTTACGAGTATATTTATCTGCTGCACCTTTTGCATTGATTGCTTTTACCTGCCCACCAGTCGCTACTGCATTGCTGAACACTTTAAATCCGCTATCTTTTACAACTTCAGAAAGATTAATTAATTCCATTTCAAAGCGCGTATCAGGTTTATCTGAGCCGTAACGGTTCATTGCATCTTCATACGTTAATCGAGGCAATGGAAGTTCGATGTCCATTCCCTTTACGTCCTTCATTAATTTCTTCATCATTTGTTCTGCCATAGCAATGATGTCCTCTTGACTCATGAAGGACGTTTCAATATCGATTTGTGTAAATTCAGGTTGTCTGTCTGCTCGTAAGTCTTCGTCTCTAAAACAACGTGCAATTTGGTAATAACGATCAAATCCGCCCACCATCAATAATTGTTTAAAAATTTGTGGTGATTGCGGAAGTGCGTAAAACTCACCCGGGTGAACACGGCTTGGTACAAGATAATCACGTGCGCCCTCTGGTGTACTCTTTGTTAAAATCGGTGTTTCAATGTCTAAGAATCCTTCGCCATCTAGATACTCGCGAATGGATTTTGTAACATTGTGTCGCATTTGGAATGTTTCAAACATAGCCGGTCTACGAAGATCTAAATATCGATATTTCAAACGTAAATCTTCTGAAACCTCTGTACGATCTTCAATCATAAATGGAGGTGTTTTTGCTTCATTTATAATATTTATATCAGAAACCTTGATTTCGATTTTTCCAGTCGTAATATTGTTGTTTATTGTTGCTTCATTACGAGCTACAACAATACCTTCTACACTTAGTACATACTCATTTCTTACCGTTTCAGCAATTTCTAAGGCTTCCTTAGATTCTTCAGGATTAAATACGATTTGAACAATCCCACTTCTGTCTCTTAAGTCAATAAAAATAAGTCCACCTAGGTCTCTGCGTCTTTGAACCCAGCCCTTTAGTGTTACTTTTTCGCCAATTGCTTGTTCAGTTATTTCACCACAATAATACGTTCTTCCTGACATGTTTCCCACTCCTAATGACTTTTTTCAACTATATATGATATCAATTGCTCAAGTTGGACTTCTTCTTGATGACCAGACTCCATGTTCTTCACGTTAATAACTTTTCTTTCCAATTCTTCATCGCCCAAAATCGCAACAAATTTGGCTTGTAATCTGTCAGCTGCTTTGAATTGGCCTTTTACTTTTTTATTTAAATAGTCCTTTTCTGCAACCAATCCTGCTTTTCTAAGTTCATTCACAAGGAATACAGATTTAGCTGATGCAGCCTCTCCGATAGCAGCTACATAGCAATCAACTCTTTCTTCAACTGGCAGTTCAATACCTTCTGCATTCAGGGCGGCTAAGAGTCTTTCAATACTTAACGCAAAACCGATACCTGGAGTTTCAGGTCCGCCAAGACTTTCAACTAAACCATTGTAGCGTCCTCCACCACAAAGTGTTGTTATAGCTCCAAAGCCCTCTGCATCACTCATAATCTCAAATGCAGTATGGTTATAGTAATCCAAACCTCTTACAAGTCCGGAATCAACTTCGAAGTCAATTTCTAAATCAGTTAAGTAAGACTTCACCTTATTGAAATATTCACTTGATTCGGCATTTAAATATTCCAAAATTGATGGTGCGGTGTGCATTAATTCATGGTCCCTGTCCTTTTTACAATCGAGGATACGCATTGGATTTTTCTCAAGTCTAGAATTACAGTCTGAGCAAAACTCATCAATTCTAGGTGAAAAATGTGCGATTAGTGCATCGCGATGTGCACTTCTACTAGATTTATCACCAAGGCTATTAATGACAAGTTTTAGCTTTTTCAATCCAAGTGATTTGTAGATTTCCATCGCAAGTGCGATTACTTCTGCATCGATACTTGGATCATTGCTTCCTAATGCCTCAACACCAAATTGGACAAACTGACGGAACCGACCTGCTTGTGGTCGTTCATAACGGAACATAGGGCCACAGTAGTAAAGCTTGGTTGGTTGTGATGGGTTACCAAACATTTTGTTTTCTACATATGAGCGAACTACAGCTGCTGTACCTTCAGGTCGAAGGGTTAGGCTTCGTTCCCCACGATCTTCAAAGGTGTACATTTCTTTTGTTACGATGTCGGTGGTTTCCCCAACACTTCGTAAGAAAAGTTCTGTATGTTCAAATATTGGCGTCCGTATTTCCTTATAATTAAATCTTTTGCATATATCTCGGGCCATCTCCTCGATATATTGCCATTTTTCTACATTACCTGGAAGGATGTCTTGCGTTCCTCTAGGAATATTAACCATTTATTTACTCCTCCTTACTCAAAGAAAAGATATGTATTTACACATCTTGGATAACAAACAAAACAAAAAAGCTCCCATCCCTACAATTTCTTGTAGGGACGAGAGCTTATAGTTCCCGTGGTGCCACCCTAGTTAAAACCTAAACGCCAAATAGGCGGCGAATCTCTTCGTTAGCAGCGTTTTCTACATACTCATGCACACAAAAACGTGCACTCCGTTTATCGAAATCTTGCTACCTCGACCTTCTTGCATCTTGGTCGTTTTGAGAGTTTAGATTTTCACTCAATCAGTTAACGCCTGAAACGTTCAACTCCTAGTAGAGCAAATTGCTTTTTCAGAGAGAAACCTAAGAGGTGTTCGTTCAATAAGTCATCATGTAGGAATGCTTGCAGCCTATGACATTCCCTCTCTATTCATGTGTAGTCCTATTTACTTTTCCCCATCACTGGTTCATAATATCATATTTTTTGTAGAATTTTATATTATCATACGTATGAACTCGATACATGTCAAGTTTATGATTCAATTTTTTATTTTTTTTAGAACAAAAAGGTTATTTTAGGAACGATGTAATTGTTTTTTTAAGTTTCGTACGTCTTTAACTGAAACACCAAATTCACTAGCTAATTCCACATAGGTTGATGATTGTTCCTTCTGAATAAAGTCGTGGAAATCAACCCCGAATAGATTTCCTCCTGTATTTTGTACATTGTTACTTTTTTCGCTAAATCTCATCCTTTTCGCCCCTTTTTCATGGTAAGATATTACGTATCTTTCCCTTTTTTAAGAAATTATTTCTTTTAAACAGGAATTTTTTTATTTTTAGCGAATCTTTATAAAGCTATGCTTTTTACTCAAGGAGGCTTTTACGTGTTACACAAGATTTTTAAAATAGGACTAGCGTTCCTACTCGCGATTATTTTTTCAGTTACAACCAACCCGGGAAATCTTACAAAAGCTGAACAAATCGCAATTATTGACACCACCGTACTAAACGTGAGGGACGGCCCCGGACTCTCCTACTCAAGAACTGCACAGGTCAAACAAGGAGAGAAATTTACCATCATCGAAAGAAAAAATGATTGGGTAAAGTTACAACTTTCTACTGGAAAAACAGGCTGGGTAGCTTCTTGGCTTATTAAAGAAACTCAAACTAATTCTACCCAATCCGGTACTTCGTCCACCGTTGTTTCAACTGTAGATGGACTTAGATTTCGCAGCGGTCCAGGAACAGGCTTCCAAGTAATCGGATCGTTAAACAAGGGAAATGAAGCTGGTTTTATTGAAGCAAATGATAATTGGTCAAAAATCTCCTATAAAGGACATATTGGCTGGGTTTCCTCACAATTCTTAACAACAAAGCAAACAACTGGTTCTACAAATTCAAAACCTAATTCCAATTCTGGTACATCAAAGAAAACAGCAACTGTTACTGCTTCAATCTTAAATGTACGCGATCAACCTAATTCGCAAGGAAGAATTGTAGGAAAGTTAAAGCAAAATGCTACTGTTACGATTACTAATGAAAGAGAAAAATGGCTAGAAATTAAATTTGGCAGTGGCTCTGCTTGGATACATAGGGATTTTGTTGCAGGCATTTCTTCTTCAGGAGAAAAACCATCTCAGCCTGCTGCACCTCCACAAGGTCCAACAAACCAAGGAAAAATTGGGAAAGTGACAGCATCCAGCTTAAATGTGCGAGATAGTGGCTCCCTTTCAGGGAGAATTATTGCCAGCTTAAAGCAAGGGAATAAAGTCACTATTCATGAAGAAGTAAATAATTGGAGCCATATTACGTTGCCAAATGGGAATAAAGGATGGATCGCTAGTTGGTATCTTGACGTTCAGTTGGATTCACAACATGAAACCCCAAACAACTCTGAATCTACTGTAAAGATTCTTTACAATGGAACAAATATCCGTTCAGGTTCATCTACTTCAACTTCAGTGGTTGCTCGTGCGAATGAAGGGGATTCCTTTGCATTGGTAGCAAAGGAGGGTGACTGGTATAAAATCAACCTTCCAGGCAATAAAATTGGATATGTTGCAGGTTGGCTTGTTTCCTTTAGTGGATCAAACCAAATTGTAGAAAGACCTGGTGTTAATCAATATTTAAAGGGAAAAACTATCGTGATTGATCCTGGTCATGGCGGAAATGATAGTGGAGCCATTGGAGTAAGTGGTACTTATGAGAAAACTCTAAATCTACGTACAGCAAGAATGGTATTTGATAAATTAAGTGCATCAGGTGCAAATGTAGTTCTGACACGAAATAGCGATAATTATGTCAGTCTTCGCTCAAGAGTGAGTATTTCACATTATCGGAGTGCAGATGCTTTTGTAAGTATCCATTATGATAGCATTTATGATCGAAATGTTCGTGGCGTTACATCCTATTATTATAAAAACAGCGATGTTGGACTCGCTTCTAACATTCAAAAAGAGTTAGTCAAGAATACAGGATTTAAAAACAGAGAACACCGTCTAGGTAATTATCAAGTGTTACGTGAGAACCTTAACCCTTCTGTTCTATTAGAATTAGGATTTCTCAGTAATCCGACTGAAGAATATACAGTTAACACAAATACGTTCCAAGAAAATGTTTCGAACGGAGTCTATTATGGACTTGCCCAATATTTTAAGGGAAAATAAATTTTTAACAAAAATGCCCCAAAAGCAAATCGCTTTTGAGGCATTTTTTATTTACTCTCAATGATTAAAGTAACTGGTCCAACATTTGTGAATTGAACATCCATCATTGCTCCAAATGAACCAGTTTCAACATGTACACCTTTTTCTCGAATTTCTGCATTAAAAAGGTCATACATTTTTTCCGCAAATTCAGGTTTAGCAGCGTCCATAAAGTTTGGACGCCTTCCCTTTCGGCAATCTCCGTATAACGTGAATTGAGATACTGAAAGAATATCTCCTTTAACATCAAGCAATGATTGATTCATTTTCCCTTCATCATCTTCAAAAATACGAAGGTTTACAATCTTGTCTGCTACATATTTAATATCTTCCAATGTATCGGTATGTGTAATTCCGACTAAAAGCATTAAACCATTTTTAATGGTTCCAACTACTTCATTTCGAACCACTACACGCGCGTCTTTTGCACGTTGTACAACAACTTTCATGACAACTTATCTCCTAACTCATAACACGTCGAACTGAATAAATATCACGAATTTGCTTAATCCGTTCTACAACTTTATGAAGATGACTTACATTTTGTATTGAAATCGACATGTTGATTGTAGCTACTTTATTACGGTCGGATCTTCCGGAAACAGCTGAAATATTCGTCTTTGTTTCATTAACAGCCTGAAGAACCTCATTTAATAATCCACGACGATCAAATCCGTTTATCTCAATTTCAACATTAAATTCTTTACGATCATTTATATTACTTTCCCATTCAACCTCAATGAGTCGTTGCTGAGCATCCTCAGTATGAACATTTTGACAATCTGCGCGATGTACGGATACACCTCTACCTTTTGTAATGAATCCAACAATTTCATCTCCAGGCACCGGATTACAACATTTTGAAAGTCGGATTAGTAAGTTATCAATCCCTTGAACCTGCACGCCCGAATCACGTCTTTTCGACCGAGATGAAACTTGTTTAACCTCAGATACCGTTTCAATAACTTGTTCTAAGTCACGCTGTTTTCTCAATTTATCAGTCAAACGATTTGCAATTTGAGCTGCAGTAATGCCGTTATATCCAATCGCTGCATACATATCCTCTTCATTTGAAAAATTAAATTTCTCAGCAACCCTTTTTATATTATCAGGTGTTAAAATATCCTTTACTTCAAATTCCAAGTTGCGAATTTCTTTTTCAACAAGCTCTTTCCCTTTTTCAATATTCTCTTCACGACGTTGCTTTTTGAAGAACTGACGAATCTTATTTTTTGCTTGCGATGTTTGGGCGAGTTTAATCCAGTCCTGGCTTGGGCCATATGAATGCTTCGAAGTTAGTATCTCAATGATATCCCCTGTTTTCAATTGATAATCTAAGGTCACCATTTTTCCATTTATTTTTGCACCAATTGTTTTATTACCAATTTCCGAGTGAATGCGGTATGCAAAGTCAATCGGAACAGAACCAGAAGGCAATTCTATGACATCGCCTTTTGGTGTAAAGACGAAAACCATGTCAGAAAACAAATCAATTTTTAAGGACTCCATAAATTCTTCAGCATTTGACGCATCATTTTGCCACTCTAATATTTCACGGAACCATGTTAATTTTTCTTCAAACGACGATTGTGTTTTGACCTGTTTCCCTTCTTTATATGCCCAATGCGCTGCAATCCCATATTCGGCAATTTGGTGCATTTCAACTGTTCGAATTTGGACTTCCAGTGGGTCACCTTTCGGACCAATTACTGTAGTGTGTAAGGATTGATACATATTTGGCTTAGGCATTGCAATATAATCTTTGAATCTTCCTGGCATTGGCTTCCAGCAAGTATGGATGATTCCTAAGACTGCATAACAATCTTTGATGCTATTTACAACGATTCGTACCGCAAGTAGATCATAAATTTCATTAAATTGTTTATTTTGGAGAACCATTTTCCGATAAATGCTATAGATATGTTTAGGTCGACCTGAAATATCAGCTTTGATCGAAACCTCATCAACATGTTCTTTAACATCTTTAATGACTTCCTCGAGATACTCCTCGCGTTCCGCACGTTTCTTTTTCATCAGGTTGACAATCCGATAGTATTGCTGTGGATTTAAATATCGTAAGGCTGTATCTTCAAGCTCCCATTTAATTTTAGATATCCCAAGTCGATGTGCTAATGGAGCAAAAATTTCAAGCGTCTCATTGGAAATCCTGCGCTGTTTTTCTGGTGGGAGATGCTTTAAAGTACGCATGTTGTGCAATCGGTCAGCTAGCTTGATTAAAATAACACGAATGTCCTGAGCCATTGCAACAAACATTTTACGATGATTTTCAGCCTGTTGTTCTTCCTGTGATTTGTATTTAATTTTTCCTAACTTTGTGACTCCATCGACAAGCATCGCTACTTCCGGAGTAAATGCATCACTAATTTCTTGAAGTGTTACATTCGTGTCTTCCACTACATCGTGTAGAAAACCACCCGCAATTGTTGAAGGATCCATCTCAAGATCAACTAAAATACCTGCCACTTGAACGGGGTGAATGATGTACGGTTCACCAGATTTGCGAAACTGCTCGCGATGAGCTTCTTCTGCAAATTTATAAGCTCGTTCAATAAATTCCAGATCCTTATTATTTAAATATTTTCTTGCCTTTTCTATCACTTGCTCAGGAGTTAAGACCTGTTCGTTTGCCATGGATTTTATCACCTTTTTATAAATTGAAGATTCAAATATAGTCTCTTTGAATCATTTTTAAAAATATAGAATTAAAAAGATTATTGTTTCTATTATCTTGAAAATCTTGAAAGATGTAAAGGGAAATAACATAAATATAAACTATTAAGTCTAAAAATTCTTTACCTACAGGCTGTAGATAAGATTCTATTAAAAAAAGCACTCAATCTGAGCGCTTTACATTTACATCTTAATACTGCATAAGTGTTAATACATCATAACCATCCAGCTTGTCACGACCATCTAGGTATGTGAGTTCGATAAGGAATGCAATTCCCGCAACAATACCACCAAGCTGTTCTACAAGTTTAATTGTTGCTTCAATTGTTCCACCAGTAGCTAATAAGTCATCTGTGATCAATACACGTTGACCCGGTTTAATTGCATCTTTATGGATTGTTAAAACATCTTTACCGTACTCAAGACCATAATCCACTTTAATTACATCTCTTGGTAGTTTTCCTTCTTTTCTAACAGGAGCAAATCCTACACCATGTGAATAAGCGACTGGACAACCAATAATGAAGCCACGAGCCTCTGGTCCAACAACAAGGTCAATTTCTTTTTCCCTAGCATATTTCACAATTAGGTCTGTAGCATATTTATACGCTTCACCGTCATTCATTAAAGGAGTAATATCCTTAAATTTAATTCCTGGCTTTGGATAATCGTCAACAATTTCAATATACTTTTTTAAATCCATTAATTAATTGCCTCCTCAAGCGAATGCGAACCTTTATTTAGTGCATCAAACCATTGCTTTAATTGTTGATATGATGAATACAATAATTGCTTTTCCAATTCAATTCGTTTTGCTTTTAATTGGTATGTTCTCGATTCAGTCAAATCCCTTTTCTTAGCTTGATTTGATAATGAAATAAATCCATTGTCTATTTTAACAAAATCTAATTCAAAAAACACCTGTGACATAAAATCAATTGTTTCCGTTGACCATCCTCTATATTTTGCTAACTCGTGCGCATAGCGATTTATATCAAACGGACCTTTTTTTGCCAGAAATGCATAAAACCATTTAAAATGTTCTCGGGTCGGAATTGTACTGAAAAAATGATCCTGCTCATGGAAAAATAATGTGTAAACCCGATTTGGAAAGCTAGTATCAAATAGGATTTTTATCAATTCTTCATCTTCTGGCAAGTCAAGAAGTACAACATGCTTTGAATCTAGTTGCAGCTCTGTCGCCTCTTCAAAGGAAGAAATTACCGTTATGTCGTAATTAGACAGACTAAGTTTTTGAACAGTTTCCTGAGCAAATGAAACTAATCGGAGTTTATCATCTTTGATTTTTTCTAAATAGGATAAGAAATCACGCATCCCACGAATATCAAATAATTGCCACTCATGAACAGCTATATCCTGTAACATAATTTGAGGCTTTCTATTATTATTCCATTCATTAATAGATAATTCTCCAATAACGGAAACCTTCGATAGCGGTGAGATTCCGTCAACAGTATGTCCTAATCCAAATCCAACTCCATCTAAAGCTATTTGGTCTTCCTGAAGCACAATTTTTAAATGACTTTGATCAGACCCAATTCTTCGGAGCGAATTGATTTCAACATCATTGATTTGCACAGTGGGTTTTGGGTTTCCCATTCCAAATGGTGCTAATTTGTTCAACTCTAGTATAGTTTCAATCGAAACATCTTGTATATGGCAAACAGTATCTACAGCAGTGATAGGTTGAAAGTCTTCCGGTGTTAAGACCTCATCTGCAATTGTATTAAGACGATTTCTTAAGTCGGCAACATCTTCTACTTTTAGTGTCATTCCAGCTGCCATTGGATGTCCACCAAAATGCGGTAAAATATCACGACATGTAGATAGACTCTCGTATAAATTAAAACCTTCAATACTTCTTGCTGAGCCTTTTGCCAGACCTTTTTCAGAATCAATACTTAAGACAATTGTTGGCCGGTAGAAGCGGTCAACTAATCTAGAAGCAACTATTCCAATCACCCCAGGATTCCAGCCTTCCCTCGCAATGACTAATACTGAATTTGAAGAAGGTGGAAAACTTTCCTCTACTTCTTGAATGGCTTCTTGAGTCATTTGATTGACTAATTGCTGCCTTTCTTTGTTCAGTTCATCGATTTCATCGGCTATATATGTTGCTTCTTCTATATCATTTGTCAATAATAAATCAACTGCAGGATCTGCAGATTGCAATCGACCTACCGCGTTTATGCGTGGACCAATAGCAAATCCAACTGTTTCTTCAGATATGTCACTGGATTCGATTTTGGCTTTTTTTAATAACGCTCTTAAACCTGGCCGCTTTGTATTTTGTAACGCCCTTATTCCCTTTTTTGCAAGGAGTCGATTCTCCCCAGTTAAAGGAACTAAATCAGCAATTGTTCCAATAACTGCTACATCTAATAAATCTGTAGGGACTTCTCCTCGTAAAGCATGAGCTACTTTAAATGCTACCCCAACTCCTGCCAATTCCTTAAACGGATACTGGCTATTCGGCTTTTTCGGATGGATAATCGCTGTTGCTACGGGTAACTCGGGACCAACCTCGTGGTGATCCGTAATAATTAAGTCAATACCTAATTCGTTTGCAACCTCTGCTTCATGAAGCGCAGAAATACCTGTATCTACAGTAATAATAAGTGAGATTCCTTCCGATTTTGCCCAACGAAAAGCTGTTTCATTTGGGCCATAACCTTCCGTGAATCGATTAGGAATATAAAATTCAACATTGGCACCTTTTTCTTTTAAAGCAGTTACCATGACGGTCGTACTGCTCACACCGTCTGCATCATAATCACCAAACACTAAAATCTGTTCCTCATTCTTAATGGCCTTAGTAATTCTGTCAATAGCCGTATCCATTTGGTCCAGTAAAAATGGATCGTGGAACTCAAGTAAATCTGGTTCTAAAAATTCACGTGCTTCCTGGACGTTTGTAATTCCTCTATTCACTAGTAGGGATGCTACTAGAGGTGTAACTTGCAGTTCATTAACTAGTAGATTTGCGTTAGCCTGGTTGTAATTATTTACTTTCCAACGAGTTTTAGATTGTAACAAAAGTTTCACCCCTTAACCATACTATTATATCGAAGCTTTGGGCGTGTTACAACGATTGACATTTTTTATATAGTAGGTTTCAATTTTCAGTCATCATCAGAGAATGGATTGATATGGATAAAAACGTTCTGGACCTCTGCATATTCCATTAGTTTTGCTTTTACCTTTTTCCCAACCTTATGTCCATCTTCAACAGTCATGTAAGGATCGACAGAAATTTTCAAATCTACAATCACATAATGTCCATGCTCGCGAGCATGGAGTTCCGTAATTTTTTTTACTTCTGGAACGGACAGAACCAATTCTCTATATTCAGTTGTATCTTCATCATGTAACACATGATCTAATGTATTGTGTATGGCTTCCGTTCCAAATTCCCAGGCCATTTTTACAATTAAAACAGCAACAACTAACCCCGCAACCGGGTCAGCATAAACAAGCCAGTCAATTCCTAAATAGCCACCAAGAATAGCTCCCACAATGCCCACAAGCGTTGCAATGGAAGCAAAGACGTCAGAACGGTCATCATATGCATTAATTATTAGTGCATCGCTCTTAATTTTTTTCCCGAGATTATATTTATAGCGAAACATGATTTCTTTAATGATGATAGAGAATAGGACAGCATAAATAGCCATCGTCTTTGGAACATCGATTGGCTTAAAAAAAGCCTCAATTGATGCTTTTCCGATTTCAAATCCGACTAGTGCTAGAAGTACAGCAACAATGATGGCCGAAACAGACTCTGCTTTACCATGACCATATGGATGATCTTCATCCGGTGGCCTTTTAGCAGCACGGACCCCAACGAAAACTGCAACAGACCCTGCCACATCAGATGCCGAATGGACTGCGTCTGCAATCAGCGCACGACTATTGGATTGTACCCCAATCACCCACTTTATAATCGCTAGAATGATATTCCCCACTACACCATAAATTATGGCTTTTTCTGCTTGTTTAAAACGATCGTTCTCTTTCAAAAAATCCTCATCCTTCCCATGTAAGTTTGAGAACAAAAATGCGCTTTTTTCTTCTGCGCATACGCATGCTTTTTAGTGTATCCAAATTCAAAGAGAAAATAAAAAGTCGTGAAAAATCACGACTTTTTACTAATATGTTATACCTGTTGTTCTGATTCTGACTGTGCAGGACGTTTTTTGGTAATTTGCTTTGACTTCCATACTAACCATAGCTGTGCAGCAATGAAGATAGATGAGTACATACCAGCAACTAGACCAATTGTTAAAGCAAATGAGAAGTTTGTAATAGCCTGTCCACCAAATAATAATAAGGCAAAACTTGTGAACAGAACAGTTATAGCAGTATTAACGGAACGCCCTAATGTTTGTCTTAATCCACTATTTACAACACTTGCAAGGTCATCATATGTTTTAATACGCTTTTTCTTCTTTAAAAGTTCACGTATTCTATCAAAAGTAACAATTGTATCGTTAATTGAATAACCGATAATTGTTAAAATGGCCGCGATAAATGTGACATCCACCTCAAGTCGAGTGACACTAAAAAACGCAATCATAAAGAATGCATCATGGACAAGCGCTACAATAGCAGCTAATCCCATTAACCATTCAAATCTGAAAGCAACATATATGATAATACCTAGCATCGCGATTAAACTTGCAATAACTGCGTTACGTGCTAATTCTTTTCCAACGGTTGGAGAGACTGTACTAACGTTTGGGTCTGCTCCATAAAGTTCATGGAAATGTGATTTCACTTTGCTGACCTCATCTTTTGTTAGCTCATCAGCAAAACGAGCAACCCCAATTTCGTTTTTATCACCAGAAATAACGATTTCTTTCGCTTCTAGATTTAGCTTACTAAGTTCTTCTGTCAATTCTTCTTGGGTGAGCGGATGGTCAGCGAGTACATCCATTCGAGTACCTGCAACAAAATCAATACCTAAGTTAAGTCTAAAGATCACCAGTACCGCAATACCCACGATTACCATAATCCCAGAAGCAACGAAGAACTTATTTTTTTGCTTTGCAAAATCAAAACGATCAAATCGAGTTGGGTAATTTCCTTCTTCATCTGCATCCGCTAAGTTTCGAATCTGACTTTGTTTGACACCGAACCAGCTTGGCTTCTTATTTAAAAACTTACTGTTTACCCAAAGCCCAAGCAATAGTCTGCTTCCATAAACAGCGGTTAAGAAGCTTAATAATATACTAACGATTAACATTGTGGCAAAGCCTTTGACAGCACTTGTACCAAAAATAAATAAGACCACACCAGCCAAGATAGTGGTAATATTCGCATCAAAAATGGTCAGGAAGGAGTTTTTACTTCCCGTACGATATGCAGACAAAATTGATTTACCGGACCTTATTTCTTCCTTAATTCTCTCGTAAGTAATAATGTTTGCATCGACTGCCATACCTACCCCAAGGATTAAGGCGGCAATACCAGGTAAAGTTAAAACAGCATTCATCCAGTCAAAAACTAGTAAGTTTAAATAAACAAAGATACTTAATGTAATAGTAGCAATTAGTCCAGGGAAACGGTAAAAAACAAGCATGAATAATAACACTAAGAAAATACCAATTGCTCCTGCGAAAACGGTTTTGTTTAAAGCTTGCTCACCAAATTTTGCTCCAACGGATGTGGAATAAATTTCTTCCAAGTCAACAGGAAGTGCGCCAGCATTTAACAAGGATGCAAGTTCCTTAGCCGATTCAACCGTGAAACTGCCTCCTTCTATTGAGACCGACTTTCTGTTGAATACTTCGTTAACAGTTGCTGCGGAAAGATACTTTGGATTTGGCTTCTTACTCTCAGCCTCAAAGGAATCCACACCTTCTTCAAAATCCAACCAAATAACCATCAAATTGTTTGGAGCTTGGTCAAGTACTTTTTGTGTAGCATTTTTTAGATCATCTGAATTTTTAACTGTTAGAGCAACGGCTGGCTTACCCATTTGGTCGAATGCCTGACTAGCACCATTTTGTGCTAATTGAGAGCCGTCAAGTAATACGTTGTCATTCACATCTCTGAAGGTAAGCTTTGCTTGTGTTGATAGCAATTCACGAACTTTTTGCTGGTCTTCCACACCAGCTAATTGCACACGTACACGATCTTTTCCTTCAATTTGAATATTAGGCTCATTCACTCCAAGTACGTCCACACGGTTATGTAATGCGTTTACCGTACTTACTAAGGCTTCTCTATCAATTACATCGCCTTCTTTAGCAGGTTTTACCTCATAAAGGATTTCAAAACCACCTTGAAGATCAAGTCCTAATTTAATATTCTTTGCGGTATCTGTACCGGTTACTCCGATTAAGGCACCAAAGAGAAGTACCAATACAAAAAACACCACGATGCGGCCTTTTTTAACCATAAGTATGTATATCCTCCTTTATATAAGAAAAGCGAAAGGTGCCCTGCCTATCGGTTACAAGCATAAGACGAGCGCTTACAGAAGGCGCACTTTCCTTCAAAAGCGATTGGCTTATGTCCAATGGCCGATGGAACCAAGAGCTAGACAATTCTATTCTAGTAAAAAACCTAGCCTGTCCTTTAAGCCCTCCATCACAATTATGAAACAATGCGATTTTGATGTCAATTACAGCTTTTGTGAATATTAATACTACATCTAAATAATTTAAGGTTCTATGAATTATAGTAATTTTTCCAAAGCGGCTTTTCCTTCACCTTCAAACCAATTCGGTGCTTTAAAAGCCTCTACTGTTGCATAGTTCATATAATCTCCAACTTTTACTCCGAGAATATCACTGACAATTTGGTGCAATTGCTTTTCTTCTCTTCCTTTTCTCCATGTTTTACTTTTCATGAACCCCCACAGTTCTTCCTCTTTAACGCTGTCGTATCCGTACAGTCCGAATTCTTCCAGCTTGCTCTTTAAAAATGGACGAACTGTTTCACGATACTTGTCATACATGTGACTCTCTGATTGACTCACTCATCATCTCTCCCATTTTTCAACTATCTAATCAAATGCGCCTTGGCGTATTTGCGCCCAGATTTTTTCGAGCTTGCTCGAAAAGATTTCTTTCAAAATCTGTGGCATCCGCCGGAGGCTTTAACTATCTTCAGTAGAAGTTTTGATTTCTACTGAAGATAGTTAACAATACTTGTCATGCTTGGCCACCTACTAAGCATATAGTTAATTGTAAATGATATCACCTTTTTTGAGAAGGTAGGGAAAATGAATTGTCAAAGCAAACATTCCTTAAAGGTACGTTAATATTAATTATTGCAGGGCTCATTACTAGAATATTGGGGTTTATTAATAGAATTGTTGTCGCCCGTCTTATTGGTGAAGAAGGTGTCGGGCTCTATATGATGGCAATCCCTACATTTGTCCTCACCATTACATTAACCCAGATGGGACTTCCAGTGGCAATATCGAAATTAGTAGCTGAAGCAGAGGCACAGGGTGATAGAAGAAAAATCAAAAAAATCTTGGTTGTTTCCCTATCCATTACTGGAACATTAAGTATTATCTTTACACCGATGATGATCTTTCTTGCACCATTATTATCTGAGACGCTTCTAACCGATGAAAGGACATATTATCCTTTATTAGCGATATCACCGATTGTCCCAATTGTAGCGATATCATCTGTTCTCCGTGGCTATTTTCAAGGTCGTCAAAATATGAAGCCACCTGCTTATTCACAGGTAATTGAACAAGTTGTCAGAATTACCTTAGTGTATGTGTTTACGAATGCGTTTTTACCAATGGGGATTGAATACGCTGCAGCAGGTGCAATGCTTTCTGCCGTTGTAGGAGAATTAATGTCACTCATTTATTTATTCTTTATGTTCAAACTGAAAAAACGAATCCGAATCCGACAAAACTTTTTTAAATCAGCTAAGCACGGAAAGGAAACTTTTAATGATTTGACACGAATTGCAGTTCCAACATTAGGCAGTAGAATGATTGGGTCGATTTCTTGGTTTTTTGAACCGATTGTCGTTGCCCAAAGCTTAGCAATTGCAGGTGTCGTTACACATATCGCGACAAGACAATACGGGGAGTTAACCGGTTTTGCATTACCTCTACTTATGCTTCCATCATTTATTACGACTTCACTTTCTACGGCACTGGTGCCTTCTATAAGTGAAGCAGCAGCAAAAAAGCAAACATTATTAATCGAATATCGCCTCAAACAGGCGTTACGATTATCTCTTGTTTCAGGTGGCTTAGCAATTGTTGTTTTATATGTGTTTGCTTCACCAGTAATGGAGCTAATGTATGGGAATAGTAATTCAGCCATTTATATAAAAGTAATGGCTCCGTTTTTTATCTTTTATTACTTCCAAGGTCCACTTCAAGCAACCTTGCAGGCTCTTGATTTAGCCAAAGCTGCAATGATCAATAGTTTTATCGGTAATTTTATAAAAACTGGCGCGATTTTTATTCTAGCAACAAGACCTTCCCTTGGGATTATGGGGGCAGCTCTTGCTATTGTCCTTGGAATGATGCTTGTAACCTTGCTGCACTTTTCAACAATTGTAAAAGTGATTTCCTATAGTTTTTATGTTAAGGACTATATAAAGAGTGGTATAACCATGGTTCTAGCAGGAATAGGTGGTCATTACTTTTATCAATTCTGTTTAACCGACGGGTCCCTTGCTATGAGAACACTGGCAGCGATTGGTGTTACATCATTCATTTATGTTGTTTTATTATTTGTATTTAAGCTTTTAACAAAAGAGGAAGTTAAGAGAATTCCGTTTATTGGACCAAAGCTTGCAACACTTTTGTAAGTACTAAACCAGAAGGTAACCCGACCGCGGTTACCTTTTTTCATCTTTTATATCTACATGCAGTTTTCCATGATGATAATTACAAATAGAAATTTTCTTAATATCACTATAACCTAATTTCTTCAACTCAGATCGGAGCCAAAATTCTGTCTTATTAATTTGTGTTAAATGTTCCACTTGTATTTCTCCATCAAGAACGACTGGTAAATCAATTGTATAGTCTGAGAAATCAGAAGGTTCATTTTTACTTTTTTCCAACACGGACAATTCTCCTGATGACTCAAGTATAGCAAATTCCACATCAGCTAAATTTTTTATGTTTTTTTCACGTAGTTGCATCATAAGATCATCATGATTATATCGTTGCTGTCTCATAGCATGTTCATCAATTTTACCCCTATTCACAATAACTGTTGGACGTCCATCGATGAGTTCTCTAAGTTTTTTACTTTTTAACGACAGCAGGGCTAGTAAGTATTGTATCCCCATTAGTAAAATCATTGGTATCAGCGAATGGAGTATTGGGTCTCTTGTACTCTCGATACCGATAACAGCCATCTCTGCAATCATCATAAAAACGACTAAATCGATAAGACTGAGTTCCCCAATTTCCCGTTTACCCATTAACCGAAAAATTGTTAACAAGATAACATAAAGTAAAATAGTCCTCCCCACAATGATGAGGTATTCTTCCAATGAAAGTCCCCCTCTCAAATGGATCCCTAATATAAAAAACACATACTGCAACTTAGTGTGCTCAAATTCTCTTAAAACATTATTCGAATTTTTCCTGATATGTTAAATGGACAAGAAAAGTTTGTACTTTTTATTCTAATTCATTGTGATAGTGAATATGCTCGTACTAAGGGTTATCTGTATACATTTGAGGGGGAGAGAATCGATATGAGGAAAATGGGAGTTGCAATGGTTTATGGTGTGGTAGCAATTTTTTTAATTGTTATTGTATCTAGTTTACTAATCTCACTATTACTTCGTTTTACTTCACTTCAGGAATCTTCAATGTCCTGGGTGATTTTAGGGGCTTCCTTCCTTGCTCTTTTCATCGGTGGTTTTGTTTCAGGTGGAAAAGGAAAGGAAAAAGGTTGGCTCATTGGTGGAGGCACAGGTATTTTATATTCTATCATTGTTTTTATTGTTCAATTCTTAGGGTATGATGCTACATTCACTGCGGAACAAACAATGTATCATGTTGGTTTTTTGGCGGCAGCTGTAATTGGTGGAATCTTCGGCGTAAATATGACCACTCCGTCAAGAAGAGATGCTTAATAGAAAAACAAAAAAAGAGCGCTCGAGTCGCTCTTTTTTTTATGAAAAATTAGTCCTTGATGACATCACGTACTGCTTGTCTGTCATATGTAAGATTTGCATTTCCAGATTTAATAATAATCTTGTTTTCGTCAATTGCATCAACTGTTCCGTGTAAACCGCCTACAGTTACAACTTTATCCCCCTTTTGCAAGTTAGATTGCATATTAAGAGTAGCTTTTTGACGCTTTTGTTGTGGACGAATTAACAAGAAATAGAAAATCGCAAACATTAGAATCAAAGGACCAACTGTTCCTAAAATACCTTCCATTTATTTCACCTCCCGACTCTATCTTTCTTTTTCATTTTTTTCTTTAGTTAGAAGTTTTTCGCGTTCGGCTTATTAAAACCATATCGCTCAAAAAATTCTTCACGGAAGTCTCCAAGACGATCTTCGCGAATCGCTTGACGGACTTGCTCCATTAATTTTAACAGAAAATGAAGATTATGATAAGTAGTAAGTCTTATTCCGAATGTTTCACTTGTTTTTATTAAGTGTCTAATATAGGCACGGCTATAATTTTTGCATGTATAACAATCGCAATTTTCGTCCAACGGTCCAAAATCACGTGCATACTCCGCGTTTTTAACAACTAATCTTCCTTCGCTAGTCATAAGCGTTCCATTTCTAGCAATTCTAGTTGGTAGTACACAGTCAAACATATCAATGCCACGAATTGCTCCATCGATCAATGAATCCGGCGAACCAACACCCATTAAATATCTAGGCTTATTCGTTGGTAAAAGTGGTGTTGTAAACTCGAGTACTCTGTTCATAACGTCTTTAGGCTCACCAACAGATAAGCCACCTACAGCATAGCCTGGGAAGTCTAGGGATACTAAATCCCTTGCACTTAGTTTACGAAGTTCCTCATATTCCCCTCCCTGAACAATACCAAATAGTCCCTGGTCATGTGGGCGACTATGTGCCTGTATGCATCTTTCAGCCCAACGGCTGGTGCGTTCAACAGATTTCTTCATATATTCAAAGCTAGCTGGATATGGTGGACACTCGTCAAATGCCATCATAATATCTGAGCCAAGTGCATTTTGTATCTCCATTGCTTTTTCTGGTGACAAAAATAACTTATCTCCATTTAAATGATTACGGAAATGAACGCCTTCTTCCTTAATTTCTCTAAATTCACTTAAACTAAATACCTGGAATCCTCCGGAATCAGTGAGAATTGCTCGATCCCAGTTCATGAATTTATGCAAGCCACCCGCTTCTTTGATGATTTCATGGCCTGGTCTTAACCATAGATGGTAGGTATTACTTAGAATAATACCAGCACCCATCTCCTTAAGGTCTTCTGGTGACATTGTCTTTACCGTTGCTAGTGTTCCCACTGGCATGAAAGCAGGTGTTTCAAAAGAACCGTGCGGGGTATGTACAATTCCTAGTCTCGCACCTGTTTGCTTACAAGTCTTAATATGTTCGTATCTTATTGCTGTCACTTATATGTCTCCTTTATCGTGGGTGTGATAACTCACCACCCGAAATATCTAATTTGCACTGGTCTTACTTAATTAGCATTGCATCCCCGAAGCTAAAGAATCGATACCGTTCTTTTACTGCTTCGTTATACGCATGAAGTATATTCTCGCGACCAGCCAGTGCACTTACAAGCATAATCAATGTTGACTTTGGAAGATGGAAGTTTGTTATAAGACCATCAATTGCCTCATACTGATATCCTGGGTATATAAATATATTCGTCCAACCGCTTGATTCAACAAATTTGCCATTGTTTTTCACAATCGTTTCGAGGGTTCTAGTTGAGGTAGTTCCCACAGAAATGATTTTACTGCCATTTGCTTTTACCTCATTTAGTAAATTAGCAGTTTCCTCTGTCATTTGATAAAATTCAGAATGCATATCATGATCTTCAATTGTATCTGCGCTGACGGGACGAAATGTTCCTAACCCAACATGCAAGGTAATAAAAGCTGTATGTACTCCCTGATCACGGATTTGCTGTAAAAGTTCTTCTGTAAAATGCAGCCCAGCTGTAGGCGCTGCTGCTGAACCACGATGTTTTGCGTACACTGTTTGATATCGTTCTTTGTCATCCAATTGCTCATGAATATAAGGGGGCAATGGCATCTCGCCTAAGGCTTCCAAAACTTCATAAAATATACCTTCATAATGAAAGTTCAACATTCTTCCACCGTGATCACCAATTGCCGTGCACGTTGCTTTTAATCGCCCATCACCAAAGGTTAATACTGTACCTTCTTTCACACGTTTTGCAGGCTTTACAAGAGTCTCCCAATTATCACCGTCTTTTTGTTTTAAAAGGAGTACTTCTACTTTTGCCCCAGTGTCCTCTTTTACCCCATAAAGTCTTGCTGGCAACACGCGTGTATCGTTTAAGACTAAGCAATCTCCTTTACTTAGATAAGATAGGATTGAACGAAAATGAGTATGAGTAATTGCCCCTGTCTCTTTGTCAACTACCATTAAGCGCGATGCTTCTCGATTTTCCAACGGTGTTTGTGCAATTAATTCCTCCGGTAAATCAAAATCAAATAATTCTACTTTCATATTTCCACCTAATTTCTACTGACTTCTAACGAAACTTACCAAATACGTAAAAAATTAATGATAAAACAATACTAATTACAATAGATGTAACGATTGGAAAATAAAATGTGGTATTTCCTTTTTTTACCACAATATCCCCAGGCAGTTTTCCTATAAAATGCATAATAAACCCGACTACTAATAGTAGAATCCCCATTATCATTAGCATTTTACCCATGATTCATTACTCCTTTGGAACCTCAATTTGAAAATGTCGATATACTTGTTCAGTTACAATTCGACCACGCGGGGTTCGTTGCAAGAAACCAATTTGTAGTAGGTAAGGCTCATAAACATCTTCAATCGTATGCGCCTCCTCGCCAATCGTTGCAGCAATCGTCTCAAGACCAACCGGACCACCTCGAAATTTCTCAATGATTCCTCTAAGTAATTTATGGTCAATATGATCAAGACCTAAACGGTCAACCTGTAGCAATTCTAGAGCAATATCTGCCATTTGTGTTGTAATGGTACCATTGCCACGTACCTGTGCGAAGTCTCTTACTCGTCTTAGTAAACGGTTCGCAATCCTTGGAGTTCCTCTTGATCGTCTCGCAATTTCTTGTGCTGCTTGTCCATCAATTTCTACTTCCAACAATTCAGCTGTTCTTGTTACAATACCAGCTAATTGATTTTCAGTGTAATATTCAAGTCGACTCAGCACCCCAAATCGATCCCTAAGAGGTGCAGATAATGAGCCAGCACGTGTTGTTGCTCCAACTAAAGTAAAGGGGGGTAAGTCAAGTCGAACAGAACGTGCCCCCGCTCCCTTACCAATCACGATATCCAAACAGAAATCCTCCATCGCAGGATATAATACCTCCTCGATGGACCTTTGAAGGCGATGAATTTCGTCAATAAAAAGGACATCACCAGGTTCAAGTGCTGTCAAAATAGCTGCTAAATCCCCAGGCCTTTCTATAGCTGGCCCTGAGGTTGTCCGTATATTTACACCCATTTCATTTGCGATAATCGTAGCTAGCGTTGTTTTTCCAAGTCCTGGAGGCCCATATAATAATACATGGTCCAAGGTTTCTTGTCTCATTTTAGCTGCTTCAATAAATATCGATAAATTTGATTTTACCTTTTCTTGACCAATATATTGAGCTAAGGTTTGTGGTCTGAGGCTTTGCTCGATTGCTGACTCTTCGTAATTGGCACTACCTGAAACGATTCTGTCCTCCATCCAAGCATCCTCCTTATTTTAATAGCTTTTGTAAAGCCTTTTTAATATATTGATCCGTTGAGAGCTTTTCTTTTCTTAGCTCTGGCAACACTTTATTGATTTCTCTCTCCGCATAACCTAACACTTTAAGCGCTTCAACTGCTTCATCAATTTCTGTGTGACTCGTATTGTCCACAAATTCATGATCTTCACTAAACAAATCGGGATGGAGTGTTGGCATAAGGTCGTGGAGCTTTCCTTTAAGATCTAATATAATTTGTCTAGCTGTCTTTTTCCCTACACCTGGAAACTTGACAAGGAATTTCTCATCCTCGTTTTCTATCGCACGAATGACTTGTTCTGGTTCCCCCGAAGCCAAAATCGCGAGTCCTCCCTTTGGACCAATCCCTGTAACATTTAAGAGTTTCAAAAATAATGCACGTTCTTCCCGTGTCTTAAAGCCATAAAGTGCTAATATATCTTCTCTTACATGCTGATATGTATAAACAATTTCCTTATTATTTTTTTTAAAAATAAAAGGATTTGGTGTAAGAATTTGGTAGCCCACTCCATTATTTTCGATAACGATATATTCCGGATTTATGTAGTCAACCGTCCCTTTAATAAATTCAATCAAACTTATTCTCTCCCCTACTTTGCTGTACCCCATTTTATCATATTCGTCAAAAAAAGACTAAAAATAAAAGAGAGACTAGAAGGGGTCTAGTCTCTCAAAAATGTTTTATATCAAGGGGAGGATGTATAAGTTTTGTAGGTTTCAATTACATTAATATACTCATCTTTAGTTCCTATTTTGATTCCCTTTTTGAGTAAATCATGTTGATAACTTTCAAGCTTCTCAACGTCGATCTGAAAGAATGATTGGATAACCTTTTCTGATTCGTCTGGTTTTCCATTAAAGATAGATAAAATTCCATCTTCCGTTATACCAAAATAGCCATTTGTTTTTAGCAAAGGTGAAATATCGTCTATTCTTTGTTGAAAAACAACTTGAGTATCATCTTGATGAACTAAGTTCCAGTCCTCATACTGTGCCCAAAAATCTTCCATTGATAGGATTGTTTCTTTTATTATTTCTTCACTTACCTCGCCGTCTACATAAACACGTTCAAGAATAACAGTGATCTCTAATGGACCAGTTACCTCTTGAACAGAATTATTGTGTTCTTCTTTTAACTCGGCACCAATTCCCGAAAAGCTAGGCAATATAAAAACAATCGTTAGACAAACGATTACTTTTACAATCATTCTCATTTTGGCATCACCTCTTACAATTAGTTGCCAACTCTTATTTACACTTGTATATGACCGTCCCACACAAATTAGTTTGACCATTATTAACAAGAATATCCAATGTTTTTTGAAAAAATGTTCCATAAAAAAAGGATGTCCTAAAGGACACCCAATTAAATATTCAATATGCAGTTTACATTAACCCCTATTATGATTTGTGAATGGCTCACGAATAGCATCGCCAATGTTGTCAAAAAGGTCTTTTATGTCGGCATCAATTGTTTCACGTCTATTCCCGTTACGAATATCATTATCGATATCACGTACTCGTGTAAAAGTACCTTCATCTGTCACAACATTGACATTTCGTTTTCCAGCTAATGGCTGTACAGCCCTTTCTACAGCGTCTTGGACATTATTACGATTTGAATTATCATTCGTATCAACAGCAACTAAAACATTATCGTCTGTTACGATGACACGAGCATCATCAACATTTTTTACCTTTGAAGCACGTTCGGATATTTTACGAACTAAATTTCCGTTGTCATTGTAATATCCATATGTTTGTACTTTATGGTTATTGTCATTGAGATGACTGTGATAGTTAGTATCGGAATGTCCATGTCCATTATCTCTGATTGTATTTGGGTTACCGTCATTAAAAGGGTTAACTGTTCGACCATTACGGTTATTCATGATACCATTTCGACGTTGTTCGTCGCGATAATTCATGATCCCAGGACGATTTTTTCTTGTTTTATCATTGTTATTTACCATACCGGTTCTGTCATCGTTATTTCTGCTGTTCATGATGCCAGTGCGATTATTTCTGTCATTTCTATTGTTCATAATACCGGTACGGTCATTCCTGTTATTCCCAGTGCGATCCATAATTTCTGTTAATGGACCATCATTGTCACGAAGACGGTTTCCATTTCCATCTTCATTATTTCGATTATTTTCATTCGAGTAATAACCGATTGGTCTAGCATTATCATTATAATCCTTGTTTGGACCCGCCCCTTGATTATCTGTATTACACGCTGTTAAACCACCAAGTAATAATGCTGCAGTCGAAACTGTATAGAGAATCTTCCTCAATACAATAACCCCCTTTGACCTTTTGAACATATCTACATGTTCACCTTTAGGTTGGCTTATCCAAAGGGGGATTATTTCTGTTAGTTTTTTGCAGGTTGTTTAAATCTTGGACAGACTAGTCCGTTTTATTCTTTTTTGATTTTTAGAATTTACCTTTTATATAAATAAATACTAAAAAAAATACAAGGACGAAATGTATGATTTATTCGTCCTACTTATATGTTTATGATTAGTCGTCTAAGTCATCATCAACATCTGGCATGTTAAACATAGGGTTAAACGGCATTTGCTGATTTGGATTCATTCCAAACGGTGCACCCTGATATCCCGGGAATCCACCACCTTGGAACTGAGGTTGAAATGGTGGTTGGAATTGTCCTTGAAATCCTGGTTGCCCCATTGGGTAGCCTTGTTGCGGAAAATGTCCTGCAAATGGTGGTTTCGGTCCACCACAGCCGCAATCTTTTTTATTATAAAATTGCGATGGCATCATTTGTGGATTCATTGGTCCAGCAAAACCTGGTCCTGGATTATTAGCCATCGCTGGACTTACGGCTTGTGGTGTAACTTGCATTGGCATATTTGGTCCGAAGGCAGCAGGTCCAGGGAAACCTCCATTAAATCCGTATCCAGGCATTACTGGAGTAACTGGTACACATGGCCCCATTGGAAACGGCGGTGCCTGCATTGGTGCCATTTGTGGCATTTGTGGCATTACAGGTACATCTTCAAATTCATCTTCTACACCTGCGACCATTTGAGGCATTTGTGCTTGCATAATATTATAATTGTTAATATCGATTTCAAATGGATGTTGCGGTTGCATTTGAACAGGTGGCATTTGTACTGGCGCCATTTGAACAGGTAGCATTTCTTCTTTTACTTCCTCTTTTACCCCTTCTGTTCGAGGGAATCCTCCCATCGAATTAAACGGCCCTTGTTGTGGTGGAAAGCCTCCCTGAAACCCTGGTACATAATTAAAGCCATACCCAGGCATAACTGGCGTAATTGGTACACAATTATTAAACATACCTGGCTGTTGTAACGGCATTTGTGGCATTTGCTGCATTTGTGGCATTTGCGGCATTTCTGCTTCAAAATCCTCTTCTGGTCCAAAATCTTCTTCCGGCGCCATCATTCCTGGTAAAACATTGGTTGGTGGTGTTGGAATTTGTGGCATCCCCATTTCCATTAGATTAAAATTATTTATATCGATTTCTAGTGGCTGATATTGCGGCATTTGTGGTGGCGGTGCAATCGGCATCTGTGGTTGTGCAATCGGCATCTGCGGCATCACAAAAATTTGAGGCATTTGTGGCATTTGAGGAATATAAGGTCCAGTCTCAACGCCCTTTACTTCCTCCTCAACCTCTGGCACCTCCTCTTCAAAATCGATTACAGGAAAAGGTTGTGGTGCAATTTCAGCAAATGGATGCTGAATTTGTTCCTCTTTCGGTGCTACATTAATTTGAGCCTCTTTTTTAGCTCCACCAATTTGAGCTTCTTTTTTTACATGAACAGTTCCGGTTGGCACCTTAATTTTCATACCAGGCATAATCATATCTGGATTACTTAACTGAGTATTGACAGCTTTTAGTTCTTGGAAGTCGACCCCATATTTTTTCGCAATTTCCCATAAGGTGTCGCCTTTTTGAACGATATGGATCTTCACGCGATTTTCCCCTCCTATACATAAGTCAATACATACTATGTCAAAATAGGCAAATTGCCACTATTTCTCATCACAACTTATGCATAGGCTTCACAAATTATGTACAGCATGAGGGCTGGTCAAGCATAAAAAGTCTGTAAAAATCAAATACAACTTGGAGTATTTATTGTCCGATTTCTTTTGAACTTCCTTGAAAAATTTCTTTCGAAAAATGGATCATAGCATCCGCTGGAGAATTAACTACAACTAAATAAAGTTAAAGACTCGACGAATTGCCGAGTCTAAATACGATAATATGGATAACTTCCTAATACAGTCACTCCACTCCCTAGAGCTTCTAATTCTGCAATTGCACTTGGGATTAATATTTCATCCATTCTTTGTTCAATATCAATTAAAAATAAATAATTACCAAGACCCGTTTTCATAGGTCTTGATTCGATTTTAGACAAATTTAACTTTCTCCAGGCAAAAACGGACAATACCTGATGTAATGCCCCGGCTTGATCGGAAGGCAATGTAACCATCAAGGTTGTTTTATCTCCTGTATTTTCCTTAGTTAGATCTAAATCTAACATTTCTTTATGTAAAACAACAAATCGTGTATGGTTATTATCAAAATCATGAATGTCATGTTTTACAATCGTTAAACCATATTCCTTTGCCGCAAATGAGTTTGCAATAGCTGCATGATTCTGCTCTGGATGCTCACTTACAAATTTAGCGGCTGCTCCTGTAGAACTTGTTTCAATGGGCTGTATATTTGGAAAATGGTTATATAAAAATTTATGGCATTGCGCGATTGCATGTGGGTGTGAATAGATGCCTTGTACATCTTCCCAGTTGTTTGTATTGTTGGGATGCACCATTAAATGCTGTTTGATTGGAATAATCACTTCACCAATAATTTTAAGTTGTTTTACATGAATTAGATAATCAATTGTTAAATTAACCGTTCCTTCAATCGTATTTTCAATTGGAACGACAGCCACATCCACTTCCCCATTTTCTACTGCATCAATACATGCAGGGATTGTTCGATATGGTTTGTTTTCCTTACCGGGAAACAAGGCCGTAACCGCTTGTGCTGTGAATGTTGCATTCGGTCCTAAAAACCCGACATTAGTAATGTTCATCGATTTTCCCCCTATGCTCCTGTTCCAAGAATTTCAACTTTATCTACAAATTCAAGTTTACGAAGTCTAGCTAGGAGGTCAGTTACTTCACCATGCATACCAGATGTGTTTAATGAGAGTGTTACATTCGCTTTTCCCCTAAGCGGAATTGTTTGGTGGATTGTTAATACATTACAACCAGTATCTGCTACAGTTCTTAATAATTGAGAAAGGGTACCAGACCGGTCCTCCAGATGAAAAAACAATGAAATGATTTTTTCCTTAACAGTCGTATGAAAAGGGAAGACAGTGTCTTTATATTTGTAATAAGCACTTCTACTTAAGTCCACTTTCTGTGTTGCTTCTGCAATTGATTGTGCTTCTCCACTGTCTAATAGTTCCTTTGCATCCAATGTTTTACGAACTGCTTCTGGAAGTACATCCTCACGAACAAGATAGAATTTGCCATCCATGTAAGCTACTCCCCCCTACTTACCTTCTTTTAAACATGTTATTTATTCTATAAATTCAAATTCATATTCAAGCAATTTTACGATATCCCCGTGTTTTGCACCTTTTTCACGCAATGCGTCGTCGATTCCCATACCACGTAATTGGCGAGCGAATCGTTTTACAGACTCATCTCTTGTAAAATCAGTCATCTTAAAGAGTTTTTCGACACGTTCTCCAGAAATGACAAAAGAGCCGTCACTTTCACGCGAAATAACAAAATCGACTTCTTCTTTTTCGTGACGATACATCACGCGGTGATTACTCGTATCTTCCTCGACCTCAAGCGGAAATTCTGGAGTCGTTTCAAGTAAATCTGCAATCGTGAATAACAAGTCGCGAAGACCTTGTCTCGTAATTGCCGAAATCGGAAAAATTTTCACATCATCCTGGAGCTTCTCTTTGAATGCTTTTAAATTTTCTTCAGCTTCAGGTATATCCATTTTATTTGCGACCACCACTTGTGGACGTTCAGTTAAACGAAGATTATACTCCTTTAATTCTTGATTAATAGTGAGATAATCCTCATAAGGATCGCGTCCTTCCATTGCTGACATATCAATTACATGAACAATGACTCTTGTTCGTTCAATATGTCTCAAAAATTGATGTCCGAGTCCGACGCCTTGGTGTGCCCCCTCTATTAAACCTGGAAGGTCAGCCATCACAAAGCTGCGTCCATCCTCTGTTTCAACAACGCCAAGATTTGGTACAATCGTTGTAAAATGGTACTCTGCAATTTTTGGTTTTGCAGCAGAAACAACGGATAATAGCGTAGACTTTCCGACACTTGGAAAACCAACTAGACCTACATCAGCTAAAACCTTTAGTTCAAGTTTTACATAACGTTCCTGTCCTGGCTCACCATTTTCAGCAATTTCTGGTGCAGGATTTGCTGGTGTTGCAAATCGAGAGTTTCCTCTTCCACCACGACCACCTTTAGCGATAACTGCTCTTTGGCCATGCTGTGTTAAATCTGCAATAACAACACCTGTATCATCATCTGTTACGACTGTGCCAGGGGGAACCTTAACAACCATCGGCTCTGCGTTCTTCCCGTGCTGATTCTTTGACATTCCATGTTCCCCACGTTTTGCTTTAAAGTGGCGTTGGTATCGGAAGTCCATTAAGGTTCTTAAACCTTCTTCAACTTCAAAAATGACGTCCGCGCCTTTTCCACCATCCCCACCTGCTGGACCACCCATTGGAACATATTTCTCACGACGATAAGCAACCATCCCGTTACCACCGTCTCCACCTTTTACATACACTTTGACTTGATCAACAAACATCTCTTACCTCCGGTTATTTATGCACCTAAATTTTCATGCAATATGTATTGTTATACTTACTTCTTTATTATGTACTTTATACTCTGTTATTTGCGGGAATTGTTCTGATTGGCTTATTCTAGTTAACCAATTTGTAAGGTATTCCCTATCTTTTAGTATTCCACTAAAATCGAAAAAGAATCGAGTTTCCTCTAACGAACAGTCTATAGTAAGGGATAAATGATTTTCTCCCATTTCATCAACCGCTTCTTCCAGTATGGCAAAAAATTGCGAACACCATTCTGTTAGTTTTGAATCGTAGTTTGATAAATTTCGAATATCACCGACAACATCATAGTCCAATTGATATTTATGAGGCTCCCAATTTAAGGTCATGATAAGCGTAGCAAAAGTTGGAATTTGTAAATTTGTAAGATGTGTTTCATTTTGAGCATCTATAACAATTTCTTCAATTATCGTATTAACCCGATCAATTTTATTTAGTGAGATGTTCCCTTTGATTAGCTGTATCTTATTTAACCAATCGTGACGTGTATGTTTTAAAACTTCAATCGTACTCCAATTTTTATTCATGTCATTTCCCCTAAAATTCAATGCGTCAATAGACAACATTTAGATTTCGAATCTTGTCTAAAAATTATATCAAACCTTGGGAAATAACACTACAATCTACAATCAGGATTCTTGAATAAAAAATAAAACTCTAACCTTAAGGTTAGAGTTTTATACGATTACGCTTCTTGCGCAGCTGGGTATACACTTACTTGTTTGCGGTCACGGCCTACACGCTCAAATTTAACAACTCCGTCAACTTTTGCGAATAGAGTGTCGTCACCACCACGGCCAACGTTTACTCCTGGGTAAATTTTAGTACCACGTTGACGGTATAAAATTGATCCACCAGTTACGAATTGACCGTCAGCACGTTTTGCACCAAGACGTTTCGAGATTGAATCACGACCGTTTTTAGTACTACCTACCCCTTTTTTAGAAGCGAAGAATTGAAGGTCTAATCTTACGAACATTATTGTCCACCTCCTATTAATGAAGTTTTTTATGATTGAATTTTCATATATTGTCCATAATCAAGTTCAATCGTTTGTAAGGATACAAGCATTCCCTCTAGAAGAAGCTGTACCTTTTCCCGGGTTGTCTCATCCTCGAGTTGAGGAATTTGACAGCGGAGGAATCCATTTTTTTCTTGCTCCAATATCGGCTCTACTTTACAGAGAGCATATATGGAATTAATGGCACCAAAAGCAACTGCTGAGGCACCTGCACAAACGATATCCTTTCCAGGAACATCATATTCGGCATGTCCACTCATTGTAAACGAGTCGATTCTACCAGAACTATTACGGTTAATAGTTACTTTTATCATGATAGAAAGCCTTATGCGTTGATTTTTTCGATTGTAACTTTAGTGTAAGGTTGACGATGACCTTGTTTTTTACGGTAGTTCTTTTTAGCCTTATATTTGAAAACAATGATCTTCTTAGCGCGACCTTGCTTTTCAACTTTAGCTGTAACAGTTGCACCTTCAACAGTTGGGCTGCCAACTTTTACGTTTTCGCCACCTACGAATAAAACTTTGTCAAAAGTAACTGTTCCACCTTGTTCTACATCAAGCTTTTCAACATAGATTTCTTGGCCTTCTTGAACTTTGATTTGCTTACCGCCAGTTTCAATAATTGCGTACATATTTGCACCTCCTAATAGTATGACTAAGACTCGCCAATACACAGGCGCTCCATTGATGGAAACTTAACTACCTGGAATGAGCGGTTGTAGCAGTGGGTGCTACAAACAATAACATGAAAATATTATCACAAAGACAAGTTGGAGTCAATCATTTCTTAAATTAGGATTGATTATTTAGCCTTCCTTCCACTTCATCAATGGATCCTGTATGTCTAATTAAATAGTCATGTCGGGGAGAAGCTATTTCAGTTACATAAATACGAAAAGACAGGGCTTCTTCCAAACGTTTCTTATGATTCATGTTTTCTCCGAGCAGTACTTGTTTTACATCTGCAGTTGTTTCAACCCAAATCGCATCGTGGTCCATGCCTTGATATTCCCATAATTCACGCTCTAGTTTGAAAGCAATCGTCTCGGCAGAGTCTACCCGTCCTGTACCTGAACAAGTTGGACAACTCGTCTGCAATATTCCTGAAAGATCTTGCCTGGTTTTCTTACGGGTTAGCTCGAGAATACCTAGAGAAGTAAAGCCATGAATAGTGATCCGATTTCGATCTTCCTTCGCTACAGAACGTAAGGCTTGGATGACTTTTTGGCGATCATCATTATGCTTCATATCAATAAAATCAACCAAGACAATACCACTAATATCTCGAAGCCTGAGTTGAGAAGCAATTTCTTTTGCTGCTGCGATATTTGTTTTAAACACCGTATCTCGCAAATTTTCTTTTCCTTGAAACTTTCCAGTATTTACATCAATTATTGTTAAAGCCTCTGTCTGCTCAATTAATAAGTACGCCCCATTATCTAGCCATACAATATGCTTAAGTGCTTTTTCAATTTCCCGTTCTATTCCGTAAGAAGAAAAAATGTTTTCTTTTCCACGAAAAAAAGAGACTTTTTCACCTATTAGAGCTTTGATCTGTTTATATTCTTGCGCCTCATCAATTACAATTTCCTTAATATGTTCAAGCTGATGCTCAAGTAAAATTTTAGCAACAAGATTATTGGCATCAAACAAAAGACTTGGAGGCTTAAGTTGTTTTTGCTTTTCAATTAATGAATTGAAACGGCTTCTTTGAAATTCAAGCTCATTTAGAATGATTGATTCATCCTGATTTTCACAAGCAGTCCGGAGAATGAGACCTTCAGAGTTTTCAAGATGTGTTTTTCCAAATTTACGCCATCTTTCCCTTTCTTCTTCCTCTTTCATTTTCCTCGAAACAGCTACATAATTCCCAAACGGCGAATAGACAAGGGAAGTTCCAGGAAACTCTATTAGTCCAGTTAGTTTTGGGCCTTTCCGCTCTGTCCCTTCCTTCGTAACTTGAACAATGATTTCCTCACCTTGTCTAATAAAACGAGCTATACTTTTATCTTTTTCACTTTGGGGTGAAAGATGGTAGGAAGCTAGCTGCTCTCGTCCAATATAGCCGTTTCTGCCTATACCAATATCTACAAAAGCAGCCTGCATACCTGGAAGGATGTCAATCACTCGCCCCTTATATACATTTCCAACGATTTCTTTATGTGTAGGTTGTTGGATATTCAACTCTAGAACTTTTTGATCCTTTACAACCGCTACACGCTTTTCACTAGTTTTAACATTTATAATAATTGTCTTCAAACTTTTGATCCTCGCTTTAACATTTCACTCTACCTTTAATGTACCTCATTTGGAAATGTCAATACAAGTAGAGAAGCTCGCCGACAGGTTGGGTAATCTTTTTATCATTAAAATAGGCATATAGCAGCTCATTTTCATCAAGCGGCTGTTGGTTTTCTCCGTCCTTTCTAATGACAATAGGGTGCTTACAACCTCGTTGAAACATCGAGAGAACGGAATACACCATTTCAGTTTCGTCTACAACGAGTGGCTTCAATTTCGTAAAGGTGTCCTGCTTACCGTAATAGCGTTCTAGTAAGAATCTCATGAAGACATAATGCCTCTTCTTCCATTCCATTATAATCGAAAAGAAAAGGAAGGATAAAATCACCCAGAGATTTAGATTGTTCGGGCTATAGAATAACATTCCAATTAAGATTAGCCCTGCTACCGTGCAAGATACGATAAGCATCCGTTTATGTGCCTCAAAAAAAGAATGCTTATAAGAAAAAAACAAATATAGTAATTTTCCTCCATCTAATGGCCAAATTGGAAGAAGGTTAAAGACTAGAATAACCACGTTATGGTACAGAAACAAATCAAACGTTTTTGGAGATATGACTGAACCCAAAAACAAGCAATACGCAACACCCACTAACCAAATATGTTGCAGTGGGCCAGCTAAAATCACAAGGAGTTCTTCCTTCAAAGGACGATTCCCATGTTCATCCATCTCTGCCACTCCACCAAATGGCAGGAGCTGAATCTTCTTAATTCGCCATGAAAAAAAATGGGCACATGCAGCATGTCCCATTTCGTGGACCAATATGATTAAAAACAGCATCAATAGTTCTCTAAAATGTGCAGTAACAACCGCAATTGCGACGATAAGCCAAAGAAGAGGATGTATTTCTATTTTTCTTAGAAGTTTTACGTAATTATTCAAATTTTATCACCTGTATCGGGTCAATAAATGTTTCACCTTGCTTTATTGCAAAATAATACGTTCCTTTGTTCTCGCCTTCAGGGTCTTGAACCTTTCCAACCTCTTGTCCAGTTTCTACATAATCATATAGTTTTACATTTACTGATCCTAGATTTCCATACCAAGTTTCAGTGCCATCGCTATGTTGAATCACAACAGTTTTGCCTAGATCACCTTTAACTGCAACTTCTGTAACATTTCCTGCATTCATTGCCTCTACTACCTTGCTGTCTGTTTCTACTATAATACCTTGACCATTTGCTTCAAAAGTCTCGGTCACTGTTCCAGCTGCAGGAAGGGCATATTTACCAGGTTCAGGTGTGTCAACTTTGTCTTTGTTTTGATTAATAGGAATTAAAGCAAGTGGACTACCAAAAGTATCTTTATACCATTCAGTTACTGCTGCAAATTGAAATTCAGTTTCCATTGTACTGGATACAAAATGCCGGACCTTATCAAAATTTGGCGACTGATTTTTAAATATTATTCCAATTGATAACACAAGAATGGCTGAAAGAAGTACCTTAAATAAAAAAACTTCTTTTCGGAAGAGTGGATGGCCACCATCTCCAGGTCCACCCCCATCGAAAGATGCGTATGTACTGCCTCCAAATCGCTCTTCATCATTTGCTAAAAAGGGGGAAATAGTCTTATGTTGACTAGTGGGGCTCGGGTATCTGGAACGCTTTCTCTTCGCAATCCGCCTTCTAATTTCATTCGCTCGATTACTCATATATTCACATCATCCCTTGTCCATATTATTTGTACAAGTTTATGATTGAAAGAACTAAGATATGACAATATTGAAGCACTCGAAAAAAGAAGGATGAGATTTCTCCCATCCTCCTTCTTCTACTTATTTATTTTTTCCTGGTTTGTCAGGTTTTCCTGGTTTATCAGGCTTTCCTGGCTTCCCTTTCCCTGGCTTACCATCATCTTCTTGAACATTGATAAACAGCTTACCAGTTGCAACTTGTCGAGCCTCGTTGCCATATTCATCCCTTACAATAACCTCAATTTCAGCACCTTCTGCAACTACGCTTGAAACAGCCGTCCAATAACCAACGTAGACACCAGGAGATACCTCTTGTACTGGAAGTTCTGTAGCATTGCTAAGATCAGCTTTTGCGTTCGTTAAAGGCATCCGAATCGCAAAAGTTGCATCTAATCCAGGTTCAGTTGTGAATTCAATTTTCACACTTTCACCAGATTGTAAATGTACATCCTCTGTAGGTTTAAGATCAGCTATTGTTATTTCACCAAATTTAGCCGTCACAGTAACCTGATTAGTAGTTGTATTACCTGCTTTATCTGTAGCAACGACCTCGATATTATTTTCACCATTTTCAAGTAAAATGCGTTTTGAGAAACTTCCGTCTGTGATAGTTGCATTTTCACCATTTACTGTCACAGATTCAATATTTTCATCTTGAACAGTACCTGTCACTGTTACCGTTTCTTTATTTGTCTTTGAACCATCTTCAGGGCTTGTAATTGCGAGTTCCGGAGATGTTTGGTCAAGAACAACTACAACAGGTTCTGATGCATCAGTAATTCCTGTATCAGTTGAAGCTTTAGCTGTTAGTGAATTCTCACCATCTTGCAGTTCAATATCAACTGAAAAAGTACCAGCATCTGTTGTTTCAGTTGTCGCTATTTCTTCCCCATTGTTAAAGACATGAACAGTAGTAGTCGGTGCTGCCTTTCCTTCAACAGTAACAGTTGATTCATTCGTGTAAGCACCTGTTATTGGAGAAGTAATGGTCGGAGCCGTTACCTCATAATTAACTGTTGCACGAATCATGTAATTACCTTCAGCTTCTGGAGCTAATGACCATGCTCCTCCAACCAACTGCCAGCTACGACCTGAATACTCCCCATCTTCATCGGTTCCAAGTCCCGGTGCATTTGGATTTGGATCTGCTTGAATGTATACCATATAGAAGTCTCCTTCTACGATGATACCTTCAGCTGCAAGATCCACATTTGTCCATTCACCAGTTCGTAGAGCTGTTGCATCAATCGGCCCAGCAAGTTTTTTACCTGGTGTTCCATCTGCTCCAGTTGCATCCCATACTTCTACTTTGAAATCCGTTCCTCCTGGTGTTGGCCATGTTGTATCCCAGAAACGGAATTGTCCTCCTGTAACAAGAGCAGCATTTTGACCTTCATTTAATGACATTTTCACTGCCCATCCATTGCCAGCATCATAGAAAGCACGTGCATTTTCTGCAGTTCCATCGTCATAACCAATTTCACCAGGATATCCGATGAATGGTCTTAATTCTACGTTTTGCGAAACCTCACCATTTCCTTCGAGAACAACTTCAAATGATTCACTATAATAGGAAGGTGCCATTACTCGAACTGTATACGTACCTTCATATGCAGTAAGTGAATACTGACCATCTTCATCTGTCACAACTGGTGCAACATTTGCATCTTCGACGAGTAATAGAGTCGCACCTGAAACTGGTTCACCTGTTGCCGCATTTGTAATCGTACCTGTTACTGTTCCTTGTGCTTTCTCCTCTAAAACAAAGTTTGCTACTGCTTCACCATCTGCCTCGACTGTTACAGTTTGTTGCGCTGGATGATATCCATAGCTTTCAGCAACTACTGTAAAATCACCTATGCCATGAATTAATTCATAAGCCCCAGTGGCTGGATTAGTTGTAACAGATCTGCCCGATTCTAATACACTTACTTGAGCATATAAAGGTAAAGCTTGTGGGCTATTTTCTTTAACATCTACTTCCTTGAACTCGATGTTATAACCTTCTGGCTGAATTTTTGCTGGGTCAACTTTTTCTCCTTCTTTTAGAGAAACTGAACTGTCACCTCTATCCGCGCTGTCACCCTTCGTAGGTTGTACTCCTAATTGCGCTTTACTTTGACCAGTTAGTTGCTCGTTTGATAAACGTACATCATCAATGTACCAACCATCACGTGTAACACTTCCATCAGTTGTTACATTGAAGCCAATATATACACGTTGTCCCGCATAATCTGATAAATCAACTTCTGCGGATTGCCATCCAGAAGATGTATCTGTGATCCGTAGTAATTGTGTCCAGTTTTCCATATCTGTAGAAACAAATACATGACCATAATCCCAGTTACGTTCAAGATTAAACCAGTTCATATATTGTAGATATGACGGACCTTCAGGGAGGTCAACTGGCGGCATAACAAGAGTCATATTCGCTCCGCTACTATATTGTCCAGCTAGATTCGTAGCATATACTTTTTCTCCGGAATGTGCACCATTAGGTCCACTTGTAGGAACACCCCATTGCCAAGAATCACCCGCACCATAGGAGAACCAACCCACAGGAGTAGATTCAAAATCTTGGAAATAACCGACTGAGATTCCTGGCTGAACAGTAACTTCGTATACTTCAGTCGTTACATCATTTTGACCAAAATCAACAACCTGCCAACGATATGAAACTGAAGGCTCTGCAATTTCTTCACCTGGAATCACTGCTTCATATGTTCCTTCATTGTACGTACCTGATGTTTGAGTAGCTGATACATTCACCCACTCACCATCTTGATTTTCATATTGAAGTACAACAGATGTAATGCTTATGTTGTCTTGTACTGAAATAGAAAGTGGTAAATCCATACCTGCATAGGTTTCAGAAGGAGCTGCATGTTCAAACGTTGGAGCCTCTTCATCCACACCATCCTTTGCAACTTGACCTTTAATTTTACCTAGTCCAGATGCAACTGAGGAAACAGCTAGATAGGCATTAGCCAAACCATAACCATAACCAAAGTTAGGTGATTCTGGGAAGGTACCGTCAGTTAAAGGCGTTGCAGTTGATATAATGATCTCTTCAATTTGCTCAATCGTTAATGACGCGTTTGCTTGCTTTAATAACGCTACAATAGCAGAGATATGCGGACCTGCCATTGATGTTCCATTCCATCCACCTTCATACCCACTGCCTGGAACGGATGAACGAATATTCACACCTGGAGCTGAAATATCCGGTTTAATATCCCCTTCATATGGTGAAGGACCTTGTAACGAGAAGTTTGCCAAACGATCATTAATATCCGTTGCTCCAGTTGCAAACGATTCAGGATAGTTTGCTGGTGTAGCAATTGATCCTGGGCCACCTGGATTAAATAAAGTTGTATTACCTGCAGAAAACTCTGGGAAAATATCGGCTGCTCTCCAGTTTTGGACCATCGGGCGATACCATTCATCTAAACCAGGTCCTCCACCCCATGAATTGTTAACAACATCAGGAGCCATATCTGGGTTACCACCAGGAGCGATAATCCATTGCCCTGCTTCTAATAAATCAATATCTGACCCTCCGGCATCTGTAAATGCTTTAACTGCAATCCACTTTGCACCTGGGGCAACACCAATCTGATTAGCACCATTTGGCTCTGCACCAACCATTGTACCTGTAACATGTGTACCATGACCAATATCGTCATACGGAGTAGATTGACCAGCAGTTGCATCAAACCAGCTATATTGGTGGTTCGGATTGCTTGGATTAGCTGGGTCATAGCCACGGTACTGTTCCATTAATGCTGGATGATTCCATTGAACACCCGTATCAATGCTCGCGACAACCGTACCAGAACCATCGATTCCCATCTCCCAAACCTGGGGAGCTCCAACACGATCAATATTCCACTCAATGTTTTGAGGGGTCGCTTTGGATTCAACTGCTACTGAAGACTTTTCCGTTACTGGAACATGCAATGTTCGTGTTTCATTAGGTAACACTTTTTCAACTTCAGGGAACGATGCAATTTTCTCCATAACATCTTTTGTAGCCGTAACCGCCATTCCGTTTACAATGAAAAAGGATTTGATATCTTTTGCATTACCGGAAGCCACTTCTTTTTGTAGATATGTCTTAACATCACCTTGTGTTTCAATCGCTGTTGTACGAAGTTCTGAAACGATTGCATTTCGTTTAATCGATTTTGTTTTAGCTACAGTAGACTTTTGAATACTAGCTTTTTTAGCTGCTTCATTTGCTACTTTTTTAGAATCAACTTGTTCCTTGAACTTAACAAGAAAGGTAACCATCTTCTCATCGGCAAATTGGTCTTTTAAGCTTTTAGAAATTTTACTTGAAGCAACTTCCTTTTTATTTCCTAGATAAGATGTTGAAGCTTCCTTTTCCTGAGCAAATGCTTGCGGTGCCATTACACTTGGTGCTAGTAATAACGCACACATTACAATACTTGCAACCTTTGTTAACCTACGTTTCCCTTTTTTCCTCATCAAGTTTCCTCCCTCTATTTTTTTATGATGTGATATGTCCTCCTTTCGTAAGAATCCTATACTCCAATGCATTGGGGTCTGTTCGGTATTTCTCAATGATAAATACCGCGTATTTCCATCCGGAAATAACATTATGTAGAAGTACAGGTATGAATTAACCTTAGCTAAAAAAATATGAAAAAAGTGTCGAAAAACGACTTATTTGTTTGAAGATTCAGAATTTGGTTAATTTGTATTATATGGAAAAAGATAAATAAGGAGTTTAGTACGAATAAATATATCTTCGTTTTACTATTGTTTTTTTGGGGGTTTTCCAAGAAAATGGGGATTTTGCTTTACCTTCCTTAATAAAACATTGGTAATTTATTTGTTAGGTAGATTGACTTATTTGTAATGTATTTGTAAATATTTTCACAAAAATGATTATATTCTCCTTCTAAATTTTCTGGAATTATTTAGGTAAATTGGAATTTGGTAAATAATCCCTCCCGATTTCATTATTACGATAGGTATAGTCTCCTAAATTACTTTGATAAATATGATGGGAAAGGACTAAACTCTCATAGTTGACGTTAAATTTCTAAATGTAAAACAAAGAGAATCTTTTTACAGCAACAAAAAACCACCTTATTTTGAAGGTGGTTTAACGTACGCCAAAGAATTTCTTAATTTTTGAGAACATCCCCTTTGGATCGTTATCAAGAGATTGAAGTGGAATCGACTCCCCAAGAATTCTCCGAGCTATATTTCGATATGCAATTGCTGTTTTGCTGCTTGAATTTAACGCAATCGGCTCACCACTGTTTGATGCTTTAATGACTTCATCATCATCTGAGACAATTCCGATTAGGTCGATTGAGAGATGTGTCACAATTTCATCGATATCAAGCATTTCACCTGATTTCATCATATGATTCCGAATCCGGTTTACAATAAGACGTGGAGGCTCTATATCCTCTTTTTCAAGTAATCCAATTATGCGGTCTGCGTCTCGAACGGCAGAAGTTTCTGGTGTTGTTACAACAATAGCTTTGTCAGCTCCAGCGATAGCATTTTGAAAGCCTTGTTCAATACCGGCAGGACAGTCAATGATTATATAATCAAAATCCTGTTTTAACTCCTCTACCAAATTCTTCATTTGGCTAGGTTCTACTGCAGTTTTATCACTTGTTTGGGCAGCTGGCAGTAAATAAAGATGGTCATCGAATCTTTTATCTTTAACTAAGGCTTGTTTAAGCTTACAACGCCCCTGTACAACGTCAACTAAATCATAAATGATTCGATTTTCAAGACCCATAACAACATCTAGATTACGCAGGCCAATATCTGTATCTATTAAACATACTCGTTTCCCTAGCACAGCCAAGGAAGTGCCTACGTTAGCAGACGTAGTCGTCTTTCCGACTCCACCTTTTCCTGATGTTATAACTATAGCCTCTCCCACAGCTAGATTCCCCCTTCTAACCTTGTTAAATTAGGTCTTAAATGAGTTAACTGTTGTAATCTATCTACTACAATTGTCTCATTTTCGTCCACATAGGCACATTCCATAAGATTGTTGTCTGTTTGAACAGCATCTGGTGCTCTATTCATGATGTCACCAATTCGAAGCTGTGTAGGTTTCATAATTGATGCCGTGATGATCGCATCTCGTCTCCCATTGAAACCAGCATGTGCAATTCCACGTAAAGTGCCTAAAATAAAAATATTTCCTCCTGCAATTACAGTAGCTCCAGGGTTCACGTCACCAACTAGCATAAGATCTCCTTCGACCTGTAGAACTTGTCCGGAACGAATCACCTTAGCAACTGAAACGATTTCATGTTTCTTTCTCATCTCTTCTGCTTCTTGTTTTGTAATGACATTACTATCAATTAAATCTACGACTAAATGTTTTTTATTTCGAATAATCGATCTGATTTCTTCTTCTTGATCATGTGATAAAAAACGATTACCAATCTTTACTTTAACAGGAACAAACGGAACATCCTCATTCCGCTTCTGATTCAAGGAAAGCTTAATCTCTAAGTCTTCGATTAGCTCTTTAAATGAACAAGAATCATCGAGATGCAACGTTAGTCCGTCTTTTGTCCCTTTTATTGTAACATACTGTTGTTTATGTCCTTTCACGACGTTCACCTCAACGATAATATACTTCAACAAGAGACTCCATTTTTCCTGTTAATTATCAAATATTTTTAAGAGATTCTATCAAATTCTACTTATTCTTCAATATGCAGCTTTCCTAGTAATTTCTTAAAGGGAAATGCAAACACTAGTATAAATATACTATTTATTAGTAACGTCGGTAAAATTCGGATTTGAAGGAATCGTTCTATTGAAATAGTAGTAGATCCGATTACCAAATTTACACCATACACACAAAATTCCAATACAAAGATTCCAATGAGACTTAGAAAAGAGATGACAAAGATATTTGTTTGTAAAATTCGACTTGCCCAGGAAATAAGATAAACCACAAGTGTGTATAAAAATAAATAAACTCCTAAAACTTCCGTATAAACAATATCATATAGTAAACCAAAGATAGCCCCATATAGAAGTCCCATTGGTTTATTAAAATAGACTGTAGTAAATGCAATCAATAGAAATAAAAAACGGGGTACAAAGACATTTTCTTTGTGAAATATATCTACTGGCACTAAATCAACAAAGCTACTCTCTAGTAAAAAAACAAAGGACAAAATAAGGGGAAGAACGAAACGCTTCACGATTCTTCCTCCTCCTCTTCCGGTACAATCATCGTTCTCTCGACAATGATAACATGATCAATTTCATAAAAATCAGCAGCTGGTCTGATGTAGGCTGTTTTTGTTAATCCATAATCGTCAGGTACAATATCCATAACCTCACCAATATACAGTTCACTTGGGAAAATTCCACCTAGTCCGGAAGTAAGTACCTTTTGATCTTTTTCAATCTTAGAATCTGGCGTATTGATTTTAAATAGTAGAGCTTCTTTTTCCTCGTCATACCCCTCAATTAACCCCATAATCTTTGATTCTCCTTGAATGTAGGCAGAGATTCGATTAATGCGATTAGGGGAGCTCAAAAGCTGGATGGTGGAAGTAAATGTGTTAGCATGCTTTACCTTACCAATTAATCCTTTTGAGGTGACAACTGCCATGTCAACTTTCACACCATGCCGAGTCCCACGATTAACAGTAATAATTTCATGCCATTGATCAGGGTTACGTCCAATTACAGTGGCCTGAATTTTATTAAAATGATCAAGTGATTCCGTTTTTTCCAAGACATCACGTAATTTTCCGTTTTCTTTCTCCAACTCCTGTACTTTTGCTTCTAATTGACCATATGAATCAAGCTTTTCCTTTAAGAGTTTATTCTCTTCATATGTATTTTGAATATGATTGATATTATCAAAAAATCCCGCAATGGCTTGTGAGGGCTGATGAAAAACACTTTGAACCCAACCAACTGAGTCTTTTATAAATTGCTCCGGCCATGATAATTTGTTACGCTCTTGTAAGGAAAATCCAATCAATGCCACTAGAACGATGATACAAACAAGTAAGATGATTAGTCGCTTATTGAGAAAAAATTGTGGCATGTGTTACACCCTCTAACTAAACTTTAAATTTCAACACATATAGTGGGGAAACTAAATTCCCCACTATAAAAGTATCTTATCGTAAATCCTTTGATTTCCCTTTAAATAAATGGATATGGTCAAGTGCCTTACCGGTACCGATTGCGACACAATCTAATGGGTTTTCTGCGATAAGGACAGGCATACTAGTCTCTTCACTAATAACCTTATCCAAATTACGTAAAAGAGCTCCCCCACCAGCTAATACAATTCCACGGTCCATAATATCTGCTGCTAATTCAGGGGGCGTCTTTTCAAGCGTATTTTTAACAGCATCGACTATCGCATACACTGTATCATGAAGGGCTCCCGAAATTTCCTCTGCTGTAATTTCAATTGTTTTTGGCAAACCAGTTAGTAAGTCTCTTCCGCGGATTTCCATGTTTTCTACACCTTCTGGAGCACCCGCTGATCCAATCTCAACCTTGATTGCTTCCGCCGTCCGATCACCAATCATAAGGTTGTAGGTCTTTCGAATGTATTGAATAATTGCATCATCCATTTCATCACCAGCAATACGGATGGACTGACTTGTAACAATACCACCTAAAGAAATGATCGCTACTTCCGTTGTTCCACCACCAATATCAACGATCATACTGCCAGTTGGTTCCCATACAGGAAGGTTAGCGCCAATTGCCGCTGCGAATGGCTCCTCGATTGGATAAGCATCTCTCGCACCAGCCTGACGAGTCGCGTCGATTACCGCGCGTTGTTCGACTGCTGTAATACCAGATGGCACACAAACCATAATATATGGTTTTCTTGAAAAAAAGTTCTTTGTTTTAACCGCTTGATTAATGTAATACTTCATCATTGTCGCAGTTGTTTCGTAGTCAGCGATGACACCATCCTTCATAGGACGAAGTGCAACAACATTCCCAGGTGTACGCCCAATCATGTTTTTAGCATCATTTCCGACTGCCACAATCTGCTTTGTATCTGTTTGCATGGCAACGACCGATGGCTCTCTCACTGCAATTCCTTTACCTTTAATGAAAACAAGCGTATTAGCCGTTCCTAAATCTATACCAAGGTCTCTTGTACCTATTCCAAACATATATGTATCTTCCTTTCTGATACGCGAATAAAGAGTTGTAATAATTGTTACTCACGCGAAAAACTCATAACAAATATTATATCGTACAAAATTAAAAATTAATAGTCACACATAACCTTTTTCTTTAAGACTGACATATTTATGTTCTCCAATGATCAAATGATCCAATAGATCTATTCCAATTATCCTACCACATTCAACAAGTCTTTTCGTTACCTCAATATCCTCTCGGCTTGGAGCAGGGTCACCAGAAGGATGATTATGAATGCAAATTATCGAAGCAGCTGACCTACGAAAGGCCTCCTTATACACTTCACGAGGATGAACAATTGAGGCATTTAAACTTCCGATAAAAATTGTTTGGCGATGTATCACCTGATTTTTCGTATTTAAGTATAGACAAACAAAATGTTCCTGAGTTAAAAAGCGCATGTCATCCATCACATATTTTGCCCCATCTTCTGGAGACCTGATGACATAGCGATCTTCATATTGAAGTTTGCCTATTCTTCGACCAAGCTCAATTGCTGCCATAATTTGTACGGCTTTTGCTTGCCCAATCCCCTTAATCGAGGTGATTTCTTCAACAGAGGCTTCCTGCAATAATCGTAGTCCTTCGAAATGATGTAATAAGCGGTTTGACAGTTGGATAACGGATTCTTCCTTCGAACCCGTGCGTAATAGAATGGCTAAAAGCTCATGGTTCGAAAGGCTTTCGGGTCCATCGGAAACCAAACGTTCCCGAGGCCTTTCACTTTGAGGGTAATCCCGAATCATAAGTTCAGATGTTTTCAACTAGGTTCCTCCTACCTTCACAAATAGATACTCGGACCCCACTCTCATTTATTAAACTGCAGACTACTTTGTGAAATTATCGTACCTTGAAATGCAACGTATAGAGTTTTCTTTTCTCAAACTGTACAAATTTTTTAGCAGTGAAAACCTAGATTTCTTAATTCACGAAGGGTTCTTGACACAGGCAATCCTACTACAGAAAAATAGTCCCCTTTAATATGTTTGACGAGTGCAGATCCAAGTCCTTGAATTCCATATGAACCTGCTTTATCCTTTGGTTCGCCTGAAGCAACATATGTTTGAATTTCCTCATCCGTAAGGTCCCAAAACGTTACTTCTGTTCTTTCAAAAAACGTTTTTTGGGTGTCCTTAAAAAGGATCGCAACTCCTGTTACGACTTCATGTGTTTGATTTGAAAGTGTTTTTAAAACATCTATAGATTCCTGTTCGTTTTTAGGTTTACCTAAAAATTGGTTTTGAAACACAACAGCTGTATCTGCTGCAAGAATATAGGAATCAGGGAATTGCTCCAGGATCGCCTTTGCTTTTTTTAAGGCTATGGTCATTGCTTTTTCTTCAGGAGTGAGTGTTTCGTCAATGGATTCATCAATATTACTGACGGAAACATCGAAGGAAAGTTTCACATTTCTAAGAAGTTCTTTTCGTCGTGGGGAACCAGAGGCTAAAACGAGGTGTTGCATGATTTATTCACCCTTTATCTTTATATTTCAGAATGGAAGATACCTGTTTATCGTATCAAACAATACCTGACTCTACAATTACGAAAAATTGAATTTTGTCGATAATTTATCGTTTGTAAAAATTTATCTATTTATGTAAACCCAAAGAAATCCAATCCATAAAGAAGGAAAGGAGTTCATTTCTCCTTTCCCAGTCGATTGTAAAATTTAATTTTGACTAACTTAGCTCAGAAATCCAAACGGTATAGGCTTGGTACGCATTTAAAAGTGATTGTTGTGATTGCCACAATGACTTCTCGTCGCCACCATTTTTAAAGGATTGTAGCTGAGTAAAGGAAGACTCGATATTCGCATTGAATTCCTTAAGCTGTGCATGTAAGTTGTCTTTTTTAATTTCCTTTACTGCCGAAAATTGTTTTGATAGATTCTCTAATTGTCCGTTATCTATCGCACCTGTACCAAATGCTTGAGAAGATAGAGTTAATAATTCCTTAAATACTGGTAGACTTACCTTAATTGCTTCTGAATCCATTTTTCCTACTTTCGAATACGACCCACCCGGCACCTCGAATGTTTTCGTAAAAAACTCAGGGAATGCTTCTTTATATTTGGCCTTAATATCCCCAACTGAGCCTTGTTCAGAACCGATACCAGCTAGAACGTAAAACGCACCATCCATTTCAACAGTCGTTGCAGCAAACCCTTTACCTTTGATATCACTCACAGTTGTATTAGCAGATTCAGCAGTTGAAAATTTACCACCTTGTACGATCCCAGTTGATAGAGTCTCTAAATCTATCGCAACCTGATCACTTTTAGGAGGGTCTTCCTGTTTCCCAGTTGGAGCAGGATTGCCGTTTGTAACTTGTGTTGGGTTTTCATTTTCTGCTGGTCCAGCATTCACATCTTCTACGACTTTTAAAATCATAAACCCAAAACCTGTGCCAAGAACGATGGCTAAAGCAATTGAAATAACCAATTGTTTTAATGAAAATACTTGTATTCCTTTACTCTTTTTCGGTAAATATGGAATTTTGCTAGGACCATTTGTATGACGTAAATCTTCAATTGGAATCACAGGAATCTCTTTTTCTTTTGTTTTTTGATTCCTCAAATCTTCATCTGGTAGAACCCAGCTAAAATCATCCTCTTCTTCCTCTTGTGCTGCCGCAACCTCTTCATTTTCAACAATAATAAGAGGTTTTTCCTTTTCGACAAATTCTGTTTTCTCTTTCTTTTCCTTCTTAACCTTTGGCTCCTTGCCATTAATTTTAATAGAAATCCGATTCTGCTTGTCCATTTTTTCACCACCCATTTAAGGAACGCCTACTTTTTTTCAATGCTACCATACCTATAAAAAAAAAGAACAAGACATTTGTCGTCTTGTTACTAGAGGTTTTCGTCAAATTGTTACAAATGATAACAATTGGTGAGTTTCCATGAGTACATATAAAGTAAAAAAACCCACTAATTCGTGGGTTTATTGTTCAACATTCATTGATAATTCTACAAAAACATTAGGACCTAAGTCTTGAGCCTTTATAATATCATCTACTGATAAATGAGTGCCAGCTGGTATTAAAACATTTCCTTCATTGTCCAAAATGTCTTTAGTGACTACTTTGCCATATAGAAGATCTACTTGTTTGAGGCGAAGTGCTTTTGCTTCTGCTTCTTCATGCTGGTCAATTGATGCATTAATTTCATCAAATGGACTTTGTACTTCTGTTGATGATGCGGGTAAAACTTTTTCAATGATTTCTTCATTTGGTTCATTTTGTGTTTCTAGTATTGGATTTTCTAAATACTCTACAGAGTCAAGGAACTTGGATGACGCGTCTTCCTCAACAATGATAATGTCTTTTCCATATGTAAGAACAGAATCAGATGCGAGAGCCACTTCACTTCCAGAAACATTTAATAATGTACCTAATAGATTTCCTGTTTCATCATCCACATAATATTCAAGGACTTCCCCTAATAACTGTCCTTTTCTTGTCATGACTTTTGTATTCGTAATTTTAATTTTCTTATTTACAAGTGAATTTGCAATTGGTATCTCATTCAAATCTATAACAGAGCCTTCACTTTCAATAGTAACCGCATACTCACCAATACCAATTACCCTTTTGAACGGAATAGCCTTCACACTTACTTGCCAATCTTCATGTTCTATAGTAAGAAAGTCCACTGAGCCTTTTTCAGGATTTATCACTAAGGATTTAACCTTTCCAATTTCAATTCCATCTATAATACTAATGATTGGTAGACCAACTATTTCAACACTCTTCTTCATTCTATTCACCACACCTAGTTATTTTTTCATGCGTCTTTTTTCATTCATTTTACCATGTTCTTCGCTATTTTTCGTCATATTTTGCAATATTCATCTTTAATAAAATTAATTTCTTGTAAAATTACAGGATATTTTTCAAACCTAACTCTATTTTGTGATAGTAAAGATGATAGTTCTTCAATTTGTCCTGTATTTATATAATGTTCTATTAATAAACTAACAAAAGTATAATAATCATGATCAGAAAGTTGAGGATTGAGATGATCCAGAATTATCTTTTCATAGCGAGAATTTGAGACTTTATTACGTGAAAGTTTTATTTTAGAAATCATCGTAGCAAAGAGCTGTTGTCTTAGCACGTTATTATTGTCTTGATTTCCTTGAGTATCGTCCTCTACTTCAACAGCTTCCATCATTTCAGTACTAGGATAATCTTCCTTTGATTCATCGAATTGCTCATTTTCTAATGTTATTATTCCGGTTTCTTCTAGTTCTTTTATTTCCGGAGCTTCACCAATCTGATTCTGTGATGCCTCCAGTTGTACTTCCTGAATTGTATTCTCGTTTTCAACAGGAATGGACAGAATAACATCTTCTTCAGTTGAATCATCCTCAATTTCTTCAACCTTTTTTTCGCTAGGTTCAATGAGTGGGATACCCTCTATACCACTTTCTTTACTCGGATGTTCGACTTTATTGACTGGTAAACTATCAATTTGAATTTCTTCAAGGGTTGAAGGTGCAGTCATTTGAATTTCATCTTCCTCTTCGTCTAGATCGTTTGGTTCAAGTTCTATCGTTTCTTCAGATGATTCAAGAATCCCATCCGTTTTTTGCAATTCATTAGGAGGATTTAATTCCAGTTCAATTTCTTTGAGCAATTCCTCAAATTCGTGATTTCCGTCCTGATTGTTTGTGTGCGTGACATCTGGAAGTTCTTCATTTTCAACATGTATATTTTCAATCATGCATTCATCATTTTTTTGACTGACAATTGGTTCAAGTTCTTCAACAAATTCCTCATCAACTGCTTGTGTTTGAGGAGAAACGATATCTCGCTCAACTTGAAGTGCCTTGTCTTTTTGAGGGTTTGCCTGCTTTCGTATTTCTTCTTCAATATCATCTTCAATTTCAAATTTAATGACTTGATCTTCGTATTCTTCACTATTTTCGTCATGAATAAATAATTGATTTCCATATTTTTTTCCAATTAAATATGAAGCTCCTATTGCTAGCAGTATTAACACTAAGCCAGTTTGCCATACACTCATTACTGTCTTCAATGCGATACCAATAGTGAATACGATAAATGCACAAAAAAGAATTAGTAACTTTCCCTTGTGAGTAAAACCAATAGGCAAAAAATAAATAATGGGTAGTATTATTAAAAGAGAAATAATTGCAATTACAAGAGATTCCAAGTTGCTCTCACATCTTTCTATAAAGATCATCAAGTTCCTTTTAACAGTTGCATTAAATGTTTAGGAAAGTGTTTTTTCATCGAATCCATTTTTTTACATTTTGTTATTTTATACTAATGTTTAGATTTTATAAAACTTTTATGATACTGCGATAACAGCTAAAAACGAGACATTTTTGCTTTGCCTCGTCCTTTACTAGGTTATCAGCTACTCATTTTCTTCACTTTTCTTTTCTAAACCTGTTGCCAAAGGATTATCCTTGTTGCTTGGTGGGGGAACCGTAAGTTTTGGTGCCTCTTCAGCAAGTTCAGGGTATTTAGACATATAAAAAGTTGAAATGGTCACATCATACACGAGTGGTTGTGCCATTTGATCCACAGATGTCAACTCCGGAGTACCTGAAAAGCTTATTGAATCCACCCTTGTTATTCTAGTCTGGTGTTCGATAACAGATAAGAACTTCTCCAAATCGGGATAGGTGGGTGATTGGATTTGTAATGTTACAGTTATCTGGTTTAGTCCATCGATAAGTTCAGGATCAATATCCTTCACTTCTTCCACAGTCTCATTGGCATCATCTGACCCATCTTCAGTCGAAGCTTGATCATTTTTTTCATTTTCGAGATTCGTTGCTTCCTGTTCCTCAACAGGTTGAGTTTCATCGAATAATGTGAATTCACTTTCGCTATAAGACATACTAATAACTCGACTCTCAGATAAAGTCTCTGCACGTTCAAGATCCAAGACGATTTGCTCGACTAGCGGAACTACTGGAATTCTTTTTTGAATTTCAGTAGAACTAATATTTGGCGTTTCGTTCGTACGTTTATTCGATATTAACTCTAATAGTCTTTCTTCTGTTTTTACACTTTTCTCTAATTGAGATATTTTCAACTTCACTGGTTTTACTAAGAGAAAATAGGTTAAATAATAAACACCAACTAAAAAGACGATAGACATAACCAAATAGATAATTTGTTTTCGTGAAAATTGGAGAGTCATACCTAATTTCCCTCCTGTAATGAACGAATGGCACTCTTCTCAAAGATAATCTCATATTGAGCAAAATACCTAGGCAGAATGTCATTATTTTTGTCTATTTCAACTGAATCACCAGTTGGAGCATCCTCAACCTCATTACCATTATTGTTCGATTGTTCTTTATTATCGGCCTTATCCCCATTCTCTTCTAAAATTGGCGTAGTAGAGACAGTCAATAGGCGTGCTGAACGAATAAATGGAGATTCAGTAAGCAAAGCCAGATAATGAGCATTTTCTGTATTGGTATCAAACTGAACTTCTAAAGAAACAATTCCATCCTCTGTGTATGAAAATTTTTGAACAAAACCCCGTTCAGGCAATAACTTAGTTAAATGATTTATAATCGGTACCGACTCTACAAAATAGCCATCTGCCCACTCCACAGTTCTATCCAAATTGATTAGGTTATTTGAATTATTTGCGGATGCATATTTTTGTTCCTCTGCTGCTCGTTTTTCTTGTAGTGTCTCAATTTGGTTCGCTAGATTGTCTTCAAGTGAAGTTGCTTGTTTATATTGTAAAAAGATAAACAAAAACCCAAGGATTGCAACACAAAGAATGATAAGAAGGAGTAGTAATTTCGCTCGATTTTTAAACTCTTTTCTTGGTAGTAAATTAATATCCACAAGCATAATTACACCTCTTTTAGCGCCAATCCTAATGGTAGAAAATATTGACTAGGCATTTTCTCAAATGTATCAATTGTACAAACAGGAATTTCATATCGTTCAACAAGAGTTGATGTGATGTCTGGAAGATTTGGGTGATCCCCGCTAACGAGAATATTTGTAATTCTTTCTTTCCCCTGTGACATGTTAAAACTATAAAAATTCATCACATGTTCAATCTCTTTAGTTATTTCATCTATCAGGACTTCCAACTTACTGCGATGACTGTTCCATCTTATGTCTGCTAAGGTTTTGGTAGAGTTTTGTTGGATATCCCAATCATCAATTGACGTTTCCAAGGTAATATGCCTCATAAACAAAGGAATGTCGTGATGAAAAATACTTATACTTGCAGATTGTAGATCAAATTGAAGCAACAACGAATGTTCTTCTGCGCTTGTTTTCTTACAAAAATGAAACAGTCGATACATACAAAGTGGTGAAATATCTGCTGCAATAGGCTTTAACGAAATATCCTCCAGTAGGGACGAGTATTCGATAGCAACATCCTCAGGTGCTGCAAAAATGAGAACCTCTTTTTTCTTTTCATCTTCAGAAAGAATTTTATAATCCAAAACAGGGTCTTCGAAAGGGAGATGAATAGTTGCTCCGAGCTCTAGGTAAATATATCCTAAAATCTCATCATCCTTCACTTCATTTGGAATCGATATCTTTCGAATGACTACAAATGAGTCTGGAATAATAAATCGGACTTGATTATTTTTGATACCCCAATCTGTCATACATTCTTCTAGAATTAAATGAAGTGTGTCACGTTCAATGATTCTGCCTTCTTGAATAATACCAGGGGGTAAATATTTTTCTCGAAATTTATGTACTGTAATAGGGTTAGAGCGTTTCACACCCACATAACGAATTACATGATCTTTTAAAATGATATTAGCAAGTTTACTTGGTGAAAAAAGTGTAAAAGCCATTATGTATCCCCTTACTATTAAAATCCTATTAGGTCAATATACATCGCGATAAGATTGTGTCCCCAGAAATATGCTATAAGTGTACCGACGACAATGGCTGGACCAAACGGCATGGGTTTTCCTTTTTTAACTTTACCAATTGCAATCCCGATTAATCCGAGAAACGTACCAATAAGAGTAGCGAGGAAAAAGGACAGAAGGACAAGTTTCCAACCTATTGCAAGACCGATGACTGCATAAAGTTTAATATCGCCTCCACCCATCCCACCTTTGCTAACGACAGCAATAAAATAGAGTAACAGAAAGCCAACTATACAACCTGTGATCATATCCCACCATGGTTCAAGTGGCACATAAATACGCTCTATAATAAGTAATGGGGTAAAAAAGAATAGAACCTTATCTGGGATGATCATATATGTGATGTCTGAAACGAAAATTATGACCAATAATGATATTAAAGTCCATGCAATGATCAATTCTTTTGACCATCCCACCAGCAATGGTGAAATCGTGAAAAGAATTGCTGTAGCAAATTCAATTGAAGCATATATAGGGGATATGTGGGTTTTACAATTTCGACACTTGCCCCTTTGTAATATGTATGAAAATACCGGGATTAATTCTATCGCTGTCAGTTGGTGCTTACAAGTTGGGCATGCAGAACGCGGACGAACAATAGACTGGCCTGCTGGAATTCGGAGGCCTACGACGTTGAAGAAGGAGCCTAAAAGTAGGCCATAAAAGAATATAAATAAATAATAAATAAAACTCATGGTTTTAACATCCTCTATTAATAAGTGTAGCCTTTTAGGCTACACTTATAAAAATAATATTTATTATTAAGTAGTTTTTTCTAAACTAGATAGTTCAGTTCCCTCTGTGCTGAGTTCTTCTATTGTAGCTTCATAGTTTTTACTGTTATATGCAAAAGTAATCCCAGTTACCTTTCCAGAATCAACAGAAACTGTATAGCTAGTTAATTTACCACCATCAAAATAATCTTCCAATTGTGTATTTGTTAGTGATGTTTCAGTTGTACCAGGATTACTTGCGAGAAACAGTTTGGCAGATTCTACAGCCTGTCTTGCATCTGCTACTATTGCATCTTCCCTTGTATTATTAATCACATTCCCAATAGCAGGCACCGCAATTGCTGCAATAATCCCCAAAATTACAACAACTGCTAACAATTCAATCAATGTTAACCCCTTTTGATTTTTCAAATGCTTTTTAAACATGTTTCCCTCTCCTTTTTAGGAACTAGTCCATTTATACTATTTATTATAATAGCAAATGCTGTTGAAAACACTAGAAATTTGTTCGGAATAACATGATTTTAAACATATTTTTTACAAAGGTGTGTCTTTTTTCATAATTTCATCATTGAATTTGATTAAAGATGTCGAACATTGGAACCAGAATCGCCGTGACTATAGTCCCGACAATACTGCTCAAAAATACAATCATTAATGGTTCAATCAATGATTTTAATTGATCTGTTGCATTTTCAACTTCGTCCTCGTAAAAATCTGCTACTTTCCCCAGCATCTCATCCAATGAACCTGTACTTTCACCGATCGCAATCATATGGATGATCAGCGGTGGGAACGCCCAGTGCTTTTTCATCGGATCTGTCATCGATTTTCCTTGTTCTAGCGCCTTTCTTGACTGCTTTATAACGTCCGCTATTACTTCATTTTCAACAATCGTTTCAACAACAACTAACGCTTGTAAAATAGGTACTGAACTATTCAACATGGAACTTAGTGTTCTCGTTAGACGGGCAAGTACAGCCTTTTGAATCAACTTCCCAAAAATGGGCATTTTTATTTTGGCATAATCTAAGTAATATCTTGTTTCTTGTCTTTGTTTAAGCAGAATAAACATAATATAAATGACAATACCTAAAAGTAATAAAAGCCACCAAAACTTTTGCATAAACACACTTGCGTTTAACACAAATTTTGTGATAGCAGGTAGTTCTGCTCCAAAGTCAGCAAACATATCAACAAAGGTTGGGACAACAGAAACTAATAAAAAGATGACAACAGCAATTGCAACGATTCCAATGACGATTGGATATGCCATCGCTGATTTTACCTTTTGTCTCGTTTTATTTTGTTTCTCATAATACACTGCAAGGTTTTCAAGTGTTTCATCCAAACTTCCGCCAACCTCACCTACACGTACCATATTCGTAAATAAGTTAGTAAAAATTCGTTTATGCTTTGCAGTAGCAGTTGATAAGGCAATCCCTTCTCTAAGGTCCTGCTCTACTTCTAACAGGGCATTTTTAAGTGGTTTACTCTCTGTTTGGTGTGCCAAAATATTCATTGAATCCACAATGGTTACCCCGGCTTTAATTAGGGTTGAAAACTGTCTTAAAAAGATGACAAAGTCCCGTAGTTTAACAGGATTGCCAATGGCTAAATCCTTCGTTAATAAGGTTTCAGGTACTTCATTAATGCTAATTACCCTAATTCCTTTATCACGCAGAGTTGTGACTGCATCAGTCTTAGAAGTTCCTGAAATTGTGCCGGACTTTTTTCCGAATTTATCTCTTCCCTCATATTTATATCTAGCCATTTGAATTTAACTCCTGTATAAATGGTTCTGCAATTTCCCTTGAAATAACCCCGGCACGGATTAAGTCCAGAATATTGCTTTCCAGCGTATGCATTCCTTCGGCACGGCTTGTTTGCATCACATTTTTAATTTGATGATTTTTATCGTTTCGAATTAAATTTGCAACTGCTGAATTATTAAGCAAGATTTCTGTAGCAGCTTTCCTACCCTTTCTATCAATGGTTGGAAATAATCTCTGTGAGATAACACTTACTAGAACGTTTGCTAGCTGAATCTTGATTTGAGGCTGCTGTGCATAGGGAAACATGTCAATGATTCGGTCTATTGTTGAAGGAGCACTTACTGTATGTAAAGTGCCTAGCACAAGGTGGCCAGTTTCTGCAGCTGTAATAGCCGTTTGTGTTGTTTCTAAATCCCGCATTTCACCTACAAGAATAACATCAGGATCTTGCCTTAATGCTGCGCGAAGACCATTTGCAAAATTATGAGTGTCACTTCCAACCTCGCGTTGCTCAATAATGCTCAAGCCATGTTTATGCAAGTATTCTATCGGGTCTTCTAATGTCACAACATGCTTACTCATTGTTTGGTTAATATACTGAATCATTGCAGCAAGTGTTGTTGACTTCCCACTACCTGTCGGGCCTGTTACTAGTATCAAGCCCTGAGGTTTTTGACAAATCTTTTTAAGAACCTGTGGCAATGCTAGATCTTCAATTGTCGGAATAGACGTAGGGATTACTCGAAATGCTAGTGCTGGACAGCTTCTTTGCATATAAATGTTAACGCGGAAACGTGATACGCCAGCGATTCCATAGGAAAAATCAAGTTCACCTTTTGCTTTGAATTGGTCCCACATTTCTTCTGGGACGATTGCTTTTGATATTTCTTCAATTACAGGCTGCTTTAAGATTTCTTTTCCGTATCTTTTTAATTCACCATTGATACGAAATATTGGTGGTACCCCAGCGGTAATATGAATATCCGAAGCCTTATGTTCATTTGCTGAATATAAAATTCGATTGATTTCTTCTCTCATTTAGTTCCCACCTATTCAGCAGTTGTAACTCTTAATATTTCTTCAGTCGTTGTTAATCCTTGCTGAACCTTTAAAAGTCCATCATCAATTAGAAAGATGGTTTCATTTTTAATGGCCAACTCACGAAGGGTCGTGTAGGATTCTCGATTCATAATCGCCCTTTTCAAATCATCATTAATTACCAATAATTCATGAATAGCCACTCTACCTTTATACCCCGTCATATTACACGTCCCGCAGCCTTTTCCTCTGTTCACCTTATCAACTGAAATACCACGTTTTACGAAGATTTCGAGCTCACGAACGGTAGGTTCCTGCAGTTGACCACAATCCCGGCATACCCGGCGAACCAATCGTTGGGCCACTACACCCGAAAGTGAAGAAGCAACAAGAAAAGGTTCAACTCCCATATCAATCAGACGAGTTATTGTTCCCAGAGAATCGTTTGTATGAAGAGTACTTAATACTAAGTGACCCGTTAAGGAAGCTCTTACTGCTACATCTGCTGTTTCTCGATCACGTATTTCCCCTACCATGATGATATTAGGGTCTTGTCTTAATATCGCTCTTAGGCCTTTTGCAAATGTCATTCCGACATTTGCATTTACTTGAATTTGATTAATACCTTCAAGTTGATATTCAACAGGGTCTTCAATTGTAATAATATTTACATGCTCTGAATTAAGATGGTTTAAAGCAGCGTAAAGGGTTGAAGACTTACCAGACCCCGTTGGGCCTGTGATCAATACAATACCCGTAGGTTTTTTAATTAAGTTCTTAAATTTATTAAAGTTAATTTGATTAAATCCTAATTGTGAAAGATTATTAAGGGAGCTTCCTAAATCTAAGACCCTCATTACGATTTTTTCGCCATAAACGGTAGGCAATGTTGAAACACGTAAATCAATATGGTGTGCTTCAAGATTAACTTTTATGCGGCCATCCTGTGGGATTCGACTTTCTGTAATGTCAAGATTTGCCATAATTTTGATTCTTGCAGTTAAGACTCCTTGCATGCTTTTCGGTAAAGCACGTTCTGTACGCAGCACTCCATCCACTCGGTAACGAAGTATAACCTTCGTTTCATGTGGATCCACATGAATATCACTTGCACGCTGTTGGATTGCATTTTGCAATATTTGATTGACTAACTTAACAACCGGTGAATCCTCATTTGTAATTTTCTCTTCTTGGATTTCCGTTGGTGCTTCATTAAAAAGTTCCTTTACTCCTTCATCCAGATCATAGAACTTATTAATAGCACGTAAGATTTCATCCTTTGAGGCGATGACAGGTTCAATATGAAATCCGGTCAATAGACGTAGATCATCAATTGCATAAAAGTCCATTGGGTCCGCCATTGCCACAAAAAGCTTGTCCCCTTCTTTTCGAAGAGCAATTAAAGAATGCCGTCTCGCCATTTCTTTTGGAATCAGGTTTGTTAATGTCGTATCAACTGGATATCGGAATAAACTAACATGTGGTATCCCCAATTGAAATTCTAGTACTTCAATTAATTGTTGTTCGGTTATAAACCCTTTTTGAAGAAGAATATCCCCAAGTTTTTGAGACTCTGTTTTGTCCTCAAGCGCTTGTTTTAATTGATTCTCTGTTATCAGACCCGACTCAAGTAGTAAGTCTCCTAACCGCTTACGAAGTTTTCGCATGAGTTTCCCCTTCCTAAGATTTTATTAAATGCATTGGGTCAGGATCTTCCCATAAATCTATATTTTCTTGTTCGTTTTCTTCCTTAGATTCATTTCCCGATTCTTTGTTATTTTTTTCTCCTTCTGTTCCATTATTAGTGCCAGGAGTGGTTGATTCGAAATTAGCTCCATTTTGTTCAGGATCAGAATCATTTAGGTTTGGTGATCGTTCCGGTACGATAATACTATGGGCTTCAATCGTATGGATTGGTGGATAATAATCCTCAGCTATCTTCACCCTTTGAACCACTTGGCCACTCTCACTCATTATTCGATATACTTTTGCAACTTGACCAGGACTCCCTTTTTGTTTGACAATCATTTTTCCCTTGGGAAGGGTACTATCATATTGCTTAATTATCTTTGGCTTAAAGGTTTCTCCATCCTCTATGGAGACCTTAATTGTTTGTGGAAGCTCCGCACCTACAAGTTGAACTTCTAACCCTTTGCCCGTTAATGAAAAGACTAGTTTATAATCGTAAGGATTTTCATTATAGATAATTAAATCCTTTTTCTTGTTTTCAATTTTTGCCTCATATCCAAAATCAGCATAAGAAGGCAGCACATCACTAATATGTCGTTCAATGATTTCAAAATTAGACGGTAGTACAGCAGAATATATTCCTGTAGCGATTACACTCAATGCTTGGTCTGAATAGTGATTTGTTGGGCTACTTTCAGATAGTAAGGTAAGTAGTGAAAACGGCTTGTTTGGAGGTACATGAACAACTCCATACTCATTAACCCACTTTTCTATTTCACTCAAATCGTCAAAATTACCAACAACCGACTGTGATATTACATTGGAATCATCAACAATTACATATTGATCAACGTTAATTTCTATTTCACCAGGAAGTAAATTTGAGGCTGGAGCTAATATCCCAGATTTAAGTTCTTTAGATTTAAAATTCTCTATTTCCATAAAAGTTAATTCAGTAAGTACTGTTTCAAATTGATCGTCCCTCAAATCCGTAAAAAGAGGGTTTTGGATGCCATTAACCGCTGAATCAATACTCTCAAGAATTTGAAAGCTATATACTTCACGTTTGTTCAATTTTATTTTTTTATCACCAGAGGCAACTAAAAGTTCACCTATTCCATACCAGTTTTCAATCTCTGATAATAAGCTGCCTTTTGCATCTTCCTTAGTCAAGCCCGAAACATCCACGGGGCCAATCATTGTTCCTTCCTTGAAGATTTCCTTGGCAAAGAATGCATAATACGTTCTTGCTCCAACAGTCGAAAAAAGTGATAACAGTAAAACACAAATACTTAGCAGACTAAATATTTTTACTGAAGATAATTTTTGCATAGCTGTCCCCCCTTCAACTGCATATAGCTGTAGCTTTTATATCCGAAACTAAAATGTATGTATAGTTCGTAGTGTCCCCAGATTCAAACGCATGTTTTTATAGTAAAAAATACCTATTCATCACCTATCATTTTATATGAAAATAGGAAAATACTAAAGAAGATTTAGACGATATTTGTAATAAATTCATACATTTTGTCATTTTTTCAAACTGGATTCTAAAGTATAAAAAAATAGGGCCGTTCGCCCCATTTACTATCATTATTTTTCTCTAGTTGGTTCTGTTGAGAGAATATCTTTTGATGATACGGCACCCGTTGACCCACCAAAGATTGGGGGTAAATCATCATCTGAGGCATTATTATATGTTATTGATCCTCCCCCAGAAATGGTTAAGTTCTTAGAAATAATATTACCTACAATGGTGCCTCCACCTGATATATTTACATTTGAATTTGGTGCATAAAAGATTTGAGTTATAGCATTAGCTCCTCCACTAATGTCTATCTTTCCACCACCAGTAATAATATGACCTTGAAAACCCGATCCCCCAGTCAGAGAAATGTTTGCATTTTGTGCATATAACGAACCATATATTTTTTGACTTCCTGACATATCCAGGCTAAGGCCTTTATAAAAAATATCAAGCATTTTAATTTGTTCTCGGATTAGCTCCGTACTTGTTGCTTCATTATTCTTTTTAATATTTTCAATCTCATCAGTGGTATTAATAACACTGCCTGCACCCATTGTTATATTGTTATTAACATAAAGGGTAAGTTTTCCTGTTCCAATGATATTTATTTTTCCGTTTGGAACATTTAAATGATTTAGTACGATGTTTCGATCAGCACTACCTATATCTATATTTAATGTATTATTCGAAGTAATATAAATCTCATCGAATTGCAAATCCTCTGTCATATATAATGTGTAATTGTTAGCAACCCAATCATTAATACGTAATGATCCGTTATAAATGACATCATGACTATTGTTTTTGTTATAAATTCTTTCGTTCTTTGGTATTGGATTGTTAGGAAATGCTGGAAACTGTGGTAAGTTAAATACTTTTATATACGGTATTTTAACTATTTCAAAGTCAACGTCCATATTTTGAGGTTTCTCAATAACATCATTTCCAGCACTCGGGCCTACATATACCGTACCTGAAATACCCGCACCACCGCTAAGTCTGACCGATTTAGGGGCAGATGAGTTCGTCCCTACATCACCAAAAATATCGGCCCCACCTGATAAATCAATAACCTCTTTAACAAAAACAGCTGTATCAGGGATTTCCACATTATTTTTTGCTACCCATTTGATGCGGATTTGTTTCTCTACTGTTCGAGACCGATTATCGATTGTTCCGATTGATGTGATTTTATAATCTTGATGACTAGCGTTTGTATTTTGATTTCCAATCTTTTCAATTAAAATTTTTGCTTCTGGTTTATGGCCAAAAGCTTCTTCAAAGTTTGTATAAGGAAGTTCATTGTTAATATTCGTGATCATACTATCTATTTTCGAGAAAAAAGTGGTTATATTATTCGATTCGTTATAAATATTTACTATGTTCTTATTCATATTATCCAACGTATATGTTACGCCTGATTCAGCAATATAATAAGTAGATTGATAGGTTCTATCACTGGAGCTCATTTTCATATTATTCAGTGTAAGTCCCATTAGAGCTAGTCCTAAAATAGTAACGACCGTTAAGATTAACAGCACCATAACTAAGGCAACGCCTTTTTCATTATTTATGAATGAAGTCCGTTTTTTCAAAATATCACGCCTATTCTCGAATATAAATAGTGGTTTCTGGCAGATTGCCAATTTTTATACTAACTTGATTTCCATTTTTCGAAACAGAAAAACAATTTATCTTTGTCAAGAACTCTTCATTGTTTTTCTTAATTGTCGTTCCTTCAAGTATGTAAGTATCTGTATCATTAAGAGTTAACTGATTAGGGTTTTTCACCTCGACAATTTTTGCTTTTCTAATTTCCTTAGTGATTAAATTTGCCGCTAGTCTTTCTTGTGATTGTATTTGTACCTCGTCCGATTGGGAATTCATTTGTTTTTGTCCAAATAAATGAACTGAACTAGCTAGGAGTATAACAATTGAAAGAAGTGCAATGGCGGCCAAAAGTTCAACTAAGGTAACACCTCTTTCAGACTTTATCATTTATTAACACCCACTATTTTTTCCAAGATATAATCATCTCCATTTGAGATTCAAGCTCTTTTTTAGATGTATCTCTATAGACTTTCAGAACAACTTTTCCTAGGTTAGTTGAATGATCTTTGATCTGTACAAATACATACCGTCCTTCTTTAGAAATCCCATAACAATTCGTGCAGGAAGGATCATTTCTGTATCCTTTATTTTGTAACTTATTTGATAAATCATTTAATGACGGAGTAGTAGAATTTGTATTTAAATTTATGATTTCTTCCATCTCGGATTCTGCAAGATAAGTTGACTCAGTTATATTTTTTGATAGATGATTAGCCCTAGATGATTGTATGAACATAGGTGTGATTGAAACAATGATAATTGACAGAATGACGATGGAGGCGAGAATTTCAAGTAAGGTGATCCCATTTTGATTCTTTAACTGCAACCTCCATTCCCCCTTCTCAAATAGTTCTTTAGCACCATTATATTGTTATTAAATTATATTGGAAAGAAAAAAACATAAAGCCGCGTCAGAATTTGTATTTTCATGTAAAAAAATAGACAAGAAAAATTCTTTTCTTATCTATTTCACATCTATCTTGCCTCTATTCAGTTATTTTGATAATAAATATCTTCTAACCTCTGATATAAAATAAAGTGAACCAGTTATTACTAAGACTGAATTCTTTTCCGCTGTCACTTTGGCTAATTCCGTTTTCACTGCTTCCATCCAGTTATCAATCATTGCGATCGTTTCACCTTTAGAAGAATTTTCATATAGTTCTTTGGAGCTTGCTGCTCTCGGAAAGTCAAAGGTTGTAAATGTTAGGTTCTGAGCGACTGCTTCTAGTTGGCTAATCATTGTATCAAGTTTTTTATCATGTAATGCGCTAAAAATAATGTGGATTTCCTTCCCTTTTAGGTGAGCCTGGATTGTATCAACAAGGCTTTTAATTCCTTCTGGATTATGAGCTCCGTCTAGAATGATGAGAGGCTTTTTTGAAATTTCTTCAAAGCGACCGATCCATTTTGTTTTTTCCAATCCAGCTGCAAGCTCTTGATCTCCTATTTGTACAATCCCTCTATTTTTTAAAATATTTATCGTCATTACTGCAAGACTAGCGTTTCTTACCTGATGTGTACCCTTCATGGCAATGGTTAGATTATTAAATGTTTTTTGATGTGCTTTTAGAGTAAATGATTCTCCATTTTTGTGTTTGTGATCTGAAATAAAGAAATCCTGTCCCAACTGATAAATTGGGCTATTTGTTTCTTTTGCCTTGGCATTAATAACTTCAATTGCTTCCTGTTGTTCAACAGCTGACACAACCGGGACATTCTGCTTAATGATACCCGCTTTTTCTCCGGAAATTTTTTCAATGGTGTCCCCTAGTATATTCATATGATCGAATCCAATGCTCGTGATTATGGATACAAGAGGAGTTATCACATTTGTCGAGTCTAGCTTACCCCCTAATCCAACTTCCATTATCAAAAAGTCTATATCGGGATTTTCCGCGAAATAATTGAGAGCCATCGCCGTGATTACTTCAAATTCAGTTGGGCCGCCGAGTTCAGTTCCTTCTAGTTCATCTGCTAATGGTTTGATCACCTTTAAAAGGGTGACTATTTCGTCGTTTGATATAGGTTGACCATTTACACTAATTCGTTCATTAAAGGTCTCAACATAGGGGGAAGTAAATGTTCCAACAGTGTATCCTGCTTCTTGTAACATATTGCGAATGTAGCTAACAGTTGAGCCTTTTCCGTTTGTTCCTGCTACATGGATTGCTTTAATTTTTTTTTGCGGTTGACCGAGCCGTTCCATCATCCATTCCATTCGCGCAAGTCCTGGTTTCATACCAAGTCTTAATCTTCCATGAATCCAAGACAAAGCGTCTTCGTACGTATGTATCATATGGGTTCCTCCATATATAATCATTCAACTTAAAAAATGAAGGAAAGACGAATCTATAGTAGATCCGCCTCTCATTCCTTTAGCCTCTTAATTCTGAAATGCGTTCACGAACTGTTTCGCGTTTTTCAAGATAATCTTTTTCTTTTGCCTGTTCTTCTTCAATTACCTTTTGAGGTGCTTTTTTCACAAAACCTTCATTGCTAAGTTTCTTCTGAACGCGTTCAACTTCTTTATCTAGTTTATCTAGTTCTTTTTCTAAACGTTTAATTTCTTCATCAATGTTGATCAATCCTTCAAGTGGAAGGAATAATTCTGCTCCTGTTACTACTGAAGTCATAGCCTTGTCATGAGAAGTAATTTCAGTTGCAAGTACAAGTTCATTAGGATTACAGAATCTTTCTAAATAAGAACGATTCTTCTCCAATTGTGAAAGAACTGCTTCATCTTTTGCTTTGATCTGAAGCTTGATTTGTTTGCTCATTGGTGTATTAACTTCTGCTCTGATATTTCGAACAGAACGAATAATATCGACTAATAGTCGCATTTCCCCCGCTGCTTGATCATCAGACAATTCACGATTCACCTCTGGCCATTTTGCTACAGTAATGGATTCGCCATTATGTGGCAAGTTTTGCCATATTTCCTCGGTAATAAACGGCATGAATGGGTGCAGCAATCTCATTGTGTTGTCTAAGACATATGCAAGAATAGATCTTGTTGTTTTCTTTGCTTGCTCATCTTCTCCGTACAATGGTAGTTTTGCCATTTCTATATACCAATCACAGAATTCATCCCAAATGAAGTTATATAAAACTCTTCCAACTTCACCGAATTCATATTTATCAGCAAGCTTTGTTACTGATTCAATTGTTTCATTTAGGCGAGTTAAAATCCATTTATCTGCAACAGATTTTTCTCCACTAAAGTCAATGTCTTCGAACTTCATTTCACCCATATTCATTAATGCAAAACGTGATGCATTCCAGATCTTATTGGCAAAGTTCCATGTTGCTTCAACTTTTTCCATACTAAAGCGTAAATCTTGACCAGGTGAACTTCCAGTAGATAAGAAGTAACGTAATGAATCGGCACCATATTGGGCGATAACATCCATTGGATCCACACCATTTCCGAGTGACTTACTCATTTTACGGCCTTCCGCATCACGAACCAGACCGTGAATCAGAACATCTTTGAATGGACGTTTTCCTGTGAATTCTAGGCCTTGGAAAATCATTCTTGAAACCCAGAAGAAAATAATATCATAGCCTGTTACAAGAGCATCAGTAGGGTAGTAGCGTTTAAAATCGGCTGCTTCCTTATCTGGCCAGCCCATTGTAGAGAATGGCCATAACGCAGAACTAAACCAAGTATCTAAAACATCATTATCCTGCTCCCAATTTTCGATATCACTTGGTGGCTCATGGTCAACATAAACCTCTCCCGTTTCTTTATGATACCATGCTGGAATTCGATGCCCCCACCATAATTGGCGTGAAATACACCAGTCACGGATGTTTTCCATCCAGTGTAGATACGTTTTTTCGAAACGTTCTGGAACGAAATTAACTTTTTCCTCTTGTGATTGAAGCTTAATTGCCTCATCTGCTAATGGTTGCATTTTTACAAACCATTGTGTGGATAGGTATGGCTCAACTACAGCACCGCTTCGCTCACTGTGACCTACTGAATGGAGATGCTCTTCAATATTAAATAGTACGCCTTCTTCTTGAAGATCTTTAACAATTTGTTTTCGGCATTCAAAGCGATCCATTCCTTGGTATTTACCAGCGTTTGCATTCATGGTTCCATCTTCATTCATAACTAAAACACGCTCAAGATTGTGACGATTTCCTACTTCAAAGTCATTCGGGTCATGTGCTGGTGTAATCTTAACTGCACCAGATCCAAATTCCATATCAACATAATCATCAGCAACAATCGGAATTTCTCTACCAACGATTGGGAGAATAACCATTTTACCGATTAAATGCTTGAAGCGCTCATCTTCTGGATGAACAGCAATTGCCGTATCACCTAACATTGTTTCTGGTCGAGTCGTTGCAATTTCAATAGATCCAGTTCCATCTGCTAACGGATAACGCATATGGTAAAACGCACCCTGAACATCCTTATAAATTACTTCAATGTCAGATAGAGCTGTTTTTGTTGCTGGGTCCCAGTTGATGATATATTCACCACGGTAAATTAGACCTTTTTTATATAAAGTAACGAATACTTCACGTACCGCTTTAGAAAGTCCTTCATCAAGAGTGAAACGTTCTCTCGAATAATCAAGTCCAAGACCAAGTTTAGACCATTGTTCACGAATATGGCTCGCATACTCTTCCTTCCACTTCCAAGTCTCTTCTACAAATTTTTCTCGGCCTAAATCGTAGCGAGATTTACCTTCTTCACGTAGTTTACCCTCGACCTTTGCTTGTGTTGCGATACCAGCATGGTCCATTCCTGGTAACCATAAAACGTCATAGCCTTGCATTCTTTTAATTCGAGTAAGTATATCCTGTAAGGTTGTATCCCACGCATGACCTAGATGTAATTTCCCTGTTACGTTTGGTGGTGGTATGACAATCGTATAAGGTTTTTTCTCAGCATCATCTTTTGCTTCAAAAAATTTACCTTCTAACCAATATTGATAACGTCCCGCCTCAATTGCTTGCGGATCATACTTAGTTGATAAAGTCTTTTCATTACCTTCCATTTGAGTTCCTCCTTAAACTAATAAACTAATCATAAAAAAACTCCAATCATCCTAATAAAAGGACGAATGGAGTCTATTCGCGGTACCACCTTTTTTCATAGATAATAAACGTATCTATGCTCTCAAAAAAAAGATAACGGCTTTTCACCGGCTTTTACTACTTCATTTCATAAAAGCTACTTAAGGGCGACCTTCCACCGTAACGTTCCTAAGAAATCTCACAGCTACTGATTTCTCTCTCTGAAGGGGTTATCAATGTACTCTTCCCTGTCATGGTATTTACCAATTATGGGTATGTAAGTTAAGTTCTTTAAAGAATTTTACTACTTATTATGTTGAATTTCAATAGGTATTGTCAATAAGGGTAGCCAAGTTTTTTATACTTTATTCCCTTTAAGTTAATTTGTTACAAAATTTTCAATCTGAATTGACAGGAACTTTTCTGCTTTTCCAAGCATAGTTTAGTTATAGGATTTCTTTGAAGGGAGAGATAAAGCATGAGAAGACGCCGATTTAGAAAATACTCTTATCCTCATTGGCTACGACAATGTAGAGATGTTTGTCACCAATTTATCATCCCCATCACCATTGTTCAAGCGGTTCGAACTATATTTATACCCACCTCATTTGATGTGCTCTTTTTGGCCATATTAATTTTACTCGCAGTTGCATTTTACCTCGACATGATCTAAAAAATCCCATACTTTATTCCGTATGGGATTCTTCTTCCTCTTGTTCTTTTCTTTTTCGTTCGGCTTCCAACAGTTTAACTGATACAAATTCAATATTTTTAGTTAACCAATAGGCATTTTGTAATACTTGGACATGCTCTCGTTCAGATTTCTTCTGTTTATTATAAATGTAGTTTCGAACACATTTATAGATTGGCTCAGGGAACGTTAAATGGCTTAGAAAGAGATAGAACTCCTCTTCACGTAATGGAAAACGGCTTTGATAGGTTTCAAACCACTCAAGACAATCTGTACACAAAGTCGGATAGGTCTTTAATATTCGAAAATAGAGGCTTACTAAATCATTGGTAGGGTTAGCATACCCTGCCCTTTCAAAATTTGATAGATAGCCCCTTCCACTGTCATCATATAAAAAATGTGTATCTGAATAATGATTAAGTGTTAATGCGGTACGATATGCTTTTTCTTCTTTCATTAACTCATGCCATTTATCGAGCTGTGATCTTGCAAATGAGGCTGCTAGACTTACTTCATAAAAATACGTACAGAATTGAAGTTCAAATGGAGACATATACCATTTTTGTTCGGCAGCTTCTACAAAACCTTCTAGAAACTGATTCCGTTCATCCCATTTCATAACAATTGATTCATAATGCCTTGTAATCTCAGTTTCATCGTTCATTTGTAGTTTTCTTGCAGTTGTTAAGTGAATTCTTGCAATTTCTTTAAAAAAGGAATGATAATGTTCTCCACGATGTTCAATGGTCGCAGTTTTTAACCAAGGCATTAGGTAGTGGAATTTATGGTTATGATAGACAAGGTATTTCCCCTCGATGGTTGAATAAATAGGTACTGCCCTTGTATAGCCCTGTTGCAATAATTGTTGAAGGAAAGTAGGGAAGGAAGGGTTTATTTTATTCGAAACAGATTTTAATGCGAAAATTCCTTTGTTTGTCACAACTTTGGTAACTTTACCGAGTTGTTCAAATGATAAGGGCTTTAGATTATATTTTTTTAAGATGGGCCCTATTTCTTTAGCATCATTATTATCCATTGGGCCAATCACTCTCTTTCCTAACAGTTTTGGTAATTTGTTTCATAAAGAAAACAGGGTGAGGTTTTCCTCACCCTATCGATGATCTTAACTATTTGCTTGAACAGGGATGTATAAAAGCTGTCCTTCAGAGACGGAGTCTGTATTTAGTGAATTTACACGTACTAATTGTTGTACTGAGATATCATACCGCTCTGAAATCTTTTCTAACGTATCTCCGTGTTGAACGATACAAATTTTCATGGTTGTATGGTCATCTACTTCATCTCTACCAAAAATTTTAGTTAATAATAAATCATTTTCGCTACGTTTTGAAGGCTCATCAGTCTTTTCTTCTCTTTGTTCTTTCACTGCATCTTTATCCTGGACGGCAGTCGAGCTTTTCTTATTTGGATTATCAGACCCAAAGGATAATTGATTATCATGTCTTGCTTTCACTTCGATTGAAGGGGTTAACACTGCATGAACCTCTTCTTCTTCAATCGCTTCGACAACATCAACAACCTCTTCTTCCTCATGTACCTCGTGTTCCTGGTATGCCTCTTTTCTAGCCTCCACTTCAAATGGAACAAATAAATCAGCATCTTCTTCCTCATTCTGCTGTTCATTTACAGCAATAACCTCTGCTTGTTTCTCCACCTGAGCCTCTTCTCGTGCCTCTGCCTGAACCTCTTTTTGATTTTCTGACTGAACCTCTTCTTGTACTGCTTCTCGTACCTCTGTCTGAATCTCTTCTTGAGCTTCTGACTGAAACTTTTCTTGAGCCTCTCTATGTAGCACCACTTCATCTTGTTTTTGTAGCACTACTTCTACTTGCTCCTGTGGTTTTTCCTCTTCAACTTGTTCTGAAACCGCCTGAGCTTCCACTTCACTTTCTTCTTCAGGAGGAAGGCTTCTTACAAGCTCCAGCTCCTCTTCTGCTTCTTGTTCTGCCACAACAGGAGCTTGCACCTCTTGTTTTATTGTCTCTTGCACAGCATCCTTCTTAGGCGCCTGAGTAACACCCTGGATACCGCTAATTGCTAAATCGGCAATAATTTGTAAACAGCCACGCTTTGGAATTTCATAGTCAAACGTCTCAATTGAAACATATACATCATCGAGGCTTTGTACACGATCTTGCGGAATTGTAATATCGACTGGGAATCGATGGTTTAGTTCACTAACCCCATCTTCTCTTGTGATCACTTCATTCACAAGGCGAACCGACGTAAAATCGCGTTCTTCCTCCTCGGGATGGTTTTCATCTATACGATATTCACCTGTTAGTTGTAATGCACCGCGTATGGACACATAATGGTCATGCTCTTGAATCACAATATCTGGGTCAAGAGATATTGAGATGAGCTCTGAGACTTCCTGTCCCTTTTGAAACCAGACTGATTCCTCTACTGAAAATCGTAAGTTTTCAGACATAGCTACTCCTCCTTTCAGTCCTCTTCTATACAGATTTACTATGACATTACAATTTTTATGATAAATCATAAGCATTTATGATAATTTCCGTAAATAAAAAGACAGACTCAGTCGTATAACTGAGTCTGTCCTATTATTTGATCAAATACGCCTTGGTGTGTTTGCGCCTAGATTCTTTAGGCCAACCACGATGTAGGTCACAAAGACGTTGTCACAGGAAGTCGCGCACTTAGTCTTTATCCTATACTCGAAAAGCTTCCTAAGAAAATAAACTGTGGCATTCGCCGGAGACATAAACATTATTGAGACGGGTTTAAACCCGTCTCAATAATGTTAAGCTTTTAATTTAGAAAATGCTTTTTCGGCTGCTTGAATCGTTTTTTCTATATCTTCATCAGAGTGAGCTGTAGATAGGAATAGTCCTTCAAATTGAGATGGTGGAAGGAATACTCCTTCATTCGCCATTTCACGATAATAGGTTGCAAAATACTCTAAATTGGATGTTTTAGCAACTTCATAGTTTATCACTTTTTCATTGGTAAAGAAGAATCCAATCATTGAACCTGCACGATTGATGCAGTATGGGATCTCGTATTTCTCAGCAGCTTGAGTAAGACCTTCTTCTAGTCGATCAGCTTTCTTTTTAAATTCAGTGTAGTCTTCTGGTTTCAGCTGTGATAAAGTCTCATAACCTGCTGCCATTGCTAATGGATTACCAGAAAGGGTTCCTGCTTGATAGATTGGTCCAGCTGGTGCAATATTCTCCATAATTTCTGCCCGGCCACCATATGCGCCTACAGGAAGTCCACCACCTATTACTTTACCAAGACATGTAAGGTCAGGAGTGACACCAAAATATCCTTGTGCACAATTATAGTCGACTCGGAATCCAGTCATTACCTCATCAAAAATGAGCAATGTTCCATTTTGTGTTGTAATCTCACGAAGTGCTTCAAGGAATCCTGGCTGTGGAGGAACAACCCCCATATTTCCTGCCACTGGCTCGACAATAACACCTGCTATGTCTTCTCCAAATTGTTCAAACGCGTATTTCACAGCCTCTAAATCATTATAAGGAACGGTAATCGTATTTTTTGCAATTCCTTCAGGTACCCCTGGGCTATCAGGTAAACCGAGTGTAGCTACACCTGAACCAGCTTTAATCAATAAAGAATCACCGTGTCCATGGTAACAACCTTCAAATTTCAAGATTTTACTGCGACCTGTATATCCTCTAGCTAATCGTAACGCACTCATCGTTGCCTCTGTACCTGAGTTAACCATCCGAACGATTTCAATTGATGGGACTCTTTCAATGACAAGCTTTGCAAGTTCGTTTTCTGCTAAAGTTGGGGCACCGAAGCTAGTTCCCATTTCGGTTGCTTTTTTAAGTGCTTCCACAACTTGATCATTCGCGTGACCATGAATAAGAGGTCCCCATGATAAAACGTAATCTATGTATTCATTTCCATCGATATCATATATTTTAGAACCTTTCCCACGTTCCATGAAGATTGGATCCATAGCTACCGATTTAAAAGCACGAACTGGGCTGTTTACTCCACCTGGCATAAGATGTACTGCATCTGCAAATGCCGCTTTTGACTTTTCATAACTTCTCATCTTCGTAACCCCCTTCTTAATATGGGGCCTGGCCTCGTTACATATTAACTTATACAACAATGGCCAGACACAACTATAACAACGCGAGCTCGATAAAACAATTACTTATCCTGTAACCAGCGAGCAACATCTTTTGAATGATACGTAATGATTAAATCTGCACCTGCACGTTTCATTCCTGTTAGCATTTCCATAACAATTTCTTTTTCATTTATCCATCCGTTTTGAGCAGCCGCTTTAATCATGGAGTATTCGCCACTCACATTATAAGCTACCACTGGTGCATTAAAATTATTTTTAACGTCACGCACGATATCCAAGTAAGACAATGCTGGTTTTACAATTAAGAAATCAGCACCCTCTTCAATATCTGATTCAGCTTCTCTTAATGCCTCTAGACGATTCGCATAGTCCATTTGATACGTTTTACGATCACCGAAGGAAGGGGCACTCCCTGCAGCATCACGGAATGGACCATAGAATGCTGATGAATATTTAACCGCGTAAGACATAATTGGAACATGTTCAAATCCAGCTTCATCTAAGCCGTGTCTAATCGCTGTCACAAAGCCATCCATCATATTAGATGGGGCAATTATATCCGCACCAGCTTTTGCCTGGCTTACAGCCGTTTTTGCTAATAATTCAAGGGAAGGATCATTTAAAACCTGTCCATTTTCTATTACACCACAATGCCCATGTGATGTATATTCACATAGACATGTATCAGCGATTACCACCAAGTCTGGATGCTTTTCTTTTGTTAATTGAGTTGCCTTTTGGACAATTCCGTGGTCATGAAATGCACCAGTACCCGTTTCATCTTTTTCATTTTCATTTGGTACACCAAATAATATAACAGATTTAATTCCTAATTCTACGATTTCATCAAGCTCTTGCTCAAGTAAATCCAATGAAATATTATATACACCAGGCATAGAAGGAACTTCTACTTTCTTATTTTCACCCTCAGCGATAAACAATGGGTAAATTAGGTCATCTGTATGAAGATGAGTTTCACGTACTAATGCTCGAATATTTGCCGTTTGACGTAATCTTCTATGTCTTGCAAATTGTAATTTTTCCATTTATTTTTCTCCTTCTTGCGCTTTTAAATAATCGACGATTTCCGTTAATAAATGATCAATGGTGTAATGAGCTGGGCATATGTGAATTGGTATATGTAATTGCTTTGCACACTTTTCTGTTTCCGGTCCAATACAAGCAAATATCAGATTTTTTGTCCAAAGTTGCCACTCTAATTGTTCAACCATTTTATAAAATTGCTTCACAGTTGAAGGACTTGTAAAGGTTATAATATCAATTTGTTTGTCTTTTAAAAGCGTTATTAAGCGCTCTTTTTCACGAGAATCTCCAACTGTCTCATAGACAACTAAATCGGTAGCTTCTGCCCCATGCCTAATCAATTCATCAACTAAATAAGAACGTGCTAGATTTCCACGAGCAAGTAAAAAGCGAGCACCTTTTTTCACAAAAGGTTTTAAACTCTTAAACAAGCCTTCCGCGATAAACTCTTCCGGAACCAACTCCGGTTTATATCCCTTTGTTAACAGAGCTTTTTCTGTCTTTGTGCCAACTACTGCAATTTTGGGTAGTGGAAGGTTCATTCCCGCTTCTTCAACTACCTGATTATAAAAATCGAAAAAAGAATCTACACCATTCTTACTCGTAAAAATCAACCAATCATATGACTTTAAATTGCATAATGTATTCTTAATAATCGTTGTATTTTTCGGCTTTTCAAATGTTAATAATGGAAGTTCAATTGGCGTTCCGCCAGCCGCTGTAATTTTCATTGAAAATTCAGCAGCTTGCTTTTTACCTCTAGTATTTAAGATTCTTTTCCCTAAAAGAGGTTGTTCGCCTTCCATTACTGATTTAGCTCCTCTTTCACTTTGTCGATGAGTTCTTTTGCACCCAGATTTGTCAATTTATTTGCTGCTTCATGACCAACCTCGATTGGATTATGACCGTAGACCTGTTCCTTGTAAATCGTATTTCCATCAGGAGAGCCCACTAAAGCTGTCAAAGCAATCTCATTATCATCGGACATAGTTGCATATGCTGCGATTGGAATTTGACAGCCGCCTTCCATTTTATCAAGGAATGCACGTTCAGCTGCAACCGTTTTTTCCGTATATTCATCATTTAATTTTGACAATGCTACTAAAAGTTCTGCATCATCTTCACGACATTCTATTGCTAACGCACCTTGACCTACTGCTGGCAAGCAAACCTCAGGATCTACGAATTCGGATACTACATCGTCAGACCACCCCATACGCTTTAAGCCGGCTGCTGCTAATACAATTGCATCATAATCTTCGTTCTCGAGCTTAGCAAGTCTCGTATCAATATTTCCACGAATCCATTTAATTTCGATATCGTTTCTTTTTGCTAGAAGCTGTGCACTTCTTCTTAAGCTACTTGTACCCACGATAGCCCCACTTTGAAGCTTTTCAAAGGAAACATTCCCCTTGGAAATGATTACATCACGATGATCTTCACGTTTTGGCACACAACCGATAATTAGGCCTTCAGGTAGCACTGCGGGCATATCTTTCATACTATGAACCGCCATGTCAATTTCCTTATCGAATAAAGCTTGTTCAATTTCCTTAACAAAAAGGCCTTTACCTCCGACCTTAGATAAAGTTACATCAAGGATTTTATCCCCTTTTGTGACGATTTCCTTAACTTCAAACTCATATGGAACACCAAGATTCTTAAGTTGCTGAATAACCCAGTTTGTTTGTGTAATAGCTAATTTACTTCTTCTAGACCCAACAATTATTTTTCTCATGAATGTACCTCCTGTCTATGTATACCAAAAGTGAAAGCTTGATAAGCTTCCAAATAAAAAGAAATTAACAAGCAAAAGTAAAAATGCTCCAATATTCCAATTGGCGATTGCCTTTCCTTGAAGCTTTTGTACCACCCTTTTATATAGGTACCATGCATAGATAACAAGAACAAAAAACGATCCTAACACCTTTGCATCGTAGAAATAAAAATTTTCGACCTTAATATAGGCCCATAGCAAACCTAAAATAAGTGATAGTAAAAGCATGGGCACTCCAATGAGATTCAATACATATGACATATGGTCTAGTTTTGATAAATCATCTAACCGAAGGAGTCGTTTTCCCCATTTTTTCTGTTTTAATAAGTTATATTGAATCAAATACAGAATTGAAAAAACAAAAGATAACGAAAATGCACCATAAGAAAGAATCGCCATTGAGATATGTATCATAAGTAGTTCTGAGATTAACTGACTTTCAACTGCACTTGAACCGTGCTGACCTGGAGCAAATGTGTGTAATGCCATTATGAAAAACCCTAATAAATTTGTAAAAAATACAATAAAATCCACTCTCAAATATTTGTTTAAAATTAAAGAGAGGGTTATCAGCACCCAGGCATAAAAATAAAGGCCCTCTACCATTGATAAGATCGGTAATCTACCTGTACTTAGCAGTCTCGTTAGTAGAAAAATCGATTGAATTACCCATACAAATGCAAGTAACCAGAAGGCAAACTTATTCACCCTCCGGTTATTATGAAGAAAGTCTATAAAATAAAGTAGGACACTCAAGGCATAGAGAATTACTGTGAACTCATGTAATCTCATTACATTCATCTCTACCATATTGTTTTTCTCCTCATTATGACTGTAGAGAAGGCTGCTGTTTATTTGCTACCTTGTTCAAATTACTCTCAGCCATTTGCATCCCATGTTCAGAAACAACCGCTTCCTCAATATCGAAGATTTTCATAAATAATGAAAGTGATTCCTCTGCATTTGGTTGTGCAGCAAGTTCCTTTGCTTGTAAAATAGGGTCTTTTAATAGCTGATTAATGATACTTTTCGTGTGCTTATTTAATACTTTTCGCTCACGTTCGGAAAGATTAGGCATCTTTCGTTCAATACTTACCATTGTTTCAGCTTGAATGGTTAATGCCTTTTTGCGAAGAGCTGAAATCACTGGAACTACGCCTAAAGTATTTAACCAATTCTTAAATTCAACGATCTCTGATTCAATCATAAGCTCTATTTCTTCAGCCGCTACTTTACGTTCCTGAAGATTAGCTTCTACAATTCCTTCTAAATCGTCAATATCATATAAAAAGACACTTTCTAAATCTGCTAGTCCTGGGTCTAAATCCCTTGGTACAGCAATATCGACCATAAATAAAGGACGACCCTTTCTCATGCGCTCGACATCCTGCATCATCTCTTTTGTAATCACATAGCCCTTAGCTCCAGTTGAACTAATCATGATATCAGCTTCAACTAAGGCACATTGAAGTTCCTCTATCGTCTTGGCTTCACCTTGGAATTTCTCGGCTAAGTTTTGTGCTTTTTCGAAAGTTCGGTTCATTACTGTTACCTTACCTACGCCTGAACCGTGTAGGTTTTGAACAGCTAGCTCACCCATTTTTCCGGCACCTAAGATGAGAACATTTTTATTTGTAAGGTCCCCAAAGATTTTTTTAGCTAGCTCTACAGCAGCATAACTTACAGAGACAGCATTTGAGCCAATTTCAGTCTCTGAATGTGCGCGTTTAGCTAATGTAATAGACTGTTTAAATAAATGATTGAAAACAGTTCCTGATGTTCCTTTTTCCTGTGCTGATAAAAAGCTTGAACGTACTTGTCCAAGAATTTGTGTTTCACCAACAACCATTGAATTTAATCCACAAGTAACATGAAATAAGTGTTCAACTGCTCCCTCATCTTCAAAGATACTTAAATACGGAGTAAATTCCTCTTTGTCGATACCAAACCATTGTGAAAGAAAATCTTTAATATAGTATCGTCCTGTATGCAATTGGTCGACTACAGCATATATTTCTGTCCGATTACAAGTTGAAACGATAATATTTTCTAGAATACTTTTTTTCCCTTTCAATTCCTTCATTGCTTGTACAATGCTATCCGAATCAAAAGTTAATTTTTCACGTATTTCAACAGGGGCTGTTCTATAATTAAGTCCGACCATTAGTGTATGCATAATATCTCACCCCAACCTTTTAAATAATCATAATGGATCATTCGTCCAAAAAACTACTACTATTATACCATGTATGACGGTACGGATTGTCGAAAAATGTGTGAACAGTTTTTGACAACCTATGCTAAGATAAATTTATAATAGATAATAATGATAAAGACATTTACATAAATGATTTCATCATCTTGACTCAATCGTTACATTAACAAAAAAATAGTGTCAAATCAAGTTAATAGCACGGGGGATCTTATGAAAAAAAATAATATCTTTTCTGGTATCATCCTTTTAGGGATTGGTTGCTATCTCTTACTGCAACAGCTGGGGATACCAGTATTTACTAACTTCTATTCTTGGCAAACTCTCATTATCATAGTCGGGATTGCCTTTCTCGTTCAAGCTTATCTTGAAAACAATCCAGGCAGTATCTTACCCGGTATAATTCTAGTTGGATTTGGATTCCATTTTCACAGTCTCAACCAATTTGGTTTTTGGCCAAAGCAGCCGGGCACTTTGATTCTTATTGTTGGTCTTGGAATGTTATTTACATATTTTAAAACGAAAAACGGGTTAATTCCTAGTATTGTCCTATTATTTGTTTCATTATTGTTTCTTAATTACAGCCGATTTATGGGATGGTTAGGCTTTTTTGAAGGTGGTTTTTCATTTGTTTTGAACTATTGGCCCCTCCTTGTGATTGGAATCGGCTTTTATATATTATTCATTAAGAAAAAGTAATTTATACCAAAATGCAATTTGCCCACGAAGAACTTATCCCGTGGGTTATTTTTATGAAAAAAAATAGCATCTCAAAGTTTGTCTTTGAGATACGTATCATTCTCGTTATAAGATGGAGTTCAAAAAGTCCTTTGTTCGCTGTTCTTTCGGATTTTCAAATATGTCCCTAGGCTTTCCGACCTCAACAATTTTACCATCATGCATGTAGATAACTCGGTCTGCAACCTCTCTAGCAAATCCCATTTCATGCGTAACTACAATCATGGTCATTCCTTCATTTGCTAATTGTTTCATTGTATTTAGGACCTCACCGACTAATTCTGGGTCAAGGGCTGATGTTGGTTCATCGAATAACATAATTTCGGGTTTCATTGCTAATGCTCGAGCAATGGCAACACGTTGCTTTTGTCCACCTGACAATTTTGACGGATACACATTAACTTTATCTGCCAATCCCACTTTTGCAAGAAGCTCCTTTGCCTGCTCAATTGCCTCCTGTTTCGGAATTCTTTTAACCTGAGTGGGCGCTTCAATCACATTCTGAAGAACCGTCATATGGGGAAACAGATTAAAATGTTGAAACACCATACCAACTCGTTGCCGTATTTCATTTAGGTTATGGCTATTAGACTCGATATTTTCATCATTTATTATGATTTCTCCACTTTCTTTTAATTCTAAGAAATTCAAACAACGTAACAATGTACTTTTGCCAGACCCACTTGCTCCAATTAAACAAACAACCTCACTTTCTTTCACAATCATGTTAATATTTTTTAATACGTGTAAATCTCCGAATGATTTATTTAAATCAACAACTTTTATCATATCCTTCTTTTGCAACTCACTTCACCTTCCCTTATTTATCGCTTGCGGCCAATTTTTTCTCTAGCATTCCAACTAAAATAGTAAATATCAAGACAAGGATTAAATAATAAATCGCAACGATAAGTAAATATGTCATATAATCAAAATTGTTTGAGCCTAATGTTGTTGAGACATTAAAGAGCTCGTTTAAACCAATAAATGCGGCTAGTGATGAGTCCTTTAATCCAATAATAAATTGATTTCCTAGGGGTGGTATTGCTCTTCGAAACGCTTGAGGTAGGATAATTCTTCGCATTGTTAAAATCCTGCTCATTCCTAATGATTGTCCAGCTTCCATTTGGCCATTATCAATGGATTGAATGGCACCTCTAAAAATTTCAGCAATATATGCTCCATTATGGAATGCCAATCCTAGTGTAACGGACCAAAACATTGATATATCTAAAGCTGATAAGCCAAAATAAAAGACAAAGATTTGAACAATCAACGGGGTTCCTCTTACTAAATAAATATACAAATCAGCAAGCTTGACGAGGATGGTTTTCCCGGAGATTTTTAAAAATGCAAAAAACAAACCAATAAACACCGCGATGAAAATAGCTACAACTGTTACTTGTAATGTAAGTAGCATCCCTTTTAAAAATACTGGATACGAATCAATCAACTGTTCTATGATATGACTAAATTCAGGCAATTACCTTCAACTCCTTTTTCAAAAATACTTATTAGAAAAAGAAACGAATGCGAAAAAAAATCACATTCGTTTCTATGATGATACCTATTCTTCTGGATTCGTTGTGATATCTTCTTTAAAGTATTTTTCACTAATTTTCTTTAGGGTCCCGTCTTCCCTTAATTTATCCAGTGCTTCATTTATTTTCTTCAATAGCTCTTCATTGTCCTTCGCCACTGCTACGGCCTGCTCGCTTAAACCAAGAATATCTTTCCCCTCAATTTCTATACCATTTCCGATTGCTTCTTTTCCCGTTAAGAAGTCAGTAATTACCGCATCATGCTTGCCGATTGCTAAAGCTTCCAATGCAGTAACATCACTGTCGTATTGAACGACATTGTCAGTTACTTCTTGAGCTGTTTTTGCATAAGTAGAACCTTTTGAAACAGCAATTTCCAACCCTTTCAGATCATCTAGGCTTGCTACATCACTATCAGGTCTTACGAATATCTGAGGTCCTGAATAGTAATATGGTGTTGAAAAATTAACATGCTCTGCACGTTCATCTGTAATCGTATGACTCGCAACGGCAGCATCAAAACGTCCTGTTTTCACACCCTCTACAATACTGTTAAATTTAAATCTTTTTTGATCTGGTTCTAAACCTAGCTCTTTTGCTATTGCTTCTGCTACTTCAATATCAAAGCCAGCCATAACACCATCTCCATCTGTAACACTAAAAGGATTGTATTCTCCAGAGGATGCAAACGTAAATTTTCCATCCTCAACTAATTTCATCCCAGTTTGAGATGACTTTTCACTTCCACAAGCACTCAAAACACCAACCGTCAACATCAGAACTAAAAAAGAAATGAGTTTCGTTTTCAATTTTTGTTTCCCCCTTTTTCTACTTCTACTAAAAACGGCTACCAAAATCCGTCTAGTAAAGTGTACCTAACATTTCTTCTATCTTATTAGGCCAATCCCTTGCTTATAACCGAATCGGTAAAATCGCCTTTATATCTCCCCCATTCTCCATAATGTCCTATGTTTCGCCATGCTTGATTTTTAATCAATAAAAAACAGCTAAAGCATCTGCTTTAGCTGTTTTCATTGTTCATATAAGATTGTAGGATGGTCCATGCCTGTTCTTTTCCTAATCCCGTTTCTGATGAAAACTTGATGATATGGTCACCAGGCTCAAGTTCTAATGTTTCACGAACGACCTTCAGATGTTTATCCCATTTTCCTTTTGGAATTTTATCTGCCTTCGTTGCAATGACAACAACAGGGATTTCGTAATGTTTCGCAAAATCATACATTAACACATCATCATTGGTTGGAGGGTGACGTAAATCAACAATCAAAACTACCGCTTTTAGCTGTTCACGTGTTGTTAAATACTTCTCAATCATTTTCCCCCATGCCGCTCTTTCTGTTTTTGAAACCTTTGCATACCCATACCCTGGAACATCCACAAAATGCAATAATTCATTAATCAGGTAAAAGTTTAAAGTTTGCGTCTTTCCGGGCTTTGATGATGTACGTGCCAACGCTTTACGATTAATCATTTTATTAATAAACGAAGATTTTCCAACATTCGAACGTCCGGCCAGCGCAAATTCAGGAAGATCTCCTTCTGGATATTGTTCTGGCTTTACAGCACTTATAACGATTTCTGCACTTGTAACTTTCATTTTTTCTCCTCTATTAACGCATGTTTTAATACTTCATCTAAATGTGAAACCGGAATAAATTCGACATCATTTCTTACACTATCAGGAATGTCTTCTAAATCCTTTTCGTTTTCCTTTGGAAATAAAATCTTCGTTAAACCGGCACGATGGGCACTTAATGATTTTTCTTTTAAACCACCTATCGGGAGAACACGGCCTCTTAAGGTAATTTCACCAGTCATCCCAACTTCCTTGCTGACAGCTCTGCCAGTTAAAGCAGAAATAAGTGCGGTCGCAATCGTAATCCCAGCTGAAGGTCCGTCCTTTGGAACAGCACCTTCTGGAACATGAATATGGATATCATTCTTTTCATTAAAGTCAGGATCAATCTTTAATTCTTGTGCTTTTGATCGAATATAACTAAAAGCAGCTTGAGCAGACTCCTTCATGACATCCCCTAGCTTCCCAGTGAGGACAAGCTTTCCTTTACCAGGTGCTAGCGATACTTCGATTGAAAGAGTGTCTCCGCCAAAAGCTGTATACGCAAGTCCAGTAGCAACTCCAACCTGGTCTTCAAGTTCTGCTTGGCCATAACGGAATATCGGTTTCCCTAAAAATTCAACTACATTTTTTTCGGTAATGACAACTCGTTTCTTTTCACCAGAAACGATTATCTTAGCCACCTTACGACAAATTTTCGCGATTTGACGCTCAAGACTACGGACTCCCGCTTCTCTTGTGTAATGACGAATAATATTCAATAGAGCATCTTCTCTTATTTGTAATTTACCTTTTGTCAAACCATGCTCTTCAAGTTGTTTTGGTAATAAATGATCTTTGGCAATATGAACTTTTTCAAGCTCAGTATACCCAGCGATTGTGATAATTTCCATTCGGTCACGAAGTGGTCCTGGAATGGTTGCCAAGTTATTAGCAGTAGCAATGAACATTACCTTCGATAAATCATAAGGCTCTTCAATAAAATGATCACTAAAGTTGAAGTTCTGTTCAGGATCCAATACTTCAAGCAAGGCGGCTGATGGGTCGCCTCTAAAATCGTTGGACATTTTATCTATTTCATCTAATAAAAAGACTGGATTAATTGTACCGGCCTTTTTCATTCCTTGGATAATACGCCCTGGCATTGCACCTACATATGTTCTACGGTGCCCCCTGATTTCAGATTCATCACGAACACCACCTAGAGAAATCCGCACAAAATTTCTACCAAGTGATTTTGCCACTGATTTTGCTAACGATGTTTTACCAACTCCTGGAGGTCCAGCTAAACATAGAATTGGCCCTTTTAAAGAGTTTGTTAATTGTTGAACAGCTAAATATTCAAGTACTCTTTCCTTTACCTTATCAAGCCCAAAATGGTCTTTTTCAAGGATTTCCTCTGCATGGTGAATATCTAGTCGATCATCCGTTGCATTTGTCCATGGCAATGACAAAAGCCATTCTATATAATTCCGTATTACAGCGCTCTCTGCCGAAGTTTGTGGGATTTTTTCGTAGCGGTCAAGTTCTTTCAAAGCGACTTTCTTGATATGGTCAGGCATTCCTGCTGCTTCAATTTTATCCTTAAGTGTAGTTACCTCACCTGTTTTTCCCTCTTTATCTCCTAATTCTTTTTGAATGGCTTTCATTTGTTCACGCAGATAGTATTCCTTCTGAGTTCTTTCCATGGAACGCTTTACACGTTGACCAATTTTCTTTTCAAGACTTAAGACTTCTTTTTCATTATTGATGATGGTAATGACCTTATTCATTCTGGCACGAACATCAATCGTTTCAAGAATTTCTTGTTTTTCTTTTAGTTTGAGAGGAATATGGGATGCAATGATATCTGCCATTCGACCTGGTTCCTCAATATCTGTAACAGACGTATATGTTTCAGTCGATATCTTTTTAGAAAGCTTTATGTACTGTTCGAAATACTCAAGCATCATTCGCATGAGTGCTTCAGATTCAACATCCTTTGTTTCGTCCTCCTCAAAGGTTCTTACTTTAACCGAATAATACGTATCTTTGTCAAATATTTCTTTAATTTCCGCGCGATAAAGTCCTTCAACCAATACACGTATTGTTCCATTTGGTAATTTAAGCATTTGTTTTACTTGCGTTAATGTTCCTATATTATAGATATCATCCTCTGTAGGATCGTCAATAGCCACATCTTTTTGGGTTGTTAAAAAAATGATATGGTCTTCTACCATTGCTTTTTCCAATGCTTGCACTGATTTTTCACGGCCAACATCTAAATGCAAAACCATAGTTGGATAGACAAGCAATCCGCGAAGTGGTAAAAGAGGAACAATGATTTCTTTTTTTCTTGTCATTGCATACACCTCAAAATTGAATATAGTTCTTAAATGTAAATTTTATCTTATTTGATAGCTAGTGTCTATTTTGGAGGATTTTTCATTTTTATATTAAAGATGAAAAACACAAAAAGACTTCGACGTTCTTTTTATAGTATGTCGAAGTCTTTCTATTTTAAACTGTTTTACATTTAGACAGATTCTGTTTTTGAAAAGTTAGTTGAAGCCGGAATGATTGATTGCTTGGATTGCTTTTGCCGTTCAGGAGTTTCAATCGCAATCTCAAAGACTTCTTCCAAATTGGTAACTGGAATAATTTCAATTCCCTCAATTTCCTTTAAAATTGATTGCATATTTTCTTGAGGGATGATGACCTTTTTTGCTCCGGCTTGTTTTGCTGCTTTAATTTTCGGCACAACTCCACCAATTGGCTTTACATTCCCATGAATGCTAATTTCGCCTGTCATGGCAACTTTATGGTCGACTGGGAATTTATGAATGGCAGAATAGATACCGGTTGCCATTGCAATCCCTGCAGAAGGTCCATCAATTGGAATTCCCCCCGGGAAATTAACATGGATGTCATAATCATGTGCAGGAACGCCCATTGAACGAAGTACAGTAATGACATTTTCAATAGAGCCCTTCGCCATACTTTTTCTTCGAACAGACTTTCCACGGTCCCCAATACTTTCTTCTTCAACGATACCAGTGATATTGATCGTTCCTTTATCTTTAGCAGGGATAACGGTGACCTCGATTTCTAACAATGCTCCAGTGTTAGGTCCATATACAGCTAAGCCGTTAACAAGTCCCACCCTTGCACTTGGATATATCTTCTTATCATAACGAGGTGTTAACTGACTTGAATGAAGCACCCACTCTATATCTTCATCCTTAATAAAATCGCGGTCCTCTGAAATTGCAATTCCAGCGGCAATTTGAACCATATTCACCACTTCACGTCCATTCCTTGCATATGAGGCAAGTGTAGCAATCCCTTTTTCAGTTGCCTGCATTTTGACTTTTTCAAGTGCTTTTCTTGTTACAATTGCTAATTCATCCTGATCTAAATCACGGAAAAATACCTCTAAGCAACGCGAACGAATCGCTGGTGGTATTTCATTAGGTGTACGTGTTGTCGCGCCAATCATTCGAAAATCAGCTGGCAATCCATTCTTAAAAATATCATGAATATGTGTAGGAATTTGTGTGTTTTCTTCGCTATAATAAGCACTTTCAAGAAATACTTTGCGATCCTCTAGAACCTTTAACATTTTATTCATTTGAATGGGATGCAGTTCTCCAATTTCATCGATGAATAAAACGCCTCCATGTGCATGTGTTACAGCCCCTGGTTTTGGTTGAGGAATACCTGCTTGCCCCATCGCACCTGCTCCTTGATAAATCGGATCATGAACAGAACCTATTAAGGGGTCCGCTATTCCACGTTCATCAAATCGTGCGGTTGTCGCGTCTAATTCTACAAAAACAGCTGATTGCTTAAAAGGAGACTTTGCATTGCGTTTTGCTTCCTCCATTACAAGACGTGCTGCTGCTGTTTTACCTACTCCGGGTGGTCCATAAATAATGACGTGCTGAGGATTTGGTCCACAAAGCGCTGCTTTTAATGATTTTATTCCATCCTCTTGTCCAACAATATCTGAAAAACTAGTTGGTCTTACTCGCTCAGCTAGAGGTTCTGTTAAGGAAATGGACCTCATTTTACGGAGCTGTTCCATTTCTTTTCTAGACTCTTTATCTATAGATACCTTTTGAGTTCGCTGGTTTTTAAGGAGATTCCAAAAGTAAAGTCCGATGATCACTCCAAAAAATAGCTGTACGAATAAAACAATACCTGTCCAACTCATATTATTCCTCCTGCTCGCAAAGATAGACTACTATCTGCTATTATCTCCTGAGTATAGGTGGAATAAACCAAATTTGACGGATTTTTTGACTAGTCATTTCGTTATTTTTATTACGTAACTCTTAAAATAAGGTACTGAATAAAACCAAATTCATACATATTATACAAATTCATCTGGGTATTTTGGACTGTTTTATAAAAGCTGACTATCTGTAAGATATGAAGCTATGGAAGGAGCGAAAATATGAAGAAACGGTGGTTACTAGCTTTCTTTCATCATCTATTCTTATTTTCGGAGGATGCTCAGCAGAAAAAGACAAGCAGTCAGCAAAAAAATCTCAAGAATAGAAAGTTAATAAAACGGAAAACAAAAGAGATCCAAACAAAAGCACTTAAACAATCGCTCAGGTTGATGAAAGAGATGCTAAAAATCTAATTACTCAATAAAAAAATCCCGAGTTACCTCGGGATTTTTTCTTATGCGGAGATTTCTGTGTTTTCAACAACCGTTCCATCATCCAATAAAAGCTTTGGAGAGGTATTTTTTGATACAGTTTCCGCAGTAATGATGCATTTCTTAATATCGTCTCTTGAAGGAAGATCAAACATCACATCGAGCATAATTCCTTCGATAATGGAGCGCAAACCACGTGCTCCTGTTTTACGTTCAATTGCCTTTTTCGCAATTTCCTTGAGAGCATCCTCTTCGAAATCCAACTCGACTTCATCTAGCTCAAGCATTTTTTGATATTGCTTAACTAAAGCATTTTTTGGTTTCGTTAGAATCTCTACCAACGCGTCCTCATCTAAAGGTTCAAGGCTCGCAATAACTGGAAGACGGCCAATAAATTCAGGAATTAAACCAAACTTTAGCAAGTCTTCTGGTAATGATCTAGAAAGTAGAGATTTTTGGTCTAATTCTTCTTCTACGACGTTAGAACCAAATCCAATTACTTTTTTACCAAGACGGCGCTTGATGATTTGTTCAATTCCATCAAAAGCTCCACCACAAATAAATAAGATATTTGAAGTGTCAATTTGAATAAATTCTTGATGAGGGTGCTTTCTTCCACCTTGTGGAGGTACACTTGCGACTGTGCCTTCAAGAATTTTCAATAATGCTTGCTGTACACCTTCACCCGAAACGTCACGAGTAATTGATGGATTTTCGGATTTACGTGCAACTTTATCAATTTCATCGATATAAATGATTCCTTTTTCAGCTTTCTCCACATCATAATCAGCTGCTTGAATAAGTTTTAATAGAATATTCTCTACATCTTCTCCAACATATCCAGCTTCTGTTAATGAAGTAGCATCCGCAATCGCAAATGGTACATTTAAAATACGAGCCAAAGTTTGCGCTAATAATGTTTTACCACTACCAGTTGGCCCAATCATACAGATATTACTTTTTGATAATTCAACATCATCAATTTTGCTGTTTGAATTAATACGCTTATAGTGGTTATATACAGCGACAGCTAATGACTTTTTCGCTGCATCTTGACCTATCACATATTCATCTAGGATTTCTCTTATTTCTTTTGGTTTAGGTACATCTTTAAATTCAACTTCTTCCTCTGTACCTAATTCCTCTTCTACGATTTCAGTACATAATTCAATACATTCATCGCATATATAAACGCCAGGACCTGCAACTAACTTTCGAACTTGATCTTGGGTTTTTCCGCAAAAAGAACACTTAAGTTGCCCTTTTTCATCATTAAATTTAAACATCATGTCACCCCTTATTTGTTTCTTTCTCTCTACACTAAGCCCCTACGGCTTCGATAAGCGTCGAATCTCATCGTCACCGCTAGTCGTCAGCATCCTCACGTACATTTAAGTACGCTAAGGTGCTTCCAATCGTTTCCTCGATCTTCTCGCTTCTCGTACACCTATTACATAGGCAATCTTGTTTGAACTTTGGCCATTACCGTCAGTTCCATTATCTAATTATGTAATGCACATTGTACCATATTTCTTCTTCAGAATGGTAATAATAACTCTCGCGCTCATTATGTAAGTATATGTGTGGTCTTAAAAACAACTAGTGAAATATGTGCTGACTTCGCCCCTCCTTTTTCAGTGTTCCCTTTTTCTTTAGATTAAAACTACTACAAAATGCTTATTATATGTACAACTTTTTAGTTTTGGGTATAAAACAAGGCACGATCATATCGCGCCTTGATATTCCCTTATTTATTATTATGCAACACTTTTGCTATTTTCTACAAGAAAATCGATTGCTTTTCTAATTTTTAAATCTTCTGTAATTCCATCTAAGCCACCAAGCATTGACTTAATCTCATCAGCAGAAACGCCATACATTGTTGCCATATTTTCTAATTCTGCATTGATTTCATCTTCTGACACTTCGATGTTTTCAGCTTTTGCGATAGCTTCTAAAGTTAAGTTAACACGAACGCGCTTGCCAGCATCTTCTTTCATTTGTTCACGTAAAGCATTTTCGTCTTGACCAGAGAATTGGAAGTACAGGTCAAGGTTCATGCCTTGCATTTGTAAACGTTGTTCAAATTCACGTAGCATGCGGTCTAATTCAGTATTAACCATAGCCTCTGGAATATCGATTTCAGCATTTTCTGATGCTTTTTCGATTAATGTATCTTTAAGGCTGTTTTCAGCGTCACGCTTCTTAGTCTCTTCTAATCGAGTTCTTGTTTTAGCTTTTAATTCATCTAATGTTTCAACTTCATCGTCTACATCTTTTGCAAACTCATCATCAAGCTCTGGAAGTTCTTTTGCTTTGATTTCGTGAACTTTTACTTTAAATGTTGCTGGCTTACCTGCTAGGTTTTCAGCATGGTATTCTTCAGGGAAAGTAACTTCAACTTCTTTTTCTTCACCTGTAGCAATACCAACTAATTGTTCTTCGAATCCAGGGATGAATGAACCAGAACCAATTTCTAATGAATAGTTCTCAGCTTTTCCACCTTCGAATGCTTCTCCATCAACGAAACCTTCGAAATCAATTACAACAGTGTCGCCATTTTCTACAGTACCTTCTTCTTTAACAACAAGTTCTGCATTGCGCTCTTGTAATTGTTTGATTTCTGCATCAACTTCTTCATCAGTAACAGTTTCTTCAAGTTTTTCAACTTCTAGACCTTTGTAGTCACCAAGTTTAACTTCTGGCTTAACAGTTACTTTAGCAGTGAAAATAAGGTTTTTACCTTTTTCGATTTGTTCAACGTCAACTTCTGGACGATCAACTGGCTCAATACCAGTTTCTTTAATTGCATTTTCATATGCATCTGGAAGAATAATATCTAAGGCATCTTGGTAAAGTGATTCAACACCAAAACGCTTTTCGAACATTCCACGAGGCATTTTACCTTTACGGAATCCAGGTACGTTAACTTGCTTTACTACCTTTTTGAAAGCTTCGTCAAGTCCTTGGTTAAATGTTTCTGCGTCAACCTCTACAGTTAAGACACCTTGGTTTCCTTCTAATTTTTCAAACTTTGCGGACATAATTCTTTCCCTCCAACTATCTATTTACTAACTATTTTTTCCGATATGTAAATTTCAGAACTATTACCATATGTCGGTAAACTAGCATTTTACAACCATTACATTATAACATAGAATAGGCACCTTTCAACATATAGAATATTTTTATATTGTTAGAAAGTTTAACCAACTAATCAAAATTATAATATCTTCTATTACCATTTTTTATTCTATATACGAAAAACGCTCTACCTTTTCTAGCATATCTAGAGCATGTTTTAGTTCAAACAAACTTATTCCATAGATTTGCTCAAGTGTTCGATTCTCAATCTCCATTCCGTGAAGTTCAGCACTATATAAATGGAGAGCAGCAGCATACGTTGATGGGTTCTCATCATCCAATGTAAAAGGATAAAGTACAAAAAGATGCTGAAGCCAAATCTCTTTTGCTGTTTCATAGAGAGTCGGATTCTCATTTTGCAATTGTTCCTCTAAGATCGATAGAACCTGAATTGCAAAAGGTGACATGGATGGGTCTATTAATTTTGAAGGGATAACTATAAGGGTCTCCCCCAGCTTCTCAACCTCTATCTCACGATCCACCTGATTCATTGCAAGTAACTGCAATATCATCGTTTTTACAACAGGATGTTTTTTAGGATTTGCTAAAAATGGAACCAGCATATCTAGGTATTTCCGTACATTAAGTTCCTTCATGGATTGTATGGCAGCTATTTGATTCCCGATAAATTCTTCATTATATAAAACATGTTGTAGATGTTCCATAACATCCTGATTCGTGTTCTCTGCTTCTCTTTCCACCTCATCTGAATAAAGCATTCTTTTACTCAGTTCTAATAGCTGGGACAGATTATCTAAATACTCGGGAGGAACTGAATCTTCATCAAGCACAGCCTCTATTGTTGTTTTTACTTCATTATATTGTCCAAGTTGAATGAGAATGGTTAAGTAGATTTGAAGAACATGAAAATAGTCCCCAACATCTTCCTTCATCATAACTAAACAATTTTCTTTTGCTTGCTCTAATTCTCCTAGTTCAAAAAGACAGATGACAATTCCAAGCTCTATTTCATGATTGCCCTCTTCAAGTTCCTGTGCTTGTGTTAATAAAGTTAAAGCTTCTTTAAATTGCTTATTGGTTAATGCCTCAAGACCTTTTTCCATTAATCTTTCCTTTAGATGAGGAAAGGGAACCACTTTATCCTGCTTCTTACCTTTAAACTTTTTTTCCATAGAGTTTTTCCAACCCCAAACTCGTTTTCTACTTGAGTTATAAGTGTACCAATGAAAAAAAGAGAAAACAATAGTGATACCATGATAGGATACAAAAAAAGACAAAGTCTGATGGACTTTGTCTAGAATTATTAGTTGGCAGTTTTAACTTCGTACTCTTTAATTTGTTGTTCATAGGAAAGAGTCTTGTCAATCTCATCCCAACCATTAATCAACATTTCCTTCCAGTATGCATCAATTGAAAATTCTGTTTTGAAGCCTTTTGAATCAACTATTGTTTGTTCCTCTAATGAGATAGTGCATTGATAATCAGCAGCATTCGCTTCTTTTAGAAGATACTCGATCACGCTTTTTTCTAATACAATAGGCAAAATACCATTCTTCAAGCAGTTATTATAGAAAATATCCGCAAACGATGGAGCTAGGATTGCCTTAAATCCATAGTCTTGTAATGCCCATGGAGCATGCTCACGAGAAGAGCCACAACCAAAGTTTTCATTTACAACAAGAATCGTCGCACCTTCATTTTCTTTTCGATTTAATTCAAAATCTGGATTTGGGCTTCCGTCAGCCTCGAAGCGCCAATCAAAAAAGGCATATTTTCCAAACCCAGTTCTTTCGATACTTTTCAAAAATTGCTTCGGAATGATTTGGTCGGTATCCACATTGTTTCGATCCATTCCTGCAACTTTACCTTGATGTGTGATAAATGGTTCCATATTATGCCTCCTCCCCAGCTGTTACCTTTTGAATTTTACGAACATCTACGAATTTCCCATAAATGGCTGCAGCAGCTGCCATTGCTGGACTTACTAAGTGTGTACGTGCACCCTTACCTTGTCGCCCTTCGAAGTTACGGTTTGAAGTTGAAGCACATCTTTCACCAGCAGGAACTACGTCTGGATTCATACTTAGGCACATGCTGCATCCAGCATCACGCCATTCAAAGCCAGCGTCACGGAATACATCAGCAAGACCTTCTTTTTCCGCCTGTTGTTTCACTTGTTGAGAGCCTGGAACGACTAAAGCCCGTACATTAGGAGATACCTTTTGACCACGGATAATTTCAGCCGCTTCACGTAAGTCACCAATTCTTGAATTTGTACATGATCCAATAAATACATGTTGAATTTCTACTTCATTAATCGGCGTTCCAGGAGCAAGCTCCATGTATTCATAAGCACGCTGAGCAGACTTCTTGTCAACTTCTTTGTCAAAATCCTCTGGATATGGAACTGTATCCTCAATAGTTATACTCATAGATGGGTTAGTACCCCATGTAACAGTAGGTAAGATTTCATCTGCATGAATTTCAAGAACTTCATCGAATGTAGCACCTTCATCAGTTGCAAGAGCTCTCCATCTTTCAACAGCTGAATCAAATTCTGCACCTGAAGGGCTATGCTTTCTTCCTTTTAAATAGGAGAATGTTGTTTCATCTGGGCTTATTAAGCCAGCTTTCGCTCCACCTTCAATGGACATATTACAAATGGTCATTCTTTCTTCCATTGACATGTTTCGAATTGCTTCTCCTGTATATTCGATTACATGTCCTGTTCCGAAATCAATCCCAAACTTACGGATAATGGATAAAATAACGTCCTTCGCATATACACCAGGTGATAATGTTCCAACTACATTTACCTGCATGGTTTTAGGTTTTTGTTGCCATAATGTCTGGGTAGCAAGAACATGTTCTACCTCACTTGTCCCAATTCCAAACGCTAATGCTCCAAATGCTCCATGTGTAGATGTATGGCTATCCCCACATACAATTGTTTTTCCTGGTTGTGTTAATCCAAGCTCAGGTCCAATAACGTGAACAATTCCCTGTTCTGGGCTGTATAGATCTGCTAATGGTACATTAAATTCCTTACAGTTTTTCTCCAATGCACTCATTTGTTTAGCAGCTATCTCATCCTTTGTTTGGAAGCGATCACTTGTTGTAGGTACGTTGTGGTCCATTGTCGCAAATGTTAAATCAGGTCTTCTGACTTTTCTATTTTTTATACGTAAACCTTCAAAGGCTTGCGGAGAAGTTACTTCATGGACAAGATGTAGGTCAATGTATAATAGGTTTGGTTTCCCCTCTTCATGATTGATAACGTGCTGATCCCATATTTTTTCTATAATCGTTTTCGGTGCCATTAGTATCTTCATCCTCCTTTTTCACTTTTTTTGAAAAGATAAGCTCGGTATATACCGAGCTATCAACAGGTCTAGCTTTGCAATTTATAAATTTTACCTATGCATAGCAAGACATAATATTCGAAATCGCCCCGTCCTCAACTAAGGCCTCTTTAATTTTTTCCACCATTTCTGTTGTTGAAATTGCATTTCCTTGTGGTTGAACAACATCTGCAGTACGATAACCAGCAGCTAATACATCATCCACGGCTTTTTCTATAGCTTTTGCCTCTTCTTCTAATCCAAAAGATAAGCGTAAAAGCATAGCAGCAGATAATATGGTTGCAATTGGATTGGCAATATTCTTTCCAGCAATATCTGGTGCAGAACCATGGATTGGTTCAAAAAGACTCGGTCCATCCGTCGATAAACTTGCTGAAGGAAGCATGCCAAGTGATCCTGTTAACATGGAAGCTTCATCACTTAAAATATCTCCAAACATATTCTCAGTAACGACTACATCAAATTGTCTAGGGTTTCGGATTAATTGCATTGCTGCGTTATCTACTAGCATATGTTCTAATGTAACCTCTGGGTAAGAAGTAGCTACTTCTTCAGCAACCTCGCGCCACATTCTGCTAGATTCCAAGACATTAGCTTTGTCTACAGATGTCACTTTCTTCCTTCTTGTCATAGCCATTTCAAATGCTTTTTCAATGATTCTTTTCATTTCAGAGCGTTTGTAGGAAAGAGTATCAACAGCTGCTTCTTCGCCATCTTCAATCTTTCTACCACTTGGCTTTCCAAAATAAAGGCCACCAGTAAGCTCTCTGACAATTACGAAATCCGCATTTTCAATTACTTCTTGTTTAAGTGGAGAAGCGTCTAGTAAGCTATTAAAACAAGTTACCGGTCTTACATTCGCATACAAGTTTAAGGCTTTTCGAATTTGTAATAATCCTTTTTCAGGACGTAAGTGTGGAGGGTTTGAATCCCATTTCGGCCCTCCTACAGCCCCTAGCAATACTGCATCACTTTGTTTACATACTTCCAGTGTTTCCGCCGGAAGAGGAGTGCCTTCAGCGTCTATTGCTGAACCACCTATTAAAGCGTGTTGAAATGTAAACTCATGATTGTATTGTCCGGCGACAGCCTTCAACACTTCGATTGCCCCTTTAGTCACTTCTTTGCCAACGCCATCTCCACGAAGTACGGCAATACTCTTCTTCATATTGACTCCTCCTCTTTTATCTTATCTACACTGAAAATAGTAAATTTAAAAGTTTAAACTCCAACTTTTTCAAGTAGCTTCTTATTCTTTTCAACTGTTATAAGTCTATTTACTGCATTCACATATGCTCTTGCAGAAGCTTCTAACACGTCTTGTGCAGAGCCTCTTCCACTGCTTTCAACATTCTCATGTTTTACTTTTACAAATACCTCTGCAAGTGCGTCACGCCCTGCGCCAACAGATTGGATTCGGTAATCATCTAATGTTATTGAAATACCGAAGCAGCGTTCGAGTGTATTGTAAAGTGCTTCAACACTTCCTGATCCTGTTGCAGCCTCTTGGATTTGGTTACCTTCACGATCTGTTAAGGTAATGGTTGCAGTAGGGATTTGGTTTGTACCGTATTGAACCTGCATAGAGGTTAATTGATACGTATCCTCTACGTTTGCTACCTTTTCATTTACTAATAATGTAACTAAATCATCATCAGTAATTTCTTTCTTTTTATCTGCTAAATCTTTAAATAGCTTAAATACGCGATTAATTTCTTGGTCATCTAATGTGTAGCCTAATTCTAAAATACGGTTACGAAATGCGTGTCTACCTGAATGCTTTCCTAGCACCATTGAATTTGATTTCACCCCTACTAACTCTGGAGTGATAATTTCATAGGTTGTTTTTTCCTTTAACACACCATCTTGGTGAATACCTGATTCGTGTGCATAAGCATTTCTACCAATAACAGCTTTGTTTGGAGGAACAATCATACCTGTTAATTTACTTACTAAATCACTTGTACGCTTGATTTCATCCAACTTTAATCGAGTATGTGCTTGGTAGAAGTCCTGACGAATATGGAGTGCAACTGCAACCTCTTCTAATGAGGCATTACCTGCCCTTTCCCCAATTCCATTAATGGTTCCTTCTACTTGTAACACACCATGTTCAATAGCTGATAATGAATTGGAAACTGCCATTCCAAGATCATCATGACAGTGAGTTGATAAAATAACTTTATCTATATTCGGTACGTTTTCTAGTACATAGGTAAACATTTTGCCGTATTCTTCTGGAGTACCATACCCAACTGTATCCGGTAGATTAATTACATTTGCTCCAGCATCGATTACTTCTTTGATGATTTTTGCTAAGAAGTCTAATTCTGTTCTGCTCGCATCTTCCGCAGACCATTGGATAATTGGGAAGAATTGAGAAGCATATTTAACACTATCTACAGCCGTTTGAATTACTTGTTCTTTTGTCTGCTTAAGCTTATATTTTCTATGAATTGGGGAAGTAGCAAGGAAGGTGTGGAGACGAGGCTCCGCTCCTCCCTTCAAAGCTCCCCAAGCTGCATCAATATCACTTTGTACAGCTCGTGCAAGTCCTGTTACGGAAACATTTTTGATGATATCAGCAATTTGTTTAACTGACTGGAAATCACCTTCAGAGGCAGCTGGAAATCCGGCCTCCATAACATCCACATTGAGTCGTTCCAGTTGCTTAGCAATTTCAAGTTTTTCGTGTAGGTTTAAGTTTACTCCAGCAGACTGTTCTCCATCTCTTAATGTAGTGTCAAAAATATTAATTTTCCGCACGGGCACCCACCACTTCTTTCACTTGTCTTTGTTTGACGAATGGCATCATTTCACGAAGCTTCTTACCTACTACTTCAATTTGATGTTCAGCTTCAATTTTGTTAATTGCGTTAAACTCTGGACGATTTGCCTGATTTTCAAGGATCCAGCCTTTTGCAAACTTACCTGTTTGAATATCCTTTAATACTTCCTTCATTTCAGCTTTCACACTGTCATTTACAATACGAGGTCCAGTTACAAAATCGCCCCACTGAGCTGTGTCGGAGATTGAATATCTCATTCCAGCTAAGCCTTCTTCGTACATTAAATCAACGATTAGTTTTAATTCATGTAGACACTCAAAGTAAGCAACTTCTGGTTGGTATCCAGCTTCTACTAATGTTTCGAATCCTGCTTTAACTAATGCAGTGGTACCACCACATAATACTGCCTGTTCACCAAATAGATCTGTTTCAGTTTCTTCTTTAAATGTGGTTTCAAGAACACCCGCTCTAGCTGCTCCAATTCCTTTCGCATATGCTAGTGCAACCTCTTTTGCATTTCCAGTTACGTCTTGTTCAACCGCAATTAATGCTGGAACCCCTGCACCTTCAGTGAATGTACGACGTACTAAATGTCCTGGGCCTTTTGGAGCTACTAGGAAAACATCTACGAAGTTTGGTGGTACGATTTGGCTAAAGTGAATGTTAAAACCATGAGCAAATACTAATGCATTTCCTGGCTCTAATCCTGGTTCGATTTCTTCTTTATATACCTTTGGTTGATTTTCATCTGGAAGTAATACCATAATTACATCCGCTTGCTCTGCAGCTTCTCGAACTGAATAAACTTGTAGTCCATCATTTTTTGCTTGTTCAAAAGATTTTCCTTGACGTAGACCAACAATTACATCAACGCCACTTTCACGTAAGTTCAGTGCATGTGCGTGTCCTTGTGAACCGTAACCAATAATAGCAACCTTCTTATTTTGTAAAACTGAATCATTTACATCTCCGTTATAATATACCTTTGTCATTTTAAAATCTCTCCCTTATTAGAATTAAGTTTTGTATGTTAATGTGATTAAACCCTTTAGTTGATGAAACGTATTTAAACAATAGAAATATTCTTTGGATTTGAAGCTGTTTTTTGGTTACCCCTTGTGAAAGCAGTTGTGCCTGTACGGGCTACTTCTTTAATTCCGTATGGCTTTAAGAGGTTAATTAGAGCTTCGACTTTTTCTGATTCACCAGTAACTTGGATAACCAGGCTTTCCTTACTTACATCAATGATTGATGCCCGGAAAGGATCTATTAAGCTATAAATCTCATTTCTATTTGATGGACTGGATGCTACTTTAATGAGAGCAAGCTCCCTAGCCACAATGGCTTGATTCGTAATATCCACGACCTTTATAACATCAATTTGTTTATTTAGCTGTTTTGTAATTTGTTCAACTACGGTTTCTTCATCGAGATGTATTACAAATGTCATTCGTGAGAGTCCCTCTGTTTCGGAATGTCCCACTGTGATACTCTCAATATTGTAGTGACGTTTTGTTAACAGGCCAGTGATTCGGTTAAGTACACCAGCGCGGTTATTTACTAGTAATGTAATGATTCTTTTCACAGCTTAACACCTACCATTTCATGATGACCCTTTCCTGAGGCTACCATTGGGTATACATTTTCGAAAGGTGTCACATTAAAGTCCATAAGGACCGGTCCATCGTATTCAATAGCTTCTTTTAACACTTGCTCTGCTTCTTGTTCAGTTGTAGCTCTCAAACCTTTAATTCCATATGCATCAGCTAGTTTCATAAAATCTGGCTGATTAGGAATCAGGGAATGTGAGTATCTCTCTTTATAGAAAAGTTGTTGCCATTGTCTAACCATTCCCAAAGCTTTGTTGTTAAGAATGATGATTTTTATTGGTAGATTTAATTCATGAATGACTGAAAGTTCTTGGGAAGTCATTTGGAATCCACCATCTCCTAGGATTGCAACCACAGTTGATGACCTTTCAGCTAACTGTGCTCCGATACTAGATGGTAAGCCAAAGCCCATTGTTCCAAGTCCGCCTGATGTTACCCAACGATTTGGTTTTGTAAACTGATAGTATTGGGCAGCCCACATTTGATGCTGGCCAACGTCAGTTGTAACAATTGCTTCCCCATCTGTATATTTATAGATAAGTTCTATTAATTTTTGTGGTTTTAATTCATCTTCTGATGGTTTATAAACAAGTGGATATTCTTCTTTCCATCCAGCTAGTTTTTCTCTCCATTCTCGGGAATCTCCAGGTTTACCATCTTGGTGAACTAGAGCTTTAAGAACCTCTTTTGCATCCCCTACCACTGGAATCTTAGTAGGTACGTTTTTCCCAATCTCAGCAGGATCAATATCAATATGTGCGACTATTGCATTTGGAGCAAAGTGTTCTAGATTTCCAGTGACCCGGTCATCGAATCTTGCTCCAATACTGATTAATAGATCACATTCATGTAAAGCCATATTCGCTGAGTATGTTCCATGCATTCCTGCCATGCCTAGATATAATGGATGATCAGCTGGGAATCCACCTAAACCTAAAAGTGTATGTGCTAAAGGAATATTTTGTTGTTCAACATATTCTCTTAATTCGTCTGCAGCTTTTGCATGTATTACCCCAGCACCAGCAAGAATGACCGGTTTTTTCGCTTGACTAACTGCTTCAACTAGCTTACGAATTTGCAGATGATTTGGGTGAATTGTCGGCTGATAACCTGGCAACTGAATTTCTTGATCATAATCAAATACCGCTTCATTTGCTGTCATGTCTTTTGGAATATCAATTAATACAGGTCCTGGTCTTCCAGAAGTAGCAATATAAAATGCTTCTTTAATTATTTTTGGTAAGTCCTTTACTTCCCTTACCTGGTAACTATGTTTTGTAATTGGCATCGTGATTCCAAGAACATCTGCTTCCTGGAAAGCATCTGAACCAATGACTGATGAAGCAACCTGACCTGTAAATACAACAAGTGGAATTGAATCAATCATCGCGTCTGCTAATCCCGTCACAATATTTGTTGCACCCGGTCCAGAAGTTGCAATGACGACACCTGGTTTTCCTGAAATTCTCGCATATCCTTCAGCTGCATGTATACCACCTTGTTCATGTCTGGTTAATACATGAAAAATTCCTGAATCATATAAACTATCATAAATGTTTAGTACAGCACCGCCAGGATATCCAAAAATGACTTCTACATTTTCCCTTTTCAATGCTTCGATTAGCATTTGGGAACCATTCATTTTTGTAGAAGCTTTAGTTTTTTCTTCCACTTTTGCATTTACGCCCATTTTTTCTTACATCCCTTCCTTATAGTAATTAAATTTTCTTAATCAAATATGCCTTGGCATATTATCGCCAGATATTTGGCCCACAGGAAGTGGGTCATAAAGACGTTGCCACATGCTGTGGCGCACTTTGTCTTTGAATCTTACTGCTCTAAAAATTTCCTTTGAAAAATCGTGGCATACTCCCGGAGGCTTATAACATAATTAAGACTGGGTCTGAATTATGTAAAAAAAATAAAATGCCAATCCACCCACTAGACCAATTTCTTGGTCGAAGGGGTGAAAAGGCATTTATCACTTTCCACGGTACCACCCTTGTTCGCGATCTAAAAAAGACCACCTCAGGAACAACTTTTGTTGTTCATTTTGATAACGGGTGAGCTGTTACCAAACACCCGGTTAACTCTACTACAAATGTTTCAAGCTAACACTCTGAGGTGAGTTCATCCAACGGGATAACACCGGCTTCCAGCATTACCGGCTCTCTGTTGATATCTTTACGTTAGACTACTTATCCTCTTCAACGTTTATGAATATTCAATATTTTTAAATTACATTTCTATTAGCTTTATGCCACAGGTATCTCTTTAATACCTAAAAACATAAACGCTTTACACGATTGAAAACTTAGGTTCAAAAAATAATCCAAATCCATGACCTTCCACCTTTTTAGTAAAAGGATGGGTTAGTAATGATAGGACTTTTCTAAGTTGACAATTTGCTTATTCATTTTCTTTTTGCTAGAAAATATTTGATATTAGAGCCTATATTACGCCCATTTTTTAACGGAGTCAACACCATTTTAAAGAATTATTAGATTATTTTGATTTGAGAAACTATCTGAATCCGCTTACAACTCAGAAGTGACGCGGTTTTTTGAATTGAAAGAATTCGTTGAAATTTTTGTGACTGAAAATGATTGATTCGGATGCGATATAGGTAGGAATCTTTCAAGGTCAATCTTTAATATCTGATCGCACGTAATACTAAAATTTTTGTTTGTAGATGAGTCCATTGGACAAATAAAAAAAACACTTCAATTCATTTACTTGAAAAGAAGTGTTTGTGATTGAGTATGTAAAATGGCTATGCTAGGTAATTAGCCTACGGGAGTTACGAAAATCCTTAACAAAGTGAACATTCTTTTCCTGATTATTCTTTGGATGTTTTACTCTTAGAGTTAACGATTTATTGCTGAACTTTGGGTCGAAATAGTAACATTCATCGGTGTCGGGACAATATACACAATAAACATCAATTTCTTGTTTATTTGTTTCCTTGGTAACTATTCCCTTGCTATTACAGTATGATGACCGAAACCTAACTTCCAATACTACATTTTGATTCAATTCTCTATACTTTCCTTGCACTCTTTTAAATTGCTGGTCTTTATAAACAACCAAGTCAAAAGGAGCACGTTCTGAATATAGTGTTAAAATCAATTATCCTTTTTCATACAAATCAACCTGGGCCTTTAAAACTCCTAAATCCCTTTTTGTTTAGTATGGTGTTTCAAGTTATCCCCCTCTGAGACATAAGCCTATCTTTGGATAACAACGAACATATATTCTTATTGTTAAAAATACTATACCATGTAATATATTTTATTTAGCTATACAAAAAACTCTTATACCGAGAGTGTTAAGTCCTTATTTGAACTACATCTCTAACGATATAAGAGTTTGATATGACATTATTTATTATTATGTAAAAATGGCGTCCCAGGAGAGATTCGAACTCCCGACCGACGGCTTAGCTTACCACTATGACTTTCGTCACCAACAATTGTTGTTTGTAGTCTGGACTATATCTTCACCATTTCAGGTGCGACACGTGTAGTCTCTACGGAACCTCATGATAATCATTTGAAGATTATTCTTTGGAGTTTCTACCATCAAATTACATGATCATTCGAATCTCCTCAGTCTAATACAAGACATAAGTTTCCTCGGTATTACCATCAGCTGAAAACTGTTAAGGCTTCACCGATATAGTGTCGTCCACTCTATAAGTTCTTCTTTCCTTATAGAGGCTCCTATTTTCTTGAAGGCCGTTGCTCTATCCTGCTGAGCTACTGGGACATTTTAAGTTTTTCCGCTAAGTTATTAGCGACATTTTTTATTATAGTCAGATAGGAATCAGATGTCAACACATTTTGAAGAAAAAATTTTAAAAGGGAGTATTTTTTTACTCCCAACGCTATTGTATCATAAGTTTACCTTGGTTGATAACTCCTCAACAGTATTTCCTTCACTATCATAAAAGACAACATCAGCTTGATTATTATCAACCTCTAATATTACATATGTTCTTTCCTTGCGCATTCTTGGCAAGCGGAAACTACCTGGATTAATAAATAAAACATCATCAATTAATTCAGCTCCCGCAATATGTGAATGTCCAAAACAAACAATAGATGCTCCGACTTCTCTAGCACGATAGGATAAATTCATTAATGACATCTTTACATTATACAAATGACCATGTGTCAAGTATACCTTTAGCCCATTTAAAAGAACAATCATATCATTCGGATAGTTAGAGTCAAAATCACAATTTCCTCTGACTACTGAAAATCCACTCATTTCTTCTGATTGAGATGACAACTCAGAATCCCCGAGATGGAGCATAAATTTAACATCATTCTTATGCCTCTCCTTAATGTCGAGTAATTCCTTTGTTAATCCATGACTGTCACTCAAAATTAATACCTTCATCTTTGAAACTCCTCACGATCTTTTAAAAGCTCGTCTAGCTTTCTAAGTGCATTCCCACGATGGCTGATAAGGTTCTTCTCATCTTTTGATAATTCAGCCATTGTTTTGCCCTTAACAGGCACAAAAAAGATTGGGTCATAGCCGAATCCATTTTCCCCAACAGGCTTATCTGTAATAACACCCTCACAGGTCCCCTCTACAATTTCCGTTTTCTCTCCAGGAATTGCCAAAGCTAGTGCACAATGAAATCTAGCCGATCTTTTTTCATCGGGAACTCCTTTTAATTCTTCTAATACTTTATTAAGATTATCCACATCATTTTTATGCTCACCAGCATATCTAGCTGAATAGACGCCTGGTCTTCCATCTAGATAATCAATTGTAAGTCCTGAATCATCTGCTATTACAGGTATGTGGAGCTTTTTAGTAATGGCTTCTGCTTTTATTTGAGCATTTTCTGCAAATGTAGTGCCCGTTTCTTCAATATCCTCTATATTGGGATAGTCGACCAGTGATTTTACGTCTATACCTTTACTTGCAAATAAATCTTTAAATTCCTTTACTTTTCCTTTATTTTTAGTAGCAATCATTATTTCCTTCACGTTAAGAGTCCTTCTTTCCAATTAATTCTACTAAATTTCCTAATGCAGCTCTCTGGGCCTGAATCAACTCAGTAATCCCTATTTCGGCTAATTCTAATAATGTTTGTAACTGCAATCGTGAAAAAGTGGATTCTTCCCCTGTTCCTTGAAGCTCAACAAACTCCCCCGCTCCGGTCATCACAACATTCATATCAACATTTGCAGCCGAATCTTCTATGTAATTTAAATCAAGGATTTCCCCTTTTTCAGGATCAATTCCCACTGAAATAGCTGCTAAATAGTCTGTGATTGGAAATACACTCATTTTTTTTTCTTTATAGATTTTATGTACTGCAAGGACCATCGCCACAAAGGCACCCGTTATCGAAGCAGTCCTTGTACCACCATCCGCCTGAATAACATCACAATCAATCCATATTGTTTTTTCACCAAGCTGTTCAAGATTAACCACTGATCTCAAAGCACGCCCGATCAAACGCTGAATTTCCATCGTTCGTCCGGAGATTTTTCCTTTAGTGGACTCTCTCATATTACGCTGCTCAGTCGCTCTCGGAAGCATTGAATATTCCGCTGTAATCCAACCCTTACCAGATCCCCTCATAAAAGGAGGCACCCTCTCTTCAATACTCGCATTACAAATGACCTTTGTATCCCCAATCGAAATTAATACCGATCCCTCGGGATGCTTGATATAATTTACTTCAAACTGAATCGGCCGTAACTGATTATGTAATCGTCCATCAACTCTCAAAAACTAATAACCCCCTGTCTGTCCTTAAAAGTAGGCTATACACTGCCCACTATCCTTTATATAGTATAGCAAAATTTTGTTTTTCTATCGTCTTCCATAGGAAAAAGGTGTGAACAAAGTCCACACCCCTACTTTTTTTTAGAAACTACCTGTATTCACATTTGCTGGACGTGTTACTGGTTCAGTTAGGGATTTCCCATCTTCCGTAACAACATCTTCATTTCCATTGACCGTGATAGCAACACTCTTTACATCAGGCTGCTCAGTTAAAGATAATACTAAAGAGTTAATAACATGCTTAGAGATCATCTTCTCGTTAAAGCTACCAAAGATAGCTTCATTAAAATCTAAAGTAACTTTGCCATCTTCCACTTTCGCACCTAGCAGTTTTACATCTTGATGAATTTCGCTTATTAAATTCGAAGAAATATTTGGTCCGTCAATTAGTGCATTAACCACTGCTGAAACTTTGTCATCCCCGGTATTTTCAATACGCTTCGTTACTGGTACATAGTACTCCGCGTCTTCATTCTGCACATAGAAATAGAGTGTCACAGGGCGGCTATTTGTTATATCTACTACGCCGCTGTTATCAATGTTAATTCCATCCGCTCTACTTAAATCCGTTGGAATTGGTGTACTATTAACAGGCATTTCATCTAATTTATATCCATTTACGCTAATTACAACGTTATTGACATTATCAAATTGGGTTAATGTCCAAGTAATGGCTTGTAAGATTTTTGCTTCATCCTCAGGATTATATGTGCCAAATTCCTTCGAGAAGTCAGCTGTAATTGTGCCATCCTCCAATTTCACATCCACAACCGTATCTTGTGGAATAACCGCTCTAAATCCATCTGGAAGAATTTCATTTAACGGTCCACCCGCTACCAGGTATTCAAGTACTTGTCTTGCCGCAGCATCTGTCTTCGGAAGATCTACAGTATATGGCACCACAAGACCACTATTATCAATCAGATACAGGTCTCGTTTTACTGTTTCAGTTGTAGCTTCTTCTTGATCAGTAGCCTCAGTAGCATCAGTTTCTGAGTTATCCCCCTTTGCTACTGTCTCATCCACCGCTTCGTTTTTAGGTGGATCCATTTGTTTAACTTCTTCCTCTCCACCAAATAAGCCGCATCCTGAAAGTAGAACTGTAGAAGTAACAACTGTTGCAGCTATTGCAGATTTAGTTATTTTACGCATTCTTTTCCCTCCTAAGGCAGTTTGTACTACTATGTATACGAGCCCTCTATACAAATTAGACCGCTTTTTGTTGAAAAATATGGACAAAATGTTTTGATTTTAGAAGGAAACAAAATGTAAAATAAAGGGGTAAGGTTAAATTTTTTGAAAGGAAGTGTTGTGTTTGATTATTAAAAAACGTACTGTACCTCTTGAATTACAGCTCCTAAAGTCTAATCGAGCAAGAAAGAAAGTGCCTGAAAAAATCGAGAATCAAATCATTACTCTCGAAAAAGGCTTCATTGGAGAAACGATGTTTGACCATCGTATGGAAAGTCTTTCACTTGACTCCCTCACCATCAACGACTTACTTCTAGAAACAAACAGAGCTCATTATCAAATTGATTCACTACTTATTTCCCCACCCAAAATTCACATATTTGAAGTAAAGAACTTTGAAGGTGATTACATAGTAAAAGGAGAACAATGGAAAAGCTTATCAACTGGGAAAGAGATCAAGAATCCCCTTCTACAGCTATCCCGAAGTACCTCTCTGTTTAGGCAATTACTCCAACAACTCGGTTCCAACCTCACCGTCGAAGGCCACCTCATTTTTATTAATCCCGAATTTTATCTCTACGAAGCTCCACCAAATCTACCAATTGTATTTCAGCCTCAACTTAATCGTTTTATACGCCACTTGAATGCACAGTCGTCCAAAATCTATGATACACATTATGCTTTAGCAAATAAGTTGCTTTCGTTACATATAAAAAAGTCCCCTTTCTCACTCCTACCAGAGTATAGTTTTGATGAGTTGGAAAAAGGGATTTTATGTGGAGAGTGTTGGAATGGGTTTATGGGGATTGGGAATCAATACAAGCTAGTTTGTGGCAAATGCATGAAAAGTGAGGATATTGAAGCTGCTGTAATTAGAAGTGTTGAGGAGTTAAGACTGCTTTTTCCAGATCTGAAGATTACAACGAAGACTGTTTTTGATTGGTGCAAGGTGATTAAAGATAAAAGAACTATCAGAAAAATTCTTGCCAATAAATACAATTTCGTTTCATTGGGAAAATATTCATACTATGAGGTTAAAGAGTGATTCATCTTTTCAAAATAAAATTAATTTCCACTCATGAGAGGAATGCTGCTTTAGTTGAATGATAATTCATTCGTTTCAGGTTATATTTTTTTCGAGTGTACATCGCTAAGCTCTTCTTGCAGGACATGCTTATTCTTTTTTCTATCGAGCTTGTACCGCTAAACTACGCTTACAGGACATGCTCACTCTTTTTTTCTTCGAGCTTGTACCACTAAACTACTCTTACAGGACATGCTCACTCTTTTTTTCTTCGAGCTTGTACCACTAAACTACTCTTGTGGTACATGTTCACTCCTTTTTTCTTAGAGCATGTACCACTAAACTATTCTTGTGGTACATGTTCACTCCTTTTTTCTTAGAGCATGTACCACTAAACTATTCTTGTGGGACATGCTCACTCTTTTTTTCTTCGAGCTTGTACCACTAAACTACTCTTACAGGACATGCTCACTCTTTTTTTCTTCGAGCTTGTACCACTAAACTATTCTTGTGGGACATGCTCACTCTTTTTTCCTTCGAGCTTGTACCGCTAAACTACTCTTGTGGTACATGCTCACTCTTTTTTTCTTCGAGCATGTACCGCTAAACTACTCTTGTGGGACATGCTCACTCTTTTTTTCTTCGAGCATGTACCGCTAAACTACTCTTGTGGTACATGCTCACCCTTTTTTCCTTCGAGTATGCACCACTAAACTATTCTTGTGGTACATGCTCACTCTTTTTTTCTTCGAGCATGTACCACTAAACTATTCTTGCAGGACATGCTCACTCTTTTTTTCTTCGAGCATGACCTCTTGCGGGACATGCTTCTTCTTTTTTTCTTAAAGTATGCACCCCACTAACTGTAGAATCCCCTCACACAACAAACTCCCGTTATTAACACAAGGTACGTACACCTCTACCCTTGCCTAGCATTATCCCAACATACCCAATATCTAATAAACAAAAAAAGCCCCATCCGGGACTTTTTTCTTTACTCCTACAATTTCACCGATTTCACATTATACACTGGTTCTTCAAACCAGTTGCTGGCTATTTGTTGGAAGATTTCTTTTTCGCCTGTTGTGAGGAACAGGTGGCCTTTTTTTGACGGTTTTTTGTTCAGTAGTCCGCTATAGAATAACACTGTACTCACTTCACGGGCTGTCTCTGCGCCTGAATCAATTAGTTTGATTCCATTTCCCAAATAGTTCCGAATGGTTTTATGAAGTAATGGATAATGGGTACAACCAAGAATCAATGTGTCGATTTCTTTCCCCTTTAAGACCTCAAGGGATTCGGCCACAATTTGTTCGGCATGGGGACCAGTGAATTCTCCTGCCTCGACGATTGGAACAAATCGTGGGCATGCGAGACTTTCGACATTGATTTGATTGTTGATTGATTTTAGAGCGTCAACATAGGCACCACTTTCAATCGTGTTGACAGTGCCGATAACTCCGACATAATTATTTTTTGTAACCTTTAGGGCGGTTCTTGCCCCTGGGTAAACGACACCGATTACTGGAATTGAAAGTTCAGCTTGAATTTCGTCCAACACGAGCGCAGTCGCCGTATTGCATGCTATGACAAGCATTTTAATTTTATGTGACAATAAATAGTTCGTCAGCTCCCATGTAAACTGACGAACTTCATCTATAGGTCTTGGTCCATACGGACACCTGGCGTTATCACCTAAATATATGATTTCTTCATTTGGTAATTGTCTAATTATTTCCCGAGCAACGGTTAAACCGCCAACCCCTGAATCGATAACTCCGATTGGTCTGTTCAAAAGATTCGCCTCATTCTACTCGCATTTCTTGATGTAATTTTCTAAGACTCTTTTCGAGTTGGGTAACTTCTTCAGCAGAGAAGTTTTCCATGATTTCATGTAGGTAATCTTGTCTTTTCTTAATTACCTCTTCGATAATACGTTCTCCTTCTTCAAGTAAATGAATTCGAACGACACGACGATCTTTTGGGTCTTTTACGCGCATTACTAGCGAATTTTTTTCCATGCGATCTACAAGATCTGTCGTCGTGCTGCATGCTAAGTACATTTTATTTGATAATTCACCAATTGTCATGTCTCCAAGTTCAAGTAACCATTGAAGAGCTATAAATTGGGGTGTTGTAATTGTAAAGTTACTTAGGATTTCTCGGCCCTTTTGTTTAAGTAAGCCCGAGATAAAACGAAGTGATTTTTCGATATCTGCGATTACTTGGTAGTCTTTTGTTTCATTGCTCTCCTTAACAGTCATTACATCCTCTCCTAGTAAAATGTTAGTGGTAAATCCAACCGATTTTTCTTCTATTACAGTTGCTTCAATGTATGCAAAATGTAAAGACTTATCGTTTTAAGAAAAAAATCTATATTATTCTTATTTTCTACTTTTTTCGCGTAAAAAGCAAGTTGAAGTTATTTAGGAAATATGTAAAATGCCCTAAATAAGTAACCGGCTACCTTACAAGAGTAAAGGGTAGCCGGTCATACTTAAAGTTCAAGTTCTCCCATACGAAGGAGCTCTACAACTGCTTGAGAACGCCCCTTTACTCCCAGCTTCTGCATCGCATTCGATATGTGGTTACGAACTGTTTTTTCGCTTATGAATAGCTCACTTGCGATATCTTTCGTTGTTTTGTCTTGAACTAGTAATTCAAAAACTTCTCTCTCTCTTTTTGTTAGTAGCGGTTTTGGTTGAAACTCTTTCTCCTTCAAGTATTGTAACCCTCCTTGCTAAGGTTCGAGCTGAACTACTGGATGGGTATATATTTAGTCACCATATAATATGAGAAGGAGAGTGTTGCTGTGACTGTTAAAAGGCTGATATGTAGACTTTTTTGCGTCTATTTTTAGATGTTTTGGTATTTTTGATGTATTTGACTCATATATTATAGGCTAATTGGATATTAACATTTGCTTCATCTCTTCAGACCATGGCTCACCTTTTCCCGTTCGCTTTGACATTTGAACAAGTGTACTTCTGCCGACAAAACAAACGGATTCTTCCTTATCTTTAGCCATATAATGGATATCCATTGAGGAATTGCCAAGTTGATTTATTTTTACATATAGTTTAAGCTGTTCTCCGAAATAGACTTGTTTCAAATAATCACATTGTTGGTTTGCAACTACCGGGATTGTGTCACTGGATTTGTCAGTCCATCTCTGCATAAACCCTATATGATTGAAATATTGAATTCTTGCTTCCTCAAAGTAAGCAAAGGGGACTGTGTTGTTTAAATGTCCAAACATATCTGTTTCGGAAAAGCGTACCTGAATAGGTTGATAAAATTCAAATGTATTCTCCCAAGTCTCAAATTCATCGATATACGTAATATGCTTCATTCCAATAGCTCCCTTACATAAGATTATTCAAACTGCAGTTAAGTGGTGCGTTATTCAAATGGGGAAATTTTATGCCTGATTATGAAGTATACTTTTAAAAACTCTTCGTAAAAAAAGCACCCCTCCATATGACATGAGGGAGTGCTTTCAATGTTTCTATTAGACTTGGTCACTACCAAACATATTTCTGAATGCTTGGATCGATGTATCTCTGTTTAGTGCTGCAATTGAAGTAGTGAGTGGAATACCTTTTGGACAAGACTGTACACAGTTTTGTGAGTTACCACAGTTTGCAAGGCCTCCATCCCCCATAATTGCTTCTAAACGTTCAGCTTTATTCATAGCACCAGTTGGATGTGCGTTGAATAAACGTACTTGTGATAATGGTGCTGGACCAATGAAATCGGATTTGCTGTTAACATTCGGACATGCTTCAAGACAAACACCACATGTCATGCATTTTGATAATTCATATGCCCATTGACGCTTTTTCTCAGGCATACGAGGTCCAGGGCCCAAGTCGTATGTTCCATCGATTGGGATCCAAGCTTTTACTTTTTTCAATGAATCAAACATTCTACTACGGTCAATTTGCAGGTCACGAACGATAGGGAATGTCTTCATTGGTTCAAGTTTAATTGGTTGTTCAAGTTGGTCAATAAGTGCTGAACATGATTGGCGAGGTTTACCATTGATAACCATTGAACATGCACCACAAACCTCTTCCAAACAGTTCATATCCCAAGTAATTGGGGCAACTTGATTTCCATTAATATCTACCGGATTACGACGGAATTCCATTAATGCAGAAATTACGTTCATATTTTTACGGTAAGGAACCTTGAATTTAATTACATATGGTTCAGAATCTGGAGTATCCTGACGAGTTACATGAAATTCAACTGTTTTTTCACTCATCTTACTTTGCCTCCTTATTCTTAGTATAGTCACGTTTACGAGGTGCGATTAATGAAGTATCTACGTCTTCATAGTGGAATGCAGGCGCAGTTTCCTTCCCAGTAAATTTAGCCATCGTAGTTTTTAAGAAGTCCTCATCATTACGATCAGGGAAATCAGGCTTATAGTGTGCTCCACGGCTTTCGTTACGGTTATAAGCACCAATTGTAATTACACGTGCTAGTTGAAGCATGTTTTGTAATTGACGAGTAAATGTAGCACCTTGGTTGCTCCATTTAGATGTGTCATTGATATTGATGTTTTTGTAACGTTCCATAAGCTCTTGAATCTTCTCATCAGTCTTTAATAGCTTGTCATTGTAACGAACAACTGTTACGTTATCAGTCATCCATTCACCAAGTTCTTTGTGAAGGATGTATGCATTTTCAGTTCCATCCATTGCCATGATGTTGTCCCATTTCTCTTGTTCTTGTTTTACATGGCTATCGAAAACAGTTGAAGAAATGGAGTCAGTACCTTTTTTAAGTCCCTTGATGTAATTAACTGCGTTTGGACCAGCAACCATACCACCGTAGATAGCTGATAATAGGGAGTTAGCACCTAAGCGGTTTGCTCCGTGCTGAGAAAAATCACACTCTCCTGCAGCAAATAATCCAGGGATATTCGTTTGTTGATGATCATCAACCCATAATCCACCCATTGAGTAATGAACTGCAGGAAAGATTTTCATTGGGACTTTACGTGGATCATCACCCATGAATTTTTCATAAATCTCAATAATTCCACCTAATTTGATATCAAGTTCTTTTGGATCTTTATGAGAAAGATCTAGGTACACCATGTTTTCACCATTGATACCAAGCTTCATATCTACACATACATGGAAAATTTCTCGTGTTGCAATATCACGAGGAACTAAGTTTCCGTATGCAGGATATTTCTCTTCTAAGAAGTACCAAGGCTTACCATCTTTATATGTCCATACTCGTCCACCTTCACCACGAGCGGATTCACTCATTAGACGAAGTTTGTCATCTCCAGGAATCGCGGTTGGGTGGATTTGGATAAATTCACCGTTTGCATAATATGCACCTTGTTGGTAAACGATTGATGCAGCAGATCCAGTGTTGATAACTGAGTTTGTAGTTTTACCAAAAATAATTCCAGGGCCTCCAGATGCCATAATAACTGCATCAGCAGGGAATGATTTAATTTCCATTGATTGAAGATTTTGCGCTACAACACCACGACAAATTCCTTCGTCATCTTGAATGATTCCTAAGAATTCCCAACCTTCGTACTTTGTAACTAATCCTGCTACTTCGTGACGTCGAACTTGCTCATCTAATGCATAAAGCAATTGTTGACCAGTTGTTGCACCAGCGAATGCAGTACGGTGGTGTTGAGTTCCCCCGAAACGACGGAAATCAAGTAAACCTTCTGGTGTACGGTTAAACATAACACCCATACGGTCCATTAAGTGAATAATTCCAGGTGCTGCTTCACACATCGCCTTAACTGGCTTTTGGTTAGCTAAGAAGTCTCCACCATATACTGTATCATCAAAGTGGATCCACGGAGAATCCCCTTCACCTTTTGTATTAACTGCACCGTTTATCCCACCTTGTGCACAAACAGAGTGAGATCGTTTTACAGGTACGAGTGAAAATAAATCAACTTGTGTTCCTTCTTCAGCAGCCTTGATGGTAGCCATTAACCCAGCTAGTCCACCACCAACTACGATAACTTTTCCTTTACTCAAAGTTACTCACTCCCCAATAAAGAGATCGTTCAATTGTCATACTAGTGAACGGTCAAATTTTAAAAGATCAAATACGTATTGACATATTTGCGCCCGATTTTATCGAGCTTACTTGAAAATTTTCTTTGAAAAATTAAACGAATGCAAGGATTGTAGACACCCCTACGTATGTTAACGCTACAAAAATAATCATTGTTACATATGTTGCAATTTTTTGAGAACGAGGAGTTACCGTTAATCCCCAACTTACTGCAAATGACCATAGACCATTAGCAAAGTGGAAGATGGTAGAGATAATTCCAACTAGGTAGAATGTAATCATCCAAGGTGAACTCAAGATATTCTCCATCATATTAAAGTTAACTTCCGCACCAAGAGCTGCTGCAATTCTCGTTTCCCATACATGCCACGCAACAAAAATTAGAGTAATTATACCGGACACACGTTGTAGTGCGAACATCCAGTTACGGAAAAAACTATAATTGCTCACATTGTTTTTTGCTGTAAAGGCAATATAGAGACCGTAAATTGCATGAAATAATAATGGTAAATAAATAACAAAAATTTCTAAGAAAAGTTTAAACGGAAGACTTTCCATAAAGTGAGTAGCACCGTTATAAACCTCTTCTCCTCTTGTCGCAAAATTATTCACTACTAAATGCATCACTAAAAATAAACCTACAGGTATTACACCTAATAATGAATGAAGTCTGCGATTTAAAAATTCACGATTACCAGCCATACTTTAACCCCCCTTAGTAATTAAACGTGCCCACATGGCACTCCGTTATAATGTTTCATCCTGTATAATTATGTAAAAGGACGATATAAAAACTGACAACTGAAAACCTTTGCAGGAATCTACAAATTTATTTATTGTAGATAAATAGACAAACACTGCATTGGATTTTCTTTTATCAGTATAATGTAACAAATTCATTTTACTCCCATAAAGCAAGAGCGTCAAGGAAACAAGTCCACAAATTATTCATAAAAATAATAATAATTGTACACATATGATTGTAGTCATGTGATATAAAAATCAATTCTCCCTGACAAAAAGAAACAAAAAAATTCATGTTTTTCTTATACCCTCATGTTATATAATAAAGAATGGAGAAAGAGGGGAATGCAGTGAAGAACGTTAACATCAATGAACAAAATGTAAATACAAGTGAACAGTATGTTTCCGTATTTGGGTACGAACTATTACGAGAAATTTTAATTCCTGATATTCTCGGGAAAGAAACGCCACAGATTCTATATTGGGCTGGAAAAAATCTTGCCCGAAAATTCCCCTTACCTACGACGGAAGAAATCATTTCATTCTTTCACGATGCTGGATGGGGAGACCTTAAGGTAGAACGTTTGGATAAAAACTCCATTGAATTTCATTTGGAGGGTTCGATCGTATCTACTCGCTTTAAACGGAAAGATATTTGTACATTCCAGCTTGAATCTGGCTTTCTTGCCCAACAAATTCAACAACAGAAAAACCGAATCACCGAAAGCTTTGAACAACAAAAAAGAAGAGCTCAAAAAATAATATTCACGGTAAAATGGGACCCAAAAGACATCACCGAAGAATAAAAGCCTGCACATTTCGTGCAGTTTTTTTATTAGGCTGTTTTCGCAAACTTTGTTGTTTTTTATATCGTTGACTTCCGCTTCATGTAGACGCTTTCTGCGGGCGTGGCTTGAGCCTCCTCAACGAAATGTGGAGGCGGCTTGCACAGAAAACGAGAAAATTGGCCGACTAAAGCGCCACGTCCTGTGGCGAAGTCGGCACTAGCACGTCCTGTACGTCGGAGACTCCGACAAAGAGGCGTATTTTGCCTCTGAAGGAGGAGTTGAAATTTATCGAGTTTCTAGCCGCTGAAACTGGACACGTGCTGCCGCTCTTGCGGGGTCTCAAGTCTCACGCTTTTCCCGCTGGACATTGAATTTGTATCTTTGAATAACCCACGAACGAAGAAAATGTGAATACATTTTCGAGGAGTCGCCACCTGACGCTCTAATCAACTAGATTTTGCGTTTATTATCAGGAAGCAACAATCTTTTAGAAAAGAGCCTTTTATTATAAAAAAAGGGTGTCCAAATTCCTTTGAACCACCCGTTTAACTAAAATTATAGTTTTACTTTCGCTCTTTCTTCTTCAACAGCAGCTAAGTTAAATGAGTCATGCAAAGCTTCAACTGCTCGAACCATATTGCCTTGTTCAAGAACTGTAGATACTTTAATTTCAGATGTACTTACCATTTTTACTTCAATATTTTCATTTGCAAGCACTTGGAACATATCAGCGGCTACACCTGGGTTTGAAACCATTCCAGAACCTACAATTGAAACCTTTGCTAATCCATCCTCATGTTCGATACTTTCATATTTCAATAAATCCTTGTTATTTTCTAAAACAGCAAGTGTATCACGTAAATCAGGTGTTTTTACAGAGAATGAAATATTTGTATGATTATGATCTGTCATATTTTGAATAATGATATCTACGTTTAAACCATTTTTTGCTAGTGTGCCAAATATAGTTGATAGTGTATGCAATTCATTTGGTAAACCTGATACTGTTACCCTTGTGATTTGGTCTTCAAAAGCAATTCCCCTAACAACAAGATTCTTTTCCATTGAAACTTCCTCCTCAATAATGGTTCCATTTTCTAGCTCTAAGCTTGAACGAACTTCAAGCGGCAATTCGAAGTTTTTCGCAAATTCCACTGCACGTGGGTGAAGTACTCCAGCACCAAGATTTGCAAGCTCTAGCATTTCATCATAAGAAATGGAATGGAGTTTTCGTGCAGTTGGAACTACGCGAGGATCAGTTGTGTATACACCTGTTACATCTGTGTAGATATCGCATTTATCCGCTTTTAACGCTGCTGCGAGTGCAACAGCAGTTGTATCTGAACCTCCACGACCAAGAGTAGTAATGTCTCCTGAACTGCTGACTCCTTGGAATCCAGCAACGACCACGATTTTTCCTTCTTTTAAGCTATTATATACTCTTGATACCTCAATGTTTTCAATTCGGGCATTGCTATGTATTGCCTCTGTTTCAATACCAGCCTGCCAGCCTGTATACGAAACGGATTCATACCCTTTTTCTTGTAAAGCCATTGATAATAGTGCAATTGTTACCTGTTCACCAGTACTTAACAACATATCCATCTCGCGCTTACTTGGCGCGCTTGTAATTTCATTAGCTAAGCTTACTAACTGGTCAGTTGTCTTTCCCATTGCTGAAACAACAACGACAACTTGGTTCCCTGCTTGCACTTCTTGAATAACTCGACTTGCAACATTTTTAATTCGATCTGGTGACCCAACAGAGGTGCCTCCAAACTTTTGTACGATGATCCCCATACCCTCAACCCTCTCATAGAATAATAAAAAACAGCAATGAGAAATTATCTCATTGCTGTGATATACGTAAACATACTACGTGTCACTTCGTGAGATAGCCCTCCAAGATTCATTCATCTTGACAATCCTATGTCTCTTAAACATAAGACCAGCATAAAAAAGTATGAGCCTTTTTACACTTCGGCGAACTTTCCTTTCTGCAACAATCATTAGGGCTCATACCCCTCCAATTGCATACTGATAAAGATCGCACCTCTATCTTCACTTCAACGTGTTGAAGTGTATTATTATATTATTAAGGATTATATCAGACTATTTTTATAATAGCAACGACTATTCTTTTAATTTTTTGTAAATTGCTACAGCTGTCGTTTTAGGTATATTGGCTTTTTGAATATCCTCAATACTAGCTTCCTTTAACTTCTTGATAGAACCAAAATGCTTCAGTAATGCTTTTTTACGTTTTTCCCCAACTCCAGGAATATCATCGAGCACAGATTGAAATGCGTTTTTTCCACGGATTTGACGATGGAAGGTAATCGCAAAACGGTGGACCTCATCTTGAATTCGTTGTAGTAGATAAAATTCCTGACTATTTCTAGGTAGTTCCACAATTTCAGGCGGGTCTCCAATTAAGAGCTCAGAGGTTCTGTGTTTATCATCCTTTGCAAGTCCTGCTAGTGGAATTTCTAAACCTAATTCATTTTCAAGAATATCCCTTACCGCAGCAAGATGACCTTTTCCTCCGTCAATAATGATTAAATCTGGCAATGGAAGGCTCTCTTTTAATGCACGGCTATATCTCCTCCGAACAACCTCCCTCATCGATTCATAATCATCAGGACCTTGAACTGATTTAATTTTGTACTTTCGATATTCTTTTTTGTCAGGTTTACCATCAGTAAACACTATCATGGCAGAAACAGGATCTGTTCCTTGAATATTTGAATTATCAAATGCTTCGATTCGATGAGGTGTATAAATCCCTAACTTCTGTCCTAAATTTTCAACAGCCTTAATCGTACGTTCTTCATCTCGTTCAATTAAAGCGAATTTTTCCTTTAGCGCAATTTTTGCATTTTTAGTAGCTAGGTCAATTAATTGTTTTTTCTTCCCTCTACTAGGTTGTTGAACAGTCACTTCTAATAATTGCTCAACAATGTGACGGTCTATCGAACTAGGAAGCAACACTTCCTTTGGTTTAAAATGATTATCTTTTAAATAAAATTGACCAAGGTAGGTTAAGAAGTCTTGTTCAGGCTCGTTATAAAAAGGAAATAAAGAAACATCCCGCTCTATTAATTTTCCTTGACGGATAAAAAAGACTTGAACACACATCCAGCCCTTATCAAAGGAATAACCAAATACATCACGGTCAATAAAGTCTGTCATTGTCATCTTTTGCTTTTCCATCGTCGTTTCAATATTTGAGATTTGGTCACGGTATTCTTTTGCTCTCTCAAAATCGAGTTCTTCTGAGGCCTTTAACATTTTTTCAGTCAACTCGCCTTTGATTTCTTTATATCCACCATTTAAAAAGCGGATAATATCATCTACCATTTTTTTATTGGTTTCATCGGTAATTTCATTAACACAAGGGGCAAGACATTGACCGATATGATAATATAAACAAACCTTATCTGGTAATGTGGAACATTTTCTTAAAGGATATATCCGGTCTAATAGTTTTTTTGTTTCATTTGCTGCTTGTACATTAGGATATGGTCCAAAATATTTTCCCTTATCCTTTTTTACTTTTCGAGTAATCAATAAGCGTGGATGTTTTTCAGCAGTAATTTTGATAAAAGGATACGTCTTGTCATCCTTTAACATGATATTGTATTTTGGATCATATTTTTTAATAAGATTGATTTCAAGAAGAAGTGCTTCAATATTTGAAGAAGTTACAATATATTCAAAGTCCTCAATCTCATTGACAAGCCTTAAGGTTTTACCATCGTGTGACCCTGTAAAATAAGATCGAACACGGTTTTTCAACACTTTCGCTTTACCCACATATATTACAGTACCTTGCCTGTCTTTCATTAAGTAACAACCAGGCTGGTCCGGTAAAATCGATAATTTTTCCTTAAGATGATCGTGCATAGTAATCACTCCATCTACTATAAAATCAATTCGTCTAAGTGAACTTGTTCTTGCGTTTTGACGTATCTTATATTGTAACATTTTTACGAAGATGTTGTACGAGAAAAAAAAGGAAGTCGCCAAGAAATGAGTTCAAACAAAAAAACAGCCTATTAAGGCTGTTTAAAATTTGAATTAATAGTGGTTTGCAAGTCTGTCAGCAAGAGCTTCTTTTGGTTGGTAACCGACTACTTTATCTACAACTTCACCGTTTTTAATTACAAGTAAAGTTGGGATGCTCATTACGCCAAACTTTGCTGCAGTTTCTTGGTTTTCATCTACATCGAGTTTAACGATTTTCACTTTGTCACCAATTTCAGTGTCTAATTCTTCTAGAACTGGAGCAATCATTTTACATGGTCCGCACCAAGGTGCCCAGAAGTCTGCAAGTACTAATCCATCTTTTGTTTCTGAATCAAAATTTTGGTCTGTTACATTTGTAATAGCCATTTTAACCCCTCCTAATAAGTAACAACATTGAAATTCTACCAAGAGTATACCATCTGAGATGTCATTTTACGAATGTTTTGCTTCAAAATGAACAGATAACTACATAAGAAATGATAAATTAAACCCTATACTTCATACATAGTCATCTTCCCCAACTTTTTAAGCTGTTATGTATGTAAATTAATAGAGGTTATAGACATTAATTTTAAATGTATATATATAAAAAGACGTCCAGAAGGACGTCTTTTTGCGTATTGCGGCGAGGACAGCACTCCACATAGTGTTTTGCCAAAAGGCGTGTCAACTCGACTTATGCAATTCAGCTCATCGCTTGATTAGTATACCATAAACTTTTCAAAGGTAAAATGGAAAAAATCTCTATAAATTATTTTGACAACCTATTATGCATTTACTTTTAGTTTTTTGAACTCTTCAGTAAGCATTGGAACTACATCAAATAAGTCACCAACGATTCCATAGTCTGCAACCTTGAAGATGTTCGCTTCAGGGTCTTTGTTGATGGCTACGATTACTTTAGAGTTAGACATTCCTGCTAAGTGCTGGATTGCTCCTGAGATCCCACAAGCAATATATAGGTCTGGTGTAACAACCTTACCTGTTTGGCCAATTTGTAGAGAGTAGTCACAATAATCAGCATCACATGCTCCACGGGATGCACCTACAGCGCCACCCAGAACATTCGCTAATTCTTTTAATGGTTCAAAACCTTCTGCACTCTTTACTCCACGGCCACCTGCAATTACTACTTTCGCTTCGGATAAATCTACACCTTCAGTTGCCTTACGCACAACTTCTTTTACAATTGTTCGTAAATCCTTAACTTCAACAGTTAGTGATGAAACTTCACCAGTTCGTGATTCGTCTTTTTCGAGTGGTGTAATATTGTTAGGACGTACAGTTGCAAAGATTAAACCGTCTGTCACAATTTTCTTTTCAAATGCTTTTCCTGAATAGATTGGACGGGTAAAGACAATATTTCCACCTGCAGCCTCAATCGCTGTTACGTCTGAAATTAAACCAGAATTCAATTTACTCGCAATTTTAGGTGAAAGGTCTTTACCTAATGAGGTGTGACCAAAAACTAAAGCTTCTGGTGACTCAGCATCAATAGCTGCAAGTATGGCTTGCGAGAAGCCGTCTGGTGTATATGATGCTAATTTAGCATCTTCAACCGTTACGACTCTGTCTGCTCCGTAATAAATTAAATCATTTGTTAACGCGCCTACAGATTCACCTACTAACACGGCAACAACTTCGCCGCCTTCTGCTACAATTTTACCCGCTGCAATTGCTTCAAAAGATACGTTTCGTAACGCACCATCACGTGTTTCTCCTAGAACTACTACTTTTCTTGACATTATGCGTAACCCCCTAGATTCGCCTTAGTAAAATTTTGAAATCGCATACAAGATTACCTGAAAACTTATACCACCTTAGCTTCGTTATGAAGGAGTGAAACTAACTCTTTTACCTGATCTTCTAAATCGCCTTCAAGTACACGGCCAGCTTCTTTTTTCGGTGGAAGATAGATTTCAATTGTTTTTGTTTTTGCTTGTACATCATCTTCATCTAAATCTAGATCATCTAACTCAAGCTCATCAAGCGGCTTTTTCTTGGCTTTCATAATTCCAGGTAAAGATGGATAGCGTGGTTCATTCAATCCTTGTTGACAAGTAACTAGTAATGGTAAAGTTGTTTCAATTACTTCAGAGTCACCCTCAACGTCTCTTACTACTGTTACTGCTGAACCATCGATATCAAGTTTTGTAATTGTTGTTACATAAGGAATATCCAGAATTTCTGCTACACGCGGGCCAACTTGACCTGAACCACCGTCAATTGCAACATTTCCACCTAAAATAATATCGGCATCTTTATCTTTTAGGTATTCAGCCAAAATTTTTGCTGTTGTGAACTGGTCTCCTTCTTCTAGATCATCTTCTGTATTAATCAAAACGGCTTTATCAGCACCCATTGCTAAAGCTGTTCGTAATTCTTTATCAGCTTCATCAGTTGTGGCAACTGTGACAACAGTTACTTCGCCACCATGTGCATCACGGAGTTGGATTGCTTCTTCAACCGCATATTCATCATAAGGGTTAATAATAAATTCAGCTCCATCTTCACTGATTTGTCCATTGCTTACTACAATTTTTTCTTCAGTATCAAATGTCCTTTTCAAAATAACAAAGATGTTCATGAGTTTCCCTCCTAAAGGTATTGTGCAATTTCTTGTAAACTATTAATTTTCTTGAAATCTAGTATTATTTCCCTTTAAATGTCGGTGAACGTTTTTCGATGAAGGCTGATATTCCTTCTTGTCCATCCTCTGAAATGAACATTTCTCCAAATAAAACCGCTTCTCTTTTGACAGTTTCTAGATATTGTTCATTTTTCATTGAATTTAATAATTCAATGGTCGCTTTTATAGGTAAAGGGCTTTTTTGAGCGATCTTCCTAGCAATTGCCATTGTTTCTTCGTGAAGATTTTCTTCTGGGAAAGCTTGATTTGCTAAGCCGTACTGTACAGCCTCATCACCGCTAATTGGGTCACTTGTCCAAAGCATTTGAGCAGCTTTACCAATACCAACATAGCGTGGCAAGCGTGCTGTCCCAGCAAATCCAGGGATAAGTCCAAGCTGTAGCTCAGGTAATCCGAGTTTTGCCTTATTGCTAACGAGGCGGAAATGGCAAGCCATTGCCAGTTCAAGACCACCACCTAAGGCAGCACCGTGAATACTAGCTATAATAGGTTTTGGGAATCGTTCCATTCTTTCGAATAGAGATTGCCCTTGTCTTGCAAGATTTGAAAATTCTTCGCCAGAGTTTATGGTTGTAAACTCTTTTATATCAGCCCCTGCAGAGAAAAAGCGACCTTCCCCATGGAGTACTAGAACTCTTACATTATCATCCTTCTCAATGTCATCTAGTAAACTTGTAAGCTCTTTCAAAACAGCAGTTGATAATGCGTTCGCTGGAGGTCGATTAATGCTAATAGTAGCAATGTACTCAGCAATCTTTACTTTAAAAAACTCCATCTGCATCCCTCCTAATTAAGTATATGTATGTAACACACCTCACTCAAATGCGCCTCGGCGAATATGAGCCCGATTTTTGGCCCACAGGAAGTGGGTCATAAAGACGTTGCCACAGGATGTGGCGTTCTTAGTCTTTGAACTTATTGCGAGATACAGTGAAACTTCAATCTGTGGATGTATTTTTCCGCAGATTGTTAGTTAAACCATTCAGGCTTTTACTGGCAATTGCCTTCCGTGAAGGCTTAGTGCCAGTTAATGCTGGAAAGTTTCCTTTGAAAAATCGTGGCATCCGCCGGAGGCTTTAACTTTATTCAGCCAAGGTTTGACTCCTCAATTAGATTGTTTACCCTTTTACACTATGCTACCACTTAAAATGTTATGAGAAACCCGCTGAATAAAGTTAAAAATTACTAGATGTGTGTCAATCCACAACCATTTACTAATAGAGCATGGACTTCTTTTGCCAAGGATGGCAAGTCATATTTTTGTTCATTCATGACCCAAGTGGTTGCAGTTTCATCGATCGAGCCGAATATCATCTGTCTTGCTAAACGGACATCCAGGGCTGGGTTAAACTCACCATTTTCTTTCCCAAATTGAATGATGGAATCGATGGTTCCTAAATACCCTTTAAGTACCTCATTAATTCGGTGACGTAATTCTTTATTTGATTGTCTTAATTCAAGCTGAGTTACGGTTGCAAGATGATGATCAGCTGCTAAAAGTTCGAAATGTTTTTCTACCAATGTTAATAACTTCTCTGCCGCACTCGATTTTCCTGCTATTTCAGCTTCAATTTTTTCAATAAATTCGCCCATTTTTTCGTGGAATAAAGATACAAGAATATCTTCTTTGTTTTTAAAATATAGATATATTGTTCCGTCTGCCACGCCTGCTTGCTTAGCAATTCTTGAGACTTGAGATTGATGATACCCATTCTCCGCGATAACAACTACTGCTGCGTCGATGATTTGCTTATATTTTGGTTTTGTATTTTTCAAGTTCTTACGTCCTTTCAGAAAAATGAATGAATAGTCATTCATATTTCTATAATAAAACCTAATCAAGATACTGTCAAGATTATCTTCTTATTTTCGCATTTGCTCTATTAAGGTAAAGAAAAAGAGCCACAGGCTCATATCATGGCTCCTCACTGATGTTTACGCTAATGATGTATTTAGAGCTGATCGATCCTACTTTGCTTAATTGATTTTTGTTAGTTTTTCCTTTTCTTCTTCAACTAATACCCGGCGCAAAACTTTGCCTACAATGGTCTTAGGTAATTCTTTTCTAAATTCATATACTCTTGGAACTTTATATGCTGCTAAATGTTTTCGACAATGTTTATCAAGCTCTTCCTCTGTGAGTTGTTGGCCATCTTTTAAGACGACATAAGCCTTAACTGTTTCCCCACGATACGGGTCTGGAATACCTGCGACGACAGCCTCTTGTACTTTTTCATGTTCAAACAATACTTCCTCAATTTCTCTGGGATAAACATTAAATCCGCCAGCAATTATCATATCTTTTTTGCGGTCCACCACATAGAAATATCCATCTTCATCCATGTAGCCTAAGTCTCCTGTTAGTAACCAACCATCACGTAATGTATTTTCAGTTTCTTCAGGCTTATTCCAATATCCTTTCATAACTTGAGGACCTTTTACGACGATTTCTCCAATTTCCCCTATATCCGCAGGTTCACCTGTTTCCATTGAAAGCACCGCAGCATCTGTATCTGGCCATGGTAATCCAATACTTCCATTCACGCGATGTCCCCAAATTAAATTCGCATGTGTTACAGGGGAAGCTTCCGATAAACCATATCCTTCTACAAGCTTTCCACCAGTCACTTTTTCAAATTGTTCTTGAACTTCAAGTGGCAAAGCCGCTGAACCACTTATACAAGACTCAATCGAAGATAAATCATATTTCATTAGGTCAGGATGATTCAATAGACCAATATACATCGTTGGTGCACCTGGAAACAGAGTTGGCTTCTGTTTATGAATCGTTTTTAGTGTATCTCCTGCGTTGAATTTCGGCATAAGGATCATTTTTGCAGCCATCATAATGGATAAGTTTAATACGGTTGTCATTCCATACACATGGAAAAATGGCAGAATGGCTAAGATGGATTCTTCTCCTTTATTACATTTATACATCCATTTTGAACACATGATTGTATTAGCAACTAAATTTCGATGTGTTAGCATTACTCCTTTTGGAAATCCTGTTGTTCCACCTGTATATTGTAACAAGGCAAGGTCTTCTACTGGGTCAATGTCAATATCGATTTCTTTAGCTTCAGATGTGTTTATGATTTCCCTTAGTAAATGATTTGTTCCTTCATGTTCCACTTTGACTACAATACCATATTGTTTCTTTTGGATAAAAGGATAAATCAAATTTTTTGGGAATGGGAGATAGTCTTTAATTTCGGTGACAATAACATGTTCAAGTTCTGTTAGCGCTTTCACTTTTGAGACACGTGGAAATAGAATATCTAATGTAACAATTGCTTTTGAACCTGAATCCTTTAAATGATATTCAAGTTCTCTTTCTGTATACAATGGATTTGTTTGTACGACGATTGCACCAGAAAACAGGACACCATAATAAGCAATTACACCTTGTGGGCAGTTTGGCAACATAATGGCAACTCGGTCACCTTTTTTGATGCCTTGAGACACTAAATAGTTTGCAAGTTTTAAAGATTCTTCATACACTTGTGAAAAAGTTAATTCTTTTCCTTGAAAATGAACAGCGATTTTTTGAGGAAATTCACTAGCAGTTCTTTTCAAATATGCTTGAATCGGGATGTTTTCATACTCGAGTTGATGCGGAATTTCCTCAGGATAATTTGCTAACCACGGCCTTTCTAACTCCATCTAATAACCTCCCTTTAATTCATTTTAAAGAATACGAAGACGTATCCAAGGATCAGTTTGAATTTTCAAACCATTTATATTCATTATATTATATAGAATATTCGGTGACAATCAGATTCATGAATTGTTGCTGAAGTTTATGTCGTTTTACGACAAATTACCAAATGACTAATAAAAAAGGGCTGTTGGTTAATTCCCCAATCAGCCCATTTATCTTATAACACTAAATAAAGGATCCCAACAATAACAAATACTCCACTTACAACCAACAGTATTTTAGCTAGCTTTTCCATATTAAAAACCACCATTTCCAATCCCTGCGCCGATTACATAAGAGAGTCCCACCGATATAATCATGGATATAAGTCCTACTGCGCGATTATCTTGTTGTATTTCAACATCAATGTCGAATTTCGGGGTTAAGAATTCAAAAATAAAATAGCCAATTAGAAGCAAAAAGAACCCAAATACTCCCCAGCCAATCATGACAAATAATGTATCGTGGTTTTGGATGGAATAGCGGAATATATTTGCAATCCCGAAAATTTTCCCTCCGGTTGCCATTGCGACTGAGAGATTTCCTTTTTGGATTTCTTCCCAATTTTTGTATTTGGTGACCAATTCAAATATGGCCATAAACAGAACTAAACACAGAATAACAACACTGTAATTAGCAGCCGTTAACACAAATTCATTATCCCAAAATTGATCCATTATCTTCTCTCCCTATTAGAGATTACATTTCTTTGCAAATTTATTTTAATTCTACTACTGTAACGCCTGTTCCACCTTCTCCGGCTTCCCCAAATCTTGTAGATTTTACGGAGCGGTGATTTTTCAAGTATTCTTGAACTCCTTGACGCAAAGCACCTGTTCCTTTTCCATGGATAATAGATACACGAGGATAACCTGCAAGTAAAGCATCATCGATATATTTTTCCACTCGAACCAAAGCGTTTTCGTAACGTTCACCTCGTAAGTCTAATTCTAGACTTACGTGATAATCTCTACCTCTTACTGTCGCTAGTGGCTTAGTTTCCACTGGTTTCGGACTGCTAACAAACTCGAGGTCTTTTTCTTTAACCTTCATTTTTAAGATCCCAATTTGAACCTGCCATTCGTTATTTCCTGCCTTATCGATTAAATGGCCCTTTTGGTTTAGGCTAATTACCTTTACTTCATCACCAGGTACGAGCTTTCTTTTTGCTTTGGTTGAAACAGATTGTTTATTCGTCTTGTTCGAAAGTTGAGGTACTGCATTTTCCAAACGCTTTTTCGCATCTATCAATTGATGTTCCTTAACAAGGGATTGTTGTTCAAGCTTCATTTTACGTAAATCTCGAATGACTTCTTCTGCTTCGCTCGTTGCATTTTTGATTGTTTCAGCTGCTTTTTGTTCTGCTTTTTCATATAGTTTGTCACGTTGTTCATTAAATTCAATGATTTGCTCTTGAAGTTGTTTATGAAGTTTCTCTGCCTGCCTTCGGATATCTTCAGCGTCCTCAAGCTCCTGTTCCGCATCCTTTTTACTTTTCTCCAAGGAGGCAATCATATTTTCGACCGTATTCGTTTCAGAACTAATATGATTTTTGGCAGTGTGAATAATGCTATCAGATAACCCCAATCGTTTTGAAATTTCAAATGCATTACTTCGTCCAGGAACTCCGATTAAAAGCTTATATGTTGGACTTAAAGTTTCAATATCAAATTCGACACTTGCATTGATTACTCCTTCTCGGTTGTATCCATATGCTTTTAACTCTGGGTAATGGGTTGTAGCAATAACTCTTGCACCTCTACTATACACTTCATCAAGAATTGAAATAGCAAGGGCAGCCCCTTCTTGAGGGTCAGTTCCTGCTCCCAATTCATCGAAAAGAACTAAACTGTTTTCGTCAACTTGTTTTAAAATATCTACAATGTTAACCATGTGGGAAGAAAACGTACTTAAGCTTTGTTCAATAGATTGCTCATCACCTATATCAGCGTATACCGATTCAAATACAGCAATCTCTGACTCTTCCTGTGCCGGTATTTGTAGGCCCGCTTGAGCCATAATTGTTAATAACCCGATTGTTTTTAATGTGACTGTTTTTCCCCCTGTATTTGGACCCGTAATTACAATAGAAGTGTAGTCTTTGCCAAGCTCAATATCATTTGGCACTACTTCTTGTGGGTCAATTAGAGGATGACGACCTTTTTTAATGAACACATAGCCATTACCGTTGATTTTCGGCTTTGTCCCCTTCATCTTTTTACTGTAGCTCGCTTTTGTGAACATAAAATCAAGTTCCCCAAGCGTGTTCACATTTTGATAGAGTGGCTCATATTCCTCTGCTACTGCATTTGAGAGTTCTAGTAAAATACGGTCAATTTCTTGTTTTTCTCTAACCCTAGCTTCCTGTAATACATTGTTAAGGTCAACCACTGATTGTGGTTCAATAAACAATGTAGCCCCCGAAGAGGATTGGTCATGAACGATTCCACCGTAAGTCCCACGGTATTCCTGTTTAACGGGAATTACGTAACGATCATTACGAATTGTAATGATTGCATCTGAAAGTGTTTTTTGAGCGGAAGAAGAACGAATAATATGTTCTAGCTTCTCCCTAATTCTCGCTTCACTGCTACGAAGTTGGGTGCGAATTCCACGCAATTTGTCACTCGCTCCATCCATGACAACTCCATTGTCATCGATACAGTTTTTTATTTTTTGTTCTAGTTCAAATAAGGGCATTATACGTTCAACTAATTCACCGAGGATTGGAACTTCGATCGCGTCCTCAATCATACCTTCAACAAACTTCTTCATTTGTCTACCAGCATAGATAGTGCCTGCAATGTCTAAGAGCTCCATTGTATTTAAGCCACCGCCAATGCTTGCGCGCTTAACCGCAGCTCGGATATCCGTTAATCCCCCAAGAGGAACATTTCCTTTTAACCGTAATACCTTAGATGCTTCATCCGTTTGCTCTTGTAGAAAAACAACCTCCTCTACATTCGTGGAAGGAATCATTTGATCAACTTTTTCTCTTCCTAATGAGGATGAGACGTGCTGTTTTAGCAGTTCTTTCACTTTATCAAATTCTAAAACCTTTAAAACTCGTGGTTGCATGCTGTTACTCCCTTCTTGCTACCCACAACTTTACTATGGACGTATCTCCCTTTAGAAGGAGAATAAATAGAATTATAAATTTCTTTTTAAATAAGCCAATAGTTCATCCTTTTCCCAGGAGTTAATAACACTTTCTTTTTTGATCCAACCTTTTGTTGCAGCAGAAATGCCATAACCCATATCTTCTAACATGTCTATATTATGTGCATCTGTGTTAATCACTAGTTTGACACCTGCATCTTGTGCCTTTCTAATATAATCTGAAGAAAGGTCCAATCTATTCAGGTTCGCATTTAATTCCAAGGCTGTATTCGTTTCTTTGGCTAGCTCAATTAGCATATCAACGTCTACGTCATATCCTTTTCTGCGTCCAAGTATTCTTCCAGTAGGGTGTGCGATGATATCAACATGAAGATTTTCTAATGCTGTTTTTAAGCGTTGCATGATTTTCTCCCTTGGTTGTGAAAAGCTTGAATGTATGGATGCAATTACAACATCAACTTCTCGAATAAGTTCATCATCATAATCTAGTCTACCATCAGGAAGGATGTCCATTTCAACACCTGTAAAAATCGTAAAATCATCATATTTTTCATTTAATCGTTTTATTTCTTTGTGTTGTTCTAATAAACGCTCGGGGGTAAGCCCGTTTGCAACACGAAGATATTGTGAATGGTCTGTTATAGCCATATAGCTGTAGCCTTTTTTCCTGCAGGCTTCGACCATTTCTTCAATCGTGAAAGCCCCGTCACTCCATGATGTGTGCATATGGAGGTCGCCTTTTATATCTTCAAGCCGTATGTGTTCAACTTTCCGTTGAAAGGCTTCTACCTCTGAGCCATCTTCTCTTAGCTCTGGCGGGATAAAGGTGAGTCCGAAATATTGATAAAACTCTTCTTCCGTTTCAAAAGTTTTCATTTCACCTGTTTCACTATTTTCAACGCCATATTCACTTATTTTTTCACCACGGTCTTTTGCCAATTGCCGCATCCTCACATTATGATCTTTACTGCCTGTAAAATGATGAAGGGTAGTTGCAAATTCATGTGGTTTTACAAGACGAAAATCAACCGAAATATCATAACTATAGGAAATTTGAACTGAAACCTTTGTATCTCCGCTCGCAATGACACCACTTATGCCAGTAAGACTTAATAGTTGTTCCCGTACTTTTTCAGGTTCATTTGTTGCAATAATGAAATCAAGGTCCTTTATCGTTTCTCTCATTCTGCGCAGACTACCTGCTCGAGAGAAAGTTGAGATTCCATCCATCTTACCTAATTGTTCCTCGATTTCTTCAGCGAGCGCTAGCATGAGAGCAATTGGCAAGCGGTCGGGTCGTTTGCCATATTCCTCGATGGAAGCGAGTATTTTTTCTTCTGTTTTCTTACCAAAACCTGCAAGATTTTGAATTTTTTCGTTTAAGCATGCTTGTTTTAACATTTCCATATCTTCAATGCCCAGTTCTTGATAAAGCTTAGCTATTTTTTTGCCGCCAAGTCCTGGCAGGTTTAACAAAGGGATGAGACCTTCTGGCACTTTTTCTTTTAATTCATTTAGTACGTTTGAGCTGCCAGTTTCTATGTACTCTTTTATCACAGCTGCGGTTCCTTTTCCAATACCTGGGAGTGTTGTGAAGTCTTCAATGGTAGATAAACTTCGATCATCATTTTCCAATGCAGCAGCTGCTTTACGGAAAGCTGAAATTTTAAATGGGTTGTCCCCTTTTAGTTCCATATATATTGCAATTGTCTCTAATAGACGGATTACATCTTTTTTATTAATAGTCACTGTTAGCACCTACCTATCATTCCATACGATTAACTATCCAAAATGATACAGATTTTTTGCGAAAAAGTCACTTAATGTATCAGCTTTTTCATTTTTGACAAAAAAAACTCCTCTAACTATATAGAGGAGTCAGTTACTAATTACTTGTCAAATCCACATGTCCTTAATTTTCCCAGTGAAGAATGGTGTGTGCTGTACGATCATTTTCGCCATAAATGAATCATTGAGATTAGACTGAACCATTTCAACTGGTAGTAAAGCTCCGATATAAAGCACAATAAAAACAATGAGGTATACCTCAACAAATCCTAGTAGGCCTCCAGCCCACCCGTTAATTTGTTTTAAAATTGGTAGATTTGCAAGGAAATCTAACATCGATCCTATAATCTGCCATAGGAACTTTGTAACAAAGAAAATAATTGCAAAAGCAATAGCACGATAATAAGACGTTTCTAAGTTTGTACTTTCAAATAAAAATTTCATTGTCTCGGCGTCGCCGAATGATGGATATGGAATCCATAATACTAATTTTGGCATAAGTTCATCATAATAGAGATATGCGACGATAAATGCAACAATAAAGCCAGTAAGATGAACGATTTGAAGGATAAACCCTCTTCTTAAACCAACTAAGAATCCCATTAAGAGGATAATAATCAAAACTAAATCGAACATATCACTTCAATCCTTTTCATTTTTTGCTTGTTCTAAGAGTTTTTCAAGGTTTTCATAGTCTTCTTTTAACTTTAGATGTTCATGAACAATATTAACTGCTGTTAATACTGCTAGTTTATTAATATCAAGTGTCGGGTTTTTTCCGCTAATTTCTCTCATTTTATCATCGACAATTGAGGCCACAAGGCGAATATGACTTGTGCTCTCAGACCCGATAATTGAGTATTGCTGTCCATATATATCTACAGTGGTTCTTGTTTTTTGTGGCTGTGACAAGTATTTGGCCTCCATTCTAGTCAATCCTACAGATAATAATACCATGAACGTGATATTTATGGAAAGAAATCTCAACAAACGTTATGATAGAACATGTAGAATTTTATCCATAAATAGTAGGAGATGTTATTTTTGTCTAATACTGTATTAAAATGTGCCCTCGAAACGATAGAAAAAATGAAGACGCATTACAAAAGTCAATTGCAAGATAAGGTCCCACAGGGAGGATTATTTGTCGCCAAACTCCCTAGCTGTACAATTACAGCTTATAAATCTGGGAAAGTATTGTTTCAAGGAAATAGCGCTTTAAGCGAAGCTGCAAAATGGGACAGCTCTGTTACCTCCAGTAAAACGACCACAACTAACAAACAAGTTCCAAAGAATAGTGGCTTGCCTGCGAATATCGGAACATTATCAATGGTTGGTTCGGATGAAGTTGGGACTGGTGACTACTTTGGCCCGATGACAGTCGTTGCTGCATTTGTTTCCAATGATAAGTTCGAGCTATTGAAGGAACTTGGGGTTAAAGATTCAAAGGATTTAAACGACAAACAAATTTGTGAGATTGCCAAATCGATTATTCATGTGATCCCATATAGTCTGTTAATTTTACATAATGAAAAATACAATGAACTCCAAGCTAAAGGGATGACTCAAGGAAAGATGAAGGCCTTATTACATAACCAAGCAATCGGACATGTCTTGAAAAAAATTGCCCCCTCCACACCCGATGGTATTTTAATCGATCAGTTCGCTGTCCCTGACGTGTATTTTAAACATCTTTCTGGTCAAAAGGAAATAATTAAGGATAAGGTTTATTTCAGCACAAAAGCTGAGGGCGTCCACCTATCAGTCGCTGCTGCTTCAATTATCGCTCGTTATGCATTCATAAAAGAATTTGATAAATTAAGTGAGAAGTGCGGTTTGGAGTTAAAAAAAGGGGCCGGTGCTCAGGTTGATGTGGTTGCAGCTAAGCTAATAAAAAAGCACGGTGTTGGTGCACTGTACACGTATACCAAACTACATTTTGCAAACACAGGAAAAGCAAAGAAAATAGCTGGGATATAAGAAATGCACAAGGCGCGCATCTTTAAGTGACGACAAGCATAGGATCCCCCAACCTTTCGAAATATTAGGCTTAGATCAGATGCCTGAAGCTAGACAAATTAAAATGGAGTGGGCTACAATACCCACTCCATTCATATTATGAACGCAATGATGCATCAAATTTCTCTGCAACTGCCTTTAGTACTTTTTCATGTGCTTTGGTTACTTCTTCCTCTGTTAGAGTACGTTCTGGATCGTAGTATTTGATCGAGTATGCAACTGATTTTTTACCAGGCTCCATACGCTCTCCTTCATATAGGTCAAAGATCGTTACATCACGGAGTAACTTTCCACCCGCTTCAATAATGACCTGCTTCATATCACCTGCAGCCACTGATTGATCTACAACAAGCGCGATGTCACGAGTCATTGAAGGGAATCTTGGAATTGGCTGATACAGTATTTCTTCCACATCTGCTTCTAAGACATCCTTTAATGATAATTCAACCACATAAGTCGGTGTTAAATCTAAGTCTTTTTGGACATTTGGATGAATTTGACCAATAAATCCAATTTCTTTGTTATCTACTAACACAGAAGCAGTACGACCAGGATGCATATCTTCAACCCTTGCTTGAAGGAATGAAGTTCTATTTCCAAGACCAAGCATTTCAAATAGACCTTCTACAATACCTTTAACCACATAGAAGTCTACTGCTTTTTTCTCACCCTGCCATGTTGGTGATAACCACGAACCTGTAAGAGCAATCGCAAGATGTTCTTTCTCTTCAGGTAGTTCCTGGCCAGGTCTAGTAATGAATACCGCACCAGTTTCATAAGTAGCTACACTGTCAATCTGGCGAGCTAGGTTATGTGAAACAACTTCTAATAAATGAGGAAGAAGACTAAGTCTTAAGAGACTACGTTCCTCGCTCATTGGCATTGCCAAACGTATAGGTTCACTTTTTTCAAGTGCGTATTTAGTAACTTTTTCAGCACTAGTAAGTGAATATGTAGTGCTTTGATATAAGCCTACACCTTCTAGATATCTTCTAACTAAACGACGCTTAGCCTGGTAATCCGTTAATCTGCCAGGATTTGATTCGCCAACTGGAAGTGTTGTTGGTAGCTCATCATAACCGAATAAACGTGCAACTTCTTCGATTAAATCCTCTTCAATCGTAATGTCAGGTCTGCGAGTTGGTGCAGTAACATGGAACGTATTGTTATCCACAGTAAATGGGAATTGTAGGTTTGTAAAAATCTCTACTACTTTTTCTTTTGCTATTTCAGTTCCTAACACTTTATTAATTCTCTCTAGTGAAACCGATACTTCTACAGGTTGAATATCAAGAGTATCAACTGCTACAACACCATCAAGAATCACACCGCCAGCAAGCTCTGCCATTAGCTCAGCAGCACGGTCAGCTGCTTCACGAGTACGATTTGGATCAATTCCTTTTTCAAAGCGAGCACTTGCCTCACTGCGTAATCCGTGATCCTTAGAAGACTTACGGATTGTACTTCCTGTAAAATAAGCAGACTCTATTAATACTGTTGTTGTGTCATTTTTAACTTCAGAATTTGCTCCACCCATTACACCCGCAAGGGCAACTGGCACCGTTCCATTTGTAATAACAAGGTGTTCGTTCGTTAATGTACGCTCTACATCGTCTAATGTTGTAATCTTTTCTCCGTTATTCGCACGTCTTACAAGAATTTCATTAGAGCCAAGACGGTCATAATCAAAGGCATGTAAAGGTTGGCCATATTCTAATAAAATATAATTTGTAATATCAACTACATTATTGTGTGGTCGAATTCCTTCTGCCATCAGTCGTGTTTGAAGCCACAATGGTGATGGACCGATTTTAACGTTCTTTACAACTCGCGCCACATATAATGGATTATCTTCCTTTGCATCAACAGCAATTGAAATATAATTCTCCGCTTTTTCCTCTGAGGTTATTACTTTCGGTTGTGGAAGTTTAACTTCTCTTCCTAGAATAGCTGCAACTTCATAAGCAACCCCTAACATGCTCATAGCATCAGAACGATTAGGTGTTAGTCCTAACTCAAGAACTTTGTCATCAAGATTTAGTTGGGCAATCGCGTCCGCTCCTGGCTCAACATCATGTGGGAATACAAAGATACCTTCTGAATATTCCTTTGAAACAAGTTTTGATTCAATGCCAAGCTCTTGTAGGGAACAAATCATACCATTTGATTCTTCACCTCGAAGCTTTGCCTTTTTGATTTTGAAGTTACCCGGAAGTACAGCTCCTACCTTTGCCACGACCACCTTTTGGCCTTTTGCAACATTTGGTGCACCACAAATAATTTGAACAGGTTCACCTTCACCTAAATCGACTTGACATCTGTTTAATTTATCAGCATTGGGATGTTGCTCACATTCTAATACATGACCGACAACAATTCCGCTAATGCCTTCCCCTAAATGATCGACACCTTCAACTTCAATTCCACTTCTAGTGATTTTCTCTGCTAATTCTTCAGCAGTTACACCTGATAAATCAACGTATTCTTGTAACCATTTATATGAAACAAACATGTTTTTCCCTCCTTAAGCCCGATTAAATTGTTTGATGAATCGATTATCATTTGTGTATAAATGACGAATATCATCAATTCCGTATTTTAACATCGCAATACGCTCTGGGCCCATTCCGAACGCGAAGCCTGTATATTTCTTTGAATCAAATCCAGACATTTCAAGTACATTTGGATGAACCATACCGGCACCTAAAATTTCAATCCAGCCTGTTTTCTTACAAACATTACAGCCATCTCCACCACATTTAAAGCATGAGATGTCCATCTCTACTGAAGGCTCAGTGAATGGGAAGAAGCTTGGACGTAGACGGATTTCACGATCTTCACCAAACATTTTCTTTGCAAACGTATTTAAAGTACCTTTAAGGTCACTCATACGAATGTTTTCATCCACAACCAATCCTTCAATTTGAGTGAATTGATGGGAATGTGTCGCATCATCGTTGTCTCGGCGGTATACTTTACCAGGACAGATGATTTTTACAGGTCCTTTTCCTTTATGCTTTTCCATTGTTCTTGCTTGAACAGGAGACGTTTGGGTACGTAGTAAAATATCCTCAGTGATGTAAAATGAATCCTGCATGTCCCTTGCTGGGTGGTCCTTCGGTAAATTTAAGGCCTCAAAATTGTAATAATCTTTCTCGACCTCTGGCCCCTCAGCGATTGAATAACCCATACCGAGGAAAAGATCTTCAATTTCTTCAATTACCTTAGTAAGTGGATGAGGTCCACCTACCTTAATCGGTCTTCCAGGTAAGGTGACATCGATTGTTTCAGAAGCAAGTCTTTTTTCAACTTCTTCTTTTTCAAGTAACTCCTGTTTTGCAGTTAATTTTTCAGTAATTTGCTCTCTTACTTCATTCACAAGCGCACCCATTTTAGGACGCTCTTCGGCTGAGAGCTTGCCCATCCCTCTTAGTACTTCAGTGATAGGTCCTTTTTTTCCTAAATACGCAACACGAATATCGTTTAATTCTTTAAGATTCGTTGAAGCTTCGACTTTTGCAAGAGCTTCTTCTTTAAGCTCAAGTAATCTTTCTTGCATCCATAATTCCTCCTTTTTCTTAGAAAAGCGCAAGGCGCCCCAATTCCAGCTAAAAGCATGCACGTCCTGTGCATAACGCTGAAATCCTAGCCGTCCTGGCATGGGCGACAAGCACAAGAAGAACACTTCGGAAGGCGCTTTTTGCCTTCCGAAGTGATTGGCTTGTGACCTCGAGCCGATGGCGCCTGGAGCTAGACGTTAAGACAAAATAAAAAACCTCAATCCCAAAAAAGGGACGAGGTTTAGATTCGTGGTACCACCCTTGTTAACAATTATCAAATACTAATTGTTCACTTCGTTTCGATAACGGCAAATGCCGGTACACCTTTACGTTTTTAATGACAAAACGGTCCCGGTGCCAACTCAAGAGGTGAATTCACTTTCTTCTTCTATAAAAATGCTTGCAGTCTCGGCATTTTCTCCCTAGATAGTGAGTGGAAAGTTACTGGCCTCTATCACTGTTTTTACGATATAAGGATGTTTAAAAAGTCACCAAATGATAAGCTTCGACTTTTTAAAACACAGATTTTATGTAAGCATATAAATTATATTATACGTATCTTTGTTGTGCAAATCAAACCCATTTTAATTCTTTTTTCGTATAAATGGGAGATAGAGAATAAAAAACATAAACAATGCGATTATTTCCAAGGATAAAATATACCAAGGGTACGGACCCAAAAAATCGATTAGGCTTGGATTTATTGGCTTTCGTGCGAGAAACATATAATTTCCACCTGTTGCTTTGTTAATAAAAAAGACAGCTATTGCAATAACATTTAAAGCAGCAAATGCCTTCCAAATAGATGTGAAAACCGGCCTACAATTCTCATACCAAATCATGTACAAGCTTGCTAGTATGATGGCGATATGTGCTAGAAAAAAATGAAAATAGCGATAATGTGGAAAATCATAAGCAAGCTCTGGTGTAATCATTGCTTGTAGAGCTCCACCAATACCTAAGAAATACGTAACTTCAAATAAAAAAAACTTTCGAGTTAACAACATGATGATACTTAAAAACAATGAGATTGAGCATAGCTGAAATGGCAATGAATCTACTGGATCCCATACTCCCGTTTTCATATACCATACGTAAAGCGATAGTTCGCTTGCTAATAAAAAGAAAGCTAGGGAATAACGGATTGCTGATTTTCTCTTTGTGAGTGTTGCTCGAAAAATAAATAAAACTATCCCTGAAGCAAACAATAAGCCTAACATCACAACATGTGAAAGAGCTAACCAGTGAAACGGTTCTCCGATAACGGAACTTCCGAAAAAGTCGTTTATTATACTCCCCCCTCTTTATCGTAAATGATACAGTAAAATCCCTGCTGCTACTGCAACGTTTAATGATTCACTTCTACCGAATATTGGGATATAAAGGTTTTGATCTGTTTTATCTAGTATTTCTGGCTCGACTCCATTTCCTTCATTTCCAACAATCAATGCAAATGACTCTCCAACAGACGCTTGTTTATAATCAACTGCATCTTTTAAGGAAGTTCCATATACTTTAATCCCATTTTGTTTAAGCTTTAAGATAGTGTCGTGAAGATTTTCTTTAATAATAGGTATATGAAATATAGAGCCTTGTGTAGAACGAATAACCTTTGAGTTATAGACATCAACGCTTCCTTCACCAATAATGACTGCATCAATTCCTGCTGCATCTGCCGTTCGAATCATCGTCCCTAGATTACCGGGATCCTGTACAGCATCTATTAATAAGAGCCTAGAGAAATTTCCACCTTCATTTACCGAGTATTGCTCACAAACTGCAGCAACTCCTTGAGATGTATCTGTATCACTTATTTCCTGCATGATTTTTTCCGTCACAATCGTGATTGATAAATCATCTACATTCCACTCTGATGGGATGTCTGTTGTTTCACTTATAATCAATTCTTGGATGACTACATCACTTTTTAATGCTTCTTCTACTAAATGAAAACCTTCTATCATAAAAGTTCTTGATTTGTCACGTTCTTTTTTTGTATGTAGTTTTTTCCATTGTTTAATTTGAGGATTTTTATTTGATTCGATTCGTTTCAACTTGTCAATTGCTCCTTTTTGCTAATTCTTTTTCCATTATATCCTAACAAAGATACATAATAAAACGGTATAACGTAAATCATAGTAAAGAAAAAGTTACATATGAAAGGTGTGCATGTGAATGAACTTAAACTTAAGACATGCTGTAAAGCACAATGTCACAGGAAATTCTCAGGCTGAATTAGAAGATACAATAGTAGATGCTATCCAAAGTGGCGAAGAAAAAATGCTTCCCGGGTTAGGTGTTTTGTTTGAAGTCATTTGGCAAAATGCAAGCCAAGAGGATAAGCAAGAAATGCTTGCAACATTAGAGCAAGGATTAAAGCAGTAGTTAGAAAAAGCCGATGATAAACTCATCGGCTTTACTTGTTCTTATTCAAATTTAATCTTGTTGACAGTCTCTTGATCAAGACGTTTGATTACTTCTGCAATTAACTTAACAGCATTTTCATAATCATCACGGTGAAGAATTCCTGCGTGTGAATGAATGTAACGGGTTGCGATTGTAATTGCTAATGATGGAACGCCTTCTAATGTAATGTGGATTGCTCCAGCATCTGTTCCACCACCTGCAATCGCATCAAATTGGTATGGAATACTTAGCTCATCAGCCACTCCAACAACAAAATCACGCAATCCTTTGTGAGAAACCATAGAAGCATCATATAAAATGATTTGTGGACCTTCCCCCATTTTACTCATTGCTTCTTTTTCGGAAATCCCAGGAGTATCGCCTGCAATACCTACATCAACCGCAATCGCAATATCAGGTTTAATCATCGTTGCAGCTGTTTTTGCACCACGAAGACCGACTTCTTCTTGTACACAACCAACACCATAAACAACGTTTGGATGTTCTTCATTCTTCAGATATTTTAGAACGTCAATTGCAATTGCACAACCAATTCGGTTATCCCAAGCTTTTGCAAGTAGCATTTTTTCATTATTCATAACAGTGAATTCAAAATATGGCACCACCTGATCACCAGGTTTCACACCAAATTCAAGAGCTTGTTCACGACTTGATGCACCAATATCAATAAACATATCTTTAATTTCTACAGGCTTTTTACGTGCTTCAGCAGATAATATATGTGGTGGTTTTGAGCCAATAACGCCCGTAATATCACCTTTACTCGTGACAACGGTTACACGTTGTGCAAGCATAACCTGTGACCACCAGCCTCCAACTGTTTGGAAACGCAAGAATCCTTTATCATCTATTTGTGTTACCATGAAACCTACTTCATCTAAATGTCCTGCAATCATTACTTTTGGACCTTCTGCATTACCCGCCTTTTTAGCAATTATGCTTCCAATTCCATCGTACGAAATTTCATCAGAATATGGTGTTATGTATTTTTTCATGATTTCACGCGGCTCTCGTTCATTACCAGGAATTCCTTTTGCATCGGTAAGATCTTTAAGCATCGTTAATGTTTCATCAAGCTTTGTCATTAATAAATCACCTAACTTTCCTAAGTTTGATCACCATTTCATTATACAGAAAATGGTGGCAATTGAGCAATCAGGGACTTTTTATTTCGTCCCACTAGAGCCAAATCCACCTTCACCTCTTTCAGAAGTTGCTACTTCCTCAACCTGTTGCAAACTAACCCTAGCGACTTGGGCAATGACCATCTGCGCAATGCGCATTTGCTTTTCTACCACAAAGTCCTTCTTGCCATGATTAATTAGAATAACAGCAACTTCCCCACGGTACCCTTCATCAATTGTTCCAGGGCTATTTAAGACAGTAACCGAATGTTTTAGTGCTAATCCGCTTCTTGGTCTTACTTGGGCTTCTGTTCCTGGAGGCAGCTCAATTTTGATACCCGTTTTGATTAATTCAGCCTCTCCAGGTTTAATTACTTTTTCTTCAGCAGAAAATAAATCCAATCCAGCATCACCTGGGTTTGCCTGTAACGGGAGCCTTGCATCCTCGTTTAACAGCATTACTTTTAAGTTATATGTCATTAGTAGTCCTCCTCAATAAAAACAAACTAAAAAAATTATAGCAAATTAATCAAAACTTGAAACCTTTTATCTGTTTCAATCGTATATGTTGGCAGATTGAGAATGGAGGGAGTCCTCTTATGTTTGTCCTACTTATTCGTTTTGTACTATTACTTCTTATTATTTTCTTATTATATCGGATTTTTAAGTATGTCCTTAACCCAAAGAGGAAACTTGAACTTGCTCAAGAAAAACGAGAATTCTACTGGCTTGACGATCTTGCAAATGTTCATAAAAACTTTTTATTAACATATAAAGGAGTTTTATTTGAGGGAGAAAAATATTTAGGAACAACGAAGAAATCGTTTGAAGTTGTTTCGATTTTTGTTTGGGCGAAAGATGACAATCTGAAGGGATTAAATTATACAGATTTTCAATACATTGAACGTAGAATTAGTGAAGTATACCCACATGCTAAAATTGATTGGAAAAGTCCGATAAAAGAACTTATTAAAGAAAACAGTCGTGAGCGTTAACTCACGACTGTTTTTCATTGATAAGATCTACCTGTTTTAGGTTTGAAAAATTCATGCCATTTGATAATGACTTGTTTTTCTCTAAGTAAATAGAACAATAGAGTTAGTGCAAGGAGAATAGCAAGAATAACTGTCGTGGAGAATTCACGGATAAATTGTCCGAAAACGGTGTAAAGAAGAGCTACTGGGATATTTGTATAGAAGGAGCCTTTGGCATATTCTCGGAAATTTCGAGTTACATCTTTGATGCACAATGATAAAAGATGAAAATTAATAAAAGGAATAAGACGTAAGATTGCAATTTGCCCAATCGTAAAATTCACTCGTTCACCCAACCATTTTTGCTTAAGATTAGTAATTTTTTGGGACAATCTAGGAACTTGACTATATAAAAAGTAGAAAAGAATGCTAAGCATGGTTAAGCCTAAGATGGAATAGATCGTTCCAAATACAGATCCAAATAATATTCCCCCGACAATACATATTACAGGTACTGGAATGAAAAAGAAGGGACGAATTAGATGTATCCCAATAAATATAATGGGGGCAAGCAGTCCAGTGGATTCAATAAAAACAAACAGAAGTGTCATTGTTTCATCCAAATACACAACTCACCTCTCTTTCGTTAGGTTACTTCGGTGCTATTCAAGCATATACAAACGTACAAGTTGTTATGACAGGTTAACTAAAATATATGCATAAAGGGCTATTGTAACAATTGTAAGAATGGGAAGCATAATTACAAATTGCTTATGCTTTGTTTTATGGCGAAATTGTCTCATCCCAAAGGTTGCCCCTAGTGCACCACCTACAATGGCGACAACCCAAATATGCTTTTCAGAAATGCGCCACTTGTTGTTTCTAGCTCTATTTTTATCAATATACATAAGTGAGAATCCATATATATTTAGAATTACATAGATGAAAAGGAGATAGCTCATTATTATTCCTCCGTTATTGACTAAAACAAAAAAGGTTACTCTCATTTTACAATGGGAGTAACCTTTTTACCTAGACTTATTTGTAGTCTAGCTTCAGCAACTAGAAATTTGGGAAACTTCAACTCCTCCGGCAAAGGCAAATTAAGCCTCTTAGTCGCAGTATCCAGTTTCCTCATTTCTGGTCAAGTCGCTTCCGCTTTTATTTTAAGTTATTTTTAGCTACAGTTGCTAATTCTGCAAATGCTTTTTCATCGCTAACAGCTAGGTCAGCAAGCATTTTGCGGTTTACTTCGATACCAGCTACTTTTAATCCGTGCATTAAACGGCTGTAAGAAAGTCCGTTCATACGTGCAGCTGCGTTGATACGAGTAATCCATAGCTTACGGAAGTCGCGTTTCTTTTGACGACGGTCACGGTAAGCATACATTAATGATTTCATTACTTGTTGGTTTGCAACTTTATATAAAGTGTGTTTTGAACCGAAATAACCTTTAGCTAATTTTAATACCTTTTTACGACGTTTGCGTGTAACTGTTCCGCCTTTTACTCTTGGCATTTTGTTTCCCTCCTAAGATCAATAACCGATTATTTAATGTTGTCTAACATGTGGCGAATACGTTTGAAATCGCCTTTGCTAACTAATGTAGCTTTACGAAGCTTACGCTTTTGCTTTTGAGATTTATTTCCGAATAAGTGGCTAGTGTATGCATGTGAACGTTTAAGTTTACCAGATCCTGTTTTCTTAAAACGCTTTGCAGTACCACGGTGTGTTTTCATTTTTGGCATAGGGAGTTCCTCCTCAATTCATTACTTTTCGATTTTAGGTGCTAGTACTAAAAACATGCTTCTTCCATCCATTTTTGGGTGGGATTCAATAGTAGCTACTTCAGCACAAGCTTTAGAAAAACGATCTAAAACACGTTGACCGATTTCTTTATGTGTAATCGCACGACCTTTAAAGCGAATAGACGCTTTAACTTTGTCGCCCTTTTCAAGGAATTTAATTGCGTTACGAAGCTTTGTATTAAAATCATGCTCATCAATTGTCGGACTAAGTCTAACTTCCTTAATATTGATAACCTTTTGGTTTTTACGAGCTTCTTTTTCTTTCTTCTGTTGCTCAAAACGGAATTTACCGTAGTCCATTATACGACATACAGGTGGTTTCGCGTTAGGTGCAACCAATACAAGATCAAGATTTGCTCTTGCAGCAATTTCTAATGCTTCATTTTTGGATTTAATTCCAAGCTGATCACCGTTTTGACCAATCAAACGAACTTCGCGGGCACGAATGCCTTCGTTTACCATCATGTCTTTGCTAATAATTAGCCACCTCCAAGGTTTTTTAAAGAATGCCTCGTTTGAAATCTTGCGCATTTTACAGATTTGAGACAAACAAAAAAGTGTGAATGCATACACACCCACACTATTACAATTCATTTACACATTAATGATTAATGAACGTAAGACCTACCAACTGCAATTTGCGTCAATCAGGTGAGAAGCGGGTGCTTCTACTTTCTCAAACAAGTATTCAATTACCTACAAAAGTATAACATCTATGATGATAACTGTCAATCGGTGCAACTAGAATAGTGCAACGAAATTTATTCTAGCATGCACCTTTATGTTTGACAAGCCTTTTTTATTTTTTTACTTCCTGTAGGATCGCTGAAAGGAATGTATCAAAGGACATAGTCTCTGATTTCTGCTCACCGTATTTACGGACATTTACCGCCTTTTCTCCCATTTCATTGTCACCTACAACGAGCATAAATGGAATCTTTTGCATTTGTGCTTCACGGATTTTATAGCCTATCTTTTCATCACGGTCGTCAATTTCGACACGTAATCCTTCTGCCTGAAGTTTCTCTTGAACACTCTTCGCATAGTCAAGATGTACATCAGGAGAAACTGGAATGACTTGAACTTGAACAGGCGCTAACCAAGTTGGGAATGCCCCTTTGTATTCTTCAATCAAGTACGCAACAAAGCGTTCCATTGTTGATACAACACCACGGTGAATAACGACTGGACGGTGTTGTTTTCCATCTTCACCGATATATGTTAAATCAAATCGTTCTGGTAATAAGAAGTCAAGTTGAACAGTTGAAAGTGTTTCATCTTTTCCAAGTGCTGTACGGACCTGAACATCAAGTTTAGGACCATAGAATGCTGCTTCACCCTCTGCTTCGAAGTAATCCAGACCAAGGTCATCCATCGCTGCCTTTAGCATAGATTGAGCTTTTTCCCACATTGCGTCATCATCGAAATATTTTTCAGTGTCGGCAGGATCGCGGTAAGAAAGTCGGAAGCTAAAGTCTTGAATATCAAAGTCTTTATAAACTTCTAAAATAAGATTTACAACGCGTTTGAATTCTTCCTGAATTTGGTCAGGTCGAACAAAGATATGCGCATCATTAAGAGTCATTCCTCTAACACGTTGAAGACCAGATAATGCGCCACTCATTTCGTAGCGGTGCATTGTTCCTAATTCAGCAATCCGAATTGGAAGCTTGCGATAGCTATGAATACCATTTTTATAAATCATCATGTGATGTGGACAGTTCATTGGACGTAACACAAGCTCTTCATTATCCATTTCCATTACTGGGAACATGTCTTCTTGATAATGATCCCAGTGACCAGAAGTTTTATATAAATCAACGTTTGCAAGGACTGGTGTATACACATGGTCATAACCTAGTCTTACTTCTTTATCTACAATATAGCGCTCGATGACGCGGCGAATAGTCGCGCCTTTTGGAAGCCATAATGGCAATCCTTGACCTACTTTTTGTGAATTTGTAAACAGGCTTAGTTCCTTCCCTAATTTACGATGGTCACGTTCTTTAGCTTCTTCTAGTAAACGAAGGTATTCGTCAAGGTCTGCTTTTTTAAAGAATGCAGTTCCATAAATACGTTGTAGCATTTTATTGTCACTATCTCCACGCCAGTACGCACCGGCAATGCTTAATAGCTTAAATTCTTTAATTTTTCCTGTTGAAGGAACATGGACACCACGGCAAAGGTCAAAAAATTCACCTTGTTCGTAAATTGATAAAGGTTCTCCCTCCGGAATATCTTGAATCAATTCAATTTTAAGCTCATCACCGATTTCCTCGTATCTTCTTAATGCCTCATCACGCGAAACCTCGACACGATGGATTTCAAGATTCTCATTTATGATCTTTTTCATTTCCTTTTCGATTTCAGGCAGATCTTCAGGTGTTAATGATTTTTCCATATCAATGTCATAGTAAAAGCCATTTTCAATAACTGGCCCAACACCAAGCTTAACATCCTTGTATAGGCGTTTAATTGCTTGAGCCATAAGGTGAGCTGTACTGTGTCGCATGATTTCTAATGCTGCATCAGTATCTTGGGTAATGATTGCTATTTCACCATCTTCATGAATTTCAGTTCGTAAATCAATCTCTTTTCCATTAAACCTACCCGCGATTGACTTTTTCTTTAGGCCTGGGCTGATTGACCCTGCAATATCTTCTGTTGTTGTTCCTTTAGGAAACTCCTTTACTGCTCCGTCTGGGAATGTAATTTTTACTACATCTGACATCAGTTTTCAACTCCTTTTAAAATAAAAGCACAAGGCGCGCAGCCTTAGGCTACAAGTATAAGATAAGCGCCGACAGAAGGTACCTTTTACCTTCTAAAGCGATTTGCTTAGACCCGAGAGCCGATGGCGCCTTGGGCTAGATATAATAATGTAAAAATAAAAAATACCCGTCCCCAAAAAAGGGACGAGTATATGTATCGTGGTTCCACCCTTGTTTCCATTCGAGAAAAAATCGAATGGCTCAAGAAATAAATAACGGTTATCCCGTCAGTAATTACAACTTTGATAAGCAAAGGTTCACTACTGAAGTTTAGAGGTGGTAAAAGTATCATTCGTGTTAGGAAGCTTCCAGCCTTGGCCTCCCTCTCTGAAAACCGTAATTATACAATCGTGTCCTCATCATAACTTTTAAATTATAGACTACTCATGTCATGAGTTTTTGTAATATGTAGGTATTATAGTCTTATTTAAAAGTTAAATCAAGGGCAGTTCGTATATTTCATATTTTTTTTGCTTTCTGCCGTGTGTTTTCAAAGGACTTCTTCGTGTAAATTGTGACATTCTCTAAAAAAATATTGTGGATGGTCTGTACCATTCCATTATCAATCTGGTCCGTATAAATTGAAATTGACTTCGGAGCAATTGACACTAAAGGTGCCAATACTGCAGAATCAATGTACAAGGGCTGGTGTAGGATTAGTTTTCGATCAATATATTTAAACAATTCATCTCGCTTAATTTCAGTAAACTCATGATTATAAAAATAAAATTGCTCATCATGTAAAATATGTAATTGTTCAAGCTTTGGTTCTCGCTTCTCTCTAAATTCCCTCAGTCCTTGAATAAATGTTTGATACTCCTGCTCAAGCTTGTATTCATCAATTGCAGATTCGATGATTTGCAATAATGCCTCATTATACGACCGCATGCGAAACTTTAAAAATGATTCAAATGAGAAAGAAATAGGAATTTCCATAAAATCGTGAAGCGCTTCCTCTATCAGTTGTTCCCGAGGCACGACATCTTGAACCCCTGGGATATCAGGGTTATTCCCATCCATCAATCCTTTGGCAATTTCTAATATTTGCTTCTTCTCTTCATAATCGGTAAAGTAAAATAAATTTTCAATGTAATCAAGAATCCAATTGTCCTCTTTGTTATGAATGATAAACTCGGCCATTACCGGAATGACCACAACCTGAACTGCATATTGTATTTTCTCTGAAATGAAAACAGACACGACATTCTCCACATCATTGACAACTTCTATGTAATCTATAGAAAGAGCTTTTGCCTTTGCAACTAAGCCCTTATACATTTTTTGTGCATCTGTTGTTTCTTGGAAATGCATTTCAATCAAGCTAGTCCCCCCATTTCACCAATACCATTACCCTGTTACATGTATATGGTGAAGCGGACAACTTTAGAATAAAAAAAATTGGCTTTCTCTTTTTTCGAGAAAGCCAATTCGATTAGTAACGTCTGTTTTTTCCTTTAAGTTCAACTGGTTTTGCTAAATATTTGATTCGTTCCATGATTCGAGCAGCTTTGACCTTTTCCTCTTCACCACGTTGCGTATATGATAAATGGTGTTCAAGACCTTTAAAATCGAAATTTGATGTGAAGAAGGTCGGTAAGTTTTCAAGCATACGGTATTGCAGAATACTACCAAGAATATCGTCACGCATCCAACTAGACATCGATTCTGCACCAATATCATCTAGCATTAAAACTGGTACCTTTTTAACTGCATCAATTTTTGAATTAATTGATTGGTCCTGTAAGGAACCTTTCAACTCCCTCATAAATTCTGGTACATACACAAGCATCGATGAGACCTTTTTCTGAGCTAGTCCATTTGCAAGGGCACCCAAGAAGTAAGTTTTCCCAATTCCAAACGAACCGTATAAATATAATCCCTGCATCCGTTTGCCAGGTTCATAATGGTCGAGAAATTCCTGAATTAAAAGAATTGCATCTGAACGTCCTTCATCAAATTCTAAAGATTCGAGGGATGCTTCAAGGATATCTTTTGGAACATACATACTCTTGATTAAAGATTTATACTTAAGCTGTTCATCGTGCATTACCTTTTTCGGACATCTTTCATAGCTTAATTCAATTGAGTTACCTTTAAGTTCAAGATGAGGATGAAAGCCCTGTAACATATTTTTACAAGAATGAAGGCTTTCACATTTATTACATTCCTTGCTTTGATTGATATATTCGTAAAGCTTAACAAGACTTCTATTAATTGTATCATTAGTAATTTGATCCTGATGTACGTTAATAAAGTCTCTTACCTCAGAATGGTTTAATACCTCATGTTTAATTTGTTCATATCGCTGCTGAAAGCCAGCATGATTTGAAAGTTTTTTCAAAGAATCCTGAATCGGTTTCATATCCTCACCCCCATCCTATTGGTTATTCTTTTTTAATCTTTCTTCAAATAGACGCTTCTTCTCTTCAAAGGAAGGACTTGATGCATTTTCCTTTGCTTTTTCCTTTTTTGGAGTTTCTTCTTTTGTACCTTCATCCTCTTGTTTTAACCAGTCAGGTAATAATTCTTTGCGAATCGGTTGTCTTTTATATTTATTTGTCTTTTTATCTGCAGTCCAATTATGCTTTTTGGCAGTCTCCATTGCATCCTTAACTGTCTTTATATTTAATCTTGCCCAGTTACTTGCAATGGTTTCGATATAAGACTTTGTTAATCTCATATCCGATTTTAACATGACATAATATAACAGTACATTCACAACACCTGGAAGTAAGTTTTGACGGAACATCACATCTTCTATAATTTTCAATTCAGAAACAGAAGGCTGTGACCCTCCAGATACATCGATTAGAAACTCTTTAGGTGAGATTCTTTCCAGTTTCTGAATTAATTCTTCTTCCTTTGTTTGAGGAACTTTGTTTACCATTGTTTGATTTGGTAATGGTTGAACCCTTTCTGTTAAATTAGGTAATTCATTACCAGTCTCAAATTGATACCAGTCTCTTGAAGCCTTTCTTAATTTTTCGATATCAATTTTTTCGTTTGGATCCAAAGCACTCATAACAATCCCTTGCATCTCAACCGGATCGATTCCATACAGAAAAGAAAGCTTAGTGATTGCTTCTCTTACTCTAGGTGTAATGGCATTTCTCGGAATCATTACATCTGAAAGACCTGCAAAAAACAAATCGAAATTAAAGCTTTCGTTTTCGATTACAAGCTTTTTCTCATGACTACGATCCATGTATTCTGTATTGTCATCAAGTTCAAGATTGCTTTTCATTTCATCACTAATCGTGGAAATCATTTTCGAGACTTGAGCAGAGGCAAATACCTCATTAAATGCTTTCGTAATCGGTTTATATAAATCTAAATCAGGTTCATGATCTGAAAAGAACTGCTTGAGTTTAAAAAATTTACCTTTTCCTAATCTGTTATACAAATAAACATTAAGAACACCATCTGTAAAAAAAGCTCTAGGTGAGAGTGGTGCCTGCAACTCATAGATAAAACTTCTAGAATGCTCATCGGATTTTACAAATGTTTTTAATAAGCCGATACCTTCAAGTTTTAATCGTTCTTGATAAATATCCTGTAGATTCGTTTGTAACAGTGCCATTAAGGTATAATGCGTACTTTCCTCTCCCCAAAGTCGGTTTTGCTCCAACTCACTCCACAAAGTCATATATAGGCTGAAGGCCTTCATTCCAATAAGAGGTTGGTAAAGCAAAGATACAATTTTCCGGTCATAATCATGCAAAAGGTCTGCAGAATGCACAATATAACGATCAACTGGTACTAATTCCTTCCAATGCTCCATTTCATCAAAGCCTTCCATTGTTATAGGATGTCAAAAAGTCGGCCGAAAATGACGCATCGAATTTCTGCGTAAACTGCTCCAAGTACATTGTGAATAACCTGGTTATGCGCTTGCGTCTACTAGATTATTCACGATGTCAATTCCTCAGCGCAAGGCTGCAAGGGAGTTAACTCAAGCAGTTGCATCGCTCCGGTACTCGGGAGCTCGCGCCGCCTTGAAATTACAACGCACAGGACGTGCTAGTGTCGACAAGACATGAGGCCGTGACGTTCTTGTCGACGTGGTCCTTTTCAACCTCATTTTTGAACACGCATTTATAGTTCAAAAAAGAGCTTAACACGTATCTTAAGCCCTTTAGCGTTCTCTTTTTATTAATTCCTTTAATTCATCGATAAAAACATTTATATCTTTAAATTGGCGGTAAACTGATGCAAAACGAACATACGCAACTTCATCTACCTTTGCCAAATGGTTCATTACATATTCACCAATAATATCGCTATTGACCTCTGCAATCCCTTGACTACGTAGTTCCTTTTCAACGTCATGGGTGATATCCTCTAATTGTTTCAAGGAAACTGGACGTTTTTCACACGCTTTAATTAGCCCGCGCAGCATCTTCTCCCTGCTGAACTCCTCGCGGGTACCTTCCTTTTTAACAACAATCAAAGGAATTTCTTCCACTTTTTCAAATGTCGTAAACCGATACTGGCATTTTTCACATTCTCGTCTTCTACGGATTGAACGACTATCATCAACCGGGCGTGAATCCAAGACTCTCGTTCCATTATGTTGACAAGTAGGGCATCTCATTCCTAACAACTCCCTTCTTAGGAGATCTCTATAGGATGTTCAAAAGTTCGGTCAAAAATGACACATCGAATTTCTGCGTTGGCTTGCTTCTGCGTTCCTCACGTATTAACTGCATACGCTCCGGTACTCAAAGCTGCACCGCCTTGAAATACTTGGTCCTTTTCACCCTCTTTTTTGAACACACACTCTATGTATTCATATTATAAGAAAGATTTTCTTTGGACAAGGGGTTCTCATCATAAATCCGACTTAAGAATCTTTTTTACCTATAAGAGGAAGTTCTTTATCTAAGCGTTGATATAAATTCATAATGACTTTTTTACTGTAGCCAAAGTCTATTGGTAATAAAAGTGTTTCGGTTGTAACTGCGAAGTCAATCGCTGTTTCAAACGGTCTTACAGAGACAACAGTTGCAACAACAAAGGCTTTTCTTCCTTTTTTTATTGAAATACTTATTTCCCCTCGTTCTTCCGATACAGAGTTAATATGGTAACCATCTAAATCATTAATGACCTTTTTTACAGCATCAATCGCCTTTTTATTTGTTGTCTTATAATAATGACTTCTTAACTGCTCGTCCGAATGTTTGTCTCTCGTCTCGCTGTGATTAGAAAAAAACGTTTGCAATCCCATTAGTTCCACTCCCTATTTTTATCTATATCAATTAAAATTACTGTTCTAAATGTAAAAAAGAGGTGTAATTTATACACCTCTTTCTATTTTAGTTGATTCTTATTTATTTTTAAAGTACTTTTACTTGTGCCGGCTTTACTTGTACTGGTCCCATACCACGTGGAAGTTCAATATTCTCGCGTGTTTGTGCACCAAGTGCCTCAGCAATATAGTCTGCAGCAATATTCGGATCTAAATCTCCACATGTGTAAACATCTATACTTGCGTATCCATGTTCAGGAAAACTGTGAATCGTTAGATGTGATTCAGAGATGATAACAACACCACTAACTCCCTGTGGAGCAAATTTGTGAAAAGCTACCTCACGAATTTCTGCACCTGACTTTAGTGCCGCTTGAACAAAAGTTTCTTCAATACCTTGCATGTCGTTTAATTTTTCAAAATCGCAACCCCATAATTCAGAGATTACATGACGTCCCATAGTTTCCATAATTTAATTGTTCCCCCTCTTACCATAATTTCGATGAGTTCTTCGCGTAAAGCATGAGCATAACTACCACGGGGGAAAGTTAGTCCAGAGAGGTCCTAACCCTTTAAGTAGCTACAAAAGCATAAGCTTTTAAGAAGTTCACGAAAACTAGTATACTAAGTTTATATACATTTAGCAATACGTTTTATTAAACTAAATAATAAAACCTTCCCACAATTGGGAAGGTTTTTGATTTAGCCTACTTTTGCTTCAGTTTTTTGGATAATTTTTTCGCCAACAAATTTGACTAAATCTACGACTCTACAAGAATATCCCCATTCATTATCATACCAAGCTAATACCTTTACCTTACGCTCACCTATGACCATTGTAGATAACCCATCGACAATAGACGAATGTGGATTTGTATTATAGTCAATGGAAACTAATGGTTCAGTCGTAAAATCCAAAATCCCTTTTAATGCCCCAACCGATGCAGTTATAAAAGCTTCGTTAATTTCTTCAATCGTTACATCTCGTTCTACATCTACAACTAAATCAACTAAAGAAACATTAGGAGTTGGTACACGTAATGCCATTCCATGTAATTTTCCTTTTAGTTCTGGCAATACAAGTGATAATGCTTTTGCCGCTCCAGTAGATGTAGGAATAATAGATTGTGCACAAGCTCTAGCTCTTCTTAAATCTTTATGTGGATTATCGATATTTTTTTGATCATTTGTATAAGCATGAACTGTTGTCATTAAACCGTTCACAATTCCAAACTGCTCGTTTAAAACTTTCGCAACTGGTGCTAAGCAATTTGTTGTACAAGAAGCGTTTGAAATGATTGCATGATTTTCATGATCATATATGTCTTCATTTACGCCCATTACAATTGTAATATCCTCATCCTTACCAGGTGCAGTTAAGATGACTTTTCTGGCACCAGCCTGTAAATGCAGGCTCGCTTTTTCCTTTGAATTAAATTTTCCTGTTGCCTCAATCACAATATCTATATTTAATCTTTTCCAAGGAAGCTCTAAAGGATCACGGGAGCTAAGAAGCTGAATACGCTTACCATTCACTAATAATGAGTCTTCCTGTGGAATGATTTCCGCATCGAACTTACCATGGTTTGTATCATATTTTATTAGATGTGCTAATGTGTCAGCAGGGTAGCTTGCATTGATAGCGATTATTTCTAATGTCTCATCCATAATTGCTTTTCTAAATACCATTCTTCCAATACGGCCAAATCCATTGATTGCGATTCTTGGCTTCATCAAAACCCCTCCACGATATATGTTATACTTTTTGTTGTTATTTTCTACGATTAGTATAACACATTAAAATAGATATGTAACACTTTAATTCAAATTTTTATAAAATTGGTCATTTATACGTCCTTTGGGTTATTTCATATGGTTATTTGACCTAATAAAAAGTATAAAAAGGAATCTTATATAAAGATATAGGCTTCATATTGAGTTACAAACAACCCCATTATGTCAAATAGAACTATAATAATAAAACTCATCTGAAAATATTAGTCAGGATAGTCTTCGGACAAGCGAAGGTCAAAACAGCATGAGTGCATCGGGGGGCGGATAGCTTACAGTGGGGGGCTATGTCAGTGTGGCTTTGTTCGAAGTGGAGGTATCTTCGGAAACAGGAGTGCAATATATGCGTAAATGAGTCGGAAGTTGAGAGACTTTCGGACAATGGATCGATAAATTTGCGCAGTCGTGTCCGAAGTTGAGGCTGCTTCAGACAAGGGGTTGCTAAATTTGAGCGGCTGTGTCTGAAGTTGTGCTAGCTTCGGACAATGGATGGATAAAACTGCGAGGACGGGTCCGATGTTGAGGAAGCTTCAGACAATGAATAGCTAAATCTGCTTAGTCGTGTCCGAAGTTGTGCTAGCTTCGGACAATGATTAGCTAAATTTGCTTAGTCGTGTCCGAAGTTGTGCTAGCTTCGGACAATGGATGACTTAATCTGCGCAGTCGTGTCCGAAGTTGTGCTAGCTTCGGACAATGATTAGCTAAATCTGCGCGGCTGTGTCCGAAGTTGTGCTAGCTTCGGACAATGGATGACTTAATCTGCGCAGTCGTGTCCGAAGTTGTGCTAGCTTCGG
>QGHH01000106.1 GCA_003640645.1 Fredinandcohnia aciditolerans | reverse complement strand
GTGCCCCAGTCGATCCCAACGCCGGCCTCGATGGCGGCGCGGCGGTTGTCGATCACCCGCTTGACCGTCTTGTGGCCGTTCAGGCGTCCGGGGATGGCGGTGACCTTCTCGCCCAGTTCCCTGAGCCGCTGGGCGGGCACGGCGGTCTTGCCGCGGCGGTCGTCGTCCCGGGCCAGTTGCAGGTGCGCCCACTTGCCGTCCAGCCAGTCGGCCTTGTTGGCGTGATAGGTCTTGCCGGCCTCGAACTCGGCGTCGAGGAAGGTCTCGAAGTCCGTGACCCAGCCGTCGACGTCGGCCTGGGTGATCACCCCTTCGCCGATCAGGCGGCGGGAATACAGCTCGCGGGTCGACGGATGATCCTTGATCTTGGCGTACATCAAGGGCTGCGTCATCGTCGGATCGTCGCCCTCGTTGTGGCCGAACCGGCGGTAGCAGAACATGTCGAGGACGACGTCCTTGCCGAACTGCTGGCGGTATTCGGTGGCCACCTTGGCGGCGAAGACGACCGCTTCGGGATCGTCGCCGTTGATGTGGAAGATCGGGGCCTCGACCATCAACGCCACATCCGACGGATAGGGCGACGAGCGCGAATAGCGCGGGTTGGTGGTGAAGCCGATCTGATTGTTGACGATGAAGTGGACGGTGCCGCCGGTGCGGTAGCCCTTCAGGCCCGACAGGGTGAAGCACTCGGCGATGACGCCCTGGCCGGCGAAGGCCGCGTCGCCGTGCAGCAGCAGCGGCATGACGTGGCCGCGGCCGGTGGTCGGGTCCTCGCGCAGCTGCGCGGCCTGCTTGGCGCGGGCCTTGCCGATCACCACCGGGTTGACGATCTCGAGGTGCGAGGGGTTGGCTGCGAGGTAGACCTTGGTCTCCTTGCCGCTGTCCGAGGTGAAGGTGCCCTCGGTGCCGAGGTGGTACTTCACGTCGCCGGAGCCCTGC
>QGHH01000105.1 GCA_003640645.1 Fredinandcohnia aciditolerans | reverse complement strand
ATGTCGCCGATCTGGCCGTTGTCGTTTTCGGCGAACTTGGTCCACCGCACGCCCAGCTCCTTGACCTTGTCGGTCCAGGTCGGGTCGAGCTCGGCGCCGAAATAGGCGCGCAAGAATTCGGCGCGGCTGATGCCATAGCTGTCGGCCAGCCGCAGCAGGCGGCCTTCCAGGCCCATCAGGCGCTTGTTGATCGCATAGAGCTGCTCGACCAGCGCCTCGATGCGGTTGTTGTTCAGCTTCAGCGTCTTCAGGTGCTGGATGATGGTGTTGGACAGCGCCTCGTAGGCCTTGCGGTCGGCCTCGGGCAGGTCCGCGCCCTTCAGGCGATGATTGACCAGCTTGTCCTGCAGCTTGCGGAAGGCTTCGAACTCGCCGGCGATGGCGTCGAGCGTGGCCATCACGCCGTCGCGCAGCTCGGCCTCCATGGCGCTGACCGTCGGGCCGGCGCCGTCGTCGAAGTCGTCGTCGCCCTCGCCTTCGCCGCCCTCGCCTTCGGCCTTGGCCTCGCCGCCGGCCTCGTCGTCGACGGGCTCGTCCGGCTCGGCTTCCTCGCCGGTGGGCATCGCCGCGGCGTTGGCGCCGCCATAGGTCTGCTCGAGGTCGATGACCTCGCGCAGCAGGATGCGGCCCGAGCCCAGCTCGTCGCGCCAGACCATGATCGCCTCGAAGGTCAGGGCGCTTTCGCACAGGCCGCGAATCATCGTGTCGCGGCCGGCCTCGATGCGCTTGGCGATGGCGATCTCGCCCTCGCGCGACAAAAGCTCGACCGAGCCCATCTCGCGCAGATACATCCGCACCGGATCGTCGGTGCGGTCGTAGGCGGCTTCCTTCGGGCTCTCGGCCACGGCCGAATCCTCGCGGACGGCCACTTCGCCGCCCTCGGAGCCCTCGGCGTCCTCTTCGGCCTCGACGACGTTGACGCCCATCTCGCTCAACATAGCGAGGGT
>QGHH01000104.1 GCA_003640645.1 Fredinandcohnia aciditolerans | reverse complement strand
GAGGGTCAGGGCGAAGGCCAGCATGGTGGCCAGTTCGCTGGCCTGCTGGGTCGCTCCGAGGATGTCGCCGGTCTGGCCGCCGACATGCCGCATGGCCAGGACGCGGACGCCCAGTCCCGCGGCCGCGGCGGCGGCCACAGCCGTCAGTATGGCGAACGGGGCGTCGAGCGCGATCGCCGCGCCGGCCGTCGCGATCAGTCCGAGAACGGCGGCGGTCGCGGTTTCGGCCCATCCCGGTCGACCCGCCTCGGCCGAGCGGCCGTCGGCGCGGGCCGGCGGCGTGGCGTGCATCAGCACCACGCTGACCGCCTTGGCCATGGCGCCGGCGGCGGCCAGCACGATCGGCGTGGTGCGCGGGTCGTCCAGGTCGACGATCAGCGCCACCTTGACCAGCAAGGCCATGATCAGGGCGGCGGCCTTGAAGACGTCGCTGATATTGGCCTGGTTGATGCTGCTGACCTGAGCGGTGAGATCGCCCAACGTGGCCGACACGTGATCGGCGCGTCGCTTGGCCAGATAGCCCTGGGTCAGTTCGGTCATGCCGCAGTAGAGCAGGACCATCAGGGGCGCGAGCAGGGCGAACTCGACCGCCGAGACTCCGCTGCGGTCTCGATGGAAGGTCCGAAGCAGGGACGCGAGGCGAGGGATCAGTTGCATGACGGCGGCGTCGGCGTGGTTTGGCCGTAAGGCTCGTTGCGGAACGCCGTCGAGGCGGTGACGAGAACCTGGCCCGGCTTGAGCGGAGTCACCGCGTTCTCAAGGAGCGGCGCCAGCAGCCCCCATTTGTAGTAGGCGCGAACGACGATGATGTCTCCCGGCCCGCCCATGTTGAAGACCAGCTTGGTCGGGTCGACGGTCTGATTGGTCACAGGCGCTGTCGGCGTGGTCACGTCGCGAAAGCAGCTGAAAGCGCGGACGTCGAGGCGGAGGTTTGCGCCGCAATTGGCG
>QGHH01000103.1 GCA_003640645.1 Fredinandcohnia aciditolerans | reverse complement strand
CTCGGCGTCGGCGCGCAGGGTCGGCTCGTGCTCGTCGCCGTGGTCGTAGGCGTACTGCGAGGCGATCTCGCGCAGGCCGGTCTCGATCTGGATGTTGATGAAGGTCTGGTAGTCGTCGACATCGAACAGGGCCTGGGCGGTGTCGGCCACCCGCCACACCACGTTGGCCGCGATTTCGATCGGGTTGCCGCGCTTGTCGTTGACCTTCAGCGTCTCGCTGGTGACGTTGCGCACCCGCACCGAGATCTTCCTGCGGCCGTACCAGAACGGCACCCAGCGCAGGCCCGTGCGCCAGTCCGTCCCCTTGTAGGCGCCGAACAGGGTGATCGCGACGGCCTCGTTGGGCTGCAGCATGTAGAAACCGCCCAGGCCGAGGGCCGCCAGCACCAGCAGCGCGGCCCCGCCTATCGCGCCGCCCGGCCCCATGAACAGCAACGGGCCCGATACGACGCCCATCGCGATGATGATCCACAGGGCGGCGAACCCGTTGAGCCCGCCCGCCGCGCGTTCGGTCGAATGATTGATGACCCGGTGATCGGACATTCCGCCCTCCATATATGCAATCAAAGTGATATCACTTTGGTCGCGCGAAACAAGGCCCGTGCGAGCGCTTTCGGCGATGAGAGAAATGGGAGGAGGAAGGATGGTGGGCGGCGAGGGGCTCGAACCCCCGACCCCGGGCTTAGAAGGCCCGTGCTCTATCCAGCTGAGCTACTGCCGCGCGGTGTGTGACTGCCCGGAACCGGTCCGGGCGGCGCATTTTACCCTGTTGCGGACGGCCCGTGGCGCCGCCGGACCACGTGCTCCGGTTTATCAGTCGCGGGAACGGTTCATTCCTCGCCCAAATCGGCGTGGGTGGACACCCACAGCACCAGCGCGTCCTGCTTGCTCAGGCTGATCACCCGGTGGCCCATGCGGCTGTCGATATAGAAGCTTTCGCCCGCCTTCAGCC
>QGHH01000102.1 GCA_003640645.1 Fredinandcohnia aciditolerans | reverse complement strand
GCCCTTGGGACAGAGCGTGCCGCGGTTGACGGGGTGGTCGGGGTCGCCCTCGATGTGCATGATGCTGGCGCGGGCATTCTTGGCGCCATCGCCCAGGCCATACATCAGCAGACCACAGGCGACCGAACAGTAGGGACAGGTGTTGCGCGTTTCCGTCATGCGCGCAAGCTTGTACTGGCGCACCTCGGCCATGGCCGTGCCGGGGGCTACCCCCAGCAATGCCAGGCTCGAGCCAGCCAGCGTGGTACCGGTCACCTTGAAGAACTGGCGGCGGTTCATGTTGACCATGAAGCACTCCTCTCCGGGTGAATAAGGGGAAAGCGCGGGCCGGTCCGGGGAAAAGCCCTACGATTTCCAAGGATTTGCAAGCAAGTATAGGCGCAGCGCGGGCGAGTTGCCATGCCTTGCGTCCCCGGAACGCAAAATCGGTCAATGAGAACGATTTACGCCCAGGATCGGCGTTTTTCGCGGATTTTGGATGATCGCGGGACTGCTACCATTGCCGACGGCGGGTTCCGGCCCGCTTTTCCGCCCGTCCCGCATTCCCGTTGGAGCGCCGATGCGCCGTCTTGCCCCCCTGGCCCTGTCCCTGTCGCTGGCCGCCCCGAGCCTGGCGCCCGTCCCCGCGACCGCCACGCCGGCGCTGAGCCCCGCCGCCACCGCCACCGAGTCCGCCCGCGAAGCGGCGATGGAAGGCTATCTGTACTTCTATCCGCTGCTGACCCTCGACCTGACCCGGCGCCAGTTCACGCACCCCGCGCAAGGCGCCGACGGCGCGCCCGCCAACACCTTCCAGCACACGCGCACCCTGCCCCGCCCCGGCGCAGCCGCGCCCTGGGCCAACCCCGACATGCTGCGCAGCGCCGCCTGGCTCGACCTGACGGCGGGTCCCGTGGTGCTGTCGACGCCTGACAGCCATGGCCGCCTTTACACCCTGACCCTGCTGGACATGGGG
>QGHH01000101.1 GCA_003640645.1 Fredinandcohnia aciditolerans | reverse complement strand
AGAGCTTCTGGCCGCGCGGCCCGGCGCGGAGATCATTGCGATCGACCGGGACTTGGCCGGTTCGGGCGCGACACGACGTTCCGCAGGTCTGCATTTCGCGGCCGGCCGAACCGATCGCACGCGGGCCATGGCCGCGACAAGCGAGCGCTATTATCAGGCGCTCGCGGCTGACGATCCCCGCCTGCCGATCTACCCGGTGGCGCTGGATGCGGTCGCTTTCGGCGCGGCCGCGGAGTCGGCGCGATCCAGGTTCGTCAATGCGGGGCCGATCGAAACATCGCCGATCCGCGCAAAGGCGGCGAGGGGCCAGCCGCAGGGCGCTTCGGTCTGGTCGGTCCCGGCGTGCCACTATTCCGACGTGGGGGCGCTGACGGATTTCCTTGTCCGCGATTTCCGGCCCGCGATCTCGATGCTCGAAGGGGTCACCATCGCTCGTATCGAGGAAGAGGAAGGCGTCGCCGCAGCGGTGCTCTCGACCGGCGAGACGGTGAGGGCGGACAGGCTGGTCCTGGCGCCGGGGCCGTGGGTGAATGCAGCCGCGTGGCGCGCGATGGTCGCGCCGCTGGGCGTCCGCGTGAAGAAGATCGTCGCCTTCCACCTGAACGCTCCGGTGGACGAGGGGGACGCCGCGGTCCTGTTCCCGGAAGAGGACGCTTTCCTGCTGCCCCTCCAGCATCGTGGCCATTGGCTTTTCAGCTATACCTGCCTCGACTGGGACGTCGATCCCGACGCGCCGCCGCCTGGCGTCACGCGACAGAATCTCGATGAGGCGCAGGCGGTGCTTCGGCGTTACGCGCCGGAGCTGGCCGACAGACTGCGCTCCGGCCGAGTGTTCTGCGACGCCTATAGCCCAAGCCGAGAACCGATCGTCGCCAAGATTGGCGGAAGCGGGCGGATCATCTTCGCCGGCGCTGCGAATGGATCAGGCTACCGCCTGGCGCCGGCCATCGCGGCTGAA
>QGHH01000100.1 GCA_003640645.1 Fredinandcohnia aciditolerans | reverse complement strand
GTGGCGGTGAGCTTGATGCCGCCCAGCATGCGGGCGATTTCCTCGACCCGGGCGCCGTCGTCCAGTTCCTCGATGCGCGACCGGGTGGTGCCGCGCGATTCGGTCTTGCTGACCAGGAACTGGTTGTTGCCGCAGGCAGCGACTTGCGGCAGGTGAGTGACGCACAGCACCTGGTGGCGCTCGCCCAGTTCGCGCAGCAGCTTGCCGACGGCTTCCGCCACGGCGCCGCCGACGCCGCTGTCGACTTCGTCGAAGATCAGCGTGGGCACGCGCGCGGCGCGGCTGGCGATGACCGACAGCGCCAGCGAGATGCGCGACAGTTCTCCGCCGGACGCGACCTTGGCCAACGGCCGCGGCGTGGTGCCGGCGTGGCCGGCCACCAGGAATTCGACGTGTTCATTACCGTGGGCCGACGGCGCGGCCGCTGCCAGCGTGGGCTCGAACTTGCCGCCCTGCATGGCCAGGGTCTGCATCGCCTGGGTGACCTGCTTGCCGAGATCCTTGGCGACCTTGCGGCGCGCCGTGGTGAGCTTGGCGGCGGCGGCGTCGTACTGCGCCTGCGCCGCCTGCGCCTGGGCGCGCAGCGCGTCGATGTCGGCGGCGGCCTGCAGGGCCGAGAGCTCGGCGTGCAGGCTGTCGCGCAAGGCGCATAGCGCCTCGGGTTCGGTGCGGAACTTGCGCGCCGTCTCGAACACCGCGCTCAGGCGCGCCTCGACGTCGGCCAGCCGGCGCGGATCGAGATCGACGCGGCTGACATAGTTGTTCAGGTCGGACACGGCTTCGCTTATGGCGATGCGGGCCGATTCGAGTTCGTCGTAGATGCCCTGCAGGCCGGTGTCGTGGCGCAGCATCTGCTGGATGCGCTGGTTGGCCGCGGTCAGCCGGTGGTGGGCCGAGTCGCCTTCGCCATCGAGGGCGTCGAGGATCTGGGTGGCGCCGTCCAGCAGCGACTGTGAATGCGACAG
>QGHH01000099.1 GCA_003640645.1 Fredinandcohnia aciditolerans | reverse complement strand
GGTCTCGACCCGGTACCAATCCCGATCGCCGATCCGCACCCGCTCCAGCGGCTGGCGGATATCGGCATCGGGACTGGTCGCGCGCAGCACCGCGCGCAACCGGAAATAGCGCTTGAGCGGCGAGGCATAAAGCGCTTGCAAGCGGGCGTCATCGTCGTCGCCTTCGAGCGGCTTGGCTTGCATCAGCAGGGTGCAGGTTTCCTGCGTCTGTTCGCAGGCCTCGCTTTCGCAGACCAGTTGCACGCCGCTGCGCGAGACCTCGCCTTGTGGCGAGCCGTCCACCACCCAGCCCTCTGGCAACTGCACCGACAGGCCATGCGGCAGATCGAGTGTCTCGGCGGAAGCGGCGGGCGCCAGCGCGCCAAGCGCCGCGCACAGGGCCGCCAGGCGGATCAAGGCCGGCCCGCTCATCGCGTACCCCCGCGCTGGCGATGATCGCCGCCCGCGCCGCCCGTGACGTGCGCGACATGCGCGCCCTGATGACCGAGGAGCGCCCGGCCAAGGGATTCTGGGACCTGAAGCTGTCGCCCGGCGGCTTGGTCGACATCGAATTCGCCGCCCAGCATCTCCAGATCGTGCACGCTTCGCGGGGCGGCCCGTTGCGCGCCCATACCGGCGAGGCGCTGCGGGCCCTGGCCGAGGCTGGATTGGCCGACGCTCGCGCCGTCGAGACGCTGGAGACCGCCTGGCGGCTGCAGCAGGACCTGTCGCAGGTGCTCAAGGTGGCCCTGGACGACGACGTCGACCCGGCCGAGGAGCCGCGCGCCTTCAAGGCTTTGCTGGCCCGGGCGGGACAGGCGCGCGACTTCCGCGCCCTGCAGGCGAAACTGCGCGGCGCGCGGGCCGAGGCGGCGACGGCTGCGGCGATGTTGATTCGCTGAGCGTCCGACAGGCGACGGAACGAGCCGCCTCCGCCGTTGAACGACCGGAACCTGCGGCGAGCCGAAGCGTCGGCGCGCTCGGAAG
>QGHH01000011.1 GCA_003640645.1 Fredinandcohnia aciditolerans | reverse complement strand
TGAACCCGGTTCTTGGTAAGCCCATTGATAAGTTAGTGTGTCCCCATCTACATCGGTTGAACTATTTGAAAAAGTAAGAGTTGTATTATTATAAATAGTTGTTGGACTCCATGAGAAATTCGCTACTGGTGCTCGATTCTGAACAGTAATTGACTTTTCGATAGAGTCAGATTGTATACCATCAGATACTGTCAGACGGATTTTCCATGCTTTCTTCTTATTTAGTATTTTAGTAGGATTCTTCGCTGTTGAAAAATTTACCCACGTGCTACTTCCAGGCTCTTGGTAAGCCCATTGGTAGGTTAATGTGTGACCATCTCCATCTGTTGAAGTATTAGAGAATGTTACATTCGTATTATTATAGATTGTAGCTGGACTCCATGAGAAATTCGCTACAGGCGGGGTATTGAATTTATATGGCCCCTTATAAGTAGTACGTGTATTCCCGACATTATCTTCTGCTTGTACATGTAAATACCAAACTCCACTTGAATTCCTAGTAGTTTCATAGTTCGTACTTGTGGTCCATCCTGACCATGTAGTAGGTGTAGCGGTAGATTGAGTCCAAGCATACCTAGATTGTTTATATCCCGAATGCGCGTCAGAAAACTTTAAACGCACTCGAATTTCATTAGAAGTCCAATCTTGGCTTTCGTAAGCAGCAGTATCAGCACTGTTACGGTGATAAATATATGGAGCATCTCCATCGACACCGATGTACTTACCTGTTTGACCATAATCAACTGTGGTATTACCAACCTTATCTATAAAGTGATATTCAACACTATATTTATGGCCGTGAGTATTAAGACGAATCGTATATGAAAGTTGTGCAATGGTTGGATCAGCATGATTTTCGCTACCACCAGAAACGAGTGGAACATGCGGGTTATTTTCACCTTGGTGCCAAGCACCATCGTAGTAAAACGGATGAATATGGTTCCAAGCATGTACACCAAAATTGTGCATAAACCTCGCATCAACTCCGCTACCACCTAACCTCATATAACCAAAAGCGTTCCCCGAATCGGGGTCCTTTTGTTGTATCTTTACGGTTGCATTGTCTCCTGGCTTGAACCAATAAACACCACTATTATCATATCTAGCATTTTGTACAACGTTCCAAGCTAGGGTAGGTGCTTGTCCATCAACTCTTAACTTCATACCTGTGTTATTGTATCCAATGGTGTTACCAGCTGAGTCTTGGTAGTAATATTGAACATCGTAACTATGACCGTGAGTTTTTGGATTAACAGTCCATCTAACTTTAGAGTAATTAGTAGTTTTTTCTATCCTGTGAGCACCTGTTACTTCTACATTCGCATCTTTATTCCAGTGATCAAAATGATATACATTTGAACTACCTAAATCATGCCATGCCCTTGAATCTACACCAATCCCATCATTAGCTATTCTAATGTAGTTTCGTGCATTCGCTGTCTCGTCATATTGCCTTAATTCTACATGAACAGCATCATTTGGTTTAGCCCAATAATCATTTCCGTTAGTATAGTTATTGTGGGTAATTGCATGAGAGCTATGTTTCGGCGGTGCATCATAGGATAAATTAGCACGGTTTCCGTTGTAGCCGAAATATGCAGAACTTCCCCATCTTTTTACTCCACCACCAACATTGACACCAAACCATATAGTAGTACCTGATTCACTGGAATCTATCCTGTTATAGTTAGCGCCAGTTGTAAAATAACCATCTCGCCCATAAGTTGTACCAGGACCAAGACGACGATATACATTTGTACCAGTCATTTTTAATGAATTTGCATTAATACCACTCGATAAAGAAATTTTACCCCCATTATGGCTTCTATTAGCAAAAGTGAAAGGAAGTCTCAAATCGGTGTAAACTATATGAGAACCTACACGTTTTACAATAAATAAAGTCCATGTTGCATTCTGATCGGAAGCTGGAAACAATTCATTTAGAGGTAGATAGGAATAGAATCCTACGTTTTGATAAATGAAATTACAATCGTTTATATTATCCTTATTGTATGCATTCGAAGGACATTGATTCCAAACACCCGGTCCTTGATTATTGTATTCCACGTCCTCTGTCGCGTGAATAGCTATAGGTTGGGTATTATAGACATACCGTTTTCCAACCCCACTACCCGCAGTTTTTTCTACTCCAATATACGTTGAATGGTTTGTAGTGGTGTGATGGTGATATCCAAAGTTAAAGGCATATCCTGCAAACCTTAAGTACGGTTGATTTCCCCTTCCGAAATCTCTCCATACGATATCGTAACCACCATTAATATATTTACTCGAATAAATACCGTATTGAATATTATTTCCATTATACATGTTATCGTATTTATACCCATAGTTGGTTTTCCAACCATTCACAACATCACTTCCAGGTCCGTGTGGCGAGAAAGCCGATGCTTCAGAAGGCTTAAACAGAGATAACCCAACAATCATTAAAGCAATAGCGAAAAAAGTATATTTAAATATCCTCATTATTTCACCCCCTTACCTATAAATTCATTTATTAACTTAAGAACATTTGTTTAGTTCTTAGATAATAACTTAGAAACAGAGCCTAATTTATTATCTAAAAGCTAAATTTTTCAGTGAGTTTTAAGCAAGGAAGGGAAATTCCCTTCCCGCAGTACTAATTGTTGTTACATTGCTTTTTTCTTCTTATACCACCAAAAGATACCTAATCCCAAGAATACTAGTATCAACAAAGTTGAAAAAATAACTTTTCCAATAGCAAACGAAGAATTTGATTCACCTTTGGAAGATGAAGCTACATCACTTCCAGCAGTTAATTCCGTTTCTTTCTTTTCGTCTGAAGAAGAATCCTCTTCATTAATCTCTTCCTTTTCTTCATCAATTACTGTAGAATCCGTTGTTTCCTTTTCCTCTACAACACTCTCCTCTTCTTTATCATCTACTGGTAAATTAGAATCCTTATTACTATCAGTAGTCGATGAAGATGTAGACGTTGCAACTTCCTTCTTAGTTGATGTAGATGTGTTTGATTGTTTAACCTCCTCATTAGAAGACGGTTTAGTTTCCTTTGGCACTGGCGCAGGAGTTGGTGCTGGTTTCGGCTCCGGTTTTGGCACTGGTGCAGGAGTTGGTGCTGGTTTCGGCTCCGGTTCTGGCACTGGTGCAGGAGTTGGTGTTGGTTTCGGTTCCGGTTTTGGTGCTGGCTCCGGTGCCGGTGTTGGTTTCGGCTCCGGCTTTGGTGCTGGCGTTGGTTTAGGAGCCACCTTTACACCATGAATTGTCACATAAAGATTTAAGTATCCTGCAGCTGGTCCTATATTAATCACTTGGCCATTTGTAACCGTTCCGGAGTACATACCAATTGTTTCGAATGTCCCACTACTTTCTTGATACCAACCAAATATAAATGGAGTACATGGCGAAGTTGCCTTTGCTTGGTTTTGATAATTATGTTTATCTGAATAGATCGTTAAACTACAATTACCTTCATTTATTAATTCTTCACCATAAGCAACTTGCGGTACCAAAAATGCTAAAAGTAATACACTTAATAAAATTACTTTCCCCATTCCGTCCTTAATATTTTTCATTTTTTCCACTCTCCTAGAATATGATTTTTTGTTCTACCCCTTCTCTTTTTACCCAATAAAAAAGACGTTCTATCGGATAGAAATAGACACACTGGTAGTATGCTATAACTTCGTTCCGAAAGAACGTCTTACATTATTAATCAACCCACAATCCATAAAGGATGTTCTAAAAAATTTATAAGAAAGGATAATATACTATAATTATATCTTATCCTCTTACTTATAGTCTATAGATATTGGGGTTTCTTAGCATACTAATATTAGTATAAAACAAGCATTAGAATAACAGTAAAAGTTTGGTAGTTAATATTTTTATAATACGGGATTAATCTTATCCGTTTACTCTGTATCTTTGTATATAAAGGAGAGTCTAGTCTCAGGGAATTTAAGTATTAATCAGTGAAAATACTCATAGACTACTGCTTTTCGTATGATAATACCAGTTCCAGCAAAGTAGCGGGGACTTCTTGTCGTAAGTACTACTATGATACTCGGTCCATCTAGCCTATCAATGATATCGTAATCAGGATTATTATAAAGATAAGGCGTGCTGAAGGTAGCGTTGCTATCATCAATAAATTCAAAATGCTCTACCATAATATCTTCTTGATAAAAAGAATCGTCTTTCGGTGTGAATCGAATACCAGTACTTGATTCTAAAAGCAAATTGTTTTCTAGGCTTGCTTTAAATTGTGCTTTTGCTAATGCTTGATCAAACACAACTCTCCCTTGAGCCATTTGTGTCTCATCAAGGGCTAGCGCAGCATCATGTACAGCAAGCTCAAGGGCGTTTTTAATTTGTCTATTAGCGGTTCTATCTGCATCTAAATTATATTGGATTGACATAATCCCCGCGAAAATCAGTATTAAAACCATTGTTCGTAGTGTTTCTGACATAAGTAAAATCGCCCCTAATTGATATACTCGCTTAAAACTTTCGTGCTTTTTTCTATCTTACTTGGACCTGGATTAAAGATTTCAAAAATGAAAATAGGCCCTCGTGGAACAGAGATAGTTGCTTCTATATAGTTGTTTCTTTGTGTTAGTGTAGTTGTTGCGGTTATCTGTATATTACCTGCATCAAAATTATAGTTATCTATTAATTCATTACGCATACTATCAATAATAGCGGGTGAAAACCTACCCTCGATTGACGCTTTTTTAGCTCCCTCTTGCAAAACAACTTCAACCGCTTCACGATGTAAGCTATCGATATAAGCAAGAATAGGAGCAAACATGATGTTAGCAGCTATAATAAGTGTCATCCATTTTCCTAGAGTTGAAGACATTTTCTTACTCCTTTAATTCACGGGGGACTCTACCATCCCCCACGAAAATAGTTATAGGCTTAGTTAGGTAAATCTGCTTGTTCTGCTTCAATTTCACTTTCATAATGATTAGCTTCAGCGGTTATCATGGTGTAAGCTACTCCAAAGATTAAACCACCTATTATTACTGCTGTCACTGCTAGCGATAGGAACTTGGCCAAAGTCGTATTCATTATTAGTTCTCCTTCCAAATTTTTTATGTAAAGAGGGGATCAAAAATAGTCTCCTCTAAATGTTCTTACAATGGTAAATCTGCTCTTTCACCTTGAATCTCAGTTTGATAATGAGTACCTTCTCCAGTTATCATTGTGTAAGCAACTCCAAAGATTAATCCCCCGATAATAACTGCTGTAACTGCAAGCGATAGAAATTTGGCAAGCGTTGTATTCATATCCCATCTCCCCCTTTCGTTAGTTTCTTTTTAGTTGATATTGAGCTTCTAATGTATCTTCATGCTGATCATTTTTATTATCAAGAGAGGTATAAACCATCCCTATTAATAAACTACCAATAATAACTGCTGTGACTGCTAGAGTCATAAAGGTTGCTAGTGTTTTACTCATAGACACACTCCATAACGTTAATTACTTTCTATATACCTATTAACATCATTCGATATTTCATCCATTTTCGTAAAAAGCAGGCCAAAGATTAGGGCACCGATAATGACGGCTGTGATTGCGAGTTTCATGAAGGTGCTGAGTGTCGTATTGATAGAGTTCACCTCCTTAAAGAAAAAAGAAAATTAATAACCTCGATTTTCACTCATTATCTTCATTACCATGACTACGATAACCATTAAGAAATTAAAGATAATCAAAAAGTGAGTAATTTTAATTGGGATAGAACTTAAATCAGTTGTAATCTTCCTTCTTCTTCGATAATTTTCAATTTGAGAACGAACAAACATATCATTCATACCTTTTAATGAATCTAAAGCTGTCTCTCGATCTACTTCATCCAGTGTTTTAATAACACTAACTAAGGATTTTGCTTCTTTTGTTCCCATTTCTTCAGCGAATCTCTCTAAAGCAACATCCGGCCCTTCGTCATTTGACCAAACTGAAAGCATTTTAATTAAATTGTCGGATATTACATCAAAGTAAGGTTTTATATTACGAAAGACGTTATAGGTATTAATTCGACTGTTATTCATCATGTCAATTTCTTTAATTAATAGATCATAAAGCATGAAAATTTCTGCATTTTTTTTAGCTTGCCGATAATCTACTATTCTCTTCATCGCATAAACAAAAAGCGAATAAGGGAAGAATGGTAATGCCAAAACAATACCAATCACAATAGCGATTAAAATCCACAAATTTACAGTACTATTCATTGATAGGGGGACGGCTACATAATTTAGGAGTAGCAAAATCACCAAACCTAGTAAGAATAAATAGTATTTAAAAGCATTTAATCCTAGCGGGTAACCCGCTTTCCTTAACCAGTCCTCTGCCCCTGAATTACTAGCGGATTTTTGCAGCTTTATATTATTATTTTGAATGGACTGTTTAATCCGTAGTCTTGTTTGCATTCTTTCAGTTTGTGTTGATAACCCACTGTAAACAAGAGCACCTGATGTAATTGCTAATACGAAACCAATTACGTAAATTAGGTAGGGTAGTGCCTTAAATATCCATATTGTTTCTTCCACTTGTGCATCACCCCTTTAAATATCATTTTTAGGGCGTTTCAAAATCATAGAAATAAAGATTGAGAACACAACCCCAATTGCTGACAGAGTTAATAAAGTTAAAGTCCATGTGTTTTCGAATTGGAGCTTAAACCAATCCTGCGGTCCAGATACAAAATATCCAAGAAACAATGCCAGTATGAAAATTGGAATAGTAAGATATCCATTCATTACAGCATCTACTGTATTTGATTTTTCTTCCTCCAACATTTCCTCGGTTTCCTCCATCTGCTTCGTTAAGGATAATAGGGTACTAAGGACATTTTCATTATAGAGATAGGCTTTGATAATAATATTCCCTAAACGCTTTGCCCAAGAGGTGCCAGCTGTATAAACAAACACATTAACGGACAGTCGAAGTTCATCTTCATTCCTAGAAACTTGCAAATCGGAAATAAGTTTTAAGAATACATTTCGTAAAACCTTGTTTTGAATCTTATCTTGTGTTTCTAGCAATGCATGGTACATATCGTGTGAATGTGCGTTATAATTCTGTGTTAAAATTCGCACGATATAGAGGAATTCAGTTCCTAAGAGAAATCGCATCTTCCTTAATCGAATTTGTAAAACCATATAAGGTATGATCCCAACCAAAACTCCAAGACATAGGGAAAAAAATGCGTCCCTAAAATTGATAAATGAAACTATTGTTGTAAACAAAAACATCAGGGAGGAAAGGATTACAAAAGATAGTACATCTTGTTCGGATCTTTCCTTACTGGTTGTTTTAATCAGTAAGTAAATGTGTTGCATAAAAGGGTTTCGTGATTGGATATCTTTTGAAAGTGATGAATCCGTTCGTATTTTCCTCAGACGATACCGATATTGCAATTGATTTATTTTCTCTCTTAAGGGGGCTTGAATAATCAATTTACCTGTATATAATCCCAAAATAACTAATAACCCATATAAACCAATAAAAATGCCATCAACCCATAACCAATGTAATAGTCTATCCATTTTTATACTTCTCCTAAGATTTCATCTATTAGGGTTTCAGAGATTTTCTCATATTCACTCATAGGAGAGTGTTTCTCTCTTTCTCTTAATAAGCGAACTAGTTTTTCGGTTTCCTTTAAATTTTCCTCAGCCATAAGAGATATTAAACCAGGTGTTATTTTAGAGTTATAGTAATATTTATCTGTTACTCGGCTGTAGCGAATTAAGTCATTTGTATAATGAGTTCTTGTGCTTTCTTCCCAAACAACCTCTGATACTCCGATAACCCGCTTCCTTCTACGGTCCCGGTCTGCACTCATAATAATGATTAAATCTAAATTCCTAGCAATCCGCTCTAATTCATTTTCAAATTTACGATTCGGAAATTCATCTAGTATATGACGGGTGAGTTGAGGTACAACACTCTTTACATCTGTTAAGTGATAGGTTGAATAGGCTCCTCTCTCCCCACGTTCAGTTGCCATCATATAGCCTTCGAGTTCAAGGCTCCGCACCTCACCAATTACCAGGAAGTCATGCTCCATTCGAAGCAAGCGGGGGATTGTTTTGTGTAAGTCCCCTTCTTTTGCTTGAACTTCAAAAATGAGTCTTTCCGGCATTTGTTGCGATAAACCTAATTCAAAGTGTTTTTCAATTACTGCTATAACATGGCTTGGATCTCTTTCACGTATCATAGATTTCATAAATGTACTTTTCGCTGAACGAACACGACCAGCGAAAATGGTGTTAGGCATAGTACGTGATAAAGCTTTAAAAATATCAATATCAGATTCTTTGATAGTCCCTAATCGAGCTTGTTCATAAAGGGATAAATCTTTAACAATAAACCGCCTGAACATGATGTAATTCTCTCTTGAGCGTGGTTTCTGTATCATGGTTATCCTTGAACCGTCCTCACGCTCAATCTCAAGTTCCGGTGATTGCTCATTGATTACAGCATCTTTTGTTCTCATGGTAAAAGCTTGTCTCACTCGTTTAACTGCTTTTTCATCTTCAAACTCCTCGGGCTGTTTGACGAATTTACCATCTATATCCATCCAAAGTTGGGTGCCACGAATTACACAAGCCTCTGAATTAGGTATTCGTTCCCATTTGTGTAGAATGGATACTCCCCAAACTTCATGGAATATTGCTTCAGCTAAAGATTCATAAAAGTGGGGGTAGTCCTGAGATGTGATGTTATGAGTTCTTAGCACATCAGTTATCTTTGAAATGAAATATCCCATTGCTCTTTCATCACCGATAACAGCATTATGCTGTAATTCCAAGAACTCATCTTTTTCATCCCTTGATTCTGGATTTCGATTCACCTGTTGTTTGTTATCATCCTGTTCCAAAATCTTTGTCATATCGTCTCTTACAATCTTGCAAATATCTTTAAAGGATTTCTTGCGGTCAAAAGTAATAACAACTTTTTCTAGCCCTTTATCTTCCGCAATTTGGCTTACCCACTTTGAAGGATCAAAGGAATCATCTAAGCCTAAATCAGATTCAATTTGGTCTATAGCTTCATCAAGAAATTTTTCAGATGATTTAAGTAGGGTTTCTACCATATTTTTTCACCTTCTTCTTTGCCCTTTTTCTTTCCGAAAATGGAGAAGATTCTTCTTGGTTGTTCATCTGGATTGTAGTCGATTGGTTTTTCGTGCAATTTAGCTTCCTTAATTATTAGATTTGAGATGTTATCAATCGCTTTTCTATACCCACTACCCTCTGTAATTTCGTACAATAGCTTTTTCTGCCTGATTGCTACTGAACCGAATATCTCCATATCTGGAAGAGTGGCAATTCGTTGCATTTCTAGTTCTGCTTCCAAATCATTTTCACTAATTAAGGACATATTTTGTTGGAACTTATTAATGACAAGTAGAAAATCACTTTTCTTCCCACCAACAGGCTCTATTAGTTGTTGGAATACATGAGGGAAATACCCGCGGTACCCCTTCTCTTCTTGGCTCGTTACAAGAAAACGAAGGTTACTAGATACATAAGCTTGTGCTGCACAAGCTGTATCAAAGTGTGTACCACCATCAATCAATATAAGGTTGAAGCCTTCTTTTGCTACTTCAATAAGATGATTAATTTCATCTGCTTTATAGAAACGCTGTAATTTAATATCTCGATTCCCGGCTAAATGATAAAAGTTATTGTGTTGATGAAGAGCTTCGTTTAGCTTTGGTACAGTCAAACTCTTTGTTTTTAAATCAACTTTCAGGTCGTTTAAATATTTCCCTCTGTAATTGTAGAAGTAATCAGATTGGTCCCAAGCGTTTAAGCTAAGAACTAATACTTTTTCTTGTACACGTTTAGAAATGGAATCTGCTACATTCAGGACAGTTGTTGAAGCTCCTGCTCCACCATGAGTGCCAAAAATGCTAATAACCCGCTTGCTGGCGTACTCTCTTTCACTACCAATCGTTTCTAGTAATTCTGCAACCACTTGCTCCGTTGTGTAATTTTCGTTTACTGGTGTTACCTTATGTGCAGCACAAACTCTCTCAATATTTTTAGTAAGAATGTCTGAACGTACATCATGTAACTTGTAGTATATCGGTATATTAGGATAAACATCCCGAACATGTGCTAACTCTGTATAAGGAATAACTTTTCCATCTAGTACTAGTAGATTAAGCGGGACATTGAATTGATCTTTCTGAACCCTATCCGCTAAAAGTGCTACTTCCACATTTTCATCACTTTGGAAAAGCTCTTTATAATTGCTTACGTAGCTTATTACTCCAATAATCATTAAGTTCCCCCCTCTTACTAGTTGTAGGTAATATATAGTTTCTTTTCATTTTGGATTATTTCTTTCATTAACTGCTGGAAATCTTCTTCTTTCATTAATAATTCAAGTTCCTTTTCATTCGCTGTTGCATTTAATCGAACGCCTTTCTCTTTTTGTTCGGAATCATTTTGTACTTCCTTATTAGCATCATCTTTCACATATACAACTCGCACATTTTTTAAAAAAGGAGTTCCAGACATAGTAGGTTTGCTAACAGTGGTAGGAGTAACGACGGTTCCATGTTCTGAATTATTATTACTATTGTCTTGGAATACTCTGGAATCAACCAAATAAATATCAATCATATCTTTTCTTCGTAAGGAACCTGGCATTGCAAAAATCATATCTTCTGTAATTGGCCGAATAGCTTCCCCTTCTGTTTCACTAGGTATCATTCTGTCAAAATCAATCATTTTTTCAGAAACCATTTGATTACCAACAAGTGTGTGTGCAGCTTCATAGCCAAAAATTTTGTCCATATCCTTTGCGAGAATGGCATCACTCAATAAATCTTGTTTTCTTCTAGCTTCAACTGTTAAATGTTTGTGCGTGATTTCCTCGTTTTTAGCTATTTCTGTACCTGGTTTAACAACAACAACATCAACTGAATCGATTTTATCTTTGAGTATCAAATCATAAGTTGGGATAAAAGCCATAACGGTAAGAGAAGTTATAACCCCCAAGGCAATTTTAGTGCCGGATTTCATATGTAAAACCTCCAATTAATCTACGCTTTCAATTTTGATTTTTTTATTAAAGAGACCTTTAAATAACTTTCCTTGCTTTTGTTTTTTTAGAAATTCTTTAGGAAGCAATTCTTCTAATACTGGTTGCAATGAACTTCTGATAACATCTCGATATTGAGGTACATCATTAATGAATGTTCCTTTTAAATGAGCTTCAAAAACATCTTTCGCTTCAAAGACTGGTAAGGTAGCAAGAAGATTATCTTTATACAACCCTTTCATAAAATCACTTTTCAAAATACTTTTATCAAAGCGATTTCCAATCAATGCGCTTTTCTCATCCTTTAAAACATCCCGAAAAATTTGTGTGGAATCATGTGTTTCTAAGTGTTGAATATTACTTATATCTGGCTCGATTATGTAATAAGCATTTGTTGCTATATCATATAGGTCCTTATTGATTTCTCGATACCAATCCATTCCTACATCAATGATTGTAATTGTGGTATGAGCAGCCATTAAAATCTTCACATATGTATCAAAGGGTACTTCTACCACGTTATAAATAGACTCATCTTCTGGATGCTTTACATTCATATTCACATCTTCAAAAATCCAATCATGCACACTTGGCTTCTTAGGATCTATTTCTTTGGTGTATTGATAAAAGCGACTTCGATAATTAGGAATCCGTTCATGGCCAATAAAGCGGTCATATGTATATGGCGGTGAATAAGGGCTCTCTACATAAGTAGCACTGACACCCATTTTTGCTAATTCTCTTGCAAGTAAGTGTGAGAAGAATGTACTTCCACTTCTTGAGAATGGGCTACCTACCAATACCAACTTCTTTTCAATAGGTACTCCAACAACTTTTTCTACATTGCTTGTAATTTGTATGTTGTAATCACGTTTTACCACCTGTTTGTTTACTACTTTATTTACAACCGTTTTTTCGACTACCTTATTTACAACTGGTCGTTCGCTCTTATCTTTATTTTTAAAGGATGGGATTTTAGGAATTTTCACCCAACCCCCGCTTTCTTTTATTTCTTCGTCCCTTCCTTCTTCTTCAGCAGCTGTTCCTTCTTCTTCGCTAGTATCCTCTGCTACAGGTGTTTCTTCTACATATCCCCGACGATACTTCGCCACCCTTGAATACTTAGGTGGTTCTAATAATTGTTCAACAAATGATTGGATATTGAATGTTCGATTTGGAAAAAGGTCTAAAACATTTGCAGATACTAATCTCGCAAGAAAAGGATCATTCGATTCTCTTTCTGCAATAAATACCACACGAACACTATCATCGAATTGAACGCGTATTTTCTCGATTAATTGCAACCACTCATCTTCTGAGTTTTCTTCTTCTGTAGGTAACATATCATGGAATATTACGAGATTTGGTTTAGTTTCTTCCATGATTTCAATCACGTATTTACGGTGGAACACTTCTTGTTCACACAACTTGATATGACCTGTACCATGCGTTAACAATCCTTTACGCAAGATAGAATCCAGCTGTTCATATCCTGTAGCAAGCAAAACTTTATTCATTACTTGCAAAACCTCCTTAAACAACAAAAAGCCCTCCGAATTATTCTAAATAGACGCAAAAATAGTGTCGTACTTAGACTAATTCGGAGGGTTTCCGTTATAGTCAATTATTCAAATATTTAATTAGGGTGGAGGTTACATGTGCGGAAACACATGTAACCTCTGTTTCTAAAAAAAATCAATTCTAAGAATGATTGTGCATCAAGGGTTCAATGCACAATCGAGTGTACATTAATCTTATCATATACAGGTCTAAAGTCAACATGTTATACAAATATACTTGATAAACGAATAGGTCTAAACTTACCTTCTTTTACAATATAAAATGCACTATCCAAACCATTTTTCATGAGATCTTCTTCAACACAATACCAGATTGTAAAAGGAGGATTCACAAGTTGTAGTTCTTTATAAATATGACTCATCATGGTGCGTGATGAACAATAGAATACCACAATGGAATTGTTATGCTCCATATTACGAATCGGTAAAAATCCATATTTATCAAAAACACTTGGCCATCTTTGTAGCTTGGTGTTGAAAAAGCTTAAGAAGTCTTTTCCTTGTTGTGCTCTTTCAATTACTAGATTGAGATTTCCATTTTTCGTTTCAATCTCTGCTACTCCATGCGGTCGGGTTAAACGTGGATTATTGGCAATAACACCATCAAATACCCATCTTCGTAAAACCCCCGCTTCTACCAACTGGCAACGGATTTCATTTAAAGCAACATACCTTTGTGCAGCACGTATTCCATAATCAAACCACTTCTCAGGCTTCATAAAGAATGTCTCATGGTACAAATTCTTTAAAAAAGTAAAACCCGCTATTCCGATTGAAAACGGAGCTGATGGAGGCTGTTCATCTGGAAACAGTTCACTACGAATGTGCCATCTATCTGCTAATCCAACATTCCGAAATCGTTTTAATCGTTTTGAAACTTGGGAAGATGTTAATTTACTGCTCATGTACCTTCGGAGTTGGTCCTCATTACAACACATGGCATCGCCTAGTACCTTGAGCATGGTTATATCAAAAGAATCGAACATTCCTCGTTCATATTTACCGTGAATTCCTGCTAAAGTAGTAATGGGTTTATAATGCTTGGTGTGACGAATCCCCCCTCTAGCACTGGGGTCATCCCATATAGAAATAACCCCATCTGAATTATAGAAACGAGGAATATCCTCATGCCCTACAACTGAAATTACATCATCCATATAGGAATGAACCTACATCCTGTTTCGTTTTCTTCCCATTCGGATATCCATGAATTACGACTCGACCTTTACGTTCTTTTTTGTTCAATTCTTTAATTGTTACACGTACAATATCCCCTACATCTGGACTTTCGATATGACGAGGTTTAGAAGCTTTTAGTCTGACCCCCTCTTCAACTTGGACGAAAATACCAAACTCGGGATGAACATTTGTAACACGACCTACAATTGCGTCATCATGCTGATACTTTAATAGAATTTCAAATGGATCAACCTTTGCTAGTTTTCGAGAAACTTGAACTTGTCCTGTTTCTTCATTGAAGCGGGTAACTTTTACTTTAATCTTCATGTTACGCTGAACCACATCAGCTACATTACGTACTTTGTCATGATCCCAATCCCTTTTATCCATAAAACACTCTTGACCTTCAACAAGCACATAAATTCTTTGAGTTTCTAATTTGTACCCTGTTACGCTGCCTTCAAAGGTTTCTTTTTGGAGTTCACCAGTCTTTTCTAACACCTTTAGTAAATCCCAAAATCGTTCTCTCTTTAAGCGATTAGCCTTTTTAACAGATACAATAGCAACATGGCGGTCTGCATCAACTTCTAAATTAGGAGTAGGCTCTTGCAGGCGTTCAATTACAAATCCAGTCGTATAGCCTACAAATCCAGTAAGAGAATTATAGGTGTGTTCTCCAAATTCCTCCATTGGGCAATATCCGATATATCCTCCACCTAAATCAAAGATTGCAACATTCACTTCTTTGGTAAGTACTTTCCCTGATTTTTCATCCATAACTGGCATTTTACGAACACCTACAGAACGAACCATACCTTCAACAATTTCTCCATTACGACGTTTTTCTGCTAAATATAGGTAACGTTCCTGTAATACTCTATCTTCTACTGTACTCATTCAATACATTCCTCCTAATAAATTAAATTGGACATTATTCATACATCTAGTAAATTGATATTTATGATATAAATTTAAAGAGCATTGCCAAATCGTTTTACTTTTACTTGATCAACTCCTTAAAACACAAAAAACCCCGCTTTTAAAAGAGCTACTTCATACATATGAATGTGTATGAAAACTCTTTAAAAGCGGGGGATTCCCGTTAGATTATAAGTATTTAATTTTAATAGTAATGCATAGTTAAAAGATACCCTATAATCCAATAATTTGTCAATACTGTCTATATCAAGCGGGATTTAGCTTATTCATAATCATCATCTCCATCATCAAGAGTAGCAGTAAGTTCATTAAATACATTCATATTGGCCTTACTTACAATTCGTCCATCTTTACCACGAATACTACGATTGTCTCCAAATATATCTTCTTCGCTCATATCAACAGGAGTTTCGTCAATCAAATCATCATCAAATAAAGGTGGCTTAGCATTAGACACTGGTGTAGGTTTAGGTTCTGACTTAGTATGTTGTGGAGGAGAAATAGGCTCATTTGGTTGAACTACTTTTACTACTGGTGGCTCTACTTCAACACTAGGCTCTTTTTCCTCAACATATACTTTACTTGGAACAACCTCGTTAGCCTCAAAATCTATTGAATTAGAAGTATCATCATGGGAAGGTGATTCTACATCTCTCACAACATGGGATGGCTCTCCTTTGTTTTCTGCATCATTGTAAGGATTAGGAATACTAATTGTTATATCCCCATTATCTGCTTCCTCAATATCTAAGGATGTAGATACTACCTTTCTTAATCGGTCATTTTCTCGCTTAATTTCATCTTTAGGCTTAGTATCTTTCGTTTCTGGAAATGCTATTTCATGAGGAACTGGTTTATCCGCGAGTACTAATGAACTTTCTTCTGCGTTTAGTAATTCTTGTTCTTCTAATGGTCTGCCTTCCTTCATAGCTCTACGGGCACTTAACCAGTATTCCGCAGCGTCCTCATCAACGACAACTTTTGCTTGTTTAAATTCATCTTTCGGAACAAAGTTAGCTTGTACTTGTTGTACTTTAATAGGCTCATTATCTTTTACTAGTTTAACTGCACAAACAAACTTCTCCTGGAAGATAATATCTTGAGGTGACATTATCACTTCTTTTTCTTTTGAAAACTGAGATCCTAATCTTCGTGATGGGCTTGTTTGGAATACATCAATTTCTTGTTCTGATGTTGATTCAGTATATTTCTCATCTTCACCAAACATTTTGCTGAACAAAGTAGCAGTTTTTTCATCTACGTCACCATATACGAATTTATGCCTGCACGTTGCGAGAACAGTCTGCAAGAAATCATCCGAATATTGTCTCGATAACTGAGCAACTGTTTGAGCAACAATATGAACTATTGCTTTATACTTTCTCGATTGTGAAGTGAAACCTGAGAACGGTAAATAGATGTAATCAGGAAATTCGTCTACATAAATTGATACATAAGGTGAATCATTTGGCTTACGTCTAAAAACAGCATTCTGTATAGATAATAAGATAAATCGACCTAATGTTTCCGATAATTGAGCCAAGTTACCCTTTTCGGTATTAACTAATAATACACCGCCCATTTTCATAAATAAATCGTAATCAAAATCAGAATGACCAAACAGTACTCTGCGAATAAGTGGTGAGGAAGATATATCATTTAGGATATTACGTAAACCTACTACATGTTCTTGTTTCTTATCAAAATATTTATCCTCTCCATAATAAGGAGAATCAGGGTCCATAAACTTTACTTTTATAGTAGCTGGCCCTCTTCTTTCTTCTTCAACCCCTAATGAATCATCAAACCATTTATCAACGGCTTCAACAATTTTCCAATGGTTACGTGTGTCTCTATCCTCAATTTCATCAATATTCTTCGGGATGCGTTCTTTGAGTTGCTTGTGCATATGGTGTACGAGCTGTGAATCATTGTACATTCGTATTAAATCATCGAAAGTAGGTTGTAATTCTGGATTGTGTAATTTCAGTAAATAGATGTATTGCTTAAGATGAATACGCTGAGCTTGCTGGAAGAAGAATTCCACACTATCTGCAATACCATCAATAACCATTGTGAATGTCTCTGCAACTTTTTCTACTGGGCCTAGTAATGGATTTATTGATTTTGTATTTGCATTGTTTGGATCAATATAAAGAATTGCTTCTTCCGGAATCCCATGAGCTAAACAAAGTTGATATGCTTTCTGACATAAATCATTACTCGGCTCAATAATAACAATCCCATTTAAATATCTACCCGCTACATCTTCGGATTCATAATTTTCTTTTTGGTACATAATAGGAAAGTCATTTATCATCTTCGTCATATGATGTAAATCAGCATTAATCATAGGCAAGAGGAGAGCGCTTGTTTTCCCTGAGCCTATCGGACCTATGATCACTGAGTTTAAGGTTCTATCCTTACCCTTTTGAACGACCATAGATTTTGTTTTGACACTTATCCCTAGTGGAATATCTGGTGTATATTCCTTCTCTTGTTTTGCAAAGAAACTTTTCAATGTAGGTAAACCCGCTTCATACTTTAAGATAAATGCTTTTGTACTTTCTGGATGCTCATTGTGTATTTTCCATAACCATATGATGATGTATCCAACAATGACTAGCGGGAGAAACAGTATGATTTTATTAAAAAAGTCTATGTTTCGACCAAGCGTTAATAAAATCTCTCGATAAACCATATTTTCTACATCAGCTATTTCAATTACCCTGGAACGAAAATACGGCCCAAGTTTTTCATGGATAGGTGCAGTAGTAACCCATAGGTATTGAAGGGCTATTCCACTAATCATAAGAAAGAATATACTCATACGATATCGGGGCTTTTGCAAACTTTGTACCCTAGTTGATATAGTCCATGCACCTCCTAATACCAAAACAGTAATACCTAACTCGATAAAACCTTTACTGTGAGGCTCACCAATAAACCAATTAGAAGGTACTGCTAACATTACGTGTGTTGAGTATAAAATAATTAATTTGATAAAGGCTCGTACCCATAACCATAAACCAAGCGTTAGTAATACAAGTGTAATCAATAAAGGTAATACTCTTTGGAAGGCTGAATCTTTCTGAATTTGCTTCTCTTTTTTCTTATTCTCCTTTTGTTTGATTTTTACTTGATTGTCAATTTGAATACTCACTTATAGTTCCACCTCCTTTAATCTAGAGTGAGTAACAGGCTTATATACGATTGGTTTCTTCTGCCCCCTCCATTCCTCGATGTTTCCAAAATAGACATGTTCATCAAGCGTCATTGGTCTAATGTCACTCTCCATTTCCTCTTTTGATTCGTATAAACAATATACCCTGTCAACCCAAGCTCCAGATTTATTAAGAGTTTCGGTAAAGGCATACGGAATAACTTTAGTCCAATCAACTACATTCCCTTCACGTAAAAATAAGAAAACGGAACGGATCTTCTTTTTAGTAGGCAGCACTTCCTCAATTAAATAATCAGGTCTTTGCCCTGTTAGTAATTCATACTGCTCTAGAAATTCTTTATTTAAATGAGTAATTGATATGTTATTGCCTTTAAATGATTCCCATTTACTTAAAAGCGAATTTACCATTTGATAAGCACTAGGTAGTTCTCCAATTTGTCTTTGAATTACATGAGGACTTCTTTTCATTAGTGAAACGTAAACTGGTATTCCTAAGTTGCTTGCAACAGGCATCTCCAATATAGCCTGTTTTAAATTGGAGACTCTTTTAATCTTATCTACATCTTTTTGCTTTTTAGTTTTGAACGACGAATCAATTATTGAAAACACTACATAGTATTCATTTTTTGGATAGTGCGATGGTAAATCACGATACCTTAGAATTTTATCCACTAAAGCGGGTAAACCCATAGAACTTGTGTCAAATTCAATGCAATAATAATGATTTTTTACTTTAACAGTCCAATCAGGCCTTATAAATACACTATTATCTGTCACATTAGTAATAGGTGCATAGCTAGGATTTAAAGAATGAGCTGATCTAGCATATGTATCCATATTTCCATCAGAATGAATCAGACCTAAAGTGTTTACAACAACCTCTTGAGTACCCAAATAGTGTTCAATATTTGATTTAGAAAACACTTTTTTTGAATTGTCCATGCTGTAATCTTCGGGCAAATAGCCTAGTTCAATAAGCATAACTATACCCTTTGTATTCACTCGATAATACTTAAAGGAACCATTTGGGCCAATATCATATATTTTGCTTTGTATTAATTTGTACTCTTCATACTTTGCTAAACGGTACCAGAATCCTCTTTGTGAGAGTTTGATCTTTTGAACAGATGTATAAACTGCATAAAGTTGATTTGAACTTAAACATCGACTCTTCTCTAAATACAAAAGCAGTTCAATTTCATCGTTTTTTAGTTCCAAACGTTTCCTCTGTCCGCTTTTTGTTTTAGTTCCTTTCACTGTGTAGGCAATAGTCATGTGTCCTCCTTCCACGAAAAAAACCCCGATATATTACATAAATGTCGCTAAGAACATTCAATGTAATACACCGGGGATTCCGTTTAATGTGTAATAAAGTAAATATGTAATTAATTCAATATTAGCATTGAGCTAAAAGTTAATAAAGAGTTTGCCTAAAAGCTTACAAAGAATATTCCTCTGTAATTTATGTTATTAGTATATTGTTTTTTGGCTCTAAAAGAAAGTAGAATTTGTATATTTGTTGGTAATTAGAAAGTGCAAATTTCAAGAAGGGAAAAATTGAGAGATTTCATTCCCTTTTAACTTAAATTTAGAGTACTATACTCTCGGTTAATCGGTAGTTAAAAACTAACGAAATTAACCAGTGCTAGCAAGGTTTAGAGAAACTTAAAGGTCTTTCAGTGGAATGAAAGACCTTTAAAGTGATAGTGATGAATAACCTTGGTATATGAAAAAGTGTAAATTAGCCCCTGAAAAACAGCTTTTTTTTAAGTGAAAAATATCCCCTTTTTTAGTCAAAAATTGTTATAACAAGAAAAACTTACTCGAATCATTAATCCATAATTAACTATGTTGATTCACCTTAATTACTATAAGGATTAAAATTAATAAAAATGAGGATTATAATGATATACAATACTTATATAATCAGTATATAAATTATATATAATAACTATATAATGAATATAAAATCATTCCCTTTTAAACCTCTTTTAATTTCCCAAGAACACACGGACATTTATCCTTTTGGACAAATGACCCTGAGGTAAATGAGATTTTCACCTGATAATTTAATCAAGAAAAGAGTCAAAGAGTGGTATTCTTAAGTTTCCATTTTCCAACTCTTCTCGGGCTTTGACTAATATCTTTACTTTGGGTTCAACGTATAATGCATTAGGGCTTTCAGATATGATGGTTCCCTGTATACGTTTGTGAATTTCGAGTCTAACTTTAGGGCTTATCCCTACCTCAATACAACCTATTGGTTTTATGGCACCACCAATATCCCTTGCTATGTACACTCCATACTCACCTTTTCGAATCCCAAAAATATAGGTTTGTCTAAAAACATGATTAATTATTTTTATCCACTCACCATTTGAAGATCTACGGCCAGGAAGATAGTTTGAGTTAATTGCTTTTGCCACGATGCCCTCCATACGTTGTTCTTTAACTGCTTCAAATAGTACTTCTCCTTCTCCACGAATAGATGTAGCAAATTGAACATTTGCACTTTTAACAACTAAATCCTCTAATATATTCTTTCTTTGAAATAAAGGCTTTTCTACTAGGCTCTTTCCCTCTATTTCTAACACATCAAAAACAACAAAAGTCGAAGGATACTCTAACACAGCAAACTTTATTTTATCTGCATTAGTTAAAGAAAAGCGATTCATAACAAGTGAAAAATCATCTCTTAGGGTTTGTGGATTATAAACAATCAACTCACCATCCAAAACACATTCTTTCATAACATGTTGAGTTACGCTTATTTCAGGAAACCTCTTTGTTATATTAGTTCCATGCCTTGTAAATAACTCAACCTTGTTATTCGTGTAAGCATAGATAGCTCTTATTCCATCAAATTTGACCTCGAATACGTATTTATCATCATTAAATGGTTCATCCCTCTGTTCTAAAAGCATAACGGGATACATAGGTGTTACCTCCATCTGGTTTTGAGCTTCACTACGAATATGGTTAATATCCCCTGTTAGAAAAGAATTAGCCCTTTGTTTATTGATAAATGACATACATAGGAAAATAAAACAATGTTTTTAATGACATAAAAAAAAGCCTATTACTAGGCTGCTTAGTCAGTCTTTATCCTGCTGATTTATTGCTTTTTTCAGGTTTTGAATTGATTTGATTACCAAATACCTTCCTGAGTCCATTTAATAAATCTGCTTCCTCTTTCATTCGTTTTATCTCTTTATCTTTATTTCTAACCTCTTTTCTAAGCTCCAAAATTTCTTTGTCTTTATCTTTAATCACCTGCTGGGAAGTTCTGTCCGTATCCATCAGTTCTAGCAATTTAGTATTGAGATGCTTTGTTGTGGTATTGTACTTAGCCCTTTCTAATTCAATAATTGATTCGCATTGTTTAGCAATGTCCACATAACACTTACCTAACTCAGTTAATAACTTATATACTGGTTCGGTCATGTTTTTAAGAATTTTCACTTCACTTAAATGGATTAGATCATATGCAGCTACTAAAGCTTCATACACATCTGCTTTCTTGTCATGCTCCGATGCTATCTCTTGAATTCTTCTGATTTGTTCTGGATATAATCGGTCAGAAATCTTTTCGGTAGTCATCCTACCCCTCCTGTCCTACGTCCGACGTGTCCGACGTTTTTTAATTAGTATGGCCACCTTAAAAGACTTTTAAACTAAAAAAATAGCTTTCCTGGTTAGGAAAGCTACTTTAGTTTGGCAAGCCAATTAGGTATATCTACATCTACATCTTCATCTTCATCTTCAACTGATTCTTCGTATTGCTCTGTTTTATCTAATACTTCTTCATCTGATTTTTCTTCAAGTTTTGTGTTATCATTACTTTCTTTTTCGATAACATCTGAGGTTGGAGTAGTTGTTACATAATCATTCGCTTCTATTTGGTTAATTTGTTGTGCCTGCATGTTTTTTGAGTTGATTGTATCGTTGCCCTTTTCTTTTATAAATGTTTCAAACATTGACAGTAGTTGACTACTATCAATACCAGCGACATTGTTAATGCCATTATTATCGGGTTGTGGAATATTTGCTAGATTTGCATTTCCTAAGAGCCCAGCTCTTGCTCTCATATCTAACTCAGGTCGATAACCAGTAGCAGGTTTTTTGTTTGGTATTACTTCATTCACATCAAACATACCATAAAGTTCAACCATTAAATTAATTGCTACTCTTATTGCTTTATTTCGATTACTTTGTAGCAATAACCACTCTTTTACTACTGGATCATCCCCAATTGTAAAAGGATGTGTTTTTGTTTTATTTAGCGTTTTACCACTAGTCAATGAATCTCACCACCCATTGTAAAAGGAAGAAGAGAAATCCTCTTCCCTTGTATTAATTTGAAACAGTAACATGGCTTTTCTTAAGAGCTGAGAAAATTTTGCTATTAAGGAATGTATCTAATCCTTCAATATTCATGACAGGAGCCAACTCTTTAGGTACCCATAGAAGTTTAATCGTGCCATCTAAACGTTTTGATAACTCGTTTTTAAGTTTTGGTTCTAATACTTCACGAGATAATATACTACCACCGCCATATACAATAGCACCATCTACTTCGTTTACAACCTTATCAAGAACCCGTTTAGCTTGGTCCATAATTTTATTTACTTGTGGTTCGATTGTTTGGTTAACATATTTCCTTGCTTTTGGCCCATATACTTTATGTTTTTCAGGGTAACGTAGATACTCACTGAATTTTTGACGAGTAATTTCAGGTAAGTTCTCTATTTCCATAAATTTAGGTAATGCTTGCTCGATTGCTCTAGCAATCCCTACTGATATGCCCGAAGAATTTTCTTCGTCAAAATCGTAACCCTGTGAGATTACAGTCTCAGTAGTACCATCACCTATATCAATGTGTAGTAACCTTGCATTTTTAAAGAAGTCTTTAGTTATATCTGTATATTGTTTGGAAAAGACATTTATTAATTCTGAATTAATAGATGGTGAATCCATTAGGCTGAACAATACAGCTGTACCCTCTGGAAGTACCTTTACAAAATCAAATTCTATATCAACTTGTACTTTTTCTTTTCCAACAAACACGATCACTGAGTGGCTATTATCCATTAATTTAGAAGTTAGTTTCTTAACCGAGCCATCTATGAGATATTCTTTAACAGGTAATGCAGTTGCAAGGTCTGCTTTTAAAACCTCAATCTTCTTAGGAAGTTCCCCTTTTTTCTTAAAAGCATCTTGTACTGCCTTTCCAGCTAAATTTCCTAGAATGCTCATTACAGGCAAGTCCACATCTGACTTTTTATCTACCCCTGCCCTTAAGTTTTCAATGTTATTTCCGTATGTAAGTGCAGATTGACCGATGTAGTAATTACCGTATGTAGAAATTGCATTATTATTAACAGGAAAACTAACAAACAGATTGTCCAATAAAGTGTTAACCACAACATCAAGTGGTTTGTCACCTGTTACTTGTCTATCTATCTCGCTAGAGATTACATTCGGTGATCTATGTAATTCTCCGTTAATTTTAAATGCGTGTTCTGAATTCCCTTGGTCTGAAGACATTTTGTAGTTTAGTAGTTTTGTAACCATTTTTGTTCCTCCACTTTTCTTAGAATTTGATTTTTTAGAGGTTAATGTTCCTCTTGAAGAAAATTTTACCATAAAAAACATATAACGTCTATATCGAATCTATATAGCGATTACACAAGATATATATAAAAATTATATAATTTATATATATATCTTATATTATAGATATATCATATATGTACAATATGCATATTAAATAAATATTGAATAACAATTATACATATAATATGTAGTTAATATATAAAGTATGGTTATTTTAATCCGCGACTAACGTTTAATGGATATTTAATTTAAAGGGATTAAACCTCATTTAATGATTAAACCTCATTTAATATAAAGAAGTTAATCCGTATTTAATGTTTAACCGATAATTAAATTAAATGCACTAATACACATTTAATCAATGGATAATCATCAATTAACCGTAAATTAATTGAAATGTTGGTTTGTTGCGTGTTAAATGCGTTTTAAACTTTCTATATGGATTAAATTTGGATTATAATTAAATTAAATTAATATGATGGAGAAGGTGTTATTATGACTGATTCACAATCTAATGAAAGCCAGATTATAGCTGGACTGTTGAACGGAGAAGAAAAATATTGGCAAATTAGCGAGTTTGCTAAATTAGTGGACGATAGGGCGATACAAACAGTAGATGGATGGTTTAAGGACTTGGAAAACAATTTGATTCATTACGTATCCAGGGAAAAAAATTCTGGTAGAAAGATTTATTCAGAATTGGATCTTCAAATATTAAAGTTTATCGACGAAGGTAGAAAAAAGAAATTACCACTAGATGTTATTTTCTCAGAGATACCAAAGCATTTTGAAACTAGGCCATTTCCGACTGATTCAGAACAAACAATGAAATCTGAGGGGCTAGACATTGAAGTGTTCCGAACAAAATTAGTTTCCGCAGCCACTGAAGCTATGGGGAAACAGATTGCTCCAATATTAGAAGCTATAAATCAAGTTGCAATAGCACAACAATCACTGCAACTAGAAAGTAACGAAAATAAAGAGAAGGAAAAAATCGAGAAAAAAGAACAGCAACTTTTAAATGCAATTCTAATTAAAAAAATTGAAAGTAAGCTCCGCAAAGAAGCCTTAGATAAGTGGGAACAGTTACCCCAGGAAAAAAGAGAAAGAAGGGTAGGCTTATTTAGAAAAGCAGAGGATATTGAAAAAAGAAGTATTTTTATAGATTCCTACGTTGTTGAAAGAATCGAAGATGAAATTAAAAAAGAAATGGACGATTTAAGAGCAACATTTGAAGAAATTTAATTTAAAAATTTATAATAAACTCTTACTGGTATCACTTCTAACTGTTTTATACTATGGGTAGTAATAAGAAAGTACAATAAAGTCAATATATAGATTAAAGTTAAATTAAATAGGAGTTGATCTTATGTTAGCCTTAGTACCAAAAAACATTAAAAAGAAGTTAGATACCTTCGCTGTTTCTCTAGCTGTCATAAATATCGGAATTGCAGTCACATTATTTTTTATTCGATAAGAATAGAGAAGGGGAGTCTTAAAGACTTCTCTTTTTTTTATAAAAATAGATATTAGGTATTTAAAAACTCAAGAATAAAGTAAAATTTGCCTTATAGACCAGGGTAGTTATTTATAAGTAATTAAAAGTGCTACACCACTTTATATAAACTAGGATTAAAATATGGTTAGTAGCTAAGAAGCTTACAAAAACCGGTGAAAAAAAGCAAACAATTTATTGTGAAAATAGAGAGCTATTTTACTATAAACAAGTAATAATAGTTGATAGAATAGACTATAAGAAGGGGAGGGGTGTAATGTGCCTTATGGATATTCAAAATACCTACGTAAGGAAAAAGGAAGAAGTGAATTAACGATAGATGAACATGTTCGTCAATTGTCATTGTTTTTCGGTTATGTTAAAAAAAAGCATAATGGTGAAAAAGAATTACACGATATAACATCAAGGGATATAAAGCAATACTTGGAGTTAAAGAAAGAATACAAGTTAAAACCAAAAACTATTAATAAAATCTTGTCTATTTTAAAATCTTTCTTTGATTACGCTGAACGAATTGGTAAGACGATAGATCCAGCTGTGAAAATTTCATACCTTCCTCTAGTGGATGACAAAGTTCAAGATATAACATACGAAAAACTTTTAGAAATTAAGCCAAGTGTATTAGATCGCCTTGATTATAAACTTAACCGCAAAGTTATTTATTTGCTCGCTTTACAAGGATTAAAAACACAAGAATTCCAAATTAAGTTTGAACAGGTAAGACTCATACAAGATACAGCTATTATTAAAATCCCTCATAATGATAACAATGAAAGAATAATTACACTTATAGGGAAGGAATATGAAGTATTTTCAGAGTTTTATAATCAAGCTGCATTAATGAATGAGGAGTATATACTCACATCGAAGAAACGAACTAAAAATGATGAAGAGGATATATATGTCCCGATTGATAAACTAACAATCTATATTAACCTTCAAAAGATTGCAAAAGACTTCAATATACCAGCTTTTTCATTAAATGAAACTCGTATTGCTTACGCCCATTACCTTAATAAAAAAGAGAGATTACCAGTTGAAGAGATTTCTTCAATATTGGGCATAGCAAAAAATAGCGCAATACTTCTTTTAAAACTTGGAGAAGAGAGACTTTCTAAAACTCTTGAAAATCCAAAGGAAAGTGCTACAATAGACTAAGAACAATTAAATAACGTACTAACTAATGGGAGTCCCCCTATAACTTTGTTATAGGGGGATTTTTGCATTTTTTTAGGAGTTAATAGGAAAGGAGAATTTTAATGATGTCAAAAATAAAAGTAAAAGGAGGGGAAAATACAATAACTCTTAACGACTTAATTTCATCCTGTTTACTAGGTACTGGCGAAATACGGATAACAAATAATAAAACATACTTTGTAGCAGATTTTCATACAACCACTCAGTCTTATGTAGACTTTATTTGTAAATATGTAAAAAAGTATGACGAAGGACCTTCATCAGTAATCTCAAAAAATAAAATTAAGGTCGATATAGAGGAAGGTATTTACCTTTCTAGTTGGTACGATGGTCCAACAAAAATATTCCATCGTAACCCCAAGCGTTATAATTTGACTCTTAAGCAAATTATTATGTGGATTAATCTATATGGTGAAAGGGTATCTGATGGAATTATTGTGGAAACATCAATACACCCAAAGTATTGGCCTAATCTGATTTATATTCTAGAACAACATCTAAATGTACCGATAATTAGTACAACAAAGAATAGATTAAAAATCTTAAACGTTACTGATCTTTATCCGCTGGTTTATAGAGATACACCAATTATACATAGCTCAAAATTCATTACGTATCTTACACGCAAAGAGGTAGTTATGTTAAAGGATAGGAGGCCAACTTGAGTAAACTATTCATTATCATGTTTTTTCTTTCGATATTTTTAAGTGGATGTACTTTAAACAACTTTACAAAAAACGAAGGTTCTATTGATAGCCCGGAATATCCCTTAACAGATAAAAATGTCAATGAGGTTAGTAAAGGTTATTCTATGCCTGATGAACTAAAAGAGGACATTATTAAATCCTTACATGGGTATTACACTAAAAAAATCAATTCAAAAACCATTTGGGCTTTTATAGAACGATATGGGGATGATTCGTTAAAGCAGGAATTATATACTGCTGGAATCGATAGCCCCTCTCAGTTTGATAAATATTTTAATCACTCAACTATCAACCAGCTTTCCTTAAAACAAGCGGTTTACAAAGTTACTTCTATTTCCTTTACAGAAGATAATCGCAATGGAGTTTTTTGTAGACTTACAGTATTTAAAGACCGTTCTTCATTGGCCTTTAAAACTACTATTAAGAACATAAATGGTGAGTGGCTATGGAGTAATGAAGACGCTATAAGTTTAGAGGAATTTGATCATTTCCTTAATGAAAATCCTCAGCCAGAAGAATTACCAATATTAGATTTTAACAGTTCTAATAAATCAAATACTTTATAACAGGGGGCAGTAAAGTGAGTCAGACATTAACACTAGAAGAACTGTACCAAAAAAGCTTATCAAAGCTTTCAAATAAACTAGAAGAAGATGCTTCTTTTCGATTAGAGTTCAATAACGATTATGAATTTTATAAGCAAAGATTTTGGAATTACCTGAAAGCTCGACCAGAACAAAAAGAGTTTGTTGAACAGTTTTTCCCTTATTATCAATTTGTTTACCTTCAAGGATATTTTTTAGCAGAACAATTTGTTAATGATGAAAATATCGATATCCCAAATGAATTCTTTATACAACCAAATGGACTCATTAGACAACAAATGGGACAGGTACTAGGTGAGGACCAGGCTTTTCTTGAAGAAATTACATCAGCTGAAATAACTGCCGATTTTGAAGTATGGGTTTCTCAAAATTATGAGGTTGTAGAAGAATTAGTTTACGAAACAAAAAAAGAGATTGCTTTAATTGGGGCATATGCGCGTTTCATTGACGAAAGACAAAGTAGAGGGGTAAAGGAACAGGAACAACCTAAAACTGCACAAAGTGGTATTATACACCGTTCTGATACAGCATATTTTATTGACCCACAGAAATATTTGGTTGCATTATACTCAGCAAAGGCAAATGAAAGATGGGCATTGCTCCAATGGTCTAATAACGGAAATAATAACGAAATAGGTAGTGTAATGGTGCAAAGTTATATCGAAAAAGATATGAAGGCCATGATTCAACAATTACCAACTTATGAAAATCAATCAATTGAAAGTCTACCTAAACAAGCTGTATTCATAACGTTAATCTTAGATGTGGAAATTCCACAAAATGAACTTACCTATATGGCTAATACTTTATACTATGGTACAAAACATAGAAATCCTTCAGCGGATGAAATACAAATACAAATCATAGAAACTAACAATGTATTTTATTTTACACCTGATCAACAGAGTTAAAATAAAATTAGTTCTTGGATAAACAAAGATTATATGGATAATAAAAAACCCTTAGAGTATTTTAAGTTTGATTATTATATTATATATATTACTATAGATATTTATATATAACTACATCAAAAAAGGTACTACATTCTTAAAATGTAATACCTTTTTTATAGTTTGATTATAAATATTCCACCCTAGATAAGAATCACTACAATAAGGGTTTTATTTGATTAAATTGTTATGGGTACACTACGTACCATATTCTTCTTAGCATGGAAATAGGTGATGTGATTCGATAAACAACCACTATCTAGTAACTCACTTATATAAGCACTCGTACACCATCCAGCTAATCTATTCGTGATCACTCTCTGAGGGTTTGAAGCAATTACCTGTGAACACGCTACTTCACTAGGAGCAATTTCATCATTGTCCTCCAAAATGTCACTAAACCTTTCTGCGACAGGCTCTAAAATAGTTTCACCTTCTAATTTAAGTCCCGCTACTACTTGACCAGTAAAACCGCTAGACTTAAAGGTGGCCATTTCTTCTTCTGTCCAAGACTTCATATCTTGCAATGTCTTTCCTTTTGGTAGTTTTGAAGCTTCAACACCTACATCTAGATAAAGTATAGTATCTTCTTGTTCAAAATACTCATGAAAGATTTTACGTGTGTAGTTGTTGTCTACACATGATATGAGAATAGGTATGATTATATCACTGTATTTGACGTTTACAGGCTGTTTAAAAAGCTTTTGAAGGGTTTGTATATCCTCAACAAAAGAAGCGTCATAAACCCCAATGTCAATGCCATATGAAGCCCTATATCTTCGTGCAAGGACTTGTGCCTTTTTCAAACCAACGTCTTTTTCAATGAAGCGTTGATTTCGTAGATTCTTAGATTCTACAGTGTCAAAATCGGCTAATAAATACTTATGCTTAACACCATATGTACTAAGCATATGAGCTACTTGTTCAGCTACATAAGAACCGTTAGCTCCGCATCCGATCTGAACAACATGATAGAATATGTTTTTATTTTGATATTTATATTCATCATAATTTTTCATTACTTCTTTTATAATATTAATTTTTACTTGCAGCATAGTCAACATCCTCTCATACAATTTCTTCAAACCGAACTATTCTAACCTTACTTTCATCAATACCGAGTAAAGAAGAATAATAGCTTTTGGCTTTATCCATAGCAACATAATCAACATTGCCAGTAAATACATTTGTATACTTATTTATATGAAAATCCTGATAGAAAGGATTATAGTAATCTACTTCTACAACAATTTCATACATATTACCCGGTCCATTAATATGCACCTGAGGTAAATCATAAGGCAAGCCTTCTTTTACATTGTTAAGTGCATCCATACTTACTGAAAGGTCCATATCCACATAAAAAACATCCTTAGAATCTAGTGTGATATATTCTCCATCCTTATATGTTCTAGTATACAAATTAGGGTATAAAGGATTACCAAAATCCCCGATAATACAGTACACTAATTTTTCCCGTTTTTCATCTGCATCATCTGTAGGAGAAGGGAATGTTTGCATAAAATGATGTGAATGAATCTCACACTTTTTCACAAGATCTCTTTCCATTATTTCCATACAATCATGTACAAAATCATAGCAATTAACACGAGTAACTTTTTGTTCGGGAATAATAAGTTCATACTTCTGTTCTTCAACATTCCAAAAAATATCACCATGTACTTCCATGTTATATTTTGCATAATGATAGGCCACTTTCATGAATTCTAATAATATAGAAAACGGAATTTTTTCATGTAAAAAAGAAGCTACAGCCGGAGCTGTAACTTCATTCTTTCTACATACACTGGTTGAAGCACCCTTCTTACGAGCAGAAGGAATAGCCATAACCATATTCTTTTTCTTACTGAATACCACGACTGTATAATCTGGTAAAAGCTCAATACAGGGACCAAAAGGTACAGATTCCTCTCCAATAAAAACTACTTGAGTTTCCATTCGTTCACGAATATCTTCCTCTGTGATAGGAGTAGGTTTGCCATCATCCTTAAGGATACCTTCAGTAAGCTCTTGCTCTGAGAAATAAGCAGTAATAGGAATATTAATACCTTCATGACGAATAATTGTTTCAGTATTTACCTCCAGCTTATCACCTTGATTTTTATTGTTAGAGTTATTATTTGCTGCAGGAGCAGTTTTCTTGTTGCTTTCGGTTTTCTTTGCTTTCTCCTTTGCAGAAACCTCTACTACATCGTCATCCATACCTAATAGTGATAAAATATTCATTTGATCTACAGCCATTTTTAAATTCCTCCTGATAATAAATTTATAATTTTATACATTCATAGATTAGTATTTAAATTGATAAGCAAATGTAACTTCCTTAGAAGATAACCATTCATCAGGAAAGTCTTTGCCTTGCAATTCTTCAAACATCTCATCTTGCCCACCCATACCTGCTTTATTACGATTTACGTACCAGTCACTTGAAAAAGGAAGAGCAGCAAAATAAGCGGGAAACCTTTCTAAATCATTAATGCTCTTTAATGAGGGAAAGGCATTTGCACCCATACAGATAGTTGAAGATTGAACATTTCCAAATGGAAATTTATAGACCCTCATATCATCTGAAAGAGACTCATTCTCTAACAACGCAACGACGTTAGCTGTTAAAAAGTGGTTTCCCTTAATTCTTACTCTAAACACCATTCGAGGAAAACCCACATCAAAATATCGTTTTCCTTCATATGTAACATCCCATCTCTTTTTAGGAACATGAAGGAAAAAGTCTTGAGTGCCTTCTTTTCTATCCACCATTACATGCTTAATAACAGAAGGGGGGAGAATAGGTGTTTCAATTACTTTTTCAGGCTCATCATCAATACTGAATTTTTCCCTTTGCAAAAGAACAATAAGTTGATCAATCGTCATAGAGAATTCAGAATTAATAACAGTACCATCACTGGACAGTTCTTTTACTGTGACATAATCAGAGAAATGGCTAATTTCATCCGATATTTCTATACGAATTGGCATTAAGATACCATCCTTTCTTCATTCTTTTGATTAGTAGACATCAGATTATCAATTACCTTATTTAAGTTATTTTTCAAACCTAGAAAACATGAAATCATAGTTCCGACTGGAAATACCATGTCATATCCGATATCAAGGGTTAATGTCTCCTTGTTAAAATGAAGATAACTAATACCATCTTCAATACCAGGATATTTTTCATATTTTTGTAGCAATTTATCTGATAGGTATTCGAAACATCTTTCAATTAATCTACTTCGCAATTTAAGAACACGCTCTGGACAAGAATCTTTGTACTGAAATTCTGATAAGTTTTTTTCATCATCCATAATATTCAGAATCTCCGAGTCCGTACAATCAAATAACGCAATCAGGCCCTTTTCAAATATTTCACCTGAAGGATCATCACCATAAATGATTAAATCGTATTGGTCTACGTTTAGGCTATATCCAGCATCATGAAGCACCTTTAATGCGATAAGATTTTCGATTGAATTACTCATATATCCCATTGTTTCACTATCTAAGTGAGAAAAGTGAGGGAGTTTATCATCCATGAAAGTAACCTCCTTGATTCCTAAATAAAATCATCATCTGCTTCATAGGTTTTAAATGGATTTACCGAAAATCTATTGAAAACGTCATACATCCGAAACGTTTCATAAAAAGGTTCACCCGCATTTTGAGTAGCAAATTCTTCTTCATCTTCAACCACCACATTATGAAAGTGTTGTGTAGCTTGATACAGTTCATCTAATGTGAACTTATCAAAATCAATATCCTTTACATATGGTGGACTCATGATGATATCAAACACATACATAAATCCCTCGGTTGGAGGGGATTTATCGATTTTTTTATAAGGCTTTAGGCTATCTAAAAACCTTTTTTTATTAAATCCGCTCAAGATATTTCCTCCTAATAGAAAAGAAGAAAAGGGGAGTCCGCATCCTTCTTTAAATTATTATTTTTCTCGCTTAATATGTTCTAACAGGCAAGATTAACTGTACCTCTCGTAATTGTTTATTTTCCTCACTGTCTTTAGGAACAACAAGGAATGGCTTCATTGGGCCTTGTAAACAGAAGGTTACTTCATCGCTTTCCATTGCTTGCACCGCTTCTTGTAGATACTTTGGACTAAATGCAATCTTTTGGAATTCATCTCCATCTAACTCAGAGTAAAAAAGTTCTTCTTGTACACTCCCAATGTCAACAGTGGTTGATTTAAGTAGAATTCCCATCCCACTTGGTTCCATCGTTACTGCGCTCTTTCCTTCTGAGTTAACCAGTAACATCATACGTTGTAAGGATTCAACTAGCTCTTTTCGATTTAAAGTTAGTTGAGTTGAGAACTCATTTGGTATCAATCTCGAAACATCAGGATAATTACCCTCTAATAAGCGAGTAAATACCGTAACATGTTTGTCTTTAATACAGAATTGAGTTCCACTTACAAAAATTTCTACATCTCCATCACCAAAAACTTTTGTTATTTTTTCTTTTAATTCCTTTGCTTCGACAGGAAATTTCCCTTCAAAACCATATGCACCTTTCTTGTAGACTCTACCCATTCTATGGGAGTCAGTTGATGTGACGATTAATCCCTCGGTAGAAATATCCCATAATACAGCCTTAAGAATTGGTCGAGTGTCTGTCTTTGCTGCTGCAAAAGCTGTTTTATTAATTAGTCCCTGGAACTCACTGAAAGGCATTTTAATGCTGTGTTCAGAATCTAATTTAGGAAACTTTGGATATTCTTCTGGATCTGCTCCAGCCAATTCAAATACCGATTTACCTGCTTTAATTTTGGAATGATATCTATCATTTCCTTCAATTGTGACAGTTTCACCGGACAGCTTTGAAATTATATCAGTCATTTTGGGAGACCATACTTGCGCTCCATTGCTGATAATCTCAATATCTTCTGTTTTTTTGATACAGACTTGAAATGTATTAGAAGAATCCGAAGTTGTGAGGATAATTGCATCATCCGAATCTTTGTCAACAACAGCATGAATCCCGTTTAAAATTGGTAGGCTTGAAGACTTTGGAATACCCTTAGATACCTTTTGTAATGCGTCCTTTAAAGTTTGAATTGGTAATGTTAATTTCATTTTTACATCCTCCTAGAATTGATTATTTATTGTTTTAGAAACAAAAAAGCACAAAAAGAGTACTATAACTCCCTTTGTGCTTTACCACCCATGCGTTTTTATGCTGATTGTTTATTTGCTATTGCCATATCTCTAAAGGCATTAATATCTACCTCTGTGAGATTAAAGAATAGATTATGCAGGTTTTTAATAGTCGGTTCTGATTTAATTCTTGCCATTGTAGCAACAATTTGTTCATCAGAATAACCATATTTACGGCCCATTTCAACTAATACAGAAACAGGTTTTAATACCTTGCAATACTCTTTCAATTCATCATTACTAGCATAACCGGTAATCCCTGTGTATTTTAGAGCTTTTGTTTCAGGATTCACCTTTTTAAACAAGCGAAAAGCTAAATCTTTATCCTTACTCAAACCGCAAAGTTCCTCGCGTTCTCGAATAATTCTAAAAGCTTCTTGTTTAGGATTAGGTCCGTTATTGCCAGAAGAATTTTGCCCGTTGTTAGATGCTTGATTGTTAGGATTTCCGTTATTAGAGGAATTGCCACTATTTTTAGGCAATGCCCAAGCAGGTAATTGTGGATTATTCCAATACTTACTCTTGTGGTAATTTTGTCCTCTTTCCTGGAGGGGAACAATCACATCGTTTAGGTCATAAAGATAACGACCAATCCCAAGCTGCACTCCACAACGTTTCATTGCATTGGAATAAGCAGTTTTAATAGGATCAATCTTCTCGTTATCGCTACTAACTTTGAATTCCACTCCATCCTCCTTGTAAACCCATTCGTCACCAACTTTAACTGAAATTCTGCATTTAACACCCATATTTCCAATGTGCGTAAATTCATTTTTCCAGTTACCATAGCCAAACACTTCATCAAGGCGATTCATAATAGCTCGATTCGTGATGTAGGCATTTACTACAACTTTGGTACCATTAGAAACAGACCTTTGCACTCTCCATTCAACATCATGAGACTCAAAAGGAGCTTGCAGCTTTTCCATAATTTCTTTTTGTTCCGTACAGACAATATTAGTCATGTACTTACACACCCTTTCTATTTCTTAGAATTGATTTTTTCATAAGTTTCCCATTCTCCCAATAAACGCAAAAAGACCTATTGAGATCGATTCATAAATTTACACAAATAATGTGTATTAACGAATTCGACCCAATAGGTCTAAAATTATTACGTAAACAAGTGCATTAAAAGCACAATACAAAAAGAGAAAAATGAAAAACTTATATATTCATTATACCTTTTAGAAATTATCTATACAATATAAAAAGGGAGTAATTTCTTCATATAGTCAATAAAGGATAGTTGTGATATAATTCTCATAACTTCATAAATCTTACTAAAGCGAACCCCGCTCATTTACACTTTGTTACCATAAGTGTGTTTGAGCGGGGTTTTTACGTTTAAAAGATAATATCCTTAAAGAAAGAAGAGATATATATGTTAAATGGTATACAAATTGATAGTGACGTAGAAGCACTAATTATTATTCGAAAGCGTTGTGGACTCTCTCAGTTTCAATTTTCTGAGGAAATAGGAGTTTCTAAAAACTATTTATCAGATATTGAAAATTATAGAGTACCTATTAGTTCCAAATTTAGAGGTAAAATTGAGGATTTTCTAAAATATAAGTATTCACTTTATGTAAAGGAATTGAAGTAGATGTCAGTTTTTATAAGTTTGCATAACGAAGACGAAAGACAAACAATACTCAGTATTCTAAAATCACACAACATAACTAATGATGAAATAACCGTTACTGAGTCTACAAACTTATCTGTACTATCAGTCTCTATACAAGAAGAAAAAAGAGAAGGGTATTCATTGTTAATCGTTGACGAAATTTCAGCTTCAAAAGAATGGATTGATAACGATCTACTTGATATTTTTCCAAATATTGAATTAGCACTCTATTTAACCCAAACAGGAGGGAACTTTGTCAGCCCAAAGGTAAGACCTATTAATACATTTACCAATTATAAAGATATTCGCTTTAATAACTGGATTAAAAGCCAAATAAAAGGTTCAGCTGAAACTCCAAATCATGCTCCAAGAGAAAATATTCCAAACAACACGAATCAAGTTGTTAAAGAACAAAAGCCAAAGGTAGAAGAGAAACCTAAAATACACATCATACCAAATAATAAAAATGATAAATCGTCCTATACTCAAGAGTATTTCGAGAAGAAAATGTTTGACCTAAAACAAGCTCATTACTTTCCTGCGAGTAAATATCAATTAAAAGATCAAAAAACAGTAGCTTTTTGGTCACCTATTCGATGTGGTGTAACAAGTCTTGTAATGAATTATGCTATGTTTCTATCGAGTTTTCGCATTCAAATAGCTGTTTTAGAAGGGATAACGACCAATCAATCACATAAAGAGATTTTGGAAAGGTATAGTAAAACAATTCCTCATAATTGGATTTCACCTGGTCAATATTTATCAAATATAAATACTGATGCTCAAGATACTATTTGGAATTACAAAGGAGTAGCGTGGTTCCCGTTTGACTTACAGGATCATGAATTTTCGTGGCCAACCTTAATGGTTGATAACTTCTCAAAAATGTTACGATTCTACGAGCTATTATTTATTGACTTACCAACAGGGAAGTTTGAGTCTTATACATTAGAAACTTTAAGAACAGTAGATGAAGTTTGGATTGTGAGCGATAATTCAGTCCTGACTATGCAGACTTGGAAAAAATACATCCACCAACACCTAATACTTAAAAATATACCTTGTAAATTAGTATTTATTTCACCAATGAAGGAAGATTACTCAAAGGCCCTAAGTGAACGATTGGAAATTCCATTAATAGGAACGATACCTAATCTCTACAGGGAAATTCAACAAAACAACTATGATGATGAACCCCTAATTACACAAAGAGAAGTACTCTACAAATTACATGATCACTATATCGGATTAACCGAAGCTCTTGTTGGAAAGGAAATGTTAGAAAGGCTACAAGGAGAAGAAACATTTCGTGATAAACTATTAAACTACATATTCAAATCTAGAAAAGCTAATAGATACTATGAGAAAAATATGATTAATGGGTAAGTATATTCAAATTCAATCGAAATATGCTACACTAAGATTATAGTTATTTCATTTTTTCTTTTTTGTATTTACTGCTATTAGCAGGGTTTGTAGTTAATAACAAGACGAACTTTCGGTTCGATGTATGTAGGGATACCTGCGTAATAATCGTTCTGAAGGCTCGTCTTTTTTTATTTCTAAAAAATCAATTCGAAAGGGTGTAGAACATGTCTAATGTACGAACATTACGACCGACAAAAATTAGAAATAAGGAAACAGGAGAAGTAGTCTTTTTTGAGTACTATCGTGAGACTTGCCCTATCTGTAATTCTGTAGGTGGTTGTATGGTACATAAGGATGGCGATTTAGTAGTCTGTATTCGTAAAGAATCAGATAGACCATTCGCAAAAAACTCAGCTGTACCGGGCTATATGCACTTTTTAAAAGGTGAAAAGATTCGTAAGATAGATACTTCTAAAATACCTGTTCATATAGGAGAAAAGAAGTTACAAAATTCGAATCTTGATAAGATTTTTCGTTCTATGATAAATTTTTTATCACTTTCAGATAGCCACGAAAAACATTTATTAGATCCAAAACGTGGATTATCAAAAGGACAAATTGACCTTAGAAGGTATAAATCCTTTCCAGAAAAACCGTGGACTATCACAAAATTTATATCAAATGATTTAGGCATTGACGATTTCGCGGGTGTACCAGGATTCTTTAAGATGAACGGGAAATATGGTGAATTTTGGAGTATTAAAGGACAAGAAGGGATTCTTATTCCATTCCGTAACGAAAATAATCAAATAGTTGGTTTTCAATACAGAATCGATAATCCTCCTAATGTAGCAATCGTAAAGAGAAGAAAAGATGGATTACAAGCTAGAATCATTAAACAACCGAATCTCGTTCAAGTATCATTTGAAGGAGAAATCATCATAGAAAAAGAATTCCCAATGGGTGATTTTCAAACAATTTACCATAACAATGATTTATTAGGTTGGGTAAAGGTAAAGAAGGGTAATCGTTATTACTGGTTATCATCAGCAAATGACCAAAATGGAACAAGTGCTGGTGATGAAGAAAACCCACTACCTGTACATGTAGCTGTACCTTCACGAATGTTAAAGGACTGGAAAGTTGGACAAACCTTAAAAAGTCGTACTGTTTGGCTTGGTGAAGGTCCTTTAAAGTGTGACATTGCAACCGATTTGATTGAAAGACTCTATGATCCATTAGAAATTCTGGACATTGGGGAAGTGTTTTTAGCTTTACCAGGTGTTGGCTCATGGAGACTAGCTATTCCTATACTTAAGAGAATGGGAGTGCAGCATGTAAACTTATGTTTTGATGCTGACGTAGCTAGTAATCCGATTGTTTTAGCGCATTTAAAAGAATGTGCATTAGAACTTAAGAAAATGGGCTTAACAGGGAGTTATGTCGGTTGGGATGAAAAGTATAAGGGAATAGACGATCTAATGATCTCTGGTCGAATTCCTGAGTTTAAAAGATTGTTTTAATAATTTTACCTTCTTATTTACCAACTTTAATGTAATTCAACAAACTTTGAAAGAGGAAAGTACCATGCTTTCTTCTTTTTTTTATAGGTAAAAGTATATTAAACTATTAATAGAGTTTAGGGGGAATAAAAATATGGCCAATTATATCAATACAGGCATTTTAAAAACACCGAACGATGTAATAAAGAGAATAAGTTCTTTGAATGCAGAATTAGAGATTTTAAAAGAAAAATTAGGGTTTGAAGATAAGTTTAGTTTTATTATCTTTGGTGGCACAGCTCTATTGCTATATACAAATTATAGGGTAACCAGTGATATAGATTGCTATTATCTTGAAACAATATCAGCCAAAGAAGTTGAAAGTATAATAAATGAACATGGAGTAAATAATAGAATGCAAGGGGTAATGTCAGCTCCAGTTTTTGAGGATTTTTATCCGCGTTCTAAAATAATATTATCAACGGATTGCTTGGAAGTACGTATCGCATCTAAAGAAGATCTCATTCTATCTAAGTTATTCTCAACAAGAGGTACAGATGGAGATGAAGCAGACTTAATAGAATCAGGCATATTTGATGGCGATATTGACCTTCAGTATATTGAGGACACGTATAATGAATTTGCTGATTTGCGTATAGGTTCGAGGGTGAATTTTACGTCACTTGATGATATACTAAAGAAAATAGCGGACAAGCAAGAAATTATTAAATAAAAGTAGGTGTAAAAAATGGACCAACAATTATATAAAAGCGTGTTGCAAAGTTGGGCAGAGCATCTTACTGGTGAACAAAATGTAAAGTTCGATAAAGTTCTTGAACTTAGTAAATCAAATCGAAGAGTTAGAAATCTTTGTGGATTCTTAGCATTAACATCTGAGGACACATTTAACACATTATCTACTATGTCAAAGCATGATACAAACCTTAATAATTTAAGGTTTAATCTTGCAAAGGCACTATCACGATTAGAAAAAGAATCGAATAAAGAGGTTTCGGACTTTGCTAAGAGTATGAAATCAAAGTATTTTGCACATATGAGACCACTGGTAGAGGAAAATAACTATGATGTTTCAGCTGAAATGGCTAAACTTTATGTAACGATGGTAAATAGTTATAACCTCTCTAACAAACCACAAAATCTCGATTTTCAACATAGAATGAATGATACAATGGATAAATTTGATCTTAGCGCTTTGCATTAAACTATTGGGAGTTGCTTTGAACATTAATATTTAAACGCTGGCTAGCCATTTCGTGTAGTCAGCGTTTTTATTTTACTAATCAAATAAAATGTATTGAAACAAAAGGAAATAACAGGTAAGCTAAAATTATATAAATGAGAATGGGAGCCCCCCACTAAAGACACTGTAATAGTGTTTATTTTAGTGGAGGGCTCTTTTTTACGGAATGAGGGGGATTATCTAAAAAGTTAATAAAACAGCATATTTTTCTAAATATCAATTTAAAATTAATCCAAAGGGAGAGAATTAAAATGAAGAAAACAATTATGATTTTAATGGGAGTAGCAATTGTACTTATGCTAACAGCTTGCGGAGGAGTAAAGAATGATTCACCAATGGATGCTGCTGAAACATTTATGAAAAGTATGGTTGAGGGGGATAGTGAATTGAATGCAGAAATTAATCACTCAAATCCTTTAAGCTTTCCACCGCAATACATGATTGAAAAAGCGAATGAACAGGGTCTTGTCGATAAAAAGTTGAAGGATATTACCTTTGAAGAACATGAATCTGATTCAAATATTATTGTTGTCTCTTGGGAAAATGTTGAGGGTGAAACAAAAGATTGGGAATTAGTCTTCATAAAAGAGAAGGAAGGTTATTTTTTTAAGGAACTTAACTAAGGGAAACTTAATTAGGTAAAAGCCAGTTTTAAAAATACAACCACCTTAATTGAAATTATTAATAAGTACATAAATGTATTTGTTTATCAGATAATTTTTGTTCTTTATATTAGTTCAGTTATTTTTAAGCCTATAGAGAAGAAAGCAAAGTTATAATACTTAGTATATCTATCATGGTTGTTTCATTAAAAAAAGAGACTTATGACCTGTGAAGGTTGTCAGTCTCTTTCTATTGTTTAGTCTATTTTTATTGTTGCTAAGGTCTTACTCATATGTTTTAACCGATTATTTAACTCATACAACTCATTATCGGAAAGAGAGTCTGAATTTTCCTCTAAAAAGCTCTCTAACTCAATGAAATCCCTTCGTGTTCTCTCGGCAAAATCTTTCCAAAATGAAGGGTAATCGAAACCATCTTCTACTTTATTTTCCTCTGAATATAACCACTTTTCTATGACTTTCCTAGCTTCTAACGGAGTGGAAATATCCGGCCTACAAACTATGAAAATGGCTTGATTCCATACAAATTTTTCATCCTCACCCATATCACAATGGGTAGTATAGTAATAATATGATTCACCAGTAGCAAGTTTTCTCTTATTGATATACTGTACTAGTTCATCTCTCCCCATATCAATATCCTGATGTACATAGTAGAGAGGTGAAGTTGTAGTAGTTTCCTTCTCATTAACGGAACCCGTTTTGTTTAGAACCAAAGCTCCATCATACACATGATTGATTGGCTTAATATCTTCAATGCGATAGGAATATCCTTCATCTTGCCAAACTTGAATGATAGCTTCGATTTCATCTTGTTCAATAAGGGGATAACCTGTCACTTCTTGAATATATAACAGCTTTTCTAACATCATTTTACGACCTGCAATATTTAATCCACCTGGATCATACGTATCATCATTTGCTCGGTCATATGTGTAATAATGATGCTCGTCACTCAATGCTTTTTGTTCCTCATAATCTAATGCAGAAGGTATCATATCGAATAGGGAAGTTTGATTTACCTCTGCTTGTGCCTGCTCTAATCGTTTTTTCATTTGACGCTGCCATTGCTTACGTTCAAACTCTCGATAGCGTACATCATTTCGCATAAGGATAAGTTCATCTTTCCAGTCCTGCAAATATCGCAAGTCTACATGGCCTTCTGATATAAGATTTTGAAGCATTTTATCTTTCTTGTATCCCAAAACGGGACAAAGCCAACATCCGTTTCTCGCATTTCCACCACAGGTGTCACCTTGACCATCCGTTTTTACACCACATTCTAAAAAGTTTTCTCCGTACTGAATGGAGAGTTCTTCTAAAGTGGTGCCCCATCCAAAAACAGGAGGGAGAGAAAGCCAAATTTCATCATTGGTAACATATTTAATAGGCGAAAAGCATTTAATTTCTTTAAAGGTATTATGATTAGAAAATTTACCTTCTGTTTCCCATTTTCGCATACTTGCAGCTCTAGCGTGGCTTTCATCTAATCGAGTCCCTAAAAGCATAATAGCTAAACTATCAAGATGAAATAACTCACTTATATCTGCTTTTGCAAGGATTTCTCTAATTTTTCGGGTGATTGGGATGTTCTTCATTCGATCCGTACACCAGCGCATTTTCTTCTTAACAGGAGGAACCAAAAGGCCCTTTCCTAATGTGTTATAGAAAAATCTTTCCTTCATAGCGGGTTGCACTAAATGTGCCACGATTGGAAGTCCCTCTGAATCCGCCGAAGACTGCACTTTAGCAATACTCCTTCTCATATATGCAGACATTTCAGGTGTTTCGGCCATTGTATCTGACATTATTACATGTACCTTTTTCCAATATTGAGAAGGATCTAAACTTCTCAACATCTCCCAGGTAAGATGTAAAACGAGTGAGCTATCTTTTCCTCCCGAAAATGTGACAATAAACTCCCTTTTATCCTGTAAATACAACTCTCGTAATTCATCTATTAATTCCTTCATATGACTCTTTACTGAATAGGGTAGGGGAGAACCCCTTTACCCAATAGCAGTAAAGAGGTTTCCCCTCCTTCAAATATTATTTATTCCAACGACCTTTGTATGTGTCAAGTTCTAAAATTCCGTTGTTATTATAACTTGTTTCACGTATCCACCCATTATTCTGGTAGGTGATTATTTCCAATCCTACGCATTGTTCTAACATAACAGCTACTTTTTCACCATCTTCATTTTTACCACTATACAAACTTGATTCATTTTTATGAATGAAATCCCTAACGTCTTTGGTATTATCGAAAGATAGTACTGGCAATGTTTTTTCAACCATTTATAATTCCTCCCAATGATTCTTTGAAATTTACTTATATAATTACTTTAAACTGTATCCAGTTTCTACATATTGAATTGCACAATCTTCTTCTGTGTAATAGATAGAAATATTGTGTCGTTCTGTTTTGTTTCTGAATGTTCGACAAAAAAGATTATCGAATTCTCCTCTAATCACTCCATGATTTTGTCTTAGAAAATCATATTTTACTCCATCCAATATAAGTCCATCAGCAGTAATAACTTCTGGATGGTCTAATATCACACTTGTATCTAAAAAACTCTTCATAGTAACATCCCCCCTAGAATTTTCGGTTATCTAGCATTTCAAATGTATAGGCAAAACCAAAGCGACTATCCCACACATCAAATAAATGAATGAAATAATAATTGTTAGGTCTAATACCTTTGAACCCTCTCACTTCTAGGAACCAATCTTCCTTTCCTTCAATTCGCAAATGACCTTCTTTCCATACCACATTTGTAATTAAAAATGGCATACTTTTAATTTCGTAAAAAAGGTCATTCATCATGTGAAATCGAAGAATAGGGGTAGTTCCAATCAATTGTTCTTTTAACGATTCTGCATTTTGATGGCGGTCAAGTTGAGGAAAAGCTAAATATCTATCTTCAACAAACCTTCTTTCAATTTGTGATTTACATCTAGTTGGAAAATGAGTTTGGTGTCTACGCAGCCTAGAAGTAAGCCCCACATCAAAACGCAAATTGTTACCTTCTTCCAGCAACTCTAGTTTCCCTTCATGTTTAAAATTCAAAGATTTTGTGTTCCTAAGTTCTTTTTCACCTTTGAAATTAGTAACGTATAAGACTTCACCAAACTTTATTGGCAATTTACACGAAAGGATATGATCTTCATAAGTAATAACAGCGGTACTATCACTTGTTTTAGAAAGCTCTTGAAAATACTGGACTAAATCTGATTCTTGATAGACATTTATACTTCCCTTAATTTTAGTAGGGGGTACATTGATTGTTGTTATTGGCATATCGACTAATAATTCCATACATAATTGGTCCACAGAACACACCTTACCCTTCTAACTTTATTCCGTAATATCGATTATCATTACTACGGCCACCCAACATTACGTGGTTTGTAGACAATCGAGCATTTACAAAGCCAGGAAATTGTATACAAACATCATTTGTACCTAATACAGTCAGGGTAGTACCCGTTTTAGATATACTCGAAATTGTGAAGGGAAGTGTTTTAATTTTCCAAAGCATATCATCACTCGGAAAATGGATTTCTGCCTTAAAAGTAAAACCAACTAACCCTTGTAGGTCCACTGGATGATATACAACATCTTCCTCAGAAATTAACTTAGGAAAATGAACTTTTTCTAACATATAGTTCTCTTTCTCTAAATAAAATTGAGAAGGTATATGCTGAATAATTGGGTGTGTTCGATTCTTACCTTTTTTATTCACTGTAGACCAATCACGTTTCCAATATTCAAAAGAAAGTTGGTTATCATCATTTTCAATAAGACACTCTAATATATTTGAGAAATGAAGTAAACTCCCTGTTTGTTCATGCTCTATTTTAAATATATCAACACATTTGTTGTTGATAGAGGGCGAAGAAAAATACATATCTCCTATTAAAATCGGAACTTGAACCATCTGATCATTAGTAAAGAATAGAAAAGTTTGACCTTGCATACTCTCCAACTTTTCAAGCATTCTCCATTTCTCATACACTCTTTTCCCGCTTTCTGTTCGTGAACAGGGGATAGAATCAACTTCTTCTTCAATAGCAAATGCTAACTGACCCATCAATAATTCCTCCTTAAATTAAATAAGACAGTTATCAAAAAGATAACTGTCTTTACACTCATTGATTTTTTTTACAAATATCTTTACTTTTTTCTCAACCGTTCTACTATAAGCCATATAACACCTACTAATAGAATAGATAGGCTGAAATAAAGAGCACCCAATCTCTCACTTTCAAGAACCCATATGTTTTAATAGCCACTCACTCATCTTAGAACTCCGTAGCCATTGAACGAGCTTCATTGCGGTCTTGCGTGCTGAAGATTCGTTTCATAGAGTCCTTCTTAATAAGAAGATCGCCAGATTCAATTTCATTACGAAGAGACACTTCACGTACTGTTGAACAACAGAATGTAATTTCTTCACCAGTAGGTTGCTTATCTTCATCTGTTAGTTCGGCTTTGTACACTCCAAAAGGGTTTCTAGCATTAATCACGCTGATATTTAAGTATTTCATAATATTAGCATGAGTTTCTTCATCCTTATCAAGTTCAATTCCTAATGATTCCATACGTTGAATATCTGCTTCTGAAACAAAACCTTCTTCATACGTATCAGAATGAACGTAGACAGTAAAGTTTCCTGTTTCTTCATCAACATATTCTTGAAGGATTGGCATAAATCCTAAGTCTGTTTCTTCTAACGAAGCTTCAATCCATTCTCGTACTAAATATTCATCTCCAACTAAAATAATGCTATGTTCTTGCCAAACCTCGAATTCATTTTTTTGATTAATCATTTTCTTCACCCTCCGATAGATTATTGTTTACTGCAAAAATGTTTGTTTGCTCGTAATCCCAATCACGTTCAAACAATTCTTGTTTGTTAGCTTGAAAGTATTCATAATTTACACCAGTGAATTTTTCAAAAGCCTTTTGTGCTTCTGGCATTGAATTATGAATTTCTACATCCTCGACACACAAACCGAATACTTTTACTAATACAAACTGCTGCATAAATAAACCTCCTGTTTAATTAGTTATAAATCCTTACATTCTCTTTTTAGGCACAAAAAAAACAGCCTATCAGAAGATTAGTACGGACATACGTGTCCATAGAAATCAGTCCAATAGACTGTAAAAATTGTTGTGCACCACTTAGCGAAAAAAACGCTAAAACAAAAAGAAAATAATAAGAAACTATATAATTATCATACATGGAAACCATTAAAATCGCAATTTATATTCTTGTTGCAATTCTTATAAAGTTGATTTATATTTATATATGTAATCATTAAATCAAACAAAATATGGCAAATTGCTTAACAGGAATCCCCTGCATGCAATTCAAGTTAAGAGATACTAGTAGTCTCTTTCTTAGAATTGAATGCAGGGGATTTTTTCGTTTTGGAAGGAGGTGAGGTAATGAAGAAAAATTTCAACATAAAAAATATAGTTATGATAGCAATGGTGGTTTGTGTAGCTTTATTTGCCTTTGGAGCAGTTGAACCAGTATCAGTAGAAGCAAGTGATGCGTTCAAAAAAGCAATTAGTTCCAACCCTACTGCACCAGCAGGTGTAAATACGTCTGAAATTCAGAAAACAGCGGGAGGACTTGTTTGGATTATCATTTTCGTAGGTTCATTCTGGGTTATCGGTTGTATTGCTGTAGGTGCAATAATGTTAGCCGGTAGTGGTTCAAATCCTCAGAGAAGAACAGGCGGTATGGTATTCTTAGCCTTTGCATTACTTGGTGGATACGCACTTATGAACACGTATAAAATTGCTGGATTCCTATCTGGATTATAGTAAAGCCATTTAAAGAATCAAACTCCTTAATTTAAATACAAAGATGCCCCTCATCCATGAGGGGTATTGTTTTAAATAAAACCATTGAAAGGAGAATCCGTATATTGAGAAAAGTAACCGTACCAGAGGATACTGTATCTGAACAAAAAGTAGTATTAGGGATTGTTTCGATGAGACAACTAATATATTTAGTTGCAGCATTTGCTATTCTATCTAGCTACATTCCCTCATTATTCTCATATTTAATCAAGTTCAACTTCGTTGTAGGAGTTATTGTTACTCTTGTTTCCGCTATGCCTGTTCTTGCGGTTATAGGTGTACTAGGTTTCCTAAGAAATAAGAAATATCAAATGTACTATGATAGCTATTTATTTACAAAAATAGGGTTTAAATCTCAAATAGGTGTTTGGAGTAAAAAAGCACCTACCCCTGACTGGATGGAGGAATTGAAATAAAACATGGGTACGCTAATATACTTTTTAGTTTTTGGGATAGTTGCATATGTAATTTTCAAAATTGCTGTTAAAGAGCCTATCTTACCGTGGAAAGATAAAAAGAAAAAATCACCCAAAAGCAATAAAGCCCTAGCTAATAATAAATCGAAATCAAAGAAAAAAAATAAAAACGCCTCCTATGAGGAAGAAGAGCCAAATTCATTTGATGATATTTTGCAAGATATGATTGATGTAAAAGACCATATGATTTGGTTAAACGATAACCGATTCATACTTGTTGCAGAAGTAATTCCAGTAAACTATTTTCTTTTGTCACCACATGAGCAAGAGAACATAGATCGAATTTTTGAAACTTGGACTGCTCAGTTAGAATATCCTATTCGTCTTTACTTCCAGGCGCGTTACATCGATTTAACTCAACCAATGGATGAAATTAAAAGAAACTTACAGCATGACGACCTCCCTTACAACACATATGAATATGGAATGTCGATGCTTGAAGAATTACAAAAGTGGCAGGAACATTCACCACGATACGACGTAAGAAGATACATTTTATTCCCTTTTAAGGTAGATGCCAAAGAAATTGTAGCTGATACAGATGAAGAATTTGAAGATAAGATGTCAAATAAAGCTTTCCAAGAGACCTCTAGATATTTAAATACAGCAAAGAATGCACTTCATAAAGCAAATATTAAAGTAAATCTTCTTACTACTGAAGGTATTAAAGAAATGCTATATCACACGTTCAATCGTGAAAAAGCTCTTTATAACAGGTTTAAGGATATAGATTTACATGAGAATTTCTCACTTTATAGTACAGCAGATCAAGACCTTGTACATATCGAGCTAGTGAAGGAGATGATTGAAAATGTTGAAGAAGAAGTCGAAACAACCAAAGCTGGATAAAAAAGAGAGAGCTCCAAAGAAAAAGAAGAACCAAAAGGGAGTTCAAAGTGAAGAGTCCATTGAATCAACAGAGGTCAATGCATATCAATCCGATTTAAAACCTACAATATGGGATTTAATATCACCTGACGGAATTACGATTGATAAGGAAGATAGAGGACGTATTAAACAAACATTAGGAAAGGTAGTACATTTCTTACCTTTTTACATTCCACGTTCTGGTTATCCTAGAAAACTGCAAACAAATTGGATTAATACCTTACTTTCCGCTGGCGAAGTAGACGTGATGATTGATATACACAAACTACCAAAAGGACAGGCCATTCGTTCTTTACAAAAACAATTAACCGTATTCCAATCAAACTTAAGTTGGCAAATGAGGAGAGGTAATACGGATCAAATTAATGATTTACGAACAAAAATAGGCGATACAGAAGTTTTAGTTGAGGAAATTCAGTTTTCCGAAAATGATATGTTTCTTGTCTCTGTATTAGGAAACATGTATGCAAAAGAAGAAAGAGAATTAGAAGCACTTGCAAACTATTTACAGGATGAGATGGGGCATAAATTTTTCAGCTTAACATCAGCATGGAGTCGTGTAAAAAAAGGATTCCTATCTTCTCAGCCTGTTGGTGAAAACCAATTAAAAGATACTTTCCGTAACATAGATAGACGAGCATTATCCACTCTCAGCCCATTCATATCTGGTGCTGGTCGTTATTATGGCGGTGTTCCTATCGGTATCAATCGAATTACAGGACATAAAGAATTCATCAATACATTTGGTAATGAAGAATTTAGACCAACAAACTATAATATGGCTTTCTTCGGGATAAGCGGAAGTGGTAAATCAGTCGCAATGAAGCTAATGATAGGAAGGCAACTTGCAGGAGCGAACACTCACTTTCTCATAATAGATCCGGAAGGTGAGTTCAAAAGGTTGACTAATAGATTACAAGGTATAAATATTGACCTCCATGAAGAATCAGGAATTGTTATCAATCCTTGTGCTATAAACTATTCAGATATTCCTTTAGATGATGTAGACGATGATGAATTGTCTTTACTTGAAGAAGATGATCAAAAAGAAGTTATCTCTAAAAATGGAAAGAAATACTTAAGATTTGTTCCAATTAAGGAAAAAATCAATGAAATACTAGATTTCTTTAACGTTTTAGTTTCTAGTGGTGGTGTAGATAAAGCACTAAACGTATTTGAGCGTAACTTCTTAGAAGAAGCAATAACTTATGTTTTTACAGAAGTATTAGGCATTACTTCACATCCATCATCACTATTTCAAGATGGAATGGCCGAGGTAGATGGAGAATTAGTCCAGTCTCGTGTACGTAAGCCTGAGCCTGAACTCCTACAAATCTATGAGTATCTTTACGAAAAATATAGCAATGACCAAGATTGCAAAAGATTACTAGCAGCACTCAAACCATTTTTGCGTACAGGCTCTAAACCGATTTTCGATGGTCAAACGAGATTAGGACATGGTGTAACACAAAGCTTGGAATCTGCTAGGCTAGTTAATTTCAATATCAGTGGTATGGAAGAAGGGTTACTAAAACCAGTTGCATACCACGTATTAATCAACTATGCCTGGGAGCATTTTGCGAAAAATATCGAAAAGGCTGAAATAAAGAAATATATTGTCGCGGATGAAATCTGGCAATCTATCGATAATGACGCCACTGTGTCGTTCTATGAAAAGGTAGCGAGAAGAGCACGTAAACGGAATTGTGGTCTAATGTATGCATCTCAAGATTTTGTTAGATTATTAGAAAATAAGAAAGCTCGTGGTATCGTTACTTCAACATTTACTATTTTCTTCATGCAACAGAACCCGATAGATTTGAAGAAGATTAGAGATCACTTCGACTTAGCTGAAGGGGAAATTAACACTATATTCTCTAATACGGCAAAAGGAGAGTGCATTGTCAGATTTGGTGATAATCGGATTTGGATGCGTACAGACCCTTCCGAAGGCGAAATGATGTACATTGAATCAAATGAAGCTCTCCTTAAGGAAAGATTAGATAGAAAGAGAATGCAAGAACGACAAACAATTTAGGAGGTGAAGAATAGTTGGGTTGGATAGGTGACGCTTTTATAGCCTTACTCAAAACGATTTTTGGAAGTTTATTTGCTCCTTTTAATGATATTAAAGGGTTTAAAGATTGGATATTTGGTACAGGTATATTCGGAACAGATACAAATCTTATTTACTCTACATTCACTAAGAATGATATGAATGCAGTCATCGGGCCTGGTACAGCTACCATGAGTGTACTTGCAGGTTTTTTCCTTGTAGCTGGTGTAGCCTATGCTGCAATAAAAACCGCATCAGCAGGTTATAATCCCGCTAGTCGTACTCAATTAATTGGATTTTTAAAAGACTGGATGGTTGTTGCTGTCGGTATTGCTTTGCTTGGCACATTTTACGATCTTCTCTTTAGTGCCAATGATGCAATCGTGAAATTCTTCAAGGGTGCCCTTCCATCTGGTGCAGTTTGGAATATACCAACTACTATAGAGGGATTTGATAATTCAAATATCTTAGCGGGAATCCTAATCATGTTAGTAAATTTAGGGTTATCAATTTGGGCTTCGTTCTACTATTTTATGAGGTCTTTAACTTTAAAAATGCTACTCGTGTTAGGACCCATAATGATAGTGTTATGGATGTTCCCAAATACAAAATCTATTACTGCAAACTGGATCAAGGAATTAATCGGAACAATTTTTGTGCAGAGTATTCATGCCATGTTGTACTGGATGGTATATTTATCCGCAAGTTATATGAATGATGATGGGGAAGTTAGTATCGGCACAAATTTCATGTTGCTCATGCTTTTAATAATCTTTATCCCAACAGGTGAAGCAATCAAAGGTTTATTTCAAATGGGTGGACAAATGCAAGGTGCCATGCATAAAGCTGGCTCTATGATGGGCATGGCCGCATTAGCGGGTGTGTACGGCTCAGTTAAAGGAGCAATGAATGGTAAAGATGTAATGAGTACACTTCGTGGTGGAGCTGAAAGATTAAAAGATAGAATGAGTGGTGCCAAAACAGGCGAGGAAGGTAATGGTAATCTTAGCCCCGCTGATAAAGCGGGTACTGATGGTGGTGCTACATCAAGAGCTAGTAAAATGCTCAGAGCGGGAGAAATTGCTTCAAAAGGTGGAAAAATGCTTGCTGGAATTGGTGGGACATTTGTTGGTGCTCCGATGGGACCAGCGGGTGCAATCGTTGCTAGTACAATCGGTTCTGAAATTGGAGGTGTCGTAGGACGAGTAGGGGGAAGTGCTGCTTATCATTTAGGTTCTACTCTAAAAAGAAGTGGTAAAGATGCTGTAGATGCTCTTAAAGGTGCTACTAACGAGGATTTAGCTGAGAAAATCGCCCAAAATAAAACTGAAGCGTGGGCAGGAGCTAATGAAGAAGCCTTCAAAGACCACTTAAAAAATCAATTTCCTGATTACACACCTGAACAAATAGACAAATTATGGGATCAAGAAAAATCAAATCAATTTAAGGCATTTAAAAAAGATGCTCAGAAATCATTAGCTAAATTGAATAAAGGTGGAGAATATGTTCAAGCCAATGATTTAGTACAAAATGCTGCTAAAGGAGCTACTGAAGAATGGGTTAAAGGAGAGAAAGACCAATTTTTCAAAAATGCAGTAGAACAAGATCCATCTCGTTCGTATGAAGATATCGAGAAGGATTGGAAAAATCATACGAGTTCAAAAGCTTTTAGGAAACAAGCGAAGAACAAATATAATGAAAACCTTCAATTAGCTAGTCAAGCCGTTGCAGAATCAACAGGAATGAGTGATGGTACTGATAGAAAATTAATCGACAATGCTGATGCCGCTACAAAAGAGTGGGCAGGTGCAAATAAAGAGAGTTTCTATCAAGAAGCAAAAGATGCGGGAATGAGTGAAGTTGAAATTCAACGCGCTTGGAAAAAACAAGTGAAAACCAAATATAAAGAAATGCAAGCTATTGCTGGTGAGTTTGACCGTACTTCTGTATCTGGTGCATTAGTTGATAAACAGGCATTCACCGACAACTTTGCCAATAAACTAGATGAACAACAAAAGCAAAGCTTTATTACAAATATGACACAACAGTTCCCTAATCGTTCTCAGGGAGAAATTGAACAAATGTGGGAAACTCACGCTGCTAACAATAATGTTTCAGTTGAGAACTCTGGGATAGCTAGTCGTTCAGTAGGTCATGTAAATGGTGGTAATCTCTTAAATAAAGGCTCTGTTAATGTCGATGCTGTAGCAAGTCAAATAGCTGTACAAAGAACTCAAGATCAAAAGCAAGACTTCATTGCAGACGCTAGACAATCCTATGAATCACAAGGTAGAGCTTTTACAGCCTATGATGAAGCCCAGGCATTAAAACAATGGAACACACAGCATGAAGCTAATGCTTATCAGCAGAACTTCAATGATGCACGTACTGAAGTTCCAAATCAAATTAGACAAATGAATCCAAAAGCAATAGTAAAAGCTGGTGGTTCAAGCATAAAAGCATTTGGCTCAGGTTTAGTAACACATTCAGGAGTTGGTACTGTAGCTCACTTAGTATCTGAATCACGATTAGGACAAACAGTACAAGGGTTATCACAAGGTTTTGTTCAAGGTGCGAATGAGAAGAGCGCTGAACTTCAAGTAAATGATGGACCTCAGTTAGCTCCTCCGTTGAATCTAATAAAACAAGGACAAAATAAAGTATTAATTGGTGGTAGTGCTGTAGCCGGAAGTTTCAAACAAGCTTTTGATAATTTTAAAAACCATCAATATACAGACCCAATTGAAAACCAAAAGATGTATCAAGATAGTAGTGCCTATCTCTCTGGTGTTATCAAAGGTCCAAGTGGATATATCAATACGGCCAATAAGATTGCTAATAAGAGTCCTTACTTAAATCAAGCTCAGCAACAAGCCAAAGAAATTGTTGAAATCCAACAACAAGCTCAGACAGAGTTTAATCCTGTTATTGGTAAGGATCAAATAGTTGATGGTGCTGTCCAACTAATCGTCGAACAAGACCGTTCTTATGTTCAAATGACCGATAAAAATGGTCAAACGCAGGTTGTTTCACGTTATGGTTCAGGAGATAGTACTCTGAAACAAGGACAAGTATTAAAACAAAATCTTACTATCGGTGAAGATAGAACTATGGTACCTACAACACAGTATATGTATATGGAAGATTCATCAGGTGGAAGAATACCTGTCACCAATGCACCACAAATTAATCCTAATAGATTAGTAGGAAATCATAGTAATGTAGTCGTAAAACCGCAATTTAAGGAAAAACCTGTTTATACACCACAAAATCAATTTGTTGATGAAGGTAACTATCACATTGATTCTATCGTTGCAAATTCCGCTAATAATCAAGTTAGATTAGTAGTTGAACGTGATAGAAGCTATCTAGTAACAACTGACAGTACAACTGGAAGAGAGTTCCGTGTTAGTCCATATAGTAAAGGTCAAGAAACACTTAAACCTGGTGAAAGATTACACTCAGATTATGAAGTTGTAAATCGTCGTATTGTAAAAACAGTAAATGTAAAACAAGATGCTTATTATGACGATAACCCAACAAAAGTATCAACAATTGATATCGACCCAAACTCTCTTGTTCCGTCTAAATTAAATAAACGATATGCGAATCGACAAAAAGTAGATTCAAATCGTTACTCATTAGTGGGGAATGGATAATGCAAGGAAATGATGAAAAAGAGTCCATAATCAAAGATCAGGCCAAAAGGATAGTTAAAAATCAAGCAAAAAAAGTAGCAAAAAAAGCATTAAAGAAACTTGCTAAAGTTGCCATGAAAGCAGTAGCAAAAGCTATTGCTCTTGGCGCTAAAGCTTTATTATCATTACTAGCTACTATTGGCTTACCAGCCATATTAATTATTGGTTCGATTCTTATAGTTATTGTCTTAGCAAATAGTATTCTATCAATTGGTTTTTCTGGTAAAGGGGGAGATAATGTTGACCCCGACATTAAAGCTGTGCAGACTTATATTGCTACAAAAGTAAATGCTGAAAAAGGTAAATACGATAGTAGCTTACAACCTTATATAGTTACCTCAGATTTAATAAGCTCGATGCTTCCATTAATGATAGGTATGGCTGACATAAATGTAAGTGATGCTAAGAAAAAGGTTGATCAAATAATTAAAGATTTAAAACCAAAATCCCATTCTGAAAGTTTTCCTGTAAAGGTTGAGATTACAAAGAATGTATGTACTTGGGAAGAACAACCGAATTGGAAAGTAAACGGAGTTTCAGCAACTTTCTTTGAGGTTAGCAATAAAGTTTCGGTTTTAGCATTTGGTTGGGGGGGACCAGTATTAGACCCTGGGGTTCCAGTTACACCCCCTAGTCCTAAACCACCACCATCCAAACCTAAACCACCGGAACCGCCAAAAGAAACAGAGCCACCGCCACCAGCGCCAAAGATAAAAGTTTGTAACGAAAGTAAGGAAACAAAAGAGGAAACCGTAAATCTTGTAACAAAAATTGATGCGTGGAACGGAACCATAACTAAAGAATATAGCAAATCATGGACAACTTGGTCCTGTACAAAAAAGGAAACATCTGAGAAAGAAACTGAAACTTGCCAGAGGAAAGAAACATATCGTCATATATCGGATAATCTATCACATAACTTTACCGTATTTGATAATATCCTAAATACCTACAATATTGATTTAGAGCAGAAGAAATTAATGGAATCAAGTTATGAAGCAGTTACCTCATTACCTCTAGGTTACCTATCTTGGTTAGGGGTGTCACCTGGTTCTAATGGCAACAGTGGTGGTAATACTGGTGGGAGTGGCCCTATAACTATTAAACCTGGCGATATACCTCCTGCTTCAGATGGTGTGTTTATGAAACCAGCAAACGGAAGATTATCTTCCCCATTTGGTATGAGGTGGGGTAGATTACACTCAGGGATTGATATTGCAAGTGGAGGAAAAAACGTTCCAATATATGCTGCTGCAGATGGAGTAGTCACAGTTTCTGAATATCAATGGAAAAATGGAAAAAGCACATATGGAGAACGGATTATCATTCAACATAACATCAATGGGAAAATATGGACAACATGTTATTGGCATATGGTAGAAGGCTCAAGACAGTTCAAAGTGGGAGACAAAGTAAAAAAAGGAGACGTAATTGGTCTAATGGGAAAAACCGGAGACTCAACTGGAATTCATCTTCACTTTGAGATTCATCCAAGTGTAAGAGTAGGAGAAAGTCAAAGGTCAGCTGTAGACCCTCTATTACACATTAAATTATGATAATCAATTTTTCTCTGGAAAGGGGGTAATCATGCCCACAATGTCACTTAGTCGTTTATTAATAGGATTTTCTATATTTATGGGCGTTGGTTTGATAGCCGTAATAATCTATCTAGTTGTAATTCAAAATGAACCCAATTATATGAATATCTCAAAAGATGATGAAATGTACCAATCCATTATTAATACTCAAACTCAAGCAAATTTAGATTGGTTACATGAAGAAGAAACTAGCGAAGAGTTACATCATGGTAGCGGTGTTACAGAAAAGCAAATGGAGATAGTCGAATACTTTCAGGTACCCGAAAATACAATAAGATTCTTAGGGGTAACAATCCTAGCAAACGATTATGACAATTTCTATAAGAATTTTGAAATTGAAAAATTTAATGATGATCTTTTCAAGGTAGATTCTTTTGATAAATCGGAAGTAATTAAAGAAATGACAAACCAAATTTCTCGAAATGGTAAATTACAAGACATTGGTATTCTGAAAGAAAAAGCTAGTATAGCGGACAATACTGTAGAAGTTGAGACAGTATTTAAGTATAGCGATATCGAGATTGTTATACCACTAGAACTCAAAATGATTGTCGATGATGAACATACAGGTACAGAAAGCCTATATATTACTACTAGTGTATGGGATATTATCGGATTAATAGAAAAAGGGACAGAAGGATAATCCTAACTGTCTCTTTTTTTCTCTATTGGTTGATGTATTATTTCATAAATATTTGACCATGAATCAAATCTTCTTATATAGGTTATGGCTGATGGTAAGTTATGCTCCTTAGCATACTCATTCCACTTATTTTTGGATATGAATGATTCTTTATGCTTCTTGGCTATCTTTATCAAATCATCATTTGATAGCTTGTTTGGAATAAATCCCGCTAGCTTCTGTACTTCATTCCAGTTTTCAAAATACTTTACAAATGTTTCGTAAGTAGGCAACCCATTCTCTTTTGCGTAGACGTACCAGTTTTCTTTAGAAGAGAATTCTTTAGAATGCTTATTAATGATTTCCTTAAGCTCTTTTTTTGTATACTTACCTTCATATTTAATACTACTGGATTTAATGCCTACTGCCTTTCTAGCATTTTTCCATGATTCAAATGCATGGATAAATTGTCGAGAAGAAGGGAGGTTGTGCTCTTTTGCATATTCATTCCACTTTCTTACACTTGTAAATGCTTGCTTATGTGTTTCTGCTATTTTCAATAATTTCAGTATATTATCTTCTCTCATTTAATAGCTTCCCAACCATTTTCTTTATATAAAACAAATCGTTTTAATTCAGCCTTAAGTTTCAATGCTAACTTAGGATATTGCTCATGTTTAGGGTTATTCGCTCGGTTCAACTCTTTGAGCAATCTATCTTTTTCTTGTTCATACTTATTATTAGTATCATACATATAATTTGTATATTCTATCCCATTAAATCTGACAAAGTGGTCATAAAATTTAACGAAATCCTGTGAACGATTTTCTATATAGTACTCAATTTCCTGTATAGGTACATTTTCAATAGGTTGTGTCTTGTCTTTTGCCAATTGAAAATAAAAACTTACAACACCGTTTTGTACATGGTGGTCAATTGTAAATCTTCTTCCTTTATGTGAATAGGTAGATAAAGCATAGGGGCGTGGCATAATTAGATAATACTTTTTATCCTTCGTTACTCCAATGTAGAAAAATGCTCTTTTATAAGGTAGTATATTGTTTTTTTCTAGTATTTCTTCATACTCAACTTTACGACCATTTTTGAATAGATAGTCCTCATATGCTCGCTTCATTACTTTGCTAGTATGACTACCAACAAATAAGTTAATTATTGAGTATATAGGGTAAAGTAAAGCAAACATAACATATACTCCTAGTGTTCCTACAAATGGAATAAAGGAAAACATTAATCCTAATAGGAATATAGCTATCCATAACATAACTGTAACTGCACAAACAACACCAATTAATCTCCATAACGTAATTGATGGATCAGGTGTAATAATACCCATTTTATCTAACAATGTTATTAAGCCGATAAAATCTAATACTTTATAAATCGGTTCAAAAAACACGAAAAAACCAATAAATAATAGAATTGCAACAAGACCAGGTAAGCCATTAGCTATACCTCTTTTATACTGCATACGAGTATTAATCAGGTTTAACACAGTATCTAACATGTGCCACCCCTCCTTTAATTAATATTTGTAACACTAATATATCTAAATGATACCATTACGTCAACAACTTTTATATTGAAGTTAAATATTTTTGTTGATATAATTAGATTACATAAAAATTGTTCGTGAAAAGGGAGTCCCCCTATGGTTATATACCGTAGGGAGGACTCTCTTTTTTTATTCTAGGAGGACAAATATTGAAAAAAATTATTGCTATTGTCTCGCTTAACACGTTATTTGCTGAAGGAATTAAACGGATATTGGAAGTGGCGAATTATTCATACAAACCAAATTGTTATAATATCGAATCTGAACTCGTTCAATTGGAAGCAAAACATATAGATTTAATGATAGTTGATATTGACGGTGTATCCAATCCAATTAATACAATCGAAGTTATTAAAGCTAAGAACCCCTCCAAAATACTCGTTCTATCATCAAATGTTAGAAAAGATTTGGTCAAGAAACTTGTGTTTGTTGGGATTGACGGTTATTTACAAAAAACAACCAGTTCAGATATATTTTTTGAAGCAATTAGATATATCGAAAATGGCTACATATATTATGATCAAAGAATAGTAAATATTGTTTACTCGGAATACAAAAGGTTATCCAACATAACAGAGGAACACCAACCTATAGATTTATCAAACGAGAAAAACTATGTCCTTGATATACTAACAAACCGAGAGGTACTGGTACTTCAATTACTAACAGAAGGTTGTAGTAATCGAGATATTAGTAAACGGTTAATGATATCCGAAAAAACTGTTAAGAACTACATTACCAACATCCTAACTAAGCTTAAAGTGAGAGATAGAACCAACGCAGCTGTCAAAGCTCTGCGACTTCAAATCACTAGTTAAAAAAATTTTTTTAAATTTTTCTTCAGAAGTCTTACCTCCCCATATTTCTAAAGTGGTATCATACAGATTAATAAATGTTACAAACAAAGGAGAGGTAAAACATGAAGAAAAGAGTATGTATTATCGGTGGTACTCAAAAGAATACATTTGAACAATTTGCTAAGAAAAATGGATTTGATCTCTTGTTCCACGATGGAAAACTAAAAGGTGGGGGCAACAAAGAGTTGTTTAGCACACTAGTAAAAAAAGCAGATGCAGTCGTTGTAATGTATGGAGCATGCTGCCATCCTAGTTCTAAATTAGCCAAAGAATTATGTAAGGAAGCAAACAAACCTATTGGTTTTCATAAAGGTAGAGGAGCTAGCGGGGCATTTAACCTAGCAGAAACTTTGTTACATGGCCTTAAACCCGCTTCAATTTGAATGGAAGGACTGTAAAATCATTTGATAAAAACAACCAGAGAAATACGGATCGAAATTCATGATATGTTAGATGAACACTGTAGACGATGTATTAAGTATAAGGATAATGTAAAAGTAAGCGTGTCTGAAGCAAGTAATTACTGTTTATTTTTATGTCCAGTTGGGCAAGACTTACAACAACTTGGTAACAAACTCTTAGACTGTACACTCGTTGAGAAATTAGCAGTTAGCTTATAAAAGGCAGTTGATATGAGATGATATTAGATACTTCTAAGGAGAAATTAGTTCTAATTGAAAATCTTATTAATAAAGGAATTTACAAGGTAGACGATGGTAGACAATTATACGAACTTTCTATTAATGAACTTATTAATTTACAAGAGAAGAAGACCAATTAGGAGGAATAAACATGGAAGAGAGAGCACCGTATAATGTTAATGTTAGTCCAGCAGAGGTAAGTAAGCAGGCATACACTTATGAAAATTTCATTCGTACAGCTTTTAAATTATCTCTTGGAAAAGATATTGAAAGAGCAGGGGACCCAGCTAAACTAGCTGATGGTGATTTAATTCGTATTAGGTCCTTAAGCAAAGTAAAAGCAGCAACCTTATACTCAATATATATATATAACGAATTATTAGAAAACAAACCTAATAAAGACGAGACAGCTCGTATTGGACATTTAATAGCAGATATAATAGTGGCTGATAATATAGAACAGGTGCTATCGGTTATTGAAGAATTTAAGAGTATTGCTAAACAATATATTCTGATTTAACCATATTAATTTTGACTATAATAATATTGTTAAATTATACCTTCTATGGATTTTCATAGAAGGTATAATTGTATATATAAAAGTTTAATTACGAAAAGGTGGTTCTATGAAATCTTTAATATTAGAAAAAGTAAAAGAGGAAATGCAACAAACAATTATAGATGTATCTTATGAGAATACTCAAGAAAAGAAAGAAATATTAAACGATTATCTTCAATTTATAGAACTTATAAAAAAACTTCCATTACATTTTCTAGAAAGCTATGAGCTACTACAAATACCCGCTGAACAACCTATTCGTGTTCCTGAAACAAAAGAGGAAATACCCTTCAAACAAACTGAAGTAGAGGACAGTAATGTATATGTTTATCATAGAAAGTTAAGGGGAGGACACCTTGAAGGAACTGAGATACTTGTATCAGAAGGCATTTCTAGAAATTTAGAATTAGCTCATGGTGATTTAGTAAGGCCGGTCTTTAACGATAAAAACAAGCGATACTTCTTTGAACTAATTGAAAAGAGGAATTCAAAAGATCCAGTTGACCGAAAACAAATTTCGTATGGTATTGTCGAAAAAGAAAACAGCATATTTACTGTAAACGAATATCATGATACAGATTTTTCGAAAAAACTAGTAAAAGTAGATGATGTTCCCTATAGTTTCATATTGAGTCCTAGTGATGTAACTTAGTTTTCAATCAAGGAAGGAGACTTAGTAGATATCGCATATTATGAAACTAATTTGAACTCAGCACGAGTAATATACAAACACCCAACAGAGGATTACAAAAGCAAACCAATGCCTTCTGGTTATTATAAAGAAAGTAGATCTTTAATAGAAGATGATGTTGAGGATGATGAATCGTTAATAGACGAAATAGACTTCAATAATAAGACTATCCTCGTTATTGGTTGTGAACCAAGAAGGAAAACTTATCAAAAAGCGATAGAAAAAAGGAATGGCCAAATGATTTGGGCTTCTGGAAATGAAAGTTTGGACCGTTTAGAACGATTAGTGATGCAAGTTGATTGTGTGGTATTAATAACCCTTCATATGGCGCATTATGGAAGTACAAGTGCGGTTATGTACTGCAAAGAACACAATATACCTTTTGATAAAGCTAAAACAAGGGGGATTAAATCCGTTATCCACACAGCTTATTCTATCTTGCAAGAAACTAAAAAACACACAGCTTAATTATGTAACTTAAGATATTAACGGGGATAATAAATATCTTTTTGGTTAATTTAATAATTGAACACAGAGATTACCCCCTCTAATAACCTGTCCCTTTGGGGTAGGTTTTTTTGATTGTGGATTTTCTTTAATCATTAGAGTATATTAAATAAATCAGACAATTTTCGACAAGATTTTTAAGGGGGCTTGAATAGATGAATATTGAACAAATAATTAATCAAATAAATAACAGCATGGATGCTCTCGATTTAGTTACTGCTAGGAGATACATAGAAGAAAATATTGAAGTTTTAGGTTCTAAAAGGGCTCTCTTAAATAGAAATGCCAGGGAGTTAATGAATGTCTTGTCTGAATTACACAATTCAAATTATAAGCCGATCACGAGACAAGAAATGACAATAATGAATGCAATTAATACATATGCTACAAAGTTTGATTTAAGAGGGTTAAAATTGATTGTTAAGGATAATTCTAAATTATTGCTTCGTGAGGATATCATACCTTATTTAAATAAAGATGCTAAAGTTGTACTGCAAAGCATGGGAGTAATTTCAAAATAATAAAGAATTACCATTTTTCGTTTGGAGAAGGACTATTTGAACTGTTCTTTTTTAAAAAATAAAGGCAAGACGTTATGTAGCCAAGTAACGTGGAATTGGTTTGCTAGTTAAGAGCCGCCTTGCCTTTGAAATAAGTTTTCCCCTTTTTTAGCAATCATAATATAGAAAATATTTACACTTATAACTTGTTGATTTAACTAAAAAATACCTCCAATATTTTTTAATGTTTTATCAAAAAATATTACCGTTAAATTGTTGAATTTGGAGTGAAAATGTATGAATTACACCAAGGTACTTTCTTCGTTACTCGCTGGTTTAAGAGGCCAACGTCTCTTTAGTACTTTTAAAAGGAAAAGAAACAATACTAGCTGGATTCAGATTTCTATCTTAGGCATTATTATTTTAGGACTAATGGGAAGTAGGAATCAAAAACTAAGACAACCATTTCAAAATGGATATACAAATATTAGTCAAGCTTTAGTAAATAAGTTTCAAGTTAACAAAAATCCTTTTAAAACTAACTTCAATATAGCAACTGAGATAGCTGAAGAACTTAAACCAGATATCTTAGGGACAAATAAGAAAGATAATATGTAGTGGTTAGAGCGTTGATCCAACAAAGGATTAACGCTTCTTTATGTTTAAGCTATTAAGCACTAAATAGGATAAAAATAGCCTTTTTAAATCAGATTAAGAATTATCCAGAGTAAAAGTAAGTGTCCAGGGTAAAAAACATAAAAGTAATATTTAGGTATTCTTATGGCCTTGATATTTTCCCATCTAGTAAGTGTGTAGATTATTGCTAAAGTTAAGATTGAGAATAATTGAATCCAAAAAGACATTTGAATTGTTAACCCAATCATCGCAAACAACGGATATATGATTGCATAGCTCCACTTTCGATTAATTGTGTAATAAAAGGCTAGTACAAGTACCATCCCCATAAAACCATAATCTATTGGCACTAGGAAGGGAAGGAGAAGAGTTAATAGCTTTACCCATGTTTTTCCCGAAAGAATGAAAAGTCCCGCTAGTAACAAAGTAAATAATATATTTGCTTGCTGAACACCTATTGCTAATGTATATGGAATTTGAGCTATCATAGCAAAAAGTAATAATCGAAATAAGTAATTCCCTCTATTTGAAGACCTATCCATACCTACGGCTAGCTGGTATGCAAAAATAGGGAAGGTGAGACGACCTATTATTCTTAGCAATAAAACATCAGGGTAAAAAATATGGCCAATATGATCAATAACCATCGTTACAATCCCGATTATTTTCAACCATTCACTGCTTTGTCTGCTTAATACCAAAAGGTCACCTCATCTCTGTATTACTTTTCTTTCGTAAAACGGGGTTCGAATAATGCTGCAACTGTATCTCCATTACTATCCGATTGAAAAGTAATAATAAATTCCTCTTTAATATCTCGAATATCAACCTTAACGTTTATAGGTTCTGACTCACTATTGACTGTATATGTATCTAGAATCTTACCATCACCTACAAAATTCAATGTAATCGTTGAACTATTTGGGTTAGTAGCATCTGGTCTGTCTGCAAGTGATAACACTCCTTCAAAGTAGTCCATTTCCTCTACCTTACTAAACCAAAAGGCATCTGGTTCTAAAGAAAAATCTAAGGTTGAAACCTCCACGCTACTATCTATCTTCTTTCCTAGATAAACCCAAAATGTATTTAAATATGATTTCCCATTCAAATCTGTAATCTCAGGATCTTTCTCAGAGTTTACGAAATTATAGTGAATGGGTTCATAAGGTAAGGGTACCTCTGTGGTAATATCAATATCCATCCTTCTTACAATATGTTCTTGACTAGAATAGTTTTCTTCACCAACAACCTTCATGTTAATACCTACTCCCGCATAATAACCAGCTCTTACTATAGTAACCAAAGCACATATAGTAAATAAAAGCATTATCGAAACTAAAACAATTTCACTTTTGATCCAATTCAACTTTGATGATATTCCAAACAATGCTAAAGTGATAGCAAAAAGGAGGATAGCTCGCAAAAATGGATGTTCAACAAAAATCCCATGAACAACATCAAAAGTAGCAGGGTAGAATATAACTTTTACAATGGTGAAGTCATACATAAAGTTAAAGAAAATCTTGACCTTAGATATGACCCAATATCCTGCACCGAATATTAAAGCTATAATAAATAAGCCTAAAGCAGCTACAAAACTATAAAATATAAAAAGGAACAAACCTCCTAAAAAACTACCCTCCATTTTATAATTACGATACAGCTGAGCGCCTAACAATACTTCATTTAACCCCATTTTCATACCGTTACTCCTAATATAATTTATTTCTATAATCTTTATCGTATACTCATAGCATCTGTTCAGAGCATAAACTCTAAGGTTTGTTTGTTAAACATAATTTATGTAAACTTGATGATTATAAAAGTGATAGTAAATGATATTAAACAAAGGACAATAAACAGTGTTAGCAATGATATTAAGGCTTGTTTAAATAAGTAATTTTTGGCTTTCACATCATTTTTTTCAAGTGTGACATAATATTCTTTGGTCTTTCTATGTTGAATAACTCCAAAATGATAAAAGGTTTCTTCTAACATATTTATTTTTCTTTTGTATTTTTTGTAGTCGCTAGGATGTATTTTTATTTCGTTTTTATAGTTTCCGTCCCTTGACATTACAGATAAATAAAAACTTACGCTTCCTTCTCCATCACTAGATGGGGTGAACTCAACATGTTTTTCCATTATGATGAAAGGTTTAACACCAACAAAAATTAAATTTCCTTTGTATATTGCTTTTATATCTTTTTTAAATCTATTCCAACCTCGTTTTACAATCACCATTCGATTCCTATTTTTACCTTTTCGCTTGCTACTTTCCTTGATTTTTTTAATTGTTGACAAAAACAGGATAATAATAATTAATCCACTGATAATCTGAATTAGGATCACAGTTTACACCTCTCTGGACTCGAAACCGAACCTTTATTACTTATAGTGAAGGTATTAATTACTTTCTCGTGCATTTTTTCTTCTTTCACTCATTGCATCTGCAGCACGCTAGCTTTAGCATGTGTAGAGTGTACATTTAGCATTGTCGTTGTAGTTGAAGTATGACCTAAATGTTCCATTACTAGACTTAAATCATTAGATGTTTCTAATAGATTCATAGCATAAGAAATATACGAAGGTCTTTAATGATAATGTAGCTTTATAACCACATAAATTGCGTATTAATGTTATATTCCATAAGAATCAAGTACCGGTTTTAAAATCAAATACACAAAAATGATAATAGATATTAAAATAGCCCCACCTAGAACAGCAAATGCTTTCTTCATCCAACCATCGATTTCGTGTATCGACCACCCAATGTACAAAAATAATGATACAACGGTAGCTGTAACAATACTATGCGTCATAAAATTCCCTCCTAATCATACGAATAATTATATATTTTTTAGTAGTTCCTCTATAACTTCACGTGTCTTTTCAGGATATAATTGATTATCTAACCTTATAGCAGTTTTTCTTAAGTAAATTTAATTAATTAATGAAACTTTTTTAATTGGTAAATCCGGTCATTTTTTTCTTTAACTTCAAGCAACTCAACTTTGTCTTGACGAACCATTTCATCCAGGACTAGACATACCTCTGGATAATCTTTCGGTTTATTTGAGGAGTAACGTTCATTTGATAGAAGTCCCTCTTTAATTAAGCATTCACACATTTCTAAAGCACTCGAAACACCTGACTCTAATAATTTTCGTATAGAAGAATATAAGGGAGAAGAGGGTGGATTCTTCTTTGTTTTTTCTTCTCCCAAAAGTTCTTCAAATGTTAGTTGGTTCAATAATTTCACGTCCTCACCTTAATCTGCATTATCAATTTGATTTCGCATTTCTTTTAGTGTTGAATTCATATAAATCGAAGTTGTTTTCGGATTGCTATGGCCTAACTGGTGCTGGATCACGTGCAACGGAACACCACTTTCTGCAAGTTTAGTAGCAAATGTATGACGCAACTTATGTGGAGAAATCTCCTTATTCATAAATGCCTCTGTATACTTATCTAGGAGGTTCTGTATTGCCCTTACTGACATAGGATTAGACTTACCTTTATGTAATGTTAAAAACAAAGTATCCTCGTCTTCTGTGGCATAATAACGCTGCCCTCTAATTTGTAAGTAATTCTCAAGATAGGGGAGGATAAACTTCTTTAAAGTAATTGTGTCCTTTTTATTACCTTTACGAATGACATTCATAAATCGTTCTTCCAAATCAATATCCGTCACTTTCAAACTAGCAGCTTCACTAACACGAATCCCACTTGCTATGAAAATGGCTACAATTGCTAGATCACGTTCTTTATCACGTTTGAAATAGGTGTGTTTTCTAGTATCAGCCACTTTCCATTCATATTCATTTTCAATAAAATCTAGTAGTTTCATATCATTATCGTTATGAAGGATTTTATCTGACATATTACTGTTTTTTCGATTCTCAGTTTCTACATCATCCAGAAGTTCAATTTTCGTCATAACATTACGATAAAAGTAACATTCACCATCATCATTTTCTGTTTGAGTGGTTAAATAGCGAAATAGAGACTTAAGAGCTGATATTTTACGGTTAATTGCCTTTAAATTGTTTTTAGTCCGTAAATTTAAATGACGAATATAGGATTCAACCTGTTTTTTTCGAAGATTCTCAAGAAAGGTGAGAGGAATGTCTTTTATATCTTTTATCAATTCCTCATTTTCGTCTTTCACAATCTTTGTATCTATTGCCCACTGGAAGAAATGCTGATATTCACGAACATAGGCAAGGAGGGTAGAGGGGGATCTACTAATAGATTTATCTTCTACATATTCATTAATATAATCGGGCATATCCTTTACAATCTCAAGTAAACGGGTGAGATGTACTTGTTTTTCTCTTGTTAATTCTTCCATACATAACACTCCTTTTTATTGTCGAATTATGTCGTTAAATCGGATTTTAACGAATAATCCAAAGCTAATTAATTGCATTAGCAGAAAACAGAAGGGGTTTATTAAGAACTAATTGTTTGTTCTTCTCTTTCTATTTTTCTTTATCGAATTTTCATTTCTTTTTTTCGTAAAACGTACAGACTCCATATTCTTTTGATTTGAAGTCACTAGAGTAGCAATATTAGCATTTTGTTTGGCGAGTTGAGTTTTTAATTCAGTTAATACCTGTGAATTTTCTAGAACTGCTTTTGATATTACTCCAAAAGTCTTTTCTGTATCTACTATCTGTTTGTTTTGTTCTTCCAAAATACCCTCAACTTTGTTAGTTGAGTCGTTAATATTTTTCTTGATAAAACTTTCCAGTTTAAATTGTGCTACATTTCCTTCAACTTCTTGCATTTTAAGGATAATAATAGGTATAAAAACTGCCATACAAATCGTTCCTATAAAAACAAGTAGTTTTGCAAATTCTACATCAAGAATGATAAAATTCCCATAATACAATAGTAAAACAGATGTATAGCTACCAAAATAAAGTATTGATATAAGCGCATAACTGCCACTGTGTTCATTATATTTTAGGTTCTTTTTTGAATACACCCAACAGTGGACAACAAATATTAATCCTGAATATACACCCCCGAACAATAATGCTTTAAGAAATGGTTCGTCCATAATTACCTCCATAATTTCATTTATAGGATAATTATACCAAACGTATATTCTATTAGTCTATCTTATTATTCGTTAAATTTCCATTTACTGCGATAAATTAAGGGAATAAAAAAGAGGGTTACTAACCCTCTTCCCGATCTTGTACTTTATGTTCAAACTAATATTTATTTTCTACTAGCCAGTTCAATCATAGTATTTACAGCTACTGAAAGTTCTGTATATTTAGTTTCATACTCTTCAGCTTTTCTTTTCCAATGTTCTGAATAAGCTTCATGCATTTTCTCTTGCTGAGTCTTGAATTCCTCACCTGTTATTAACCAATCAATAGATACATCATATATATCTGAAAGTTTGGCGAGTAATTCTGTTGGAGGATCAAACATATCATTTTCAATTTTCTTTAAATCTGACTCCCACACTCTAATCAAATTATATACATTATCACTCGTATACCCCATTTTTTCCCTTGCCATTTTTAGCCTGTAGCCTAAAGTATTATAATTCGGTATTATTGTTAACGAATCAGGATATTTAATATTCTTCATAAAGGATAGGCATCTTATTGCCTTTTCGATTTCTTTATCATTTTCATAATGATTTTGAAGTCTATATTCTGCATCAGAGAGTTCAATACCTTCCTCTTTGTTATATAAAGTAATTAGGTCTTTTAAAAGCATATTTAATGCTTTTTTATAGGACTCCTCATAGTCAGCAAATTCTATGCGGTAACTCTCAACAAACATACGATTAACAACCGCTTCAACTTCGTGTGGTATAGGAAAACAAGTCTCCCACTTATATTCGCTAAAGCGAAAATTTGCTTTTCCAGGTAACGGAAAACTATTTACAGCTAGTACTTTTATTTTTACATCAAAACCATTCTTATCTATTTTCCTCTCTTCCTCATTTTCTACTATAGATATAACCTCACCTATATAGCTTTCATTAAAATCATTATTATAAAATAGTACGTTCTTCCCTATTAAATTTGTAATTTCCCTTCGTGACAACGATCTTTTTCCCACCGCTTTTCAACTCCGATATTGATTACTTTTAGCTTTGACTACATTTAATTTAAGTGAAATATTTGTTTTACCTTTCTAAATCCACCTTTTTGCAATTCATCATAAATCTCGATAAATTCTTGTGACTGTTCCCACATACCGTATTCCTTATAATCATTTAAGAGAAAAAATTCATCTAAAGAATTTTGATTTATCATTTTATCTTGTACACATGTTTTAATTTCGATTAGTTTAAAAGCTCCAAAACCATATTTACTTTTATTTATCTGCATAACACCTATATACTTTTCACCATGTTCTTTCATTGGTACATTGTAATACCATTCATTTTCTTCAGGAATTGATTCGAATTTATAAAGTTTAAGATATATAAAGTTTTCATCTTCTTTTAATGTTTTACAAACATACGTATATAAAATATTAGTGGAGGCTATTACATAATCGATATCGCTATACTTTACTGTTTCTTCGATATCATCCAACTTATATGTAAAAGACTCTCTATGTATTAATTGAATAGCATTTTCGAAAAATCCTGTTTTCTCATACATTTTAAGACTAGTTTTGGTTTGAAAAGATAGTCCTATTATGTTGAATATCGGTTTCTTTTTCTTAAAAAAGTCATTTTTAATAAATATAGGATATTCATCTAAGAGTTCCTCATATTTTAGTTCAACCTTATGAACAACGCCTTTAACAAGTTTGTCAAAAGTTTCATTCCTAGTCTTTGTGTTATTCCTAATGTCTATACCGACTTTATATGCTAAATCAACATCAGATTTTCTAGTATGTATCCCTTTGGCTACCGATCCAAAGAGAGATACTTCACTAACAAACCAAAGTTTTGAAATCTCTTCTGAAGCTTCCAAAGCTGCTTGATAGTGTAACGAGTCTTTTACTGGTCTATTATTTATTTTTGAGCCAGTCTTTGCTATTTCATAAAATTTATCTACCCATTTAGCTGCATCTCTATATCTCTTGTTAAGTTCCTTTAGTAGATAAACGTATTCCGAAAACCTATTTTTATACTTAAATTTGGTTAACATTTCTTGAGTATTAATTGGCCTATCTCTATCCTTTTGTATTAGTTCTCGATTTTCTTCTTGATATTTATAAAGTAATAGATAACTTTTTAATAATAACTCAATTTCAAGGATTCTATCTTTAAGTTTCATTAAAGTAGATGGAAATGACTCTACAAATATAATAACCTGTTCATTTCGTTCATTAGTAAAGAAATATGATAGAGCTCTTTTTTCTTCTTCAGTTAAGCTTTGAAAAAAGCTAGTGCAACCCTCTTTATTGTCAAGGGATAGATATTGAACTTGATTATTAGATGGTTTAATATTCTTGATTTTACTTTTTACTTTTTGTAGTGATTGTTTCCTCTGAATTAATTCTTCTTCAATTAATTTATGAAATGTCTTCTTAGAAGAAAGACTGTATACGAAAAATTCTTTTATATGACGATGAACAATATTAACTTTGTATCCATTTTTAGTAAGAAGATTCAATATATCCTCTTGATTATAATCATCCGTTATCCAAATCGTTCTCTGTTGAGAGAGTAACAGGGCTGTCGTTTTACCCAACTCCCCTTTTATTTCTGGGAGTAATTCCACCTCAGTTTGTTTTCTCAATTGTGAATATAATAAAGAAAAAGCAAATGAGTCTAATTTTTTCTCGTAAGTATTATTACCTAAATACTTATCAAACTTAGGTTCATTAAAGGGGCTGAGATTACTATTTTCATTGAAATCGTCTGTACTACATAAATAAAATTTTTCTATATTAATATGTTCGTTGAAATTTCTTTCGATAAACAACTCATTTTCATATGTTTTGGGTCGCTTTTGACTTACTAAATAATAAAATATATCTAAATTCTTAACTTCAACTGGAATTCTTCTTAATATCTCTTGCATTTTATCCACCTAACTTTCTTAGGAGTTATAGACTTTTTCTAAATCAAATGACACTTTTTATACTTCTTCCCGCTTCCGCAAAAACATATTTCATTGCGTCCATAAGTAAATTCTCCACTTTTTATAGCGGTGGAAAATAATAAATTTGCTACCTCATCATGTGCTAATAACCACTCATGAATGGACATATTTACTTCCTTAGCATAACCTTCAGCATAGCGATATACTACATCTTCCGATTCAACCCATCCATACATGGAAATGAAACTCGGTAAAGTTTCACCAATTACCATAAACTCACTATCACCTATGGAAAAATTATCACCTATCTGTTGAAGCGTAGGATCAATGATTGTATTATCCAGAATAGTAAATGCATGTAAGCCCACTGCCATCTCTCCATGAACTACTCGATTAAAGCTATCTTTAGGGAAATCTATCTTGTAAAAGCCCTGTATAAACTGAATTAAAGTATTCAAGTCTAACCTCTTAATAAGTAGAGACATTAGAACATTTACATATACACATAACATACCATTTTCGTTTTCTCTTTTAAATTCTTGTTTAATAGAACTTGGTATATAATCAAGCTGTGTTTTGCCAAATATGACAAAGTGAGACATTCTCATTAAATATCGAAAAATTTTCTCTAAGTACACATCGGTCATGAGGCTTTTGCTTAAAACCCCCGCTGGGACCCTTTGAAATTGTTTCTCTATATTTTCAAGGGAAGTAAGCCACTTTTCACGAAAAACATCACTATTGACCATCTCTTTGGCGATATCAATTGGTTTTTTTATATCAGACCAATAAGCATTATCACGAGCTAATATTTTTTTCCCGTTTACTTCCCTATACATTTCCATCCCCATTACCCCTTATATCGTTTATTTCGTCCCATACCCTTTGAATCAGTTCTAAGGTAGCATAGGAATCATTCTTTGCTCTATGCCCTATATAATAACCAACTGCGTTAGATAGAGACATCCACCTTGTACTTCCTACATAATCAGCGTATGTTTGCATGACGCAATCACTATCAAGTATAGGCAAATCAAGATTATATAGACTACAACAATGAGAAATTTTGGAAATATCAAAATCTTTATTATAGATTAATATTTTTTTTGATATTAAAAGTGGTTCAATCTCTTTCCAAACCTTTTCCCAAGTAGGGGCACTTGAAACATCTTCGTTTGTTATCCCATGTATCTCAGTAGCATCTGATGGAATCGGTATTGTAGGTTTAACTAAAGTATCATACAGAAGGTTTCCTTTTGAATCTAAGCAACTGATCTCTATTATTTCATCCCATAAAGATAGTCCTGTTGTCTCTGTATCAATAATAATGAAGTCGTTCTCTTTCCACGACAAAAAGATACTTCTGGCATCTTCAATAATGGTCTTAATTTGTTCATATTCATAACAGGATCTACATAAACGCTTACCATTATAAAATTCAATTGTTTGATAACTCTCAACATAGAAACAGACTTCACAGGTTCTTGACTCCATTGCTTTTTCTCTAGCCTTCTCTAATGCAGCAAGCTGTTTAGGAGTTGCTTTCTTCTTTGGAATTGCTTCATTGATATCATATAAATCAATCCAAACACGGCCTTTACGTTGATAAACCTTTGCCCTTATTTCATTTGGCTTGAATCCTTCTTTTGACAGGCTAGTTTTTGACTTAAGGTGTTCTGGGACTTCTCCCCAGTGTTTATATTCAATCAAAGAGTCACACCACCAATTGTAATTTTAATCCAATTATACCATCCATCTAACTACCGATTCGACAATTTTAAATATTATCTTACATCCTTACTCCACTTATAAAGGAGAATGCTATACTTTATATAGATATAGAAAATTAGCATATTTTGGGGGTTACTTATGAAAAAGTTACTATTTTTTTCACTATTATTGGTGCTTGTAGCGGGTTGCAGTGCAGAGAAAACTACGAAGGAGTCTACTGAAACAAAATTTGCCAAAACAGCAAAGGATACCAACGAACCAGAGAAGCCACACCCGCTTTCTATTAGTGATGAGGAATTAGATGATATTTTGGGTCTTGTTAACCAATTATATGACTATGAGAAACAAAAAGATGTTGATTCCATCGCAAAAATGACCGCTCAAATTGGTTCAGAGAATCATGAGAATTTAGCGAGTCATACGGCTATCCTTCTTTACGAAGAAATTATAGCCAACAATATGATTATCGAAGAATTTGATATTAAGGAAATGAAGAAACTAAAGGAATATACAGTTCTTGTTACAGTTGATGAAACAAGAGCTGGAAAAACAGAAGAGGCCGAACTCCTATTGGTACAAGATGATTCTAGTAAAGAGTGGGTATTTGATTTTGATGGAATAATAGACCAATATTCATTAAATTATGTAGTAGAAAATGAGTATGGGAAATTCGGTAATTTTTACATTATAGAATACTTAGACGGAAGAAAAGAATTTTGGTTTGAGATAGAAAATACTACCTTAGACTTTGCTATTTATCTAGGAAATGAAGATTTTAGATATACACTTGTAACAGATAAAGGAACATATACAGAAGAATCCTTTTTAAATTCCGATCCAAATGTCTTGGAATCTGCAAAGTACGTTACACCAAATTCCCCTCCTGCTAGCTTTGATGTAACTTTCACAAATTTAGAAGGAGAAATAGCATACTTTATGTTTGAAAATATCGAGTTCATTCCTAAAAGTAGTACAAGGGGCACGAAACACCAAATGATGGAACTTAAGGTGCCTTTCACTGATTAATTACCAACAAAATAAGAAATACAGGCTTTTCATAACAAAGAGTAGATACAATCTACTCTTTTTATTGACTTAATGTTGACCAGGTAATTCATCATTAGAACTCATAATACCAATACTTGGCTCTGTATATTTCTCTTGTACCCCTACAGGCTCACTTGGTTCAGAACCTTCTGTTCCACTGAAAAGAACCCCTACAGAGAAAAGCAATCCAAATATAACACTTTTCATCAATGAATCTCACTCCTTTTTTCTTGTTTTTATTAAATTATCGTGTAATGATAACACTAGGAAAATTATACCATAGGGAGTAGGGAATATGGATTATAAAAGAATAGGTTCGGTTATCAAAGAATTACGTGAATACGTAGGATTGACACAAAAAGACTTAGCTGATGGTATATGTACACAAGCCCAAATTAGCAAACTAGAAAACAATAAAGAAATCCCTTCTTCTGTAACTTTATACCTGATTTCAAAACGACTAGGTGTTGACCTTAATTATTTCTTCAATATAACTAGTTCCCCGCGATTCGATTATATTGAAGACTTTAAAAATCAAGTTAGATCATTAATAAGGGAAAGAAACTATGAACAAGTTTTACAGATTGTAAAAGACGAAAAGAATAATCCACTTTTTCATTATGACGAAGATATTCAGTTTTTGTTGTGGCACGAAGCCATTTGTGAATACTATATCAACAAGAATGCTACATTATCGTTAGAAAAGCTATATAAGGCTCTATCCATTACCAAAAGCCATCATAAGTATAACGAGAGAGAAATTGAGATTTTAAATAGCATCGGACTTATCTCTTACGAAATAAATGAATATTCTTCTTCGAAAAATGCTTATAATAGTGCCCTTCATGCTTTGGATAAACTACCACAAGTACAAGATAAGACCATTCGTATAAGAGTTTTATACAACCTTGCAAAGTGCTTAACCGCTCTAGAAGAATATCAAAAATCTTTAGAATGCTGCAACGAAGGAAAACAGCTATGTTTAAGTTCTGAAACGCTGTACCTAATGGGTGAGCTTTGTTTCCAAAAAGGACGCAATCTAATTAAAATGAACAAATATGAGTTAGGTATGGAGTCGTACGAAGAATCATTGTGGATCTTTAAACTAATACAAAATAAAAAATTTGAGGATTTCGTCTTAATGCAAATTGAAAATGCAAAAAAAGAGCATACCCTGGTCAAAAGTTAAATTCCTTATAAACATGCCTATAATTATATGTTCTTATAAATTCCTGAGTAAATATTGGTAATTCAACGACAAATTGCTCTAAAACCTCTGTAATCGTATTTTCACGCATTTTTTATACCTGTTATTATAAGGTTAGTTCAATTCAGGTAATTAATAACCTACCAATTGATATCGTAATTTTTTTATGAGTAACCGTACATCCACTTCTTTGGTTACTCTCTTTTTTTGTGTAAAAAAGATACATTTCAAAAAAGAAAATGTATCTGACAGCATGCATATTAAACTAATTTCGTATAACCACACTCTCTGCAGGTACGATAAAACTTTCCTCCACCTACTTTTGATTTAAATTGGCTAGAATCACATTTATCGCAACGACCACTTTTTAAGTCCGGTTGCTCCTTATAAGTTACAATCTCATCTTCGTTAATTTGTATTTCATCTTCCAATCGCTTGACCACCCTTTTCATTTTTTTGTTTCATATATCTCTAATCTTATGGTACCTTTCCGCCTATTTTCAATCAACATTTAAAATATCTCCACTTATTTCCAATTATAATATTGTTGATAACCGAACTGATATTCGTATAAAATAATAAGAGAGTTTATGAAAGGTGATGGTTACATGGTTGGTCCAACAGATGAAGACACAATTACTATTGCTAACTATATCTATCTAACCACCTTGATTGAAGTTTTAGAACATGATCTGCAGCAGATCAAAAAGTCAAATTTAAGTATGAATATCTCATATGTAGCTCTCTTGGAGTTCACCCTAAAAAGAATACGTAAGGACCTGGCTATTTTACGAAAAAAAATGAGTATAAATCGAATTAAGGTTTTTGAACGTAAAAGAGAATATGAAGATATCTATTACTGGGAATATGTTTGTCGTGGTTTTACAGGTCAGGTAAAAAGATGGTCACCAGCCTTAAGGTCACAATGCAACGATGTTTTACTTTCCTATTTTCAAGTAACAAAGGAGAAAGAATAATGAGTATTAAAGATAGGGGAAAAATCAAATGGCAGCCTGCATACTTTATGCCTGAGCAAATCAAATTATTAAAAGAAGCTGATAAAAAAGAAACATATAAAACTATGCCCAAATTATCGGAAGAACAGCTTGAAGAAATGAACTATACCATTTGTGAAGCAATGGAATATGATCAATCCCTCGCTATTACATATTTTAAAAATCACGACTTCCATATAATGATTGGCAAAATTCATCACGTTGATGCTATTAAACAAACCCTTTATATAGTTGATTCTTTTAGTGAAACAAGTACTCTAAAACTAAAGGATATTGTAGATGTTCGGAATCACGAATAATCCTAAATTTTTTAAAAAAGCTTATTCTATCAAGAGAATAAGCTTTCTTCCAATTCAGTTATCAATATATATGCTTGGATCGATTTATCGATTGATAGCTCATCATTTTGAGCCTTAAATTGAAGAATTTCCCTTAAAGCTTCAATTATAAGATATGGTGATTCGATTTTTTCTAAAAACGTAATTCCTTCATTGCTTTCAATAAAAACCTCTATTATGGATTTAAGTATTTTATTTTGTGTTTCATTAAATACAATATGTGTATTCCAATCTTGTTCTCGCTCTGAAGATTCTATTAAAAGTTCATCATATTCCCTAATACTACTCAAATACAATCCCTCTCCTTTCGCTCAATTCACCATCATACGGTTGTATTGCTTACCTACACTCGATGCACTTCTTCCTAGAATTTTTCCGATTTCAACGAAAGTATAACCCTTGTTCTTTAGTTCCAAAAGATTCTTTTTTTCACCCGTCGTCCATGTTCGATAATTTACAACACGGTCTCTTTTCTTTATTCTCTCCTGGTCCACCCATTCAGGCTCTGGAGCCAAAACATTTTTCTCAATCTTATAAAAGGATATTTTTTCTTTGTTATATTCGGCCCACACCCAAAAATCAGTAGGATTTATAAAGTAAAATGATTTTGATTGTCTTGTAATTTGTTTTAAACAACGCAATCCATGTCTAAGAACCCAATTTTCAACAGTCTTTCTATCAACATCTAAGATTTTTGCAAGCTCACCTATCGTAATCATTCCAGCTTGAGATCGTGTATCTCCTAACCCTAATCTTTTGAGTTTAATTGATACAGATTCGAGTGGTCTATTTAACTTTTTTGCAATTGTTGTTAACTTCATATAACCAACATGCTCCTTTAAAAATTCCACTTCCTCAACTGAATACATTTTCGACATTCCTCTTACTCCCCTTTAAGTTCATTACATTCACACTGAAAAATAGACTAAATGCCAATATATTATCCACCACAATAAGATTAAGGCGAAACAAGGCACTACTATAAGCTCAATAAAACCTCTATTTTTACGAGAATATCTTTTCTTTTTCATAAACTTTTCTCCTTGTTGCTAAAGGTTCTCTTTGCCACTCGTTGATTAATACATCTAATTCCTGGCTACAACGAACTGTTTCTGGGCTTGATAACCCTTTGACTTTTACAAGGTTTTGAAGTTCAATTCTTTTTTGCTCCAGCAGACCACATATAACAGTCATGTTATCTATCCCCTCTTTTTAAAACTACTGCCCTACTACAATATAAGTGTTATGGAAGTAGTCATATTTTTTAATCGGAGTTCTTGGTAATTGGCTTTTTTCTACAACCTTGTATTTTCTATGGTTTACAACTGTTCGGTCATTTTCGAGTTTTAATGCTTTCTCAATTTCAGGTTCAAGAAACTGGACAATGACAACCTTTTCTCTCACATAAATAACTTTCCCCTGAATCATTCTGTCAATCTTAGGTTCAAACCACTCTACAACATCCTCAATATTCGCAATATGGTTACCTATTTTCTTTACTTCATTTTTTGCTAAGGTCATTTCAAACACGCCTTTCATTGTAATATGAGATAAGACAAGATAAATAAAAAAGCCCCCAAAAAATTACTTTTCAAACATATACAGAGATATGCTTAAAAAATAATAGTCAGAGGACTTCTGCTAATTCATATATAAGAGTTGTCTAAAATCATTTTAACACGGTAAAAAATACAACCGTAAGAGTTACACAAATAAACTTTGAACTTTTTGGTAATTTTTCCATCACTAATAGAATAAATATTACTCCTACTACTTGTTTATCCCAAAAGGATTCAGTCTTTCCTATACAATCACAAAGATTGTCATTACACCGATTATTTCGGCAAAACAAATAATATGCCTTTATTTTACTGAATCCTTTAGGATTATGCAAGATTATATACATTTCTATAGATTTAAATAAAACATATATATAATTTGTATCAATCCTCACCACAGAATGACTAATACACAACAGTTTTACACAACATAAGAATATCCCCCTTGGAATTCAACACCTGAGTCCGTCACCATTGGGGGATTTTATTATTTATACAGCTACTTTAAGCGAAAGTTGATTTACTGTCCACTCAATCCTCATATTTTCACTAACAACTTCTTTAAGGACATTAGAGATATATTCTTCTCTATCCTCACCTTCCAAATGTTCAAATTCTTCTTCATCCAAATTAACCTTCAGTTGTACATCCTTAGTTCCATCTATTGTCACTTTTACTTCCAATTCCATTATTATCCCCTCCTATTACAACTTGTCTTAATACATACTTATTCTTGAAAGAAGAATTAATTCCTAAAAATAAGCAAAATAAAAACACCTTAATTAGTGCGTGTCATGGTTATGTCTCGGATAATCTCCAAGAAATGGGCAAAAAATATTACACTGGTATGGAATCAGGTATCATCTATCAAAATCATACTTCAACAATGTTAGAAAATATTCCACAAATAGCAAAAAGTATTCGAACAATTAACGAATACCTTTTGATTGCAATCTGACGTGCATATATTTTGACTTTACTAGGCAATTGAAACCAATCCTTAATTTCAAGATTTTGCTAAATCAATAAAAGTTGAATATGGAAAAAGGATTCGTAAACTAAAATGAATATTGATGTTTATTCAAGTTAGACTACAATTAATTTTTATTAATAATTTCTGCTGCTACCTTTTACGTTCCAAGTAGCAGACCAATAATCCCCACGAAAACCATGATCATAAGCCATAGAAAGTCCACTATTATATCTGGATTTTGCTACCGATAAAATGTAATTATTGTCGGCAAAATTGTATTGAGGAACCCATTCAATCGGCAAGTAGCCGTTAGCCGGGAGGTAATTAAAATCATTCGTCGCTATTTGCTGATTCGTTGAACTATTATATGCAAATTGCTTATGGGCCCAAAATACTTCGTATTGATTAGATTGATAGTATGTTTTCCATGCACCATTTGTATAAACTTGTCCACTTTTATACGCTGTTCTATAGTAACTTTGTGCCATTCCATCACCAATTGCATAACTATCAATCGCCTTCGCAACAGAACCAGTAAATAATGTAGTAGCAAGACTTACCCATACTTTTTGTGAATTTAATTGTCCTGTAACCATGGATAACGATTTATTAAAATATTGAGCTGATAAAGAAGACTTTAAACCTCTAACGGAATCAAAATTAGTCTGATAAGATAGCCTATCAAAAGTCATGTATATACGAACTGCTCCTTGGCCTGGATCTAAACTACTAGGTGAAACTGATTCAACCTTTAGGTTATCTCCATCGGTATATACAGGCGTATAATATTTTGCGAGAAACTCATAACCATTCTCATCAATACCTGATTCCACTTTATCCAATCGGTAAGATGAGATATTTAACTTCTTTAATAAATCCTCTGTTTTCATACTTTCTTCAAGTGTTCTTATTTGAGGTCCAATCTCAAGTCCACGTTCTTTAGAAAATTCTTGCTGTTCTTCTAAGGTAGGTTCAATCATATAAATAGTTTCTGAAGCGTTTTCGCTCACTTTTATTACTCTATCTTTGATCGTAGGGTCAACATTATTTAACTCAGCAAAGCTTATCGATGTTGACGCAAAAAATAATAATACTACAGCTGCGAAAATAAAAAATCTCTTTAAATTTTTCATAATTTCCCACCCTTAAAATGTAATATTTTGAATTTAATACTTTTTTTTCCATATTCATATATAAAACTATCATTATCTCAACAATATGTAAACGAATATTTAGAAAATAATAAAAATAGATATAAAAATTATAGTTCCAAAAATTTCAAAGAATTGTAAATTGGTATATTTCAAACTTGGACCTTTTATAAGTTTGCTCTACTAAACTAAATAACTTGACTATGTAATAAAAGCTATCTCACTCAATCTTCATCTAAATCTATAGCATCTCTATTATGACAATCTGACTCTTATTTTTACAAAATGAAGTTATTTATAGAAATGGTGCAGGAAATTACGAGTAAAAATTGAATTTATTGGAAGAGGTTGTTTATTGTAACAATTTAAAATGGAATTTTAGGGGAGTGAATATCTTTGAAAAAAAGAGGCCTAGTTGTATTGGCATTTATTTTAATAATATTTTTAATTTTCTTGAGTGTAAAATTTATAAATACTAAAAATGCTTATACAGCTCCATATAAAATTGTAGCTAAAGTAATTCAAGATGCTAATCAAGATACTAAAGAAAGTAAGTACATTGTTAATAATAATGACTGGCAATCTGTATCGCAGACGTCAGTGTTCAATGAATTACGAGCCCCCTTAAATTGGGGAGAATTTAAGAAATTTATTCAGCAGTGTGAAGGACCTACTTACTCGTTATCATTTGAAGATGGAAATGCAGAATATAAAGTGATGAGTCAATTTTATAATGTAAAACACCGCATAATTGGAGTAACCTGTTTTGAATACAATAAAGAAAATGGAGATCACATTGGTTCAAAGAGCATAAACCTATTGTTAGAAGATATCGAAGGGTCATGGAGAGTTGTAGGGAAAGAACAGGAATCTAATTAATATTGGGATTTATATATTGTTTTATGAACCTTAAAATAATGATTTTCGCTACCGATGAAGAAGGGTTTTGCTGTAGTACCGGTAGTTATAGATTGAGTTTAATTAGCCCATTATTCCGAGAATACAAGTCCGTTTCAAGTTGGGGTTCCGCTGGGCTCATGAAACATGTATTAAAAACCGTTTCGGCCCATCTGCTCCATTATTCGGCCGACAATCGCGTCCTTAACCTGTATTAAAAGGATAGATGCAAACAGTTATAATTACTGTTAATCTATCCTTATCCTTTTATTTATTGTGTGACATCCTTATTGAATATTTAATTATAGAGATTTGTAATTACCTTTTTAACTTTGATAAAAATATTTCATTGTGGGCTTTCCGTTATTTAGATCATCAAACTTAATTGCTGTGGTTGTACTTCTTCTAAACCCGCTAGAAAGCGTATATTTCGTTTCATAATTGCTAAGGCACTTTCACCTTCTGGAGCTAATACTCGTGTTCCCTCAGGGCTATAAACCTTTCTCTCTCCATTCTTTCTCGGATTCAACCATGCTGTACTATCAGCACTAGTAAACGGCATAGTCAACAGCCAGTCACCTATAGCGCCACCAAGCCAATGAAAGCATTGTTCTGGAAATAGAACATATACCTTTTCAAAGATTTTACGCACCTTTTCCTTTTGTCCTCGCTGCAACAGTGGTACAGTTCCACCCAACCCAATAAGTTTGTGCTGTTCTTCCACTAATTTTTCTAATTCCTTCATGGTATCGTTTATTTGCCATACTGGAATTAGTTCAACCCCTGTAAGTTCTTTCAATCTTTTGAAGTTCTTACGTGTAGCTGTAGGATTATGAATAACGTCAAAATTGAAGAAACCTACTATTCTTTCGTTGTTTTTATGCTGAATAATAAAATCTGCATATGATTCTAAATGATCTATTTCGAATAAAGTAAGTTGTTCAAGTCTTTTTTCCTTTGCTTTACGTCCTTCTTCAAAGAATGAATAAGCTCCTGAATCTATAAGGATATAGATATCGAATTCCTTGCAACGCATCAGCAAGTCTTTCCATGCAGATTTGGACATTTGACAGATATGGAAGTAGGACACTAAAACAAACTTTCCACCTTCTTCTGCAACCAATTTTAAATCTTCTGGTGCCCTTACTACTCCTGAGAAGAAATACCTTACTCCATGTAGGATCAGTCGAATCAAACCATTACTAAGTATTTGTACCCTTGCAATAGATTCAAATATTTTTACGATAATCCCTAGTAGTGCACTAGAATATACACTATGAGTCTGCATATCCTTTCTCGTAACTATCCTTTTAAAAAACACATCTCTAATACATTCTCTTAACTTTAATCGATTTATTACAAGTTCCTTCCCGCTTTTTTCAGTATAGAAAGTTATCGAATTACGGTCATAGGACACAACCTTATTTACCTTCCCCATTACTGTAAAAAAAGCATTCCGTTTTTTTATAAACCGTTGAAATGTACGTTCTAAATTTCTTGCACGACAAGTAAAGATATCCTGCATATATACCACCCTTTCAACAGAAGAAGGCCACTGGATAATTACCAATGACCTCTTACACACTTATAATTATTTTGTTTATTCGGTTTTTATAGTGAATACCATTTGTTAATTTTACGTCACTACATGTTAACTGCGAATTAATAAGCTAAATTGCAAACTGTTTGAGGTAACTCTTTGTTTTCTAATTCCTCATACATTTTCAATAGAGTTTTAGTAATCGGATAACCTACGCACGATACTTCGATTAAGTGGTTGGGCTGATGTTCATTCCTAACCCAAATATCTCCAGTAAAATCACTACCTATATCTTCTTGTGATACCGCAAATCCCAACGCTTCATATTTACTCCGAGCAACAATTATTTGAACTTTACTTGGGCTTTCAATTTCAAAAAACTTTACATCAACAACTTTTAATTCCTCGTCTGCATCCTCGTTGTAATACGAAGTCGCTAATTGTTTTAACCTGTCTAAGTTTTTAAGGAAAGCCCTTAACATATCAGGCTCACAAAAACATTCACCGTGGTCAATATCATTGTGAATTTCATTTCCTAACTCGTTTATTTCCCCTCTAAAATCACGTTTCATTTTTACCTCTCCTTACTTCGCTTTTTATTTCTAATGTCTTCTTTAGTCGAAATTCGTACTAAGACACGGTGAGAAATGTACAGGATCATACTCTTTCGTTACTCCATTGTCATTTTCTATTACTAAGTTCTTGTTTGGACTAATCTCTTTTATTTCATATGTTTTTCCAACTGTACAAGTTGAACCTTCAAATCCAAGAGACCAAGAAGCTAGCACTGTGTCGCCTTTATCCACCAAGTAATCTTTAACAGAACAACCTATTCTTACTTTCATTTTATTCTCCCTCTATTAATTAGTAATTTCATTCAATGTACTCTTTAATCGAAATATCAATTAATATTTATCACTTTGCTTTCTTAGCATTCGCAAAAATGTGACTACCGCATTTAACTCTGACTCTGTAACATCTTGTTCATCAAGTGTTAATTGGACTTCCTTTAAATCCTCAATATCTAAATTTAAATCCAGGAACCCAGCTCTATACATTAACTCAACAAAAGATGTAGTAGTTAGATAAGGAGCCAATATTCCTAATGTCTCAGGATTTGGTTTTTGTGACCCAGATTCAATCCTAGATATTGTAGCAGGAGATATTCCAGAACGATTTGATAATCTCCTCTGGCTCTTAAAACCACTTGCTAACCTGTGATATTGAATAAATGCACCGATTTTTTCCATATAGTCCATCCTACCTTTTATTTAATTTATGGTATAAAATATACCTACTTCATGAAAAAAAAGTTAGATTTTTTAGTGAAACAGGCTCATCACTCGTAACAACCACATTCCGTAGAGCATCTTTGTAAGATGTACCGTTTCTATGAAGAGAAATTCCCCACTTTAAACAGTAAAAAGTGACTGTGTTACAATCTTTGCCGCCTAAATCTAGTAATTTTTCAGCTTTAGTAATGCCTAGTCCTGAGAGTGAAAAGAAAAGACCTTCCCAAAGACCTTTGAAAAATACTAGATTCCCTATTACAATGTACCCTCCTTTGATTTCTCCATCATGTGTTTGCCACTCAACCTTTCGTAACTTGTTCATGATTTTTTGTTTCATTTAAAACACCCTTTCGTAGAATTGATTTTTTTTAGAAAATAAAAAAGACCTAGTAAAACTAGCTCTTAACACCCTTACAATTGATTTTTAAACATATCCTTTTTCTTTTAGAGAAACGTAATTATTCCTACCTAAAATGATATGTTCTAACACCTCAATGCCTAAGATTCGACCCGCTTCAACAAGCCTTTTGGTTACATCTATGTCTTGGCTCGAAGGCTGACTTTCCCCGCTAGGATGCTGATGACAACAGACAATAGCAGCAGAACGAAGCTTAATAGCTTCTGCAAAAATCTCGCGCGGGTGAACCACTGCAGAATTGAGACATCCTTTAAAGATCTCCTTTTTACATAACACTTGGTTTTTCGTATTCAAGAACGCTACCGCAAATATTTCTTGTGGTATATCTCGAATCCACCAAAAAACTCGTGCTGCATCTTCTGGACTACGAACGACTTCTCGTTCTTCTTTTTTAGACTTAATGTAATGAGGAATTAATCCCATTGAAGCAACAAGACGTAAAGCTTGTTTTTTGGTTAATCCTAATTCCATTAATTCTTGTTCTCCCAACTGAGACAACCTAATAATACCTTGACCCGCTAAAACCCCACATACAGCTGAATCCTTACAATCTGTAACGATTGAAATTAGATTCTGCAACGGGGTACAGTCTACACCGTAAAAGGTCATTTCCTCCTGTACATTCATTACGAATGGGTTTTTACTGTTCATACATAAACTCACCTTCCTAGATTTTTTGATTTTTTTTAGAAAATAAAAAAACCTGTCAGGTATCAGATTTCTGCATACGGAATTACCGTATAAAATCTATACCCAACAGGTATTTTAAACATTAGTAAAAACAAACCTTGCCATATGGCAAAAAAATAAAAGAAAAAAGGAAATAACTATAAATCTATTATACCTTTTCCCTTTATATAGGACAATACAGTAAAATTACTCATGGGAGTACGTTTCAATATTATTCAAAGAGAAGAAAACTGAATCAGCGTTCTTACTGATATATTCGCTATCTACCCTTTTAATAGCTTCTGCAAACATATCAGCAATCTCCTTATAAGATCCAAAAGTTTTAGTTTTTAGTTTTGAATTAATAAAATTCGTTGTTTCATCAGCTAAACGTTGTTCTTCTTCTTGATTTTTTGCATATACTTTTATGGAAGCGGGAACCTCTTCGCCTGCAAAATTATCGCCCGAAGAAAAACCATATAACTTAGTCGATTTACCTTCTCGAAATCCTAAATAAATGACTGATTCAGCTTCGATTCCATACTTATTTTCAAAGCAATGTTTACCATATTGAAATGCATCCCTAAAAATAGTAACCACGTCATTAGGATTAAGTTTGTTTAATACTGCTCCTTTTTCCTGAATAAAATTTACCGCTTCTTCAAAAACAAAAACGTTTCCAGCGAATGTTAATACATACTTGTCTTGTATTACCTTAATTTTTCTATAATCATCATATCTTTCAATTCTACCATCTGGATACTCCACAGTTCTTCTTTTGTCTGCCGCCATTAAAATACTATCACCATTATTCTTAACAATAACCATCGTCATACCCAAACACCCCTTTTTACTAGAATTATATACATAAATTTAAGTTTGATGCGTCGGTTTCTCTTTATATTTCAAATTTTGTTCCAAATTATGTTGCAGGTTCGTTAGGATAAAGTAGATAATATCAATGTAAATATTGGTAAAGGTGGATGTGTATGAAAAAAAAACTTTTTTATCGGCAGAGTATTGGATGATAAATTTCAAGAACACATTGCGATTAAAACTAAAGATGATCGAGTATTCTATGCAATTATTAATTCAAAACGTTCCTTACAGGCCATTGCAGAGTTCTTTAGTTCTGATTCAAAAATAGATGGTCATTTTGAAAGCTATTTAGACTATGGAAAATACAAAAAATTAGAAATAGATACAGATAAAGTAGCTAAAATTATTTACTACTATTCTGTTAATCACCAACTTCCACAAAACCTAGATTTTAGGTTTGTTCCTATCGTACCTAATACTATATAAACTAAAAAAGCCTATGAAAAACTCCATAGGCTTAAATTATGCAATATTTAACCACTTATAAAGACTCGCTTTCTTCTTATCTTCCAAATGTAAACTTAAAAATTCCGTAGAATCAAAAAGACGAAGTTCATCTATAATTGTAGCTAAAATCTTACTAAGATAGACTTGATCTTGCTGCTCTTCAAGTTTTTTAATATACCTGTTAAATTCTTTGGGTAGCTGAGATAAGTTTTGATAGAGGTTTTCAACCGTAATATACTTCTGTAAAAGTGGCAAAATTGCCTTATCTCCAACACCAACACATCCCGGAAGCCCATCTGATTTATCGCCAGCTATGCCCTTGTAATCCGACCATGAAGCGGGATTTATGCCATATTCCTCCTTGAAATTATCAAAAGAATAGACAATTTCTTGATTCCCTTTCTTAAATACCTGGTACGTGTTTGGTTCAAGTAGTTGAAAAAGGTCCTTATCCGCGCTAATAATAAAAACCTCGCTTGTTTCTCCTTCTAACTCTCTCCACCCACGTAATATACAGGCACAAAGATCATCTGCTTCAAGAGCATCCATTTGAAAGGTAGCTATGCCTAATTTTTTCATCATGGAGTTACATGAAACTAATTGTTGTTTTAATGGAAAAGGTTTTTCCCCTCGATGCCCCTTATATGAAGGAAACATCTTTTTACGGAAATATTTTCCATCTTTATCATCCCAGGTAATAGCTGTGTGGGTAATACCCAACCTTTCAACATAACCTTCAAACATTTGTACAAACATTTTTAATCCATTTAGATAAAAACCCTTATCATCCTTTTCTAATTGTGATTCATCTCTCCCATATGCAGTTGCATAATAAGCACGATTCAACATATTTGGACCATCTATTATCATCAATTTCTTTTTCATTCAGATTTCCCCCTAGTAATTAATGAGCATGCCTTTTATGACATACCGTTAAAAAGATGGAGTAAAGGAATTGCTGTTCATTATCTGATGGCAATTTCTTAAACACCATTACCTTGTTCCACATTCTTTTTAGAAAGCCTTGAACCTTCTCATTGAATTTCAAGGGATCTTTCGTTAACGATTCTTTCATTTGCATAAGAATACTGGTTGCTTCTTGAAGATTTAACCGTATCTTCTCTTTAGGCTTATGGGTTTTCATCTTCAATTCCGTATCTTGTTTACGGTGTAAAGGACTTATCCCATATCGACGTAATAATGCCATGTGTTCATCTGTTGGATAACCTTTGTGCTTACCAAAGAGGTATTCCGGATACATTCTCCCTACCTCTCTCATAAAATTATCTGTCCAACACTTTGCAACAATTGCCGCAGCACTCACATTATCATGTGTAGCATCCGCTTTAATAATTGCCTGTTGGTTTGTAATGTTTGGAACTTCATGTTTCCCATCTATAATTATTTCTATTGAAGGAGCATGTTTCCTAACATGATCTGCACAAGCTTTCCAAAGTGTACGCAATGACTTCCGTTCACCTAATCTATCTACTTCTTCTGCATTTAATTTGACGATATCCACATATAAAGCACGTTCTAAGATTAGGTCTGACATTCGATTAATACTCTGATGTAAGAGTTTTGAATCCACTGGTAGACCCCCAATACCATGCACTTTCGGTAAAACCACTACCGCACATACCATTGGACCCGCTAATGTACTTACCGCAACTTCATCAATACCTGCATATAAATTGTCTAATGGTCTGCCTTTTAAACGATTAATTTCTAATACAGATTCAGCCATTTATTTACCCTCCATATAAAAAAGAGATAGCAAGTATAATTACCCGCTACCTCTCATAGATTGTTAGAATAGAGATAGTTGTTCCATCTCTTTCACTTCTTCTTTTTCTTTTACTTTCTCTGATTTCTTTTCCTCAATAACCGGTTCTTCTACTTCAAGTAGGCTTGTTTCCACTTCCTCTTGGGGCTCTTTGTAGTTTGGATTCTTATGCTTAGGATGATTGTTTAAATAGCAATGACAGTAATCTCTCACTTCAACATCCCTACCATTTAGAAACCAATAACACTCTTGCTTACCCATGAAACAGTTTGTGAAATGGCCACATGCAGCAAACCCGCTTTTTGAGAATCCTAATTTGGTAAAACCGGATCTTTCCCTCTCATTTTGATTACTCATATCGTCACCAACTCTAGTTCTTTTTCTATGTTTATTCTAGCTCTTTCTATAGCTTCAGCAATAGAATTTCGCCCCGAAGTACGAACAATATTTTCTGTATATACTACAGCATAATATTTTTTCCCTTCTTTGAACACATTGAAATGAACACCCATGTGAGAGCCATTTCTAACAAATCCATCTTTATCTCTTTTAAATAATTTTTTTAACATATCTATCTACCCTTCATTAGATTATTATATTGGTCCACCTACGGATTGTCCGAAGGCACCAGCAGGCAATTTCCATTTATCCATAATTAATTCATCCTTGGAGAATGAACGACTAAAAGCCATATCAACCCATTTAGATAACCGCTTATCCTTTGGTAATCGATTTAAGTTGCCCATATCCGCTAATTGTGTCAGAGGGATTCGATTAGAATTAATCGTATGATTTAACTCTTTCTCCTTTTCCACAAGCATGTTAAAGCGTTCTGGTGCTAACTCTCGGCAAATCGCCCAAAGGTCAGGACTAAGGAAAATACAGCTAAAACAGGAGGTTCTAGGATAACCTAGTAGATATGCAGGGTGAGGAGTGATTCTCCACTTCTCGTACATATCCCATATGTCACGTTCAGACCAGTGAATAACAGGTCTAAAAGCATGAACAATTCGAGATTGAGTATTGCAAGCATGTAGCTCAGTCATTTTGTACCGACTTCTTGCTGCGCTCTCGCTCCACCTCTCGCCTGTTACTACAAGTATTTTCTTAGGCTTATCCAAGGTACCGCTATAAGAAGGATGGTTGTTTAAAACCCTTCTAAAAACATCTATCTTCAAATAAGCCGAACACCAACGTGTACGTAGGTCAGCGCCTTGTGCTGGCCACTTTCTCCGAGTGGAAAGTTTACCTTGTTTGGTAGGCAAACGAACAATTTTACCGTTATCACTGTAGAGAACATCATTCGTTAATGAGTTTGTCCTCATAAGCTCTCCGTAAATTCCGTTTTCCCTCCACTGAAAGACAACCTTGTTGATTCCTAGTACTTCTCCTAAACTTTGCACATACGCTTCCGTTACAGGCCAGTCCATAAATTCAACTCGGTCTTGGAAATTCCCGTCAATAGATTGGTGCCACCATTCAATTTTTTGCGGATCTACTCCTTCTTCCAGTAACCAAAGCGTACTAGCCACAGAATCTTTACCACCACTGATACTAACGATTACATGGTCATATTCATTTAGAGGTAATAGCGGGATAGTCATAGCATTTTTAATGTCATGCTCGATTACTGTTTCATAAGTTACCTCACTACCACCTAAATCAAACAACAATTGCTGGTCGTTTATACACAAACCTACCACTCCTAAAATTGATTTTTAGAAACAAAAAAGAGAGTAGATTGCTCCACTCTCCTACACCCTATGATTATTAAATTAAGCTGTTTTTTCTTCCACCAGACATAACTTAAGCTCGTCAGCTGTTACACCTGAGTAGGCTTCAAGAACAGTTACAACTCCATCTAGTAAACTAACAACGATTGAAATAGGAGTTGCTTGAAATTGGCCAACATCAAGAGAATATACAAACCCTTTCGTTGCATGATGGAATAAAAAAACACCTTCTTTTTTAAGGTGTCTAATAACCCTATCCTTTTTCTTTGCAGACTCCAATACTTTCCATGCAGATACATTTAATTGTTTCACTTAGAAACACACCCTTTTCTTAGAATTGTTTTTTAGAATTACACCCTAAAGATTTTCAAATTTAATTTTGTCATGCGTTAAGCCATTATTATTACAAATATGAACTGCTTCTTTCACAGCACTATCAAAGTCTGAAAAGGGCATACATTCTCCATTAAAGAGAACTTCATATTGGCAAGAACCTATTCTTTTGACAGTGATCAATTTAATTCCCCTCCCTCATATTCCTTATAAAAACAAAAAAGTCCTATGAGAACGATTATTTGGACACACTGGTCCTTACAATCATCCCAATAGGACTTTAATTTCTACTAATACCTTACTCAAAAGAGTAATCAAAAAAATAAATAAACTCATTAAATATACATTAATTATAAAAGATAATAGTAGAAAGAACAATGGGAATTCACTAGTTCAACTTACTATTAAGGTTATTTTAGGAAATATCAGTTATTCTTTTCCCCTAATTAACCACCATTAATTTCAATAGCTTTGTTTTATTTGGGTAATTAGTGCATTTTTCAATTCATATACTACCCTTTTTCTATACGAGAAATAATCTCTTTAATAACATTTCCTCCACTTTTTATAAACTCATTCATAAAATCAATAAACAGTATCTCTAAAACAGACTCAACTGTAAATGGATGGCCTGGATAATAGTCTTCAATTTCTTGTAGTAATACCTCACAACGAATAACTTCTTTTCGCATTAGTCGAAATCTAAATTCTTGATACCCCTCTGTTTCTTCTTTATTCATGGTAACTTCTTTATTATTCATATACAGACTTGGTGTTTTCATATCCCTCACATTAAGTCTAGTAAACATGGAAGGAATATTATTATGCTTTCGCACCTCTAGTAACCAGTCCTGGTATAACAAAAGTAGAAGGTCAGCTAAAGTAAATTCTTCCTGAGTTAGTTCACAAATATCATCTATTAGGACATTTGCCCGAAGATATAACTTATTCGGGAGATAGATCTTCAAATAAACATATTTTCCATGAAGGTGAAAGAGAAATTTCGAAAATCCCCTTTCTTCTAACTTACTCATTTCTTCCTCAAGCAAATTCAATCGACTATAACGCTTCATTCGCCTTCCTCCCACTTCACCATAAACAACAATATCCTGTGTGCAGCTCTCCGTTCTGATACCCCCCATTTAATAGCTAACTCTACTATTTTCTCATAATGGTACGGTAGGAGCTTTACATGTACATAATCATGGGTATCCTTATATGGTGTAAACTCCCCAATGTCCGTTATAAACTCTCTTTTCAATCCTTCGATAACAAGGTTTGAGGAATATGGGGTTGCTCTTAGTCCTTTTCGGTGAGCTTGTAATCGTATCTTCATTTTTTGGATTTCAGTAACTGGTACCTTAATATCATGTTTTTTATCGCAACGTGTTTTACGTGGTCTTTTTTCTTTAACCTCATATATGGGTTTAGGTTTGGTTGGTGCATTGAACATGGGGTTAAGGTTTTTTCCCATAGCACACACTCCTTCCCTCACTCTTTTGAAATAGTTTATGAAGGAATATTAGAAATATGCTATTTTACTAGGTTTATTGAGAAAAAAAGCGGGACATACTGTTGTAAAAGAAACAACAAGGAGTGATGGATATGGCTAGCTCAGGAATTACAAAAAAGGATGCAGATAAACTTGTAGCGTTAGCAAAGAAGAACAAAGGGAAAATCAAGCAGATCAATAAAAAGAAGTAGAGCCTGTTTCAACTATAATTAATCTTGGCATAAATAATATATACTGTTGTCACCGACATATTTATAATAAATTCACCGATATTTTATGTTAAAACCTGCGACAATTTATGTTAATGTAATTAGACTTTCTTTATTTTAAAATGTCATAGTAAAAACCTCCATTACAATGCAAATGGAGGTTTTTGTAATTACCATCTTCAGAACCCTTGAAATACAAGGATTAGACGACCTATTTAACTGCGTCTTTCAATACTTTAGACGGTTTAAATGCAGGTACTTTCCCACCAGCAATCTCAATCTCTTCGCCAGTTTGAGGATTACGCCCTTTTCTTGCAGCACGTTCACGAACCTCAAAATTGCCAAATCCTAATAGCTGTACCTTATCACCTTTAGCAAGAGCTTCAGAAATTGTGTTGAATACTGCATCTACTACTTTTGTAGAATCCTTCTTAGATAATTCTGCACTTTCAGATACTTGATTTACTAATTCTGTTTTATTCATATAACTCTACTCCTTTAGAGAATATTAATTCTTTATTAGATATACCATTATTTTCTTCTTCTTACAATAACCTTACATCTCTTGTTTTAAGTGATAAAAAGCTAAAACCATTGGTAAATAAGGGATTAATAAAATGTGGGGACATTTCCTTAAAGATGTGTTTTCGCAACCGTTCCACGTACCATATGTTAAATTGCAATTAATTTGAGAGAAATCTAACATAAGTTGCCCTGTTGTATTCATTTTTTCCCCTCCATAGATTTATGCAGTAAATTTAATTCGGTCATTTACCCAAATTAATCCCCATCGTTTTAATTCATCCCAAAACTCGATTGCATATTCCTCATTAGCTTTACTTGAATCCCAACAACCTTCTACCTTTAAATACTCAATATTTTGATAGAGGTTAAAGTCAAGAAACTTTATGCCATTGTCGGTAATGATAATGTCCGAAAACCTTGTATCATGAGGATACCAACCGCTATTTATGATACTGGTAATATACACAAGAATCTCATTAGAAAGTTGTTCGTCTAAGTTACCACCATTATTAACGAGAAAATTTTCAAGAGATATTCCCTCAATCTTTTCCATGATGGTATAGTGATTGGAATACTGACCTACATGTTCTCCATAAAATCGTGGAATACAAGATAGATGCTGTAATTTTTCCAGTACAGAAGCATCATAATACACTTTTATTTCACAATCGAAAAGAATATCATCTATATAATCACCATTATAATTATCCATCTTTATGACAGCTTTATCTGCGTCAAAGACAATAGCAAAGCTACCTTCACCTAATGACTTAACTTCTTCCTCATAGTTATCAATTAATTCGACTTCTCTCACTTTCTCTTCAATTGTTTTAACAAGTTCAGTTGATAATTTATTTTTTTCACTCCACTTAATCATTTCGATTCCTCCGATTCATTATTAAAGGCCATCTCTCTATATGAGAAGATAGCCTACTGGTCCATTTATAAATTTATTCTAGAGTTAACAATGCTAATTGCCCGCTGCTCTCTACATTAACCTCTACATCCATTGATTCATTCGTTGCAATAACTTTATATCCATGTTTACGAGCAAGAGTTTTCATTAACTCTATCTCTCTTTTGGCATGAAGATTTTGAAATTCATACTTGATTCGGTCAATATGCTGGTGTGCGACCTCACACATGGCCAAATACAAAGTATTACCCCTTGTATAATACCAGGGTGGACTCACAAACTGTTCCACAAACCTTATAAATCGTGAATCACTATATTCATGCTTAAAACCATGTATATCATAATGTGCAATAAAGCCACAATGTAAGTGACAATACTCATACATAGGATTCTTCATAGATTCTAAACTACGGTCTTCAATACATTTAATAAAATTTTTAAAGATTAATTTTTCCTCTTTAATCAAAGTAGAGGTGTCTAACATAGAACCATACCTCCTTTGATTGTGAGAGGATAACCCGCTAACTTTTCTAATTCTTCTTTATTACCTTCCAGAAAAGAAACAACTTTTTCATGATCACTGTCGTTCAGCTTATAACAGAATTCAAATTCCACATGTGATAACTCACCAACCTTGAAAGTTGCATATAATGTCGTTTCATTAGTAATGAAACTGGAATATAATTCGTTTCCTTCTAAACGAAAATCTAGTGACACTTCAAATAAATGGGTTCCTTCTTTGGTAATTACACTTTCAATTTTTACGATATCCAAAATATACCCTCCTCGATTAGTCAAGAGAAAAAGCTAGAAGATAATTTCCTCTAGCACACTTTTTCATTTATCCATGAACTTGACTTACATTATTCGTAATGTGGCCTTTCCGTTGTTTCAGATTGCTTTGGCTCTAATTCAATGTAAACAGCCACATCTGTACCACCTAATACGGAATAAATATTACCATGTTTGTGATTCTTCTCATACTTTTCTTGCATTATGTTTTTCATCTGTTCAGCATATTGATTCTGAACTGGAATGACCTCACGACAGCGATGGCTATTATAGTACCACCCGCCTTCTTCTGGTCCTCCATAATGCCTATGAATCAGATAACAATTCACATACACAATTTGTTCAGCAGGTACATCTTCGTACACGTAATCATATTCCTCAACATCAACGGTTTCCATAAATTCATTTGCATCATCAATATCATTAATCATTTTTTTAGCTAATTCACCCTTATTATCATAGATTACTTTCACACCAATTAATTTTTGTAATGTCATAATCTTATCCCCATTTCATATAATTTATTTGGTACAGAGTAAGCGAATTTACCTGCACAATAAACTTCTTCTGCAAAATCTATTGGACTATTAGTCTGTGAGTCCCAAAATTTAGAAGTAACATAAGGATTATAGTAAATAATATTTGTGAAATCTGATGGTTGTTGTTCATCAGCTGATACAAATATACCTCTAATCCAGGCATGTACTCTTTTTCTCTTTTGCTCAATTGTTTTAATTCTTCCACTCTCCTGTATCTTAAAAGAGCAAGAATGGAGCAATACTGAATCACAATGAACCAGTACCAAACCAGTCTTTGCATCTCTCACACTGTATCCAGAGGTGTGTAAATTTCTATATACATCAACGAGTTGTCCAACAGTTACACTACGGCCACGATATGATTTCATCACTACACCCACGCTTTAGGAGAAGAAAACAGCATAGTACAGATTTCTTGGTTTCGTTTTTGATAGCTAACTATTCTTCTTTCCCATTCTCTTATCTTTTGGTATGGATCATTGGCATATGGTAAAATATCTTCAAAAATGCCTTCCATAGATGGACAAGTAACTTGGAAAGAATACATAACTTCTTCACTTTTTCTTACCGATAAACCTAGTTTATGCTGCCTTTTAAAAGCGTGTGGTAGGTCGTTTTTTAAACGAAGTAATGCCTTGTATCCAATTGCATTTGCTTTATTCCGTCTTTTTCGTTGACCAACCCATCGTCCGTATTCAACTCTTACTAGATCTCTGCTAACTTTAAATAGCTTGTAGGATTCTCTAGTTAATTGATTTAAAAATGCCCCCTTAATTAATAAGCATTCGTCCATAAGCCATATTATTTTTGCATTTGGATAACTTTCAAAGATATATTTTGGTACTCGGTCAATAAAGAAGGCCATCGCATCTATAAATTCATAAAACACTTCATCAAAAGAAGAATGATTGAAGTTTATCCCTACATACCTTTTATTGTCGAAACAAACATCAACGCTATAGTACATTGGGCGAGTAAAGTCTATTTCAGTAGGCACTCCTTTATTTTCCTTATGAAAGTAACTTTTTCTAAGTATGATTCTGTCAGGACTACCTTCAAAAGAAATTTGAGTTTCCGTTGAATCATTTTTACATTTTGCACCTAAAGCCATCAAAGTTCCTGTTAATTTTGCTACAGCATTCCATAAACTGATTACTTCCATTTGTTTTCCCTCCTAAAATAATAAAAAGAACCTATGAAATATAAGGCTCTCTCAGTTGATTATTGTGATACGAACTCAGAATCAAATATTTCTATCGAATTCTTCATATCTCGATACCATCCATTAAATTCTTCTTCTGAATCAAACTCTTTATCATGCAACTCACCGCATAGGTCACCGTTAAGAAAGAATGTAACCCTTAAAGGTTTATGAGTTTTGACATTGTTCATAAAAATCCCCTCCTAATAATTTTTTGCAATAAAAAAAGAGAACCATCGGCTCTCTATTGATGCAGCTCGATCACTTCAACATAAGCTTTGGCCATGTGTTGAAGAAAATCTAATATATTCCCATTATGGAAGTCGATGTTACGAAGAATTTCTTCTACTCTAGGCTCCCATTCTCTAGGACACTGTTTTAAGAACTCGATTATCACTAGGGAATCTACTATATGAGTATTTTTACTCGTAGTAATAGTAAATGATGTAGCGGGAATCTCCTTCTCTTTAAAAAAGGTTTGGATATATTTACTCATGCTCCCACCTCCGTTCCAATAGATTCTCTACAGTATTTGAAACTGTTTCTATTAGAGATAGGTGAGATATGACACTTATATATCAAGACAGGGAACTGTTCTAAACCTTTTTCTGTACCATCAACAATTATTTTTCGCGGTTCAAACCCATTCTTACCACCATCAAGGTCAGTATCAATTATTGGTAGAGTATAGGTCTTATCCTGCAAAGTAAAAGTAGCTTGAAGTGGAACAACTTCATATTCCTTTTCTTCATAAATACCATCTTCCATAATTTTGAGCATGATTTCAAATGCGCGATCATACTGAAAAATATGTACTGTTTGATAACACCCCTCTACTTTCAACCTACCATCCATTAAAATGCCGTATTTCTTTCCCAAACTAAACACCCTTTCCTTATAAAATTGATTTTTTAGAAACAAAAAAACGAACTAAGATAAAACTTAGTTCGTTTTTAACCATCAAATGTACTATTAGTTATAAGCTATTGCGGGAGATTCACTGTCTTGTGATTCTCTACTATTAGAGTTAGTAAAATGTCTGAGTTTCGCATTTTCTACAAGAGTTTCTAATTGGTTTACATACCTTCTAGCTCGTAGAACTGACGTTTCATTGCTAATTTTCTCTTTTAACTCTAACGCCTGTTCCTTCTCTTTTTCATTGAGAAGTTCCCATGCTTTCATAATGTTCGCTCCTTCCATTTGATTCTTACGTTCTGGTCTTTACCAATATACTAGCACTTTTCACAATATATGTATAGAAAGCCCAATATTTGAGCTATCTATTGACCACCTTGATTTGTCTGGTTAGACGGAGGTGGTTGGACCTCTTGCATTAATATGTCGTTTGCTTGCTGATTTAACTTTCTTAGTTGACGACCTTTCGCTAATGAATATGCCTTTAAGAACGCTTCACCAGTAAAAGATGCCAATACAGAATAACCAGCTGTTACATACAACGATGCATCTGGTGACATTAAAAATGACAGTTGTGGTATCACTACCGAAACTGCTGTAAATGCCGCTAATGCTCCAACACCTGAATGATATAAGAATCCTGGTCTAAATTCTCCTTTTTTAGAAGTTATAGGCCAGATGATTCTTTCACCACACTTATCTTTACTTGCCGAAGCATGAGCAAACACTCCCGTCAATCCACCAATTACTAAGGTAACAACTAACATAGAGAATGTGAATGTCATTTTATCCCCTCCTTTAGATTTTTAAACACAAAAAAGCGACCCCTCGGACGATTGCTAGAAATACAACACATAAAAAAATCAGATTAGTAGTGTGTATTTTGCAATTCGATCCGAAAGATCGCTATAAATTACGATTACTAAAACATACCTTGCTACAATTAAGCAAAAACAAAAAGAAAAATTAAAATACTATAAATCTATTATAAGGTTTCTATTGGAGGAAAACAACAGAAAACGATATTGATATTCTCCTCTTAAAGAAAATAAAAAGAGATGGAATTACCATCTCTTACTTGTTTTTACTCGTGATTAGTTTATTTATTCCTGTAATTTCAATTTTATTAAATGTATTTAACAATCATTTTATTACACTCAGGTTATATTCATCATTTTGAACATAGCCCTCGATTGAATGAACACCAATATCATACTGCTCCGCTACATATTGAAACTCACGATAGCGTGTTTCGTATTTATCGTTAGGGGGGTAAACGTACCTCACTATCGCTAATCCCCGCTTTAATAGTTCCTCTTGAACACTTTTACCATCAACATACACATAGCATAGTAATCTATCATACCGATCAGTTGTATCTCCTTCATCAAACTCAAGTTCTACAGTCTTCCCCTCTAGTAATTCTTTGGTAAAATCACTAGCTTCTTTACCATATGGCATAGGGTTATCCTCATATTCACCCCGACTTTCAGGTCCATCCACCAATAAAAATCTAACCTTCTTTTCTGTTCCATTCAGCTCTACTACAATTGTGTCGGAATCAGTAACAGATACTACTTTTGCAGTTACCTTTTGCCCAGCAACTTCATCTGTTCCAAAAAATTCCCCTAATAGGAGTTCTGCCCCTTTATCGAGTTCTTTTTGGAGAGTGTCCTCCATCATCTCAGGGTTTTCAAATAGAGTTGTAATATCTTCATTTGCAAGCTCTTGGGACAACTTATCAGCAAGTATCTTTGTTTGTTCTTCATCGGCAGCAGTACATCCCACTAAGAATGTAAAAAGTAGGATTAACAGCAGGATACCTTTTGATTTTTTCACGTGTATCACATATCCCTTCCTGTTCCTAAAATTTTTGGATTGCGTTTTTACTTACAGATTTGTATTTAATGGTAATATCGTCTATCTTCTTCTAATAGCAGTTCGAAATCATCTGGTGAAACAGCTTTACTAAAGAGAAAGCCTTGCATTTCATGGCAACCAAAACTTTTTAATACCTGTACTTGCTCATATTTTTCAATACCTTCTGCCACAACCCTTTTACCTAAATGATTTGCTATATGCATAATGGAAGATACTATAACTTGGTCCTCTCTACTATGATAGATATTTTGAATAAAGGATCTATCAATCTTAATTGTGTCAGCATGCAAACTCTTAAGTCTATGCAACGACGAATACCCTACACCAAAATCATCAATCGCAACACGTATTCCTAATAACCGTAATTTCTCTACCACTCCATATACTCTTGTGTTTTCAATATAGGAGGTTTCTGTGATTTCAATTTCAATCCTTGATGGCTCTACCTTGTAAAAGCGGATTAACTTTTCTATCACATCATAAATTACAGGGTCCTCAATACTTTTAATTGATAGATTCAAAGAAATAACAAAAGATGAATGGCCCTGGTCCGTCCAATACCTTACTTGCCAAAATGCAGTTTCCAATGTCCATATTCCAATTGGAATAATTAAACCATTCGCTTCTGCAAGTGGTATGCACTGGTTTGGTGGAATCTTCCCGTAAATAGGATGCTCCCAACGTAACAAGGCTTCGGCTCCTGTCATTTTACCTGTTGAGACCTGAATTCTTGGCTGAAAATGTAATTCAAACTCTTTCTTTAATAGACCTTTTTCGATATCTTTTTCAGTTAGCCGGATCTCCTGTGTAACGATATCCCTTTCCATGCATATTTCTCCCCCTTTTTAATATACAATCTAACAAATAAGGAAAATTACTGTTTTGTATGTAAATTAGTGAATTCTGGCCTTACAAAACCGTTACAAAAAAACAACCCCCCAGTAACAAATAAGCCGTTTATACGACTTCTGTTACCGGGGGGCTCCCTGATGGTAGGTATTATTATTACTTTCATTTTACCATTTTTTTATATGTGATTATAGATGACCTATTGCCCATTTTAAATAAAACTTATCTTGTTTATTAGTTTATCAACAACTTTAATATAATCAAGACGAGGTAAAAATCCTTCTTCTATCTTAAACCCTTCCTTTTCAAAAACCTGCTTTGGAATAGACTTCCGTTGGTCATAACGCATAGCATTATCCCAATACTCCAAGAGAATATCACTTGGTAATAAGAATACTTCATCACTGGAAGTAAACTCCACAATCACAAAACAAATGCCCCGCTGTTCAATACATACTCTCATATGTTCAATTTGGTGTTCATGGAAATTTGATAATGGAATTGAAGTATTATTATTGGTTTGTTTTGCTTCAAAATCGATGTAGTACCCTTTATATACTCCATTAAAATCTGTTTGACTCGACTTCACAAAGTATCCCTCACGTATTACAGCTCCTGAACGTTTTGGATAATCCACCTTAACAATTTGGATAGGTGTTGGCTTTTTATGAATTACTGCAATTTCATGAGTCAGGTAATATTCATTTGAATCATTTATTTTTTCTTCTAGGCTCATTCCTCGGTTGGTATGACTCAGACTAATCTTTGGAGGTGTAGAATTATTCCTCTTTTTGTTTTCAGAATAGATTCTTCCGTTTGGATATCTAATTGTCATTACATTTCCCCCTCTCTATCCAAATTTATATGACTAATAGTTCATATGTATTCGTTTATAAAGAAGTACGGAATGATAACAATTAATATTAAAATCAAAATGCGTTGAATATACGGTATCTATAAGGGAAAATTATAATACTTTATATTGAAATTTTTATTATAGCCTACACGTATGCTGGCTATCCTATTCAACTCTTATCTTTGAAACAGGTACCTCATAAAGTTCAGCAAACTTTTTAACTAAATCTTCATTTGGTGTTCTTATGTCATTTTCAAACCTGCTTAAAGTAACTTGACTAATTCCAACAGCTTGGGCAACCTTAGATTGTGATAAGTTTTTTTGAAACCTTAACATTCTAAGCTTGTGACCAATTGATGGTTTCATGGATATCAAACCTTTCGACTATAATCTAAGGGTATTATAAAACTGCCAACATTCATCCTTAACCTATCTTACTCTTGTCCCTTGACAGTCTGCAAGCGTTCAAACAGGTCTGCGATTTTTTGGTTATGCTGCTCGTGTATTTCCGTTAATTTTGACTGGAACTCACGTTCAGCTTGTAGTAATGCCCTTTCCTTCTCATACTAGGGATATATCGAAGATATAAAAGAAAACTTTCGACTTACCTAAAGAAGTTTAAGCAGTTAATTTCATAGAATTTATCATATATCTTGTTAAATCAAAAATTAAAAAGGTGTATGTATTTCCTGTAATAGCTTGTTTACTATACTCTTTAATATATTCCTCATCTGTTCTCCTGTTACATCTCTTGACGGTAATAGAAAGTTATATCCTATAACCTTTTCCTTACCTTTTATATCATCTTTACCGATAATCGCTTCAATTCTAATCCCTTGTTCTCTGAAATGAAAAAGCATTTGACGCAATATATCCGTTTCGTTATTCACATAATATTTTCCGTTAATTCTTGTATGTTTGTATTGTCTTTCTATATATCTAATCTCTTCCAACCTATCGCCCATTCCTTTAGGACTCACCGGGATACTGATCATTCTCTTATATAATTCAGTTGTGATGTAATCTCTGAAGTTTAATTTATCAACTACTTCAAGTAGTTGGTTCAGGGATACATCCTTTGCCATTTGGGTTTGGTCATAGGTAACCAACTCTTTCTTTGCATCTTCTATAAATTTTTGATGATATGAATTATAAGTGTTTTCCAGATTTTTATGTAATATTTCTTGTTCAAATTTTTCCATGAATCCAGGGAGGTAGTAATCTGTTACGGAAAAACTAAATTTGTTTTCTAAGGTAGGAAATGGTTTTATTTCAATATAAGGGATCTTTTCATTTTTAAAGTAATTTCTTTTTTCATCTTCCATTGCATGGGTTACTAAAATCTCACAAACAAACGGAATTTGGTCACATTCAAATAACACATCAGCAACATAATTACCAATTCCCTTTTCAACTTTTCCGTTTCCCTTGGCTAAGTGATAATACTTAAGAATTTTATTTAATTTTATAGGTAGATTGGATAACTCTAATGAAGAGAGAATATCTTTTAAGCCAATGAGGAATTTTATCGGAAAATTAATTTCGATATCATCCTCATTGAGAAGATAATGTTTTGCATTAAAATGTAACAAAGTCTCGTAACTAATCGAGCAAGTACTTTCGGGGCTATGTGAAAAATGGGGAGCATTCACTTGCCCTTTCCTTGCCCTTACTTCCTCCTTACAAAAGGGACAAAGATATAACTTACTTCTGTCTACCTTATCTTCAATATGTACAACCTTATCTTGCATTAGTGCAAAACTTAATTTAACACCCATTTTTTTCACCCAACCCTTACTTAAGAGTCTAACTACGAGTTATGATTTTCGTTTAATATGGACTCCACCAGTAGCAATAAACCAAGATAAATTAATAATACCGCAAATTAAAACAGCAATTACAAAATACCACACTATAATCACTCCTTTGGTATTTTCATCAAATATACATCTCTGTTAGTGAGTTCCCCTCAAAGCTTCAATTTCTGCTAATAGTAAGTTTATACCTTCTTCACTAAGAATTAACTTTCCATTTGCTAAGATATGATTAGAGTTAGAGACCTTACCTGTAATCATACATTCAAATGCAGCAGTGTATTTTTGTAATACAATTTGGTCCCGATCTACTAAAATTTCTAATGGATCTTTTTCATTTATTTCGAGCATCTTTCTTACTTCTCTTGGAATGACTATTCTTCCTAATTGGTCTGTTTTACGAACTATGCCTGTTGCCTTCATTTGAATCCCCCAAAATAATGTTTACTATTGTTTATTAACAAATTTTTCGAACTACGAATTATTAACTTCTAATATCTTTAATACGTTTTATAACAATTTTCATTAATTTTTCATCTTCAGCAGCATCAATACGACCAATTAGATAGTGTAACAGGCTACTTTCCTCTTCTCGTGTTAAAGAATCTGTTAATTGTCTAAATTCTTCAATTATGTTTAATTCCATAAAAATACTCCTCCGCACTTTTCTCCATTAGTAATACTGACCTATCTGATTTAACTCTTTTTTAAGCAAAATAAACTCTTCCATAATTCGAAAGTTAATTACACCTTTAAGGATATATTACAACCTGTTTATTTTAGTATAGATAGCATCCAGTGAATAAAATATCTCATGCTCATCATCTGTTTCTAAAACATACACTTTTTCCTTATTTTTATTAGTTGCAACCTCATATCTACTTACAACTACCCCTAATTGAGATATTATACGAGTTTCATTTAATTTAATCCTGGAAAGCTCATTATAGAGTGGATCTCCATGTTTCATTTTATCGGATTCAAAAAATGAAATTTGTTCCATGCAATTCAATCCTTTACCTAAAACATTAAATAGAACTTTGCCAAGCCTAAAACACCTAAAACAACTGATATCAACCGGAAAATTAATTTCTTTATCTGCAGCAACACATAAACTCCTACAACTACTGCAATAATGACACCAATGGTGCTTAGAGACTTAAACCACTCCATAAATGACAATAATATCTCCATAATTTTCCCCCTTAGAATCTATCTTCCAATGTCTGAACTATTAATTCTTCCATCGTAACTTGCTTTTCTTCAGCTGCTTTCTTTATCTTCCGCTTCAACTCTTCTGGAAGATTAATATATAACTTCTTATATGAGGTATCTAATAAGATTCCATTTGTACGAGCTTTAACTTTTCCTTCTATTGCATACTCCTTCATTGCATTAACAGCATTTAAGTATGTCTCACTATTTAATGTCTCTTTGTCTTCTATCTCTATGAAAGATGGCTTAACTTCTACTGAAATATATTCATCTCCTGTATGAATTCGTAAGTTTGCAGGGCCCCAATATTCATAGAGCAAATCAAAAATAGAATATGAAGAAGATAAAACGTTATTAACCATAGGAATATTAAACTCCAAATAACCTTTTTTTCGTATGAGTTTTTTATCTGAAACACTATAAGCTGGGTTAAAACCTAGTGCTATGGCTTCTTGATATTTAATCTTTTCCCCGTTATGATCAACCAATACGATTTCATCACCTGCTATATCCATAACACGAGCAATTTTCGAAGAACCAGGATGCATGAATTTCATGAATAAACCTATTCCTAGTTCCTTATTATAAAATTCTCTCTTTTGCTTTGTAGATGGTGCGTCAAATGCTAGTAAGTCTTCTTCTTTTACAAAGTAATGAAGTCTTCCCTTATATAAATGTTGTTCAGCTGGAAGCAATCCATTTTTGATATACGTGGAAACTGTGCTTGGTGCAATGTGTAATTTTTTTGCCACATCACCCGTTGTAAGTCCAGGTGGTTTGGATATTTCTTCTTTTAACTTTTCTACCTGGACTGGATCAAAATAGTAGCATTGGTCTATATGCCAATCCTTCTCATTGGTTGGTACCAATTTCCTCTTTTTTATATAGGTATAGGCTGTAGTTTCCGATATATCTAATATTTTGCAAACTTCTTTTGTGGTTAATCTTTCTTGCATGATGATTCTCCTTTCAAACTAACACCAAATACCTTTTCTATTTGTTCGCCAACAAGGATTTTTTCTTCTAAAGAAGCAAAATCTTTGTTCCAATTATATAAATAATCCAATAGGCCCTTTTCGTTTTTCATTTTCTCAAGATAAGTATCTGTGTTTTTCTCGAATAACTTAGAGTGCTCTTTGCGTAAAACACGTTCATGCAGCAATGTATCTAATATGATTTCATATTTCCCTTTATATTCTAACGGTACATCTATCTCTGGGGACTCCATAACTTCTAAATCAGCCAACTCCTCAGATTCTAATTGACCATAAGCATTACCTGTAAAATCCCTTAATATTTGTCTATGAGTTAAAAATGGTTCTTCTTCAAATACCTCGACTATTAACTTAGCCATTGTATTAATTAACTGATAAGGTACGATTACCGTATTTTCATACATAACAAACTGTTGTTTTTGGGTTTCTAAATTAACTGCTCCAAATAGAATATGAGGTTTCATAGTAAAAACCGGTATAGGTGCTACGATTAATTGATAGAACTCATTAGCCTTTTTATAATCATCTGTATACCGATATCCTGTTGTTATGTCAAATCCTAGTTTTCCGTCTACCATGATCATAGATTTATATGGTGCTAAAGCTTGTTGCATCGATTTTTTTATATTCATATTTCTAACTCCTCTCTACTTGTATCTCATATTGGCCACTAATGCACTTAGTTAATTATACATGCTGTTATATACACTGGTAAGGGATAGAAACAATTTATGTGTGCGGTCACCTAAAATATTTTTAATACTGTATTGAACATAAAAAAAAGTGCCTTAAAGCACTTCCATAAGTCGATATTATTTTCTTTTTAGAACTTCATCAATAAGTAAATGAATCTGTTCAGAGTAATAATCCACTTCGGTTTTAGTATAAGAATCCATCAACTTCTCCATTAGATCCATATACTTAGAATGTTCTTCATCGCTAAAGTTAAGTTTTTCAACTACACGTAAGTGATTTAAATTCATTTCCAGATTACCTAACAGCTGAATAGCTTCTTTTAACTCTCTTAAAATTTCTTTACTACCTATACCTTTATTTTCATCCAATGATAGTTCCACTTTTAGCAATCTTTTTTTTATCTCAGATACAGCAATTTTCATATCCATACTATTAGCTCCTCACCAAAGATATACTTCACTTACATGGTCGCAAATCATATTATAATCGTCAAAAGATAATATGTGACGCTTATTATAATAGAAAGAAACTTTATCGAGATAAGCCTTTCTGTCACTCTCTCCAAGATTTTTAAACTGTTTTTCCGATAATAATTCAATCTCAATTTTCAATTCAACTTTTTCTTGCAACTCCATATTTTCACCCTTTCTATTAAGAAAAGGGGATTACTCCCCTTTTTATTTAAATTACCAGTACTTATTTAAGTTTTTATAATACTCAAACATGGTTGTCTGAGAACCATCAGCACGCTTTTTTTTACGCAAAGACGATACCTTAGTTGCTACAACTTTTTCTGTCCTACCTAACGCTAAACTGATTACTTTAGCACCATCAGCTTGATAAAACTTACAAAGATATTCTAATTCTTCCTCAGTAAATCGTTTACCATGATTATGATGAAATTCAGGGTTAAACTTCATAGTTCCATCCGAAGTATATTCAATCGTATTAGATGTTTTCTCACTGGTCATGAGATAACCTCCTAATAGGTCAAAAAGGGATAATCATCAATTATCCCTTCATAACTATTATTTTTTTAAGAGCTTTAAATTTTCTTCCGCCTGTTTCTTTGTTGGGAAAATCATCTTTAGATGTGGCGCTTTTAATGAATAATAAGTGCTCTTTGCATCCCCTGAAATCACATAAACCGGATAAGTTGTTTTTGTACTATTTCCAAATACTATTGGCTCAATCTTTCCATTATTTACTAAGTAACCTGTTTCACCTAAAAAGCCCATTACTTCCATATCATTAGCGCTATCCTTCATAAAACTGTTGATTATCGTTTCATCTTCTACTTTTTCTAAGGCAATAGGTTTATACTGCATTAATTGACCATTTTCCAATCTAACATCTAGCGGGAATTTCCTTCCAGTTTTTTTACCGCAAACTACTCCGTATTTGCCCTCTGATTTAGTTTTAACAAGTTGCCCTTGAAACGTTGTTTCGAAATCTAAGGCTTCTCCATCAGTTACAGACCATGTAAAAGCGGGAAAATTTTCTTTAATCTTTTTTATAAACTCTTTTTGGGCTAACTCTAAAAGCTCCTTATCACTCATTCCTTTTTTCGCGTTAACTTGGAATGTTACTGGTTCTTTTAATTGGATTGATACTGTTTTCTTTGTCATTATAGACACCCTTTCTTAGAATTAATTTTTAATAGAAACATATTGTTATATGTAAAAAGGGAAACCCTTCACATAACACCCTTACTGTTTGTTACTTACCAATGCTTATTTAAGGTACGGTAATACTCGAACTCACCTATTTTTCGTAAATCGTGAACCTTTTGTTTTACAGAATGTGGAGTTCTACCTAAAGCCATTGACATTTTTTTAATTCCATCTACTTCAACATACTTGCATAAGTACTCAAGTTCTTCCTCGTCGTAATGAGAGCCAGTATTCTCATGATACTCTGGATTGAATTTTAAAAATCCATCCTTGTCAAACTCTTCCTTTAAAAAATCGAAATCTAAAACTAATTGTTCCTGCGCTACAACTACTTGTTCCATTCCCTATTCCTCCTTATGTATCTTTTTTATCACGCCCCTTTCACAACCATTATTTCGCAGGTGCGTTATCTGATTGGTAAAACATTCACTTGCTTGAAACAATTGGTAATGTTTTATTAATACACATATTAACATCAACTATATATTTTGTCTACCCCATACAGAAAAAATATTTACTTTAGTTACGAATAGACAAATAGGGTATTTTTCTATTTTGATAGAAAGCTCTAACTTTTTTCTGCATTTCTTACAAAAATATCAATTTCTTGTCACAACTCTAAAGATATAAATATTTATGTGTTATAGTCATTATTAGAATAATATTACTGAATTGGTTAACGGAGGTGTTCTTATATATGGATAATTCACTTGTTCTAACTAGTAATTTATTGGGGTTAAATAACAACAACTCTATTAATCTAGCTAACAAAGATGAAAGAATGAAGATGCTACAGCTTATAGAAAATGATAGTTTTCTCCCCCACTTCCACGAAAAAGTTGTTGGGAGTAATAAACAAATATTAAAGTCATTTTCAGATTTAGAATTAATTTATTATTTTGTTCACTCTCCAAAACATGCTCGTGACATTTTGTACATGCTTTCAAAGAATTTTAATGATGATGTTAAATCTAAACAACAAAAAAGTAGAACTGCAGGTACAATTCGAGAATACACTCGTGAACTTTTAATCTTTTATTCACACATTAAAGATTATGCGTACCATTTTGATTTTGTATCCACCGAATCGTTATTTAAGCAGCTTGAGAATAATCACATTGAAAACTATCATAAGTGGTTAATAGCAGAAGGAAACGAAGGTAAACCGTACTCTTTAGCTACACTTGCTCGAAAGACTACTATTCTTAAGAGTTTTTTTAAATGGTTATATATTAATGAAGTCATTTCAAAACCTGTTCATGAAGCATTTTATAGTGTAAACATAAAAGATAGTGAAAGAGTCAACAGGGACCTACATTATCATGAAGTTAAGCAAATCCTTGATTACTATAAAAACCATGTAATCTATCATGCTATATTGTCAGTCCTAGCTACAACTGGTGCTAGGGTACAGGAGATTTGTACAGCTAAATGGAAAGATATGAGATACGATAGTGAAGGTCGTGGGTACTGGCTTAATATACTCGGAAAAGGTGGGAAGCGCAGGGATATCTTAATCTTTCATAATGTATTTGAAAGAATACAAGCGTTCCGAGCAAGAAGGGGTTTAAAAACTAGCTTAGATACAGCTGATAATTCATATGTATTTCAAACGAACTTGGGAAATCCATATCGATATAAATATATGAGTAATCTGGTGACAAGGATTATCTCTGACACTAACCTCGCATTTGTAAAAACAAAGACTAATGGCAAAATATCTGGACATTTTTTTAGACATTTCTTTGCAATAGAGAGTTATAAAAACGGCTCTCCTTTACGATATATACAGCAAACACTAGGTCACACGAAGGTAGAAACAACTTTGATTTACTTGGAAAAAGTGATGGCTGAGGATAATCATGTTGGGTTATCATGGAATCAGGAAAAATTTTAGGTTAAGGGTGTTTTCGCAAATTTTTTCACTACAAATAAATTAGATCATATTTGTTGCATTAAGTAATAGAACTATGAAAACAAATATCGAATTAGGAGGTATTTATGTCTAGGATAGAAAGAAAAATTCAAGAGAAACAAGTTCGTCATAAATTAATTGATTATAGTTTATCTATCGTATTATTGATTATCTTTTTCTTTGGTTTTTTATATCTTACTAGTTACTGAAAAGTTCGAAGAAATCGTTTATTATATACATTTAATCTAGAAATAATCCTAGGTCATTTTTTATACTTATACAAAGCCCACCGTCTATAAGAAAACATCCTTGGTTAAAGTAAAAATAGCAAAGTGGCTAGCCACCCTGCTATTTTTATTCATTTTTTGTTTTATAAGGAAATTAAGAGTATCTAGTACCATTACAACAGTTTTAAAGGGTGACAATTTTGTATGGATTTTGTAAAGGATTTCTATAAGTTTCCTAAAAAATAAGTAATGATTCCACTAACAACAATCGTGATAGTTGGAAGAGAAACATAAAGAATAATTTTATTACGTTTCCTCTTAAGTTCTACTTCTTCTGGTGTTAACCAATTCGCATGCATGTTTTTATCCCCTTTTCACAATACTTAACAAAGCTGATCTTTCGTGATAATCTATTTTCATTTGCAATTTACTTCTTAAAACCTCATCTGTACAATCGGAAATTATTAGCCTGGTCTTATTAAACTGGAATCTGTGCCAGTGGTATTTTACAAATTGGAAAATCTTTTTCATACTGAAACTCCTTACTCAATTCTTTTTCTTTCGACGGATAAACTCTAGATATTTATTTGATTTGATAACTATTTCCGTTTGTTCTTTATCATCATAGGTATTCTTTCTGAGGTAACCGAAAATCAAAACATCTTTATTCTGCAGGTCTTCTTCCGAATAAGTAAAGTGTTTCCAATACTTTTCAAATACTACAATCGTAAATGGAATATCATCAACATTATAGAAGTTAATATACATTACGCGCGCACGCTTAGTCACCCTTGCCACTCTTCCATGTACAAAATATCCTACATTCTGAAGTGTTTTATCACTCCATAGCAACTCGTGTGCATGTACCTGGTTTATTATTAACTCAGATAGAGGAACTTTATATCCTCCGCCTACATTTACAATAATAGAAGCTAGAATGTCAGGTTCATAGGAAGTTAGTAGTTTGACTACACTCTTAACGGAGGAAATACTCTCAGGAGGTTTGTTGTCATTTTTCACTTTCACTTTATCCGGATCTACATCTTCTTTTTCTTTCTTTTCTCTCTCAGTTACCTTAGATTCATAGTCTGGGTCAATCTTGCTCATATTAAGCTTTACAAGGATTTCTTTCATGTTCCCCTTTGAAAGTACTCTCTGATACTCCCCTGCTTTTTGAATAGAATCTATCATATCTAAAGGTTCGTAAAATCCACACTCTTTAGTATGTCTCGTATGTTCATCTTTACCAGTTGTTTTGAAATGAGCTGCTACACTTTCACTTTTCCCTACAAAAATAACTTGTCTTTTACAGTTAGGATCAATACAATACAATCTTTTTCCGTGAATCTCGCTGTCATACTCTCTTGCTGTAACAATTTTTCCATCTTGCAACAGAGCTGAGTACATTGAATTTCCTCCCTTAAATAATTTAAATAGTATTTAAATCTACTTCCCACCCATATGTTTCAGCGATAATAAGTTTGTAATAGCTTGATTTGTAGATATCAAATACAACTTCTAATTCAACGACATTTGTTAACCTATTATTTTCCTCGTTGTTTTTAATTTTAATGTGGGAGATTGAAGAATTAATTACTTGATTTTTATCATCTACCAATGTAAATATGGTAGCTAAAGATGACTCTGTAAACATTAAATGCATACCTTCTAAGGTGAAGGATGTACTTAAGTAAACATCCTTAGATGGACCTGTCCCCTCAAAAGTATCTAAAATCTCTGTATCATTTAGAGTAACTATCAAATTACTATATTTATTGTTTAATATTACTTCTTCACCAAAATCATAAAACTCAATATTTCCTTTAGGTAAAAATTCAGTGAATTTATTTTCTTCTTCCAACTTGTAATCATTTGCTGGTGCAATCGGATTTGAAGAACACCCAACAAGAAGAAGTAAAGAGGTAAATAACAATAGTGAGTTCATCATAAACATCATCTCCTTAAGCCACATTACACTTATCTTAACTATCTCAAAAAATTTTACTATTACTCTCCAAAATAAAAACCACAGAACAACAAGCATTAAATGATTAAATATCGTTAATGTTATACCTCCACCAATAGCATAGAGAATTGATACAAAAAGTGATTCACCTAATGTATGAAAAGTTATAAGAAAAATAAAAAAATAGAAGTAAACAATAATTTTAATAACCTGGAAAAAGTTGAATCCATTAATTTCTCCTTTCAAACAAAAAGCCCCCATCTCAAAAAAGTGAGTTTAATCTCACTTCAATGAAATGGGGGGCTCCCTTTATCATTATTAAATTCTAGCATTATTATAGCAAAAATTCACTTCTATTTCTAGGTTACTATTTCTTATATTCTTCGTAAAGTTATTCGATTGCTTGTTTGGCTTGTATTTGGCAATTAAAAAATGCTATAAATGACAGTATTTTTATGAATGGCAAAAGAGCCAAAATAGCAAGTAGTGAATAAAAACTTGCATATTTTTGGCTCTTTATTTTTATTGCTTATTGTGTTAAAGCACCCGTTAGCGAAAGATGGCTCAGTTATTCCCAATCAATATATCTTGGGTCTCCACCAAACAATTCATCAGCTATTAAATTACCATCTTTATCAAAAGCCCTAATAGTCCATGTATCCTCTGAATATTCGTCAGTTACAAATAATACATAGTTATCCTTTACTTCCTTTAAATAATATTCTTCAATGTTCTCTCTTACATCATCAAGTGTTAATTTATATTTATCCGATGGCATTACACCTTCCATATGGTTTCCAAGTGCAATATACTCAATGTTAGAATCTTTTGCAGTTTTTATCGCAACTAAAAAATCATCGTCATCACCAATTCCACTGGCTTGAAATGGTTTACCTTCTTCTATGGCATAACCCCATGTACCACCATCATACCGATACAGAAAGCCAAACTTCTTTTCTATTTCTGCAATTCCAAATGTCTTATGAGTTTTATCTTCAAATAATACTGCTTTTGCATGATCTCCAATATCACTTGAACGAATCATTTTAACATCGCCTGGTACTGCATTTATCTCTTTAAAGTGTAGTTCTGAAAAACTACCAATTAAAAATAAACCTAAAATCAAAAAGACGAGAAATAAAAGTTTCTTCATTTTCTCCCTCCCCATATTTTAAATGCTATCATAGATAACATTATCCTTCTTGCACTAACCTGCTTCGTTACTTAAACAAGAAAAAAGCAATTCCTAGTTATTCAAGAATTGCAACCGTTAATTGAACTAGAACCTTAATTTCTAATCCTATCTCCATAGACAATATGCCAATGTAAATGTTTTGTATCTTGGTATGACCCTAAGTTAGTAATTATCTTACAAGCTCCATATTTTTTGGTTACCTGAGATGCTACTTGCCTAATAACCACCATTAACTCATTCATTAAAGTAGTATCGTCTTCAGTTACATCAATAAAAGAAGAAATATGTTTTTTAGGAATTGCAACTATATGTACTTCGTAAAAAGGACGAGTATGATAATAAGCCAGTACATTTTCAGTTTCAGTCACTTTTTTTATCGGTGTTTTCCCGCTTAATACCTCATCACAATAGAAGTCATTTTTCACTTTAATATCCCCTCCTGAGATATAAACTTCTGTACCAATCTCCAAAAATCCTTCTTCAAGTAAACTGCTTCGTTACTTTAAGTACAGTTCTTCACAATATTTTCCTAATTTTCACATGATACAATGACTGTGTTGCTACACAATCTGGCCTTCTTGTTGAATAGGGTTAATTGAATCAAGTTAGTTAGATTGTTCCGATTAGTTGAGTTTCTGGGAAAAGCTCTTCTCTCCATGTTTCTATTTGCTCAATTTTTCTTTTTAGGGTAAAAAAGTCCTCGTTTTCTTTCCTTAAATGGATTTCAATGTGTAGAGGATTCAATGTAAATAATAAAATTAGTATATCCCTTGATGTTTTAACTTTTTCTCCTATTGAAAAAGCTTCGACAAAGCCTCTATCAATTAAGCCTTTAGTCCTTTCTAGAAAATGACTTTCACTATGTAATACTAATCTGTACATACAGTTTTTAAAATAATCTTGTAATCTCTGTGATGGTAAATGTGATAAAATATCCTCATTAGTCGTCAGCTCTTCGATTCCCATTTTATAATTAAAGGTTGAGAATGCCTCTAAAATACGACGCATTATATTTCCAATAGCTAAGTCTAATGTTTCTCTATTATGACCTGTTGCGTAATCATAAATGTTTTGTAGTAAAATACTATATTCATTAAATTTATCATTGTGTATTGGCATTATCGTACGGTTTATCAGTTGGCTTGTTGCAGTTTCTTTCTTTAGACCTATGTCACTATAAATCTTTTGGAAATGCTGAAATGATTCCAAATCATGTGTGAAAATAATTGCTTTACTTCTAGTATTTGCTGCATGTAATTCGTTTAATATAAATCTTAAAAAAGAGTAAACGCCAACCTTATTTTCAAAATCAAAACTTGATATGGGATCATCAATAACTAATAGTGATTTATCATTGAATACTTCTTGAATTGTTTTTCCTTTAAAAAGTTGTGAGAAGAAATAGCATATAGAAATAGCATTTCTTTCACCGATCGATAGTGAAGATAATTTAACCTTCTCACCTCTACATTTCACTAGATAGGAACCTTCATGTGGGTGTAATGTTAATCTATTTGAATCATAAAATATATATCTCAGATAATCATTAATTAGGTTACAAGCAATATCTATATTGGCTATCTTAGATTCTAACACTTCTAACTGTTTTTTTAATCCTGTACCTTCTTTTTTTAATGTTTCCAACTTTTCCTCTAAACTTTTTTCATAGGAACTACTTTCTTTATATTGTGCAATAAGTTCTTTAACGTCTTTATAAGCCAAATTTAGATTGATGTCAGATAGAATTTTGATTAAGGTATTTTTCTCTATAAGACTTTCGTTAAATGATTTTATGTTAGTGTTACATTTTGAAATATGTTTATTCAAATTATCTAAGTGTGACGATGGATGGACATCATTAATAATAGGAGTATAAGGATTATTCTTCTTTGTTGTTATATGTTGTTTTATTTTCTCTATTGATTCATTGTATTCATCTATCAGGTCTTTTATAGATGTTAATAAATCATTTTCTAAGAGGGTTTTGTATTTAGATAAATCTAAAGTTATAGGGTCAAGCTTTATTGACTCTAATTCATTAATATGTTCATTTGCTTCTTTTGTTTGTAATATTTTTCTGATAACATCTAAAACTGTATGTTTATGTTCAACGGGAACCAACTGATAACAAAATGGACAATTGTTTTGTTCATCATTTATCATAAAATTTTTAGATTGATTCATAAATTGTCCATTACTCTCTCGAATAACAGATAGTATTTCTGTTTCCCGTTCGTTAAGTTCAGGTTCTGTAATAACTTTTTGTAAGAGCAGGTTAATAAAATTGAAATTAGTAGTAACATTAATCGAACTTATCAGTTTAAATGAATCTAATGTATTAATTTTTTCTAAATGAGTTAATTTTATCTTTAGTTCATGTAATAAATCATCATACCTTTCTTGTGTTTCTACATGATTAAGTAAATTACTAATCAAATTGTTGTCTACTTTAGCGTTTATTTTAGTATTTTGTATTTTACTTTGTGTACTGGCCCAACGTTCTTTTAATTTTTCTCTAATCGCTTCTTTAAAGTAAGTAGAAGACTTTGAGTTCGACTTATTCTGAAGTTGATCATATTCATTTGATATGTTATCGTATTCATTTCTTTTGCTTTCTAGAGCATTTTCCACCAATGAAATTTGGGATTGCAATTCCTGTTGATCTCCTAACATGACAATTGTATCTAATCCATTATCTTTAAAATGTATATTTTCTAAGATGAAACTCTCGTTATATACATAAGTTTTTATAGAAGATATGTTTGATGTTTCCATTGGCTGCGTCCCCTGTTGAGGATGTGTTTTTAATTCCTTAAATACTATGTTTGTAAATTCAGTTTCTGTTTCATTATTTTCTCCCACAACTAATTTGTATTTTTCACTTATTGCACGTGAAATACTCGATTTCCCACTTCCGTTTTTTCCGTAAACTATAGAAGCAACCTGATTATGTTTTTTGAAAAGTTGGATTTCTCGAGTGTTATTAAAATACCCACCTGTGATTTCTAGACCAGCTAAACTCATTTATAACCCTCCAAAGTATAAATATATAATTAATACTCAACTTTAATAATTAAGAATATTATATCAGTTGCCCTGAGAAAATTGGAAACTAAAGGTATATTTTGTTGAATTTTGCTACTCAAAATTAAATACAACATAACAAATTATTAAATATAAAAAAAGAAAGCGAGTAAAATGTAGTTTAAAGGGTTCCGTTATAAGGTGCTTTTCTAAAAAATGTGCCGAAATGACAATAGTTTAGACATTAGAAATTGCAATAAAAAAGTAAAACCCGCCTAAAATTGGCGAGTTTTCTTTATAAATAGTACCGGTAACTTATTGAACTAAAGCACCCTATAGTTTAAGTGCAATTCATCACAAACTAACTTTAGAATAAGAAAAAGAGGAGCCGTAGCCACCTCCTTTGTTCATTTAATATAACTAAACGTTTTTTGTTTTCAACCATTCGTTTTCTAAAATACTCATTTCCCATAAACTCCAGTACTCATCACCATTTTTCCTTGAATCACGAAGTAAACCCTCTTTTATAAACCCTGCTTTCTCGTAACAGGCAATTGCAGAAACATTAAAATCAAATACCCCAAGACTAACTCTATGTAGTTGAAGTTCTTCAAATGCGATTTTAAGGATTTCCTTAATCATTTGATGACCTATTCCTCTACCTCTTGTGTTTTTATCACCGACTAATACTTTTCCAACTCTTGCAGATTTGTTTTTTCTATCAATTTTCCCCAAAGAGATATGACCAATAGTATCACCAGTTTCATTATCGATTACTTTATAAACCATAGTTTCTGCGTTTTCAGTATTGGCACTCTCTATGTACTTTTCTAATTGAGTATCATTCAAGGGGTAATCAAACCCTGGACCTCCCCATTGAAGTAAGAATGCAGGTGAATCAATCCAATTGATAAGTTGTTTGAAATCTGAACGCTCAAAATACTTTAGCTCTACCATAAATACCTTCTCCCTTTGATTTTTAATCAAACACTTTATCACTTCACATAGTTAAAGTATAACCTAATAATTACTTTTTCTTCAACTAATCTGCACCGTTAATACAATAAGCACTGCTTCCCAATTGTGTATAAATATAAGTGTTTATACAGGTTTTTATTGAGAAATAATACAAAATGATTTATAAACATTGCCAAAACCTACATCATTTAAATGCCAGAAACATGTTTGGCTAGAGGTTGTTCAAAATATTGTCTCGTTCTCAGGTCACATATGTTATTAGTTCAGTAAGGATACAACTAAATTTCTTCATTAATGTTTAAGCTTTCCGCTACCTATTTTCATCAATGTATAGTGATTTGTTATTGTAATTCATTTTTTCTTATAAATAACTCGTTTAATTAGTTATTTATAAATTTTTTTAGAATTTTATACTTTAAATATAAATAACATTAACAAACAATACTTATAAAGATATTAAAACAAAAGTTAAAACAGGTATTATTATCAAGAATTATAAGCAAATATTAAGACGTCGCGATGAACCTTCAACCCCTTGTCTATCAAGGGTTACACGATCTTGGAAATTTGAAATTCTTCTAATGTGGAAAATTTACTTATGCTGTGAATTGCATCCTTACGATTGGGGAAGTAATTTTTTTTACCTGTATGATTTTCTTATCTGTATTTCATAAAAGCGTTTAATATTTTTCTGATCCTTTCACGGTATGCACTTAATAATTCCATTACTGAGTTAATTTTTAAAGCTTAGGTATGAATTATTTCTACATGTGAATAAATGGATATCGATCCATTCATTTTAAAACTCTTAAACGATTGTTAGTATCTTATATTTTAACGAATATATAGTTTCACTGGATGAATTAGTTAAATTAAGGGATGAAAAAAGCTTTTATGTTTATGTTTTTTTTCAAATGTGGATAATAACCACCATCTCCTTTGTTGATTATGAAGAGTTATCAACAGCGAAAAGAGAAAATTTCCTCTTCTAAAAGCGGGCTTAGGCAAAAAAAAAGACAGTATGAGGTTCATACCGCCAAAGTGAATGCTAATATTGTTAGATATGGAGCATTATTAAAGAGATTTAGTAGAAATTATTAAAAAAGCCCACGACAAATAAACCCTTGTTTATGCGGTAAGCATAGCAGGGGTTTGTCCTTCTGTGTTTTTTGCGATGTTTTGACGGATCGCCGTTCTAACTCGACCACCAAAATTCTCAGTCTTGTCTAATTCGCCCAACACAAATTCTTTATAAATAATAGGTTCTAATGCTTGAATTACACGTTCCATTGAATACTCAAAAGCAAGCTGCACAAAAGAATCCACGTCTGGACGTTGGATAAATTCTTGACAACCTTTTTCTTGAAGGTATTCCTCAAGGAACTTAGTATATTCTTCTTTTCTTTGCTCTTTAAGAGCCTTTCCATTTTGTACACCTTGTTCTAATACAAAATAGATTGTTGAATTTTCTACTGCTTTCTTAAAAGAAGATGTTCCTTTTTTTATAATATCTTCAAGCATTCCCTTATAATGTGTATATTTGGGAGCAAATGTTTTGAAATCATTGAAACTTATTTTGCAGGGAGAGTTGTCTTTCTTGTATTGGCGTTTGACTTCATTATTGTCGTATACTAACTCCATGCGAAGCTCCAAGCGTAATGAGTTGACATGAGTAATCCCTTTTAGCTCACCAAAACGAGATACTTCCAATTCCATGTAACCATAGCCATCTTTATCGAAATAACGAGGGTAGTCGATTAACATGATATTGATTCCTTCACTGCTTCCAGAAAAATAGATTAATCCTATTTCTTCAAATAAGTGATTATTATTGCGTACAGTTTTTAATGACACGCCAAGAAGGTCTGCGATTTCCTTTTCACAGACACCACGAATAACACCTCTTTCATCAATCGGAAGGAAGTGATACAAAATGAATTGTAGAATTTGAGATTTGGATAAACGAGTATGTTTTACTGATACTTTTTGTTTAGGATCTTCATCGTATATAAAGTTTGATACAGTTTCTTCAACAACATCTTCTATGTTGTTGTCACTTAAAAGACCTCGCATGTTAGCAAGCGTCTCTTTTAAGGTAACTTGTTTTGAGGAAAGTGAATAGTTCTGTTCCTCTTCTTCAATCTTGTAGGATTCAATGAAACTTGTAATTTGACGAAGCATACCCTTACCGATTTTAGCAAACTCTTTCAATTCCATGCAAATCAACCTCCCTTCATTTGTCGAAAATTGAACTTTATCCGATTATAGCAATATGTGGCAATACGGTAAATAGCACGACAAATTGGAGAAAAAAAGGTCTAAGTCGCATAATTATTGACTTTCGTTAGTCACGACAAATTGGAGAAAATAATTATAAATGTAATATTACCAAGGCTTTTGCACATACTTTCTCAATTTAGTAATAATATATTTTTATAAAGCACGACAAATTGGAGAAAAAATACCTACTAAAATCATTTTTGGCTGTTTGTTTGTCCTATTTTCTATTTTTAAGAGGATAAATTTAAAAAAGCACAACAAATTGGAGAAAAAATAGTTTTTTTAAGGTGGGGAAATATTACAATTTGTCGAAAAATATCTAAAATAAATTCAAAAATCGAAGAAAAGGTTTCCAAGTGGCACGACAAATTGGAGAAAATTTATGAATTGATAAAGTTATCACGATAAAATGGAGAAAAAATACATAAAGCACGACAAATTGGAGAAAAATTACGTATTGTCATTAAAAAGTAATATTAAGAATTAGAGAAAAAATTAATAAGAGTAGGGAAATGGGGTGGCGCATATCACATATTATATAAGAAAAGCACGACAAATTGGAGAAAAAATATACCTAATTTGAACTAATTTATAAAACACGACAAAATGGAGAAAAAAAGAGAAGGACTTAATCCTACTCTTTAACTACTTTTGAAGTTTTAATAGTGGCTTTGGATTGTTTGCTTCAATTAAATCTTCTGCTTCATGTTTAGAAACAGGGTAAAAGGTAATGTAAAATACGTCGTGAGAACGCCTAAATGATTTTACCGTTACTTGATTGCTTACCATTTCTTCTAACGATCCTTCAATCTTCCTTAGATTTTCTGTTTTGTTTCGTGACTTAAATCGGATTCTCCTGGTGAAGAATTCATATGGATAAGGATAAGCATGTTCTTCTTCTTTTTTGTATTCTACCTCTTCATTCAAATGTGATAAGTGTCTAAATCTCTCATATTGTAAGATCATAACCATGCTTTGCGAAATTTTATAAGTGAAGTTCTTTATTTTATCATTGTATATTCGGATAACATGGTTATCTATATAACGTTGATACATTACTTCATTAATTTTAATTTCAGCCCTTGTCTCGTTATCCATTAACTTGATGTGGTCAAACAAGTCAAAGATATAGACATCTCCATTATTATCAACAATTTTAAATCCAATATCCTTTAGTTTGTTAAGACGAGTAATGACCCTTTGGTATTCTTTTTTGCCTTTTGATGCATAAACATTTTTCACAATATCCCCTATGTTTACAAATATCTTTTGACGTTCCACAAATTCAATATCTCGTTTGGATAACACATAGTTGAATATCTCAAAATCCCTCTCTGAAATGGAAACAGTTTTTTGATTTTCAATCAGTTCCCTACCGAAAAGGGTGGTTACGGAGATATCTCCGCTTGAGTACTCATCTACTGCAATGGCATTTTTAGAACCTAATTCCTGAGTAAATGAATCTGTATTGAATTTAGCAAACCCACTTTTACCTGGTAGTGGAAATTGACTTAAAAGATCAGTCTCTTCTTTAACAATAGAAGCTAATTCTCCATCAAACTTTTCAATTACAAGGTCCGTAACTGCCATAATGGAATCATATGTTAAGGCATTTTTGATTTGCAATATAGTTTTGTCTTTAATATATCTATAGTCAGACAGCCATTTCGTGTCATCATTAACCCAATTCTCAATCTCTTTTAGACGCTCTTCGATTAATTCACTAATATCATTTAAACCATGGCTTTCTTTCAAATTAATAAAGCCTTTATCTATTCCGTCTTCAATATATTTTATTTCAGCCATTAATTCCTTTGGTGTTTTAGGTGATTTTGTAATGCTTTTTTTTAATGAGGTAAACCAATTTCTCTTTGTTTTTCGAAACTTGTTCTTATAGTGATATGACCGAACTTCCCGTAAATTTCGCTGTCTTCCCGTTTCAGGTTCAATCAATTCCTCATATATGTTCATAAATAAAAACTCTCGAATATCATCACCGACTTTACTTTCATACAGGTCTATAAAAGATTCTCCAAGTTTATCAATCGTTGCATCAACAAGATAATTTTTGGGTAGAGACATGTCCTTTCCCCTCCCTTATTTGCATCTATCTATTATCATTATATACGTGTATGCTACGTTTTCTCAATTAAATGTTATGTAAGAATAAGTAGAGGTAGGGGGACTCCTAAATGAAAATTTCAATGTAAAATGTGGAGAATTTTAGAACAACACTCTATTTTTTCTTTTTATTTTTATAAAAACGATCCTTTATATCTTCGATATCTCGTTTATCTTCCTCTAACTGGTCCATTCTAGATTTCTTAATAGGTCGTTTTTTAATATTTTCTCCCCATGAAAAGAGAGGTATGATTTTATCCTTCTTTGACATAAGTAATCTCCCCTTAATACCTTTATATTTTTTAGTATATTAAGTAGGAGTTATATTATGATTAAAAGCTAACTATCATAATTGAGGATTCATTATCTTAATCTAAGTAATGCTACAGCAGTTTCTTACATTTTTCCCCTCAGTAGGCTGAAATCCAGATTAAAAAAACTTTTATATGATTAAACCTTAAACCTACTAACCGTATTCTGAAGTTCTTCCGCAAGGTTTGATAGCGCATTTGCGGACGCAGATATTTCCTCCATCGATGCAAGTTGTTCTTCTGCAGAAGCTGCGACATTTTGTGAGTGCATGGATGTCTCATTAGAAACATGAGAAATTTCAGTTACAGTACTTGATACTTCTTGAATACTTGCTGTTACTTCTTCTGTTGTCGCTGCCATGTCATTAATCTGGTCAGCTAACTTCTCCATATAAGTAAGGATCTCATTAAAATTTTCTTCTGTTTGTTGAACAATATCTAAACCATTTTTAACATCGTATGTTACTTGTTCAATTGATTTATTTGACTGAATCATATCCTGTTGAATATCAGAGATTAGCTTAGAAATTTGTGAAGAAGATTGTCTAGATTGTTCCGCTAATTTTCTTACTTCATCTGCAACCACCGCAAATCCTTTTCCGTGTTCTCCTGCTCTTGCTGCTTCAATAGCTGCATTAAGTGCTAATAAATTCGTTTGTTCTGCTATTTCGGAAATTACGCCAGATATATCACCAATTTCTTTGGAACGCTTATCTAGTGATTTAAGTACTGCTCCACTTTCAGTTACAGACAGGCTAATAGAATTAATTTGTTTCACGGTTTTATCTACAAAATCCCCGCCTTCTTTTGCTTTTTGAGTAGCTTGAGAACTAGCTTCTGAAATGAAAGATGCATTTTCAGCAATTGATTGCACCTGTGTTGCTACTTCATCTAATGAACTTGCGCTCTCTTGTACACTTGCAGTTGAATGTTCTGCTCCACTTGCAACTTGCTGAATAGATTCTGTAATTGTTTCTGTTGCTTTACTCGTTTGTTCAGCACTAGCGGTTAATTCCTCAGAGGAAGAAGCTACTTGTTCTGAAGCTATTATGACCTCATTCATCATTTTTTTTAGGTTCTTTGTCATCAGGTTATAACTCTTAGATAGGTCTCCTAATTCATCACCTGAGTTATCCGTAATTTCATCTGTAAAATCACCATTACCTGCTAATTCAAGAGCATTTGAAACGGATTGTAACCTTTTCTTAATTCTTAGTGAAAATAGTATAACTACTAACGTTGAAAGGGCAATTACTACAGCGAGAACGATTAGGAATGTTACTAGGAAACTTTTTAAGATTTTTTCAATAATAGATTGCGGAGCACCAACATATAACATCCCTATAGGATTTTCATTTTTATCTAATAAAGGCATATAAGCAGTTTGATATAGTTTGCCTGCTACATTAGCCTCTCCATAATATTTGTTTCCATTTTTTAAAACAGTTTCCACCACTTCTTTTGATGCTTTTGTTCCAACAGCACGTTCATTATTAGAAATAACATTGGTAGATACTCGAGTATCTTCTAAGAAAATTGTTACTGTATCACCTGTGTCCTCACCAATTTCGTCAACAACTTTGTAATTATCATTCATGAGAGTTGAACCTTTATAAAGTTTATCCCCTTTTAACTCCCATTCACCTGGATATTCGCTATTTAGATATCTAAAGGATAGATTAAGGTCACCTCTCGCTTTTTCTATCGCGAATTCCTCAATACCTTTTGTAATTTGATAATTAACAACCCCACCAACAATAGCCGACAAAGTAAGAATAATAGCTATAACTAATATATTGATTTTTGCACCTAATTTTAAATTTACAAAAAACATCACCATTAACACACCCCAATATTCTATTTTTTTACTCTAATTTAATTTCTCTACTTGTTCCCTAATAGTTTTAGGGTTTGACAATTGATTGAATAATCGAGTTAAATTAATAATCGGTATCAATTGTTCATCAAAATTAATTATTCCTTCTATAAAATTTGTTGAAGATTCCATATGATTAAAGGGGACAACTCCTTCATCTGAAACCTCTAAAATTTCCTTAGAATGATCAACTAATAAACAAATATGTATATCATCTGTCTCAACCAAGATATACCTAGAAGTTTCTGAAAGAAGGGATTGATTACTAAACAATAATTGATTCATATCAATAACAGGGATGGTCTCTTCACGTATTTTTACTATGCCCCTCATGTACTCAGGGGCTTGTGGAAGTATAGTAGGCGTAATCGCTTTCTCTATTGAAATAACTCCATGAATAGGTAAAGCAAAATCTCCTTTTTCCACTTGGAAAATGACATATTTTTTCATTTAAAAATCCTCCTACAACGTTTTCATTTCGGAATTATGTGTTAATTTAAACAAAATAAAAAACACCTTCAATCCTATGTCTGTCTAACATGGACCAAACGTGTTATTAGCAAGAAGCAGGAACTCTGCCTTACACCAATTTCACATAGTTTAATTTAATATTGATTAGAGACAGGAACGCTATCCTAATTCAATATTGTAGTGTTTTAGCTTTTAATGTCGTAGGTTTACTTAATAGATATCCTTGTGCGTACTGTACTCCCAAATTGTAAGCTATTTCTAGATCAGTTTTTCTTTCTAAACCTTCTAAAATAATATTGCACTCATTCTTTTCACAATAATTAATAATATAAGTTATAAGTTCTTGTTTTTTACTAGATGATGCAAGGTTTTTAGAAAAATAACGGTCTAATTTTAGATAATGCGGTTCTAGTTCCACAATGTTCTTGATATCGGAATAACCATTTCCGTAATCATCAATTGCGATTCTGAATCCTAGTTCTTTTAAAAGAAAGATCCTATCCCTAAAGGTTTCATATTTTTCCACAATTTCAGATTCCGAAATTTCTAGAATGATTTCTTGGTTAACAAGATAATTTTTTCTAACGATGGTCATAATGAATTCTAAAAATGTATCATGAAGAATTGTGGAAGGCAAAATATTAAGAAAAAGTTTACCTTCTTCTTTTGTATAACCAATCGATGAATATGTTGCTATCGCCATCTTAATTGAGAATATGTCCAACTTATAAAGCATTCCATTTTCTTTTGCTTTTTGAAAGATACTTTCTGGGTTGGTATTATTACTCGTTCTAAGAAGAGCTTCAAATCCAATTGTTTTTTTACCCATTAGGTTGAATACAGGCTGAAAATGATGATGAATTTCTGTTTCTAAATGTTTTTCTTGAATTGCCATTTTTTTCACCTCCTTTATTTTCTCAAAAAAAAGAGAACCTGAAGAAAACAGGTTCTTTTGAACTATTTTTCTTCGGCGGCTAGGCTACCATAGCATTTTTGCTTTAGGCCCTTAGCTTTGCGTCCTTATCTTTCAATAAGTTTGCCTTTATCTGAAATTAATATTTGCTAGTCTTATTGAACTATTATATTAGTTTTCGTCAAAATTCCAATAGATTCGACAAAAAAAGACAAAATTGTAATAAAATCCAACCAAATTATATTATTTTTAAATACCCATCTAGTACGTAGACCTTGGTTTATAGAATGATATTTCGAGTATACTCTTTTTCAAATGTTCCAATATAGACTATGAAGACACATATTAAAAAGCTTGCTACATATAAATAGCAAGCTTTAACTAGTAATCTTTTTGTAACTCTTTATTTGAAAGAATTGCTAACTTCTTTTAATTGATTCGCCCAACTCTTGAGATCACTCGTTGTAGTGGTATCATTATATCGTTTCACTCTGTTAAGTACAGGCTTTTTTCCTAAGAGTTGTAACAAGTCCTGGGACTCTTTAATTACCTCTGAATTTGTGCTACGAATTGCAATTCTCTTAACTTGTGGCACGATTCCCACTCCCTTCTACCTTTTCGAGATAATAATGATGATACACGTGCAGCAAACAGTAAATCAGTCTGCCCATCTCTCTTTCATCAATTATATCATAGTATTCTTCCTCGGTAGTATGGAAATGGAAATTATAAACATAAATTGTACCATCTACATCAAATCTTCGAGAACCAATCACACGGCCATGACTTTCATCCAGCACTAATTCATCCTCATCTTGAGTACAAGCAATGACTGTTGCCCATTGTGAAAAGTGTGGGTCCAATAAGTCAATTATCTCAGGGGTATTACTAGTTCTATGACTAGCCACTCTCTTTAATAGATTCCCCTCTTTTCGGAACAAAGAAAAATCAGTCTTCACTCGAAGGTCGTCCTTACTAAATGTACCATTAGAAAAAGACAATAATGCATCAGTAGCATAATTGAAAAGGTTTGTAATATCTACATGAGATTTTACTTGTTTTTGGAGTTGAGAAAGTAGATTCCCAAAAGCAATTTCACTTTCCTCTTGTTCTTTTTCTAATTCCTCTATTACTTGCTCCTTCTTTTCTATAAGCTCTATCGCTTTATATGCTTTTTCGCTTGATAGATAAGAGATTTCTCTTATTCCGTTATACAATTCATGAAATGAAAAGGATTCTGATTCTCTGAATGTCTGAAATATATCATAAAGCTTCGGTTGTAGAAGTCTAAAAGCATGAATATCAAAATACTTATCTCCCACCCTGGTTAAACGAAAGAACTGGATCACCACTCCTAAAACGTATAATCCAATCAGTAACAGATGAATACTATCTATATTTGAAATGACAAGCTCCTTAATTTCTACAACTTGCAAACCTTCTTGAACACCCGCTATCGTGTCCTTAGATATATAACCTAATGCAATTAAAATAGCGATGTACGGACTTGATAATAAATCCATTACAGACTTACCGATTGAATCAATTTTAACACTAGGCTTAAGATGGAATATTGCTCTGTAAAATGGCTTTAGAATCCATGCCCACCCCATATGAGGGTTTTGATATATTTCAGTACGCATTGGCTTAAAAACACTATCAAGCTTGTTTTTCATATTCCCTAATGCCGATATAAGAAGCGAAGCATCTTCTTTACGATTCATATATAATCCCCCTTAAAATTTTTGAAATAAAAAAACCAGTACATTAAAAAAGTACTGGTTTTTCACATTCCCTCTTACTCCATTTTCAATAAGATTTATCGAACATAACAAGTTCTTTCCATGACAATGAAATATTTTCTTCGTTATCGTCATAATGTTTCTCTGCCATATCTAAATCTTTTATATCACACTCATTCACATATTGCTCAATATCGATTTTATTTTTTCTTCAATCCTATTCATTAAGTTTACTTCCCATCACACTATTGCTATACCATTCAAACTAATATTTATACTTGGGTTCGTTCTAAAACTATGTCTACATAGTTCATAGCTTCTTCCGCTGTTTGGAAAACTAATCGCTCTTCACCAACTTCTTCTAAAGGCACATATTCTCCTCCGATAAAGCTATAAAATACGCCAATCACCCAACCATCACCATCAGGATTATCCAATACATGGTACAAAGGTTCTTGTTCACCAAGATACGTAATAAGGATATGGTAACTAAAATAAGTACCATGTACGCCTTCCGTCCAATTAGTATTTTCCATTAAGGTTGACCCCTTTTCATAAACGATAATTCACATCCGAATCGATTATTTATAATACAAATCCTAACTGACCACTACTAGAAATAGAAACAGCTTCAGTAACAGATTGCTTAACCTTCCTAACGATTTCTTTTGATTGAACTTTAGCTTTTACAAATGCATTAGCACATTGATTGGCAATCGCCTTTATCACGTTACCATCCACACCTTGGCCAATCTGTTCATACTGTCTCCAGAGCGGTATATCCTCATGGAATTCAAACCAATCTGGAATACCTAAAATCCTACGGATCTCAGCAAGTGACAGAAACCGCCAATGTGTCTTTTCTTTATTGAGAAGATAGGTATTACTTGCGCAATGTGAGCGATATCTCTTTACAATACATTGAATCTCCCTTGCTTCTTCATCAACAAAAGTGAGCTTTAAACTTCTATTTCTCCACGCTTCACGAGAGTTAAACGACTCTTCCCATTTAGCAAGAGATTTCCATTCGTGCTCGACGCTGGCATGGTCCAAATACTTTTTTAATTTATGCCTTCTCGGTTTAGATGGTGGCGTTGGCCACTGAAAGTTAAAGAACAATTCTTCTGATTGTGCAGCAATCGAATAAGTTCGATTACGTCTAGCAATCGTCCCAAAATCATAGCTTTCAATATTCTTTTCTGACCAAAATGGATACTTACTCTTTAGCAATTCTTGTAACATGATATACCCTTTTGATTTAAAGAAACTTGGTACATTCTCAAATATAATAAGAGAAGCATTTGAAGCTTCTAAAATGTGGTATGTTGCTAATACAAGATTGTTAAATACATCCTCTGTCCCTTGACCAAGACTTGAAAACTCATTGCATGGTAGAGTACAGAACGCTACATCTGACTCATGAGCTGTATTTTCGTTTCTTAGATCTCCTTGGAATACATATGAATTTGGGTAATTGTAAAGAAGATTCAATGCGCTATCATCCTCTATCTCTATCTCCTGTACGGGTACAAAATAGTTTGAATCCACGAAACAGGATGTGCCTAGACCCGCTCCCGCTGCGATGCTGAGTAAACGTAAACGTTCATCAGTACGTTTGTCATTACGAACCCCCATTTTCTCTTTCTCTTGAAAGTTAAAGCGCAATGGTCGAACAATAATCCGGCTCAATGAACCTTCCCTATAAACAAGGACTTCTGCCTTCTCCTTAATCGAGATAATGGAGTTATATTCTCCTTTTGCTGTGTCAATGAGAGGTCTACGTTTACCACTGTTTTTATTAATAAAAGAAGATACATGAATCTTATCTCCATCCTCATTTTCAAATGGTTGATTCTGGAGAATAATAGCAGGCTCTTCCTCATTAACTTTCACATACACTTCTTGTCCAATTTCTAATCCAGCTGCTTCACAAACTAAATGACGAAAATACATTCGTGGTTGGTCTGCCTTTTTACCGATTCCATACACCTTTTTAAATTTCAAATTCATTTCTTACTCCACACTCCTCTTAGATTGATAAATAAAAAAGGATACCCAATAAGGATATCCTCACATTCAATAGATTCTTATACTTGTTTCTGATACTCTTCAAAAGCCTTTTGATAAACTTCGATATTTTTGGATGGAAACTTTTCATTACCTAATGGAGCCACAATAATAGGCTTATTAGAAAATGGGTTTACCATCTCAGAAATAGAAGTCGTATCATACCCGATTAAATCCTTTGCTAGCTGTTTGTAATCTTTATACATAGTAACAGTCAAGGATTCAATCTGATAATATGTTTCGTCCAGTTCACAAAGCTTATAGACCTCATACTCCTGGTGTCTATCTGGATCAGCAGACAAGGAAACGTTACGTAAAAATAAGCTCCCTATTAGAAAGTAATGATTCGCTATAAATGTTCGAGTACACAATTGCTCTGCAATTAACTCAAACTTACCAGCTCTCCATTCCTTCAAATTCAAACATCCATTTAGTACCCAATGCTTTTCGTCAATGTATCTATCAGAGATAATACAGTTATCTCCATCTACAATGGCACGAATCTGTACGAAATCATCAGAATAACCCTCGAAATAAAAACCGTTACCATCTTGGTAATCAAATTGGACTTTTGAGTAAGACTTTTCCTCCAACAAAATTGCAATTTCTTTTTTTTCATTACTCATGAAAAATACACCCTTTCTTCTTAGAATTGATTTTTTATTTAAACAGCATAAGCTGGATAAACCACCCTCAGTTTGCGAGATAAACGCAAAAAAGCCCCTCGAACCGATTTTTGCATACCAATTGAAGGTACGAAAACCAAAGTCCGAGAGACCTTAATAAATTCTTAGAAACTAACACACTTGTGAAAGTGAAACAAAAAATAAAAATGAAATACTATAGTTCTATTCTACCATAAAAAAATGAATTATAACAATATGTTACGCACTTACTAAATCTTCTTCAGAAAGAGTTTTTAACAAACCTTCTCCAATTTTCTCATAATCAAACAAACTATAAATTGATTGGTATTGCTCTTTATTTTTTTCCCATACTACAATGTCGTGCACGCGCCACTCACCATTATAAACCCCTTTTCGGTACTTAACCTTACAATCATACAAAATAGGCATAGAATCGAATTTACAGCCAATTACAAGCTCTAATTGTTTAGTAGAGAATGATTCCACTATAGAAACTCCTTCAAGTGTAGGCTCCTTAAAATATACACATATTTGATAACCCATTATAAACTCCCCTTTTTTAGCTTTGTATCACTATATGCTTAAGAGGGAGAAAATATTATAGTTTCCAAAAATCTTCTAAATCTACATCATAACCCTTACGTCTCAGTGACTTAATTATCCTAGCAGCACTCTTAAGGTTTGGTACCTCGGCCTGATCTTTTGCAAGCTGGCTAATACGACCTTCGCTTAAACCAGAGATTGAAGCTACCCATGTTTGTTTAATTCCAAATTGGTCTATAAATTTACCGAACTTTGACCGTTTTCTACGTACCTTTGTATTTTCCATAATTCTTCACTCCTACTTTCACTGTTCTCTTAATGGTAGGATGGACAAGTTTGTTAGTTTTTAAACTTAGGATTCTAATAATTTTAGAGGTTAAAAAAATTAAAGAATTCTTTAAATAAATTAAAGATATTTTTAGTGAGGATTGTTACTAAACATGAGGTTATAAGGTTCTAAAGGAGATAAAAAACTCATAAGTATATAGCATACATAAAGCTAATGTCATGCTTACAATGAGGATAGAGCATGACATTTGTTAGGATAGTATATAATTTGGAAATTCGCATTTTGGGGTTGAAACATCCTCATAGTTCCTGGTTGATTGTACTGGTCAAATTACCCAAAGTAACGTTTACCTTCATCAAGCAAATCATAAAAATCTTGCACCGACCAATCCTTTGGAATTTCACTTATAGCCTTTTCCTCTAGTACATCTAACGTGCGTTTACATATTGTTACTCTGTAAAAAGGGCCCATGTTATTGTCTTGTTTTAGCAAAACAAAGTTAGGTTTTTGAATTTCTTTATTGACCATTATTACGTACTCCTTTCAATAATTCCACTTTGTGATCACTTTCTCCCATTTAACTATATACATAATATATTCCTAGCAAAAGAACAAGAACTAAAATACTTAAGAATACAGTAGTAGCAATAATATTAATAGTAACCTTCTTCATTTTATTACCTCTTCCATGTAGTTATTTATATTCCTCGTTAAACCACTTTCTTAGGTGAACTAGAAGATAAGCAAATAGTCCAGCTGAAATGACTAAATAGGAATTTCCATCCGATAATTTAAAGGTAACAAGCGCAACTAATACAATAATAGCTAAGCTTAATATAAAGTTTTTTATGTATGTAGATAATTTCACGATATTCCCTCCTATTCTATTAATTTAAACCAAATACTTTACGATGAAGTGAAATTTGAGGTATTTTAGTCCTTCTTCTTATATACTGTTTTAAACAACAATTTCTTCCCATTTTTAACTAATACATATCCGGATTTCTCGTAATCCTCAATTTTTTTATTCAAAAAATGTAACTCTACTAACGAATAGTGGCCATCCTCTTTTTCACGAAAAATAGGAAGGTTTGTTTTTAATACTTCATGAGCTTCTAGATACATACTCAATTACCTCTCTCGTGAATATATAATAATCTATTTTGAACTAAATATTTTTTCTTTAACCATTTCCCTTATAATTGTGAGATCAAACAAACAAGAAAAAACCCTGCATAGCAAAGAATAGGATATTAGTATCTCTAATCTTTACATGCAGGGGATTCCTGTTTTGAAACCTATAAAATATTAATGGATATTAACGATTTTTCCGTTTATAAGCATAGTATATTGGCCGTACCCGTCTTTATCAATATGCCAACACATAAATGGTTTTAACTCATCACTAGCTTGATGATCGTGATGCGGGTACGGAGAACGATACCGTTTTTCCAAATCCTCAATATCATCCGTTGTAAGTAGCATAAATCTTTTTGGAAAATCATTTACAATCCAGCAACCAAATGTTTTATCTGCACTGGTAAACCATATTGCATCTTTACGCTTGGTTGGAAAATCTGGATTGATCGGATATTGAGAATCTTTAGGAACTTGTAGTCCTAATAAAACCTCAACTTCATCATCTTCTTCAGACTTATCTTCTATATAATAATTGCTTACCTCTTCTAGCAATCTACCGTTACTGTTATCAACTTGCTCTTCGTGTACATGTTTATCAAGATAATCACTACAATTAGTTGCAGCGCTGTTATCTGGATTTGTGTAGTTTCCTACTCCGCAACCTTTTGTATGCTCATCATAAAACAAGCAGTCACTACACGATAATTTAATATACATTGTTGAATCCACCAATCTTAAATGCATTAGATCTTCCCCCTGTCTTACAGGATATCTAATATCTTTGGAACAAAGAAAGATAATGCGAAAATACAACTTGCTCCTACATATAACATTTTTGACCTTCTTAAATAGCCAGGGTGTTCTTCAGCTAAGTAATAAAGCCTAAAAGCAAGTCCAACTAAAATTAATATAATACTTACTCTAATTCCGATTTCTTTAAGAGCTTCCAAGATACTAGTAACAATTAGTGTAAAACCTGTTACACTATTTGTCAATACTAATATCGGAATTAAGTGAGCTGCCATGAAGAAAATAAATGTTGTAATCATCGTATTTAATGAATTTTTTTGCCAAACACCATTTTTCATCATAATGGATACAGCGAAAAATACGACTCCACCTAAAAATCCAATGACTAAGAACATAATAAATAGCTCATATGCTTTAGGAATACCACCCATCATTAAGTCCATGATCCAATTAGTAAGTTTTCCAACAGCACTATCGTCTTCAGGAGGTGCAATCATAGAGATAAGGAACTCCATGATCACACACCTCCTTGCCATTCGTTAGGTATGGTGAAACGTTTCAAAAAGTTGATAGTAGCTTTCTCCGTATGCATTCTTCCCTGTATGACGGGAACATTCCAGGTTACATTTACGCTATCCTTAAAATATTCCTTACGAGTATTCTCTATTTTGAAGAAACCTGATAGATAATTAGCAGAATACTTTTTCGTTTGAGACAACGGAGCTTCTAGAGCCTTATCAATATCCGTCGCGTCTAAAGAAAAGAAAACGAATATGCAGTAAATTTGTTTCATATGTACTTTTAATTCGAATTTTTCAATAAATTTACCGAATGGAGCAAACTGATACATTTTTTCTTTATTGATATACGATATCCAATCTTGGACCCGAATTTTCCCACCTTTTTCATGTGGGATATGCACTTTATAAATAAACTTTATTTTTTGATGAATAAATCTTCCCTCTTCATCGAGTTCAATTATTACTTCCAAATCATCAAACATATCCGTTAATGAATCAAGCCATAAATCATTTGATTCGTGTAAACCTTTAAAAATATTTTCATAGTGTTGCTCTTCATGAAGAATATAAGCTGGTCCATGTATATCGATATCTATTTTGTAACCTTCATCCTTCGGTTTAGGCTTGTATGTAAAACGTAGTTGTTCAATACCAATAGGTGTTTGTCTTAATTCGTTAACAAAATTATCTATCTGTTCATTAGACAACCGCAAAACTCATCCACTCCTTTTTACCTAGAAATATTCTACCATAACTCACTTCGAAAACAGCACTTTCGGACCAATTAAGGTTAAAAATGTTAATAATATTTTCATGTTTCTGAAATAAAGAGTTAATAATAGGTGATATATACCTACTTCATGCCTAGTTTTATCAAATAGGCATGAAGTAGGTATCGACCATCAGGTCGAACCTACCACATTGTTATACTACAGATACATTTTCTATCTGTTGTTGTAGTAAAAATAATCTTTTACATTCAACGCCATTAGAATTCTTCTCAACTTGGCAATAAACTAGATTACCAACCTTTAATTCGGTACATCGTTTTGGGCCAACCAGAATTTGTACATTCCCTGTCTCATCTTCAAGATGTATGAATGGAGAATCGACGAAGGAGATGACACCGTATATTCTCATTTCTCCTTCAACCATTGAATCAATCTTATGGGATGCTAATTGTTGATATTGTTCCGGTAATTCCAACTTATGAGAAGGTTTTAACTCTATATCATCAATATACAATTCCATAGGATCATAATCAGGTGGAGGAATATGTTCATCTAATCCATCAAATGCGAAGTTTTCAAAGGAATAGTTGTCCTGGATGTAATACTCCTGAGAATCTTGTAAATCCACTTCAAGATGAACTGTTGTAGAAGTAGTAGTTGAAAAATACTCTGGATATTGTTTTTCAATACCTCTTGCATCTTCTACTTTCCCTTCCAACATCATTCGTTTATGAAGTGTTTTCATGATTTCCTCAGTATGATTTTCACCATTTGCAGCCAAATCAGTTAGTTTGTCGATTCGCTTTTGAAGATTTTCAATTTCTATGGTTGTAGCGTCTTTTTCGACATCATCATTCAAAAAGCTAGTTAATTCATCAAAAACCGCTTTATTACCTGATGATACTACAACTTTTTTCTTACCTTCAGGGTTTTGAGATGAATTTGGTGAATTATTTATTAAAGGACCAAAACTATCTACTTTTACTGAAGGTACTGGAAGTTTACCATTCAAACCAACCCTATTTCTAACTGTTTTCTGATATTTATATTTTGTTAGTTTCTCTTCATTCAGAGGTGCATAGTCCCGTTCAAAAGTTGAACGGACCATGCTTTCCCACTTACTAACTCTAACTGACTCCTGAATATAAAATTCAAGCACAGTATATATTCCAAAAAACAAAACGATTAATACCAATTCTAGAGGTACTAACAATTGTATTCCTCCCACGAGATTATTAGATGGCATCAGTGAAAAGGTCGAATCCTAACTGACCATCAATAGGTTCATTCTTTTTACGTTTCTTTGCTGTAGAATCAACTGAAACAACTTTAATTGTAGGCATGATAAAAGATGTTTGTACTTTTTCTTCTTTCCTACCTAACAAATGAGTTAACACTTCCGCATCAGGCACAAAATCAAAGCCAAATGCTGTGATTAAATCAACAGACAGGCTCTTGCCTTCGACCGCAAATCCCGCTACCTCACCTTTCTCTATACGCAAAGCAATCTTTTCAGATTCCTTCTTAAGTACGTTAAGAGTAGATGTAGCAGAAATGTTAACCTCAGCCCACTTGAGTAATTGTACAGCGACTGAAGGAGCTTTAGCTTTCTTCTTACCGATACCAGCAAGAAGTTCTTTTGCTCTTTCGCTAGCCATTGCAGTCCATTCTTCAGTACTACCTTTCAGCTGTTTACCTTCCTTGATGGATTTGATTAACATAGTTTGCAATGAATCTTCTCCACCTAACATAGCGTTTAGCCCGTCTGAACTCGCTTCACCATTTAATGCTTGTGCAGCTTGATTCTTCATAGCTATCATTTTCGCCATATGTTCTTGGAAGGTATTTTTGTATGCTAGGTAGTATAATCTACATTCTTCAGTTTGTCCGATTCTCCAAGATCTACGGCTAGCCTGGTTAATCGTAAACAAACTCCAATCATACTGATAGAAAATCAAAGTTGGTGTACATAATAGTCGGGTAGGTCAGAGATGTTTCCATCTCCTCCCCCCCTAAGAACCGTACTTGTACCTTTCAGCACATACGGCTCAAGCCACCATTTATCCGATACAATTAATATTTGAACCTCTTAAAAGCTTTCAATAATTCGTTAACCGCTTTTTTACTTTCAACATCTACATTGTTTCTCATTAAGAATGATTGAACCTTTGGTAATTGCTTACCGTTGCCATACCATTCTAATAATGCATGATGTTGTTTGTGACATGACTTATGAAGCAATTCAAAGTTCTCATAAGTGTCACGACCACCAATAATTTTCGGTACGATATGATTCACTTCTAAGGGTTCGTCACCCACTAGAGAGTTAGTGCAAACTCTACATTTGTATTTGTTCTTTTTCGCAAGTTTTCTTCTTGAGAACGTATTGTCTCTATCGAAGATTTTCTTATCCCTTTTCGCATAATATTCTTTAAGGGTTGCGTCGAAAGGACTATTCTTATATTTTACTTTCACGTGCCTCTCGATTTTTGTCCAACTCATTCTAATTAACTGGTTAGTATGGTCTTCTGGGTCCGTAAGGAGCCATTTGTCTTTACTAACCCCTGTATGGTCTGGCTTGAAGTATTTAGCTCTAATCCATCTAATTCCTTTTCGATGATGTCTATGTTTCAGGTAAATTAGAGTTCTTTCAAGAATATAGGAATCTATATCTCTATAAATCTTCTTTGCTACTGTTGGTGACCAATAGTTTGCAATTCCTCTCAGTACAGGATTTAATTTTCTAATGAGTTGTCCAACTTCTCTACCCTTGTAGAATTCAAATAATTCTTTGATTCTCAACTTAGCTTTCTTCACTGAATCATGAGATGGTTTTATAAATAAGCTCAATCCATCTTTTGTAGGAAAATGTCTGAAATTAAAGCCTAAGAAGTCAAAACCTTCATTGATATGAACAACTTTGGTTTTATCCTTTTCTAACTCTAATCCCCTTTTATCAAGGTAGGTTTGTAATTTTTCATACATACCTTCAGCGTCTTCCTTTGTAGGGCATACAATTACAAAGTCATCTGCATACCTCACTACTCCCACTGAATCTGGATACACTTGCGCCCCATCTCTCTTTGGATAGAAATACCTTACTCCAATTTTTTCTTCCATTCCGTGAAGAGCTATATTAGCGAGTAATGGTGAAATGATACCACCTTGTGGTGTACCAGTTTCTGTTTCATGGAATACGTTTTCATCTATATACCCAGCTTTTAACCATTTGCTGATTATATTCTTGGAAGGGAAACTCTCAATACACTCCATGATGTATGAATGATTTAAGTTGTCGAAGCAACCTTTGAAGTCACCTTCAAATATCCATTCCTTTTTACTTGTTTTGTTCAATTTAATAAACAAGTCTGCAACTGCATCATGAGTGCTTCTTTTTGGTCTAAAGCCATAAGATATAGGTTCAAACTTTGCTTCCCATTGAGGCTCTAATGCATTTTTGAATACATTTTGATATACTCGATCAACAATGACAGGTATGCCTAGTGGTCTCAATTTCCCGTTCTTTTTAGGGATATATGTTCTTCTGGCTGGATTGACTTTAATATGATTAATAGAGTATTCTTTTAGTTTGTTAAATAAGTCTACTCTTTCTTGTGGTGTGTTTGATATATAGCCATCAATACCAGCAGTTTTCTTCCCTTTATTTTCTTGCGTTACTTTCCTAATACTTAATAGTAGGTTTGCTTTACTTCTAAGCAACAGCCTTTGAAGTTTTCTAACTTTCCTAGTTTGATTTAATTGCTCGGCACGATAGATTCGTTGTTGAAGTTTCCTCACATAGCGTTCAACCTTTCTCCAATTAATGGAATTCCAGTTTGCCACTCGTGGGGAAACAGCCGACTTACCTTCTTGCAAATAAGTTTTCATAACATATCTCCCCTTTATAGAATTCTTCTTTCCGCTTTCTTTCGTGTTGGAGACCATGTGGAAGTCAGCAGCCTTTCAGCTTGGGTATTGCCCTATCCAACCACTTATACCTATTAGGCTTTCGTGTGAACTTTCGTTCTGTTGGCATTCGCTTCCTCCACACTCCTATACCCTCTGCGTATTGTAACTTTCTTACGATTGTCCTACCTCGATTAGAGGAACGCATAGGGCTTAACAAGTTCCACTGACTGTAGGCACGTTCGGGTTAGGCATCCTTCTTTCCTCCGGTGGATTTATGGGTCATCGCACAGTCCCTCGACCGTAAGACTTTTCCTATCCACTTCTACAGGCTTGTTGCATCACAGTACGCCTGCTGTCGGTGACGAAGTCTACAAAGGTTCAGCCGTAGCTTATACCTTCCCAAACTTTCCCTAGCTCCTTTGGATTCCTGTGTAAAACCCTCCGTTAAGCATTTAACCCTCATGCAACCCAACATTCCGATTACTCGGAAAGCAGTTTCGGGCGGGAACACCTTTGATGACTAAGGTGACTTCATAATGAAGCACTACGCATCAGCAACTTCTTGTCGCACAATCTAGTCCAACTTTTACTAGTTTGGCAGATACAATAATTACATCGTGTCCTTCATCCTCAACCTTTTTACGTAACCATTGGCTACGTTTATCGGTTTTAGTAGTGTTGGTATCTAGGATTGCTACCTTACAACCGATTTCCTCTAATTTCTCTTTTAATCGAGGTCGAATATCCCTACCTTCACGAGAAGAACCAGTGTCCTTGACGTAAACAATGACTGGTCTACCTTCCTCTTTTTCACCCTTAATGATTTCTTGGAGCTTTGCTTCTTTGGGAGAAGTGTAACCTTTCCCCTTGATATGTTCTGGCTCCCAAATTAATGCGTATCCATCCTCTGTTTTTAGGTGATACTCGGGGTAGGTGTAAGGATTATCTGGATATGAAATTCCAGTTTCAGTATAAGGAAGGAATAATTTAAAACCATCCTCTCTACTATGAATCGCATTTTCAAAGGTATTAGTCATATCTTGATAAGCTTTTCTTGCAGCTTCATCCATATCAACTAATATAGTTGGAACATCAACAAGCTCAACTGGATTAGGCCATACATCTTTTAATCTTAAAAGGACTGTATTGTGAAGTAGGAATCTTGAGAACACAAAAGGTGAAATACCGGGAACAACCTTTTGACGTTTTCTATCATTTCCTCCACGGGACTGCTTATTGGAGTACTCAGATTCATTCTTCATTTCCATATAAGATGTTTCCACGTTACCATATTCATGATTCCATTTTGAAACCTCTGAATACGCGTAGCCTGCTTGCACCATTTCATGTGGCCAAAGTCTCCAGAGAGTATAATAGATATCTTGCGCCAGCCCACCAAAGAGCGTTCCAGTGGCCCCAATAACCTTTTTACAAGCACTGGCTAAACTACCAAGCGCATTCCCTTGTGCTGACATACCAGCTTTAAGTTCATGGATCTCGTCCACAATCAACACATCAAAGAATTTTTTCATTTTTCTCCGAATGTATTCACTTGTAGCAATTCTTCTTGGTTGACCAACCTTCTTAGGAATTTCAGGTTGAGCTAAGATTGTTTGATTGACCACTTCTTTATTACCATGTTCAATAGCATGAATGAGTTTATCTTCAAACTGAGCCCACTCCTTGAAACTACCGTATCGAGTTGGAACAACTTTAGTCCAAAGGCTCTCTCCACATTCTGTACAGAATGCGTTAGCTGGTTGTTTCGTATTATGAAGTCGTCTTGATTCACCAAACTCGCCATCAACCATGATACGTTTTTCAACTACTACTTCTTCCTCGCCATTCTCATTCAATTGAATATCTCTTGACTGAATAACCTGTAATGGCTCTCCACAACACGGACAGTAGTAACCAAATTTATAAGGTTTCGTATCATCCTCCAACTGTTTCTTCGTTTTTACCTTTGTGAAAGTAACAGCTGGTTTTAATGCACTGTCCCCTCTCATCGTGGTAAAACTACATACAAAGAATGTCGGAACTTTTGGTTTTTTTCTACCTTGCTGCATCCAATTTTGGTGATATTGAATTAATTGACTAGTATTGTCTATTCGTATCACCTTTGAACGTGGATTTGGAAGTAGATCATAAATTTCTTCTGTACTCCATTTATCTGTTAAACTCGGTGGAACCATAAGCAAACAGTGGAATCCTTCTTTCCCTTTCATCTTCATATACCCATCTGCAATAGCGGTAGTCATTTTGGATTTTCCAGTTGACATTTCACCTTGCAAAATAACTGATTTCTGTGTTTTCAAGCGTTTAGCAATGGCAGTAGCTACATGACCTTGTGCCGGAAACAATTCAGTCTCATATGAATCAAAATAAGGGAAAATTTCATTCTCAAGCGGGTTGTGAGATGGTTTAATCTTCTCTGCTAGTTTTTCAACCATTGGCTGATTGAATTGTTGCATATAAGCAGTTAATCCATCAATTTCCTCAACGGCCTTACCAGTCCCGCTTTTCGGAAGTTGTATTGTCCTTGTTTGAAGCATTTCTTCCAATAGGTCATCTGCTTGTTCTTCTGTGAATTCCACTTTGTACAAAAAGAAGCCATTCGGGAATACACCTTGATCAATATAAAGCTCCATTTGTTGAAGATATCCACGCTTTACACATTCATTAAAAATAGTGTCCTTCCACTCATCAAGAATTGGTAGGCCATAATTTTTCCCTTTCAATAAATTTTGAAAGTCCTTAGTGGGATCTCCTTCAAAACTCATAAGGAATTTACCATCTTCCATGATTTCATCATGTACCATAGCAACAACCTTACGATTACCAACCTTCATAGGAAAAGTACTATATTTCCCTTTATCGGATACCATATCGAACTCTGATTCAAAATCGTAACCAGTAAGATTTTTCTTACCATATCCGAATTTCATAGAGTGCAATCCACAATCAATAGCTGTTTTCATAGATTGTACAGTTGAATCTGCACCGCCCATCATAATAAACAACAACCGATTACGTTCATAATACTTATTAAGCATTTCGTGTTCGACACATAATCCGAATACAAAGGCTTGCTGCCATGTAGTATTTTCTACATAACATTGGACCATCTTTGGATTTTCAATTGATTCTTGTTGTGTCTTTTCCCACAAATTTGACAATAAAATCACCCTTTTCAATTATTTTAGTAGAACATTCGTTCGATTACAACATACTGAGCGAACAATTATCCAGACCATAAATGTCCTTCCATGTGCTACTCCACCTTTCTTAGAATTGATTTATATAAAAAACGAGAACAAAAGAATTCGATAAGACGAACTCCATCATTCTCGTTTATTACCACCCATAGCTTGATGTAAAAAAGCATACAAAAAGCCTCTCAGATTGATAGACACACAGATTGCATGTCTTACTCAACCCAAGAGGCTGTCGAAATTTTTAACAAAACGTTAAGCCAAAAGCTTAAAAACAAAAACAAATAAATAGTAAAAGTATATGTATATTATAGTAAACTATATTCCAAATGACAAGGATTCCAGACTTTATTATTTTTTGGTGCCGTTCATGGATAACTCTTACTGGTACCTTGTATTTAGATGATATAATTCATTTCAAGTAAAAGCTAAGTAAGGAAGTGAGTCGGAATGCTTACTTGCAAAAATTGCAGTACTTCTGGTACAGCAGATAGTGACGATTTTCAGTTAGATCAATACGGCAAAGGTTTTTGGTGTGAGACTTGCGATCGTTATAACTACTTTGAGCAAGAAAAGAGTAGACACTGTTTTACACTGATACTTGAAAATAAGCGTTCAAGTAAAACCGTTGTGCCTGTTCAAAAACAAAAATTTAATAAACGACTATCACCTTATCGATACCCAGGTGGAAAATCAAAAATCATTAATTATCTTTACCTCCATTTACAACAGAGTAAATCAAAAAAATTAGTCTCTCCGTTTACCGGTGGTGGTAGTTTTGAATTAGCTATGCTTGAAGAGGGAGTTGTTGACTCATTGCACCTGAATGATTTAGATACTGGGGTTTTTTCTCTTTGGTGGACTATAAAGCATATTCCTTATGAAATTATAGATAGAATAAAAAACATTACCCCTACCAAAAAAGATTATTTTAAAGCTCAAAGCATTATTAAAGATGATTATCTTGGTGTAAATATGATTGATGCAGCATGGGCATCGTTATTAGTTAACCGATTAGCGTTTAGTGGTATATATAAAGCAAATCCACTTGGAGGTAAACACGGAAAAAAAGAACAATTGTTATCACGTTGGAATCCTAGTGAGCTAATTAAAAGAATAGATAAAATACATTCGCTAAGTGATAAAATCGAGGTAACTCAAGAGAATGCAGTTACATTAATAGAGGAAGCATACTGGCAAGATGAAGCAACTATCTTTATCGATCCACCTTATGTTCTTAAAGGAAGTGATCTTTATCATTGCTATTACACTGAAAAAGACCATAGAGAGCTTGCATTTTTACTAGATAGCCTCCATCAAGGGTGTCCAGGTGCCGATATACTAGTTACATATGATTACACCGAATGGTTGATTAACCTTTATGAAAATCCAAAAATAGAATCAATAAACAGAATTTATTCAGCGTAATCTACAAGGCTTTCAATTACATGAGCGATGCCACTATCTGTTTATATTAAAATTATTTAGATGGAGGGATTAAGATGGTAAAAGACGCATTCGATCAAGACATTCTAAAACAAGGTCTTCCACTAATTACATTACTGTTATTAGTTAAACGTTTTACAAATTGGCTCTAGAAAGGAGGACTTATCTATTAATGAGTTATAAAATAAGAAATATAGATCCAACTAAATATACGTTTTGTTTTCGCTTGGATAAATATGATTGTTATGGATTGAGAAAGGGTATTTGTTCTTTATATTTGAGTAACGAAGAAGCAAAAACCATAAGTCAACAAGAAGAGGGTCAGTTTAAAGAAAGTAGCGTTTTGTATTGTCGTAACTTAGCTAAGGAGTTGCTTGATGATGGATACTTTGAAAACGAAAGCTTTCAAAATGATATGTATTCCATAAGATTGCAGGAAGGAGATTGCGGGCATTATCAGTTCACAGATGGTCAACACAGGACTTGTATAGCAAAACACTTACAAATCCATTCCATGTATGTGAATTTTGACGATGCTCCAAGAGACTTTAGTTTAATTTGTAGTGCATGTAGAGAGAAAATACAAAAAGAAATTGAAGATAAAAAAGTAAAGAACAAAATCCTTTCTATTTTCAAAAAGAAAAAGGAAAAAGAGATTCCTGCACATTTTATTGATAAAGAATATATTGAATTTAGAAAAGACTCTCCAGTTAAATTAGGGGATTAACAAAAAACTCAAACTCGCTATACCAGTATTTTTAAAGTGAGTTTGAGTTTGGAATTTATTATGGTTCAGTATCACTAATCTCTTTACGCACATCATTAATACCAGTAATTTCTTGTATATTTGATACCCGTCTTTTAGTTTTATTTAATCCCGGAATGCCACACCAGGCTATGCTACCAAATAGCTTATTTGTCTTTTTATAACAGATGTGTACATCATAATACCCATCTCCAAAATCCACCCAATTAATACATAAATCATCTCGGTCAGCCATTTCACCATTTAGCATGACAAACTCTCCACTCATAAGAATATCTGCCATTGTTTTCCCCCTCATTTCGATTAATATTAATTTTTCTTAACAGAAAACCCGCTATTGTCTTACCAATAGCGGGTTCAATATTAATTAAAAGAAAGCAAGTTGTCCTTTTTCTCCCTCGATCAACTCAATTTCATAATCGACTTTTGGAGCTGAAGAAGGCTTACTTGCTGCTTTCTCCTCTTTAGGTTGACTAGCACCAAACATGGATAATAGATTATCAAAATACTTAGTGACTAGTTTAATATACTGCTCGTCATTAGAGTATTCGTATCCATTGTAGGAAGATTTGATAAAGGATGTTTCAATCTTCTTATGATGAATATATAATTCATATGATCGAGCAAAAATTTCTGTGGACTGAAAGTAATATGACTTATTATATTTAGTACTCCCTCTCCATTGAACTAAAAATGGATTATCATTTGGAAGCTGTTCAATTTTGTTTAAAACAACCTCTTTGTACTTGTCGATAATAGGTCGAAAAGCCAAACTTTCAGACAACATACTCCCTTTAACTAATGTAAAGTCCATTTGGTGAGCCATTTCATGAATAAAGGCATCTGGACTATCAAGGTCAAAGATTGTTGCATTAGCATGTGAGAAGTAGATTCCTGCAGCTCGGTGTCTTCCTAATTTTTTAATACGGAAACTACCATCCGAGTAAGGAACAAATACCTTATTACATAATTCCCTAAACTCACGCTCTAACTTTGTAAATTCATCCAGGTCTACATCATTGTCTAACTCAACACTTGCATAGCGATTTAGGAATGCGTTATTTTTCATTCTTCGTTGATGTGAAAGATTAATATGCTTTTTGGTTTCAAAAGCTCTAGCATAAGCGGCTTCATCATCAATTGATCGTTTTGTTTTCTCTTTCGCATAATCATAGGCTTCTACAAACTCTTTTAATACAATAGGTCTAAGAAAAGAATTTTGTACTTGCTCTAGTCGCTTAGGCACATCCCCAACTTTTTCACCCTCTTGGAAGAAGAAATATTTTTCATAAGCATCCATTTTTGTTCCTTCTTCATAAGCAACTCCTTCAAGTAAAGAGAATTCCTCACAAATCTCTAGGAATGCAGTTTTGAAAGGCTCTTTCGTAGGAACTTTTTTAATTTCATATCCGGCATTATACCTATGAGTATTAAGAAGATAATTGACGAATTTGTATTGGATGATTCTTTCGTTAGCAATTGCAAATTTCTCAAGTGCATTCGGTAAGAAAAATTCCAAAATTAAATTGGACAAATCAAAGATCCAATCAAAGTCGTACCGTGTTCCTTTTAATTTTCTCTTTGTCCAATGGAATTGTTTTTTCATTGGTTTACGAAGGAAGGTATAGCCTTTATATTCTTCTCCATCGAAATCTTGATAAACAAGTTCCAACGGTACATCTTTCTCGTACAGATTCCTATCAGGTAAATCCCCTAAACAAGCATATAAAAGTCTTACCTGCATATCGTCATAATCAAGAATACGAATATCCTTAATTTTACGATTACCATTTATTGAATTTATAAAATCCAAAAATTCTTGAGTAGATATGTTTGGAAGCATTGCGTTCACACGACGCTTGATCGAACTATTGAGCTTTTGATACAACTCACCAGAAGTTGAATACTTAATATTTAAATTAAGGTCTAAATCAGCCAGCGGTCCGCTTATCCCTCGCTTATTCATGTTATCCTTTAATAGTTGTTTCTTTCTAACAGAATTAACTCGATTACTCATTTTATAGTTCCTCCACGTTCATTCGATTTTTAAAAAAGTAATATTTTTTCGTTTATACAGTTCTTCAACAAAGTACAGTGCAGGAATAATCTCTTTTTCCTTCGGATAAGAGCCTGCCATATTGTAAATTCGTCGATAAACAGCCTACACAACATTATCCTTAGTTGGTACATTGTTCTGTTCCATTCCAATAACCCCAAAAACAAAAATAGACAGAGGATAAAAAGCTAATTCCTCTGTCTACCTTTGTTTCACATTTTTAATTAAATGGGATGAGAATACCTTCATGCTTTTCCCAATCGTCAAGCAGAATATAATCCTCACCATCAGTCCACCATAGACCTTGTAGATCTTTCTCTATCCACCCATGACCAATAAATGGACCAGTATTAGGATTTTCAACGAGTTTAGGTGTCTTTAGAACAAAATAGCGTGCTTGTCCGTTAATAACCTGAATGACATTCCACCTACCGTCAGAACCGTTCTCTGATATCCATTTAGAATAATACATCCCATATATACCTCCTATCGATTATTACAATCTACATCAATTTTTTAACTCTGTTTTCTGTAATTAGTTTTACAGAAACTTGTCGTATCGTTCTTTCGACTACTTTCGTACCATAGTGGTTACCATTTGAATCATAAGCAGGTTCTTCCTCTTTTCTAATAGATACATCTTCTAATCCTTGAACTAGATGGTATGTATCTCCTTCACCTAATTCCCCATTGATAGCACCAGCTGCCAATAAAAGTGCGAGTTGGCCTTCATTGATTGGAAGGATAGGAGTGCCGCCTAATTCTAATTCTTTCGGCTTTGTACGTTCTTTAAACGCTTGAAAACCCTTAGAGTGAATAATCCCTTCATAATACTCATTTTTCTTTTCTAAACGAGAATAAAATGGGTTTATGGATGTGATACCTTTAGGGACTACCCATGTTCTATGTCCAAATACTTTATTAATTGGTGTTACCTTCTCACGAGTAAAATCATCTGATTCCATTCTGAGTAGGAACTCGTAGACCTTCTCATTAAAATCCTTATTAACCTCACTCTTTTTCCTACCGATAAAAACTGCTTGACGAAATTGTTCAAAATCATCATCTTCATCCGTAAACCTCATAATTGCAGGCTTATCAAAATAAACAGATAGAAAACGAGCAATACGCTTATCGCTAAAACGGTAAGATGGAATACAGTAGATCAAGATTCCACCTGGAGCAAGATATCGAATGTTTCTCTTAAGTTCGTCAAACTCCTTACGACTTGCTTCATCTTCATCATAAGATTTAATGGCAAAATCATAAGGTGGGTTTAAATAAAGCATAGAGAAAACATTATTTTGGATAACCATACTTTCGATAGGAGCTTGAACACAAACATCTATATTAGATTGTGCTTTTGCTGCTCTTGCTTTATCCAATTCAACACCATAGCTGACAACACCCTCAATACCTTTTGTTAATTGCTTTAGGATTTCACCTTCTCCACAAGTCGGGTCCAAAACAGCACTTCCACCCTCTTCAAACTCTAGTAACCTCTTTATATGAGCACCCTGTTTTTCGGGAGTCGCATAAAAACCACTCCTTAATTTATTTCCGAATCGTGACATTATTTTATACCTCCATTTGATTGTTTATATTCTTCAAGTAAATGTTTATGGTCGTATAAAAAATTCTCAATGATACTATAAGCCTGTTCTTTAGTATCAATCATTTTATAACCAAATGGTTCATAACTCAGAAGTTCATTTACCGCACTTTCGATTAATCTAATGCCAGTTGCTCGATAATCGCTGAAACTTGTTCCAACTGTCATGAAACCATCACATGTTGGGCATATTCCGTAGTAATACAAGCAACGGGACTCTAATCCCTTATTTTTTTCGTGAAATAAAGGGAGCATCGGATTCTGTAAATCAATCTTCCAAACTCCTACCGGTTTGAAATTTCGACTATAATAATCCGTTAACTTAACAAAATCTGCATTTTTACCAGCACATTGACAATCGTGGATTTCTGGAACAGATTGTTCACATTTTGAACACTGTAACTCATTTATTGGTAAAACTGACTCCATTACATTCCCACATTTACACACATAGATTTTTTTCATTCTTATTTTTTGTCCCTTCTAAGATTAATAGATAAATAAAAAAGGTCTATCTCATAATAGAGATAAACCTTTAAATTAATATGTTATAATTGGTAAAATTTGTCAAAACGGAAGATCGTCATCTGATATATCAATAGGTCGACCATCATTCGCAAACGGATCATTATCGTAGTTGTTATAACCACCTTGATTATTTCCGTTATTATTACCTCCGAAATTTCCATTACCATTTCCATTACCGTTGTTTCGGTTGTTGGATTGCTCTTGTTGACGTTGCTGTTGTTGGCTTCCATTTTGTCCGTTTCCTTGTTGACCATCACTTCTAGGTTCAAGGAATTGAACTGATTCAGCTACAACCTCAGTAACGTACACTCGTTTACCATCCTGTCCTTCGTAATTTCTTGTTTGAAGGCGACCATCAACACCCGCTAAACTACCCTTTTTCAAGAAGTTTGCTACATTTTCAGCAGGTCGGCGCCAGATAACACAGTTAATGAAATCCGCTTCCCTTTCACCTTGCTGATTTGTAAAAGTGCGATTTACGGCAAGCGTAAAGGTAGCAACTGCTACACCACTTGGAGTATATCTTAGCTCAGGATCTTTTGTTAATCGGCCAACTAGCACTACGCGATTCATCATAAAAACAACTTTCCCTTCATTTTTTAATAGAATTGATTTTTTTTAGAAACAGCCACTATATAATTACTCACTCTGGAAAGAAAAAATCTTCAAAAGCTACTTTAACACGTTGAGTAGTAGATACAAATGAATTTACTGGATTGTTCTTAGGAGAAACAACTTGTGTTCCGATGCGAGACACTTTATCTCCTTTAAATTTCCAGTAAACTTCCCCATGCTTTAATTGTACATCCATAATGTGATTTAAAGCTTTTTTAAAAGCACGTTCTGGATCAACGGTTCCAGTATTATAATTTAATACTTTTCCCGTTGCAGCAATAGTAATTTCTGCTACCTTAAATTTTGGTTTTTCCACCTTCAAAATACTACACAATTCGTCTGCTAATGTCACTTGCATTAACAATTCCTCCTTTAATATAAATAATTTTTTATATAGAAGCACAAAAAAGCGGACTTTAGTCCAGATTAATAGAATACAAAAGTATTCTTAAAATCGTAGACCAAAAGTCCGCATTGTGATTTCTAACTACTAACCTTGCTAATAATAGCAAATACAAAAAGAAAAAAAGAAAATATCTATGTATTTATATTATCATCACCAATATGTATAAATCAAACAGATTATTAAGAGAATGCGAATGATTTATGAAAAATACTATATATATTTTAATAAAAATCTTGTATTTATTCCCTTTTGTATTTATTCGGTTGTAAATTTTACAAGCTCTCCTTGTAGAATTTACAACCTATGGGGGGACCTTGTAAATTTTACAACCTACTCAAACAATATTACAACCTATTTTTCTGTGGATAAACTAGGTTGTAAATTTTACAACCTAATACCTTGTAGAATTTACAACCTACCTTGAGAGATTTCCAACCTACTTTATCATTTTTCCAACCTATTTCGGAAAATTTACAACCTCCCCTATTATAAATAAAAAAAGACCTGCCCCAATTTTCATTGGTCAAGTCCATAAATTTCGAAGGTTAATGTGTCAATCTGATCTTCAATTTGAGTAATGCAATTCTGTATGAAGTTAGAATATTTTTCTTTTAACCAGTCTCTTGAAAAAGCGTTAGGAGTAAATATAGTATAGGTTTTTTCGTCAATTTTTAGACGAATATCTTTAAACCATGTTTCATAAGAAGGTTTAGAGAATGAATTTCCAGCTTGTTCTAAAATGAATTTTAATAGTATTTTTTCATGTTCATTCATTTCAACAACTAATTTTGCTTGTGCATTTGGAATAAATTTTTCTTTAGACTTATTCTGCTTTAAGATTTCTCCGAATTGTAACCATGCACTATATACTTTTTCAAAATCTATTTCTTTTTCTAGCTTCTCTGCAGCATTACTTTTTAAATGTTTTTCAACAAATTTTTCATGCTCTTTCCGCAACAATAAAGGTAACCCTTTTTGCTCACGTTTAAGAGCTTTTTGTATATGTGGTGGAGCATCCTCTGGTATAACTATTTCTGGATCTCCATAAATAAGCTTCTTAGTTAAAAGAGGAACTTGTTTTCTTATTTTAAAAACAGGTGACTCTTCAACATTTTTGCGAGTTTCATTTAACACACCAAACTTAAAAGCAAAACCATATCTTTCAAGAATATCGAGGTATGTTAATACGGTTTTACGTGACTTATCCATCTTCGCTGCAATCAAATCAAGATTAGGAAAGCACCAATCTTTATCACCATACGCATATCTTTTTAAATGTCCGTATAATGATGTACCCTCAGCTGTAAGATAGTGCCCCCAAAAATCCCAGTAGTAATTATTAAAAATAGTTAATTCTCCATCTATGTACGGAATGCTTTCACCATAAGAATCCAATGTAAATTTTTTAACTTCATCCTCTTTAAAAAGAACTTTATCTTGCTCTGGATAAAAGTAAACTTTAGTGGTTGGTTCATCCAAAATATCAATCAGTTTTACTCGTTGCACGTATGAATCTGTTTGTTTAAGGCGGTAATAATTAAGAACATCATCATTGCCCTTAAGATTGCCCATAAAATATCCCCCATTTCCACCCACTCAAAAAAGTCCACAGGAAAATAGAGGATTTCTACTTGTATATTTAGAGTATAATATGCTACAATGAACATAAATTAAAAAAACAAGTTAGAAATCCCGCCCTTTAGGATTTCATACAATCGAGATAGCGGCCAAACTGTCAGATTATATGAAATGTACGGTGGGTTTTTTCTTTTTATTAAACATTTCCTTTGGGAAAATCTAGTTTAACTATAATAATAGCAGAAGAATTGACAAAATTCTAGTCAACATTTAGTCTTGGCCGTTTACTTTCGCTATAATTCGCAAACCTCATTATGAGTTTTTTAATCTGTCCGTATGACGTTGCTCGATCTTTAACTCCAATCGGTCAAGTTCTTTTTTATCACTCTTAATTTCCTCTCTTATTTTCGAAGCAAGATCTTCGTAGGTCTGTTTTACCTTTATCCTCATAAGAACAATCCCTTTCTGTTTTAAGTTCAAATGAACAAAAAACCCCGCTTTTAATAAAATAGGCATATTTCTCCTATCTAGTAAAAGCGGGGGACTCCCGTTATGGTACATATTCATGTTAGGTAAAATATACTATAATAACTTAAAAACTGTCAACTTCAAATTATTGTAATTAAAAGGGTGATAAGAGATTTTTAGCTCCCCATCCCCTTTTAAATTCATAAATATATTGATTATATTAAATATCCAATTTTATCTTACATTCCTCTAGTTTTTGTGAAAGAAGAGTATTATCTCTAATTTCCTTCATACCATTTTTACCAAAAAGGGCTATTGTTTTCCCAACTTCGTACCCTTTAAGCAACTCGAAATGAATTATTCCTGGTTGTTCAACTACTCTAAATTGGCACATGGGATTTTTATGGAGAATCCGTTGGCCTTCTTGTACTCTATATGAGCCTACTTTTCTCTTTTTTAAAATTGATTTTTTTAAAGCATGTTTTAGCTTATCATAAGGTCCTGTTCTAAACATGGTTACACCTCTTATTAAATTTTTTAAGATAACTTTGAAACTAACTCTATTAAAATTTCTAACCCCTTATAAAAACACTCTTTTACATTAGAAAAGTCTTCTTTTACATCTATTCTCTCTAAATCATTAAGATTTTCATCTTGAATGATAAATGACATAGCAAGTTGATCATTTCCGTTTATCTCAAGAGTGTAATATGTTGGTTCAACATCTTTAGTAGTACAGAGAGTTTCACAACCAAAAAAGGATAAGCTCTCTTTATTTTTCTCAAAATAATTAAGAAGCCATTCACTCTCCGTACCTTCTACCATTGATTCTAGTACCCCTTTTTTAAAAGCTAACTCCTTACCATTTTTAAATTTCCACTTTACCATCTTATGTCACCCTTTCTTAAAGGCTTTTTATAAGAAAAAAGAGATAGCATTAGCTATCTCTAGTTCAGTTACATGCGGTTTGCTGCAGCTCGCATGGTTCGTTTATGATTCAGTTCATACATCTTTTTTTCAGTATCAAGAGGTAGAACATGAAACTCCAAACCAATATCTACCTCCTTCTTAAATTGAAGGATTTCTTTACGAGTTATAGCTCCCTCAGTAACTAACCATTCAAGTTTTTGAGAACTGACTTTTCCATACTCATTTAAAAAGTCTATTCCTAATTCACTTTCGATTTTTTGAATATCATAAACAGGATTTTCAAACCTGTAAGAGATACTTCCAAATTCATGCTTAATCTTTCGTTCTCTTCTCAAATCAGGGCATTTCCTCATTTGTTTTTTTAGTTGTTCATACTCATTTTAGAACTGAGTATGACGCATTTGAAGATTTCTCCAGGACGTTGCAAGATACTCAACACCAAAACCTTCTAAATCCAATTCTTTTGTCTGAATAAGCTCTTTACCTGCTTTATTTAGTGAAGGAACTGCATTAGTTGGAGTATATTTGATGTATGGCTCCAAAATGCTTTTTAAATCCTTATCAGCTTTAACTAACTTATGATCAATCTCACAAGCAAAGCGATATCTACCTAAATCGGATAAATACTCTTTTAGCCCTTCATAATCTGTTTCATATACGGATTTTCTAACCCATTTGGCAACAACATTAATATTTTCAAATGGGTGTCTTTTGATTTCTGAATCTCTTAAAAGAACCTGCATTTTAGACTTTACTTGTTCCTTTTTCTTTTCAGCTACTTTCATAGGAACATACCCCATTGTGAACCATTCTACGAATAGGTCTGCTGCTGTAGGGATAGGTTGGTAATCAACGTATCCTACCCTTCTAGAACAGTCCGTACATCGTTTGATATCAAACTCAGTTCTTTCCGCATTAAATCGGCAAGATTCACACCCTCTTTGTTCACCTAACAACTGTTCCATGCTAATTTGTTGGCTCATTAACACACACTCTCCTAATTGATTTTTGGTAGAAACTTCCTACACCCTTAATTTTTTTAAGCTGTCTGTTCTTCCAAAAAAGTAAAGATATCAATCTTATTCGGATTCATAGACTCCTTAATTTTTTCAATCTCATCGACCGTGTCGATAAGTTTTAAGGATTTACCTCTTGGGGCTCTGGTTTGTAAGATAACTCGATTACTTCTAGGAATACGAATGATGGAGATACCATCTTTCACATATATTCCTTTTGGATCAAGTATCTTAACCTTTCCCACTTCTTTCAAACCTTTCTTGAAGTCCTTTTCTTCTATTGTCAACTCGCATTCAATTGATGTGATAGTTGGTTTCATTAATCCGACTGAAGAATCGAATAAATAAATAGCCCCATCAGTAGACATAGAAAAAGAAGAACGATATCCATAGGCTTCTTGATAAGCTCCTTGCTCTTTAGCAAAGGGACGTATAGAAAAATATCTTCCATCAGCCTTCCAACAGACTTCACCTTTTCCTGCAACAAAACGCATTGGTCTTACACGATCCATTACCGTTTCAAATTGTTCTTTAAGAAAATACGTAATAGTGTACACCATCATTCCTCCTATAAAATTGCTACTTTGGTCTACTATAACCCCCTATCTCAAAAAGTCTTAGGAAATACAAAAAAGACCTTTCAAGTCATATTTTTGTACACAATAATAGTGTAAAAACATGACCCAAAAGGTCTTACAAATTCCTAATTTCAAACAAAACAATACAAAAAAGAAAAAACCAAAGTGCTATACTTACATTATAAAGTAGAGTATTTGCTTAAACAAGAATTTATAGGTTTTATTTGATTTTTATAAAAATAATTGAGAATTAATTTTCTCTAGACTTAATCTCTAAATAAGTTCTTTTTCTCTTTTTACTGTTAAATTTTCTAAAGGAATATCAAATAAAGATTGAGTCTGTAAATACTTTTCAACTTCTTCTGCATTCAATAAAAATTCTTCATAAATACTACTCTCATTTATTAATCTTTGTTTAAATACTGCATCAAATTCTGATAAAGGTTTCTCTTCTAATTCCGAAGATAAGATCTCTGGTGCAAGACTTGGTAAAGAAGATAAGCTCTCTTTTGTACATTCTTTAGATATATTTCTAACAACACAAACTTTTTCCTCATCAACATATATGTATCCAATACCCATATAGAACTTTTCAACAACATTATCAATCATGTTAATACACTCCTTATTAAGACCTACCAATTGATAAAGTTAATTCTCTCTCTATTTTTCTCTTTAATAGGGGAATTTTTCTCTCTTTAAATTTCTCTCTTTTATTTACTATAAATTTACATTACTTAACTGAATCATTTCAGTAAGATTACTGATTTTATTAGAAAATACATCTTTATAACCAGTGCTTTACTTACATTATAAATAGTAAACTACGCAGAAGTTGTCAGATTTTAGTAAATTTTTTGTCGAAATATGAATAGTGTGTAAAAAATCACACTATATATATTATACGACATATTTTGTCTGTTTTTGTCGAATTTGCTAAAAAGGACTTTTTGAACCCAAAAAAGACCATAATTATCACTTGATAATACATGGTCGGTTGCACTAGTCGCTCCAATTCACAAAAGTGCCCATATACATGTGAATTATCATTGCGCCCACTTAGTTCAGCTATTGATGTGTAATTGCAATAATTATAAGCTCAAATTTATATTTTCGCAATAGTAATATTAACCTTTTTTGTAAAAATAAGAAAGAACTCACGCTGTTATATACTGTTATTTTTCATAATATATAGGAATGCAGCGTTATTAAATCAGGTTATGAAATAGTTATTATCATAATTATCCGGAATGGGGATTCATTCACATCTGAATACAAGATTATTCATAATTAATCGGAATAAGTAGAAAGAAAAAACCTTCCAACAAGGATGTGTTAGAAGGTCTACGCTATTTAATGTAAAATCTAATTCCATCGAATTATGAACAGATTACGAGGAATTATGAAAAATTTTATATACAGTAGGAGTTTTATTAATATTTCTTATGAAAGTTGAAAGCCGAGTAAACACTGCCGATGATATTAACCGTTTTAGTTTCTGTTTTAATGATTCCATTGGAGTATTTTACTTCAAACTTAAAGGTAACAGGTCCATCCATAAGTCTAGTTTCCGCTGCCATAAATGAATCTTTAAAGTAATCCAATTTATATAAAACTCCACTTACTCTAGTCATATTGTGAGTTTCATTAATAGTTACTCCATTTATCTGTTTACCATTAAAGGTAACGGTCATAGTTGAAATAGGATATTCGGTAACATCAGCACTTAAAACAAAGACTTCACCTGAATAGAAATCAGTTAGGTTATTTCCCAATGCTATATGTTTGTCTTTCCAATCAGGTGTGTGGTCAACATGACCTTTAATAATAAGATCATTTATATAAATGGTGGTGCTGATTGATGCTGAAACTCCATCATTATCTGTAACGGTTTGATGGAATGTATAATTCCCAGGTTGCATTGGAACCATAGAAAAGTTAGGTGTTGTATGATTATGAATTGTACCATTAGGGAATGTTACAACGTATTTATAAACCAGTGGATCACCGTCTGGATCAGTTGCAAGTGTCGTGACATTAATAGTATCACCAATCCAATATTTAGGTTTATCAAACTTAAATCCTGCTACTGGTGGACGGTTAAGTACAGTAATAGATTTTGTAACAGAGTGACTCGCTTCCCCATCTGAAACCGTTAAGCGAATATTCCATACTTTTTTCTTATTTAAAACTTTAGATGGATTCTTCGCTGTTGAGAAATTTACCCATGTGGTTGAACCCGGTTCTTGGTAAGCCCATTGATAAGTTAAAATATCGCCATCCACGTCGGATGAACTGTTACTAAAAGTAACGGTTGTATCATTATAAATAGTTGTTGGACTCCACGAGAAGTTCGCTACTGGTGCTCGATTCAGTACAGTAATAGATTTTGTAACAGAGTGACTCGCTTCCCCATCTGAAACCGTTAAGCGAATATTCCATACTTTTTTCTTATT
>QGHH01000098.1 GCA_003640645.1 Fredinandcohnia aciditolerans | reverse complement strand
GGCGGCCGCGTCTGCGGACGGGTGGCCGAGTGGTTTAAGGCAGCGGTCTTGAAAACCGCCGTGGGTTCACGCCCACCGTGGGTTCGAATCCCACCCCGTCCGCCACAGGAGTACGCGGCCACATCGTAGGCCCTAGGCTGCGTGCGCCGTCGCGGGCGACGGCGGCTGGCGGTGCTCAAGCATGAAGTCCACGAACGCGCGTACGCGCGACGGCAACAGCCGCCCGTGGGGGTAGATCAAGCTGACCGGCCGTGAGCGGCCGGCGAAGGGTTGCAGCACCTCGACGAGCGAGCCGTCGGCCAGGTCCTTCTCGACCACGAACCGGTAGGTCTGGAACAGGCCCGCGCCCGCCCTGGCCAGCGTCACGCCGGCCAGCACATCCTCGGAGCAGCTGTAGTGGCTGGTCAGGAGCAGTTCCTTGTCACGGCCGTCCAGCCTGAACAGCCACGGGATCCGCCGTCCGCTGCTCGGCAGGGCGAACTGGACGCACTCATGCCGTTCCAGATCCGGCAAGGTCTCGGGCCGCCCCGCGCCCCTAAGGTATTCGGGGCTGGCGACGACGACGAGCTCGGCGTCCTCCAGGTGGCGCGCCACCACGGTTGAGTCCGGCAGCGCGCGAAAACGGATCGCGACGTCGAAGTTCTCCTCATGCATGTCGATGTTGCGATTGCTGATCTGGGCCTCGACCGTGATCAGCGGATGCCGCGCGCGGAACGCGGGCAGCAGGGGCAGGAGCCTGTAGTGCCCATAGGTCGTGGGCGCGCTGACGCGGATCACGCCGCTGGGCTGCGCCTGCTCGCCGGTCACCCTGCGCTCGGCCTCGACCAGCTGGTTGAGCGCCGTGCGGCAGTGTTCGAAATATTCGCGACCGCCTTCCGTGAGGCGGATGCTGCGGGTGGAGCGCACGAACAGGCGCCCGCCCAGCCGCTTTTCCAGGCGGGCGATGGACCGGCTGACGGCGGCGGGGGT
>QGHH01000097.1 GCA_003640645.1 Fredinandcohnia aciditolerans | reverse complement strand
GGGCTCGCCGGCAAAGTCGGCGGGCTTGAGCTTTTTCAGCTTGGTCAGCCGGTGGCCCTTGGGCAGCACCGCCACGCAGTTCATGGTCAGCACCGGTTCGACCTGGATGCCCGGGCTGTCGCCCGACAGCATGGCCAGGCCGGTGTCGCAGAAGCCCGAGCTGATCCAGTTGTGCACGGCGCTGGCGTTGCCGGAGTGGATCGAGACCATGACGTCCGGGTATTCGGTCTTGAAGGCGGCCACGATGCGCGCCAGCAGGCCGCCGGCCAGGCGCGGCATGGCCGCCACGCTCAGGCGGCTGGCGCTGAACGAGCGGATGCTGGCCGCCGCCGATTCCAGGCCGGCCAGGCCGATGCCCGAGATGCGCGAGGGCATGCCGGGGAAGAACTCGGCGACCAGGGCGCGCGACAGGCCGAGCGCCTCGAAGTTATGGCCGCCGCGATAGGACGAGATGACGCTGATGCCCATCTTGGAGATGATCTTCAAAAGGCCGCCCTCGACGGCGGTCTTGAAGTTGATGCACACGTCGCGGAGGGTCAGGTCGCCGCACAGGCCGCGCTCCAGACGGTCCTGGAAACCCTCCTGGGCCAGATAGGCGTTGACCGCCGTCGCCCCGACGCCGACCAGCACCGCGAAATAGTGCGTATCCAGACATTCGGCCGAACGGACGATGATCGAGATGTACGAACGCAGGCCCTTCTGCACCCGCCAGCTGTGCACCCCGCCGGTGGCGAGGATCATCGGCAGGCCGACGCGGTCGGGGCCCGAGCCTTCGTCGGTGAGGACGATGGTGGCGCAGCCGCGCAGCACGGCGTCCTCGGCCTCGGCGCGGATGCGGTCGAGATTGGCGCGCAGGGCGTCGCCGGGGCGGGCCTCCGGCGCCGGGATCGGCATGGTGCAGTCGATGACCGCCAGGTTCTTGGCGCCGATATAGCCCTGGATGCGCTCGTACATCCCGGTGGTCAGCACC
>QGHH01000096.1 GCA_003640645.1 Fredinandcohnia aciditolerans | reverse complement strand
GGTGGTGTCGCCCAGCGTGACGATGCGCACGCCCAGCGCGGCGAAGCGCCGCACGTCGGCCATCACCACGTCGGGGTCGACCGCGCCTTCGAAGGGGCAGCCGAACGCCACCGAAATCGTGCCGATCAGGCGAAAGCGGCCGTTCGCCAGCCGCGCCATCTCGGCAATGTTGTCCCACTGGGCGGCGCGTTCGCGCTTCAGGTTGCGCGTCGAATGCGATTCGCTGGCCGAGACCAGCAGGCTGATCTCGTTGGCGCCGATACCGGCATCCAGGTCAACCAGCGCGCGCTCGACGGCGCGCGCGTTGGCGCAGGTGGCCTTGTACCAGACGCCCGCGCGCCGCGGCAGCGCCGCCAGCAGGTCGGCGGCGTCGGCGAATTGCGGCACGACCTTGGGATTGGACTACGAGGTCGCCTCGATCCGTTCAAAGCCCAGCGCCGCGAAACGGTCGATCAGGTCGGCCTTGACCGCCGTGCCGATGAAATCGGGCTCGTGCTGCAGCCCATCGCGCGCGAAGCATTCGCACAGCACCACGTCGCGCGCGCTCATGCCTGTTGCTCCAGTCCGAACAGCGCCAACGCATGGGCGCGCAGCTTGTTCTTCTGCACCTTGGAACTGCCCGTCATGCCGATGTGCTCGAAGCTGTCGACGATCTCGACATAGCGCGGCACCTTGAAGTTGGCGCAGCGCGCCTTGCACCAGGCCGTCAGTTCCTCGGCCGTGCAGTCCTGGCCGTCCTTGAGCAGCACGAACGCCGCCGGCACTTCGCCCAGGCGCGCATCGGGCACGCCGACCACCTGCGCCATGCGCACGGCGGGGTGGCCGTGCAGGGTCTCTTCCACCTCCGCCGGCGCGACGTTCTCGCCGCCCACGCGGAACATGTCCTTCAGGCGGCCCACCATGCGCAACCGGCCCGCCGCGTCCATTTCGCCCAGGTCGCCCGTGCTGAGCCAGCCGTCCGCGCTGAGCG
>QGHH01001004.1 GCA_003640645.1 Fredinandcohnia aciditolerans | reverse complement strand
ACGGGGTCAAGGAGCTGCAGGTCCTGGAAGGGGTCCTGCGCCGCTACGAGCGCAAGACCCTGACGGCGGTGGCCGGGCGCATCCGCGACAAGATCGGCTGGACGGCCGGTCCGGACGAGTCGGACGGCGAGTTCCTGGGCGCCTACTACGCGGCGCTGCGCGGGCGATTGGAATCACGCCTGCTGCTTGGCCGGCGCCGGCTGGACAAGCACGACAAGGGTTGACGGCGGGCCTAGTCGAACACCGAGGCGACGACGTCGACCCCGGCGCCCTCCTTGCTCACCCGCAGCTCGTGGTACAGCGAGGCCACGCCGGTATGCCCGATCAGCGCGGCCAGGGTCGATATCACCGGATTGACCACCGCCTCGGTGACCATCTGGGCCGTCGGCCCCCCTACGCCCCCGGGCAGCGTCGCGCCGACGGCGACGACGATCAACTGAATGATCAGGGCCGCCAGCAGGAAGATGGCGAAGACGCCGAACACCGACCAGCGCCGGCCG
>QGHH01001003.1 GCA_003640645.1 Fredinandcohnia aciditolerans | reverse complement strand
CGAAGTCGCCGTCGCTTATGGCGACCTGGTCAAGCAGGCTCCCGACGACGTGTTCGAGCAGCTCATCAGTTCGCAACTGCGCCGGCACATCGATCCGGTCGAAGTGGCCAGGACGATCTCGTTCCTGCTCAGCGACGACGCCATGATCATTCGCGGCCAGTCCATCAACACCGATGGCGGCGATACGCCGTATTGAGGCTATTTCCCTGGCGGACTACGCGGCATGTCCGTGCGTTCCGTTGCAACATTCATGCTTGCCTGTGGGGTTCAAAAAATGACGACTGCCAGCAAATTCCTGCATCTCTGCCTGGGCTCGGTGCTTGCCCTTTCCGCGGCTTCCGTTCCGGTCCGTGCTGAAGACAATTCGTTCGTCCTGGTCACGCCGAGCCGCATCGGCGTGAACAAGTTCCTCGGTCTCGGCAAGACCGGCATCGAAAAGGCTGCCGCCGATCAAGGCGCCAAGGCCAAGATCTTCGAAGGCACCGACCCATCCACGCGCC
>QGHH01001002.1 GCA_003640645.1 Fredinandcohnia aciditolerans | reverse complement strand
ATAAAGGTAATAATGAACTAAAAAGAGTTATAAATTGTGAAAATCATCCATTTGTTTTTGTTTTATAAGGAAAAATGCAATAAAAGCATACAGAAATATGATTTGCGTATGCTTTTAGATAGATCACTAGTATATTTTCATTCGCATAATCCACATAAAGGTAATAATGAACTAAAAAGAGTTATAAATTGTAAAAATTATACATTTGCGCATGTTTTATAAGGAAAAATGCAATAAAAGCATACGAAAATATGAATTGCGTATGCTTTTAGATAGATTACTAGTATATTTTCATTCACATAATCCAAATAAAGGTAATAATGAACTAAAAAGAGTTATAAATTGTGAAAATCATCCATTTGTTTTTGTTTTATAAGGAAAAATGCAATAAAAGCATACGGAAATATGATTTGCGTATGCTTTTAGATAGATCACTAGTATATTTTCATTCGCATAATCCAAATAAAGGTAATAATGAACTAAAAAGTGTTATAAATTGT
>QGHH01001001.1:252-500 GCA_003640645.1 Fredinandcohnia aciditolerans | reverse complement strand
ATCGAGATTAAAGCTTCCGGTTTTTGAACTTTCAAATGAAACGATTTATGAAATCGTTATTATAACGCTGTTTGTTGCGATAAACGGCACTAAAAAATACAGTTATGAAAACAGTAGATAAATATATTTTTGAGGCATTAGACAATTATCCCTATTCGCTGGTAGAAACCATAGAATCATTGGATTATGCTTTGTCTTATGACAATAAAAATACAATGGCATTGTGCTTATATGGCCGGATTCAGGCG
>QGHH01001001.1:0-242 GCA_003640645.1 Fredinandcohnia aciditolerans | reverse complement strand
TAAATGCAATCGAAGTATACTCGCATTATATTTATACGTTGGTTTTGAATGAAGATTATGAAGAAGCGACGAAACTTATCGATTTTGCTTTGACTCTTAAAGGAATTAATAAAGCTGAAATTCTTCTTAAAAAAGTAATGCTACTGGAGAGCCAAAAACAGTTCAAAAAAGCATTGAAAATCTTAAAAGAAGTGAAGCTTGAAATATTAAATAATGAGTTTGATTTTCTTATAGAAGAAGCC
>QGHH01001000.1 GCA_003640645.1 Fredinandcohnia aciditolerans | reverse complement strand
GCATGATCGACTGTGTGGTCGAGGCCGACCATTCGATCATCACCGTCAAGATTGCCGGGAAAGAGCTGGTAGCGCGTGTCGGGGCCCCGGGCCGCCACATTGCGCAGAATGCGCTTGCAGTGCTGGGCGCTGCTCATCTGGTTGGCGCCGAGGTGACGCGTGTGGCCGAAGCGCTCGGCGATCTTTCGGCCGCGCCCGGACGTGGCGCACGCCACGTACTGTCGCTGTCGGATGGCCCGTTCACATTGATCGATGAAAGCTCCAACGCCAATCCGACTTCGATGCAGGTGGCGCTGACCGTGCTCAGGGATACACCGGTCGCCGAGGGGGGCCGTCGTGTCGCCGTGCTGGGCGACATGCTCGAACTCGGAACCCAGTCGCAGAAGCTGCATGCGGGTCTCGCAGAACTGGTCGTGGACTCGGGAGCGGACATGGTGCTGCTGGCCGGACCGGAGATGCAGGCGCTGGCTGACGCGCTTCCCGACGGCACCAATGTCACC
>QGHH01000999.1 GCA_003640645.1 Fredinandcohnia aciditolerans | reverse complement strand
GGTTTGTGAGAGGATGGCAGGACACCAGGTAGGCGTTGCTCTGCCTGTAAGGCTTCCAGGAGATGGAGGTCTGAGTTTGGGCCTCTTGTGGCACTCCGGTCTCGTTACCAAATGTGGAGCCGATGGGTACATTCATCTTCAGGATGGGCAGTCTGCGGCCCTCTGCATCAGGAAGGGGCACAAAGACTAAGGGCTCACGTACTTGCCCATAGGTAGACGGTAAGCTGCCACTGCTCCCATCATATCTGTTGTCTCCATTGTTGTTGTACTCCGTGTACTCCACATGCTGGCTCTGACCACTCTGCCCATCCTGGCCACTGTTTCCTACAACCTGGACTTGGTTGTCCAAGTCAGTTTCAGGCACATCCAGCTTGTCACCAACACTTCCAGGGCGGTCGGGCAGAGGCGGGGGAAGCAAGGAATCTGGTTGAGTCCTGATTTTGCCGACCAGAGGTGTGCTCCTCTTTGTGTTCTGGATGGCAATGATTTTTATAGTGTACT
>QGHH01000998.1 GCA_003640645.1 Fredinandcohnia aciditolerans | reverse complement strand
TGCGTGGCGCGCTGGGACCCGTTGAAGGACCATGCCAACCTGCTGCGCGCGGTGGCGGCGCTGGTGCGCGATGGCCGCGACGGCGGCCAGGTCGACCAGCTTGAGCGTCGGGTTGGTCGGGGTCTCGACCCAGATCATCCGCGTGTTCGGCCGCACGGCGGCCTCGACGGCGGCGAGGTCGGACAGGTCGACGAAACTGAACTCAAGGCCGGAGGTGCGCCTTTTCACCCGCTCGAACAGGCGGAAGCTGCCGCCGTAGATGTCGTCGGAGGCGATGACATGGTCGCCGGCGTTCAGCAGGTCGATCACCGTCGCCCCGGCCGCGAGGCCCGAGGCGAAGGCGAAGGCCTGGGTTCCGCCCTCCAGGTCGGCGATGCAGCGTTCGAAGGCGAAGCGCGTCGGGTTCTGGCTGCGGGCGTATTCGAAGCCCTTGTGCACGCCGGGGCTCTGCTGGGCGTAGGTCGAGGTGGCGTAGATCGGCGTCATCACCGCGCCGGTGGT
>QGHH01000997.1 GCA_003640645.1 Fredinandcohnia aciditolerans | reverse complement strand
TGGATCGGCAGCGGGAGGGGCTTGGCGGCGCCGGCCGACGCGGCCGAGGCGACCGCGGTGGCAGGGGCCCGGCGCGCCCGGCGCCGGCGCCATTGCGCCGGCAGGCCGGCCAGCCCGTCGGGCAGCAGCGCGACCAGCGCGATGATGGCCAGGCCCAGCGGCAGGTGCCAGTGGCGCGCGTAGTCGCCGAATAGCGCCTGCGACTGGAACAGTTCCTGCAACAGCACCAGCGTCGCCGTGCCCAGCACCGCGCCGCCCAGGCTGCCCAGGCCGCCCAGCACCACGATCACGAAGGCGGTCAGCACGAAGTACGTGCCTACTGTCGGGAACACCGGATACTGAGGCGCCAGGAGGCCCGCGGCGATGCCGACGAAGGCGCCAAAGGCGGTTCGATTGCTGCCAGCGTCGAAGTCGATGTGATTTCGGAAGAAGTGGACGTTGCGCAGGAAAGCCGTGAAGAACAGCCGCACGCCCCCGAGGACAATCATGGCGACGAAGTCG
>QGHH01000095.1 GCA_003640645.1 Fredinandcohnia aciditolerans | reverse complement strand
GACCAGCAAGGTCTCGTTGGCCCAGCTCAGCATGTTGATGAAGCCGGGCGAGACCGCCTTGCCCTTGGCGTCGATCTCCTGGGCCCCGCGCCCCGGCGCGTGCGGGCCGACATAGGCGATGCGGTCGCCCTTGACCGCCACGGTCACGGCGTCGCCCTCGTGCTCGAAGGCCCAGCGATCGTGCAGGGACTCGCCCAGCACGAAGCACAGGCAGTTGTGGCGGCGCAGGTCGGCGGGTGTGCGCGGCATGCCGTGGCGCGCGAAATAGGCCGGCGCGGCGCACACGACGCGGCGGTTGTGCTCGCCCAGCGGCAGCGCCACCAGGCCCGAATCGCCGGGCGTGCCGTAGCGCAGCGCGATATCGACCGGCTGCCGGTACAGGTCGGCCAGGCGGTCGCTGATGCGCACCTGGAAGTTCACGCGCGGATGGCGCTGCTGGAATTCGTCCAGCCAGGGCAGCAGCACATGGCGGCCCAGGTCCGACGGAATCGACACCGACAGCGTGCCGGAGATCGCCGTCTTGTCGCGCGCCAGCGCGCTCTGGCCGGCCTGCAGGCTCGACAGCGCGGCGCGCGCGTATTCCAGGTAGCGCTCGCCGTCGCCGGTCAGCCGCAGGCTGCGCGTCGAGCGCACGAACAGGCGGGTTTCGAGCGACAGTTCGAGCCGCTTGAGCGCGGCGCTGGCCAGGTACATCTGCGACAGGATGTCGCCCAGGCGCGCCGACAGGCGTTCGCGGCGCTTGAGGCTGCCGCCCAGCACCAGCATCGAGGTGTCGGCCAGCAGCGCGAAAGCGGCCGAATAGCGGCTCAGCAACTGGTAGTAGCGCTTCATCTCAGGCGCGACGTCGGCGTCGATGCCAATGAAGCGTCCGCCGGTCAGGGCGGTGCCCAGCGCGCGCAGCGTGTTGCGCGCGACAAAGCCGACGTGGCCCCAGAAGGCCTGGTCGAAATCGATCAGGCCCTGCCTGCGGTC
>QGHH01000996.1 GCA_003640645.1 Fredinandcohnia aciditolerans | reverse complement strand
GGCACTCACACCGACATCACCGCGCGCAAGGAGGCAGAGCAGGCGGTCGTGGCGCTGAACCAGCGTCTGCAACTTGCCGTCGAGGCGTCCGAGGCTGGTATTTTCGAGCTCGATTTCGCGACGGGGAAGTTCACCTGGGACGAGCGCATGTACGAGCTGTACGAGTTGTCGCCGGAGGATTTCGACGGCACCCTAGATCACTGGTTGACGTTCATCCACCCCGACGACGTGCCTGAGGTACTGCGTCGCTATGAACTCGGGGTCCAGGAAACGTCGATTTTTTCCATGGATGTGCGCATCCGGCGTCAGCATTCGGGCGTGATGCGTCATATCCGGTCGCTCGCCAAATTATCGCGGGACGAAAGCGGTGCTCCCTTGCGTGCGGTCGGCATGAATTGGGACATCACCGATCACATCGACCTGACCCAGGCCGTGTTCGAGGAAAAGGAACGGCTGCGCATCACGCTGCATTCGATCGGCGACTCGGTGATTTCAACCGAC
>QGHH01000995.1 GCA_003640645.1 Fredinandcohnia aciditolerans | reverse complement strand
TGAGGGTCTCCGTCCACAAAATATGTGGGTGGTGGTACATAAGCCACCCTGTGCACTGCAGGTGAATGTTGATATCCAATTCTTTCTGCCTGTTGTCTTTGCTCCTCAGTCAGCTTGTCAGCAATGAGAGGGCTGTCTGTGCCGTCCTCAGTTTCAGGCTTGGTGACCACCATGGAGGTGAGGGGAGTGACAAAGCTATAACGCAGAGACATGTCTAGAGCCTTGGCTGTGGCATTGGCTTTCTCATCTGCAGCACCAATCTTACTCTTATCTAGTAGCTGCTGGATGGTGAGGTAGGCCCACAGACGCTCTGTAAAATCCCCAAAGATGTATTCCTCATCTGGGTATATGACATCCCAGTCCACAGCCCTGGCCTGGTCCTCAGAGGGAAATCAGGCTCGCAAAAAACAGAGAGGCAGCTCGCGAATGTAGACGGAAGAAACAGGAATACGTTAAATGCCGGGAAAACCGGGTAGCTGTTCTGGAAAACCAAAACAAGAC
>QGHH01000994.1 GCA_003640645.1 Fredinandcohnia aciditolerans | reverse complement strand
CACCACGGTCTCGCCCGGACCGATGTTGGCGACCGAGTTGGTGAACAGGTTCGGGCGGTCCTGCTCGACCAGGCCGGCGACGCGGCCCTCGGCCTTGGCGCGCTCGTAGAGGGCCTTGGCGTCGGCCTTCTTCTTGACCTCGCCGACGATCACCCGGTCGCCAACCGTCATCTTCAGCGTGTCGACGCCGCCGTCCTCCGGCAGCGGATAGACGTAGACCGCCTCGACCCAGTGGTCCGAGACGTTGCGGACGGCCTGGGTGACGCGGGTGCGGACGGTCATGCCGCTGACCGTCATGTCGACGTCGGTGCCGAGGCGCACGGCCTCGACATAGTCGCCGCCCTTGGCGCGCAGCAGCAGCGAGCCCGAGGTCATGCGGGCCGGGTCGGCCGCCCAGGCGCGCCCGTAGAGGGCCAAGACGGCGAACAGGGCGGCCAGCATCGCCAGGGCGATCACGCCGCCGCGGTCGGGGCGGAACGTCGCCTGAAGCGGGCGGGAAGCG
>QGHH01000993.1 GCA_003640645.1 Fredinandcohnia aciditolerans | reverse complement strand
CTTCAAGCTGATCAACGATTCCTGGGGCGTCGCCGATCCGGGGATTTTCATCACGACTTCCGCGACGCGTTTCCAATATGTGCCGCGGTGCATTGGCGATCTTGCCGTGGATAGCGTCGTGCCCTTCGATACGGTGCTCAACACCGTCACCTACAACGGCAAGCTGCCGCAGTCCAAACCCTTCCAGGTGATCACGCGTGTCAACCCGGCATGCCCCAACCTGGGTTCATTGACCAGGCCCGCGGGCGCCAATCCAAACGACGTTTTCCATCTGCCTCTGGCGGTGTCTTTCGAGCCGCAGGGCGGCGAGCGCATGGATCCCATGCTGCAAACGATTTACCTGAAAAATACCGACGGCAAGGAAAACGGGTTGAAGCTGCGTATCACCAATGCCGCCGGCAGTAATGTTCAGTTTGGCACGCTGTTCGTCGATCGGCTGGGCATGCCTATTTCCCTGTCGGTGAACAACATCGCCGCGCCGCTGATGAATACGACGTCGGTC
>QGHH01000992.1 GCA_003640645.1 Fredinandcohnia aciditolerans | reverse complement strand
TCACGACCTGCGGAAATGGTCGTGGATGCGCTGGGCCAGCTGGTCGCTCACCCCCTCGACCTGGGCCAGATCGGCCACGGCGGCGCGCGAGACGCCGCGCGCCGAGCCGAAGGCGTGCAGCAGGGCCCGCTTTCGCCCCGGCCCGACCCCGTCGATCTCGTCCAGCGGGTTCTTCTTCAGTTCGGCCGAACGGCGGGCGCGATGGCTGCCGATGGCAAAGCGGTGCGCCTCGTCGCGCAGACGCTGGATGAAATACAGCACCGGATCCCGTACAGGCAGCGTGAAGGACGGCTTGCCTTCAACGAAAAAGCGCTCGCGGCCGGCCTCGCGATCCTGGCCTTTGGCGATGCCGATGGCCACCACGCGATCCTGGACGCCCAGATCTGCCAGGATCTTGCGTACGGCCGACATCTGCCCCTGGCCACCGTCGATCAGGATGACATCGGGCCAAGCCGGGAAGCGGTGGGAGAGAAGATCGTCCGGCTCGCCATTCTCCTCACCC
>QGHH01000991.1 GCA_003640645.1 Fredinandcohnia aciditolerans | reverse complement strand
GACCATGGCGAAGCGGCTTTCGTTGGCGATTTTGACCGATTCAATCGCCGTTCCGCCTCCCGCGTCGAGTCATAAATTCGCCGGGCCCGGCCGCGCCCGCCTCAGGGTCAGGTTGATGCGGCCGCCGCCCGGAACCAGCCGCGAGGAGCCCGCCAGCACCCGGTCGACGCCATGGAAGGCCAGCCGCGCCGGCCCGCTCAGCAGGCAGACGTCGCCCGAGGTCAGCCGCACCGAGCGGGTGGGGTCCTTGCGGCTGGTCCCGCCCAGGCGGAACACGGCGGTGTCGCCCAGCGACACCGACAGCACCGGGAAGGCGAAGTCGGCCTCGTCGCGGTCCTGGTGCAGGCCCATGCGCGCGCCGTCGCGATCGAGGTTGACCAGGCAGGCGTCGGGCGGGGCGGCGGCGCCGGCCGCATCCGCCCACAGGTCGAGCAGGACCGGCGGGATCGGCGGCCACGGCGCGCCCGTCAGCGGATGCCGGTCGACATAGCGATAGCCCCGC
>QGHH01000990.1 GCA_003640645.1 Fredinandcohnia aciditolerans | reverse complement strand
AAAACCAGAAAATCAGGAAAATCGAAACAAACTGGAACGAAAAAATAAAAACGTGCCTACCAGAAATTATATATATTTAAGAAGACATCTCTTTACAGAGAGGCAATGCTCAACCATTTTGTCTGGTCAACAGAGCAATGTGTCATATCAGGGTCCTGACAGGACAGAGTGAAGAGGTCAGGGGTCAGAGGTGGGAGGGATAGCAGGTTGAGGTCTGGAGACAGAAACCTGTCTACTGCTGAAATTTGTTCTTCAGTTTCTCTGCAGTCTCTTCAAACCACCTCCTTGTGTTGGCTGCGAACTCGCTGTTTTGAATCTCATCAAAGGTAGTCTTGACCTTATCAAGCACTGTCTGTCCCATGTTAGACATATCCTGGCCAAGCTGGGTGAACTTGTCCTCAACGGTTGCGTCCTGAGCCTCTGTGTATGCGACAAAAGCCAGCATCAGCATGGCAACTGCAAGGTACAGTCTCATCTTGGCTGTGACTCTCTGTTTTCCGTC
>QGHH01000989.1 GCA_003640645.1 Fredinandcohnia aciditolerans | reverse complement strand
CGGTGCGCGAGATGTTGCCGCCGAACCGCATGATCTGGGCGTTGAGGTACTCGCGCTCGAACACCTCGCGCGCGTCGCGCAGCGGCAGGGCGATGACCCGGTCCGGCCCCACCGATGCGGCGGGTCCGGCCCCGGTCACCTCGGCCGGCAGCATGTCGGCGGTGATCGCCTCGGACGGATCGCCCGTGGCCAGGATCAGCAGGCGCTCGATGTTGTTGCGCAGCTGGCGCACGTTGCCGGGCCAGGCGTGGACCTGCAGCGTGGCGATGGCGTCGTCGTTGAGCCGCCGGCGCGGCAGGCCGGTGGCCTCGCTGATGCGGGTGATGAAGTAGTCGACCAGCTCGGCGATGTCCTCGCGCCGCTCCGAAAGCCCCGGCACCTGCATCGGCACCACGTTCAGGCGATGGAACAGGTCCTCGCGGAAGCGTCCGGCGACGATCTCCTCGCGCAGGTCGCGCGAGGTGGACGAGATCACCCGCACGTCGACCTGGACGTCCTGGTC
>QGHH01000988.1 GCA_003640645.1 Fredinandcohnia aciditolerans | reverse complement strand
AGGACGGCGGCTATGTCGGGATCGAGGCCTCGCCGCGGCGGGTGGTCGACGCGGCCGGCGAGCCGGTCGAATTCGTCGACGTCGGCCGCGACGTCAGCGTGCGCAAGGCCGCCGAGGCCGAACTGCGCCAGGCGCGGGCCGCCGCCGAGGCCGCCGCCGGGGCCAAGGCCGAGTTCCTGGCCAATATGAGCCACGAACTGCGCACGCCGTTGAACGCCATCAACGGCTTCTCGGAGATCATGGTCCACGAGATGTTCGGCCCGCTGGGCGACGACCGCTACAAGGAGTATTCGCGCGACATCCTGAGCTCGGGCCAGCATCTGCTCGCCCTCATCAACGACATCCTCGACATGTCCAAGATCGAGGCGGGCAAGATGAACCTCAAGCTGGAGCCGCTCCATCTCGACGAGGTGGTCGAGGACACGGTCCGGCTGATGCGCAACCGGGCCGAGACGGCCGGCCTGCGGCTGATCGTCGACCTGCCGCCCCTGCCCCTGATCGA
>QGHH01000987.1 GCA_003640645.1 Fredinandcohnia aciditolerans | reverse complement strand
ATCGACGAAATGCGCGAAGCACATCTTCTCGCTCGTCGCCTCGGCATGGAAATCGATCACGACGGCATCGGCCTGCTCACCGAGCGGACAGGCGGCAAGCTCGCGCTCTCCTGCCTGGAACGGGTCATCGAGCTCGGGATGCATGAACACCCGGCCCATGATGTTTGCAACCAGCACGCGCGCGCCGTTGCGCGCGATATAGACACCGGAGCCACGCCCCGGCGTACCTTTCGGAAAATTGGCCGGGCGCAGGAACCGTTCCTCGCGCGGCGCGAAGTTCAGCGCATCACGCTGATCCCAGACATGATTGCCGGTGGTCACCACATCGGCGCCGGCGGCAATCGTCTCGCGAAAGATCTCCTCAGTGATGCCGAAGCCGCCAGCGGCGTTCTCGCCATTGACGATGACGAAATCCAGTTTGAAGTCGGAGATCAGCCCGGGCAACTGTTCCCACACTGCCGTGCGGCCCGTCTTGCCCACCATGTCGCCCAGAAAAAGCAGC
>QGHH01000094.1 GCA_003640645.1 Fredinandcohnia aciditolerans | reverse complement strand
CGGATGCTGGGGGGAAATGCGGCGAGCGCGGCGGCGGCAAAGCCCGCGCCGGCGGCGGTCTGGAGAAAGTTGCGGCGGGAGGTCATCGGGTGGATTTGGAAAGAGGAGCACCAACCTTGCCGCGAAGCATCGGCAAGACCCCAGCGAGTCTAGGAATGCGAAGTGACAGCGCCGTGAAAGCGGACGCGTCGAAGCGGGCCGCGGCGCGTGCGCGCGGCCTCAGTGTGTGTCCAGATGCGTCAGCGCGAGGTCAGCGCGCCGCGCGGCTGAAGCGCTGTTCGACCACCACGCCGCCCCATTGCGTGCCCTCGGCTTCCTGGGTCAGCACGAAGCCGGCCGACTCATACAGGTGGCGCGCGGCGTCCAGGCCCTTGAAGGTCCACAGATACGTTTCGTCAATGTCGAGCGCGTCGACGAAGGCCATGGCGCGCGCCAGCAGGGCCCGCCCCACGCCCATGCCGCGCAGCGATTCATCGACAATGAACCAGCGCAGATGCGCCGTGCGCGCCGCGAGGTCACTGTCGATGGCGATGGAGGCCAGCGTGCGGTTGCCGTCGGTGTAGCGCCACAGGTTCTTGCCCGGCGCGGGCAGGCTCTCCGCGAAGGCCGCCAGCCCCGTCGCCACCAGGCGCTCGAACACCACGCCGAAGCCGGCGGCCTGGGCGTAGTAGCGCGCGTGCAGGCCGGCCACGTCGCCGATACAGCCGGGCGCGGTGCCTTCCTGGAGCTGCGACTCGATCGCGGCGCGGGTGTTGGGGTTTTCGCGCGACAAGGCGTCGGCGTACAACGACAGGTAGCGCACCAGGATCTCCTGGTCGGGCGGCGCCAGTTGCCGCAAGGCGCGCGACACCTGCTCGGTGGCGAACTGATCGATGCGGCTGCGCAGGTCCTGGCCGGCTGGCGTCAGCGACAGGCGCGAGGCGCGCGCGTCGCCGCTGTCGGTCTCTCTCGCCACCAGGCCGGCCGCCTCCAGCTTGGC
>QGHH01000985.1 GCA_003640645.1 Fredinandcohnia aciditolerans | reverse complement strand
GACCGATCCAAGCGACTACTGCCATGGCGAAAAGCTCCTTTGCTTCGTGTACCAGCCGGTATTGCTGGAAGTTCCGTGTCCACCATCACACCCTGTTACAGTGCAATCAAGGGGAAAAATTACAGAGAGCATGTGCATTGATGCACATAGCTCCGGAAGCCGCCTTGTGGGCCTGAAAGCATGGATGTGAAAAAGTGGATGTGAACCGGCTGCCCAGTCCGGATGACCTGTTGATCCTGTTGACCGTGGCCAGGCTCGGCCGGTTCAATGCGGTTGCGGAGACGCTCGGCACCACGCACACCACCATTTCCCGCCGGGTCCTGGCGCTGGACAAGCAGCTGGGCGGACGGACCCTGGAGCGCAGCCCGCACGGCTGGGAACTGACCGGGCTGGGCAGCCGGGCGGTTGCCGCCGCCGAGGCGATCGAGGCGACACTCGGATCCTTGGCCGGTGCCATCGGCGACGGCGAACACTCGCTGTCCGGCATGGTCCGGATCAGCAC
>QGHH01000984.1 GCA_003640645.1 Fredinandcohnia aciditolerans | reverse complement strand
GATCGAGACGCTCGAGGAACAGGTCCGCAAGCACCTGGGCTGAGCCCGCTCAGCCGTCCAGCGCCGACAGCGGCTCCTCGACCGCGCCGTATCCGGCGTCGGCCGGAATGACCAGGGCCGGCCCTTCCGGCCGCTGGCGGACCTGGGGCTCGACCGTGACCAGCCGGCGCGCCCGCGCCCGGGCGATGGCGTCCCGCCCGTCGGCCGCCTCGGCCAGCAGTTGCAGGTTCATCCGGGTCGGAAAGATCACCTTGCGCTCGCCCGCCGCCGCCAGGCGCAGGGCTTCGCCGGGAGCGACCCATTCGGAATCCACCGTCTCCCAGCCGTCGCAGGCCGCCAGCTGGCCGGCCGGCGCCGACGCCACGTAGAACCACGTGTCGAACCGCTTGGGCATCAGGTCGGGCGTGATCCAGCGCGCGAAGACGCTCAACGCCTCGAGGTCGAGGCGCAGGTCCAGCGTCCGCGCCAGGTCCAGGAAGCTGCGCCGGTCATGGGCCACCTC
>QGHH01000983.1 GCA_003640645.1 Fredinandcohnia aciditolerans | reverse complement strand
GATCGAACGGGCGCGCCAGGCGGCCGAGGAGGCGGGCGTCGGCGACCGGGTCTCGTTCGAGGTCGCCTCGGCCAAGGACTTCCCCGGCCGCGACTACGACATGGCCGCCATATTCGACGCGTTGCACGACATGGGCGATCCGGTCGGGGCCGCCCGCCACATCCGCGAATCGCTGGGCCCGGACGGGGTGTGGATGCTGGTCGAGCCGTTCGCTCACGACGACATGGCCGACAATCTCAATCCCGTCGGCCGGTTGTTCTACTCGGCCTCGACCATGATCTGCACGCCGGCCTCGCTCAGCCAGGAGGTGGGCCTCGGGCTCGGCGCCCAGGCTGGCGAGGCGCGCCTGCGCCAGGTGACCGAGCAGGCCGGCTTCACTCGTTTCCGCCGCGCGGCCGAGACGCCCTTCAACCTGGTGTTCGACGTGCGGCCCTAGGCGGAAAGCGCTCGCCTGTTACAATGTAACGCGCTATAGAGCGCCCATGGCCGTCAAGAGCTTCAAC
>QGHH01000982.1:258-503 GCA_003640645.1 Fredinandcohnia aciditolerans | reverse complement strand
CAATCCAAAAAAATCTTTACTTGCTGCAACTCTGGTAATATGATCTAAAGCCACCAAACGTGTTTTAGAGTTTTGAAGCGAACCGGATTCATTAAAACCAATATGTCCGTTTCCTCCAATTCCAAGAATCTGCAAATCGATTCCGCCTAAAGCTTCAATTTTAGCTTCGTAATCATGGCAGTAATCCGCGATTTGCTCTTTGGTCAAAAGACCATCCGGAACGTGGTAGTTTTCAGGTAAAATAT
>QGHH01000982.1:0-248 GCA_003640645.1 Fredinandcohnia aciditolerans | reverse complement strand
CGAACATAACTGTTGATAGAATTTGGTTCCATCGGATAATATTCATCCAAATTAAAACTGATTACGTTTTTGAAACTCAAACCTTCTTCTTTGTGAAGACGTACCAACTCTGCATACAATCCTTTTGGAGAAGAACCTGTTGCCAAACCTAGAATACAAGGTTTATTTTCTTTTTGTTTTGATTGAATTAAAGCTGCAATTTCCTGAGCAACCTCTTTAGAAGCTTCATTAGAATTTTCAAAAACTAC
>QGHH01000981.1 GCA_003640645.1 Fredinandcohnia aciditolerans | reverse complement strand
GGTCCGTTGGCTGGAAGTCGGGAGAGCGCTGAATCTTGATCATCAGGTCTTCTATCGCGGGCGGGTTGATGGCGCCAGTTTCGTCGGCCTGCGGCGGTTCTGCTTTTTGCGGTAACGCAGAACGCTCTGAGTTTTGTTTCTACGCAAACCGCCAGACATTTTTGCTGGAATTGCTGTTGGCAAAAATCAGGTGCCGCGTGGCTTGGCGCGGCTGGTGGCCGCGGCCTCGAGCGGATTTTCCGGCCAGACATGTTTCGGATAGCGGCCGCGCATGTCGGAGCGCACGTCGGCCCAGGAGCCACGCCAGAAGCCGGGCAGGTCACGTGTCGTCTGGATTGGCCGATGCGCAGGCGACAGCAGTTCCAGGGTCAGTGGCACGGTGCCGTTGGCGATTGACGGATGGCGATCAAGGCCGAACAGCTCCTGCACGCGAATGGCCAGCACGGGTGCTTCACCATCATAGCGCACAGGCACATGGCTGCCGGACGGTGCGTCGAAATGGG
>QGHH01000980.1 GCA_003640645.1 Fredinandcohnia aciditolerans | reverse complement strand
CCGCCGATCCTGGTCGTCGTGCTGATGCAGCGCTGGTTCGTGCGCGGTCTCGTCGATACGGAGAAATGAGAATAGATGGCGACAGTTGACCTGAAGGACGTGCGCAAGGTCTACCCCGGCGGGGTGGAGGCGGTGAAAGGCGTGTCGATCGCCATACCCGACAAGGAGCTTTGCGTGCTGGTCGGCCCATCCGGCTGCGGCAAGTCCACGCTGCTGCGCATGATCGCCGGCCTGGAGACCATCTCGTCAGGCACCTGCGCCGGCAAGGTGGTCAATGCCGTCGGGCCGACCGAGCGCGACATCGCCATGGTGTTCCAGAACTATGCGCTCTATCCGCACATGAAGGTCTACGACAACATGGCCTACGGCCTGCGCAACCGCGGTACGCCGAAGGACGAGATCGATTCGCGCGTGCGCTCGACCGCCAAAGTGCTGGAATTGTCGCATCTGCTCGACAGGCGGCCACGCGAGCTTTCCGGGGGCCAGCGCCAGCGCGTCGCCAT
>QGHH01000979.1 GCA_003640645.1 Fredinandcohnia aciditolerans | reverse complement strand
CATGCAAATTGGGCAAAGAAGGTGATCTACTATGCATTGAAAACATAGGTAAAAATAACATGATTGACATTGTAATGAACTCATCCAACACCTCACTGGAAGACAAGGAGTGGAAGTCTGGCCGCTGACGAATGACAGATGACATGGAATTGGCGATGGAGGAAGGTTGATGATGACGATGGCGACGATTTCCCCTCTCCGGAGCCCAAAACGGACTCCAGATCTGCCCTCCAGATGAAGAACAGGATGTGGCGGCGCCTCCGTATCGCAAACGCGATGAAATCTTCTCTCTTATTTTTTCCCTCCGCGAATAGGAATTTATAGGACTGGAAATAGGGACGGAGGATCCACGGGGGCCCCACAAGCCATCAGGGCGCGACCAGGGCCTGGGGCGTGCCCTATTGGCTTGTGCCCCCTCGCACACCTCCTCGAGCACGTCTTTGCTCCATAATTCATTATAATTGCCAGAAAAATTCACAAAAAGTTTCGTCGAATTTCCGCTA
>QGHH01000978.1 GCA_003640645.1 Fredinandcohnia aciditolerans | reverse complement strand
GAGCTGGTACGTGCACGAGACGCCGCGGTGGCGACAGGCTCCTCGCTGGAGCGCGCCGACCAGGCTGCCTGGGCAGTGGCGGCCCTGCTCGACGACCTCGCGCTCAATACACCCTGGGGAGGGGCCAGCGCATGGCCGCGCCAGCCGCTGGTAGTCATGTTGCGCGGCGACGTCGATGCCGGCACGCAGTTCTTCTCGCGCCTCGACGAACTCGAACGACACCCTAACCGTGACCGCGAAATGCTCGAGCTGCAGTATTATTGCCTGGCGCTCGGCTTTCGCGGCAAATATCGCGTGCCCGGTCGCGCCGGCGATCGTTCGCTCAATGCAGTTCGCGTAGCGGCGGCGCGTTTCCTGCGCAACCCCGACGCCGAAGACACGGCGCTGTCGCCCAACTGGAAGGGTGTGCTCGCTTCCGACGAGCCGCAACGCTTCATCGTTCCGATCTGGGTGATGGTGGCCGCGGCGGCGGTCATTGCCGCCGCTACATATATCGGCCTTTC
>QGHH01000977.1 GCA_003640645.1 Fredinandcohnia aciditolerans | reverse complement strand
GTGCCGTAGCCGGCATTGTTGATCAGCGCATCGATGCGGCCGAAGCGATCGAGGCCGGCATCCACCGCGGCATGGATGGAGGCGTTGTCCTGAACATCGAGGCGGGTGACCAGCGTGTTGTCGAGCCGGTCGAGTTCGTTCTCATGCTCGGGCCGGCGCATCGTCGCGACGACGTTCCAGCCCCGTGCCTGGAACAGCCTGGCCGTGGCACGGCCAAGCCCGCTCGATGTGCCGGTGATGAAGACGGTGTTTGACATGTCATGCTCCTGTTGATGCGGAGCAAGTTATGGAGGAGCAGCGCTTCATACACTGGCGAACGACGCCAATCCGCAATCCGATCGCGCCAAAATGCGGCGCACGGAACGCACCGTCCGCTCTAGTCTTTCGCCCGATAGGCCTCAGGCACGACAAAGACCTCGTCGGCGCGACCGTAGCCGCCGTCCGGCACTTCCTCGATCAGCACCATCGTGTGCGGGCGCGCGGCCTCGCTGAAATAGTCGACG
>QGHH01000976.1 GCA_003640645.1 Fredinandcohnia aciditolerans | reverse complement strand
CGGATATTGTAGCAACTCAAGTGCGTCTTCAAGGGTGACAGAGTCCACGTCCTTGATATGAGAAAGAGAGGCTCTTTTAGGTATGTATCCCTTCCTGTCTACTCCGAGCTGAACGTAGAATCCGTAAGGACCACTTTTCAAAAGAACCTTTTCATTTGAACCACTGTTAAAACCTAGGAGTTTTGGTTCCTCAATTTTAGTGTTTGGCTGAGGCGTATCTTCCTCCTTTTCTTTTCCCTTTTTGTCCCCGTTCTCTAGGTTTTCTAGTTTCCAATGGCTTCTGCAGAAATTGAGTACCGATGCTTTGTTGGTGGGCTTGCCTGGGCCACCGACAATGATGCTCTCGAGAAAGCTTTTTCTCCCTATGGCGAGATCGTCGAATCGAAGGTCATCAACGATCGTGAGACCGGAAGATCGAGAGGGTTTGGATTTGTCACCTTCGCTACGGAGCAGGCCATGAGGGACGCCATCGAAGGAATGAATGGCCAGAACCTTGATGGTCG
>QGHH01000975.1 GCA_003640645.1 Fredinandcohnia aciditolerans | reverse complement strand
GTTTGCGTCCCGCCGATGGCGATGTGCGGGTGCGCAAGACCACGCCAGATTCCTTCCTGCGCACCGGCCTGGACGATGCCTTGTCGCGGGCGGGCGCCACGCACCTGGTGGTGTGCGGCTACGCCAGCGAGTTCTGCGTCGATACCACCGTGCGCCGCGCCGCGGCGCGGGGCTATCAGGTGACGCAGGCGGCCGACGCCCACACCACCCACGACAAGCCGCACGCGGCGGGCGCGCAGATCCGCGCGCACCACAACGCCACGCTGTCGTCGATCTCCAGCTTCGGCGTGAAGATCGCCGCCGTGCCGGCGGCCGACATTGGCTTTGGCCAAGCGAGGTAGCGGCCCATGGATCCCGAACTGCTGCAGTTGCTGGTGACGCGCACCATGCCTTTCGGCAAGTACCAGGGGCGCCTCATCGCCGACCTGCCGGGGCCGTACCTGGCCTGGTTCGCGCGCAAGGGTTTTCCGCCGGGAGAACTGGGGCGCCTGCTGGCGCTCATGC
>QGHH01000974.1 GCA_003640645.1 Fredinandcohnia aciditolerans | reverse complement strand
ATGGTATGCGCATTTAGATCAGCACTTCAGTCTTCTTTGGGGAACCTCATGGTCCTCGGAGTCAGCTTCATTATTAACCATAAGTAAACAGCCTCTAAACCAGCTCTTTGTAACTTTTTTGTGGGGGGAGAAACAAACTCGGGAGTACAAACTAAAACATCTCCAACTGTTACTGAGCTGCTCGTCGGCCGGCAAACTTCTCTGTAAAAACAAAGGGGGGAGAAGCAGCGTGGGAGACAAGCACCTGCAAACATGACACGGAGATCCTGCGCGATCCCAGCCGTCGGGATCATCGCTGCGCTCCTGCTGGTCGCTGGGATTGGTTTACTCCTGTCCCATGCTTTCCGCACACTCATGCAAGAGCGCCTCAAAAAGGAAATTGTTTTGGTGGAGGGCAGCCGTGTGTTTGAGTCATGGAAAAAACCTCCCCCTCCTGTCTACATGGAGTTCTTCTTCTTCAACTTCACCAATATGGATATGTTCTTTCAAGGGGCCAAGCCAGTT
>QGHH01000973.1 GCA_003640645.1 Fredinandcohnia aciditolerans | reverse complement strand
AGCAGCGCGTCGATCTTCGGCTCCTTCATGTTCGCCTTGGTGACAAGATTGGCGCCGGTGTCGACGAAGGTCTCGACCTTCTCACCCTTCGAGGCGGCCAGCGCGGTCTTGATGCCGTCATAACCCATGCGATACGGGTCCTGCACGACAAGACCGGAAATGACCCCGTCATTGAGGAACTTGATCAGCTTCTCGTCGCTGTCGAAACCGATCAGTCCGACCTTGCCGGAAAGGCTGTTTTCGGCAATCGCCTGGCCGACACCCTGCGCCATGATCAGGTTGGAGGCGAAGATGCCCTTCAGGTCCGGATTGGCGGTGATCAGGTCGGTTGCGATGTTGAGACCGGTCGTGGCCTGACCATCGGCATATTTGTCGGCAACCACCGTCAGGCCCGGATATTTGGCCTTGACCTGTTCGAGGAAGCCTTCGCGGCGCTGTTCAAGCGAGCCGGCACCTGGAAGTGCGGTGATGATCGCTACCTTGCCTTCGACCTTGCCGCCATTG
>QGHH01000972.1 GCA_003640645.1 Fredinandcohnia aciditolerans | reverse complement strand
GACGGATCGGCCTCGGGCAATCACGCCGCCGGGCCGCCCAGGCTATCTTCGAATGCCTGGTCGATGATGGCCAGTTTCACGGCCTGTGCGTCCATGTATTCACGATAGAAATCGCGCGATACCCACATTGTCGAGTTGCCGCGCTGGCCCAGCCAGCCAACGCTGCCAAGGCCTTCAGCTTCGCGCAGCTTGCGCGCCAGATGAGTGCGCGAGAGCTTCAGCAGATTCGCGAATTCGCCAATCGAAACAACTCCGGTAGGGATGCGATCCTGATCGGCGAGACTGGGTTCCACACCCGAGACCAACCACTCCATGACCACGCCCCCGTTGTTCAGCCAGGTGAACAATGAAAAGGTCCTTTCGGGAGCACGCACGGGCTCCGAGGTGAGCAGGCCGTCCGCGATCAGAGGCTCCACGCGGGCGAGCGCATCTGGCCTGGAAGCGAAGGTTGCCAGCCGTCTGCCACCGTCGAAGCCATCCAATGTCGTGAGATGGACCATTGCC
>QGHH01000971.1 GCA_003640645.1 Fredinandcohnia aciditolerans | reverse complement strand
AACCCCATGCCACCCGCCATTTCCCTTATTTCCGCCATGCTGGAACCCAAGCACCACGCGCTGCTGGACGAGGCCGCCCGCCGCGGGCTGCAATCCGCGGACGGCATGCGGTTGTGTTTGCAGGTGCTGGCCCTGGCCGGCGCCATCGACCGCGATTGCGCCGCGCGCCTGGCGCCGCGGCAGTTATCGGAAGGCAAGTTCGTGCTGCTGTTCCTGCTGCACGGTCAGGCGGGCGGCCTGTCGCCGCACGAACTCGCGGCGCGCGCGGGCGTGACGCGCGCCACCGTCACCGGCCTGCTCGATGGACTGGAGCGCGACGGCTTCGTTTCGCGCCAGCCGGGGCAGGACGACCGGCGCCGGATCGCGGTGGTCCTGACGCCCAAGGGCAGGACGGCGGCGGCCAGGTTGTTCAAGGAGCACACGCAGTGGATCGGCTCGTTGTTCGACCCGCTTTCGCCCACCGAGCGGCGCCAGCTCGGCGAACTGCTGGCGAAGGTATGGCGC
>QGHH01000970.1 GCA_003640645.1 Fredinandcohnia aciditolerans | reverse complement strand
CATCGGCCGCCTGTCGGGCATGCGCAACGCCGTGGGCTCCTACAACCTGTGGAGCAGCTCGTCCTCGCGCGACGTGTGGCTGACGGCCTACGCCGTGGGCTTCCTGCAGGACGCGCGCGACAAGGGCTTCACCATTCCCGAGGCCTCGCTGGATCGTTCGCGCCAGTGGCTGTTGGAACAGGTGCAGCAGAGCAGTGGTTCGTTCGGCACCTGGTCGACCAATCTGAAGCGCGACTTCGAGTCCGGTCGCCTGGACAGCGGCGGCCAGAGCGTGCTGCGCGAAGACCACCGCCGGTTTGCCGGCCTGGCTACGGCCGCCCTGGCGCTGGCGCGCGACAAGAAGGCGCCGCTGTCGACGGTGCGCCAGTTGTTCGACAACTACCAGGACCGCGCGCGTTCGCCGCTGCCCCTGATCCAGTTGGCCGCCGCGTTCAAGCTGATGGGCGACGAAGGGCGCATGAAGAGCGCGCTCGATCTGGCCATGACGCGCGAGTACGGCATGTC
>QGHH01000969.1 GCA_003640645.1 Fredinandcohnia aciditolerans | reverse complement strand
GGCCTGTCTGCACCGCCAGCGGCGCGAGGCCGAGGGCCGTGACCAGGGCGGTCATCAGGATCGGCGTCACCCGCTCGCGGGTCGCCCGCAGCACCGTCTCCAACGACCAGTCGCAGCCCTCGACCTCGACCAGATGTTCGACGTGCGAGACCAGCAGGATGGCGTTGCGCGCCGCCACGCCGAACAGGGTGACGAACCCGACCAGCGATCCCAGCGACAGGCTGGCGCCGCTGACCGCCACCGCCACCACCCCGCCGACCATGGCGAACGGCGCCGACCCGAGGATCAGGGCCACGGCGCGGCCGCCACCGAAGGCGATCAGCAACAGGGCGACGATGCCCCCCGCGGCCAGGAGCACGTTGAACGTCAACTCCTGCTGCGCGGCCTTCATGCCCTCGGCCGCCCCGGCGTATTCGAGATAGACGCCCGGGGGCAGCTTGACCTTTTCGGCGATGGCGGCCCGCGCCAGCTTGGCCACGCGCGCAGCCTCGCCCGGCGGCGGATT
>QGHH01000968.1 GCA_003640645.1 Fredinandcohnia aciditolerans | reverse complement strand
ATCAACAACGTCGCCTCGTGGTCGTTCATCCTGTTCGGTGTCACCATCGTGCTGTTCGCCACCGTCCGCGCCACCGGCGCGGTGATGCCGCCGCTGATCATCCTCGTCATCTCGGTGCTTTTCATCCGCACGGGCTTTGCCTATACGCTGCGTGACACGCTCGGGCAGGAAGCCTTGTGGTGGAGTTTCCCCGCGGGTTCGATAGCTTCGCTGGCGCTTGCCGCTGCCTATTACCGCTTCGGCAGATGGCGGACCATGCACATGATCGAGGAGGAGCGCCCGGCCGCCGGCGAGCCGCCGGACACCGGCCTCGGCGTGCCGCGTGGACGTGCCGGCCTGGCGCCGCAAGGGGAGAACTGAGGCGTGTCTTCCGCAGCGCTTATCGCGTTGCCGCTGTGGCGGGACATGGTACGGATATGACAAGGTTCGTCCGCCCGCAGAGAGGTTGCATCCGATGCCGCAGTTCCTGTCCTTGTGCGTTGTTGTCGTCCTGGCCGTGGTTCTG
>QGHH01000967.1 GCA_003640645.1 Fredinandcohnia aciditolerans | reverse complement strand
GCGTCTGCAGCACGGGCTGGTAGGCGTAGAGCGCGGGCGAGCCGCCGGTGTGCACGAACAGCACCGTCTCACCGGCCTTGAAGGCGCCGCGCCGGATCAGGCCGATCAGGCCGGCGAACGCCTTGCCGGTATAGACCGGGTCGAGCAGCACGCCCTCCAGCCGGGCCAGCAGGCGCACGGCCTCGACCATCTCGTCGGTGGGCAGCGAGTAGCCGGGGCCCACCCACTCGTCGAGGGCGATCACGGCGTCGTCGGCCAGGGGCGCGCGGACGCCGAGCAGGGCCAGGGTGCTCTCGGTCAGGGCGCGGATGTTGGCTTCCTGCTCGGCGCGCGGGCGGCGGACGTTGATCCCGGTCAGGGGCAGGCCGGCGTTGGCGCCGACGAGGCCGGCCAGCAGGCCCGCATGGGTGCCGCCGCTGCCGCTGGCGCAGTGGGCGGAGAGCGCCACGCGCTGAGCCGGTCCGCATTGGCTCGCCACGCCGCCTGATACGACCCGCCGCGTTCC
>QGHH01000093.1 GCA_003640645.1 Fredinandcohnia aciditolerans | reverse complement strand
GCGGGCTTTTTAAATGTAGTGGCTCAGCTATGGGATCAGGGAATTCTACAGGTTACTGTAGTAACATACAGAGAATGGCAATAACTGTATGAGTAATATAAGAAGGTGAAATCACTAGGCAGGATCATGCAGATGGCTTCATATTGAAAACATTCGCTAGCAAAAAAGAAAACAAATATACATATTATAGAAAGCTTTTAGAAATGTGACGTGGAGGGGTTTAGCTGCTTTCTTTGCCCAGGGTGTGTTTGTCAAACAGGTATTCGGCCATGCCGTTCTGAGGAGCTCCCATGCGACGCAAGTTGGTCACCCAGTCTGCCAGTTCCTTGATGGACTTCACCTGCTCGTCCAGATAGTGTGTCTCGATGAAATCACACATATGTGGGTCATTGTGATCAGAGCAGAGCTTGTGCATGTCCAGCAGGGACTGGTTCACGCTCTTCTCGAGCTGCAGGGCACATTCAAGGGCCTCTATCCCACTGCCCCACTCATCCCTCTCTGGTTTCCTGATGTCTTGCAGGAAGATCCTTCCCCCCCTCTGGTTCTGCAGTTTCATTAGCTTCTCAGCGTGCTCACGCTCCTCTTGCGACTGATTGCGGAAGAATTTGGCAAAGTTGTGCAATGCCTGGTCGTCCCGGTCAAAGTAGTATGCCATAGACAGGTAGACGTAGGAGGCATACAGCTCCAGGTTGATCTGCCTGTTGACCGCAGCCTCGCAGTCCTGGTGGAAGTTCTGTCTCACCTGGGAACTCATGGTTCAAAGAGGATGTCGAGGAGCTGTCGTCGTTAGCGAAAACACTTTCAGCTAGCAGGCTAAACGTGTTCGGTGGCGCTTTAAAGGTGATTTTTTTAATTTTTTTTAAATTTAGATGTTATTGGTGGTAAAGATGGGCGATTAAAGATGATTATTTTTCCCGTCCTGGGTTTTGAAGACAGATGAAAGGTTGCCGTTCAAGCACTGTTGAAGCAGGTAACCTTCACTGTCCGC
>QGHH01000966.1:257-505 GCA_003640645.1 Fredinandcohnia aciditolerans | reverse complement strand
ACAGGCCCGACCGGCGGGACACCTCGGCGAGGGTCCAGCCCTTGCGCTTGCGAAGCTGCTTCAGCGCCTCGCCCAGACGCCTCAGGTGCGGCGGGGCCGACGCCCGCTCGCTCCGCGCCGCGGTCGGGTCCTCGATCTTGTCAGGCATGCAGCTTCCATTTCCGGCGCCGCCCGCCGTGGGCGACCGTTTCAGTATATGACAGATACGATCATACGAAATATCGGCGGCGGCCGCATGAGCGTCGAAT
>QGHH01000966.1:0-233 GCA_003640645.1 Fredinandcohnia aciditolerans | reverse complement strand
CTCGTCCACGGCCCGACCGGGGCGAAAGGCTCCAGGTCATAGACGCGCGAAGCCCCATCTTCCGGACGCGGCGAGCGCCTCGCCGCCTGGACAGGCCGTCTCCCAGCGCTTGAAACTCCGGAAGGGCGGTTTCAATAAAATTTCTTATTGGAAAAAATGATTGACCATCATAACAGAACCTCTCTAACGCCTTTCGTCGCCGCGCGCCCAGCGCGGCCAGGAGCTTGATGCAT
>QGHH01000965.1 GCA_003640645.1 Fredinandcohnia aciditolerans | reverse complement strand
GTCGTGCGACTCGGCCAGGTAGGCCACGATGGCCTCGGCGCTGAGCATCTGCAGCGGGGCGTCGCGGCCGATCTTGCGTTCCGCGTGGTGCTTGTCCTCGGTCTTCTCGGCCATGTGCAGGCTGAGTTCCTCGGCGGAATCGGCCAGCGAGACCTCGCCGTCGACGGCCGTGGCGGCCTGGCCCAGCATCGTGCCGACCTGCTGCTGGCCGTTCTGGGGGGCGGCTTGCGAGGTCGTGGATGAGAAAGCGGAAGGGGGCAGGCCGGCGTCGATACGGTTCATGAAGGCGCGAGGAACGGCGGACGAAGGCCGCGCACAGTCAGGGGTAGTAACGGATGGGCGGGGAAAGTTCCATCATCGGCTGATGGAACCGAGGCAGGGGTTTGGTTACCACCACGGCATGCGGGCATTCCGGGGCGATCGGCAGCGGAATGTGAAGGTCTTTCAGGGTTAACCCGGGTTTCGCGCCCAAGGCGGCGGGCCCGTCGGCGCAAGGAGAGCGAAT
>QGHH01000964.1 GCA_003640645.1 Fredinandcohnia aciditolerans | reverse complement strand
CGTTCAGCTCCTCCGGAACGGGCGGCGGCACGCATCTGGCGGGCGAGCTGTTCAATGCGATGGCGGGCGTGAAGATCCAGCACATTCCTTACCGGGGCAGCGCGCCGGCGATGCAGGATCTGCTGGGCGGCCAGGTGCAGGTGATGTTCGCGGACGGGCCGTCGGCGGTGCCGCATCTGAAGACGGGCAAGGTGCGCGCGTTGGGGGTGGGGAATCCGACGCGGTCGAGCATGCTGCCGGACGTGCCTACGATTGCCGAGTCCGGCGTGCCGGGGTACGAGGCGTATTCGTGGAGCGGGGTGCTGGCGCCGAAGGGGACGCCCGCCGACATAGTGGCGCGGGTCAATGCGGACATGGTGAAGGTGTTGTCGGATCCCGCGACGGCCAAGGCGATGGTGGCGGCGGGGGCGGAACCCAAGCCCGGCAGCCCGGAGGCGTTTGGCGCGTTCGTGCGCGGCGAAGTCCTGAAATGGCGGGAAGTGATCAACAAGGCGGGCATCAAGCT
>QGHH01000963.1 GCA_003640645.1 Fredinandcohnia aciditolerans | reverse complement strand
GCGATCCGGGTGGAGCTCGAACGCCGCCTGCAGGTCGCCAGCGCGCATGGCGCGCGCGCCGTGGTGCTGCGGGCCGGCGATTTCTTCGGGCCTGGCGCTGGCAACAACTGGTTCTCGCAGGCGCTGGTCAAACCGGGCCGGCCGTTGACGCGGGTCAGCGTGCCGGGCGCGCCGGGCGTGGGACATCAATGGAACTACCTGCCGGACGTGGGCCGGGCGCTGGTCGAGCTGCTGGCGCGGCGCGAAGCGCTGGCGCCGTTCGCGGCGTTCCACATGGCTGGGCATTGGGATGCGGACGGCACGCGGATGGCCGCGGCGATCGTGCGGGTGGCGCGCCGCCACGGGGCCGAGCCGCGGGTGGGCGCGTTTCCATGGTGGCTGCTGCGGCTGGCGGCGCCGTTCTCGGAGACGCTGCGCGAGATGATGGAGATGCGGTACCTGTGGCGCCAGCCGCTGCGCATGGACAACACGCGCCTGGTCGGCGTGCTGGGCGCCGAACCGCATA
>QGHH01000962.1 GCA_003640645.1 Fredinandcohnia aciditolerans | reverse complement strand
ACAGAGAGTCAGCTACTGTTGTGTTATAGTACATTTTTCACATTTTGTTCTAGTAAACACACAAGCTGAAGTCCGGTTCCACATACAAACAGCTGATTGGATTCCTGAAGATGTGCGACAAAAGATTATTTCTCAGGTAACATCAATACTAAGATTACATATTCACTGGAGCTGACTGCTAATAACATTGAAGAAATGTGAAAGTTAACTAACAGCTGGTGTGTAAAGGGTAAATATTTTAACTTGTAACTGAAATGAAAGCTTAACAAAAAACACCTCTATGAATCTGTGCTATACGATGAAAACATGAATAAAATCAGACATTGGTCTAATTAGTTTGTTATAAGGCTATGATTTTGATGCAGTACTTTTTAGTTCGTTTTACTGGCAAGGTGCGGCAAAAAAACAAGAATTCACACAGGAGGGAAACCGTATCAGTGTCCTGACTGTGGGAGGCGTTTTAATCACAAAGGTAACCTTCAAACACACCAGCGAATTTCCGCTA
>QGHH01000961.1 GCA_003640645.1 Fredinandcohnia aciditolerans | reverse complement strand
CCGCCGGCAGCCGAACTCCGTCACCAAAGACGACGGCGGATTCGCTCCTGAAACGGTTCGTCGAGAGCAAGGCGTCGGCGGTGTCCCTGCAGGTTGGGGATCACGTGCAGTTGGCTTACACTCCCCACGACGAGTCACCGTGGCAACCCAGATCATTTGCTGCTAAGGATGAGATATTCTGCTTGTTTGAGGGAGCACTTGACAATTTGGGCAGCTTGAGACAGCAATATGGACTCGCCAAGTCTGCCAATGAAGCAGGTATGGTGATTGAGGCTTACAAAGCTTTACGTGATCGAGCACCTTACCCTGCCAATCATGTTGTTGGCCATCTCAGTGGGAGCTTTGCTTTCATTGTTTTTGACAAGTCCACTTCTACCCTCTTTGTGGCTTCTGACCAATCCGGAAAGGTTCCTCTTTATTGGGGAATAACTGCTGATGGGTACGTAGCATTTGCTGATGATGCTGATTTGCTTAAAGGTGCTTGTGGAAAATCACTTGCTTCTTTC
>QGHH01000960.1 GCA_003640645.1 Fredinandcohnia aciditolerans | reverse complement strand
GGGGCTCATTGACCCTCGATCCGTCTCCATGATCATTCTGGTGTCTGATGGAGACCCTACAGTGGGCGAGATCAAGCTGAGCACCATCCAGAAGAACGTGAAGCGGGTGATGAGGGAGGAGTTTTCTCTCTTCTCGCTGGGCATTGGCTTCGACGTGGACTACGACTTCTTGGAACGTATCGCCATGGAGAACAGGGGCATGGCTCAGAGGATCTATGCCAACCATGACGCCGCCGAGCAACTCCGGACATTTTACAGCCAGGTCTCCTCTCCTCTGCTGAGGAGGATCACCATCCAGTTCCCAGACGACTCTGTGTCTGATGTCACGCAGAACCGCTTTGACAAATACTTCAGCGGCTCCGAGCTGGTGGTGGCCGGGAAGGTGCTGCCGTCCAATAGCAACATCCTGACCAGCTACACCACCGCGTCTGCTTCCCGCATGGATATCACCCTGGAGACGGAGGCCGACACCGCGGAGTTGGACACGGAGCTGACTAAGCAGGAGC
>QGHH01000959.1 GCA_003640645.1 Fredinandcohnia aciditolerans | reverse complement strand
CTCTCAGCAGCTCACTTCAGTCTTTTTACCAGTCTTTTGGCTCTGACTATCAGTCTGTGGACAGGATGAAGGGTGTTATGATCTTTCTGGTGTTGACGCTGGTCGTCCTCATGGCCGGGGAGTGTCTTGGAGGAGACAACTACGGTACTTTCGACAACTCTAATGGTAACAACTTTCAGCATGGGAGCAACAGCAACAACCAAAACGGCGGCTATCCATGGTATGGAGCTCGCTGGCAACGGTCCCTGCCAGGGTCGGAGGACGACGGCAGCAAGTAGCCTGCAAGAGACGCTCCAGCCATTTTGATTTACTGAGGTTCTCAGAAGTCACGCAGTTTTTTTAGCTACATAGTTTGGGAGAGAGCGCATCACTCCTCGCATTATGTAGCTTTGTGCTTTACAATGCAGGAAACAAATAGATAATCAAACAGCTAATATCAGACAATATCAGGTTCATGGCTTGCTACTGCAAACTGTCTGAATGAATAAAATTGCTATGCGAACAGA
>QGHH01000958.1 GCA_003640645.1 Fredinandcohnia aciditolerans | reverse complement strand
TTACTGTCGAAGTTATTAATTTTAATAGTACCGGAACGATATACTTCCTCGACAATATAAGGACCTTCCCATTTAGAGAGAAGTTTGCCTGCAAAAAATCTTAAACGAGAATTGTATAGCAAGACATAATCACCTACATTGAACTCACGTTTCTGTATTCGTTTGTCGTGCCATCTCTTAACCTTTTCCTTGAACAACCTGGCATTCTCATATGCATGTGGTTGGCGTTGAGTCCACGCTCCACCCTCCCTTGGCAATTGAAGACCTGTTGCTCCATTGCTTCGAGCCTCGCCTCCATGCTTCCGGTCTTCTTAGGCCCCTCAACATCACGGATGTGCAACATCCCCTCGCTCATCTTGATAGATTGAGGGTGTTTCAGCACTTCCGTGAGGTAGGGATTGATGACCTTCTCGAAGATCTTGTCCTTAGGAGCTTTTGGGGACGCCATAACGATCTAGATCTGTAGCAGATACAGGCTCGAAACGAAAACAGAGGAAAATTGCATA
>QGHH01000092.1:686-991 GCA_003640645.1 Fredinandcohnia aciditolerans | reverse complement strand
TGCGCCATCGGCGCCGGCGGATAGCTTTCCTGGTCGGATGCCATCTGCCCTTGCATCTCGGCGGTCTGGAGCTCCTGTTCGACCTGGGCGCGGCTTTCCCCCGGGCCGTTGGAGGCGATGGCGGGCGGGTAGTCTTCCTGGCCGAAGGTGTACTGGCCGTCGGCCTTGGACTGGGCGAGTTCGGCGCTCACCTGGTCGGCGGTCTTGGCGGCGGGGGCGGGGTAGCTGACGCGCCAGTCGCCGTAGAGGTCGCGCTTGTATTGCGCGGCGGGAGCCACGGCCTGGGCGGGTTGGGCTTGCACGGC
>QGHH01000092.1:0-676 GCA_003640645.1 Fredinandcohnia aciditolerans | reverse complement strand
GAGGCCGGCGCAGAGCAACAAAGTAGCTGTCAAGGTCTTCATGAAACGCTCCTGGCAATCAAAGCAAACGGCCTGGGGGCAGGCCGCGCCGTCGTCCCCGGTGCGGCATGGGGGCGATTTCCTGGGATGCGGCGGATGCGTGGAGAAACGGCGCACCCGGTGTTCTTGATTCGACCGGGTGGCCGTCCTGGCGTTGCAGAAAACGCGGCTTGCGGGGCAAACAGCTATTTCAAGCTTGAAATACAGGTGTCAATGCGCTTGCAATGACGCGGTCCCTGTTAATCAGTGCCCATGCTTGGCGGCCGGGGCCGCGCCGCCCGCCAGCGGACGCGCCGTGGCCGTCACCGGCACGCGGCGCTGCGGGCCGTTGGCGTCTTGCACCAGCAGCGTCAGCGCCACCGGGTCGCCCGCCGACACCTGCCTGGCCAGGTCGATCAGCATGACGTGGTAGCCGCCGGGCTTGAGTTCCACCGGCTGGCCGGCGGGCAGGTCGAGGGCGGGGATCTGGCGCATTTTCATGACGTTGTCCTGCATCGCCATTTCGTGCACCTCGACGTGCTTGGCGGCGTCGGACTCGACGCCGACCAGGCGCGCCGGGACGGACGAGGTCAGGCGCATGAAGACGCCGGTGGCGTGCTGGCTGGGCACGGTGGCGCGGACCCAGGCGTCCTCCACC
>QGHH01000957.1 GCA_003640645.1 Fredinandcohnia aciditolerans | reverse complement strand
GTCCAGCTTTCCGGCGTGGCCGCGACCTTCTCCGGCGTGCCCGAGGCGACGATCAGGCCGCCGCCGTCGCCGCCCTCGGGACCGAAGTCGACCAGCCAGTCGGCGGTCTTGATGACGTCGAGATTGTGCTCGATCACCACCACCGTGTTGCCCTGGTCGACCAACTCGTGCAGCACCTCGAGCAGCTTCTTGGTGTCCTCGAAGTGCAGGCCCGTGGTCGGCTCGTCGAGGATGTAGAGCGTACGGCCGGTCGCCCGGCGTGACAGCTCCTTGGACAGCTTGACCCGCTGGGCCTCGCCGCCGGACAGGGTGGTGGCCTGCTGGCCGACATGGATGTAGCCCAGGCCGACCCGCTTGAGCGTCTCCATCTTGTCGCGCACCGGCGGCACGGCCTTGAAGAACTCGGCGGCCTCCTCGACGGTCATGTCGAGGATGTCGGCGATCGACTTGCCCTTGAACAGGATCTCCAGGGTCTCGCGGTTGTAGCGCTTGCCCTTGCAGACGTC
>QGHH01000956.1 GCA_003640645.1 Fredinandcohnia aciditolerans | reverse complement strand
CGAGGGTTTTTTTTAAAAAAAATTGCGCAATGTCGGCTGAAAAATATCAGTCGGGGCTATTTCACGACCGATGTCGGCTATTGTGTTTTCTATTCAATCCCTGAATAATATTTGGATGATGTCTATTAGGAAATGTTCGATCGGCGTCATCCGGTGATGCTTCTTTTTTAAACCTCGATCGGTCATCTTTCCTGGCCGACGTCGGCTAGCATTTTTTTCGATCAGTATCGGTGAATCATGTTTTTTTGCCGAGCAAATGAAAACATGCCGGTGTCGGCCGAAACACAACTTCGGTTGAGCTCGAACGAAAAAACCTAGCCGACCTACATTGTAAATTTTTACGGCAACACCGAACAAAAAAGCATCCTCTACCGTAAAAAAATATTATCGGCCAGCGTTTGTAAAAAAAATTGCGCAATGTCGGCTGAAAAATATCAGTCACGGCTTTATAACGGCCGATGTCGGCTATTGTATCTTCTATTCAATCCCTAAATAATATTTGGATG
>QGHH01000955.1 GCA_003640645.1 Fredinandcohnia aciditolerans | reverse complement strand
TGGTGGCCACCGCGAACCTTGCCGCCATCACAGCTGCCGTCATCATGAAAGCCGCGCCCGAACTGGCCTGGCTTGCCATCCCCGCCGCACTCGCCGTGGGCACGGCATGCGGCGCGTTCAATGGCTTTCTGATTGCCTATCTGCGGCTACCACCGATCCTTGCCACCCTTGGCACGATGCAGCTCTTTGCCGGCTTCGGCATTGCCATCACCCGTGGTCCGGCGATCACCGGTTTGCCGGATTGGTACACGGCTTTCGGCAACTGGTCGATTGGCGGCATCCTGCCTCTGCCGCTGCTGCTCTTCGCCCTCGTTGCGCTGGCGCTTTCCGTCCTGTTGAGACGAACGCCAGTTGGTCTGAGGTTGCGGCTCTTCGGTGCCAATCCGGTCGCCGCCAGATTTGCCGGCATCCGTGAACGCGGACTGCTGATCCGCATCTATGCCATCACCGGTTTCATCGCTGCACTTGCCGGGCTTGTCGTGCTGGCCCGCGTGAACTCGGCCAAT
>QGHH01000954.1 GCA_003640645.1 Fredinandcohnia aciditolerans | reverse complement strand
TGTCCGGCATATCAGCGATACCGGCTGGGAAGCCGCCCTTCATATCGAGAGGGAACCCCTTGCCGACGGCCGTTTTCAGGATGATCAACTCGCCAGCACCGAACACCTGCGGATGGCTGGCGATGATCTGTTCGACCAGCGTTGTGCCCGAACGCGGCATGCCGACGACGAAGATGGGTGCATCGTCCTCGATGGTGCTCGGCTTGTGTTTTTCGAAGAACTCGTTGCTGAAGGTCGCCTTCATCGCCTCGAATTCTGCGCGCGTCCTTGCGCCGTCATAGGAGATGCCTTTGCGACGGATCGCGTTGCCCTCGGCGAAATAGTCGAAAGCCTTGTCATAGATCTTGAGATCGTCATGCAGTTTGCCGAGACCGAAGGATAGCTGCATGCGTGCCAGACTGTCGGCCGGCGCCTTGACGTGTTGTGCTTCCATGGCATCAAGTTCGTTGTCAGGCTCGCGTTGTTTCTTCACCTGCGAAAGCATAATACAGGATTTTGCCTGATCC
>QGHH01000953.1 GCA_003640645.1 Fredinandcohnia aciditolerans | reverse complement strand
CCTGATCGACGCGGCCTATACCGAACTGGCGGTGCGCGCCCTACATGCCGCCTATGGGCTGGACCAGCTTTAGGCGAACGGCGACGAAGGCGCGGGCGACCGGGCGCGCTAGGGCATGACCGACACGCATCGCTATCGCCTGGGCGCCGCCTGCGGCGTGGTCGCCGGCGCCTTCTGGGGCGCGGTGTTCCTGGCCCCGAAGCTGCTGGCGGGCTTCTCGCCGCTGCAGATGACCGCCGGCCGTTATCTGGCCTACGGCCTGGCCTCGGCGGTGCTGATCGCCCCGGCCTGGCGTTCGGTCGCCGGCCGCGTCACGCGGGCCGACTGGCTGGCCCTGACCTGGCTGAGCCTGGCCGGCAACATCGTCTACTACCTGTTCCTGGCCGCCTCGGTGCAGATCGCCGGCGTCGCGCCGGCCTCGCTGATCGTCGGCCTGCTGCCGGTGACGGTGACCCTGATCGGCAGTCGTCACGACGGCGCCGTTCCCCTGCGCAAGCTGGCCGCGC
>QGHH01000952.1 GCA_003640645.1 Fredinandcohnia aciditolerans | reverse complement strand
GCCCAGCGGCACCACCAGCATCACCGAGATCGGGATGGCCCAGCTTTCATACAGCGCGGCCAGCACCAGGAACACCACCAGCAGCGACAGGCCCATCAGGATCGGGGCCTGGTTGCCGGCCTGGCGTTCCTGGTAGGACAGCCCGGTCCATTCGTAGCCGAAGCCCTGTGGCAACTGGGCCACCAGTTTTTCCATTTCCTCCATGGCCTGGCCGGTCGTGTAGCCGGCCGCGGCGCTGCCGCCGATGCGCATGGATTCGTAGCTGTTGTAGCGCACCACCTGCACCGGGCCCTGCGACCACTTGGCCGTCACGAACGACGACAGCGGCACCATGCCGCCCTGGGTGTTGCGGGCGTTCAGCTTGAGCACGTCCGACAACTGCATGCGGTACGGCGCGTCCGCCTGCACCCAGATGTTCTGCATCCGGCCCAGGTTGGGGAACTTGCTCAGGTAGGCGGAACCGACGGCGGTGGAGATCAGCGAGGCGGCCTCGTCGAAATTCACCCC
>QGHH01000951.1 GCA_003640645.1 Fredinandcohnia aciditolerans | reverse complement strand
CGGCGCCTGCCTGGCGCTGTTCATGCTGATCTCGGCTTGCGGCTTCACGCTGCGCGGGGTCACCCCGCTGCCGTTCGAAACGTTGTATGTCGGCATTGCCGAGAACACCCAATTCGGCGCCGACGTGCGCCGCGCGCTGCGCGCGGCCTCGCCCGACACCAAGCTGGTCACCTCGCCCAAGGACGCGCAGGCGATCCTGCAGGAGGTCTCCAACAAGCGCGCCCTGCGCGAGGTGTCGCTGAACGCCCAGGGCCGTGTCGAGGAATACGAACTGGGCATCAACTACACCTTCCGCCTGATCGATGCGAAGGGCCGCGCCCTGATCCCGGACACGACCCTGTCGATCTACCGCGAAATGCCGTACGACGACCAGATCGTCCAGGCCAAGCAAGGGCAGATCGAAACGCTGTACCTCGCCATGCAGCGTGATCTGGTTTCGCGCTTGCTCCGCCGCATGACGGCTCCGGAAGTGCGCAAGGCCTTCGAAGACCGCGAACAGCGGGCGGA
>QGHH01000950.1 GCA_003640645.1 Fredinandcohnia aciditolerans | reverse complement strand
GATCTCGACGCGGCCGTCGGCGAAATAGGCCTCGCCGCGGGCGAACAGCCGATCGCCCAGGGCCTCGCGCAGGGCTTCGATGTCGATATGCGGACCGTTCACGCCTGGGCCTCGATGTTGTGGATGTCGTCGTCGGACAGGCCGAAATGGTGGCCGATCTCGTGCACCAGCACGTGGGCGATCAGCTCGTCCAGGGCCACGTCGCCGCGCTCGGCCCATTCGTCGAGGATCGGCCGGCGATAGAGGAACACCATCGAGGCCGACGGCGCGGGGTCGAACACCGAGCGGCGGGAAAGGTCGACGCCGTGTTAGAGGCCGGTCAGCTCGAAGGCGTCCTCGATCCCCAGGCTGTCGAGGACGGCCTCCTCGGCGAAGTCGCTGACCCGGAACTGCACCTCGCCGGCCAGCCGGCGGAAGGTCTCGGGCAGGGCGGCGAAGGCAGCCTCGGCCAGTTCGGCGAAGTCGTCCAGGCTGGGCGCGCGGGCGCCGGTCCAGGCGGCGGGGGAG
>QGHH01000949.1 GCA_003640645.1 Fredinandcohnia aciditolerans | reverse complement strand
AGGTCTGGATCATGGTGGAGCCAACATCTAAACCAGCTGCTGTTCTTCTGCTGTTTGTCCTGCACAGCTGCCTGGCAGACCATGTCTTCCTCGGGTCCCAGCTCGCCTCGCAGGTTCTGGTCAGGAGCCGCCGGGCCAATTCTCTGTTTGAGGAGCTGAAACCAGGGAACCTGGAGAGAGAGTGTGTGGAGGAAATCTGTGACCATGAAGAAGCCAGAGAGGTGTTCGAACAGACGGACAAAACAGAATACTTCTGGGGGAAATATTTGGACTGTAAAGGAACAGAGTTGCCAAGAACACAGGATAACATCGACCTCGTCAGACAATGCATCGACGGTGAGTGTATCTCTGGTACAGGTGTGAACTATGCAGGAAACATCAACATCACAGTATCAGGGAGAGAGTGTCAACGCTGGGGCCACAGCTTCCCACATCCCATCATCAGGGAGTTTAATGCTTCGGAACCAAACAGCATCCTGCAGGAGAACTTCTGTCGAAACCCGAACA
>QGHH01000948.1 GCA_003640645.1 Fredinandcohnia aciditolerans | reverse complement strand
CCTCGCCCAACTTCCAGGCGCACCACCAGCCCTTCAACTACTTCCAGAGCACCGGCCCCGGCACCGCCGCGCGCACCGCGCACTTGCGCGACGGCGGCCTCGGCGATCTGTCGTCGACCAACAAGTTCCTGGCCGATGCCGAAGCCGGCAAGCTGCCCCCGCTCACGTTCTACAAGCCGCAAGGCAACCTGAACATGCACGCGGGCTACGCCGACGTCGATTCGGGCGACCGCCACATCGCCCACATCGTCGACAGCCTGCGCAAGAGCTCGCAGTGGGCCAACATGGTGGTGGTCATCACCGTTGACGAGAACGGCGGCTGGTGGGACCACGTGGCGCCGCCCAAGGGCGACCGCTGGGGCCCCGGCACGCGCATTCCCGCGCTGGTGGTCTCGCCGTTCGCCAAGAAGGGCACCGTCGACCACACCATCTACGACACCGGCTCGATCCTGCGCCTGGCCACCCGCCTGTTCGACCTGCCGACGCTCGAGGGCCTGAAGGCGCGCG
>QGHH01000091.1 GCA_003640645.1 Fredinandcohnia aciditolerans | reverse complement strand
ACTCGGCGAAGACCCCGAGAAGCTGGAACAGCATCCTGCCCGCCGGAGTCGAGGTGTCGATGGCCTGCTGGTGCAAGTACAGGTCGCGGCCTCGGGCCTGTACCTCCGACAGGAAGCCCACCAGATCGGAAAGTGACCGGCCTAACCTGTCCACGGCGAAGGCCGCCACGATGTCCACTTCTCGCCGGGCCACGGCCTTCAGCACGGCCCAGGTGGCGGCGACCAACACCTATGACGAGTACGGCATCCCCGGCTCAGCCAATCAGGGCCGCTTCCAGTACACCGGCCAGACCTGGCTGCCGGAGGCCGGGCTCTACTACTACAAGGCCCGCGTCTACTCCCCGACCCTCGGCCGCTTCCTGCAGACCGACCCCATCGGCTACGCCGACGGCCTCAACTGGTACGCCTACGCACACGGCGATCCCGTCAACGGAACCGATCCCACGGGACTGAAACCTGCATGCCAGATCGGGGCTGCACCGTTGGCGAAGTGGTAGCCCCCCCCCGTTCAGACGGCGAACGTCGCCTCCGCCCACGCCTGGTGAGCCGCGGCCCGGAACTGGCGGAGCGTCGATCGGCGGATCAGATGAGGCTGCAGGTTGAAGGTGTTGTAGACGGCGGCGTGAGTGGCGAGGAAGCGCTGGGCTGAGCCCTGGCTCTACATCGCGCCGATCAAGTCCCCTCAGTTAACCGTTCGGAGCTGTGGATGTGATTGGAGCAGGAGTGTTCCTCGACATATTCCGGTATCGCCGAATTCGATCCGAAAAGATCCTGGCATAAGAAATGTGACCCATGCCGTGTAAGGGCCGCACCTTGGGGGAACGAGGCCGCCAGTTATCGACAACCCGGTCACGTACCCCGATGAGTTGCCGGTGGCGATGATCGTATATGGAAGGTTTGCAGCTTGGGATGCGGCGCAAGAATTTAGCGGGCCGCCGGATAGCTGTATGTTTGTAATTTGCCCAACGCCGTAATCATCGATTGATCCAGACATT
>QGHH01000010.1 GCA_003640645.1 Fredinandcohnia aciditolerans | reverse complement strand
TCGGACAATGATTAGCTAAATCTGCTTAGTCGTGTCCGAAGTTGTGCTAGCTTCGGACAATGATTAGCTAAATCTGCGCAGTCGTGTCCGAAGTTGTGCTAGCTTCGGACAATGATTAGCTAAATCTGCTTAGTCGTGTCCGAAGTTGTGCTAGCTTCAGACAAATAATAGCCAAATCTGCTCGGACCTGTCCGAAGTTGTGCTAGCTTCAGACAAGTGGTGGCTAAGTCACCGCAGCTGTAGCCGAAGTTAAGATATCTGCTATAAAACCACGTTCTAAACGATAATTTACAAAAAAAAATGAAAGCGTGAATTCGTTTATGAATTCACGCTAAATAAAAATGTAATGTTTGTACCCTGAATGAGAACTCGTTAGATTAGACATACACTGTCTTCCCTATATTTTAACTCCCCATTCCTTGCAAATTTCGTGTAACTGATCCTTTGTGGCACCGATTGTACCATTGTTATCAATTATAGCATCTGCAAGTTGAATTTTATCTTTAAGCGGCATTTGTGATTGGATCCTAGCTTCTGCTTCCCCCATGCTGAGATTATTTCGATTCATTAGGCGTGCTAATTGTGTCTCATAATCAACATAAACCAGTAGGGTTCTGTCAACTAATGCAGTTAACTTACTTTCAAATAACAATGGAATATCCAATATAACGATTTCTTCTCCATTGCTAAGGTGTTCTTCTTTTTCTTTCAGCATTTGTTTTCGAACAGCAGGATGAACAATTGAGTTTAATAACAATCGTTTGTCTTCATTGAAAAAGACAATCGATCCTAATTTTTGCCTGTCAATCGTCTCATCAGCTAATAGAATGTCCTTGCCAAATGATTGAACAATTTGTTCATATGCTTCTTCTCCAACTTCAACCACTTTACGTGCAATAACGTCTGCATCTATAACTACAATTCCAGCTTCTTTGAACATCTGGGATACTGTGCTTTTTCCACTTGCAATTCCACCTGTTAATCCGATTGTTAATGCCACGTTTCTATTCTCCCTATTGCAATTTTATTTTAGAATTTCCATATACCAATTAAAATCAGTAAGATTCCTGGTAAAAATGAAAATTTTTGTACCCATCTTTTCTTTGAAAAAACAGCACCGCTTTTTATACCTGTATAAACGAAAAGCGAGCTCATCACGGCAACCAGTAAAGCCATTACCAACGGAGAAAAGCCTAATAAAGCTGCACCGATTCCAGCCCCAAAAGCATCTAGAGAAAGGGCAAACCCTAGTAAAAATGCTTCAAAACCGGTAATCGTTCCTGATTTATCAAGGTCAGCTACCATTGGCTTCTTCAAAATATTGATAACAAGTCCAAGTGATTTTATTTCAACTTTCACTAATAGTTTTTCTTCATTTTGTTCAGATGCTTGGGAAGTTGGTCGAAAAAACTGAACCAATACCCAGACACCAATTAACATGAGTACAATACCACCCAGTCGATCAGCGATTGCAGGTGATAGCAATAACGCAATAGACTTTCCTAATCCCATGGCGGCTGCCATCGTTACTGCTGAACAAAATGCGATTGTAATGATTGATTTAAAAGGTATTTTCATCTTCCTCATACCATATGTGAACCCAACACTAAAACTATCTAAGCTTACTGCAAATGCTAATAAAACAAGTGATGCCAATTGGGACATCTCACAAAGTCTCCTTCCTATCGATTGCTAAGATAGTATATGGAGAGAGCCCATTCCATGTGAAATGTCCTTTGGCAGTCAACAGTCGAAAGAAAAAGATGTATCGAATTTCACTGTTTGCTTACTATACATTATTTTGTTTTCGTTTTATTCCTTTGGCATTTTGGACAGAAATGGGTGCCCCTGCCACCAACAACTGTTTTTTCAATCTCAGTTCCACATGTTTGACATGCTTTCCCGTTTTGACCATATACAAAAAGTTGCAATTGAAACATGCCAATTTCACCTTGCGTATTAACGTAAGAACGTATTGTACTACCACCTTTCTCAACAGCTTCTTTCAGGGTTTGAATGATCTCTTGGTGGAGTATTTTCATTTCCTTTTTGGAAAGGGAATTGGCTGCACGTTCCGGAAAAATGCCTGCCCTAAACAAAGCCTCATCAACATATATATTCCCAAGCCCTACGAACTTTGTTTGATCAAGAAGCGCCACCTTAATTTTACGGTTGGTCTTTGATAGCTTTTCTTCTAAATATTTTAATGAAAATTCTTTTGAAAATGGTTCAGGTCCTAATTGAGATAGAGGCAGGCTTTTCTCTTCTTCGCCTTTATTAAATAAATGCATCGTTCCAAATTTCCGAACGTCTCGATAGCGCAGCTCGGTTCCATCAGTAAAAGTGAACAATACATGTGTGTGTTTGTCATAGGGTTCATCTTTATCGTAGAGGCCGTACCTGCCTTCCATACGTAAATGAGAAACCATTACATTATCATCTAAAATAAACTTTAAAAATTTACCTCTTCTGTCCACATCATGAATTGTCTGTCCACGTAGTGCATCACAAAACTGCTCTGGTTCTTCCGGTTTTTTGATGATCTTTGACCATAAAACCGTTACCTTTTTAATTGTTTTGCCATTTACAAGCTGGATTAACGTGCGCCGAACGGTTTCGACCTCTGGTAACTCTGGCATATGATCACATCCTTTTTCGTCTTACTTAGCATCATACCAAGTCTTACCGTATTCATAATCAACCTTTAAAGGTACTTTCAAGGAAATGGCATTTTCCATAACTTCAGGCACAATCTTCCTTAAAATCTCAATTTCTTCTTCTGGTGCTTCGAAGATCAATTCGTCATGAACTTGTAACAGTAACTTCGCTTGAAGCTTTTCTGCTTCTAATCTGTCCGCCATATCAATCATTGCTTTCTTGATGATATCAGCTGCACTTCCTTGAATTGGAGTATTCATCGCTGTTCTTTCAGCAAAGCTACGAACATTAAAGTTACGAGCTGTAATTTCAGGAATGTATCTTCTTCTATGTAGAAGCGTAGATACGTATCCTTTCTGTCTTACGTCTTCAACAATTTCTTCCATATATTCTTTAACACCAGGAAAGCTTGCAAAATACCGTTCAATAAAGTGGCCTGCTTCCTTCCGGGTGATTCCAAGATTCTGAGACAACCCGAAATCACTAATTCCGTACACAATCCCAAAGTTTACAGCCTTTGCCTGACGACGCATATTGGAGGTTACTTCATCTTCCGTTACATGGAACACATCCATGGCGGTCTTGGTATGAACGTCAAGATCATTCGTAAAGGCACTAATCAAATTTTCATCATTGGCTATATGTGCTAATACCCTTAATTCAATTTGGGAATAGTCAGCGGCAAATATAAACCAATCCTTTTTTGAAGGGACGAAGGCTTGTCTGATCTTTCTTCCTTCTTCCAAGCGAATTGGAATGTTCTGTAGATTCGGGTCTGTTGAACTTAGTCTTCCTGTTTGCGTTAAAGCTTGCTGAAATCGAGTATGAACCTTACAAGTATCTTCATGCACAACTTTTAATAAGCCTTCAATATAAGTTGATTGAAGCTTACCTATTTGACGATAATGCAAGATATATTCAATAATTTCATGTTCTTTAGCCAGTTTCTCAAGGATATCAGCAGAAGTGGAATACCCCGTTTTTGTTTTCTTGTACACAGTTAGTTGAAGCTTTTCAAAAAGAATGACACCTAGCTGCTTAGGGGAATTAATATTAAACTCCTCACCAGCGAGCTCATAAATTTTTTGTTCTAGCTCCTGAAGGTGTTCCTTTAACTCTTCTCCCATTCCTTTTAGACGTTCTACATCGACCTTTATCCCTATCGATTCCATGTCTGCAAGGATTAGGGATAACGGCATCTCCAAATCAGTAAAAAGCTCATACTGTTCATTTTCTTGAAGTTCATGCAAGAACAAATCTTTTAATTTTTTAAGGCTAACTGCTTTTCTCACTAAGTGTTCAGAAAGAATTTCTTCGTTAGGAATGCTTTGTTTGGCTCCTTTTCCGTACACTGCTTCATCAGATTTCACATCTGTTATACCTTTTAATTTTGCCACTGCCGCAACATCTTCAGTCGATTCAGACGGATTTAAAATATAAGATGCAATTAAACAATCAAAGTCAATTCCTTGTAGATTAATACCCTTCCATCTCAAAGCCACAATTGACTTTTTTGCATCAAAAACGATTTTCTTTTTCTCTTTATCGTTTGCCCACTGTTGAAAAGCCTCTGACTCGAGAGCTAGCTTTGTTGGAATATAATAATTTCCATTCTCGTTTGAAATTGAAAATCCTTGGACGTCTGCCTTATGATAACTTTCATCCAGCACCTCCACAATTAATGAAGATTCAGCTGTTAGCACATCTTCTGTAATTTCATCTACGATTGTATAGGAAATCTTTTCTAAAGGCTTGTCCTCATCTGGCTCGCTACCCTCCACTTTATCGAGTAAAGAATTAAATCCAAGCTCTTTGAATAATTTTGTGACTTTTTCTGCATCATAGCCGTTGTATTCCAGCTCAGGAATTCCAATTTCAATTGGGGCTTCACGATAGATAGTCGCAAGCTGTTTACTCATGATCGCTTGGTCTTTATTTTCCTCAAGTTTTTCTTTTAGCTTCTTCCCGCTCACTTTATCGATTGAGTCTAATAGTTCTTCTAATGTATTGAACTCCTGCAATAATTTCAGGGCTGTTTTTTCACCGACACCAGGAACACCTGGAATGTTATCAGAGTTATCTCCCATTAGCCCTTTCATGTCAATTATTCGTTCAGGTGTAATCCCATACTTCTCTTTGATAAACTCAGGAGTGTAAGAATCTACATCTGTGATCCCTTTTTTCGTTATATCTACTGTAATATGCTCTGAGGCTAACTGTGTTAAGTCTTTATCACCTGTGATAACTTTAACCTCAAAGCCTTCTTTTTCAGCTTGAAGAGATAAAGTTCCGATTATATCATCGGCTTCATAGTTTTCTAACTCATATCTGGCAATCTTGTATGCATCTAGTAATTCGCGTAAAAATGGAAACTGTTCCGAAAGCTCAGGAGGAGTTTTTTGTCTGCCGCCTTTATATTCGCTAAAAGTACTATGTCTAAAAGTTGTTTTGCCTGCATCAAAGGCTACTAATATATGTGTCGGTTTCTCCTGTTCTAGAATTCGATTTAAAATCATAGTAAAGCCATAAATGGCATTGGTATGTACACCTTTATCATTATTAAGAAGTGGTAGGGCAAAAAATGCACGATATGCGATACTATTTCCATCCACTAAGACAATCTTTTTATCCAAGAAAAATCCTTCCCTTCTATTACGGCATTCGGACCTTCCATGCTACACATCCCTTAAATCATTAAAAATAGCCGTTATTTCCTACTGTTCATTTTATCATGTCATGAACAGAATGAAAAATAACGGCTACCTAATTAATTGTTATTCAGTATATCCCATTAACAATCTCGCATATGGAGAGTCCGCTGGTAAAATGATCACTGTTTCTCCATCAATTGTAGTCTTATAAGATTCTAATGTACGGAATAGGTTATAGAATTCCGGGTCCTTTGAGAAAGCCTCATTGTATATACGAGCTGCTTCTCCTTCCCCTTGGCTTCGAATAATTTCTGCTTCTGCTTGCGCTTTTGCAATAATTTCTTTAACTTCCCTGTCAGTTTCAGCTTCGATTTTGTTTTTCTCAGCATCTCCTTCAGAGAGATAGTTTTGTGCTGTTGATTGACGCTCAGAAATCATTCTAGTATATACGGATTGTTCGTTTTCAGCTGGAAGATCTGTACGCTTCATCCGAATATCCGTTACAACAATTCCATATTTATCTTCCTCAAGGTTTTTATTTACAATTTCTGTAATCCGGTCATTGAGGCTACCACGTTCTGATTTCTCATCATTAATGATTTCATCATAATTCAATTGACCAAGCTCTGTTCGAATGGCAGAATAAACGAATTCATCGAGTTTTGCTTCTGCATTCACAACCGTTCTTGTTGTAGAAATCATTTGTTTTGGATCTTCAATACGCCAAATAGCGTAATTATCGATCATCATTCGCTTTTTATCTTTCGTATTGATTTCAGCCTCTTCAACATCATAAATCATTTGATATTTTGGTAATGTCTCAACAGACTGGATAAATGGAATTTTATAGGAAAGTCCAGGTGTTTCTATAATTCGAACAACTTCACCAAATTGGCGAACAACTTTGTATTCTCCTTCTCTTACAATGAAAATATTTAGTATTACGATTCCAATTAAGATGATAGCTATTAGGATGCCAATTCCACCCTTTGTATATTTGCTAAAATTATTGGAACCCTTTTTTTCGTTTAAATCCACAACGTTTTCACTCATTGGTTACCACTCCCTTCTGTTTCTACAGGAGGAACCTGCGTTTGGCTTCCAGCTTGTCGAATTGGTAAGTACTTCATTGTATTGCCATCATCCTTCATAATGTAAATTTCTGTATGTGGTAATACTTCATCTAACGTTTCAAGAACTAGACGTTTTCTAGTAATTTCCGGATTTTTCACATATTCATTATATAAAGCATTAAATGTAGCAACATCCCCTCGCGCAATTTCGATACGTGCTGCTTTATCTCCATTAGCTCTAGAAATAAGAGCTTTTTCCTCACCTTTTGCTTCATTCATTTTTTGGTTACGGTATTTATTTGCTTCGTTTACTTTTGTATTTCTTGTTTCACGAGCATCTGTTACATTTGTAAATGCCTTACGAACCTCATCGTTTGGTAATTCAACATCCTGTAACTTAACAGCTGTTACTGAAATTCCAATATCATATTTCACTAAAAGATCTGCTAATAACTCTCTTACTTCAGCTTCAATTTCCGCCTTACCAGAAGTTAATGCATCATCAATTTTTGAACTTCCGATAATACTTCTTAATGAAGCTGAAGTAGAATTATATAAAATTTGCTCAGGATCCTCAGAATTAAATAGGAATTTTGATGGATCTGTAATTTGCCATTGAACTACCATATCTGCTAAAACAATATTTTCATCACCGGTGATCATTTTTGTATCCTTTGGCACGTCAGTGATTTCGCCATCCTTCTGATCATAGCCAAATTGTAAACTAAATGTTGTTTTAGGCAGTTTCTCTACATCTTGAATTGGCCATGGCATTTTAAAATGAAGTCCTGGCTCTGTAATTCCTTCATCTGCTTTCCCAAAGGTTAATATAATTGCTTGCTCTGACTCATCAACAGTGTACCATGATGTAAAACCAACGACACCTAAAATCAAAACGAGCACACTTAGTCCAACAATCGTATATATTCGTTTTAAACTAACCATGCTTTCCCCCCTCAATTTATTGCTACATTGTTTTATACGAATATCATGTAAAAAGGTTTCAAAATTATAAAAAAAATGACAAGGATATTACGTCCTTGTCAAAAAAGTTTGGCCTTCTGAATGAAGGGGTTCTCATATACATCATAAAGTTTGTATATTAAGAGAATGTTTTTCCAGTGTAAACATTTTGTAAATTAGGACTTCCTATAAATTATATTTTCTTCTTTAAACGAAACGTAAAAGTCGTTCCTTCCCCTACTTTACTGCTTACTTGTACAGCCCCTTCATGTGCCTCAATAATATGCTTAACAATTGCAAGACCCAAACCAGTTCCTCCAGAATTTCGGCTCCTTGCTTTATCTACGCGATAAAATCTCTCAAAAATACGCGGAAGTTCTTTTTCTTCTATTCCAATCCCCGTATCAATAATTTGAATTTGAACATAATCACCAAGATTTGTTGCTTTTACCTCAACCTTAGCTCCATTCGGAGAGTAGGACAAACCATTATTAATCACATTGATAAAGACCTGCTTCAACCGATCCATATCTCCATCGATCACTGTTGATTCATCATCTACAGTAAGCTCTAATTGGATCTCTCTTTCTATTGCTTTGGATTTAAGCATCTGTATACTATTCTCTAAGAGCTCTTTCACATTAACCTGTGAAAGATTAAGTGAAAAACCTTTGTTCTCTATTTTCGATAAATCCAATAAATCTTGAATGAGCAATTGGAGACGATGACTTTCTTCAAGGATAATGGTTAAAAATTGTTTTAAGACATTCCTGTCATTCATAGCACCGTCTAATAAAGTTTCCGAAAACCCTTTTATAGATGTAATAGGTGTACGAAGTTCATGAGATACATTTGCAACAAAATCCTTCCGCATCTGTTCAAGCCTTTTCAGGTTTGAAATATCATGAAAGACAAGAACAACTCCCTTCCATTCTACCTTCGCCCCTAATACCGGTGCAGCGTAAACTTCAAAGTCCTTTTGTTCATTTCCAATCATCAGGTGGACTTGTCTTCGTAATTTTTGTTCGGTCATAAAAATCTCTTCGACTAGCTTTACAATTTCCTTTTGTGAAAGAGCTTCATAATAAAGTTGACCTAATAAATCATCTTGATCAACCTTGAAAATCTCGTTCGTTGAGCGATTAACAATGCTTATATATCCTTTACTATCGATAAATAATAAGCCACTCCCCATATTTTCAATCAGTGTATGTAATCGGTCATGCTGCATTTCATAGGATTTTGTCATTTCTTCAATATTTCTAGCAACGATATTGATGGACTTGCCTAGTAATCCAGCTGTACTTACCTCGTCTTCATATGTTCTAGCACGATAATCTCCCTTGGCCAATTCTTTGACCGCTTCTGTTGCTGAATCAATCGGTTTTGTATAGGTAGTCGTGATTCTTACAATAAGTGAAAGAATAATAATTAATGCGATACCTAGGCAAATTGCCAAAGCAATCCAGACCTGCTTAACTGTTTCTTCGATTGAGGTTCCATGCATTGCATTATTCGTAATAAGACTACTAATAAATTGCCCCAGCATAAAACCCATACAAAGAAAAACAATAATGATTAAAAAGATAATCGCAGTTAGTAGCCTCGAGTGAAACTTATTCATAAATTTTAGGCTCCTCGAGCTTATAGCCTAATCCCCTAACTGTTTTAATAATATTTGGCTTTTTTGATTCTTTTTCAATTTTCTCACGCAAATGGCTTATATGGACATCTACAATTCTTGTGTCACCCGCAAAATCATAGTTCCAAACCGCACTCAGGAGTTGGTCTCGTGTTAGTACTCGCCCCTTATTCTTTGCCAAATAGGCAAGAAGTTCAAATTCCTTAGGTGTTAAATCAAGCTCTTCTTCGTTAAAATAGGCCTCAAAATTTTCTGGTAAAATACGTAGTGGTCCTATTGTGATTTGCGAAGCTGAAGTATCATCTTCGCTTTTGACAATGTTATTACTTGTTCTCCTTAGTATTGCTTTGACACGTGCCACAACTTCTCTTGGGCTAAATGGTTTAGTCATATAGTCATCTGCTCCAAGCTCTAAACCTAATACCTTATCAAATTCGTCATCCTTCGCGGTCAGCATTAAGATTGGGATATCTACTTTATTTAAACGAAGCTGCTTACACACTTCGATCCCATCTATCTTGGGCAACATTAAGTCAAGGACAATAATTTGCGGTTTTTCCGCGATGGCTATTTCTAATCCTTCTTCTCCGTCCATTGCAGTAATAACCTCGTATCCCGCCTGTTGTAGGTTATACTGAAGTAATGTAATGATTGACTGTTCATCTTCCACAACCAATACTTTATTCTTCATTGTTTTCCTCCATAAAAAAAGATAAACCCCATCATTTTTCTATCTCTATATAAGATTATTATAGATTAACATTTCGATACTTACCACGAAAACAAAAAAAAAGAGAGGCTAAGCTCTCTAAAAGTTCTCTAATATTTTTCCGTCCATTGGCGTTATTCGGTGTGGAGGACAGACTAAAAGTCTTCCTTCAATTGCTAATGATTCATCTTCGTCAAATGCCGTTACTGCTATTTCGACAGTATGGTCGTGAAGATTAATTTTGGATACTTCAAATAAAAATTGAATAGTGGCATAGTGATAAAGTGGCTGCAAAAATTCAATTTCCTGTTTGAGAATATGACTTCCTGGCCCTGGTAAATACTTCGAAATCGCAGCTGTGATAATTCCAGTCAGCATTACAGTTGGAACAATCGGTTTCTTAAATGGAGTTTGGGATGCATAATCATGTTGAATATAAAGCGGATTCGCATCATTCGTCAAACCTAAGTATAAAAGCAGATCTTTATCTTCAATTTTTTCAGTCAGTGATAGCTTTTCACCAACTGACATTTCCTCAATCTTTCTACCTAGTTTTCGCTTTTTCCCTAATAGCATGAAAAAGGTTACACCTCCATAGAAATTAAATAGATTATGTACAAAAAATTCGGGGGTTAACCCCGAATTTTTTCGTTAACTCATTATTAGACTAGGATATTCATTACATTTTTAACAGAATCAGCAGATTTAGCAAGTTCAGCTTTTTCCTGTTCTGTAAGGTCTAGCTCAATGATTTTCTCAATACCATTTGCACCTAAGATAGTAGGGACCCCAAGGTAAATTCCGCTGAATCCATATTCACCTTCAAGATATGCAATAGCTGGGAGGACACGTCGTTGGTCTTTTAAGATGGCTTCAACCATTTCCACCAAGGAAGCCGCCGGTGCATAATAAGCACTTCCGTTGCCGAGGAGGTTGACAATTTCACCGCCACCTTTACGTGTACGTTCAACGATAGCATCTAAACGATCTTTTGAAATTAATGTTTCTAGTGGGATTCCTCCTGCATAGGAGTAACGAACAAGTGGAACCATGTCGTCACCATGACCACCAAGGACAAAACCAGTAATATCTTTTACAGATAAATTTAGTTCTTGGGCAATGAATGTACGGAATCTTGCAGTGTCAAGTACGCCTGATTGCCCTATGACACGATTTTTTGGAAATCCTGATTCCTTAAACACAGTATAAGTCATAGCGTCGACTGGGTTTGTTAAGACAATGATATAGCTATTTGGAGAATGTTTTGCAATTTCCTGAGCGACACTTTTCATGATTTTTTGATTTGTTTGAACTAGGTCATCACGGCTCATACCAGGTTTTCGAGCAATTCCTGCTGTAATCACAACGATATCTGAATCTGCTGTATCCTCGTAATTTGCAGTGCCAGTAATATTTGCATCAAACCCTTGGACAGGACTAGCTTCCAACATATCGAGAGCTTTCCCTTTTGTTGGATTTTCCATTTGTGGGATATCAACTAAAACGACATCTCCTAATTCCTTTTGCGCAAGTAAGAAAGCGGTTGTTGCACCAGTAAAACCACTACCAATTACAGAGACTTTTTTTCGTTTAAATTGACTCATTTAAAATCCTCCCTATTCACATATACAAATAACTACCCTAAGAGGATGTTCCAAAAGTGCGGTGAATATGACGCATCGAATTTCTCTGTTGGCATGCTTTCGCGTTCCTCACGTATTAACTGCATACGCTCTGGTACTCGGGAGCTTGCGCCGCCTTGAAATTCTCGACCTCTTCATCCTCCTTTTTGAACTCCAAACTGTTAGGGTAGTTACTTGTTCTATGATTAGCCTAAGTTTTTGATTAGTTCATTAGCGAACTCTGAACATTTTACTTCTGTAGCGCCTTCCATTAGACGAGCGAAGTCATATGTTACAACCTTAGATTCAATTGTTTTTTCCATTGAATTCATAATTAGAGTTGCCGCTTCATTCCAACCAAGGTGTTCAAGCATTAATACACCTGATAATAGTACAGAAGAAGGGTTAACTTTATCTAAACCAGCATATTTTGGTGCAGTTCCGTGTGTTGCTTCGAAAATTGCATGGCCAGTTTCATAGTTAATATTTGCTCCTGGTGCGATTCCGATACCACCAACTTGTGCAGCTAGAGCATCAGAAATGTAGTCACCATTTAAGTTCATTGTAGCAACAACATCGAACTCACGCGGACGAGTTAAGATTTGTTGTAAGAAGATATCAGCGATTGAATCTTTTACAATGATCTTACCTGCAGCCTCAGCATCAGCTTGTGCTTTATTTGCAGCATCTTTACCTTCCTCTTCAACGATGCGGTCATATTGAGCCCAAGTGAATACTTTATCGCCAAACTCTTGTTCAGCTAGCTCATAGCCCCAATTTTTGAAAGCTCCTTCTGTAAACTTCATGATATTACCTTTATGAACAAGTGTTACAGATTTACGGCCTTGTTCAATAGCGTAGTTGATAGCAGCACGAACTAGACGCTTTGTTCCTTCTTCAGAAACTGGCTTGATACCGATACCAGAAGTTTCTGGGAAACGGATTTTATTCACACCTAGTTCATTTTGTAGGAAGTTGATAAGCTTTTGAACTCCTTCAGAACCTTGTGCATATTCGATTCCAGCGTAAATATCTTCTGTATTTTCACGGAAAATAACCATATCTGTATCTTCTGGACGCTTAACTGGTGAAGGTACACCTGTAAAATATCGTACTGGGCGAAGACAAGTAAATAGATCTAGTTCTTGACGTAATGCAACGTTTAATGAACGAATACCGCCACCAACTGGTGTAGTAAGAGGTCCTTTAATTGCAATTATGTACTCACGAATAACATCTAATGTTTCTTCTGGTAACCATTCACCAGTTTGGTTAAAAGCTTTTTCCCCTGCTAATACTTCTTTCCAAACAATTGACTTTTCGCCGTTGTATGCTTTTTCAACAGCTGCTTCTAATACACGTGACGCTGCTGCCCAAATATCTGGACCAGTTCCATCACCTTCAATAAAAGGAATAATTGGATTGTTTGGTACGTTAAGTACACCATTTGATACTGTAATTTTTTCTCCTGCCACTAGTATTACCTCCTAAAGTTCTTAAGAAGTATTTCGGGGTAAAATTCCCCCTGAAATACTTCAACCTATTAATATATATATTGTTAGATTTATTAACCTCTTTGTTCCATTGGAACGTATGTCTGCATTCCTGGACCAGTATATTCAGCACGTGGTCGGATTAAACGATTGTTATCATATTGCTCTAGAATATGAGCTAACCATCCGGAAACACGACTTACTGCAAAGATTGGAGTAAATAAATCATGATCAATACCTAAGCTATGGTATACAGATGCTGAGTAGAAGTCAACATTTGGTGGTAATGGTTTTGCACTTGTAACAATTTCTTCAATCTTTGTTGACATCTCATACCATTTTGGTTCGCCAGTAATCGCTGTTAACTTTTGAGACATTGCCTTTAAGTGCTTTGCACGTGGGTCACCTTTGCGGTAAACTCTATGACCAAACCCCATGATTTTTTCTTTGTTAGCTAATTTTGTAGTAATATAATTCTCTACGTTTTCAACTTCACCAATTTCAGTAAGCATCTTCATTACAGCTTCATTAGCTCCACCGTGAAGTGGACCCTTTAAAGCTCCAATTGCAGCAGTAATACCTGAATAAACATCAGATAGAGTTGCAACACAAACACGTGCTGTAAATGTAGATGCATTGAGCTCATGGTCAGCATGAAGTACTAATGCTTTATTGAATGCCTCTACTGCAATTTCGCTTGGTTCTTGCCCGCTAAGCATATATAAGAAGTTTGCTGCAAAGCTTAGATCTGTGCGTGGAGCAACTGGCTCTAATCCTTTACGAACACGAGAAAAAGCGGTAACAATTGTAGGTAATTTTGCTTGTAGGCGGATTGCCTTTTGATAATTAGCTTCTGGTTCCATTACATCTGCTTCTTCATCATATAGTCCTAATAGTGAAACAGCTGAGCGAAGTGCCCCCATTGGATGAACCTTATCAATTGGGTAAGTTTTGAAATGATTTATTAATTCTTGAGGTAAACTCGCATTTTCAGCAAGTTGCTGTTTTAATTCAGCTAACTCCTCTTTATTTGGAAGTTTACGATGCCATAATAGGTAGATAACTTCTTCAAAACTAGCATTTTCAGCTAAATCATCAATATTGAATCCTGCATACGTTAAAGTGTCATCAATAATTGAACTGACAGAAGATGTTGTAGCTACAATTCCTTCAAGCCCCTTTGTTGCTGTCATATGACCCTCTCCTTTTTTTTATTCCCCTAATCATTTTATAAGGTAAATTGAGCGCACGCTCAAAAACAAAACACATTATCACATCGTTATTTATGCTTTCAACATTGTAATCTAGTGAAGTAAATGCTTTCATTTTTGAAAAAACGCTCATTGTCACAAATATCAATATAATATTGATCGTGACAATAAAAGTTGTTTATGCAAGTGAAAGCGAATCAATAAATATGTAGGAAATAAATAACCTTGACTCTATTATAATAAATAATCAGACTTTTGTGAATCAAAAGCGACAAATTTCCCCTAATAAATTATTATTACACAAAAACATTTTTACGAATAGTTTTGATTTTTCCAGTTAACAGAGCCGTTTACTAGACTTAAAACCATTAAATATGGCATATTTTGTATTTTGCTCTTTAAATTTTTTCACTTGCTCATAACGTATGATATCATAAAAAAAACTTTTTCTCCATAATTGGAAACTTTATATTTCATTTCTTCGTAATACTTTTAAAGTAATCAAAGAGATTGTAAAATAAAAATATGCAAGAAATTCCTAGGGAGGAAAAAGTTTGAACATTAATTATGTGTATGGTTTTCTTCGATTTTTATTGGTTGTTGCATTAATTGTGATAGGTTTCATCTTGTTTTATTTTCTATTTAGACTTACATATCCGTTTATTTTTGCTTTATTCATTGCATTCCTTATTAATCCACTTGTCAATTTTTTGGAGCGTAAAGCCAGGATACCACGTGGGTTATCGGTATTTATAGGGATTTTGCTTGTATTTGGCATTGTAACAGGTTTACTTACATTATTAATAGCAGAGATTATCTCAGGTGCAAACTATTTAGCAAAAGAGGTACCACAGCATTTTGAAAACCTAGTTGTTTATTTTGAAAATTTAATAGTTGGTCAGATTATTCCTTTTTATGAACGAATAACGAGTATGTTTGATAATTTGGACCAAGGCCAACAACAAACGATTATGGATAATGTCACTAATGTTGGTACAACTATTGCGACAAATGTTGGAGAATTTGTTAAAGCGTTTTTAGAAAATATTCCAAAGTTCCTGGGCTGGCTACCAAATGCAGCAACAGTGATTGTTTTCTCTCTATTAGCCACATTTTTTATTAGCAAAGACTGGAATAAGTTTGTGATTATGGGCCGAAGATTTATTCCAACAAAAGCTCGTACAAGTGGTAAGTCCGTATTTATTGAATTGAAAAAAGCATTATTTGGATTTATCAAAGCACAAGCAACATTGATTTCCATCACAGCAGGGATCGTATTAGTCGGCCTGTTAATATTACGAGTTGACTATGCAATCACAATTGCGTTATTAATTGGAATCGTTGATCTACTTCCGTATTTGGGAACTGGACTTGTGTTCGTACCATGGATAATTTATTCGGCTTTCAGTGGGAATCTAGCATTTGCAATAGGGCTTGGTATATTATACCTTGTTGTAATTGTACAACGCCAGGTAATGGAGCCAAAGATTATCTCTTCTAGTATTGGATTAGATCCATTGGCAACATTAATATCATTGTTCGTTGGATTTCAATTATTTGGATTCGTTGGGTTAATTATTGGACCCGTTACGTTAGTAATCATTAGAACTCTATATACTACAGGTGTATTTCGAGATGTATGGGGATTTATTATTGGAAAAGAAACATAAAAAAAGCCATTGCTTCGCAATGGCTTTATTTTTTTACCAACGACGAATAACTGTGAAATTACCTCTCTCCATTCTTCGTCTTATCCAGTTAGCAATAATCGGTTTTATCAGATTTCTAGTTGCAGGAATGAGTAAGAAAAAACCAGTTAAATCAGAAATATAACCAGGACTTAAAAGCAATACTGCCCCGATCATGATGCAAATTCCATCCATAATGGCTTCACCAGGGACCTGTCCATAATTCATTTGCTGTTGAGCACGGTGAAGTGTATCAATTCCTTGCTTTTTCGCTAACCACGCCCCAATTACACCCGTAAGAACAATCAACAACAAAGTAATTGGAATTCCAAGTGTTTTACCTGAGAAAATAAGGACACTTATTTCTAATGCTGGTACGATAATAATCAATGCTAGTAAAATTCTCATATTGTCCTCCTTAGATGAAGGCTTTTCTTATATTATACGTTTCCTTTACAAATATGAGTAGTAAAACCTTAAGAAAACTGCATGCGGATTTGAAGAGGAACATCGACTAACTATTACCAAGTCCCGTGCAAGTACGACAAATACAATTCGATCCAACTATATGGGTGCTCTTTGAACTTTCTGGTGTGGATTGACTTGTGACATCTAGGGGCTACGCGCAGGAACTAGACATCAAAAAAAAGAGAAGGTTTCCCTTCTCCTTTTTATAAAACATTTGCATGTCCTTCGTATATCACTCCACGAGATGAATCAACAGTAATATCTTGTCCATCTTTTAAAAGTGTTGTTGCATTTTCTACACCAACAATCACAGGAATTCCGATACTTAATCCTACTACAGCTGCATGGCTAGTAAGACCGCCTTCTTCCGTAATTAAAGCGGATGCCTGCTCCACGTATTTTACCAAATCACGATCTGTTGCAGTTGTGACTAGAACTGCCCCGTCATACATTTTTGCTTCTGCTTCCTCAGGAGAGTTTGCTACAACTACTTTACCAAAAGCAGATTTTCTTCCAATACCTTGTCCATTTGCAAGGGTATTACCAACAACATGAATCTTCATAATGTTTGTAGTTCCGCACTCACCAACTGGTACACCTGCAGTTATCACTACCAAATCACCTGGTTTAATAATTCCAGTATTTAATGCACTTTCAACTGAGTTGTCAAGCATTTCATCTGTTGATTTAGCTACATTACCTGTTTGCGGGTACACACCCCAAACAAGAGAAAGTTTTCTAGTTGTTGATTCGTTCGAAGTAACGGCAATGATTGGAGCCTTCGGACGATATTTTGAAATCATTCTTGCAGTATGACCACTTTCTGTAGGCGTCACGATTGCAGATACGTCCAAATTAAGCGCAGTATGGGCAACTGATTGTCCAATTGCATCTGTAATTGTGATACCTGAGATTTTACTGCGTTGTGATAAAATTTCACGATGTACTAAAGCACTTTCTGCACGAGACGCAATATTATGCATCGTTTGTACTGCCTCAACTGGGTATGAACCTGCAGCAGTTTCACCTGAAAGCATAATCGCATCTGTACCATCAAAAATAGCGTTCGCAACGTCACTTGCTTCCGCACGAGTCGGTCTAGGATTTCGTTGCATAGAGTCTAACATTTGTGTCGCTGTAATAACTGGTTTTCCAAGGGCATTACATTTCTTAATTAATGTCTTTTGCACTAGTGGTACTTCTTCAGCAGGAATTTCAACACCTAAGTCACCACGAGCAACCATTAATCCATCAGATACTTCAAGTATCTCATCGATGTTATCTACACCCTCTTGGTTTTCAATTTTAGGAATGATTTGTATAGCTTCCCCATTATTTTCTTCAAGCAATTCTCTGATTTCTAATACGTCAGAAGCACGACGAACGAAAGAAGCAGCAATATAATCGACATCTTGTTGGATACCGAATATGATATCTTTTGCGTCTTTTTCAGTGATACCAGGTAAATTCACACGAACCCCTGGTACGTTAACACCTTTTTTATTTTTTAATGTTCCACTATTTAATACTTTTGTTAGGATCTCACGCTTTTGTTGATTAATTTCTAATACTTCTAATCCGATTAATCCATCATCTAATAGAATTCTGGAGCCTGGATGAACGTCTTCAATTAAGCCCGGATATGTAATTGAGAATTTTTCCGGTGTACCGACAACTTCTTCCATTGAAAGAGTAATAGTTGAACCTTCAACTAGTTCAATCGCACCATTCTCCATTGTGTTAGTGCGAATTTCTGGTCCTTTAGTATCTAGTAGGATCGCAATGTTTTTGCCAGTGATTTTGGCAGCCTCACGAATGTTTTTAATACGTGCGCCATGCTCTTCAAAGTCACCATGCGAAAAATTAAGTCTAGCTACATTCATTCCTGCATTCGCTAAAGCAACAAGTTTTTCAATACTTTCACTGGCAGGTCCTATTGTACAAACTATTTTTGTTTTTCTCATTACATTTTCCTCCTCTAAAATCGCTTTGAATCAGCGATTAGCAACACTTCTATAAGAATTTTACTCAAATGTATTTTAAATAGACAGCTCTTGGGATAGGTCATACATCTTCTTATCAACTGTATGTTTACGATCTAATATTTCCATAATATCATGGTCAACTAGATTGTTTTGTTGAATCCCCACAGCTCGTCCACCTTTTCCTTCAAGCAACAATTCAACAGCCTTTGCACCTAGACGACTTGCCAATACTCTGTCCGATGCAGTTGGAGAACCACCACGTTGAATATGTCCAAGTACACTCACTCTAGTTTCAAAGTTTGTAGCTTCTTGAATCTTATTACCAATTTCAACACCACTACCTACACCCTCAGCTACGACAATAATACTATGCTTCTTCCCACGTTCATGGCCACGGTTAAGCTTAGCGATAACTTCATCCATGTCGTGATCTGCTTCTGGAATAATGATTGTTTCAGCACCACCAGCTAATCCCGCCCATAATGCAAGGTCACCAGCATGTCTACCCATAACTTCAATTACATATGTACGCTCATGTGAAGTTGCTGTATCTCTTATTTTATCTATAGCATCAATTACTGTATTTAGTGCTGTATCAAAACCAATCGTAAAATCAGTACCTGGGATATCATTGTCAATTGTACCTGGAACTCCAACGCAAGGGAAACCAAGTTCAGTTAGTTTTTGGGCACCACGGTAAGAGCCGTCACCACCGATAACAACTAAGCCTTCTATTCCTAGCTTTTTTAATTGCTCAATACCTTTTTTACGACCTTCTTCTGTTTTGAATTCCTCACATCGAGCAGTATAAAGCATTGTACCACCGCGATGAATGATATCTCCAACAGATCCAATCTCCAATTGTTTTATCTGTCCACTTATTAGTCCAGCATATCCTTGATAAACTCCATATACTTCAACGTCGTGATAGATTGCTTTACGTACAACAGCTCGTATCGCAGCATTCATTCCTGGTGAATCCCCACCACTAGTTAAAACACCTATTCTCTTCATTTTTCCACCTCTATGTAAAAAATAATCTAAAAAGAATCATAAATCACGAATTGTGATTATTCGCTTTTACTATTTTGTGCAATATGTATAAAATAACACTAATATATAAGTAAAACAACTAAGATAACGTAATAAATACAGAAAAAATTGTGAAATTGTGTAGAAAAATCGAGAATTAAATAGAATATTATGTGGGGGGAATTTTGAATACTGTGTATATTTTAAAATCAGTTGAATATCACTTTCCGATTTCGAAGAATTTCGATTTATTCAATCGTTTTCTACTTATGCGGAAACAAAGTAAAACGTGCCCTAAACATTTCGTTAGATGCACGTCCACTTTATTACTGAACTCCGATAAACTCTTCTTCAGCTATTGTAAATTGGCCTATCTTTTTATATTTTTGATAGCGTTGCTGAACTAACTCATCTTTGTTTAATTTGCGTAATTCTTTTAATGATTGTAAGAGAACGGTATCGATGGAAGCTGCTTGTTCTGCAACATCCTTATGAGCTCCACCTCTTACTTCCGGGATGATTTCATCTACAACCCCTAGTTCTTTTAAGTCTGGAGCTGTTATTTTCATAGACTCTGCAGCTTTTTTAGCAAGTCCTGCATCTTTCCAAAGCAGGGCAGCAGCACCCTCAGGAGAAATAACCGAATAGGTTGAGTTTTCGAGCATATGAATTTGATTTCCTACACCTAATGCTAGTGCTCCACCACTTCCACCTTCACCAATTACGATACAGATAACAGGAACAGTTAAGCCTGCCATTTCAAAAATATTTTTTGCAATAGCTTCACTTTGACCACGTTCTTCGGCTGCTTTGCCTGGATATGCGCCCTTCGTATCAATGAAACATATGATTGGACGACCAAATTTTTCAGCCTGCTTCATTAAACGCAGGGCTTTACGATATCCTTCTGGATGTGGCATTCCAAAATTTCTTCTAATATTTTCCTTTGTATCTTTACCTCGCTGGTGTCCAATTACAGTTACAGGTAAACCGTGGTACTTGGCAATACCACCAACTATAGCAGCATCATCGCCATAGTAACGGTCACCATGACATTCGAAAAAGTTTGTGAAAATTCGTTCAATATAATCAAGGGTAGTCGGTCTTTCTGGATGACGTGCAATTTGAACGCGGTCCCATGGTTTTAAATGACTATAAATTTCATTCTCCAGTTTTTGAAGTCTTGTTTCTAGTTTTGAGATTTCATCTGTTAGATCCATATTTGAATCGCTTGTAAATTCTTTTAACTCAGTAATCTTTTTCTTTAATTCTACAACTGGTTTCTCAAACTCTAGTTCACCTACCAATTAACCGCACCCCCGTTCATATGAATATCAACAATATTTGCTAATGTATCTTTTAAATCCTGACGATGAATAACAGCATCCAGTTGACCATGTTTTAATAAGAACTCAGCTGTTTGGAAGTCTTCTGGGAGTTCCTCGCGAATTGTTTGTTCAATGATTCTTCTACCTGCAAATCCAATTAAGGCACCAGGTTCTGCGAAATTAAAATCACCTAATGATGCAAAGCTTGCAGAAACACCACCCGTTGTTGGGTGTGTCATGACCGAAACAATGAGGCCACCTTGATCACTAAATAGTTTTAATGCGGAACTTGTTTTAGCCATTTGCATTAGGCTTAGAACACCTTCTTGCATTCTTGCTCCGCCAGAAGCTGTGAAAATAAGAAATGGAACCTTCAATTCCATCGCCTTTTCAACTGCCCTAGTAATCTTCTCACCAACAACAGAACCCATACTTCCCATACGGAAGCTTGAATCCATAATTGCTAAAACAATACGATTTCCTTCAATAGTACCTTCACCGGTTACCACGGCTTCATTAATACCTGTCTTATCTTGGTCCTTCTTCAGTTTTCCAAGATAATCAGGAAAGTCTAGCGGATTTTCAGAAACCATTTCTTTATCAAGTTCGATAAAAGAACCTTCATCAAGTAAGCTATCGATTCTTTCATAAGCAGTCATTTGATAGTGATAGTCACAGTTCATACAAATTTTATCGTTTTTCATTAATTCTTTCGTGTACATTATTTTTTTACAATTTGGACATTTGCTCATAATACCCTCTGGAACATCTTGTCTAGCTTGTTCCGAAGGAATTGAAGCATATTTTTTCTTTTTTACAAAAAAGTCTTTTAGCAAAAAGGAACCTCCTCACACTTTCAATGGAATAGCTTTTTCGACTTAGTTTATCTGCTTATATTAAGACAAAAAGTTGTGTAACGAAAAAAAGGAAAATCTTATATCTTCCTTCGTTGCCAAAAAAGCATGTACTTATACTTTACTGAATGTCTTCCTTATTTTTTGTAGGAATATGTCAACAAAAGCACGACAAATTCCTACAATTATATTTTTTCATAGGCAGATAAAGCTCTTGCCACATCTCTTTCGCGTAGTCCGGCTACTAACTCTTCAAAGCCTTCTTTGTTTATTACATGAGTCTGTTCCTCATAAATAAACTTAACATATTCATATATGACGACCCATATTCGTAGTAATAATCGATTATCCGTCGCTTCTACAATTGATTTAAAAAGGAATTCCTCTGGGTCCTCAGTATCCCAAAGCTTTTCTTCCAACTCTGTAAGCATCACTTCGTTCATCTTAGGACATGCTATTTCTATACAAGACTTTTCAAGAGTTTGCTTTGTTTCAAGGAGATCACCCTTTGTTTTATCTCCTTGAATTATGAAAGTACCTAATAAATGAATCAGTTGATGATCACCGAAATCTTTTAAAAAAGTACCTTCGCCTCTTCTGGTCTCAATGAGGCCTAATAATTCTAATGACCTTAGTGCTTCCCGAACAGAGGAACGACCTACATTTAGACGCTCGGAAAGTTCCCGCTCAGACGGAATTTTATCACCAGCGGAAAGTCCATCATCTTGAATGATGGACCTAATTTTCTTAACAATTTCAATGTAAACCTTAGAGTTAGGAGATGTCACATTAACCTCTTCCAATCCATTATTCAATGATTGCTAAACGACGTGTCTTCTCTGCAACTTCCTCTGGATTTACAGTAATTCTAGCTACACCTGTCTCCATTGCCGCCTTAGCCACACTTGCTGCAACAGCAGGTGCCACCCGTGGGTCAAATGGTGCAGGGATTACATAATCTGAACGTAGTTCTTCAGAGCTTACCAATGATGCAATTGCTTCTACAGCCGCAATCTTCATTTGTTCATTTATATGAGTTGCTCTTGCATCTAAAGCTCCTCTAAAAATTCCTGGAAATGCGAGAACATTGTTTACTTGGTTTGGATAATCTGATCTTCCTGTACCTACAACTTTAGCACCCGCTTCTAATGCTTGATCCGGCATAATTTCAGGATTAGGATTTGCCATAGCAAATATAATTGGATCCTGATTCATCGTTTTTACCATATCAGTTGTTAGTGCTCCTGCAACAGACACTCCAATAAAGACATCAGCATCCGCAAGGACATCTGCAAGAGAGCCTTCTAGACGGTTACGATTTGTATATTTCGCTACTTCTGCTTTTACGTTATTCATTCCATAGGTACGCCCTTCATAAATAGCACCTCTAGAGTCACACATGATGATATCGCGGACTCCATAGCGATACAAAAGCTTAATAATAGCAATGCCTGCAGCACCTGCTCCATTAGCAACAACTTTTATTTCTGACATTTTCTTGCCCACCAGCTTTAATGCATTCACTAATCCCGCTACTGTAACAATTGCGGTTCCGTGTTGATCATCATGAAAAACTGGTATATTCGCTTCTTTCTTAAGACGCTCTTCTATCACAAAGCAATTCGGAGCTGCAATATCCTCTAGGTTGACTCCACCAAAAGTAGGCTCTAATAGTTTGACTGTTTCCACAATCTTGTCAACATCTGTTGTGTTTAAGCAAATTGGAAATGCATCTACTCCTGCAAAGCTCTTAAATAGCACAGCCTTTCCTTCCATTACAGGAAGAGAAGCTTCTGGACCTATGTTACCTAATCCTAGTACGGCAGTCCCATCAGATACTACCGCTACCATATTCCCCTTCATCGTGTATTCATACACTTTAGACTTATCGTCATAAATAGCTTTACATGGTTCAGCTACTCCCGGTGAATAAGCTAAACTTAAATCCTTTGCATTTCTTACTGGTATTTTTGACTTTGATTCAAGCTTACCCTTATGAATTTGATGAATATGTAGAGCTTCTTCTCTTAGAGTCATTTCCATATTTCACTCCTTGTTATAAAGACAACTTGGTAGTAGCAATTTTCCCACCAGCTGTTTGTCATTTAATTAGTTAGTTAAATCTTGTCCAACATATTATAAATAAAGCTGGTAAAATAGAATTTTCTAATTAATCAAAAATAAGTGGTATGGCCACTTCGCTTTTCTATTACAATATAACATAATTGCTGGTCATGTAAAGTGGTTTATTAGTGAATCACCACATTTTGAGGTCCCATCAATTCTCTTAATTCGGATAAAAATTCTTGATTAGGAGTAACCCATAGTTCTTGTTGAAGCTGCATTGTTTTTTGTGTTTCTTCATAATACAAGACCACTGGGGTATCCCCTGGAAATTGCTTTAATAATTTTTTTAAGTGTACTAGTACTTGAGCTGCTTGATCCTTTTTTTCCATTCTGACAAAAAGTTTCTTCTCATCTACAGGCATCTCGATTTTATCGGGTAAGGCCGCAACTTGATTAATAATCAGCTGTAGTTGATTATTTCGACTATCAAGCTTACCCTTTAGTAAAACTAAAGCATCATTTTTTAAAAGCTTTGCCGACTGTGTGTAGGTTCTTGGAAATGCAACCCCTTCTAATTCACCACTTTCATCACTAACCGTCAAAAAGGCCATTACCTCACCTTTTTTTGTACGAATCGTTCTTTCCTTTGTAATGAATCCACCTATCACAACATTTTGATGTAGAAAATGTGAAGCTTCCGAAATCGAGATTGCTCCGTGCTTCTTTAGATAAGCCGAATAACTACTGATTGGATGACTTGATAAGTAGAATCCTAGTGCATCCTTTTCAAAGCGCAGTTTTTCCATTTCCTTAAAAGGTTCAACCTCTACATATTTAGGTTTAAGTCCAAAATCATCTTCAAAAAACATTTCGACTTGATTTTCATCATTTTTTGGTCGTACGAGTTCAGCGTGTTCTATCGCAACATCTAAAGTTGCTAATAGAGTCGCTCGGTGTTCCCCGAATTCATCAAAGGCTCCTGAACAAATTAGCGCTTCTATTGTACGACGATTAATACTTCTCATCGATGTTCTGACACAAAAATCAAAGAGGTCTGAATAAGGCTTAACTTTTCTCGTCTCAATAATTTCCTTTAAGGCAGCAACCCCTACACTCTTAATTCCCGCCAAACTAAAACGGATTGCTTTTTTCTCTACGATAAATGGATAATAGCTTTTATTAATAGATGGGGGCAAAATGGAAATCTCCATTTGTTTGGATTCTCGTATATATTGCCCAAGCTTGTCATCATTACCTACTACACTTGTGAGTAATGAAGCCATAAAATAGAGCGGATAGTTAGCTTTTAAATAGGCAAGTTGATAAGCAATCATACTGTAAGCAACAGCATGGCTTCGGTTAAACCCATAATTGGCAAACCGAACGATTAAGTCGTAAATTTCGTTTGCTGTTTGTTCGGTGTATCCTTTTTTTAAACTACCTTGCACAAAATGTTGTCTTTCTTTATCTAGTACTTCTTTTTTCTTTTTACTTACGGCCCTTCTCAATAAATCAGCCTCTCCAAGGCTAAAACCAGCCATTGTAGAAGCAATCTGCATAATCTGCTCTTGATACACGATCACACCATACGTCTTCTCAAGTATGGGTTTAAGGTCTGGGTGCGGATATTGAACCGGTTCTTTTTTATGTTTCCTCGCTATATAGAGTGGAATATTTTCCATTGGGCCTGGCCGATATAGTGCGTTTACAGCAACAATATCCTCTAATTCACTCGGCCGAAGCCTTACAAGAACACTGCGCATTCCACTTGACTCGAGTTGGAATACCCCCGTTGTATCTCCTTTACCTAACAATGCAAATGTTTTTTGATCATCCATTGCTATCTTAGAAAGATCTAATTTTTTTCCAGTTCCCCGTTGAATCAAGGAATGAATATTATCAATCAACGTTAAGTTTCGCAGTCCTAGGAAGTCCATTTTTAAGAGGCCAATTTCTTCAAGCACTTCCATCGGAAATTGCGTTAAATAGATTTCATTATGTCCTTCTTGAATGGCAATTAAATCCGTTAGTGGCTGTTCACTAATCACAACACCAGCCGCATGTGTAGAAGTATGTCTAGGAAGACCTTCAATTTTTTTTGCTGTTTCAAAGATTTTCCGTCCAATTTCGATATTTTGAATATAGTCCCGTAATCCCTGTGATTCCTCGTATGCTTGCTGAAGGGTAATTCCGAGCTTACTAGGAACTTGTTTGGCAAGAAAATCGGCCTCCTTAGGAGAGATACCCATTACTCTTCCAACATCACGTAATGCAGCTCTTGCAGCTAAAGTTCCAAACGTGATAATTTGGGCAACATGAAGTCTGCCGTATTTTTTTGAAACATACTCAATCATTTCATCACGTCGATTATCAGGAAAATCTATATCAATATCAGGCATAGAGATTCGTTCTGGATTTAAAAATCGTTCAAATAATAATTGATGTTCGAGTGGATCAACGTCTGTGATATGCAAAACATAGGCCACCAAAGAACCTGCAGCAGAACCCCTTCCTGGACCCGTCACTATTCCATTCTCATGAGCATACTTCATAAAATCCCAAACAATTAAGAAATAATCACTAAAATTCATTTTTCGGATTACTTGAAGCTCATATTGAAGTCTTTCAAACTGTTCATCCGTAGGATCGTGATATCTTTCATGCAATCCTTTTAAACATATTCGTGATAAATAATCCTCTGCAGATTCTTGATTTGGAACTGGATATTTGGGTAATGCAAATTTCCCTAATTCTATTTCCACATTACATTGCTCAGCAATCCGCAATGTATTTTCAAGAACCTCTGGAGTATCAGAAAAAAGCTCACTCATCTGTGAAGGACTCTTTAAATAATATTCGTTGCTTGGAAAAACAACTCGGTTTTCATCTGATAGTTTTGTATTGTTTTTAATCGACAGTAAGCATTCATGAGCAAATGAATCTTCTTGATTTATGTATTGAACCTGGTTTGTAGCAACTAATGGGACTTTTAGTTCTGTTCCAATTTGGAATAGTTTATTATTGACCTGTACATTCTCTCGCAAGTTATGATTTTGTACAGCTAAGTAAAAACTATCCGGTTCAAAAATTTGTTTATAAGAATTTGCTCGTCGAATGGCTTCCTCATAATTTCCATCCTTAATACTTCGTTCAATGTCTCCTTCACGACCAGGAGAAATCCCAATGATTCCTTCTCGATATTGCGAAAGCCACCTTCTTGGGATTCCAACCTTTGACCTTGTCTGAATAGCACTACTAATTTTTAATAGATTTTGATAACCTTTATTATTCTTTGCAAGTAATACAACCGGATAAGCCATTTCATGACCTTGTTCCTCTTCTGATAACACCGAAGCCGTCATGCCAATAATCGGCTTAATACCATGTTTCCTGCATTGCTTATAAAAGGCTATCGCCCCATACATTATGTTTTCATCGGTTAATGCCAATGCTTTAAACCCTAAGCTGCTCGCTTTTTCAACCAAGGCTTCAACTTTTGCAGCACTGGATAAAAGGCTATATGCACTTTGAACCTGAAGATGAACAAAAGGCAATCAAATCACACCTTTTTCATATAATTAATTTCTACGTCCCACCTATTTGATATTTCAATTATAGACCTATTTATGAAACAAGCAAAACAAAACTCATAGAATCAATTGTTTGTCCATATACATGTATTAAAAGCTTCCGCAACTACAATTATTTAAAAGAAGGTGTCCATATGGAAGTAAAAGAGGCGTTTATGCCTGCATTTATTCATAGTTTCTTTATTGCACTTGGGGTACTTTTAGGTGGTTCCCTTATTGGAGGTCTTGGAGCCTTCATTTCGGGTCAAGCGCCTTTATCTGAAATCTATTCGGTTGCCAGCAAGTTAAAGATTTGGGCACTTGTTGCTGCAATTGGTGGAACATTTGATGCTTTTTATAGTTTTGAAAGAGGAATATTTTTAGGTCAAACGAAAGATGTTTTTAAACAATTTCTGCTAATTGTTTCTGCAATGGGTGGAGCACAATTCGGATGGAGAATAATTGAATGGTTCACCCAGGAGCATATCTCATAATGAGAGTCCCCCCTTATCATCAAAAACCAGGCTGGCAACGATTTTTCGCAGGTGTTGTAATCGGTGCCTTGATTAGTTGGTTTGTCTTTTTATTTCAGTTTGGGATACTGCAAGATAAACAAATACAAAAAATTTCAGAACAAGAGCTTGAAATTGCCGACTTACAAAAAAGCAAAGAAATTTTAATTGAAGATGCAAAAAAGTTAAATGAAGAAAATAAAAGCAAGTTAAAAATCCAAGACTTTGAAATCGTGTTCGCAAACAGAAAAAAAGTAGAACTCAGTTCACTCGATCTCCACCATATGAAAACCGCTGTGTTGGAGGACCTTAACTCATTAATCGGACAGGATATTCAATCATTATCGAAAAACAAAGAACTTCTTTTTAGAACAATTGAAAACAGACTTTACGAAATGGATGATAAAACTTACAAACTCAAAATCCACACGGTTTTTGTCGATACAACACTTGAAATTTCATTAAATATCGAACTTGTTAAATGAAAAAGCTTCCCTTCCGGAGGCTTTTTTTAGGAAAAAGTGACTATTTTGTTACAAATATGTATTAATTTTTAGAAAATTTAAAAATAATGTAGCATTTTTAGGCGAAAATGCAATAAAATAAAAGAAAACACTTAAGGAGGGAATTTATGTATATTAACCGGAGAAAATTATTAAATGAAAAAATGGCAAGAATTAAAAAAGGGTACTCCGCTTATGCAGAATCCCCTGAAGTTGTAAATGCGTTAAAAAAAGAAATTCAAGCATTAGACCTCAATGTCCTTGAAGAAGTAACAGATCTAGGTTCATGGTTCATTCCCGTAAAAGTAGATAGCTGATAAAGTCGCAGGCAAATGGAGCGACTTTATTTTTTTAGTTAACCTGATTGCATACCTTCCGTAGGTCAGAAATGACGTTTTCTACCTCTTTCCACGAGTAAATGGTGGCTCCTGATGCGAGTGGGTGCCCACCACCATTATATTTTTTTGCTACCCCGTTTATCACAGGTCCCTTAGAACGTAAGCGAACACGGATTTGATCTTTTTCCTCGACGAAAAACACCCATGCCTTAATATTTTCAATATTTCCTAAGTTACTTACCAATTGGGATGCTTCTGTAGGTGTTACTTTGTATTCTTTCAGGATCTCATTTGGAATTACCATAGACCCTACACCATCTTCGGTGACTTTGTAATTTTGAAGGACATAGCCACTTAGGCGTGCTACATTTTCCTTTGTTTTATATAAATTCTCGTAAACATCTGGGAAATGAAAACCAAATTCAATTAATTCTCCAACGTATGTAAATGTCTTTGGATTTGTACTAGGAAATAAGAATCTACCTGTGTCTCCTACAATTCCAGCAAAAAGAAGTCTCGCGGCATCCGTTGAAAGAGTTAATCCGTGATTCTTCCCTTGGAGGTAAAACTCATAGATCATCTCACTGCAAGAGCTGGCACTAGTATCCACCCATAAAAGGTCTCCATATGGATCTTCATTGGGATGATGATCGATTTTAATTAATTTTTTCCCGCGATTATACCGCTCGTCTGAAATTCTGCCTTGGTTAGCCGTATCACAGACAATCACTAATGCTCCTTTATACATCTCATCTGAAACTTGGTCCATTTCCTTTAGGAAAAGTAAAGAGGGCTCATCCTCGCCAACAACAAAAACTTTTTTAGAAGGGTAGGATGCTTTTAGAATTTCTGCTAGACCACACTGTGAGCCATAGGCATCAGGGTCTGGTCGTACGTGGCGATGAATGATGATCGTCTCAAAATCACGAATTGTTTTAAGAATAGATTGAATCATTAGAGTTCTCCTTTTTCGCTTCTTTTCGTCACCAAGTTTCCACATTCTATTCACTAGCAATTTGAATTGGTTCTGGTTACAATAGGTATAGTAATCTAGAATTGGAGGAAACTTCTCATGCAAATTCTCGTTTTTCTAATCATATTTGCACTTGTATTTTATTTTTATTATAAAACAAAATACTTCCGCACAAGACGTCCAATTGAAAAACAATGGCTCTCAGCGAAATCTAGTATTGCCTTAGGACTTTTTGTTGCGCTATTTGGTTTAAATACGTATTTCGTTCATCCATCTACAATCTCATATATAATTGGGACAGTCCTACTATTAGTTGGTGGTGGAAGCATTTGGGCAGGCATTCGTGCTTATAAGCATTATCTTCCATATGTACTTAAAGAAGCTGAACAACAAAGTTAATTAGACCGAGAAAAAGACGCGTAACAGCGTCTTTTTTTGTTCGTGCTTATCCTTATCGTTCAATTAGCTGTGCCATCATCATAGCTTTTCCTACAACGACTCCGCCATGGAAAACTTCAACATCGACCTTACCAAATCTTCTTCCAACCTCTAGAACTCTTGGATGAATTTCCATTAGACTATCAATTTGAACGGGTCTCATAAAATAAACCGTCATATTCTCGATAACCAAATCTCCCTTTTTAAAGGATTTTAATACCCTACTTGCTGCCTCAGTGACAATCGTGGTAAATACCCCGTAGGAAATAGTGCCCAAGTGGTTTGTCATTTGTGGAGTTACTTCACATTGGTAAATGGCTTCACCATCAGCAGAAATATCCACGAATTGATTTGTCACGATATCATCAATCGTTTCTCCTACTTGAGGTTGGCGACCAATCATTTGCATAGCCTTTAGTACGTCCTGACGACTAATAATCCCTTGCAAACGATTCGATTGGTCCACGACTGGCAGCATTTCAATACCTTCCCACACCATCATATGTGATACAGATGCAACCGATGTTTTTCCATTAACGGTCATTGGTTGTTTGGTCATCACCTTTTCAATGAGCGTATTCAGATCCTGTCCCATAATATCCTTTGCTGTTACCATTCCAACAACCTTTGATTGATTATCTACGACAGGATAACGACCATGACCTGTTTCGATATTATGTTCATACCATTTCTCTACCTTATCCGAGGTATGGAGGCTTACCGTCTCAGTTTTTGGCGTTAAGATATCCTCAACTAAGACAATTTCTTTTTTTATAAGTTGGTCATAGATAGCACGGTTGATCATAGTTGCAACCGTAAACGTATCATAACTACTCGATATGATTGGCAGTTGCAACTCATCTGCAAGTTTTTTCACTTCATCTTCTGTGTCAAAACCACCTGTTATTAAAACAGCAGCTCCTGCATTTAAAGCATACTCATGTGCCTTTGTTCGGTTACCAACAATTAAAAGGTTTCCTGCACCTGTATAACGCATCATTGCTTCTAGCTTCATAGCACCGATAACAAATTTATTGAGTGTTTTATGCAGCCCTGCTTTTCCCCCAAGCACTTGTCCATCAACAATATTGACAACCTCAGCAAAAGTTAGCTTTTCGAAGTTTTCTTTCTTTTTTCGTTCAATACGAATGGTTCCTACACGTTCAATAGTACTTACGTATCCCTTATTTTCCGCATCTTTAATAGCACGATAAGCCGTTCCTTCGCTCACTTTCATATCCTTTGCAATTTGTCGAACTGAAATTTTCTCACCAATCGGAAGTGTGTCAATATACTGTAAAATTTGCTCATGCTTTGTCGCCAAGCTCTTCACCCTCTAATAATCATTCTTTGTCTAGTTCCGTTAATTCTTATCTCTTATTATACGGGTGAAGCAAGGTTTATTCAATTTTAATAGTTATGGCGATATTAGTAATTCCGCATTCTTTGTCGACGTTTTGCAGTGACAGCTTGTGGACTTGTCGTTTTCTGAGCAGACTTCGGGTTATATAATAACCCAATTAAATTTCCACTAACTACAATCAAGGCAAAAACTAACCATGAAAGAGCGAATACTCCTTCTAATCCTTCCGCTCCGATTGATAGTCTTGGAACCCCGTAGTAAAGTAAGACACCACAAAGCAATAAACATAGTAACAATCTATTATGCATCCTTTTACCTCCTCTAACCTATGCTTGTATCATTCTATGAAGCATGCATAAAAAAAAGACGTGATTCCTCACGCCTTTGTTCGTTTTACAATTCAATTGTGTCACCTGCTGTTAAAACTTTGCCATCAGCAGATGTAAGTCTTGAGACAAAATCGTCCGCATCCTGCTTAATAACAGGGAAAGTATTATAGTGAATTGGCACGACAGTTTTTGCTTTTAACCACTCAGCTGCAATTAGTGCATCGTCTGGTCCCATCGTGAAATTATCTCCAATTGGTAGAAAGGCAACGTCGACCTCATTAAGCTCACCAATCAATTTCATATCATAGAATAGTGCGGTATCTCCTGCATGGTAGATTGTTTTTCCTTCAGCACTAAACAAGATGCCACCTGGCATTCCTGTGTATACAAATTCCTGTTTTTCAGGAATTTCGACGCTTGAACCATGAAAGGCTAGAGTAAACTTTACCTTCCCAAAATCAAACTGATGGGCACCACCAATATGCATTGGATGTACATTCAAGCCTTGCCAGCCTAAATAGACTGCAAGTTCATTTGGCGCTACCACAAGACTCGAGTTGCGTTTAGCTAGGTCTACAGTGTCTCCGACATGATCTCCATGACCATGTGTAAGTAAAATGACATCCACCTTTTCCTCAGATGCTTTTAAATCTGTATTAGGATTTCCTGTGATAAATGGGTCAATGATGATCGTTTTTCCACCTGTTTCAATTTTTACAACAGAATGACCATGATAGGATACTTTCATATGTATCTCCCCTTCCATAATTCTATATAGGAACCTTACTATTAGTACTTCTTTTTAATAGCTTACTTTCCTTCTTTTTTATACCCTTTTCCTTCGTAAAACAAACCCTGCTCCAAAAATGAATATGATAATAGGAAAAGGATCACACCTTCCGCTTCATTCCACAAAGTGCTAAAATAAAAAATGTCCCTTATTATTTAAAAGGAAGTGTTATGAATGAATCAACGATTACAACAACTTTCTAGTTGGTTAACAGAAAAGGACATTACATGTAGTTTTATTACGTCTACTCCAAACGTATTTTATTTAACAAACTTTTATACCGAACCACACGAAAGACTCCTTGGTTTATTCGTTTTTCAACAGGAAGAGCCCATTTTAATTTGTCCAAATATGGAATTTGCCCAGGCACGTAATGCTGGCTGGGAATATGAAATCATTGGATATAGTGATACAGATAATCCATGGGAACTCATCCAAAATACACTATCAAAACGAAACATTACTGTCTCAACATTAGCTCTTGAAAAAGAACATTTAACCGTTGATCGTTTTGAACAAATTCAAAAATTATTCCCATCCACATCTTTCGTTTCTGCTGAGGAAAAATTACATACTTTACGGATGATTAAAGAAGAGAAAGAGATTTCTATTCTAGAAGATGCAGCAAAGCTTGCCGATTATGGAGTAGAGGTGGGTGTACAGGCAATTGCCCAAGGTAAATCAGAATTAGATGTTCTTGCCACAATTGAGTTTGAATTGAAGAAAAAAGGAATCCGTCAAATGTCCTTTGATACAATGGTATTAACAGGTTTAAAAACCGCTGCTCCACATGGAAAACCAGGACTTGAAACCATTCAAAAAGGAGATTTTGTTCTTTTCGATTTAGGTGTTGTTCTCGATGGTTATTGCTCTGATATAACTAGAACAGTTGCATTTGGAGAGGTCTCTGACCAACAACGTGAGGTTTATGACACTGTGTTAAAAGCTCAATTAGCAGCGGTGGATATTTGTAAGCCAGGAACCAGAATTGGCGATATCGATCGTGCAGCTCGTACCATTATATCCAATGCTGGCTTTGGTGAATATTTTACCCACCGAATTGGACACGGACTTGGAATTGATGTTCATGAATTTCCTTCTATGAATGAAACAAATGATATGCTCTTACAAAAGGGTATGGTATTTACAATTGAACCAGGAATCTATGCTCCAGAAATTGGCGGAGTTCGAATTGAAGATGATATGATTATCACCGCTGATGGAGCCCAAACACTTACAAAATTCCCTAAGGAACTACTCATAAAATAAATGAAAAGGACCCTGAGCGGTCCTTTCTGTACTTTCTTAGTCGTGAGACTTCCTAATTCACTGCATTTTTTTCCTCCTCAAATTGTGAGCAGAGGTATTCAAACAGTTTATGGTTAAAATTATCTTGATTACGTAAATAATCAAATAAAATATCGTATTGCTCTTTATTATCCTGTAAACCATTTAGTACCTTGAAAAATAGTTCCTTTTGCTCTAGCATGGTTGATGCAATTTCTTGGTCTTTTTCGTCATTTTTCTCAAAGTAATTAGCAATGGTTTCATTTATTAATTCATGATTTTTTAGAGAATCAATAATTTGGTCAAATTGCTTTTTCACTAGGTTAATATTTTCAGAGACTTTATTGTTAAATAGTTCTTGATTTTGTACAATTTTTTGGAGAATTTCAAGCTGTTCTTTATGATCCACTTGTTGCTTCGTAGCTGTCTCATTATATTTTTCTTGTTTCTTCATAAAGCCAATAAATACCTCCAATAAGTTTTTCTGTTCCGTTATTTTTTTAGAGAACTTTTCATCCTTCTCCATTTGATTTTGTTCAGATTTAAAAAACTGGCGTTGCAATCCTTTTTGTTCTTCTGCTAATTGCTTGATTAGCCCTTCATTACTTCTAATGTACTCTTTAACGAGTTCATTATATTTTTCCTGCTGTTTAATATGTTCAGATACAAAATTAGAATAATAAGTTTGTTGATTTGGATTATCTAGTGAAGAACTAGCTGGTCGATGAACAAATCGGGCTAACGATTCATTATAATAAACAGATGAACCCATTTTTCAGCACTCCCTTACTAGTTAGTTAGACGTTTGTCTTCATTCAGACTTTCTTTATCTTATTTTTATGCATAAAAAATGGTGACAATGATTAAGAACATAAAAGGGATACCCAAGGAAAGGTATCCCCAAAAAATTATCTGTTTTCTAAGAGTGTTTTTGCATCTGAATAAGAAGTTCCGTGTGCTTCTGCAACTGCCTTGTAGGTAACATATCCATCTAATGTATTAATCCCTTTAAACAACGCATCATTTTCTAAACAAGCTTGTTTAAATCCTTTATTAGCAATTGACAATGCATAAGGAACGGTTACATTTGTCAGTGCAAACGTTGATGTACGCGGTACAGCTCCAGGCATGTTCGCAACTGCATAGTGAACCACGTCATGTTTGACATATGTTGGATTATCATGGGTTGTAATTCGATCTGTCGTTTCAAAAATTCCGCCTTGGTCAATCGCGATATCTACAACCACAGAACCGGGTGCCATTGTTCTAATCATTTCTTCCGTTACAAGTTTTGGCGCCTTTGCCCCAGGAATGAGGACTGCACCGATTACAAGATCTGATTCCTCAACCGCTTCCGCTATGTTAAGTGGGTTTGACATTAGTGTAGTTACATCCGCACCGAAAATATCATCAAGCTGGCGAAGTCGCTCTGGATTTAAATCAATAATTGTCACTTGGGCACCTAAACCAATTGCCATTTTAGCTGCATTCGTACCTGCAACTCCTCCACCAATCACTGTTACTTTACCACGATGAACACCTGGCACACCAGCAAGTAAAATCCCTTTTCCGCCATGTGGCTTTTCTAAAAATTGCGCGCCTATCTGAGTTGCCATTCTTCCTGCAACTTCACTCATTGGGGTTAGTAATGGAAGTGAACGGTTTTGGAGCTGCACTGTTTCATATGCGATCCCAATTACTTTTTTCTCGACAAGAGCTTTCGTTAATTCAGGCTCTGCAGCTAAATGTAAATATGTAAATAAGAGTAAGCCTTCACGGAAATGTTGATATTCCTCTGGAAGTGGCTCTTTTACCTTCATAACCATGTCCACTTGCCATGCCTCACTTGCAGTACTAACAATGGTAGCTCCTGCATTAACATATTGTTCATCCGTAAAACCAGATCCAAGCCCCGCATTTGTCTCAATATATACTTCATGACCGAAGCCTACAAGATTCACAACACCTGCTGGAGTCATTGCAACACGGTTTTCGTTATTTTTTATCTCCCGAGGTACACCAATTCGCATGAAAAACACTCCTCATCTCATTTTCAATAGATTAATTACTTGAACTAAAAATACGATTATAACAATAATGAAAACACTTACATAATAGTATTTTTCTTCCTAATAATCAAGGAAAAGTTCAAATTTTATACAATTATGTATGATATTCAATGTTCTTGCCAGTACTATAATAAAAGTAGAAAGATAATTTTATATTTTAGGGGGCTAAAAAATGCTAGTTACCTATAAAAAAGTTCTTGTAGCTGTTGATGGTTCAAAGGAAGCGGAATGGGCTTTTAAGAAAGCAATCGATGTTTGCAAGCGGTATCATGCCACACTTAGTATTACTCATATAATTGATTTAAAACAGTTTGCGACGATAGGAGCTTATCAATACAATTTAACAGAGCAATCAGAGCAATATGGAAAAGAATTACTTAATCAATATAAGGATGTTGCAAGTGAAGCTGGTATTGATGACATCGAAACAATACTAGAATTCGGTTCACCTAAAATAAAAATCGCTAAAGAAATTGCACCAAAACATGATATAGATTTAATCATATGTGGTGCAACTGGTTTAAATGCTGTCGAGCGTTTCCTATTAGGCAGTGTATCTGAAAATATTACACGATATGCAAAATGTGATGTTATGGTTGTACGAACAGAGAAAGACCTTTAATATACAAACAAAAAAAAATCGTGAATCAATCACGATTTTTTTTTTGTTTTATTTTCTCTAAAACTTTACGTACTTCTTCAAAGCCAGTACCGCCTGCACTCTTGCGGCGAGCAACAGCTGTTTCAGGCAGCAATACTTCATAAATATCTTCTTCAAATAGCGAAGAAGCTTCTTTCAACACATCAAGTGGTAAATCACTTAAAAAGACACCACGTTTAATACAAATTAACACAAGCTTTCCTACCACTTCATGTGCTTCCCTAAATGGTAGTCCCTTTGAAGCTAAATAATCAGCTAGTTCTGTCGCATTGGAGAAGTCCTTTTTAACAGCTGTTGCCATTACTTCTTTTTTCACCTTCATTGTTGAAACCATTCCAGCAAAAATCTTTAAAGATCCTTTTACCGTCTTCACAGTATCAAACATGCCCTCTTTGTCCTCTTGCATATCTTTGTTATACGCAAGTGGTGTTCCTTTAAGAACCGTTAATAAACCAAACAGATTTCCATAAACTCTTCCTGTTTTACCACGGATGAGTTCAGCCATATCTGGATTCTTCTTCTGTGGCATGATACTACTTCCAGTAGCAAATGTATCATCCATCTCAATAAAGTTAAACTCTTGTGAGGACCATAAAATCAACTCTTCACAAAAACGTGATAGATGCATCATTACCATTGAACTATTGCTTAAAAATTCAACGATAAAATCACGGTCACTTACAGCATCAATACTATTCTCATAGATTTTTCCAAATCCTAAAAGCTCAGCACTGTAGTATCGGTCAATCGGAAACGTGGTACCCGCTAGAGCGCCTGCCCCTAATGGCGATATATTGATTCGCTTTAGCGAGTCTGTTAAACGTTCCTTATCGCGCTCAAGCATCCAATAATAGGCTAATAGATGATGGGCAAATGAAATAGGCTGTGCTCTTTGTAGATGGGTATAACCAGGAGCAATTGTTTCTACATGTTGCTCCGCTTGTTCCACAATTGCGTCTTGAAGCTCCTCGACAAGATGAATAATTTCGTCTACCTGTTGTCGCAAATATAAATGCATATCTGTTGCAACTTGGTCATTTCTGCTTCTTCCCGTATGAAGCTTTCCACCGACCTGTCCAATTTCATCAATTAGCATCTTCTCGATATTTAAATGAATATCTTCATTTGCAACAGAGAATTCCAATTCATCATTTTTGGCTTTTTCTAATAAGGTAAGTAGCCCTGACTTAATAGTAGTTGCTTCTTCCATAGAAACAATGCCGCATTTCCCCAGCATTGTCACATGTGCAATACTTCCTTCGATGTCTTCCTTCACCAGTTCCTGATCAAAGGAGATCGATGCACCGAATTCATCTACCCATGCTTCGGCGCTTTTGGTGAATCTTCCTCCCCAGAGCTTTTTCATACTTCAACCTTCTTATTGTTATTTACAATGCTATTAACCTTTGTTGGTAAGCCCCATAATGAAATGAATCCAACTGCTGCATTATGATCGAACTCATCATCAGAAGTATAAGTTGCAAGTTTCTCATCGTACAATGAATTTTCAGATTTACGTCCTTCTACAATTGCATGACCTTTAAATAGTTTTACACGAACAGTTCCATTTACATTTTTTTGTGTTTCCTTTAAGAAACCAAGTAATGCATCCTTGAGTGGTGAGAACCAAAGCCCATTGTAAATTAATTCAGTAAGCTTTTGTTCGATGACTGGTTTGAAATGAGCGACTTCTTTTACAAGTGTAAGGTCTTCGAGTTCCTTATGTGCTGTAATTAAAGTCATCGCACCAGGACATTCGTAAACTTCACGAGATTTAATACCGACAAGACGGTTTTCTACATGATCGATACGGCCTACACCATGTTTTCCAGCGATTTGGTTTAATTCAAGAATTAATTCAGATAATGGGTACTGTTGACCATTAATTGACTTTGGAACACCTTGTTCAAAATCGATTTCGATGATGTCCGGTGTATTTGGTGTTTCTTCAAGAGCTGCTGTTAATTCATATGCATCCGCTGGAGGAGCAGCCCATGGATCTTCTAAAATACCACATTCATTACTACGTCCCCAAAGGTTTTGGTCAATAGAAAATGGACTATCTAGATTGATTGGGATCGGAATATTATGCTTCTTCGCATACTCAATTTCTTCTTCACGAGACCAGCTCCACTCGCGAACAGGTGCCAATACTTCAAGATCAGGATTTAATGCCTTAATTGAGACTTCAAATCGAACTTGATCATTACCTTTCCCAGTACAACCGTGTGCAACGGCTACAGCATTTTCTTGTTCAGCTACTTCAACGAGTTTTTTCGCGATTAGCGGACGAGATAAAGCAGAAACTAACGGATATTTTCCTTCATAAAGAGTATGTGCTTGTAATGCGGCAAGCGCAAATTCATTTGCAAATTCTTCCTTCGCATCAATTACGTATGAAGATACGGCTCCAACTGTAATAGCTTTCTCTTTAATAAAGGCGAGGTCTTTTCCTTCACCTACATCTAAACAGCACGCAACGACTTCATATCCTTGCTCCTGTAACCATTTAACTGCAACGCTTGTATCTAGACCACCTGAATATGCTAAAACAACTTTCTTTTTGCTCATGTTGTATCTCCCTCTCGAATATTAATTCATTTGATTTTATATTTATACATTTATAATGTATTACTTTAGCAACTCTTTCTACTTTTTTCAATAGTAATCTTAGAAAAATAAAAAAATTCTTTTAAGATAGAATATAAATTAGTAGTATTGTAAAATGATAGCAAGACCTACGAGGGGTGGTAATAATGGATTTTTTTCATTTTGATGACCGACTTGGGATTCTTCTACCGTATTTAGAAAAAGAGTGGGAAGAATATACAGTGGAAACACAGCAGTTTATCTTGTTCCATTGGGAAAAAATCAGAGGACATATTCCTGATCGCATTGCAGAAATTGAAACCATTATTAACGAAAAACAAGAACTACTCGGCAATGAACTTGATTTTGTCCGTTCATGTGAACTAAACAACGAAATCTCCGATTGTGCGTCCATCATTAATGATTTATGGATATGGTATAGAATGAATCAAGGAATATCTAAAAAAATTCACCAATAAATAAAGGCGAAAGGAGCCTGCTTATCGGTGGCAACCATAAGACGAGCCTAACCTTCAGAAGCGACTGGCTTATGACCTCGAGCGTACGGCTCCTGGAGTAAGACAATAAAAAAGGCCTAATCCTAAATGATTAGACCTTTTTGATATCCTTTTTTATTTCACTAACAACATGGCCAAGTTCCGGTAGAATCAATTTATTCATTGCAAGCTTTACAGCTCCAGAAGAACCTGGTGTTGAAAAGATCGCTGTATCATTGCTAACACCGGCAATTGCTCTTGAAAGAATAGCCGCTGAGCCTATGTCCTCTGTATAACTTAACATTCGAAATAGTTCACCAAACCCGACAATTTCTTTATCTAATAATTTTGTGACCGTTTCAATTGTGACATCACGTTTAGCGATTCCAGTGCCCCCATTTGTTAAAATAACATCAATCTCTCCATGTTCACAGCCTTCACGTATCGCTTTTTCGATAAAAGATTCCTCATCCTTTACAACCTCATATTGTAAGACTTTGAAATTATTTTCCTCTAGTAGCGAAATCATAAGCTTACCACTTTTGTCTGTTTCTTTCGTTCTTGTATCACTTATTGTAACCACTTTACATCTAATTGAGGAGGGTGTAGCTTTTTTATGCTCTTGAACGCTCATTTCTTAATACTCCTTTTCCTTCAAAAAACGTAAACGATAATAATTATGGGCATAATCGCTAACCTGTCTTGTTAGTTGATAATTCATTCCTGCCCCAATCGCCATGCTAACAAGAGGAATTCCTTGAATCATCCGCTTTCGTAGAACTGAAATGGCCACCGCTTTTACAATATGTTTTAATGGGAATTCAAGCCAAGTTTCGTCGGTTAAGTCCTCTGATCCATTATAAAAGTATTGGTTCTGGTTAGACCCATCAGTTCCCTGGGTGAGTTCCTCCCAGCCCTGGAAGCGCATGCGCTTTGGAAGCGTAGCAGCATGAAACACTTTTAAAGATGTCATCATTTCATATGGTGTATTTACTTCATACCCATATGTCATCGCAATTAGTTGAACAATACGAAGATTAAGGACCGTTATCCCAGGTATATCCGTTCCAAGTAGGAGAAGTCCCCCTGTACCAGATAGGCCCCCTTGTGCAAAAGAATAAAGGCGATGCTTCGCAATCTGGTTTTCGGTTAAATATATAAGCTGATCTATAGTTAATTCTTTTAAATCAGATATTTCTTCAATGTCCTGATTAAAAACACGTGCCGAACGAATAAGACGCACCCTTGCATCCACTTGAATTTGTGTTCCTTGAAGTATGGCATGTAAATGGAATAGCCAATTATCTAATTTTGAAAAGAACTCCGTTCGTACATTCTCAGGGATAAGGCTTAACGAGTTTTCCAGCCATTTGTCATACGTCATTTCAAAATCAGTTTGTTCATGTTGCATTTGTTCCGCCCATTTTTCAATCTCGGTTAAAATTTGTATTTCTCGTTCGGTAAGACCCATAATCATCCTCCGTTTCCAGCATTCACTATGTGTATTATACCACCACAAAGAAAAAACCGAAAACCATTAAGAGGAGAATCAACCGTTAGAAAAAGGAAAAGGACAAACCCCCTAAGAGTTTGTCCTTAAAATCGTTTACTTTGTTAAACGCATAACATCACGAGCAATCATGACCTCTTCATTCGTAGGAATAACGATAACCTTTACAGGTGAGTGTGGATAGCTAATGAAAGTCTCCTTACCTCTTACTTTATTTAAAACTGGATCCCAATATACACCCATGAATTCTAGTCCTGTTAATACCCTTGCACGGATGGTATCACTGTTTTCACCAATACCCGCTGTAAAGATAATTGCATCAACACCATGCATACGTGCTGCATATGATCCAATGTATTTATGAATTCTGCTTGCAAATACTTCAAGTGCTAATTCAGCACGGTTATTTCCTTCATTTGCTTCTAGCTCAATATCACGTAAGTCACTTGAAAATCCAGAAACGCCAAGCATTCCACTTTCTTTATTTAAAACATCTAAAACCTCATCTGCAGTTTTACCTGTTTTCTCCATGATAAATGGAATTAATGCCGGGTCAATATTTCCGGAACGTGTCCCCATTGTTACACCAGCAAGCGGTGTAAAGCCCATAGATGTATCAATTGATTTTCCACCTTCAATTGCAGCAATACTCGCACCATTACCAAGGTGGCAAGACAATATTCGAAGCTGTTCTACAGGTCTTTCTAAAATTTCAGCTGCACGTTGTGAAACGTATTTATGAGATGTTCCGTGGAAACCATATTTTCGAATTCCATAGTCTTTATAGTAATCATAAGGAAGGCTATATAAAAATGATTTCTCAGGCATTGTTTGATGAAATGCTGTATCAAATACGGCTACCGCTGGAACATTTGGTAATACTTCTTTAAACGCCTTAATTCCTGTTAAATTAGCTGGGTTATGCAATGGAGCTAATTCTGATAGCTTGTCTATTTCATCGATAACCTCATTCGTAATCACAGCTGAATCTGCAAACGTTTCTCCTCCATGAACTACCCGATGACCGATTCCGTCGATTTCATCCAGCGATTGAATAATCCCTAATTCTGTCAGTTTATCAAGGAGTATTTTTACAGCAACAGCATGGTCAGGAATTTCGGTTTCAGTTGTTTGTTTTTCATCATTAACTGAGATTGTGAAAATTCCCTTCTCAAGCCCAATCCGTTCGAAGATCCCCTTTGTAATAACCTCTTCACTCGGCATTTCAAATAGTTGAAATTTAAGTGACGAGCTTCCTGCATTTATGGCAATGATTTTCGACATTATGTCCGCTCCTTTGTTTAAATCTTTACATGTATGTAAATTTTTACTCTACATTATTCTATGCAAAACGACATTGTTTCATAGATACCATTTTCATTTAAACATCGGTACCAAAACATTTCAAGGAGAGTTCTTAATTGGTACCGTTTTCGCCATAAAGTTCTTTAATTCAGATAATAGAAAACGCTACAATTCAAAAAAAGACCCCATTAGTGGGGTCTCCGTGCTCAAACATTTATAGTTTAATTTCGTGTTTCTCTTGTTTAAACCAATCATCAATTTGTTTAATGATACCTGCCATTGCCGTCTGATTTGAAAACTTCGGTAAATTGACAAGTAAGGCTTGCTTTGGTGCCTTTACTTCTGGCCCCTTTTTCTGAATGACAAAGATGCTTTTAGCAGCATTTTCATTTTTAAATAAGGATAAAGGTAACTGAATCATCCCTTGTATAACGGATTTCTCTTTGAGGAATGTATTTAATTCCTTAGCATATTCGCTTGTAAATAAATGATTAGGAACTAAGAAAAATAAATAGCCACCCTCCTTCGTATATTTAAGACTTTGCTCAATGAACAGATGATGGGCATACGAATGACCTTCTTTAGCATGAAGCTCAAAGTTAGCCGCTCCAATATCATTCGGATAATAACCGACAGGTAAATCACAAACAATCACATCAACTGGGTCTATGTATAATGGCTGTAGACTATCTTGATTATAAAACTGAATGGAGTGCTGTTGCAGGTTTGCACTTACATATGCCACTTTAACCAAGAGATCATCAACATCGATAGCTGAGGCTTCAATTTCTTTTGATTGATTTTGATTGAGTACGGTTGTAAGTAGGTTTCCTGTACCTACTGCCGGATCAAAGATACTAAATCCCTTCCAGCCTTCTGTAAATTTTGAAACAAGGTATCCAACAAATATCGAAACAGCATCTGGAGTCATTTCATGGTTTGGTTGGGTCGCCTCTTTCATCCCTTTTAAAGCGGCAAGCTGATAGGCTTTGCGAATTTCTTCAACAGAATATTGTTTTAGGTTTACCTGGCTGTATTCTTTCTCAATACGCTTTTTTGATATTTCACTTACCTCCTCCTGAAGAATCGTGTTTTGGAAGAGGTTTTCGCCTGTTTCTGCAACTGCCTCAAGATAAGTACATGATAATTCTTCAACCAAAATCATTGCTGTGTTATCGATAACGGTAAATAGTTTTTCAACTGCGGATAATTGTGCCATTGTTTTACTCCTTTTTTCGAACTCTCGACATATCACTCTATTTTAAAAGAAATCGTGGTGTAGTTCAACAAAGTTAAAAAAAGAACCCCAAACATGATTGGGATCCTCTTCGTTTTAATCTATTAGTTAGCTGCTTTTGCTGCTTCTAGGGCTGCTTCGTAGTTTGGATGGTTTGTTGCTTCACTAACGTATTCCACATATGTTACAGTATCGTTGCTATCAACAACAAATACTGCTCGAGCCAATAAGCGTAGCTCTTGAATTGCTACACCATAAGCTTCTCCGAAAGAAAGATCACGGTGGTCGGAAAGAGTTTGAACATTTTCAATACCGTTTGCACCACACCAACGTTTTTGTGCAAATGGCAAATCAACACTGACTGTTAAGATTTTAACATTATCTAGACCGGCTGCTTCTTCGTTAAAACGACGAGTTTGTGCATCACATACACCTGTATCAAGTGATGGTACAACGCTAATTAAACGAACAGATCCTTTTGAGTCTGCAAGTGAGACTGGTGATAAATCGTTTGCTAATACAGTAAAATCAGGAGCCTTGTCCCCAACTTTTACTTCATTCCCCAATAAAGTGACTGGATTGTTTTTAAATGTGATATTTGCCATTTTACCAAAATCCTCCTTAAATTTTTATGTACAGTGTAAATCATATCTTTTATCTCCCACAATTGCAATTATTTGCTTTTATATTTGTTAAGTAAATCCTTGTGTTTAGTCAGTTTTTTATATCGGTTCTAGCAGGAAGTAAGTATAGAGGTTTTGAGGTATTAGGTTCCTTTTTCTTAGTGTCAGTGGGTTTAGTAGAGTAGGGTTTTGGGGCCTGAATTTGAGAATAGGCGAAAAAATTTAATACGCACTTAATTAGTTTGGATGAAAGGGAAAGGCAATCAGAATCTTGGTTGGAATCCTCTTCATAAGCCGGATGATGAGGAAATGCAGGATGATTCTTGGGCGGAATCCTCTTCATAAGCTGAATGAAGAGGAAATGAAGGCTGATTCTTGGACGGAATCCTCTTCATAAGCTGAATGAAGGGGATATGCGGGATGATTCTTGGACGGAATCCTCTTCATAAGCCTGATGAAGAGGAAATGCGGGATGATTCTTGGGCGGAATCCTCTTCATAAGCCGGATGAAGAGGAAATGCGGGATGATTCTTGGACGGAATCCTCTTCATAAGCCGGATGAAGAGGAAATGAAGGATGATTCTTGGGTTGAATCCTCTTCATAGGCTGAATGAAGGGGATATGCGGGATGATTCTTGGGTTGAATCCTCTTCATAAGCTGAATGAAGGGGATATGCAGGATGATTCTTGAGTTGAATCCTCCTCATAGGCTGAATGAAGGGGATATGCGGGATGATTCTTGGGCGAAATCATCTTCATAAGCCTGATGAAGAGGAAATGAAGGCTGATTCTTGGACGGAATCCTCTTCATAAGCCGAATGAAGAGGAATTACAGGATGATTCTTGGGTTGAATCCTCTTCATAAGCTGAATGAAGGGGATATGCAGGATGATTCTTGGGTTGAATCCTCTTCATAAGCTGAATGAAGGGGATATGCAGGATGATTCTTGGGTTGATTCCTCTTCATAAGCTGAATGAAGGGGATATGCAGGATGATTCTTGGGTTGAATCCTCTTCATAAGCTGAATGAAGGGGATATGCGGGATGATTCTTGGACGGAATCCTCTTCATAAGCCTGATGAAGAGGAAATGCAGGATGATTCTTGGGTTGAATCCTCTTCATAAGCTGAATGAAGGGGATATGCGGGATGATTCTTGGACGGAATCCTCTTCATAAGCCTGATGAAGAGGAAATGCAGGATGATTCTTGGACGGAATCCTCTTCATAAGCCGAATGAAGAGGAATTGCAGGATGATTCTTGGGTTGATTCCTCTTCATAGGCTGAATGAAGGGGATATGCGGGATGATTCTTGGACGGAATCCTCTTCATAAGCCGAATGAAGAGGAATTACAGGATGATTCTTGGGTTGAATCCTCTTCATAGCCACCATGAAGGACCGTACTTATCGACGAACCCAATGTAAAGTCCTTCAACGCAGCCATACCCTTGTTAAATCACCACAAAAAGGAGTTAACTGTGTGTCCAGTTAACTCGCAAAGTTTTTATATGTCAAAATCAGATTTTTTGTCTTGATTTTGTTGGTCTTGGTTATTCTTTTTTAACATTTGTTGGATTTTTTCAACTGCCTGTGGTGCAAGTTCAAGTAGTTTTTCATATAAATGAGTGCTTTCATCAAGATGAAGCATTTTCACACCGTTTGCACTAACAATTAAAAAAGCGATTGGTGTAATTGAAACTCCACCACCACTTCCTCCACCGAATGGGAGTTTGGATCCCTGTTGTTGTTGTTGCTGTTGGTCTCCACCTCCACCACCGCTATCTTTTCCACCCTCACCTTGTCCTTTAAACTCACTACCTCCTGCAGCAAATCCAAAGCCAACCTTTGAGACCGTTAAAATCACGCTCCCATCAGGTGTTTCAACAGGGTCACCAATAATTGTATTTACATCAATCATCTGCTTTAAGTTTTCCATTGCGGTTTTCATTAAACCCTGTATTGGATGATCAGACATATTAAATTCCTCCTGACATTCTAGACTGATTTTTTATCCGAATCGGTTTCGTTGAGCTTTGAGAGGGTTGGGGAATTAAATTTAGGAATTCCTCCTCGCCACCTTTTAATCACTCTGATTCCTGCCACCATAGCATGCCCGATACGGAAATGAAACATGCATCTTAGACTTGTTTCAGAAACAACAAACTGGAATGAAGGCGTAATCGAATAATCAGGATGAGTTTTGAGATTGAGATGGTGACTAATCAAACCCACAATCGTTCCTTTAATAGACCAACCAAGCCCAGTAAGTACCCCTGTATGAGCAGCATCACCTACACCTATATGGGAATGCCATTCAAATTTTGTCACCGATATTTTCTTTAAAAAGCTTCTAACAATTGGAATCATATCAATAACCCTGCTTAAAATTAATTTAGAGTCATGATAATCTGCTAACAAATTTTTAACCGAAAATTTTTCTTTTTTCTTATTTGCACCAGTCGATACGCTTGCTTTCTGTTCCTTTTTAAAAACAATGCTCGGGGATTCCTTGTCGACAGCAACCATAGGAACATTAATCGTATATCTAATCAGCCCAAACCAAATGCTGAATCTTATTTTAATATGGTCATCGTCCCTTAAGTGGTTTGCTTCTATATAGATTTTTAGCCTCGAAATCATTATTAGTAGAAGTAGTAGGACTAGAAATAATACAACGAATAAGAGCCACTTCATGACACGCACTCCCTTTCAATGTTTAGTTATCACCTACTGGATGGTGAAAAATACATAAAAAGGGGTTCTATGGGAATGTGTTTATAAAAAAAAGAGTGTCCATGTTGGACACCCTACCTTTACTTTGCTACATGTATAACAGTTGTATCTGAAAGTAAATCATGAATTCCTTGCTTTTTGGGAAGAAAAGCAACAATTAAATAACCTATAAAGAAAAGCTTTGAGATATATCGACCTATGAACTCCCTAAAAAGAACTGTCATCCAAGTAAGCGGTTGTTCCTCGAGGGTTACAACCTTTATACCAAATACCATTTTCCCGAGTGTTTGACTAAAAAACTTTGTCATCAGCACAAAATACAGATAAAAAACAACCGCCGTTGCAATTGCTGCAGCACTAAACATATCACTATCAGATAATGGAATGTCTAAAGCTCTAAATATTGGATATATAAGGATACGGTTTATACTTCCAATCACAACAAGATCTAATAAGTATGCCCAAAAACGCATCCAAAAGCCCGCATAGCGAGTTGTGGCTTTGGTAACTGGACGGGATGTATGATCGGGAATATAATTATCTCCCTGTGCTCCTTCGTGTGTAAGATCCATATTCAATTTGGTTCCCCCCTATTCTGCATACAAATACATCATTCTAGGTGAATTTGGCTGTGATAGTAAATGAACCATGGTTGCCATTTCGATGTCATCACTAAAGATTTTTTTTGCACTCATAGAGAATAGAGATCCAAAGCCAAAATTAGCTGTGTACTCAACAACATTAATATCCCCAAGATCATAGTCCTTCTTCATTGCTTCAACCGTATCCTCAAAGTATCCTAATTCATCGATTAAATGATTTTCCTTTGCTTGCCTGCCATCATAGATGCGTCCGTCTGCAATTTTACGAACTTCGGACTCTGACATATTACGTCCATCTGCAATTACATCCACAAACCCTTGATACGCATTATCGACCATCGTTTGCATGATTTGTCTCTCTTCGTCCGTCATGTCACGGTATGAAGACATGATATCCTTGTATGGTCCACTTTTGATTGTTTCAAATTTTACACCATATTTTTCAGCAAGTTCACTAAAATTGACCCCTTGCATTATAACTCCTAAAGAGCCAGTCATTGTATCAGGTGTAGCAAATATTTTATCAGCTGGAGCAGAGATGTAATAACCGCCAGAAGCAGCCATAGCGCCCATCGATACATAAATTGGTTTATCTGTAGCTTCTTTTAGATCCGTTAACTTTTTATGTATTTCCGCACTTTCAACAACACCACCACCTGGTGAATTAACCTTTAGAATAATACCCTTTACAGTTTTATCCTCTTCAGCTTTTTCAATCATTTTTAGAAATGATTGATGCTGATAACCAGCTGATTGGAAAAAAGAAGTGACATCACCTGTGTCTTGAATCACTCCATTAACAGATAGAACGAGAATCTTATTCATTCCCTTTCCTTCGATTACAACATTTTCGAGAAATTCTTCATTGGATGCCCCCAAAATCTCATCTGAAAAATTACTAAAATTTTTCGAGGCTAAGTTAGTTGCAAAATTAAAAAAGATCGAAAATACAAATATGACCGCAGCAATCCCTAAAGCTGCCCATCGTTTCCCATTCATTTCTTTTCCTCCTAGATTTATGGATACTATTCACGAATTGTTCAAAAATAAATACGAATCAAATCCAAAATGGTTTCATTTTATTGTTAAACTAAAATAGATACATATGTACCTTTATAGCCATCATTTGAAAATCACTGGGAGGTAATTACATGGATCGTCGTAACGTCTACTTCTTTTATCGGAAAGAAGATAAAATTATTGAATATGTAGAGAAATTGAATCAGATTGCAAAGGAGCATCAATTTACAATTGTAGATGATGCTAAAAAAGCAAATGTCATTGTTAGTATTGGAGGAGATGGAACTTTCCTTCAGGCAGTTCGCAAGACAAATTTCCGCCAAGACTGTCTATATGTTGGAATTTCAACAACTGGAGCTTTAAACCTCTATTGTGATTTCCATGCAGACGAAACAGATAAAATGGTTGAAGCGATGTTAAATGAAAAAATTGAAGTTCGCCGTTATCCAATTCTTGAAGTGAAAGTTGATGATAATCCATCTTTTTATTGTTTAAATGAATGCTCCATTCGTTCCGGAATCATTAAAACCTTTGTGTTGGATGTGTATATTGATGATTTGCATTTTGAGACATTCCGTGGCGATGGAATGATTATCTCTACTCCAACCGGCAGCACCGCGTATAATAAATCAGTTAGAGGTGCAGTTGTTGACCCACTGCTTCCTTGTATGCAGGTCACTGAACTGGCATCCTTAAATAATAACCAGTATCGAACATTAGGTTCTCCGTTTATTTTAAGTGGCGCGAGAAAATTAACTTTACGTGATGTCCAGGATGGAAATGATTTTCCTTCAATAGGTATGGATAATGAAGCACTCAGCATCCGCAATGTAAAACAAATCGACATTAAGTTGAGTGAAAAAAGAATTAAAACAGTAAAATTAAAGGATAATTCATTCTGGGAAAAGGTAAAACGCACCTTTTTATAAAAAAGGAATCAAAGTTTTAAGACCAAGCCAATGCTTGGTCTTTTCATTATTTTTCAAACATGATTGTATCGTCAACAACCGTCATCTTCACATTTGTAGCCAGAATATCATCTTCATTTATATGTAAGATATCTTGATCGAGTATTGTAAAGTCAGCCTTAAATCCGGGTGCAATCTTACCCATACACTCTTCTTTTCCAACAGCATATGCACTTCCTGTGGTAAATAACTGTACCGCCTCGAAGACCGAGAGTTTTTGTTCGGGCATGTACACCTCATCTCCACCTGGTTTTTTTCTGGTAACAGCAGCATGAATACCGAGAATGGGGTCAATCGGTTCAATTGGAGCATCTGATCCACCTGCACAATGTAAGCCCTCTTGTATCAATGTCTTCCATGCATAGCAATATTCCATATTCATTTCTCCAATTCTTTCAATTACCCATGGAAAATCTGATACAACAAACCTTGGCTGTATATCAAGAATAAGTGGCAGTTGTTTCGCACGGTCGATTAGTTCTTTCCGTAATATTTGCGCGTGAATCAAACGATCACGATGATTTTGTAATGGCGGTAATTCTTCTATTGCATCCAAGACATATTCAAAAGCCAGGTCACCAATCGCATGGATAGCAACAGGCATCTTAAAGCTCCTAGCTTTTTGAACAAGTTTTTTAAGTTCTTCTAATGAGTGGATTGCTACACCAGACGTCTCTGGTGAATCATTATAAGGATGACTTAATAAGGCCGTTCTACCACCAAGTGAACCATCTGCAAAAATTTTCATTGCACCAAGCTCTACAAGATTGTCCCCATCTCCATATGCATATCCTAAACCGTGCATGTCATTAACAGCTTCATGATGAACTAAAAGATTTGTTCTAAATTTGATTCCTTCATCTTTGATTACTTTTAGAAATCCTCCATATGTTCGCTCAAATCCCCCGTAGTAATTTAAATCCTCTGTATGTCCTCCAACTAGACCTTTGCTTAGACAATCCTTGATGGATAAACGAAGTGCACTTTGAATGTAGTCTTCAGTTACCTGCGGAATTACATTTTTTACGAGTTCCTGAGCCTGATCCAATAAATAACCTGTAGCATGTCCCTCTGTATCTCGTACAATAATGCCACCCTCAGGGTTCGGGGTATGTTCCGTGATGCCAGCTAATTCTAGTGCCTTTGTATTCACGACAATTGCATGCCGGCAAATTCTTTTTAACATGAGTGGATTATGGGGGGAGAGTTCATCTAACTCCTTGCGATGAAATATCTTTCTGTCAGGAAGCTGATTTTCGTTCCATCCTTCTCCAATAATCCATTCACCTTCAGGTTTATCTTTTACATACTCTTGTATGGAAGTCGCAATTTCCTGGGAAGATGTCATTTCCGAAAAATCCAGTTTCATTAACTTTTCCCCGTGGCCAATAAGATGCATGTGGCTATCAACAAAACCTGGAAACATCGTGTTCCCTTTTAAATCGGTTACTCTTGAAATTCTATTTTTATATCGCTTTTCTAAATCACATAATAATCCTGTATCAACAATGATGCCGTCTTCCACAAAGACAGCTTCTACCGCAGCGTGTTTACCTTCCATTGTGTATATTCTTCCGCCCGTCCAAAGAGTTCCCATTTTCACACCTACTATCTCTACTAATTTAAGCTTACTTTAGCATGCAAAAAGCAGATAGTAAAAATACTAGCTGCTTTTTTGTGTATAGGATTATGCTTTTGCTTTTGCTGATTCAGCCTGTCTAAGCTCAATTCTTCTGATTTTTCCTGAAGTTGTTTTTGGTAAGTCACTTACAAATTCAATTTTTCTAGGATATTTATATGGTGCTGTCAATTGCTTTACATGTTCTTGTAGATTTTTGACGAGCTCCTCGTTGGAAGTTATACCGTCACGTAATACAACAAATGCTTTGACAATATTACCTCGAATTTCATCTGGACTTGCTACAACCGCACACTCTTTTACAGAAGGATGTTTTACGAGTGCATCTTCTACCTCAAATGGCCCAATTGTGTATCCTGAACTAATGATAATATCATCGGCACGTCCCTCAAACCAGAAATAGCCATCTTCATCTTTTTTCGCTTTGTCACCTGTAATATAGTAATCGCCTCTAAATTGCAAGGATGTTCTTTCAGGATCCTTGTAATATTCTTTAAAAAGGGCAGGTGTGTTCACATGAACACCAATATCCCCCACCTCACCAACACCACAAGGCTTACCAAACTCATCGACAATTTCAACATTATTACCAGGTGTAGGCTTGCCCATTGAACCAGGTTTTATTGTCATTCCTTTTAGTACTCCTACTAAAAGAGTATTTTCGGTTTGACCGTAACCATCGCGTACCTCGATATTAAACTCTCTTCTAAAGGTGTCAATCACTTCACGATTTAACGGCTCTCCTGCTGATACAGCACTATGCAAATCTGGAAGTGAGTAATCAGACAAATTCTCAACCTTTGCCATAAGTCGATATTCTGTTGGTGTACAACATAACACATTAATATTATACGAACCTAACAATTGCAAATATTTATTTGGATCAAATTTCCCGTTATACACGAATCCAGTAGCGCCACTACCTAAAGTTGAAAGAAATGGACTCCAAATCCATTTTTGCCAGCCAGGTCCCGCTGTTGCCCATACCGTATCCGATTCACTAATGCTTAACCAGTATGGAGCTGCTGTTTTTAAATGTGCATATGCCCAGCCATGTGTGTGAACAACACCTTTCGGATTACCAGTTGTTCCGGAAGTATAGGAAAGGAACGCCATATCATCCTTGCTTGTTTGGGCTGCTGCAAGTTTTTCAGATTGACTTTGCATTTCCTCTTCTAAAGAAACCCACTCTGCCACCTTATCGCCAACTGCAAACTTCTGGATTTGCTCAATCTTTTCGATAGATGAAAATTGATCACAATAAGGGTGATAGCTAATAATGGCTTTTACATCGCCATGAGTGATTCGGTATTGAAGATCTTTTGTACGAAGCATTTCTGAGCTAGGGATGACAACTAGTCCAGCTTTTAACGCCCCTAAATAAACCATATATGCTTCCACTAATCTCGGAATAATAACTAATACCTTATCCCCTTTGTTAAGACCATTGTTGATAAATGTATTCCCAATTTTATTTACATTCTTGAAGAGGTCAACGTATGTAATTTCCTTTTTGCTTCCCTGCTCATCTTCCCATTTCAACGCAATTTTTTTAGGATCTTTTGCATATTTTTCAATTTCCTGAACAAGGTTATACCGTAAGGGTGCAAGTAAATCTTCTCTTTTCACAATCATTCCTCCTCAATCTTTATCTTCTAATTATATAAAAAATTTCAAACAATTTGGAGGGGTTTTGTGAAAAAATTGTGACCTGGTTATAATATCTGATTTTAATTTTTTCAAAATACAAAAAAGGACGGGAATGAACCCGTCCTTGTAGCCATCTATTTTTTTGTTTTTAGAAGTTACCTCCGCCCATTTGTTGTTGAGCGAAAGAAACTAAACGCTTAGTGATTTCTCCACCAACAGATCCGTTAGCACGAGAAGTTGTATCAGCACCAAGGTTTACACCAAATTCAGAAGCGATTTCATATTTCATTTGGTCAATTGCTTGTTGTGCACCAGCTACTAATAGTTGGTTGCTGTTGTTGTTGTTTGCCATGTGACTTCACCTCCTTGTGAGTATATAATGTGTAAAATCACATGGCACAATACATGTAAACTACTGGTAAATGTTCACAACAATAGAATGATTTTCTATTAGAATAAGTCTTCTATTTCTTCTTTCTTAGATCCATCTAAAGTAATGATTTCCGTTTCATTAACGGCTTTTTCAATCAAGCTCTCAAAATCAGTGTAGCTTTCATAATGAGTTACATTTTCTAGCTTTGGTCTTGTTTTGGGAGCTGAAGGTGTAAAAATGGTACAACAATCTTCAAATGGACGAATTGAGATATCATGTGTATTGATTTTCTTAGCCATATCAATAATATCAAATTTATCTACAGTAACAAGTGGACGAATAATTGGTGTACTGGTTACGTTGTTGATGACATGCATACTCTCTAATGTCTGACTTGCCACCTGACCAAGGCTTTCACCAGTTACAATCGCAAGTGCATTACGTCTTCTTCTTATTTCATCTGTGATTCGTAACATCATTCGTCTAGTTGAAATTAGCGTATAGTTTTCAGGAATTTGTCTTTGTATCGTTATCTGAATGTCCGTGAAAGGGACGATGTGCAATTTAACCGTTCCCGAAAATTCAGTAAGTTGCTGTGCGAGATCAATCACCTTTTGGCGTGCACGGTCGCTTGTATATGGGGGGCTATGAAAATGTACAGCCTCAATTGTTAATCCCCTCTTCATGGATAAATAACCGGCAACAGGGCTGTCAAGACCACCCGACAGCATAAGCATCGCTTTCCCGCTTGAACCAACTGGAAGTCCCCCTACACCTTTTTCATCTTTAAAGGTAATATAAGTGGCTTCCTTTCGTACTTCAACACGGATATTGATATCAGGAGTGTGCACATTTACGTAGATTTCCTCGGTATTCTTTAAAATATGACTCCCTAATTCATAATTCAATTGATTGGAATCAAGTGCAAAACTTTTATCTGATCGTCGTGCAGATATTTTAAAGGTCTTTCCTTGATGATCTAGTTGTTTAATGGCAGCTAAGACACCATCTTTTATTTTTTCGATTTCACTTTCAACCTTTAAAGCAAGACTAAAGGATTGAATTCCAATAATATTTTTGAGAACTTCCACAATTCCTTCATGTGGTTCTCCATTTAACTTTATATAAATTCGATCTCTTGTTTTTTCAAATGTAATACCTTTGTAATCAGTAAGCTTCCTTTTTATATTATTTAAAAGTTTATTAATGAAATGATTACGATTTCGACCTTTTGTAGTAATTTCACCAAATCGTATTAGAATGTGATCATATTCCATTTTGTTCCCCCATTACATGTTGTAATTTCTTTATTGCATGTTCAATAGCATTTATTAAAATCGGAATCTCTTCTAGTTTGTTTTGATGCGACAGGCTGATTCGTATTGAACTATTAGCTAGGGCTTCATGCACTCCCATCGCAAGCAATGTTTTACTAGGTTCATTATTTTTGGATGAGCATGCGGAGGTTGTTGAAACGTAAATCTCCTTCTCTTCTAATAAATGAACAAATACTTCAGGCTTTAAACCGTTAACCGAGAAATTGATGATATGTGGGGCACTGCTAGCCTCAGGTGTGTGTATTGTAATACCATTCAACCTTGATAATTGATCAATAATGGTTTCTTTTAGTCGATTTAGATGTTTAATATTTCGATCTCTATTCTCTATGGTCAACCTTAATGCCTTGGCAAGGGCTACAAAACCTGCGACATTTTCAGTTCCCGCCCTTTTTTGCATTTCTTGGTCACCGCCACCGATTAAAGCCTTAATTCTAACACCTTGACGGACGAATAAAACCCCTGTTCCTTTAAGCCCATTAAACTTATGTCCCGAAATCGTACATAAATCAAGTTTTGCCTTATTAAAATCTAGATGGGTTTTACCCACTCCCTGTACATGATCAACGTGATAAATAATCTTCGGGTAATTTTCTAGAAGTTTTCCAATTACTTCAATCGGTTGAATGGTCCCTACTTCATTATTTACATGGATGATAGAAACTAAGATCGTATCTTCACGAATTGAATTTCTTAAATCTTCAATCGAAACAACACCCTTTTCGTCTACTGGAAGATAGGTGATATCAAATCCAAATTCTAATAATTGCTTGCATGCCTCAGTTATAGAAGGATGCTCTATTGATGTTGTAATAATATGTTTGCCTCGATTACTGTATTGTAATGCAATTCCTTTAATCGCAAAATTATTCCCTTCAGATCCTCCAGATGTAAAAATAATTTCCTGTGGCTTTACCTGTAAAAGGGAAGCAATCTGGTTCCGGGATTGACTTAATAGCTTTTCAGCTTGTCCACCTATTCCATGTAAGGAAGAGGGATTGCCAAAATATTTTTTTGCAACTTTTATATAGGAATCAATTACATCATCAAAAGGTTTTGTTGTTGCACTATTATCTAAATAAATCATCTTATTACCCCTACTATGCGATATTTTGCAAACAAAATGATAACATACATTTATAAAATAAAAAAAGGAAAAGGACCCCAATTTGAGGCCCTTTACTTAGAATCATCTTCAAGTAAAACTTCAATTTTTTTCAACGCTCCAGGATCTACATCTTCAATTGCTGTTGCAGCTTGTTCTAATGCAAGTGCATATTCATAATTTCTAAAAGATTTCTCAGCTTCAAGTAAACTAACTGCCATTTTTTGATCCCTGCTTCGATATCGGTTTCCATATTGGATGACCTTTTCTGCAAGATATACTTGCTCAATCATTTCTTCTGCTTGCTTATATGTCTGTGAAACTAAATCAGACGCATTTTGTAATGTTTGATTGACCGTATTCATATTAAGTGGTTTTTCTTCGAGACTATTCATTACTTGTGTAAGAGACAATCTTGCTTCCGAAACGAGTTCAGCATATTTTACTGGCAGACCAGGGATATTACTTTTTGAGATAAGTCGTCTCGCATCTGTAAGTTGCTTCTTCATTTCCGAAATTTGTTCTCTTGCATGAAGTTCATCCTTACGAAGTGTTTTCAGCATTTCTGAAAATTGTAAGTGCTCTTCCTTCACATCCTGTATCTTACCGTACACCTCTTCTAACTCCGTTTTGATTAGAGAATAGGCAATTTGCTCCGCTTCAAGCTTTGATTGAACAGATACATATTGCTTAACCAGTTGTTTAATTTGTTTTACAATATTCCGGTGTTGTTCAATATCATTTTCATTTAAATGATAGCTTTGTTGAACAAAGGTAGTTTCCTCTTCTGTGCTTTTACTGCCTTCAATTAAGTCCTCTAAATCTTGTTCGATTTTCTCAACTTCTTTTTTCACAAATTGATTTGCTTTTACTTCAGCTTCCAGTAAATCATAGATTGTTTCGAGCGACTCTCGTGCTTCTTCAATTCCCTTCTTCACATCTTCAAGCTTAAGCTCTTCGATAAGAGAAATATGTTGGGATAATTGCTCTCGCATTCTTTCAATTTCTTTCTCAATTTGGTGGTGCTTTAGAGAATAGCCCTCCTGTTCCATTTGGCTGTATCCTTCAGAAAGTTCATTTAACTGATTTGGAATTGTACTTTGGCATTCATGTAATAAGTGAGGGATATCATCCATTTGTTGCTTCGTTACGGATAGCGCATCCTTAATCAGGAGAACAATTTCTCTTGCCTCAAAGTAATTTCCATTCGTCGTTGCTTCTTCAAATTCTTTAAATTTCCCATAAACATCTTCTAGATTCATTTCAAGCTGTATTTCAGCACGTCCAAAAGTATGTCTATGCGCAAGTAGATTCTTTTTAAGTTCCCGATACTGTTGGTTTAGTTCATCAACCTCAACACGATTTTTTTCCTCACTGCCAACTAAATCCTTAAGCTCGTCTAAAATAATGGCGATATTGCTTTCAGCATCATTTAAGATTGCCTCAATTTGGGCAAGTACCCGTTTTGCTTTCCCAAAACGATATTTATCAGCTAAGTCTTCAGCATCAAATAATAATTCCTCAACATCTGGAAGAGCAACAGTGACAATTTCATCCCATTGCTTTCTCCAACGTTCAAATAGTTCTTCAGTTTGACCAGTCATATTAAGCTCTTTTACTTTAGCTATTTCATCTGTGACTGGCCGATTCATCATATCTATCTTCCAAGCTTCAAGCCTATCAACATCTTTATATATCTTTTTTCTCGAATAAAACCCAAAAATAGTTACTACACTTGCTACTACGATTATGCCGATTATGATTTCCATAATTTGGCCTCCTTGCTCCCACAATCAATCTCGTTCTAGACATTTATGTATATTAGTTTTTAACTTTTATATATAATATCAAATCAAATGTTTTTTTATTGTATTTATGATACCATGTAAACGACAATTTTTGACTAAAACTTTTAAAATTTTTTACAAAATTTATATAAAAAAGAGGGATTTGTCGATGAAAGCAGATGGTCATATCCATACACCCTTTTGCCCGCATGGTACAAAGGACCCATTTGAGGATTACATTGCCCGTGCTCTACAGTTAGGGTTTAATGAAATATCGTTCACAGAACATGCACCACTTCCGTCACGATTTAACGATCCCACACCTCAACAGGACAGTGGAATGGACGAAAATCAGCTAGAAATCTATTTTTCTGTATTAACCGAGCTTCAAAAAAAGTTTGCATCAGATATTAAAATCAATATTGGATTAGAGGTCGACTATATTGAGGGATATGAAGAGGACACAAGGACTTTTTTGAATGAGTATGGTCGCTATTTGAATGATAGCATTCTCTCTGTTCATTTTTTAAAAAAACAAGATCAGTATTATTGCCTCGATTATAGTCCTGACACGTTTGCGACTATGATCAGTGACTTTTCCTCAGTTGAGGCGGTCTATGAAGCTTATTATGATACTTTGGCGCGTTCTATAACGGCAAACCTAGGTCAATTTAAGCCAAAAAGGATTGGCCATATTACACTTGTGCATAAGTTTCAAAAGAAATTCCCGGTATCCAAGCAATTCGATGACAAAATTCACTCAATACTCGACCAAATTGCAGAACTTGGATTAGCATTGGATTATAATGGTGCTGGTATTAATAAACCACTTTGTCGAGAGGTTTATCCACCAGAAAAAATCATTAAAGAGGCAATAAAACGAAAAATCCCTCTCGTCTATGGTTCCGATGCCCATAGCAGGAAGGATTTAAATCAAGGATTTGAACATCTAATTAAAGATGCTTTGTTAGTGTCACCAACTAGATATTAACGGGAATCTGAGTTACTTTGCTTTTTACCGTTTGAGGTTGTTTACAAATGGTCGTGTTTACCCATTTCTCTATTTCATGACAATATTGTTCACTAACATACAACTCATAAGGCATTAAATGTAAAACTTCCGACATATATTGAGGGTGTAGATAAGGCATAGATAACATCCCCTTTAATTGCATGATGGCATAAGGGATTGGAACAAGGGCAAATTCCTGTTGTTTTATACCTGTTTCAAAAATGGCTTGGAAATAATATTTTTCTTTCGCCATATAGGTGGTCATGATTTCACGAATCAAAGTGGTATCAAATGTAATTTCCCTTTGGACAAAACGTGATAAGTGACGATTATCCTTTTGGTATTCCATAATCCCTCTGACCGCAAGCAATAAACATTCTCTTGCCGTTCTGTTATCTAATTCAATATAGGCATGCTCGACAATAGTTAAATATCCCTCTAGGTAAGAAGAAACTAAATGTTCTAGTAAACCTTCCTTATTTCCAAAATAGTAGGAGATATTAGCGACATTACAATTTGCTCTTTTCGCAATTTCACGTACTGTTGTTCCATCAAAGCCTTTTGTATTAAATAAGAATACGGACGACTCAATAACTTTTTGTTTCATTGTTTTACTTTTCATAACCAACCCACCTTACCCTTAATATAGTATAGATTTCGATATGCTAAGGTGGATTCCTTTAAGAATTTATCGACAAGTCACGCGCTTTAAGCTATCATTTAATATAATTTATGTAGGTATTACTCAAATGGAGGGGAATCATAATGTTTCATGTCGAACAATACAAAGGTAATAAAGCAGAAGACTATAAACTGGTAACAAAACAGTTGCAAGCTTTGCTTGAAGGCGAACAAGATCAAATAGCCAATTTAGCAAATGCATCATCATTACTTAACCAATTTTTAGATAATGTCAATTGGGTTGGCTTTTATATAAAGAAAGAAGATGAACTTATTCTAGGACCATTCCAAGGCCTACCTGCGTGTGTGAGAATTAAGATGGGACGTGGGGTTTGTGGCACTGCCGCCCAAAATAGAAAGACTGAGAGAGTGGCAGATGTTCATCTATTCCCTGGTCATATTGCATGTGATAGTGCTTCCCAATCAGAAATTGTTGTTCCAATTATGAAAAATGGTGAAGTATTTGGTGTGTTAGATATCGACAGTCCAATCAAAGAACGTTTTGATGAAGTAGACCAACAATGTCTTGAAGAATTTGTGAAGGTTTTAGAAAAACATCTATAGAAATGTGCAAGGTGCTAAGCTTTAGGCGACAAGCATAAGATGAGCGCTGACAGAAGGTGCCTTTTACCTTCCGAGACGATCGGCAAAGATCAGAGAGCAGCCGGCACCTGGAACTTGGCAAATAAAACGAGCCAGTGAGGATTTTTGTCCTCCCTGGCTTTTTGATTTGCCCGTATTTATGAGTCGCTAGACCTCTAGACTTGTTCTCCTTATCCGTTTAACGCTTGATTTAAATCATCCCAAATATCTTCCCATGCTTCTAATCCTACCGAAAGTCGAATCAAATTATCCATAATCCCCATTTTCAATCGAGATTCCTCTGGCACAACAGAATGTGTCATTGTTGCTGGATGCTGAATGAGAGTCTCTGTATCACCTAAGCTAACAGCAATTTTGATCAACTTCAGTCGATTTAGAACGTTTTGCGCATCTTTCTTTGTGCCTTTAATTGTAAAAGATATAAGTCCACCTGGCTTACTCATTTGTTTTTTCATAATCTCGTACGCTGGACTTTCTATATCACCGGGATAAAAAATTTGCTCCACATTATTATGCTCTTTGAGTGAGAATGCGATTTTTTCTGTATTATCGCAGTGGCGGTCCATCCTTACTGGCAGTGTTTTTAGCCCACGAAGTAAAAGCCATGCATCAAATGGTGACATAATACCACCAATATCCTTTTTCGTTGTCATTGCCACCTGTTGAATAAAATCTTTTTTGCCAACGACAAGACCTGCGATAACATCACCATGTCCTCCAATATACTTTGTAGCACTGTGTATCACAATATCACAGCCCAATTTAATAGGTTGCTGCAAATACGGTGAACTAAAAGTATTGTCCACGACAACTGGGATATTAAGCTGTTTCGCAATCTTAACAACCATTTGTAAATCAATGAGTTTCATAGTTGGATTAATTGGTGTCTCAATGTAGATTAGTTTCGTTTGTGGAGTAATTTTTGATAGAATTTCCTCTTCATCATCCATATCACTGTAATCATGTTCAATATTGTACTTCTCGTTCATCATCTGTAGGAGACCAAATGTACACCCATACAGTCCCTGTGAACAGAGGATATGATCACCGGATTTTGTTAATGCAAATAACACAGCTGAAACAGCCGCCATCCCCGATCCAAATGAAAGCCCTGCTTCCCCTCCCTCTAAGAGAGCAATTCTTTCTTCTAAAATTTTAACTGTTGGGTTCCCTAATCTTGAATATATATATCCTTCATCCGCACCAGCAAAACGAGCTTCTCCTTGTTCAGCTGATTCAAATGTAAAAGTTGATGTTTGGTAAAGTGGTGGTGTTAAACTCCCATTTGGAGAAGTTGTTCCGCCACCATGTATTGCTAAAGTGTCAAAGTATTTACTTTCATTGCTCATGCTCCCCTTATCCCCCTTAAAACTTTTGACTATACCATTAGCATATGACAAGAAAGGTTGTATTGAAAGCGTTTTCTATTTTCACAGAGGTTTACTAGGTTTTATATTATAGCGAATTAAAGCGCTGTTACTCCCAAAGAGGACATCCATTATAGAAGGGGGCTATTTTGAGTTGTAAACAGACTAATTATCATAGCAAAACGCGAATGATTTCTAATGTCGAATAACAATTAAAATCATTACTGACACGGGGGGCTGATTTTGCGCGAGGGTGGCTGAAGTTTAGGTAGCTTCGGACTCGGGGACGCTAATTTAGCGCGAGAGTGTCCGAAGTTTAAAGATCTTCGGACTCGGCATGCCAGATTCATGCCCGGTGTGTCCGAAGTTTAGAAATCTTCGGACTCGGGAAGGCTGATTCAGACTGGGTATTTCCGAAGTTTAGAGATCTTCGGACTCGACTAAGCAGATTTAGCTAATCATTGTCTGAAGATAGCACAACTTCGGACTCGGGGACGCAGATTTAGCGCGAGAGTGTCCGAAGTTTAAAGATCTTCGGACTCGGCATGCCAGATTCATGCCCGGTGTGTCCGAAGTCTAGGTATCTTCGGACTCGGGGACGCTAATTTAGCACGAGAGTGTCTGAAGTTTAAAGATCTTCGGACTCGACATGCCAGATTCATGCACGCTGTGTCCGAAGTCTAAAGATCTTCGGACTCGACATGTCAGATTCATTCACCGGTGTGTCCGAAGTCTAGACATCTTCGGACTCGGGATGCCACTTTCAGACCAGGGGTGTCCGAAGTTTAAGTATTCTGGAACATTCTTTATCAATAAAAATTAAAGCGTGAATTCGTATGTGAATTCACGCTAAAAATGTAGGGGAATTTACTATTTTACACCCTGAATCGGAACCCGATTCCTTTATAGATGCCCTTCAATGACTTTATTTTCACTAGCAATAACTTGATTTTTCCCTGATTGTTTAGCTGCATACAGTGCATTGTCTGCACGATGGAATAAACTTTGGAATGTTTCTCTGAATTCTTTATGCCAGGTAGCCACCCCACAAGATATTGTGATTTTGGGATTTGAATTTTGTTCCACTCTTTTTCCGAGCCTTTCTGCTACAGTAATCCCTGAAGCTAAATCCACTCTAGGCAGGTAAATTGCGAGTTCTTCTCCACCCCATCTTGCTCCAATATCATTGTCACGGATATTTTCCTTAATGAGATTAGCTATTTGAATAATTGCTTCGTCCCCAACCTGATGACCATAAGTATCATTAATACCTTTGAAATCATCAATGTCAATTAGTATAAACGTACCAAAAGCATCTGTTTCCAATGATTTGTGTACACAATCCTCTAAGTGATTTCGGGAATAAAGTTTGGTTAAATAATCGGTGATAACCAATTTTTCGAGTTCTTCCCGAAGGATCGAATTTGTAAAAGCCAATGATGAATGATAAATCAAGGATTGCAGGAGTTTAAACTTATCAAAAGAAAAGAAATAAGGTAGTTCATGTAAAACAATGGCAACACCTAAAATTTCACTGCGTTGTACAATTGGAACAGACATCATAGAACGATAGACGGATTTGCCAAATGCCGGATCCACCTGTAAATCCCCTATGAATAGAGTTTCTTTTTCTGTTAATATTCGATCAAGGCAGTATAAAATATATTGCTCGCCATGTCCTTCTTCAAAAAAAGTAGTACTTCCTGGAAGTACCTCTATTTGTCCATTCGATTGTAATAAGAAGCCTACTTCATTTGCGCCGAAGGAGGCTTTGATTTGAGATGTCATGAATGTCATTGTATCTGTTAATCGCAAATTAGAATTTAGTTTATGTGAAGTTTCATTAATTAATTGTAGATCAGCAATTAATTGTTTCGACTGTTGGTAGAGTTGGGCATTTTCGAATGCATGTCCAGCCGTATTTGCCAACAGTTCAATAAACTGGATTTCTGATTTAGGAAATACCAATCCGTAATGGGCATTGATTTGCAAGACTCCATAAACACCCTGCCTTCCTTTTAAAGGGGCATAAATGACCGATTTTTTATCAGTAATTGAATTTTCATGTTGCAAGGTACCGTTTACAAACGCTTGCATAACAAGCGAATGTTCACCATTTTCATATTCTTGTATATCTTTAATAGGAATAACGTTATGTCGTTTATTATCATGTGCAAGAAATAGGGTAAATGTAAACGATGGGTATACATCTTGTAATGTATTCATAACCTCTTCGAGCACAGCATCTATATCCATGGTTGAGTGAAACTTAGAGGTTACTCTAAAAAGTTGCTCATATCTCAATTCTTCATTAGGAAACTTCATGATTAATCACCCATCTAACATAAGTACTTACTATTTTCATTATAATAGAAAATGCACGAAAAATGTTTTATTATATCGTAAAAAATCCAAATTTATTACATCTTCATATTAATCATCTAATTTCCTCCATAAAAAGACAAAGATCTTGCGGTTTTATGTATATTTTCATGATACTTGACTTCCTTTACTAAAAATCATATAATGATCGTTGTGTAAAATATTGCAGCGTATGTGATTAGGTTTTTGTTCTATTTTGTTCCTCTGCGTGAGCTTCTAGCTCATAGATGGTGTATCACGTAACTCTTGGCTGCTAGAGCGAAGATACATGAAAACAAAATAGTCGAAAGCATCTAGCACATCTGTTTTTATTTTACAACAAAATAAAAACATTGAAGGAGGAGTCATTCATGGCTCGTTATACTGGTCCAAGCTGGAAATTATCCCGTCGTCTTGGCATCTCATTAAGTGGTACTGGTAAAGAATTAGAAAAGCGTCCTTACGCTCCTGGACAACATGGTCCTAACCAACGCAAAAAGCTTTCTGAATATGGTTTACAATTACAAGAAAAGCAAAAGCTTCGTCATATGTATGGTGTGAACGAACGTCAATTCCGTAACACATTCAACAATGCAAGCAAAATGCAAGGGATCCTTGGTGAAAACTTCATGATTCTTCTTGAATCACGTTTAGATAACCTGGTTTACCGTCTTGGTCTTGCTCGTACTCGTCGTGCAGCTCGCCAATTAGTTAACCATGGTCATATTCTTGTAGATGGTGGCCGCGTTGATATTCCATCTTACCGTGTAAAACCTGGTCAAACAATTGCAGTTCGTGAAAAATCACGTAACCTTGTTGCAATTAAGGAAGCTATCGAAGCTACTACTTTCGTACCAGAATATTTAACTTTTGATGCTGATAAGCTAGAAGGAACATATACTCGTTTACCAGAGCGTTCTGAATTACCAGCAGAAATTAACGAAGCATTCATCGTTGAGTTCTACTCACGTTAATCTTCCTAAAGAGGAAAGGGTTTATCCCTTTCCTCTTTTTTTGCATAGATAAATTCAATAAGGTGCTCCTTGGGAGCACCTTATCATTTTAGTATTTAATTAAGAAATATTTTTTCTTGCCACGACGGATGACGGTGAATTGACCTTCGATTCGATTTTGTGAAGTTAAGACCGCATCTACTTCTTGGATTCTCTCACCATTGACATAAATAGCTCCATTTCCTATATCCTCACGTGCCTGACGCTTAGATGGGGAAATTTTGCTCATTACTAATAAATCAACTAACCCTACCTCTGGATCCCCATTGTACTCATATGAAGGAACATCCTTAAAGCCTTGCTTAATTTCCTCTGCACTTAATTCACTGATAGAACCGCTAAATAATGCTGTTGAAATTTTCATAGCTTGCTCTAAAGCAGCTTCACCATGAACCAATTTCGTTACTTCTTCAGCCAATGTCTTTTGTGCCAATCGCTTTTCAGGTGCATTTTGAATTTCTGCTTCAAGACTCTCAATTTCCTCTTTGGATAGGAACGTAAAATATTTTAAATAGCGGACAACATCACGGTCATCTGTATTGATCCAAAATTGATAAAATTCGTATGGTGACGTTTTATCTTTATCTAACCAGATTGTACCACCTTCTGTTTTTCCAAACTTAGTTCCATCAGCTTTTGTCACGAGAGGTATAGTTAGACCAAATGCTTTTGCATCCTCTACTGTTTTTCGAATTAATTCAAGTCCGGCTGTAATATTTCCCCATTGGTCACTCCCACCAATTTGAAGTCGGCAGCCTACATCTTCATAGAGTTTTAAGAAGTCATAGGATTGTAAAATCATATAACTAAACTCTGTAAATGAAATACCAGCATCAAGACGAGATTGCACAGAGTCCTTAGCAAGCATGTAATTTAGACCAAAGCTTTTTCCTATGTCACGCAAGAAAGTAATTAAGTCTAAACTTCCAATCCAATCATAATTATTTGCAATTTGAGCTGGGTTTTCTTTTGCTTCAAAATCCAAAAAGCGTGAAAGTTGATTTTTAATACTATTGCTAAATTCCACGACGACCTCTTTCGGATTTAATGTTCTTTCAGCCTTTTTACCACTTGGGTCACCAATTAGGCCTGTCGCTCCACCAACTAATGCAATGGGTTGATGCCCAGCTAATTGGAATCTTCTCAAAGTTAAAACACCTACTAAGTGGCCAATATGTAAACTATCAGCTGTTGGATCGAATCCACAATACAATTTAATCTTTTCATTCTTTAATGTATTCTGTAGACCTTCCTGATCTGTTACTTGATTTATCAATCCCCTATAAGTCAAATCCTGTATAACATCCATTAAATTTCGATTCTCCTTTTAACCTTATAATAAGGTTTTTCTATCACATTCTGTCTATTATTGTCAAATTAAATAATGGAAATTCATAAAATAATATTAATGACCCTACGCTATATGCTATAATAAACTTGGATTTTTAGGGGGATGATTATGAATCTAAATAAATCACAGATATTTGAAAAAATTAGCTCTTTTTGGCGAAGAGTCCTATCAAATAAAGTCATTCAAGCAGTTTCCGGAAACAAAGCCCGAAAAGGCGCAAGAGTTACTTACGGGGTTATTTGGAACTTATTTTTAATTTTCTTTATTATAGGTCTGCTTGGACTTGGCTTTGCCGGTGGAGCTGGTGCAGGATATTTTGCATCTCTGGTTAAGGACGAACCTGTCCGAAGCTATGAAAGTCTGCAAAAAGATATTTATAACTATGAAGAAAACACGGAGGTCTACTTTGCAAATGAGGTCTACCTTGGTCAATTACGGGCAGACCTGCAACGTGAAGAAGTAGCACTCGAAGATATTTCACCATTTGTCTTAGATGCTGTTATTGCTACTGAAGACCAATATTTCTATAAGCACGATGGAGTTGTGCCAAAATCAATTCTCCGGGCAATCGTACAGGATGTAACTAATTCACCTATCCAAACTGGAGGAAGTACGCTGACCCAGCAATTGATTAAGAATCAAATTTTATCAAATGAAGTTTCCTTTGATCGGAAGGCTAAGGAAATTCTCATTGCACTGCGACTTGAAAAGTTTTTTGATAAAGATGAAATTCTAGAAGCATATCTAAATATCATTCCTTATGGCCGTAATTCTTCAGGTCGAAATATTGCTGGAGTTCAAACAGCAGCCAAAGGAATTTTTGGAGTAGATGCAAAAGATTTAAACCTTCCACAAGCAGCATTTATCGCTGGTATTCCACAAAACCCATATGTATATACTCCATTCTTGAACCAGGGTGGAAAGGTGAAAGAGAACTTGGAGCCCGGTATCAACCGGATGAAAACAGTTTTAGAGCGTATGCTTACAGGTGGTTTCATTACACAGAAGCAATATGACGAAGCACTTACCTATGATATTCGTGCAAACCTTGCCCCACCTAAGTCAGAGCCTACTGAAAAATATCCTTGGTTAACAGTTGAAGTAGAAAAGCGTGCCACTGATATTTTGATGAAAAAATTGGCTAAGGATGACGGGTACGAGGAAAAGGATCTTGAAGAAAATAAGGAACTTCGATCACACTACCAAGTTATCGCAGACAGAAACCTTCGTCAAAATGGATATAAAATCCATACAACTATTGACAAAGAAGTATATGATGCAATGCAAGAGGCAGTAAAGAAATTTCAATATTTTGGTCCTGATCGTAAAGAAACAAAGAAAAACTTAGAAACGAATGAAGATGTACAAGTAATCGAACCAGAAGAGCTCGGTTCTGTATTAATTGAAAATAGGACAGGAAAAATAATTAGTTTTGTGGGTGGCCGTGACTTCGAGCGTGAACAAACCAACCACGCACTAGGTGCGAAACGTTCAAATGGTTCAACTATGAAGCCTCTCTTGGACTATGCACCAGCAATGGAACTCGGACTCGTACAGCCTGGTAGCGTGATTGCCGATGTAAAGTTCTCGTATGGAAAATATACTCCATATAACGTGGGTGGGGCAAATGACTTTGATGGTCTAATGTCCGCTAGACGAGCTTTACAAGTCTCTAAGAATATCCCGGCGATCAAGACATACTTAAAGGCATTTGATCACCGCCCAATAACTTTCCTAGAGAAAATGGGATTTACTTCTTTAAATGAAAAAGATTATCACGCCCCATCTTTAGCAATAGGCGGTATGACGGATGGAGTTTCAGTTGAAGAGAATGTAAATGCGTTCGCAACATTTGCTAACGAAGGTAAGTTTATAGATGCCTATATGATTGAAAAAATTGAGACGAACGACGGAGAAGTTGTATACGAACATGAAGTGAAACCTGTAGAGGTTTTCTCTCCACAAACTTCTTATCTAACAATCGATATGATGCGAGATGTTATTAGTGGTGGTACAGCTGCATCTATGAATGGCTACCTTAAGTTTAATGCGGATTGGGCTGGTAAAACAGGTACAACCAACGACTGGTGGGATATTTGGTTTGTAGCAACCAACCCGAATGTAACCTTTGGTACGTGGATTGGCTATGATACACCAAAGCCAGTGGCATTAAATTATAAGGGACTTTATAATTCAAGAAGAAATATTCTTCTGTGGGCACAACAAATGAATGCAGTATATGATGTAAAACCAGAACTTGTTAAACCAAAAGAGAACTTTAAAATGCCTGGAGGAATTGTAAGTCGCTCTTATTGTGGACTTTCTGGATTACTTCCTTCAGATTTATGTCGTGAAGCCGGTCTAGTACAATCTGACATATATAATGCGAAATTTGTTCCGACGAAGGTCGATGATAACCTTGTAAAAGGTAAGTATATTGAAGTAGATGGCAAAGCCTATCGTGTACCATCAAGTGCACCAAAGGAATTTGTACAAGAAGGAATCATGATCAAGAAAGAGTTTTTATCGGAGCATGGTTTAAAAGATTCGGCGGCCATTTCGCAACTGCTTCCTAAGAACGATCGTTGGAAGAACCTTGTCGTTACAGAATCTACTGAACTTAAAGATAATGGTTCAGTTCCGTCCCAAGTAAAAGGTGCCTCGATTTCTTCAGGTACATTGAAATGGGCAAAGCATGATCACAATGATGTCATAGGGTATCGAATCTATTCTGCAGGAAATTTCACAGCAGACTTCAAGAAAATCGGAAGTGTTCCTGCTACAAAGAATTTACAATTTAAAGTTGGAAACGCCGTTGCAGCCTATTATGTTACTGCTGTTGATGTCACTGGTAAAGAAACGCCACTCGCAAATTCAGTCTTAATCAAAAATGGCGACTACAAACCAGAGCCAGAAGTGGTTACCCCACCTCCGTCAGACCCTCCTGCTGATGGAGATAACGGTGCCAATAATGAGAAAGAAAAGAATGGCAAAGGTAATGCTAAGGGTAAAGAAAAAGATAAAGAAAACGGTGGAAATTAATCAATAATAAAGAGGTGATCCAGTGGATCACCTCTTTTTCTGTTAACATTTTAATCTTCCATTGTAGAAAGGTCACCTGTCGGTAAATCAAGCTCCCATGCCTTAAGAACACGTCTCATGATTTTTCCACTACGTGTTTTTGGAAGTTTTTCCTTAAACTCAATTTCACGAGGAGCAGCATGTGCAGCTAATCCTTTTTTCACAAAATCTCTTATTTCTTCTTTTAACTCATCTGTCGCTTTATAGCCATCAACGAGTGCTACGAACGCCTTAATGATTTCGCCTCGTACAGGGTCAGGCTTTCCGATAACACCGGCTTCTGCAATTGCGGGATGTTCAACAAGCTTACTTTCAACTTCAAATGGTCCTACCCGCTCACCAGAGGTCATGATTACGTCATCAACACGACCTTGGAACCAGAAATACCCATCTTCATCCATATATGCTGAATCCCCTGATACATACCAATCACCAGGCATAAAATAAGACTCATATTTTGCGGGATTATTCCAAATTTGATACATCATTGATGGCCAGCCCTTTTTAACAGCGAGGTTGCCCATACGATTTGGTGGTAATTCATTACCTTGGTCGTCAACAATAGCAGCCTTAATTCCAGGGAATGGTTTACCCATAGAACCTGGTTTGATCTCCATGCAAGGGTAATTACTAATAAGCTGTGCACCTGTTTCTGTCATCCACCAATTATCATGAATTCGTAAGTTAAAGACCTTTACTCCCCAACGAACAACTTCTGGGTTAAGTGGCTCCCCTACACTTAATACATGGCGCAATGTACTTAAATCAAATTGTTTTACAAGTTCATCACCAGCGCCCATCAGCATTCTAAATGCTGTTGGAGCACTATACCAGACTGTAACTCCAAAATCTTCAATGGTTTGGTACCAGTTTTCAGGTCTAAAACGGCCTCCTACTATGACATTTGAAGCTCCGTTAAGCCAAGGACCAAAAATGCCGTAAGAAGTTCCTGTTACCCAACCTGGGTCAGCTGTACACCAATATATGTCATCCTCTTGTAAATCGAGAATCCATTTTGCAGTTTGGTATTGTTGAATCATGGCGTTATGAACATGCAATACTCCCTTTGGTTTACCTGTTGAACCAGAAGTGTAGTGTAATAGCATACCGTCCGTTCGTTCTACCCATTCAATTTGCAGCTCTTTACTTGCTGTTTTTAGCCGACCAAGAAAATCGATAAATGGGCCATCCTCCTTAACATTTTCACCAACGAGGACAATATGCTTTAATGCAGGAAGTTCATTAAATGGAATACGATCCACTAATTCTGGAGTTGTGACAATTACCTTTGCCTCACTATCTTCCAAGCGATCGCGAACTGCTCCTTCCATAAATGCTTCAAATAGCGGACCCACGATTGCCCCTAATTTAATAGCCCCTAATACTGTAAAATATAATTCGGGGGAACGTGGCATAAATACAAATACTCGGTCACCTTTTTCCACATCTGCTGCTTGCTTTAATACGTTAGCCGCACGGTTCGTATATTCTTTCATTTCTTTAAATGTATATTTCTCATCACGTGATGGATCACGATAATATAGGGCAATTTTATTTTTCCTTACACCCTCTGCATGGCGGTCGATTGCTTCATAAGCAATATTAACCCTGCCTGTTTCTGACCAAGAAAAACTTTTTTCTACTTCCGTCCAATCAAAATTCTCATATGCTTCATCGTAATCTTTTAGATTATAATTGCCTTTGGTTGCTGGTAGCGCTTCCACTTTCACTATACATTTCCCCTTTATGTAAGTTATTTACTATTCTATTATAAAATAAAACTCGTCTTTTCTCAATTTTTAAAATTTTGTTTATATATTATTTTTATGTAAAATTGTATAATTAGTGTAATAGTATGGGTCCCATACCCTGCTAAATATAGTTACAGCCACCGGCAGATGCCACGACTTTTCAGCGATAGTTTATCATGCACGCTCAAAAAATTCGGGCACAAAAACCCCAAGGCACATTTGACAAAATTCTGAAAACGCTTTATTTTTACTAGATTCATGTATAATGAAATTGACGTTATGAATGGTGGTGACAATGTGGAGCATAAGAAAACTTATAACGCAAAGGAACTTAAAACCCCTCATGGCACGCTCATTATTGAAGGTCCCATAACCGGAGAAGCCCTTGCAAGCTATGAATTTCACGAGGACTTGGTAGCATTTCGTCCTCCAAATCAACAGCATAAAGCATTGATTGAAATTGCTGACCTCCCTGAAGGAAGAATTATTATTGCAAGAGAGCATCATACCATTGTAGGGTATGTTACATACCTTTACCCAGACCCGCTAGAGCGCTGGTCTGAGGGGAAAATAGAAAATTTGATAGAATTAGGAGCAATCGAAGTTATTCCAAAATTTCGAGGCAGTCGAGTTGGAAAGAATCTATTAATTGTTTCTATGATGGATGACGCTATGGAAGATTATCTCATCATTACTACCGAATATTATTGGCATTGGGATTTAAAAGGAACTGGCCTCAATGTTTGGGAGTATCGTAAAGTAATGGAAAAAATGATGAGTGCAGGTGGGCTTGAATGGTTTGCAACAGATGATCCTGAAATTAGTTCACACCCTGCCAACTGTTTAATGGCTCGAATTGGCAAACGAGTAAATCAGGATACGATTGAAAGATTTGACCGCCTACGCTTTATGAATCGGTTTATGTATTAAGGGAGTAAGGGGGATTCACATGATTGTTGAAGAAATTATGAAGAAAAATGTCATTACTTTATCAGCTGATGACTCCATCTCAACAGCGATTAAAATAATGGATGAGAAAAAAATTCGTCATATACCTGTGGTAGATAAAAATCATCACGTGATCGGGTTGATTAGTGACCGTGATATTCGTGATGCAAAGCCTTCAATCCTAGATTATACGAACAATGAAAAAACGCTTGATTCACCACTTAAAGACATTATGGTAAAAGAAGTTATAACCGGACATCCGCTTGACTTTGTTGAAGAGATTTCTGCTGTTTTTTTCCAGTATCGGATTGGCTGTCTCCCAATTGAATCCAATGGAAAATTAGTTGGAATCATCACTGAGACTGATTTACTTCATACCTTTGCACAACTAACAGGTGCAAACCAACCAGGTTCACAACTCGAAATTAAAGTACATAATCGTGCAGGAACACTCGCAGACGTTGTCAACGTCATAAAAAATCATAATGTAAATATTCACAGTGTACTTGTTTACCCTGACAAGGAGGACACGCAATATAAAATAATTGTGTTACGAGTTCAAACAATGAATCCAACTAAGATCATTACTAATCTAATTGATAATGGCTACACTGTACTGTGGCCAACCATACCAGGGCCACGATTATGACGAAAGAATCTGTCTTTGTCTATTCGGACGAATTATTAAAATATCGATTTAGTAATGATCACCCCTTTAATCAAACGAGGGTAAAGCTTACATATGATCTACTCAAAAGTTTGAACTTGTTAGATGAATCGGATATTATTCCACCTAGAGTAGCCACAGATGAAGAATTAGAACTCGTCCATGACCCCAAATTTATTGAGGCTGTTAAGTTAGCAGGGGAAGGTAAACTCCCAAAAGAAATTGGATATAGCTATGGAATCGGCACGGAGGATACTCCTATTTTTCCCGGAATGCATGAGGCTAGTGCATTACTAGTAGGAGCTACCCTTTCCGCAGTGGACCATGTAATGTCGGGAAAATCGAAGCATGCCCTTAATTTAGGAGGCGGACTCCACCATGGATTCCGCGGGAAGGCCTCTGGATTTTGTGTCTACAATGATAGTTCAGTCGCGATTCGTTATTTGCAAAAAAAATATAATGTAAAGGTTTTATATGTGGATACTGATGCACATCATGGAGATGGTGTGCAGTGGACATTTTATGATGACCCAACTGTTTGTACACTTTCAATTCATGAAACAGGACGATATCTATTTCCTGGGACAGGAAATGTTACTGAGCGTGGATCTGGCAAGGGCTACGGCTATACCTTTAATATTCCGCTTGATGCATTTACTGAGGACGATTCATGGTTACATGCATACACAACTGCTTTTACAGAAGTAACTGAGTTTTTTAAACCAGATGTTATTTTTACGCAAAACGGTGTCGACTCGCACTACTATGATCCATTAACCCATTTGTCTGCAACAATGAAAATCTATCGTGAAATCCCTAAGCTTGCTCATCAGCTTGCACATCAATATTGTGATGGTCGCTGGATTGCAGTCGGTGGCGGCGGATATGACATTTGGAGAGTCGTACCTAGAGCATGGTCTTTGATTTGGCTCGAAATGATTGAAAAATCAAATATAAATGGCGCACTTCCAACCGAATGGATCAATCAGTGGCAACCAAAAGCCAAACTCACTCTTCCAGCATATTGGGATGATGAGCCTACTATTTATCCACCTATACCTAGAAGAGCAGAAATTGAGGAAAAAAATGCACTTACCGTTACAAAAACGCTTTACCCAATACGAAATAATAAATAAAAAACACGGCCTCGGGCCGTGTTTTTAACTATTCCTTTGTTGAGTTTCTAAATTCAATACGGTGTGGCAATGTCACGATTTGCTCTTCAACATTTTCCTTGTTCATGAACTTAGTTAAAAGTCTCATCGCTACTGCTCCAATATCATACATCGGTTGAACAACTGATGTAAGCTGCGGACGCACCATGAGTGCTAATCGTGTATTATCAAAGCTAATAATTTCGAAATCATTAGGAATTGAATAACCTAAATCTTGTGCACTATGGATGACACCTAATGCCATTTCATCCGTACCTACAAATACAGCAGTAGGTTTATCTTCTAATTCATGGATTCTCTCAAAACCTTCAATACCAGAATCATATGTGTAATCTCCTTCGATTACAAAGTCTTCCTTATATGAAAGTCCTGCATCCTCGATAGCCCGTTTATAACCATTTAATTTCTTTTCACCATTAATTGGTTCATTTAATGGACCTGTAACAAACGCAATTTTCTTATGGCCTTTATTAGCCAATTCTGTTACTGCATCGTATGCAGCCTGTTCGACATCGATTGTTACAGCTGGGACCGTATTTGTACTCTCCACTGAGGCAGCTAAGACAATCGGAACAGGAGACTTTTCAAATTCCTCGACATGTTCTCCTGTAATATTTCCACTCATAAATACAATACCATCCACTTGCTTTCCAAGCATTGTATTTAATAAGTGTAGTTCTTTGTCCTTATTTTGGTCAGAGTTACTGAGGATAATATTGTACTTATACATTGTCGCAATATCTTCAATTCCACGTGCAAGCTCTGAGTAAAAAATATTTGAGATATCTGGAATGATTACTCCAACTGTTGTCGTTTTTTTACTAGCTAGTCCACGAGCAACAGCATTCGGGCGATAGCCTAATCGATCAATTGCTTCTTGTACTTTCTTTCGAGTTGTTGGTTTTACATTTGGGTTACCATTTACAACACGCGATACGGTTGCCATGGAGACATTGGCTTCCCTCGCAACATCATAGATTGTCACATTCATTGACAGCACTCCTTATTTCAAGTTACCACTTATATGTTAGTATTAACTTTTTTATTCAAACAAATGTCATGTTTGCTTATTTTATCTAATAATCATACGATACTTACTCCTCTAGGGCAATTACTTTGTGCAATTCTTAACAAATTCGTTAAAAAAGCTCGAAAAAACCTCCTACTTTGACAGTAGGAGGTCTTCTTGAAAAATCAAATGCGCCTTGGCGTATTTGCTCCCAGATTTTATTCAAGCAAGCTTGAAAAATCTGAGGCATCCGCCTCGAGGCTGGATAAAGTTAAACACGAACGGCTTGAGTTGCCTTAAGTTCTGTAATCCATTTTTCAAATTGATCAAAATCCATTTGCTGTGCTGAGTCTGATAGAGCAACCGCTGGATCTGGATGTACCTCCGCCATGACACCATCTGCTCCAATTGCAAGAGCTGCTTTTGCACATGGCAATAATAAATCACGACGTCCAGTTGAATGTGTTACGTCAACAAATACTGGTAAGTGTGTTTCTTGTTTTAAGATAGGAACTGCAGAAATATCTAAAGTATTACGAGTAGCTTTTTCGTAAGTACGGATACCTCTTTCACAAAGAATGATTTGATCATTTCCCTGAGATATGATATATTCTGCTGCATTCACGAATTCATCAAGTGTAGCAGCCAATCCGCGTTTCAATAATACTGGCTTTTTAACTGAGCCTGCTGCTTTCAGTAATTCAAAGTTCTGCATGTTACGAGCACCGATTTGGATAACATCGATGTAATCACAAGCAACCTCAATATCTGCAGGGTTTACAATTTCACTGATAACAGCCATGTTTGTCTCATCTGCAACGCGTTTTAGGATTTTTAATCCTTCAAGTCCTAGCCCTTGGAAATCATAGGGAGAAGTTCTTGGCTTGAATGCACCGCCACGAAGTAGGCGTAAACCATATTTCTTTGCTTCTGCAGCTACTGCAGCTGTTTGTTCATAACTTTCAACCGCACATGGTCCAACGATGAATTGCTGTGAGCCATCACCAATTTTTACACCTTTTACATCAACAATTGTATCTTCAGGTTTTTTCTTACGTGAAACAAGGAGAGCTTTGCGATGATCGTCTTCTTGAATCTCAAGACCTGCCTTGAAAATTTCTTTGAAGATATGTTGTACAGTTGATGTTTCGAAAGGTCCTTCATTATGCTCTAAAATGTTATTTAACATTTTTCTTTCGCGTACAGGATCGTATCGGTTAACACCTTGTGTTTCTTTTACTTTTCCAATTTCTTGTACTAATTTCCCGCGTTCACTAATAAGTTTAAGAATTTCAAGATTAATTTCTTCTACTCTGTCGCGTAGGTTATCTAGTTCTACTTTACTCATCTCACTCTTCCTTTCTCCACCCAAGTTATTATCGTAATTTAATCGAAAATATGATATATTTCTAGTAATTAGAATTCATTATAAACGATAAAATTCAATATGTCACTAAAAACTTTATTACCTAAACGCTTTTAAGCAATAAAGTATATTATGATACAATCCATTGATGGGTGAATACATACAAATCAAATAATTATTTATATTATTGTATCGTATTAGTAAAAAAAGTCCACGGTTTTGAGCCATGGACTTTTCTTTATTTACCAGCAGTCACTAATGCTTCTTTCGTTATGCTTCTATGAGAGGCATTCCATTTTACCTTGCCATCTTCAAAAAGAAGAGCCTGTGGTGATTCATGTTTAATTTCAAAGGTCTCTGCAATATAGTTTGAGAGTTCTTTTGCTTCTTGAACATATAGATAGTAGCTTGGTACATTTTCATGGTCTGACACAAATTGTTCGTACTCATCAAAAGCTGCTTTACTAATTGGACAAGTAAGACTGTGCTTGATAAAAATAAATTTATTTTCTTTTGCTAAGACTTGGTTAAATTCTTCAATTGTTTCAATTTTTTCCTTCCCCATTTTTACATCTCCCTATATATTAGTTGTTAGTAGTTTGTGTATTATTTTCTGCGTCTTCTAAGGCTTGCCTCGCTTCAGCAAGTTTTTCCTGGAATATCTGTTCACTTCCAGCTGAATCCTGATTTGTTTCTTCTGTCGCAGCATCTGGTTTTGATTCATTATTCTCAAGCCCAACTTCAGGCTCACTATGCCCAGCAGGAGATTTAATATCTTTTACTTTTGTTAAAATTTGATTGGACTGCTCAGAAATTGTTTTGGAAAGTGAATTTGTTTTTTCTTTTACAACAGAAGCTTGATCGTTTATCTGCCTACGGAATTCTTGTCCTGTTTTTGGCGCTAGAAATAATGCTGTTGCAGCGCCCACCGCTGCACCTACAATTGTACCTAAGATAAAATTTGAACCACTATTTTTTCCCATTATAATCCCCTTTCTTCATTCGGAATTGGTTTGTCATGCTTTTGTTTCTTATCTTTCCATTTATCCCAAATCTCTATTACAGCATTCCCCACTTGAACAACCTGTGAGATTTTGGTTTTATTTTTCTCTAACTGTACTGCCACTTCTTCTGTCACATTTCCAACAGATTTATTGAATCGCTGTAAAGAAGTTCCAACGTCTTTAACAGCATCAACAACTGTATTCAAACTCTCGGACTTCTGCTGAATATCTTCTGCAAGCTTATTTGTTTTATGCAAGAGCTCTGTTGTTTCACTTGTTACACCCTCCATTTGTTTCTCTAATCCAGATAAAGTACTTGCTACATTATCCAATGTTACTTGAAGGGAACGTAGAGTCCTTGAGAGATAAATAACCAAAATTAAAAAAGCTACAGCAATTATTGCAACACTTATGTATAAGATAAGAATCATTCGTGATGCACCTCCTTCTATCTTTGTTACCCGATTTTACCGATATCAAACATACTATCCCCATTGTTAAACTTTCGACAAAAATCATTGAAGTCCTCCAAGGAATTTCTAAGCATTTTATTTTAATAAACAATTTCCTTTTTTTCGGTTACAATAGGAATGTACATAAGCAAAATTGAATTTGGAGGCAATTTACTATGAAAGATCCTCGTATTGAAACACTCGCTCGTAATTTAATTAATTATTCTGTACGCCTCGGAAAAGGTGAAAAAGTACTCATTGAGAACTTTGGCTTACAGCGTGAACTCGTGGTTGCGCTTATTAATGAAGCATATAAAGCTGGTGGATATCCATTTGTATCATTAAAAGACCACCAAGTAGATCGTGCTCTTTTACTAGGTGCTCAGGAAAAGCAGTTTGGGATGAAAGCGGACTTTGAAGCGGATGTTATGAGCAAAATGGATGCCTATATAGGCTTACGTTCTGGTGATAATATTAATGAGTTTGCAGATGTACCGGATGAAAAAATGAAAATTGAAGGAAATACAGTCGGTAAAAAAGTACATCGTGAAATACGTGTACCAAAGACAAAATGGGTAGTTCTGCGTTATCCAAATTCTTCGATGGCCCAACTAGCGAAGATGAGTACAGAAGCATTTGAAGATTTCTATTTTAATGTATGTAACCTTGATTACGGTAAAATGAGCAATGCAATGGATGCGCTTGTTGAACTAATGGATAATACCGACAAGGTACGCATTACGGGTCCTGGCACCGACCTAACATTCTCCATCAAGGGCATTAAAGCAATTAAATGTGCAGGTGAAATGAATATCCCAGATGGTGAGGTATATACAGCACCTGTTCGTGATTCTGTAAACGGTACTTTAACATATAATACGCCATCCCCATATCAAGGCTTCACATTTGAAAATGTTTCACTAACTTTTAAAGATGGAAAAATTGTAGAAGCTACATCGAACGATACTGAGCGTATTAATAAAATTCTTGATACAGATGAAGGTGCACGTTTTATCGGTGAATTTGCAATTGGAGTAAATCCATACATCCAACATCCAATGCAAGACATTCTATTTGATGAAAAAATTGATGGCAGCTTCCATTTCACACCTGGACAAGCATATGATGATGCATACAACGGAAACAACTCAAATATCCATTGGGATATGGTAAATATTCAACGTCCTGAATATGGCGGTGGAGAGATCTATTTTGATGATGTACTTATTCGTAAAGACGGCCGCTTCGTTATCCCAGAGCTTGAACCATTAAACCCAGAAAATCTAAAGTAAATTGAAATGCGCATTGCCTTGTAAGAGGAAACGTCGACTAACTACTGCCGTCTTGTGGCAAACGCCGATGTCAGCACTTCCTATGCAAGTCCAACAAGCATAAGAAAAGCCCTCAAGAAGGATGTCTTGTGTCCTTCTTGACTGACTGGCTAGACCAGATAGGGCTAGGCGCTCGAGCTGGACATAGAAAAGAAAGACCTTTGCGATATGTTTCGCAAAGGTCTTTCTTTATACGACTGCCTTTTCGTAGGCATCCTGAAATTTTTGAATGTCGCCGGCTCCCATAAAAATTAATACACTATTCTCATGTTTTTTAAGGATAGAAGTATTTTCTTCTTGAATTAACTCAGAACCTGGGATTTTCCCTTGTAAATCCCCAATAGAAAGCTCACCTTTATTTTCACGGGCTGAACCAAAAATATCACATAGATAAACTTGATCAGCTTTTACTAAGCTTGCAGCAAAGTCATCCAAGAATGTCTGTGTTCTTGTAAATGTATGTGGTTGGAAAATCGCTACAATTTCACGATCAGGATATTTTTGTCTTGCAGCTTCAATTGTTGCATTGATCTCTGTTGGATGATGTGCATAATCATCAATTAATATTTGATTTCCGACTCGTTTCTCAGAGAACCTACGCTTCACACCACCGAAGCTCAACAAACGCTCTTGAATAATGGACACATCAATATTTTCATAATGACATAATGCAATTACTCCTAAAGCATTTAACACATTATGATTTCCGTATCCGTTGATGGAAAAGCTTGCAAAAAAAGTATTTCTTACGAAAACATCAAAGGTAGAACCTTCTGTGGTTTTCTTGATATTTCGAGCTTGAAAATCATTTTCTTCCCCGATTCCATAAAACACAACAGGTACCTTCGCGTGGATGCTTTGGAGGTATTCATCATCTCCACAAGCAATAATTCCCTTCTTAACTTGCAAGGCCATTTCTTGGAAGGCATTGAATACATCTTCAATATTTGCAAAATAATCGGGATGGTCAAAATCAATGTTCGTCATTATCGCATAATCAGGGTGATAGCTTAAGAAATGACGTCTGTATTCACATGCTTCAAAAACAAAATACTTATTATTCTCAGACCCCTTGCCACTTCCATCTCCAATCAGATAGGAAGTAGGCTCTGCTCCTTGCATAACATGTGCAAGTAAGCCTGTTGTAGATGTTTTTCCATGGGAGCCTGTTACGGCAACGCTCGTATACTTTTTCATAAATTCACCTAAGAAACGGTGATAGCGAATAACAGGTAACCCCATTTCGACCGCTTTTACTATTTCTTCATGAGTATCAGGGAAGGCATTCCCGGCAATAACCGTCAGACCTTCATGAATATTTTCCTTGTCAAAAGGTAAAATCTTTATTCCCCTTTGCTCTAAAGGCTTTTGTGTGAAATAAAATTTTTCATGGTCAGACCCTTGAACTTCATAATTCATGTCATGAAGTATCTGTGCCAATGAACTCATGCCAGTACCTTTGATTCCAACGAAGTGGTAAACTGTCATATAAAGAACCTCCAACAATGTCTATCTGTAAGACAGTATATGAAATTCATCTAATTTTGATAATTGTACCCATGATTTTGAGATAGGTGCTATTAAGTAAAATCGAATTTTATGTATATACAATCATCTCACATTTTTTCATTATAGCACTAATCATTGGTGAAGACCATTACGAAAAAATTACTAGAAGTAAACAAGAAGTATGAGTTATGTCCTACGAAACCACAGCAAAAGTGGGATGAGTTATCTTTATTATGAACGTAGGACATTAGAATTAACCTGATGTAGCACTGATTTTTCTCCGATATTGAATAATTCATTTCATTCTTTATACCTATAAAGGAAAAAGGGCGATAACAATTGTTATCAGCCCTCATAAATATCAGCTAAATCCTCTTCGGTTATCAAAACTTCACGTGGCTTACTACCACGCGATTCAGAGATAATTCCTTGTTCTTCCATCATATCTATTAGACGCGCTGCACGATTATACCCGATTCTAAAACGTCTTTGGACACTAGAGGTAGATGCACCCCCATGTTCAAGAACGAACTCACATGCCTCAAAGAAGAGCTCATCCTCTTCATTTGTAATTGAAGCTTTCTTTAGGAGCTCGTCCTGTTCAAACATATAGCTTGGCTTCATCTCTGATTTTACAAAGTTAACAACTTCCTCGATTTCATCGTCTGTAACAAAGTTGCCTTGAACACGAAATGGTTTTGAAGAACCATTCTCTAGGAAAAGCATATCTCCTCTTCCAAGCAGTTTTTCTGCCCCACTCGAGTCAATAATCGTTCTTGAGTCAACTTGTGAGGAGACAGAAAACGCGATACGAGTTGGAATATTTGCTTTGATAAGTCCTGTGATAACATCAACCGATGGGCGTTGTGTTGCAAGAATTAAATGGATTCCACAGGCCCTTGCTTTTTGTGCAATTCGGCAGATTGAATCCTCCACATCCCCTGGCGCCACCATCATTAAATCAGCAAGCTCATCAATGATAATCACGAGATAAGGTAATTTTCCACTTTTCTCATCATGTTTTTTCACCATTTCATTATATCTACCAATATCACGAACACCGGTATGGGCAAATAATTCATATCTTCTTTCCATTTCTTCAACTGCCCACTTTAAAGAAGCTGTTGCGGCCTTTACATCCGTAATAACTGGGCTAACAAGATGAGGAATATGGTTATAAGGTGCCAATTCTACCATTTTGGGATCGATAAGTAGTAGCTTCACTTCATCCGGTGATGCCTTATAAAGCAAACTGACAAGCATGGCGTTAATACATACACTTTTACCCGAACCAGTCGCACCCGCGATAAGTCCATGCGGCATCTTTTGTAAATCCGTTACAATTGGCTTTCCAGAGATATCAAGACCCATTGCGACTGCTAATGGTGATTCATTTGTTTTGAATTCAGGACTTTCAATTATTTCCTTTAATAGTACAGGTTTGCTTTTTCTATTTGGTACTTCTATACCAATTGTATTTTTTCCAGGAATCGGTGCTTCGATCCGAATATCCTTAGCAGCCAAACTTAATTTAATATCATCTGATAGATTTGTAATTTTATTTACTTTCACTCCAGGCTCTGGGTGTACCTCAAATCTAGTAACTGCAGGACCCTGTGTTACATTCACCACTTTTGCACGCACTTTAAAATTTCTTAGAGTCTGGTCTAAAATATTTTGCTGGTCAAGTAACCATTGACTGTCATCAGCTTGTTCGGCAGGAGGCGCATTTAAGAAAGTTAGCTCTGGGAAAGTATAGCCAGGTTGTTGAATTTCGTCTTCCCGATGTATTTGTAATTCTTGATTCATTGGTTGTTCCTGCTCAACTAATTGTTGATTTTGTCTTAGTGCTTCTTGCTCAACCTGTTGTTCATTTTGCCTTGGTGCTTCTTGCTCAACCGGCTGTTCATTTTGCCTTGGTGCTTCTTGCTCAACCGGCTGTTCATTTTGCCTTGGTGCTTCTTGCTCAACCGGTTGTTCATTTTGTCTTGGTGCTTCTTGCTCAACCGGCTGTTCATTTTGCCTTGGTGCTTCTTGCTCAACCGGCTGTTCATTTTGCCTTGGTGCTTCTTGCTCAACCGGCTGTTCATTTTGTCTTGGTGCTTCTTGCTCAACCTGTTGTTCATTTTGCCTTGGTGCTTCTTGCTCAACCGACTGTTCATTTTGCCTTGTTTCGAAAGAAGTTACTTGTGTTACTTTTTCTGGTTGCCGCTGTGACAATTTCTGTTTATCCTTTTTAAACATTAATACATTAAACGGTATATTGGAGCGTCTCGGCTCTGTACTTCTCTGTTCAGTTTTGTCTGTCTGTTCAACCTGTGTTTCAGTGTTCTCTACAGGATATTCAGTTTCCTCCACTTTTGGACTTTCTTGAGTTTCCATATTTTCAATCTGATTTACAGGTTCTTCTGTCGCATTTTCTTCAGTATGTACCTTTTCTTGTTCAACTAAATTTGTATCCTCAGAGGTATTCAGTTTCTCCTCCACAAAAACTTGTATTGGAGGTTCCTCTTTAATAGACTCTTTGATTTGTGGCTCAATAGCAGCCGATACTACCTCAGTTTCCTCTTCTTCATTTATTAATTGATTCGCAAAGCTTGCCACCTTTTGCTCGGTATCTTCTAATGCAGTTGAAACGTTATACTGTTTTGGTTCAACTTGTCCAACTTGCTCCGTTATGATTGTTGAAGCAACCTCTTCTTGTGCTTCTTTCCATGCCCTAGCAATTGACTCTGTATCAGCAGTAGGCGTTGAAGGAAGTTCAAACTCTACTACTTCCTGAGCTATTTCCTGAGGCTTTGGTTTACCTAGACCGAATACCGGGGATGGTGTCTCGGATGGTTGAAAGGGTTGTTTCTCTTGTAAATTTACAACGGTTTTAGGTGTTGAATTCCTAATTGGTTGTGAGTTTCTTGTTTGTTGAGTTTGCTGAGCTTTTTCTGTTTGCTGTGTTTTTTGTACTTGCTTTGTTCGCTGACTTTGGTGTGTTCGCTGAGTTTGCCTTGTTTGTACCTTTTCCTTTTTTATTCTTGTTTTTTCATGATCTGGTATGACTGGAAATCGAAATTTCCCCTTTGGGTATTCAAATTTCACTCTTGCCTCAACAGGTTTGTTTTGTCTGATTTGAGTCGTTTTTATTTCAATTGGATCATCATCGTCCGTCTGTAAAAAATGTAGTAATCTTTTTATCCAATTCACAACTATCACTCTTCCATTTCAATTCTATTCCTTATTGTAACAAAAAAGCCGCTAGTTTTCCTAGCGACTTTTGGTAGAGTATCATTTATTTCCTTGGGCGATTTTTCCCAAGGATAAAGATGGGCTCAAGTTTACCATCTTCATAAAGAAATGAGAGTGCCGTAATGGGAACACGTCCACTTGCAAAGAAGCTCATAGTCATTTGAGCCAGGATATCATATCCCGTATCATTTTGAACATCAACTATAATCAGTACATCCTGATGTGGGACAGCGACAGCCATTGTTCCTTTAATTTGTTGGCTCATTTTTTGTAAAAAGGCATCATTCATGATACGACTTGCATCATACCCATCATTTTTATTAATAAAATAAAAGGTATTGCCTGCAACTTCGTCAGTTTTGTATGAGACATCTAGGGAACGTAGATTAAATCTCGCTATTTCACGGACCCGTTCAAACTTCCAATTTTCTTTTTGTAAAAGTTTTTTATCGACCAAACGGTACGTTGTTCCTAAATCTAGAGCATAATAGATTCTTGTTTCTGCAGTATGGTCATCATAAATAAGTTCTTCTCCCTCATTCGATTCTGTCGGGAAGGAGGTTGAACGAATAACAGGAAAAATGTTTTTTTCTTTACCCTCAAGTTCCAATTCACTATTCATAAAAGTCAAAGATTCTTCAATATAATAAATAACTTCATCAAGACTTCCAGGACCTTCTTCTTGATATTTGGCGACTATTCCCGGAAGTGTGACAGTCGTTCCTTTCTTCGTTTCCTTATCCTCAATACGTAAAGTATCTTTCTCACGGTCAAAAGAAAATTGCCAATTATGATGGGATAGCTTTTCTTGGATTAAATTCTTTATTTTTTTTGAATCCATTTTCCTATTATTTTTTGAGTCCATAAAAATCAATCTCCTCTCTCTGCGTGATCTTAAGAGAGATCATCAATGAATTGTTGAATTTCTTCTTTTGTTTTACGGTCCTTGCTTACAAAACGGCCTGTTTCCTTTCCGTCTTCGTAAGCTAAAAAGCTTGGTATACCAAAAACATTCAGATTCACACATAAATCAATAAATTCGTCACGGTCTACATAGTAAAATGTATAGTCAGGATAAGAACTCTCTATTTCAGGCAAAAATGGATCGATAAAACGGCAGTCTGGACACCAATCTGCTGAAAACATAAAAATGTTCTTTCCGTTTTTGATTAATTCTTGATATTGGTCTATCGTTTCAAGTTTTTTCATGGGCTTTACCTCCAATTTCCGTATGAACTAATTATCATATATTCTTTACCTAAAAACAAATAAAAGCCCCTAACAGTGTAGGGGCTTAATATCAATATTTCACAGAAGATACGATTTGCATCATCTCAGTTGCACTTTCAGAAATGTCGCTTACCTTCGTTTCAGTCGTCATTTTTATTCCGCCAATTCCCACAGTCACAAGGTAAAGCTTGTCCTCTATCTCAAAAGCTTTTACATAGCCAAATCGCTCTTTATCTGTAAAGGTTTTGTCAATTGCAAATTCCTTCGCATCGACTGAATTATATAATACATCACTTGTACGCTCTTCATTTGGATTAACAAATAAAATAAATGTTTGGTTTCCGTTTTGAAGGATTATGTTATTTTCATCCTTCTCTTCTATCTCCATAGTAGATGGCAGATAAAAGGAAACATCTCCGTTTTCGCTATTTGTCTTTTCGGGTTGAGCTTTAAACACATCTTCGACCGCTGCAACCGTTTCCTTAGATTCATCTTCAATCGATGCACAACCTGCCAAAAGTCCTACAAGCGATAGAAAAATGAAAACAAAGACTTTTCCTAGTTTCATATTCTCTCACCCCTTAAAAAGGTAGCTATTCTCTTTTTCTATAATAAACCTATTAATTTATTCGTTGCAAGGGTAATCTAGATATTTTAATCAATAAGAAATAAGTACCATTTTATTGTAACAATTATGACTTGAATTTTTTTCTATATGCAAACTGGCCGACGAGAAGCTTTACGATATGGGTGAACATATCTTTTCGATTCACATACTGGTCCGTGAAAATACCGATTGCCCCCTCAGCCTTGCGAATATCCTTTTGTTTTGTGAAATCCTCCATCACATCACCCAGTTCGATTCCCTTTTTTAATTCTCTAGCTATTTCATACGGTAGGAGAATTCTTGCTCCACCTGCAATTATCGGGTCATTGTCTTTATCAACAATTGCGCCCCAATTACATAAAAACATCCCGAACTCGGTTTCAACGACCCCACCCTCTAAGCCAATACCTAGGTCTGCGCCTTCCTTTTCAAGAGAAGACTTTGCGCGATTAATTGCACCTTGAATGGTTTCCTTATCTGAAAATGGTTGTGCTGACACATCCGAAGAAACAGATGTTGGATGAAAATTTGCCTCAATGCCTTGAAATCCTTTTATAATTGCATCCACTTTTGCAGGATTTTTCGTACCAATTGCAATTCGTATCATTTCATTCCCACCTTTTTACCAAAACGAATGCTCGGCAAGAGCCGAGCACATTAATTTTAAACTTATTGTTTACCCATTTTGACGAATAGTATCCACTGTTGTGCGATCAGAATTCTTTACAAGGGTAACAAGTAATTCTTTTGCAGCAGCATAGTCATCCACATGAATAATTGATGCATGTGTATGGATATAACGAGAACAAATCCCGATTACAGCTGATGGCACACCTTCATTTGAAAGATGAACTTGACCAGCATCTGTTCCACCTTGAGAAACAAAATATTGGTATTTAATATTATTTGTTTCTGCAGTGTCTAAAATAAACTCACGCATACCGCGATGTGTAATCATCGTACGGTCAAATATTCGAAGTAAAGCTCCATGTCCAAGTTTACCAAATGCACTCTTATCTCCAGACATGTCATTTGCTGGACTAGCATCTAGGGCATAGAAAATATCAGGTTTAATCATTGTGGCCGAGGTTCTTGCTCCTCTTAAACCTACTTCTTCTTGTACAGTTGCTCCAGAATAAAGTGTATTTGGTAACTGGGTTCCCTGCAATTCCTTTAAAAGTTCGATGGAAAGCCCACAGCCATAGCGGTTATCCCATGCTTTGGCTAAAATTTTCTTTTCGTTAGCCATTGGTGTAAATGGACAAATCGGAACTACCTGCTGACCAGGCTTTATTCCCAAGCGGATTGCATCTTCACGATCATCAGCACCAATATCGATCAACATATTTTTAATATCCATTGGTTTTTTGCGTTGGCTCTCTTCCAGTAAATGTGGAGGGATTGATCCAATAACCCCAATTACAGGACCATTGTCAGTAATCACCTGAACACGTTGCGCTAGAAGAACTTGGCTCCACCAGCCACCTAAAGTCTGGAAACGTAGCATCCCATTATCTGTGATTGACGTGATCATAAATCCAACTTCGTCCATATGGCCTGCAACCATGACAGTTGGCCCATTAGCATCACCACGGCGTACTCCAAAAATACTCCCTAAACCATCTTGTACAACCTCATCTGAGTATTTTTCAAGCTGTGTACGCATAAACTTTCTTACCTGGTGTTCATTCCCTGAAGCCCCAGGGAGCTCTGTTAACGTTTTAAAAAGCTCAAGTGTATCCTGTTTCAATGTCATTCTCCTTCCGGTATGTAAGAGTCGTAACAATTTGCAAAAATTTGATTCTATTATGTACATTATTTAGTATATCGAAATTGTTTTTTCGTTACCATAGTGAACATGGAGATTTTCATAAAAAGAAGTTATACTTATCACAAGGATTAAGTCCGTTTAGGAGGGATTAAATGAGCTGGAATAAGTTTTTTCTTGGTTTTGGTGTTGGGTTTACAAGTGCACTTCTTATTAAAGAAGCATTAAGTGATTCAACGATTCCTGGTGACAAAGCATTGAAACTAGCCAAAGAAGCTTTCAAAAAGAACGGCCCAATTGATGGATCTTGGATTCAAATGAATCCAGAGGACTACTCAAAATCAGGCATTCACTATCAAGTATACAAAGGTGGCATTTCTCGCAAACTAAATCAAGAAAGCCACCAATACGAATTCGTAATGGATGCAAAAACAGGTTCCATATTAGAGGTTAACCCATTGTAAGGCATTTTAGCTTATAAGGCTGCTTATAAGCTAATTTTTTATTCTAATCCTTTTTAATGAATCAATTATTTCTCCAGATTGATTCCATTTAATTGCTCGATATAAGGCATCATGATAAAAAATATACCATGCTTCGTTTGCAAGTCCTTCGCCCATCCATTTTTGTTTTTGCTCAATCGATTTCATTGGGTAATCATCATAAGCCAATACCCACAAAACATTTTGATGGGCATGTGTCGGCATGATATCCGCCATATGTATTGCCTGTTCATCCTGGCTTTCTATAAAAATAATAGAATGTCCATCACTATGTCCACCTGTATGTATCATGGTAATTCCAGGGACTATCTCAAGCTTGTCAGTAAACGTATTTACTTGATGTTCGATTGCTTCCCAATTATCTTTCCAGTATGTTGCTTTTGAGCGGATATTCGGATTTCTCATTTCTTGCCATTCCACATCTGATGCATAAATGACAGCGTTCTCAAATGTAGGAACCAATTTATCATTTTCCCACTTCGTAAGCCCACATGCATGGTCAAAATGAAGGTGAGTCATAAGGACGATATCAATATCGCTCGTAGTAAGTCCAAGTTCTGCTAAAGACTTATCAATAGAAGATTCCTCCAGGACCCCAAAATTTCGTTTGAGTTTATCAGTCAATTTCCCATTGCCAATTCCTGATTCAATTAAAATATTTTTTGAACCTGCCTTAACAAGGATTGGATCTGTTCGCAGTTCAATTTGATTTTTTTCATTATGTGGATATCTTTTTGACCATAACGGTTTAGGTACAACACCAAACATTGCGCCACCATCTAAATGTGTAACACCGCCATTTAACCAAGTAAGTGTAATATCACCAATTACAAGCTGTTCCATTCTTTCCCCACCCTTCACCAACGGTTATCCCCATTTTACCATTATTATGAAAATTTATAAATCATCTTTCCGTAGAGTTAACTAACCTACATAAAAAAACCCATAAACCACTGTTTATGGGCGATATTAGGATTATTTATGTTGGTAGCGGACCTCTGAACGATAAATCGGATGTCCCATTTCTGAAAATTTTTCTTCATATTCAGTCATGATATTACCTTCAAAATCTGATTTATGCAGGTCAAGACTTACAAATGTTAAAAGAAGACCGTATTCAGAAAAACTTCTTAACGAATATTCGAATAAGCCACGATTATCGGTTTTAAAATGAATTTCACCTTCGTCAACAAGGATATCCTCATACATTTGTAAAAACGTTTTGTAAGTTAAACGACGTTTTTCATGACGTGTCTTTGGCCAGGGATCACTAAAATTGAGATAAACGCGGTCAATTTCTCCTTTTTCAAAAAAGTCCCGAAGCTTAACTGCATTTTGATTTAATAATTTAAGATTTGGAATTTCTGCCTCAATAACACGATCTAGTGCTGAGACTATTACACTTTCATATAATTCAATCCCAATATAGTTGATATGAGGATGAGCTTTTGCCATCTCTGTTACAAATCTACCTTTACCTGTACCTACTTCTATATGAATTGGATTATCATTTTCAAATATTTGATTCCAATTCCCTTTTTGTTCAACTGGATTCTCAATTACATACTGTGGGTATGACGCTAATTTTTCCTTTGCCCACGGTTTATTGCGCAAACGCATGATTGCCACCTCATTTAAATACGTGTTCAGATGTGTCATTTTCACCGGACTTTTTGACATCCTATTAAAGTTGTATCGCACAAAAGAATAACATGTCCTACAATTTCGTGCAAGGCTTTGTTAGATGTGTTAATGCCAATAAAAAACGTAAACCCACCGATTGGTGAGTTTCGTGTTTATATCGTATAAAAATGGTCATTTCATGGAAATGTAGTATAGAGACAACATCAAAAAGGAAGTGTTCTTAAGTGCCTCTAGATTATACACATCAAATGGATATTTTAAAGGATATATTATCAAATCATCAAATGGATTGCTGTGGTACTGTATCTGAATGTGAACAATTAGGTAGACTGATCCAATCCCTTCTGGCAAACCCAAATATTGACCAGAGTGTGAAACAGGTTCTGACTGACGTCTATTCCTATAGTCAACAAGGTCAATATACCCAGCATCTGGATAACCATATTGAATCTCATCAAAATCAAATTAATCAGTGGATTTCAGATATTGACCAATACTCATAATAGGTGCTCCAAATATTGAAGCCAATGAAGGATTTCCTTCTCCTTCTTTTTTACTTGATACCAACCCAGAAGATGCAAAGATTGTGCAACCACATACCATTTCATACGCAGAAGCAAATTATCTGTTAATTCCATTCCATAGAGACTGATCCATTTTGGCCAGTCTTCTTTTTTTATATACCAATGTAAAAGCATTCCAATATCAACTGCAGGATCTGCAATCATTGCTCCATCCCAGTCAATTAAGTAGAGCTCATTGCTATCTGATAATAACCAATTGTTATGATTAACATCTGAATGACATACGACATTATGGTCATGTTTCATATTTTCAATTTCTTGCTCTAAAAAAGTGATGGCCTTGTTCACAATTTCAAACTTTAATAAATCTGAATGCAATTTTCGTAATACATCGTCCAAAACATCTTTGGCTTCTATAGGCTTTTTACCTATACGTCTAAGCATTTCTAATAGCTCATTGGACTGATGAATCTTTTTAAGTAATCCAGCCACATTTTCACCGTTCATCTCAGCAGGTTTTAATTCTCTGCCACTGAGCCATTGCTGTGCTGTGACAACATCGCCATTTTCGAGACGCTTAGTCCAAATTAACTTTGGAACAATCCCTTCTGCAGAAAGAACCGCAAGAAACGGGGATGAATTTCGTTTAAGAAATATTTTTTTATCATTTAATTGGGCAAAATACGCGTCTCCCGTTGCACCACCCGCTGGGGAGTATTCCCACTCGTTGCCTAATACGTATGTAAGCCAGTTTATCTCCAATTTCAACACAACATTTCCTAATAAATATAAAATAAAAAAGACAGCTATTGAACATACCATATTACAATAGCTATCTTACTAAATTTTAGCGTTCATTTACAATTAAAGTCAAGATAAAGAAACTTTTTCGCTATAAAAAATAGCAAAAATAGTACAGGCAAATAGTACCAAATAGGATTATTCGACCAAAAAAGGTATTTGTCGATGCTGAACATCAACCTGAACAGGAGTTTGGCCAATGAATTCGCCATCCGCATGAACGAACATTTTCTCATCTGATTCAATACGGATAGTTACACCTTTATGCTGCGAAATTTCCTTAAACTTAGTATGAGCTCCGAAAAAAACGGTCACAAATACAAATAAAAGTTTGATTCTTGATAGATGATGAACGATCGTAACATCAAATAAACCGTCTGTTGTCTTTGCCTGTGGCGCTATTTTCATACCTCCGCCATAAAAAGGTTGATTTGAAACGGTCACAAACCAAACATCTTCATAATGGAATTCTTTTCCGTTAATGCTTACTGTAACGTTCGTAAGGCGATAAGTAAAAAGGAGGCGGATCAGTGCAAAGACATATGCTAATGAGCCGAGATGTACCTTATTTAGGTATTTTTTTATTTGCGATTCATTTGTTTTCTTCGCTACTGCAGCGTCAAAGCCTGTTCCTAAGCTACTCACAAAATAGGAACTCTTTGTTTTCCCTTGAATCTTGCATTTTCCGATATCAAACAATTTTCCCTTATCTGATTTATTGCGAATAATAAAGGAGAGTGCATCTAATGGAGAACTTGGCACATTAAAACCTCTTGAAAAATCATTACCAGAGCCAGCTGGGATATATCCTACCTTAATCTCAGGATAATACACCATTCCATTCACGACTTCATTAATGGTTCCATCGCCCCCAACAGCGACGACAGCCTCCACCTTAACATCGAACATTGAACCAATTTGTCGCGCCAATTCACCGGCATGATTTGGGTATTTTGTGAAGAAAGAACGATAGTGGATCTTTTTCTGTTCTAATTCATGTTTAAGCTGGTTCCAGACTTTTAATCCCTTTCCATTACCAGCCTGTTTATTTACAATAAAAATCAATAGTTTCATAGTTCATCCTCAAAAGAATATGACATTCATGACTTAATAGTATTTTATATTCATAGAGATGACAATAGAAAAAGGGTGCATTCATTTACACCCCTAATCCATCCTGCGCACACAAACTGTATGACAGTATTGTAGTAACGCATTGCCTGCTTTTAATTGCATATGTTTTAATGGAGAACTTGTATTTCGCAAACCGGTAAACCACTCTTCATATTTTCTTTTTTCCACTAAATCCACATCAAATGGTACAAGCGGAAAATCAATATAGCCCGTACGATTCAAAATCACTTTCCGAATTGGTAGCTCGATATCATATAAAGAATAAATCGTACGAACGATACCATCCATTCGATCAAGCTCAATCATCGGTGATAACACTTTTTTATCTTGCTTTCCTTTTCGTTCAATCCAAAACCTATCATTTGAACCGATAAATACACTATTTTCTTCCCCTTCAAGAATGGTAATTAACCAAGTTGTCGTCGGACTAATCATGATAATTTCCACTTCAACCGGCGCATTTTTCAACTTGAATATGGGTCTATATAACACAAGATACGTATCTGGAAATCGCTGAAGAAAGTATTTCAAATTATGATCCTTGTAAAATTCCTTATCTATATATGATTTTTCTCGAATCGTAGAGCTTGCCCATTTCATTTGAAAATCAAAGATATGATCAAGAAAATGTTGTTTCTCTAACGTTGTCTGTTCCCATTGTTTTCTTTTTTGACGGATAAACTGTCCGGGATACCGAAACATATCAATTTCATACCTAGATATATAATCCTGCAATTTTATTAGTTGTCCCAACTTCTTTTCACCTCATTATAGAAAAAAAGAAAACAAAACTGGCAATATGATCGATGTGTAGACCGCACTTAAAATCATCGCAATCGAGCTTATTGCCCCTTGATTTGTTCCTATTTCCAATGCCCTAGCTGTGCCAATACCATGTGATGCGGTCCCAAATCCTAAACCAACACCAACAAAGTGATTGACCTTTACCATTTTTAAAAGAAGTGGACCAAACATCGCACCCGAAATTCCCGCAAACATCACATATATGGCCGCCAATGCAGGAATTCCACCCGTCAAGCTTGCAATATCCATAGCGACCGGAGATGTAACTGATTTTGGAGCAATAGAAAGGATGATATCTGAATCGATTCCTAATACTTTTGAAAAATATACGCCTGTTATGATTCCTGTCGTTGAACCCACAAATACGCCTATGATAATCGGAATGAAAAACTCCTTTAACGATTTGCGATTTTGATACAAAGGATAGGCCAATGCCACAACTGCAGGTCCGAGTAGCTCATCTATCCATTTTCCACCCAACATATAAGTTTTATAAGGGATTGAGAAGAATAACAAAATAATTAGAACTGCAAGGGTAGTTGTTGCAATTGGTACTAGTAACGGGTGGGAATATCGTTTATACAGACGCGTCATCAACAGAAAAATAGTGATCGTACAAACGATTGAGCTGACCGCATATAGAGTATTCATGCTCCAAAGCCCTCCCCAATATTCGTGCTTTGTTTTTGTTGCTTTCTAGCTGCTAATTTATCACCAACTATACCTGATGTAAGCATAACTAGAATTGTACTTAACAACACAATGGCAACCGTAATAAAACCCTTCCCTTTGAAAAAGGAGAGATAATCCAGGATCCCGACAGTTGCTGGCACAAAGAGCAGTGCCAAATACGCAAGTAAAAATTGAGCCCCTTCTCCTAGCCACTTTTCTTTAATGATGTTGGTTTGTAACAAGATAAATAACAAAATCATCCCAATAATACTACCTGGAATAGACGTGTGTAAAAGCCCTTGTATCAATGTTCCGACCCAATAAATCATATATAAAATGGCAATTTGAAAACAAATCTTAACTAATCTCATCATAAAAATTCCCCTTTTAATACGTGTTCAAAAATTAGACAAATCAGAAGCCAGTAGCTAAAGATACGGCAGTCTCGAGGACCAGAGAGGCCGAGTGACGCAAATATCTGGAGTTTATCATTTGGTAATTTTTTGAACATCGCCTTTTTAGCTCAATGAAAAAATCGATAACGGCTGATACTTTGGCGTTCGATTCAAGTGAGTTTGATATAACACAAAATGTTCTGCTTTAAATAATGACTGATCTTCTTTAGGTTGTACGATTTCATTTAAATCATTTGTAGAAAAAGGGGGTTCAGAGTTCCATTTTCTTGCCATAGTTATATGTGGAGTAAACTTTCGTTTATCAAGTGAAAAACCCAAGTCCGTGCACGCTTGATAAATATCTTTCTGAAGAGCTTTTAATGGTTCGCTTTCTTCTACTCCAGCCCATAAGATACGAGGAGAATCTGATTTACCAAACGTTCCTAGCCCATTGAGTTGAAGAATAAAGTGTTGATGCTGCTTTGCGATTTCCGGCATTTCTTTTTTGATGGAAGTCAACTGTTTAAACGATGCCTGCCCCCCTAAAAAAGCAAGCGTAATGTGTAAATCCTCAGGATGAACCCATGACTTAAACGGTAGGCGTGGTTCCAGCATTTTTCGCCATTTAAACAAGAGCTCTTTTGTCTCTGGAGGAAGTGCAAGTGCAAGAAAGTAGTGATTTTGATGCTCCATTTTTCAAGCTCCTTTTTTGACATAATTTATTTACCCATTTTAGCAAACTTACGGATAAAGGGAAACTAGAGGGATTCTCTCGGAGTTAGCACTTACTTCTATACCCTAATTTTAAAGCCCGCCATCAGGGCGGGCTCTAGCATCTTATTTCGCTAATTCATATATTGCTTGAGCATAGATTGCGGTTGCCGCAACTAAATCATCTACTAAAATAAATTCATCTTTTTGGTGGGCAACATCCGGTCGACCTGGAAACAATGGTCCAAATGCCACACCTGCTTCTAATGACCTTGCATAAGTTCCTCCACCAATTGAAACCAAAGTAGCCTCTTCACCAGTTTGCTGTTCATAGACTTTTTGAAGTGTTTGAATTAGTGGATGATTCTTGTCAACATGGTGTGGTGAAGAATTACTGTAATTCGTAAGCTCGAATCCGAATTTCTCACATATTTCCTCAAGTTTCTTCTTCGTTCCGTCCATATCATTTGTTACTGGGTATCGTAAATTTAATCCTACTCTTCCACCGTTCATTGATGAATAGGAAAGCTTTCCAACATTTATGGTTAGATCACCCGTAATGTCATCACGATAAGCGACACCAAGACTTCTTCCTCTTGAATCACCAACGAAATATTCATTAATGAAGTTTACATATTGCCTTGCTTGTTCATCTAATGAATATCCTTGTAAAAAGGTTGCCAAATATAAGCCCGCATTTTTACCATGGTCTGGCTCCATCCCATGAGCAGACACACCTTCAAGCTGAAAAATGACGGTATCTTCATCACACATGCCACGACCTTCTAATGTATTTTTATGTAAAAATTCTTGGAAATCATTCACCATTTCTTGAAGATTTGCTTTCCCTTCAAGCTTGGCTTCTGCAAAATCAGGAACCATGTTGTAGCGTCGCCCAGAACTGAATGATTCTAAGCGAAGATCACCATCAGAAACTTGATCCGATTTTTGAACCATATCAAGATCAGCGATTCCTTTTTCAGCATAAATAATTGGGAAATCCGCATCTGGTGCGAAGCCCATTGTCGGCATTTCTTCGTGCTTAAAATAATGGTCGACACAGCGCCAATCACTTTCTTCATCCGTTCCAATGATCATTCTGACACGCTTAGAAAGTGGCAAATTTAGTTCTTTTACTATTTTCATTGCGTAATATGCAGCCATCGTTGGACCTTTATCATCGAGTGAGCCTCTTGCAATTATCTTTCCGTCATGAATTTCAGCCCCAAATGGATCACTAGACCAGCCATCCCCTTCTGGTACAACATCAATATGGCATAAAATTCCAATCAAATCATTTCCTGAACCCATTTCAAGATGGCCTGCATATCCATCAAGATTTTTAGCGGTAAAGCCTTCTTCACTGCCTTTGTCTAATAGATAGTGTAATGCCTCATCAATTCCCGCCCCAAACGGTGCATTTGGAGTTCCATGTTCTTCATCAAGGACACTTTTTATTCTCAATAAATCTTGCGTATCCTTAATCATTTGATCTTTACGTTTTGTTACTTCTTCGAGCCAGTTAATCTGTTCCATATTAATTCTCCTTACACTATGATTAAAAGTAGTATTAATCCTACGATAGATATTACAGGAAGCGATATTAAATTCACAATATAGTGTTCCGCCTGTATACGAATAATATCATCTTTTCTAACATTAACGATAAAGTGATTGGACATGGTCCGCTTATATACAATCTTTATCCACATTCTTAGTATGATAATATAGCCAAAAAAGATCATACATTTAATCCAAATTGGGGGGATGACAATCAAGGCTGCCGTCGTGATGCTTGAGATTTGTAAACATTGAAACAAATACATTTTGTTCCTGAAAAGGACTTTAATAAATAATTCCTGTAAACTTTTCTGGCGATTACGTTTATTATAAATTCGTTTTGAGTTCCGATAAAATAATGAGCTTCGCTTCCTTTGATTTGGTGTTTTTTCTACATATTCGGAAAAAACAAAGATACTCCTAACATACTTCAGCTTCAGCATTTTCTCTACCTCAACATCCTTAGAAAAGGTTGTTAACTTGTATATCCTTTTAGAAGATTTCACCCAGAATAAGTACCATTGAATAAGGCCAATCATTAGTAATAGAAAGGTAAACTGTTCAAGTGCCCAGGTTACAAATGAAATTGTGAAGGCACCTAATGCAACGAATAATAAAACTGTAAAAAAACCTTTTTTCCATGACGAAACGATATCATCCTGGTATTGCTTCCATCCGAGAATAAGTGCCTTTAGACTGATAAAATAAAAGGTAACCATAAAAATTTCTAACCAAGATAAGTTGTAATAATTGAATAAGAATGGCGCTAATATCCCGACAAGAATAAGTACTCCCACACTATAACCAAGAACATATAGATTACGAGTAGATTTTTTCAAAGCCACTACCAGGTAGCGTTTTTGAAGTAAAAATAATTGGTCTGCTTCCTCCAAAAATGTCCGAATCCGTCCTTCCCAGCAAAAAAAATAGAGCAAAATAAATAGAAAGGTAAGTGGGAAACCATTAACCCAGCTTGGGATTTCAGACCACCATTTATAATAATGGTAGCCCCCTATCGCAAGGGCAGGAATAAATAAATAGAGGAAAATGGTCCAATCTACTACACTTTTAAATACACCCCATTGATACCCAATCTCCTTACGAAATCGAGTTTTAAAAAGACTGTTATTCATTCGACGATTCACCTTGTACAATTTGGTTGAAACACTGTAAAAGTGCAGCCTCAGGAAGTTTTGCTTCTGCTCGAATGTTTTCAAGGTTACCCTCAGCCTTGAGCCTTCCACTCGCAACCAATAGGAAACGATCACATACCTTTTCCGCAGTATCTAATACATGTGTACACATCAGAATTCCTGCCCCACGTTCTTTCTCATGATCGATTAGGGTTAAAAAGTCCTGCATCGCCATTGGATCTAAACCGACAAATGGTTCATCGATTATATAAATATCCGGTTTTATTAGAAAGGCAGTTATGAGCATAACCTTTTGCTGCATCCCTTTTGAGAAAGTACTTGGAAGCTTATGTATCGCATTTTCCATATGGAAAAGGTTAACTAGTTTCATTGCCCTTTCATTAAACTGCCAATCTTCAATCTCCATTACACCCGCCGCAAGGTCTAGATGTTCCCATAATGTCAATTCATCATAAAAAACTGGGCGTTCCGGAATATAAGCATATGTATGGTTATTGATAAAATCAATCTTGCTATTTGTGTTTTCCAATAATCCGAGGATTGTTTTTATCGTTGTACTTTTACCTGCTCCATTCGGTCCTATAAGCCCAACGATTTCACCTCGGTTAATAGAAAATGAAAGATTTTCTATAATCTTATTATTTTGCTCATAGCCTGAATCCTGTATTGATACTTCCAATAATGTCTGTTCCATTCGCAACCCCTCCACCATTACATACGAAAATCACGAAAAAAGGTTTCCTTATTTTGGACGACCTTTACCAAACTGTAATTAAAATGTAAAAAACAGAATAGTAGAAATAATTTATGATAATAATAGATGTAAATTGTAAATTCTTGAAAAAAATTGCGGAAATAGTCATACTATTCAGTTACAACTATATATATATAGCAAACGCACCTGTAAGAGAAGAGGTGATAAAAGGTCATATATATAAGATTGTTTGTTTAAGATAAGAATACGTCATACCAATTGATATTTTTGAAAAGCGATTTGATTAATAGGAAGACTGAGGCATGTCAGCATGTACAAAAATGATAAGGAGTGGTTTTTTGAAGCCTTCAACAAACCGTATGTTAACTCGTATCAAATCAGTCTACATGTTTATTAACGAAAAAGGGACTGTAACTACACAGGAGCTTGTTGATGAATTTGGTATAACATCAAGAACCATTCAGCGCGATTTGAATGTGTTAGCATATAATGATTTGGTTCGCAGCCCTAGCCGAGGAAAATGGACAATCACAAAAAAGAAAGTCAAAATATCTTAGCAACCAATTGTAAGGGGCGCATGAAGAAGGTAGCAAATAACTTCACAAAAGAAAGCCTATTCATACAGATACATACATAGAAACTATATTTGCAAAAAATAAAGGGCTGTCTTAATGACAGCCCTAGTTAATTTTTCGTATAGTTTTTTAATTGCAAGACCTCATTATCCGTTAACTCACGATATTCCCCTAACTCTAGAGATTCATCTAGTGGTAACGGCCCCATTTTAATCCTTTTCAAATAGATGACTCGCTTCCCTACCGATTCAAACATTCTCTTTACTTGATGGAACTTTCCTTCTTCAATGATTACTTCGATTTCAGAACGTAAACCACTGCTAATGATTTTTAGTTCCGCTGGCATAGTTTCATATCCATCATCAAGAGTAACCCCGTTTCGAAATGCCTCTACGTCCTCTTGAGTTACTTCACCTTCAATAATAGCTACATAGGTTTTGGGCACATGTTTTTTGGGAGAAAGCAATTGATGTGCAAGCTGACCGTCATTTGTTAACAACAATAAACCTTCTGTATCCTTATCCAAACGTCCGACTGGAAAAGGTTTGTAGATCGTATCTTCCATCTCCAATAAATCAATAACAGTGTCATGAAGATGATCCTCAGTTGCGGATATGAAACCCTGAGGTTTATTTAACATTAAATAAATGAATTCCTTGTATTCGATTAATTCACCATGAACGGTGACTGAATCTAATTCAACATTTACATGCTTACTAGAATCTTTGGTAGCTACTCCATTTATTTGAACAGCTCCTGATTTTAATAGGCTTTTAACTTCTTTCCTACTTCCAAATCCTCGATTGGCAAGTAATTTATCAATTCGCAATGCATATACCTCCTTTTTAACTCCGCGAATACCCATTCTTAATTAGAATAGGCGTTTTATTCATTGCACAAACGCCCTTCATACATACACTGTTATTGTATTTTTATAAAGAAAAAGGAGCGATACCAATATGTATTATTATGATTATCGTCAACAACCTCAGGGCTTCTTCCCTGGATTTCCAGGTGGAGGCGGAAACGTAGACCGTCGTCTCGAACGTCTTGAGCGCCAAATCCAAAGACTAGAAAATCAGATTGATCGTTTAGACCGCCGTGTAGACCGCATTGAGCGTCGTCTTGGCCTTGGAACCTTCCAAGGCTAAGGCTAACTTACTTGTATGACCTTCTAACCCGGAAAAAAGATTGTTCCTCTCACACAAAAGAATAAATATATTCGAAAAAAAGGCTGTCACTCACTGTACAGCCTTTTTTCTATCTCTTGATAAAAATCTAAATCGATTGCCGAGGAGGACCTCCAATAGTCGCGTACGATAGGCTAAAAGCAGGTAAACAGCAGCCCCAATTACTACCCCAACTAAGAGTACGAAAACTGACTGCACCCTACCATTTTCAAATCCAACAACAAAAGATAAAAGCCATCCGATTAAAATTATAGCCAATGCCATAGCGGTTGCGAAAATAGCCATTAATAACGACCTTCTTGCAAACATTGAGTACTTATATCCTGTATGTCTTGCAATCATCCAGAAACAATATAAAATGGCCACCGTGTATCCTAAGGCTGTAGCTAGTATTGAACCAATTTCACCAAACCAGGAGATAAACGGACTATTAAAACTAATTTTGAGAATTAGCCCCATAAACAAACTGACCACTGCAAACTTTTGCTTATTAATTCCTTGAAGAATCGCAGCTGAAATCGAATAGAAAGAAAATAGAATCGCGACAGGTGCATACCATCTTAAAATTCGACCGCCAGCTTCACTCATTTCAAAAAATGCATTAAAGGCTGGATAGGCTAATACTGATAAACCAACCACGGCCGGTAATACTAACAGCACACAAATTTGAAAGGTCTTATCAATTTGACTTCTAAGTAAACTAAAGTCCCCAGACGTAAAAGACTTTGTAATCGTTGGTACAAGCGTTAGACTAAATGCCGTAGCTAACGAAACAGGAATCATAACCAATTTAGGAACCATGAAGGTGACATATGAAAATAATCCTTCAGATATATCTTTATCAACCCCGTTGCCCATCATTGTTTTGTTAAATGTAAGTTGGTCAACATATTGATACAGCGGAATCGCAAGTCCGACAATGACAAAAGGTCCTGCATAAGAAAACAACTCCCTAAACATCTCTTTTGTTGTCATATCTGTTTGAGGTTTACTTTTCGCGAGCATTTCATCTAAGTATGGTTTTCGCTTGAACCAATACCATAAGAGGACTGCCAAACCACCAAGCGCCCCAATAAAGGCACCAAATGTAGCTAATCCAACAGCAAATACTCTCTCTCCATCGATTATCTTCATCACAATAAAAGTTGCTGCCAGAACAAAGGAAATACGTACAATCTGTTCCACAACCTGAGAAACAGCAGTTGGTCCCATTGATTGGTGACCTTGGAAGAAGCCTCGTTGAATACTCATAATCGGAACAACAAGTAGTGCAAAACTCACCATTCGGATCACGAACGTAACATCTTCAACCGTATTGCCTGCATCTCCCCCACCAAGAACAATTGGTGCAAGAAGCGGTGCAATTAAGTTAAGGATTGTAAAACCGACTAAACCTGTAATCCCCATTACGACTAGCCCAGATTTATACATCCTCATTCCGGTATGATAATCACCTAAAGAATTATATTTTGAAACAAATTTAGAAACAGCAGCTGGAATTCCCGCTGTAGATATAAATAAAAAAATTGTATATTGTGCATACCCATAAGAATAAAGGGCAGATCCAAGGCTTCCGACTAAATACACGAAAGGAAACACATAGATCATTCCAAGTACTCGAGAAATATATGTAGCAAGGGTTAAAACAAACGTCCCACGCAATAGTTTCGAATCTGACATATAAAATCCCCAATCTTTTACTTCTAATCAACTACGCCTTGGCGTATTGCATTTAGATTTTTTTCGAGCACGGCCGAAAAGTTTTGCTAAAAATCTGTGACATCCGCCGAAGTCTTAACTTTATTCAGCCAAGGAGAAACACGGTTTTTTTATAACATTACGCCATTTTGAACAGTATAAAAATTATATGCTCCATCTGAATATAGTTAGACTAACTTATCAATTTTATCATACTTATAAAAATTATTAACCTATAATTATTTGTCGGTTTCTTGACTATTTGGCTTCTTTAGCATTGTAATGTATAGTTTAGACTTGTTAGTTTTTAATTTCAACGTATTCTATGTTTCAACTATTAATCAATCCCATGATATGATGTAATAAGGAAAGCATGGGAGTGTGAAAAGCCATGAAAGATATTATTTTGTTTGATGGCGTTTGTACGTTTTGCAACAGCAGTGTCCAATTTATCCTTAAAAGAGATTTGAAACAACGTTATCTTTTTGCATCCCTTCAAAGTGAAGTGGGAAAAGACCTGTTGAGAAAACATGGTATTTCCGAAAACATAAATAGTTTTGTATTAATTGAAGGTGAGCATTATTATACAAAATCAAGTGCTGCACTTAGGGTCTGTCGAAATCTCAAAGGACCATATCGTTTCTTTTCGATTTTTAGAATTGTACCAGCACCTATCAGGGATATATTTTATCATGTTATTGCCAATAATCGTTATAAATGGTTTGGAAAACAGGAAAGCTGCACAATTCCTTCTCCAGAGGACCGCCAACGATTTTTAGATTAACTTTATTCAACTTGGCAGCCACCAAGCTGAATTTGATTATAAGGAGTGTTCTATTTGCAGTATGATGTAATTGTAATTGGAGGCGGACCTTCTGGCTTAATGGCTGCGATTGCAGCTGGAGAGCAAGGAGCGAAAGTTCTGCTTTTAGATAAAGGGAACAAGCTTGGGAGAAAGCTTGCAATTTCAGGTGGAGGACGTTGCAATGTCACAAATCGACTCCCTATAGAAGAAATTATCAAGCATATCCCAGGTAACGGCAGATTTTTATTTAGCGCATTCTCTGTTTTTAATAACGAAGATATTATCGCATTCTTTGAAAAGTTAGGGATTCAACTTAAAGAAGAAGACCATGGCAGGATGTTTCCAACGACAAATAAAGCCCAGTCTGTTGTCGATGCCCTATTAAATAAACTTGAGTCTTTACAAGTTCATATCAAAACGGATACACCTGTTGCAAAGATCGACTATAAAGATGGCAGGGTCGCAGCTGTGCACTTAAAAAACGGTGAATACCTAGAAGCAAATTGTGTCGTTGTCGCTGTCGGCGGTAAATCTGTACCACAAACAGGTTCAACTGGGGACGGATATGCATGGGCAAAGGCTGCCGGTCATACAATCACAGACCTCTTCCCTACCGAGGTTCCGGTAACATCAAACGAAGATTTTATTAAAAATAAAGCCTTACAAGGACTGGCATTACGAGATGTTGCTGTTAGTGTTCTGAATCCTAAAGGTAAGACGGTAATTACCCATCAAATGGACATGTTGTTTACTCATTTTGGAATTTCGGGACCTGCCGTTTTACGCTGTAGCCAGTTTGTCGTAAAGACGATGAAAAAGTTTAAAGTAGACCAAGTAGTCATTAGTATTGATGCGCTACCAGCGATGAACGAAGAGCAAATTTTTCAACAGATATTGAAATTAGTGAAAGAAGAACCTAAGAAGGCTTTAAAAAATATCCTAAAAGGATTTTTACCAGAAAGATATTTACTCTTTTTATTAGAAAAAAATGAGATTGACCCACAGGTTACATTTGCAAACTTGTCTCATGATCGCATTCGTGCATTTGCTAAGGATTGTAAACAATTCCAATTTACAGTTAATGGCACCTTGCCAATTGAGAAAGCATTTGTAACTGGTGGTGGTGTTTCAATCAAAGAAATTCATCCAAAAGAAATGGAATCAAAACTCATGAAGGGACTCTTTTTCTGCGGAGAAATTCTTGATATACACGGATATACAGGTGGCTACAATATAACATCAGCCCTTGTGACGGGGAGATTAGCAGGCGAAAACGCAGGGAAACAAGCATTAGCATTACGAAAATAAAGTAGAGCCTAACTCACTCTAATTATTGTGGGTTAGGCTCTATATATAACCATTGCAGAAAAACAAAAAATTTGGTCATCCTCTTGATCGCAAGATACTCCGACCTGGAATTTGATATCAATAATATCTCCTTCGCCAATCTGTTCTAAAAAGCGGTTCATCTTATGTTCGAGGTCCTCTTCATGTTCTTCATCAAAAATCCTGACCTTTAAAGCCATAAACTCCACCTCCAACACTAGTATTGACAGAGTTTTAGACTTATAAGCTTACAAATTAAGATTTTTTCATTTTTTTACGGAATAACAATCCTATAACTAGGATAATGCCACTGATAGCAAGATACAAAAACACATTTGAGTTTCCTAATTCATTTTGCAAATCAACTTGTATGGTGGGGGCTTTCCCCTGGCCAAGCAACGCTAAATCGTCCCCTGCTGCAGATAATAATGCCGTCCTTTCGCACAACCCTGTTTCCAAATTTTTAATTTCCCCATAAGCATAGACAATATATTCCTTATCTAATTCAAATTCATACCCGCAGCTTGCACTAGATCTTGCAGCGCTTACAATAACTTGAGAAGTATCAACACCTTTCCAACTATCCGTGACTTCAAATAACACTTTAATCGGATCGGCACTTGATTTAATGTAGGAAAGTTTATTTTCATCTTCCATTTTAATGACTCTACCAGAAAATACGGCCGTTTTTCTATTTAACTCATCCTTTACAGATTCAGGATAGGCACATGAACATGCAGTTGCCTGACGTGGGAACAAACCAATAATAATCAGGAAAAGTAACACTAAAACAAGTATCCCTTTTATATATTTCATTTCGCATACCCCCTTTAAGGTATAGTCGAAAAAAGGAACGTAAGGGTTGCAAAAAAAGCTTCTAGTTTTATTTTTACAATATAAATGACTAATAACAGGAATGGATCTGGGTTTTGCTATGTTTTTTTCTGCTATATCCATATGTAATACCTTTTATACAATACCTTTTTCCGCTAATATCCAAAAGTCACTTCTTTTCCGATACTTACACCATAACTTTTTCCTCTTTTATCCAGAAGTCACTCCTTATCCGATACTTATGCCATGGCTTTTTCCTCTTTTATCCAAAAGCCGCTTCTTATCCGCACCTTTTACCATGACTTTTTCCTCTTTTATCCAGAAGTTAATTCTTATCCGATACTTATGCCATGATTTTTTCCTCTTTTCCCCAAAAGACACCTCTTATCCGATCCTTATGCTTGACCTTTTCCTCCTTTTTCCAAAATCCGATTCTTATCCGCTGCTTATGCAATGACTTTTTCCTTCATTACCCAATAAAGTACCCTTATACTTCCCAAGATGAGAGAATTAGTTCATTTCCTTTCTTGCAAAAAGACCTGTAAATAAAAAGCAGGTTATGAAAGCTACTAGGGTTACGGTAATGGCCATCACGAGTCCGATGAATGCCATAAAAGTGTCGTCCCCTGGAAACTGTGGTTCAAGAGTGACAATCATATAGGCGAAAACAAGTGTAAGGATTAAATAAAAGCTACTGCCTAAAAACCCTCTTAGTAAACGTCCTTTTTTATCCCCTTTCCAGGCATTTAAAAGTATAATCCATACTACGAGACTTACTAAAACAGCTCCGCCCATAATGAATAAATGGATATAAGGGATCATCAGGTAACTTAGTCCGTAGAGTATTAATAAAGTAGTGCCAAATAAAATGGCATTCAAAACAAAAAGAAATAAACCACTGAGCCATGGATTTTGGAACCAATTATAGCTTGATAGTTTATTTACTATGCGATTATTGGTACCAATGTAATTCACAAGTTTGTTTTGATAAATTCCTAAAATAATCACTAATAAAATACCGAGCAATAAAGTAAGTGTCATTTCTTCCCCTCCAAATGTTATATATTATCATCTTAAACAATTTTTATTGTTTTTCAATAAAATATTGTTGTTATTTACTATTTTATTATCGTTTTTAAAAAATAAAAACGTGAATTCTTTATAAATTCACGTTTAATTACTTATTAATATTTAATTTTTATATCTCTTATCAGGAATTATTGAAGGTAGCCCTGCCTTTTATTACTTCGTTTCTCCTGTCCAATTCATCATTCCACCAACCATGTTTCGGACTTTATAGCCTTGGTCATCTAGATATGCACAGACATTGAAGCTTCTACCACCAGAGCGGCAAATTATGATGTATTCCTTGTCTTTATCAAAATAATCGAGATTTGCTGGAATTTCTCCCATTTTAATATGCTTTGCTCCAGGGATCATTCCCTCTGCTACTTCTTCATCTTCACGAACATCAACAAGCTCTAACTTCTCGCCAGCTTCGAGCTTTTGTTTCAGTTCTTCAGTTGTTATTTCTTCAATCATTAGGTCCCATCCTTTCACTTTCTATCTCGACCATTATAGCAAACCGAAATTATGAATTACAATTTTCCAAACCTGAAGTTTCCATATTCTTGAAAGCTAGAATTTCTTTTTAAAAAAGAGTATGCTATAACTAGCTGAAAACAAGGGGGAAAAGAAGTTGACTTATCCAAATACAGACGAAACCATTCAACTTATCAAAGAGCTTGTTTCAATTCCTAGTCCATCTGGAAACACTAACGAAGTGATTAGTTTCGTTGAAAATCTTTTAAAAGAGGCAAATGTGGATACATACCGAAACCGAAAAGGCGGACTAATTGCTACTATTCCTGGTAAAGTCACACAAAAACACCGGATGCTCACAGCCCATGTGGACACATTAGGTGCTATTGTAAAAGAAATTAAACCAAGCGGTCGATTAAAACTTGATCTAATTGGTGGATTTAAATACAACTCCATTGAAGGAGAATACTGCCGAATTGAAACTTCAACCGGCAAATTTTATACCGGGACCATTTTAATGCATCAGCAATCTGTTCACGTATACAAGGATGCAGGTAAAGCTGAACGCAACCAAGAAAATATGGAAGTCCGGATTGACGAAAAAGTAAAAAATGCGGATGAAGTTAGAGCTCTTGGTATAGAAGTTGGTGACTTTGTTTCATTTGACCCACGAGTAGAGGTTACAGCTAATGGCTTTATCAAATCTCGTCATCTGGATGACAAAGCAAGCGTTGGTATTCTGCTTCAATTGATTAAGCAAATCAAGGCAGAGAATATTGAGCTTCCATATACAACTCATTTTCTTATTTCTAATAATGAAGAAATTGGCTATGGCGGTAACTCCAATATCACACCCGAAACAGTAGAGTATTTAGCAGTAGATATGGGGGCAATGGGGGACGGTCAATCAACCGATGAATATACAGTTTCCATTTGTGTGAAGGATGCGAGCGGACCTTATCATTATGCGTTCCGTAAAAATCTTGTCCAACTTGCTGAAAAACATGAAATCGGATATAAGCTAGATATTTATCCATATTATGGTTCTGACGCGTCTGCAGCAATTCGTTCTGGACATGATATTATCCATGGATTAATCGGACCTGGAATCGACTCTTCCCACGCATTTGAGAGAACACATAAAGATTCAATTGAAAACACTACAAAGCTACTCTATCATTATCTACAATCTGAAATGGTGGAGTAAACCGTAAGAACGCCATTAGTATCTCCTTTTACATGTTAAAAGCCCTCCAAAATGGAGGGCTTTTTGCTATTAATTAGCTACAATATTTACAAGCTTACCTGGTACTGCTATAACTTTGCGGACTGTTTTTCCTTCGATTTGTTCTTTTACAGGGTCTGCACCCATCGCGATTTGCTCAAGTACTTCTTTAGAAGCATCTGCAGGAACATGAAGCTTTGCTTTTACTTTTCCATTCACTTGGATAACAATCTCGATCTCAGCTTCAACTAATTTTGCTTCATCAAATGCTGGCCATGACTCATATGCAATAGATCCTATATTTCCAAGCTTCTCCCAAAGCTCTTCAGCCAAGTGAGGAGCAACTGGAGAAAGAAGTTTTACAAAGCCTTCAATAAATGACTTAGGCAATTCGGTTGCTTTGTATGCTTCATTGATGAATACCATCAATTGTGAAATTGCCGTATTAAAATGTAATGCTTCATAATCTTCTGTTACCTTTTTAACTGTTTGGTGATACACACGTTCAAGTGTTGTATCGTTTGAATCTGCTTTAACTTTAGATGATAAGCTACCATTGTCATCGACAAGTAAGCGCCAGATTCGATCTAAGAAACGACGTGAACCATCTAGGCCGTTTGTTGACCAAGCAATGGAAGCATCTAACGGTCCCATGAACATTTCGTATAAACGAAGAGTGTCTGCTCCATGAGATTCAATGATGTCATCAGGGTTTACTACATTTCCTTTTGACTTACTCATTTTTTCGTTACCTTCTCCAAGTATCATACCTTGGTTGAACAACTTTTGGAATGGTTCTTTCGTTGTAACGACACCGATATCATATAAAACTTTATGCCAGAATCTAGCATAAAGTAAGTGAAGTACTGCATGCTCTGCTCCACCAATATAAATATCAACTGGCAACCATTCTTTTAATTTTTCCGGATCTGCGATTGCTTGATCATTATGTGGATCAATGTAGCGTAAATAGTACCAACAGCTACCTGCCCATTGTGGCATTGTGTTAGTTTCTCTACGGCCTTTTTTGCCAGTCTTTTCATCCACTACATTTACCCATTCTGAGATATTTGCAAGCGGTGATTCACCAGTTCCGGAAGGTTTGATTTCCTTCGTTTTTGGAAGTACAAGTGGAAGTTCTTCCTCAGGAACTGTAGTCATTGTTCCATCTTCCCATTGAATCACTGGAATTGGTTCACCCCAATAGCGCTGGCGGCTAAATAACCAATCACGTAATTTGTAGGTAATTTCTTTTTTACCCAACTTATTTTCTTCTAGCCATTCAATCATTTTTGAAATGGCCTCTTCTTTATTTAATCCATTTAGAAAATCTGAATTAACATGTTCTCCGTCACCAGTATATGCTTCTTTAGAAACATCACCGCCAGCAACGACTTCCTTAATCGGTAATTCAAATTTTTGTGCAAATTCATAGTCACGCTCATCATGAGCTGGAACTGCCATAATGGCGCCTGTTCCATAACTCATTAAGACATAATCAGCAATCCAGATTGGCATTTTTTCTTGGTTAACAGGGTTAATAGCATATGCACCTGTGAATACTCCTGTTTTCTCTTTTGCTAAATCTGTACGCTCTAAATCACTCTTACTCTTGATTTTATCTAGATAAGCATTGACTGCCTCTTTTTGTTCAAGTGTCGTGATTTTATCAACAAATGGGTGCTCTGGCGCAAGTACTGCATAGGTAGCACCAAATAAAGTGTCTGGACGTGTTGTGAACACGGTAAATGTTTCATCATGTCCATCAATGTTAAACGTTACATGCGCTCCCTCTGAACGGCCAATCCAGTTACGCTGCATTTCTTTTAAACTTTCTGGCCAATCAAGCTCATCTAAATCTTGAAGTAAACGTTCTGCATATGCAGTAATTTTTAATACCCATTGTCTCATTGGGCGTCTTTCAACAGGATGGCCACCACGTTCACTTTTCCCATCAATTACTTCTTCGTTTGCAAGTACAGTTCCTAACGCAGGGCACCAGTTAACTGGAATTTCATCTACATATGCTAAACCTTTTTCAAATAACTTTGTGAAAATCCATTGTGTCCACTTATAGTAATTAGGATCTGTTGTGTTAATTTCACGATCCCAATCATATGAAAATCCAAGTTCTTTAATTTGACGGCGGAAAGTATTGATATTTTTTTCTGTGAACTCAGCAGGATCGTTTCCAGTATCTAATGCATATTGCTCAGCTGGTAAACCGAATGCATCCCACCCCATTGGATGAAGAACATTGTACCCTTGCATACGCTTCATTCTTGCTAAAATATCAGTAGCCGTATATCCTTCAGGGTGACCAACGTGCAGTCCCGCTCCAGAAGGATATGGGAACATGTCTAACGCATAGAATTTACGCTTTCCTTCGTCTTCAGTTGTCTTAAATGTTTTGTTCTGTTCCCAGTACTGCTGCCATTTTTTCTCGATCTTTTGGTGATTAAAACTCATAAGACTTCCTCCTTAATCAGTTACAAATGCTAAAAAGACTTATAAAAAAACAAAAAACCCCTAATCCCAAAAGGGACGAGAGGATATGTATTCTTCCCGCGGTACCACCCACATTAGTGACAAATTGTGCACTCACTTCATTCATCCTTAACGCGGATCATACGACAAGCACTAATTTGCACATTTGCAGTTCATGCTTATTGCTCAAAGGCGAGTTCATGTTCATCAACGATTGACTTGCACCACCCGTCAACTCTCTAACACGTGTGTAGAACATTACTACTCCTTTTCAACGCTTCATTAATTTTTGATTATATTCAGTATTGTATAGAATTTATATAAGAACTGCAAGTGAAATAGATAAAATTGGGCTTTTCCTCCACCATTTTACCCATATATACTTTTCCTAAACGTTAAGTTCCCAATTTGGTTTATGTATCATAGCTCCTTTTAACAAAAAAACATGTCATTGGGACAATTACTACATGAGAAAAAAAAGACAAATATGTGACTAACAACACCGTTTTGAAAGCGTTTAAACCCTTATCACTATTGGAACAATGTTTATATGCTCACCCTTTCACAAACTGTCCACAGATTAGGTCAAAATGCGTGATTAAAATCACGTTTTTAGGAATGCTCTCCGAATATGATAAAGGTGTAGAAGCAAATACCAAATATCCAAGGGGGTATTATTCATGAGCAAAAAAATTAAATTGTTGGTTGCATCGATAGTTGGAACTTCAATCATTTTATCTGGATGTGGTAGTAATCAGGAGGCGATGAAGGAGGAGAAAGTAGAGGCACAAACAGCTGGTTCTGAGTCGGGCCAAGGAGAAGTAATTGCTCCTCACAAAGACCTTAACCAAGGACCCCTACCTTTAAAAGTAGAAAGGGTATCAGACAATGAAGTTAATGTTGAAATGACTGCTCAAATAACAGACATTGAAATTGACAAAGGGTATCTCTATAAAGCGTGGACCTTTAACGGTGAAGCACCGGGACCTGTTGTAGTTGTAAACGAAGGTGATACAATTAACTTTACACTAAAAAATATGGATCCGGCTATTCCACACAGCATGGACTTCCACGCAGTGCATGCATCACCTTCAAAAGATTTCATTGATGTAATGCCTGATGAATCTGGAACATTCTCTTACCCAGCAAATAAGCCTGGAGTATTTATGTACCATTGCGGTACAAAACCAGTTCTGTCACATATCGCAAACGGTATGCACGGAACAATCATTGTAAAGCCTAAAGATGGTTATCCAACAGATAAACAGATTGATAGAGAATACCTAATCATTCAAAATGAATGGTACAAATACAACGATTTAAATGATTTTACTAATGGTGTACCGAGCCAAGTCGTATTTTCTACTAAAGCCCTTAAAGAAGGAGATTTAAACACTAACGGCGATACATTTTCATTAAAAGAAACACCACTCCTTGCCAAAGTAGGTGACCGTGTAAGACTTTATGTTAATAATGTTGGTCCAAATGAAGTGAGCTCCTTCCACGTAGTTGGTACAATATTTGATGATGTATATATCGATGGTAACCCTTATAACCATATGCAAGGCCTTCAAACTGTTATGCTTCCAGCCAGCGGTGGAGGAGTTGTTGAATTTACGGTTACTAAAGAAGGAACTTACTCAATCGTAACTCACCAATTTAACCATGCACAAAAAGGTGCAGTTGCATTATTAAAAGTTACAGCAGATGGTACAGATGATGGTAGTGAAACTGTTGGACATTAAAAAAGACCCTATAAAAAAGTACACTAACGGCACCCTTTTATAAGGTCAACAAAAATTCCTAAATAAAGTTTACCATAAAAATAGAAAAATAGCAGAAAAAGAATCTCAGAATATGAGATTCTTTTTCACTTTTATTGTGCTGTATAGCCCCCATCAATTACACATGCCTGACCAGTTATTCCTCTTCCATGTTCACTTGCTAAAAACATAACGTAATTTGCAATTTCCTCAACCTCTAAAAGGCGCTTCTGTGGGACAAGGGGATAAATAACCTCCTCCAAAACCTTTTCCAAATCCACTTTTCGTGTCTTGGCTAAATCTACAAGTTGATTCCTTACAAGTGGTGTATCGACATACCCAGGACATACTGCATTTACTGTAATTCCATGCTCAGCGCCTTCTAATGCAGCAACCTTTGTTAATCCTATTACCCCATGCTTTGCGCTATTGTAGGCAGCTTTACCAGCAAAACCTATTAAACCATTTATGGAAGCCATATTAATAATCCGTCCAAACTTCTGTTGTTTCATAATGGGAAAGACATTCTTCATTGCCACAAATGGGGCAGTAAGCATAACGGATAATAATAGTTCAAATTTTTCTTTTGGAAATTCTTCAATTGGAGACACATGCTGCAACCCTGCATTGTTGATTAGACAATCAATTCTTCCGTATTCCGCAACAGTATTATTAATCATCTCAATAATTTCTAATTCATTTGTGACGTTACATTTTAAACCAATCGCTTCATATCCTGCCTCCTGAAGCACTGATGCGGATCTTTTTACTGCCGACTCATCTACATCCGTTAACACAACACGTGCGCCATTCTTAGCAAAGGTTTTTCCCATTTCAAATCCAATCCCTCTTGCCGCACCGGTAATTAAGATAACCTGATTTGTAAACATGACGTCCTTCCTCCTAAATCCCTAAGCCTAAAGAGAATAAAATAATCGCTATTGCTACTCCAATTGTTGGTACAATAACTGTTAACGCACCAACTGCACCATATGCATCTTTATGTGATTCTCCACAGATTGAACGGACCGTTGTTACAACATAGCCATTATGTGGGAGTGAGTCCAGTGCACCTGACGAAATGGCCACTACCCTATGAAGTGCCTCTGTATTAACTCCTGCTTCAACATAATGTGGAGCTAGTAATGGAAGTGCGATCGCCTGCCCACCAGAAGCTGAACCTGTCATTCCGGCAATGACACTAACTGCAATTGCTCCTCCAATTAAGGGGCTTCCTGGGATACTAGTCATCGCATCAACTGCAACCTCGAAAGCAGGAACCGCTTTTGCAACTCCTCCAAATCCAACAACAGCGGCAGTGTTGCCAATCGCAATTAATGCACCCATTGTCCCTTCTGAAAGTGCTTTATTAACCGATGTGAAATACTTTCGATTCAATAAATACGTTGAAATAACGCCACCTAATAACGCAATAATAAGAGCGGATTGAGCAAGTTTGTCATGAAAGAAAAACGAAATCAGAAGTACCACAGCTAACGGAATAAGTCCTGTAATCGGGTGTGGCAGTTCTTTATTTTCAACAATTGGGTCATTTTCTCTTGAAACGAAGGTTTCTCCATTTGCAACTGCCTTATTAATCATACGTTTTAACCACCAGCCGCCAAAAATCATCATAAATAAGGCGACAATAGCACTTACTTCCCAGCCCGCTAGTGGAGATGTACCTAAATATTCAATTGGGATCCAGTTTTGAATTTCAGGAGAACCTGCGGATGTCATTGTAAATGTAACAGAACCAAAAGCTAATGTTGCAGGGATAAATCTTCTCGGTAAATTGGCTTCTTTAAATAGACTGATGGCCATTGGATAAACAGAGAAAGCAACAACAAATAAGCTTACACCGCCATAGGTGAGAACTGCACATGCTAAGACGATTGCAAAAATGGCAAATTTCATGCCTAATTTATCAACAATCCATTTTGACACACTATCAGCCGCACCACTATCCTCCATCACTTTTCCAAAGATGGCTCCTAATAGGAACATGAGATACCAAGACGTAACGAAACTTGAAAATCCACTCATATAATTGCCAACAAAGTTTGCTTCTCCCTCACCAGCTAACTGTGGAAACAGTGGTAGACCACTTAAAACTGCTACAACTAGAGCACATAATGGCCCTGCAAGTAGTAAGTTCATGCCTCTCATTGTTAAATAAATGAGAAGTGCCAAACCGCCAACTAATCCAATCATACTGAGCATTTTAAATCCCCCTTACTTAAATTTTATTTTGAAACAATGTCAATTAAATACACAAATCTGTCTCCAATCTGTTTCACTCGGTAACCGCTTTCAATTTCATTTTGACCTCTTTTTTGATTCGCTCTATTTACCTCCTTTTGATTATTTCAGTTTTTAAATTTGCAAGTAGCGTGCCAAAATCATAAAGGTCACTAAATCGCCATCTTTTTATTTATTGTGCATCCTATCATTCCAGATTTCTGGAATGATAGTTTCCTAGTTTTTTAGAAATTGAGTTTACATGGGCAAAAAAAGAATTCCAGGAATCTGGAATAATGTTCCGGATTTCTGGAATTCACATGTCTAGCTTTAACTTTTTAAGTTTTTCATACATACTAGATTTACTTATTCCAAGTGCTTTGGCGGCTAATTGTTTATCGTCACTATACTTTTGTAATGTTTTCTCGAGCACCCTTTTTTCAGTATCCTCAAGAATTTCCTTTAAAGTTTTTTGACCGATTAATAATTTGGGATCGTCAACTAAATAATCCGGTAAGGAACTGATTTCTATATTTTCCCCACTTGTTAAATGGATAGCAGCCTCTACTACATTTTCTAGCTCACGAAGATTCCCTGGCCACTGATGTTGGTAAAAAATATTCATTACCTCATCCTCAATAGCAGTAATTCTTTTTCCTGTACGCTTTGAAACTTTTTCAATAAAAAATTGGGTTAAAGGACCAATATCTTCAGGCCTTTCACGAAGCGGCGGAATTTTGAACGGGATTACATTGATTCGATAAAATAAATCCTCACGAAATCGATTTTCTTCAATCATCTGCTCTAAAGGTCGATTCGTCGCTGCAATTACTCGGACGTCAACTGGGATAGGCTTTACTGCTCCCACTGGTTCTACTTCTTTTTCCTGGAGAACACGCAATAGCTTTATCTGCATATTTAGTGGCATATCACCCACCTCATCTAAAAAAATGGTTCCCCCATGTGCAAGAACAAACTTGCCTTTTTTCCCTCCTTTTTTGGCTCCAGTGAATGCTCCCTCTTCATAACCAAATAACTCTGATTCTAATAAATGCTCAGGGATTGCTCCACAATTAATTTTAATAAAAGGATTTTGACTTCTTTCACTCAGTTGATGAATACTGTGCGCGAACAATTCTTTTCCAGTTCCACTTTCACCCCGAATTAAAACAGAAATATCACCTGATGCGATACTTTTAACCTTTTCTTTCAATTCTAGCACTTGCTTTGAAACCGTTTTAATATCAGTTAACGTATATTTAGCCCCATTGTTTTCCTGCCAATCCTCAATATAGGTTTGCAGCTGTGACATTAAGCTCTTAATATGACTATTCATCTTATTTAAAGCCTTTGTATCTTTAAAAATAACGGCCCCTACTGCCCCAACTATTGTATGATCAGAATAAATCGGTATTCGATTTGCAATCATATAATTTCCTTTTATATAATGCGGACTACCGATTTCTTCTTCACCGGTTTGAACAACAATATGCATTCTTGTGTTTTCGATTACCTTTGTTACATGTGTTCCAATTACCTCTTCTCGATTGACTTCAAGGAAATCACAATAATTTTTATTCATATACACAATTTTCCCTTGATGATCTACTACAACAATCCATTCATAAGCAGTGTCAATAATCGTTTCAAGAATTTTGTTTTTGAACTCGAAATCATTGTGATTAAACATATACTCCACACACCCTCTTTATTCTCCCTTTATATGTTCATCATATCATCTGAATAGGTATTCATTAAAGAGGATAAAAAAAGACCTGATACAGTTTTTGTATCAAGTCTTTTTCGTTATGCACTAATAACAACACTCGTTTTTTCTTTTAATTTTTTATCATAAATCATGGTGGTGAAGATGGATACGAACAATAATACCGCTAATACCGTAAATAACATGCTCATCCCCCATAAGTCAACAAGCATTCCACCTAGTACTGGTCCAATCATACGCCCGCCAGTTGCCATACTATTTACAATCCCTTGGTAAAAACCTTCGCGCCCTTTTGGTGCAAGATCGTTTGCAATGGTCGGTACAGCTGGCCATACAAACATTTCTCCAACTGTTAATATAATCATCGCAACTAGAAATCCACTAAATGAGTTTGCCGTTGAAACAATAAGAAAAGAACAAATAAAAATTAGAATTCCTATAATAATTTGTTTTTTCAAGGATTTTGCAAATGATTTTATCGCCACATTCAGTAATGGCTGCCCGAGAACGATTAAGCCTCCATTTACTGTCCATAATAAGCTATATTGCTTTAATGTAATCCCGATGTCCTGTGTATAGCTTGAAATGGTGGCTTGCCATTGCACATAGGCCACCCAACATAAAACATAACCAATACAAAGAATTAATAACGCTGTTAATTTTGAGCGATTTTTAACCATTTTTGATTGTTCTAGTAGGCTTGATTGAGTAGCCTTTTCAGCATGAATTCCACGGTAACCAAACAAAGCCACTAAGAAAAATAGAATATACATAAATGTATTCGCCATAAAAATATAATCAAATGAATAAGATGCCACAAAGCCACCAAGCCCTGATCCAATCGCAACTCCTAAGTTTTGCGCGATATAAACGGCATTAAATGACTTTCTCCCACCTTCTGGCCAAACAGCTCCTGCCATGGCAAACATGGCTGGGAATACCATACCTGTACCAAGTCCAATGATTGTTAGGAAAATTACATAATGTGGCCATCCATGGTAAAAGGTCAGTCCAATTAGAGCCACTAATGAAATCAAGATTCCTGTCAGAATTGATTTATAGCCACCAATTTTATCAAATAACACGCCCCCTACTAAATTTCCAATAACGGTTGCACCCGCATTAATCATTAATACAAGACCTGCAACAGATAAAGATTTACCAAGATGACCATGAATGTAAATCGCGTTTAACGGCCATAAAAAAGATGAACCTGTTACATTAATGATCATTCCAATAATAATCATCCAAAGCGCTCTCGGCATACGGGCACCTCCTATATATTCACGTATTTATCCTATACCAAAAAATATTTTATTCCTTTCCTCTTGTTAATTCAATTTAAAAAAGTATTCGGATAAATGGACACAAAAGTGAACATGCTCGGGAATTTTTATTGTCACGGTACATGCTTAGGTAATTTCAGCGTGGGGTGTACCGCAAGACCAGTGTCACAGTACATGCTCGAGTAATTTCAGCGTGAGCATGTATCGCCAGGGCGGTGTCACGGTATATGCTTAGGTAATTTCAGCGTGGGCGTGTACCGCAAGGGCGATGTCACGGTACATGCTTAGGAGAAGTCAGCGTGGGCGTGTACCGCAAGGGCAGTGTCACAGTACATGCTCAGGAGAAGTCAGCGTGGGCGTGTACCGCAAGGCCAGTGTCACATTACATGCTCAAGTAATTTCAGCGTGAGCCTGCACCACAAGGGCAGTGTCACAGTACATGCGCAGGAGAAGTCAGCGTGGGCGCGTACCGCAAGACCAGTGTCACAGTACATGCTCGAGTAATTTCAGCGTGAGCCTGTACCGCAAGGGCGGTGTCACGGTACATGCTTAGGAGAAGTCAGCGTGGGCGTGTACCGCAAGGGCGGTGTCACGTTGCATGCTCAGGCGATTTAAGAGCGTGAGCATGCAAGGCAAATTACTTTTTAAAGCTGCGCTACTATAAATGGACACAAAAAACAAACCGACAAGCGATTTTCGCTTGACGGTTTGTCATTTATTCGGGACGTTGTTTTGATTTGATTGGTTGTCCCTTTTTTAGATAGTTTTGCTTTGATTTTTTCACAGGATCAAAGTCCTGCCCGAACTCCAAATCATTGCTGTTTACACCGTTTTTTGTTTTTTGCTCTGGATTATTTTGTTTCGAACGCTTTTTCATGAATTCATCCCCTACATCTTATACTGTTGAATCACGTTTACATCCAAGGTCATATCATTTTGAAGTTGCTGTAATTGCAACCTCATTCGGTGCAATTGCTCTCGTTGCTGATCATTACAACTTTGAGCTAATTTTGCTAGTTCATTAGTGACTTCTTCCAATTGCATTTGAGCATCTGTATATTCCGTTGTATTATAATGCTCCTGTCTTCTAGCAGTCGTAATTTGTTCCTGAGCATTTCGGATCGAATCCTCACAGCGCTGTAAAAAGGCATCTACTGATTGTCGAGTAGCCATTCTTCCCCCTCCTACATTCGAAATGAGAAGCAAAAGCCTTCTCTACTATAGTTTGTTCATCCTTCATTTCTTCTCTCATAAAGTTATTTCCAATTTATAAAGCCCCCACGCTTACGAGAAGGGTCAAAAAAGATGCTTGCCACATAAAGTGTGTTCTTAGTTTTTGATCTTCGAATTTCCATTTGAGTTCTTAAAAGCCCCCGTGCTAAAATTTACATAGCACATTCTTATCTTAGTTAGGAGGGGCGATTTTATGCCTCAAGGAAATCCATTTTCATATTCAACAGATAATAAACGTTACCATACATGGAATTACCACCTGCGTCATACATTTGGACATAAAGTATTTAAAGTAGCCCTTGATGGAGGGTTTGACTGTCCAAACCGTGACGGTACAGTCGCACATGGTGGATGTACTTTTTGTAGTGTCTCAGGGTCAGGTGATTTTGCCGGAAACCGTGCAGATGATATACTTACACAATTCCATACAATTAAAGATAAAATGCACGAAAAATGGAAAGATGGTAAGTACATGGCATACTTCCAAGCGTTCACAAACACCCACGCACCTGTTGAAGTATTGCGTGAAAGGTTTGAACCCGTTTTAAGTCAAGAAGGAGTAGTCGGAATCTCTATTGCTACAAGGCCTGATTGTCTTCCTGATGATGTTGTCGAATATTTAGCTGAACTAAATGAAAGAACCTACCTCTGGGTTGAGCTAGGTTTACAAACTGTACATGAAAAAACAGCACAGCTTATTAACCGAGCACATGATTTTCAGTGTTATGTTGAAGGAGTAAATAAACTTCGTAAACATAATATTCGGATTTGCTCCCATATTATTAATGGCCTCCCACAGGAAACACCAGAAATGATGATGGATACAGCTCAAGAAGTAGCGAAACTTGATGTACAAGGTATCAAAATTCATTTGCTACATTTATTAAAAGGAACACCTATGGTGAAGCAATATGAAAAAGGACTATTGGAATTTCTCTCTTTTGATGATTATGTACAATTAGTTTGTGACCAGCTAGAAGTTTTACCACCAGAAATGATTGTTCATCGTATTACCGGGGATGGTCCCATTGATTTAATGGTTGGGCCAATGTGGAGTGTGAATAAATGGGAGGTACTAAATACAATAGATGCCGAATTGAAACGTCGTGACAGCTATCAAGGAAAATTTTATAAGAGGGTAGCTGAAAACGTATGAAATTAGATCGTATACTTCCATTTGCCCGTAAATTACTTAAATTTGCTGTTAGTGAAGGGGATTATGCAGTTGATGCTACAATTGGAAATGGTCACGACACAGCATTGCTTGCTTCTTTAGTTGGTGAAAATGGACAGGTTTTCGGCTTTGACATTCAAAAAGAAGCTATCGAAAACACAACCACTCGTTTAAAAGAGCAAGACCTGTTTGATCGTGTTCGTTTATTTCAAGAAAGCCATAGTCAACTTTTAATGACGATTCCCACTGAAGCCCGCGGTAAAATTGCAGGGGCAGTTTTTAATTTGGGGTATTTGCCTGGAGGGAATAAGGAAATTGTTACAAAAGCTGATTCTACGATTGAGGCAATTGAACAATTACTTACTATCATGAAGCCTGAAGGTATTATAGTACTTGTTGTGTACCATGGTCATGAAGAAGGTGCAGTTGAACGAGATCAGCTGATAGAATACTGTTCAACACTGGACCAAAACAGCGCTCACGTATTAATGTACCGATTTATGAATCAAATGAACAATCCACCTTTTATAATTGCAATTGAAAAAAGATAGAGCCCAGACTGTTGAAAAACGCTCGCATACTTCGTTGCTTGCCTCCCTCGTCCGCTCATGAAGGCTACTTCTATTCGCGTCTTCGCTCAGCGGCGCGCCTTGTCTGACAAGCGTTTTCAAGACAGTCTTGGATGAATTCATCCATAGCTTCACTTATGAAAAAAGATAAAGCCAAGACGCTCTATCTTTTTCTTATTCAAACACATGTTGAAATCTACGGTAGGCTCGTCCATTTACATAAAAGAAAAACGAAGTCTTCCCACCCAGTCTAATAATTTTCTTCGCAATTTTTAATACACTTCGTTGTGCCCTTACCTTTTCATCTGATAGATATAGACCTAATAACCCCCTATTAATCATTCGATGAAATTTTTCATTTGGTAACCCGGCTGTATGTTTATCTGCTTCGGTGATAAAGTGTTTAAGGCGATCTACCAATTCATTTTCATGTGGATAATAAAAACAGAAATTTAAGTCTCCACCTTTACGGTCCTCTTCTTGATCAATGAAATAATCAAGAAGGATGTGCAAGCCTTGGATATATGGAAAATACCCATTCCGAACTTTGTTGGCCATCTCCTCGTTGAATTCTTCATGAAAAGCGTAAGCAACTAAACAAAAAATCCCTAGTGTAGACCCTGAACAGGCTGAAAATTCATACCATTCCATGTTTGGCAGGTTTTTTTGGTGATTTTTAAACCAATTCTCAAGTCTTGGTACTCGCTCTTCTACCTTTACATGCTTATGAACTTGCAAAGCACAATAATAACTTGCCAACTCCTGTAAATAATCAGCAATCTTATCATAATGATGAAGGTTTTGAAGAACATCCTGACAGGTTGTTACTAGGCTCTCCAGGTAACCCCCATCATCCTGTTCCTCTCGAAATTGATAATAGTTTTTTGTTGGACATCCTGGTCGTAATGCATCTGGCATAGAATCATGTAACGAGCTAAAATCTAACGGATCAAGCGAGGTGCTTCGATCACAAAGATTATCGAGATAGTCACTAATCGTTTGATAGGCAACGATAAATCGAATGCATTCCTCCATTTGTCCTTCTGATAATAAGGCGAGAATTGCCCCACCTTCACAGTGAAACGTTTTAGTTTGAATACTCGCTAATGCCTGTCTCCGAAGTTCCTCATTTGGAATAGCCTCCGCTTTCTTTTTCCAAATTGATAATTCACGATGTACAATCGGAAATACCTCACGATACACTTTCTTCATTAAACTAATCGGTTTTGTTGGTACCATCGATATCACCTCATTATTTTGGAACATTGAATATATGTACGATTTACGATAATTGTAAAAGTTGATACACTTACCATAAATGATTATTTATCGAATATCAAACGAAAGGATGTATCTAATATGATTTATCCATACAAAGGGAAATATCCTGAAATTGCCGACTCTGTATATATTGCGGAATATGCGACAGTTACTGGTGACGTAAAAATTGGTGAGGAAACAAACATTTGGTTTAATACTGTTATACGGGGGGATGTGGCACCAACCGTTATCGGAAAAAGAGTGAGCATTCAGGATAACTCAACCTTGCATCAAAGCCCAAATAATCCTTTAATTATTGAAGATGATGTCACAATTGGACATCAGGTGATCCTACATAGCTCTATTATCCGTAAAAATGCTCTAATCGGGATGGGTTCCATTATTCTTGATGGGGCAGAGGTTGGTGAAGGGGCTTTTATAGGTGCCGGAAGCCTAGTTCCACAGGGTAAAAAGATTCCACCAAACACTCTTGCATTCGGAAGACCAGCTAAAGTTATTCGTGAATTAAATGAAGAAGATAAAAAAGATATGGTCAGAATTCGCCGTGAATATGTGGAAAAAGGGCAGCATTACAAAGAATTACAAAAAGAAAAACGCGGTTAATCAAATACGCCATGGCTTATTTGCGCCCAGATTTTTTTGAGCTTGCTCAAAAAATCACCCTTAAAAATCTGTGGCATCCGTGGGGGCTTTAACTTTATTCAGTCAAGTTTGAACTCCTACTAAATTGGATAATCTATTTGCTTTCATCCAACCACTAATAACACTTCAGCTCAATAAAGTTAAAAGCTCACCATTAAGGCGAGCTTTTTTCTATCTTATTTTGCAGCTTGTGTTTTAAGCGCTTCTGCTTTGTCAGTACGCTCCCACGGTAAATCAAGATCATTTCTACCAAAGTGACCATATGCAGCGGTTTGCTTATAAATTGGACGACGGAGATCTAGCATCTTGATAATCCCTGCAGGACGTAAATCAAAATTATCACGAACCAATTCTACAAGTACATCCTCTGACACAGTTCCAGTTCCGAATGTGTCTACAGAGATAGAAACCGGTTGTGCAACACCGATTGCATACGCAAGCTGAACTTCACATTTATCCGCTAAACCAGCTGCCACGATGTTTTTCGCAACATAACGAGCAGCATATGCAGCTGAACGGTCAACCTTAGTTGGATCCTTACCCGAGAATGCGCCACCGCCATGGCGTGCATAACCACCGTACGTATCAACAATAATTTTACGGCCAGTTAACCCAGCATCACCTTGAGGACCACCAATTACAAAGCGGCCAGTAGGATTAATGAAATATTTAGTATTCTCATCAATTAGTTCACTAGGAACGACAGGGTTAATTACATGTTCTTTTAAATTACGTTGAATTTGCTCTAATGAAATTTCAGGATGGTGCTGAGTTGAAATAACAATCGTATCGATACGAACTGGATTGTTGTTCTCATCGTATTCAACAGTAACCTGAGTTTTTCCATCTGGACGTAAATATGGAAGAATCTCATCTTTACGTACCTTTGTTAGTCTACGTGATAACTTGTGAGCTAATGAAATTGGTAGAGGCATTAATTCTTTTGTTTCGTTACAAGCATAACCAAACATTAATCCTTGGTCTCCAGCACCAATTGCTTCAATTTGCTCATCAGTCATTTGACCTTCACGTGCTTCTAACGCTTGGTCAACCCCCATTGCAATATCTGGAGATTGCTCATCAATGGATGTTAAAACAGCACAAGTTTCATAGTCAAATCCGTATTTTGCTCGTGTATAGCCAATCTCTTTAATCGTTTCACGGACAATCTTTGGGATATCTACATATGTAGAAGTTGTAATTTCTCCCGCAACAAGTACAAGACCTGTTGTGACAGAAGTTTCACACGCTACGCGTGCATTTGCATCACTTGCTAAAATCGCATCTAAAATAGAATCTGAAATTTGGTCACAGATTTTATCTGGATGTCCTTCTGTAACAGATTCTGAAGTAAATAAACGGCGTCTATTTGTCACAAACGCTTCCTCCTTTTCGGATTCAGAATCGAATAGGTTCGAGTTCTGACATTCATTGATACGGTACTCATTCCCTTAGTATTGTTACCTTCACGACTTTCTATCCTATATTAAATGAACAGTTATCTACGATCAAATGTGCCTTGGCGTATTTGCGCCCCGATCTTTAGGCAGACACGATGTGGGTCATAAAGACCTTGCCACAAGAAGTGGCGTTCTTAGTCTTTAAACTTAGGAGTTCGAAACATTTCCGCTAAAAAATCGAGACATTCGCCGGTGGCTTTAACATTATTCTGTCGGAGTTGAACCCCGAGAATAATTTTCAACACATATCACGCGTTAAGTAACATCAATAAAACCAATAAAGAATAAAAAACCTTTCCTACTATTTCGAGGAAAGGTTTATCGTTTATCCAGCCTTTCACTCTTATCGATCAAGGACATACCTTGCTCAGGTTAGCACCTTATCACTTTTTCGAATGTGGAGACCTACTAATAGGTTTCACTAAAAACCATTTGATATGTAAGAAAAGTGATGGTTGCCGGGTTTCATTGGGCCTGTCCCTCCGCCAGCTCGGGATAAGAGAGTATCCGTTCAATGACATATGATATCGCAGTATTCCTTAAGGTGTCAACAGAATTCCGAAAAAAAAACAAAGTCGAAGTGTGTCACACTATTTCCTTGATATTGACAAACTATAAAAGAATTATCGATTATAAAGGACTATTTTAGAATCTGCGCGCACTTTTTAATGATATGTTACGTAAAATACGTTAAATAGTATAGACTATTTTTATTAATGTGTTATACTAATTGTAAATTTGAGATAATTTATGGAAATTTAAAAATTAATAAAGGATGGTTTAACATGAATTCAGTTGAAGTTACAAATGAGCAGCTATTAGAATTAGTGAATGGAAAAAACGCACTTCATAACCTATCTGTTCCTATTTTAGTTGAAAAAGTACTAGCTAGACAAGAGGGAATCCTTACTTCGACTGGGGCTATACGTGCGACAACTGGGAAATACACCGGAAGATCACCAGAAGACAAATACATCGTAGAAGAAGCATCTACTAAAGATAGAATTGATTGGGGTAAGGTAAACAAACCAATTTCTGAAGAGGTATATGAAAAGCTTTATACAAAAGTACTTTCATACTTAACAGAAAAAGATGAGATTTTTGTATTCAATGGATATGCAGGTGCAGACAAAAAGGTACGCATGCCAATCCAAGTAATCAATGAATATGCTTGGCATAATCTTTTCTCTCAACAAATGTTTGTTCGACCAACAGAAGAGGATCTAAATACACATCAACCTGAATTCACAGTTATTTGTACACCAAATTTTAAAGCTGATCCTGAGGTAGATGGTACCCGCTCTGAAACATTCATTATTATTTCCTTTGAAAAACGAACAGTGTTAATCGGAGGAACTGAATATGCTGGAGAAATTAAAAAGTCAATCTTCTCTGTGATGAACTATGTATTGCCTGAGAAAAATATTCTTTCCATGCATTGTTCTTCAAACGTAGGCCCTGAAGGTGACGTTGCACTTTTCTTTGGTCTATCTGGAACAGGAAAAACTACTCTTTCAGCGGATCCAAAACGTCGTCTAATTGGCGATGATGAGCACGGTTGGTCTAGCTCTGGCGTGTTTAATATTGAAGGCGGTTGCTATGCTAAATGCATCAACCTTTCTCGCGAGAAGGAACCACAAATTTTCGATGCGATTCGCTTTGGCTCTGTGTTAGAAAATGTGGTTGTGGATGAAGAATCCAGAATAGCGGATTATGATGATAATTCATTAACGGAAAATACAAGAGCGGCATACCAAATCGATAATATAGATAATATTATTGTTCCTAGTATTGCAGGTCATCCGAATACAATCGTATTTTTAACTGCAGACGCTTTTGGTGTTTTACCTCCTATCAGTAAACTAACTAAGGAACAAGCCATGTACCATTTCTTAAGTGGATATACAAGTAAACTAGCAGGAACAGAACGTGGTGTTACTGCTCCACAAGCAACATTCTCAACTTGCTTTGGATCACCATTCCTGCCACTTCCTGCAACAGAATATGCAGAAATGTTAGGTAGAAAGATCGATGAACACAATGTTCAAGTATTCCTAGTGAATACAGGTTGGACTGGAGGAGAATATGGCGTTGGAAGCAGAATGAAATTATCATATACTCGCGCAATGGTTCAAGCTGCTTTGGAAGGCGAATTAAATAATGCTGAAACTGTGAAAAATGATATTTTTGGTCTGGAAATTCCAATTCATATTCCTGGGGTTCCTGATGATGTACTTCAACCATCAAAAACATGGGCGGACCAAAGTCAATACTATGTAAAAGCAAAAGAATTAGCTGTGAAATTCAAAGAAAACTTCAAGAAGTTCTCTAATGTTGCTAAAGAAATCGAATTATTGGGCGGACCACGTATTTAATAACAAATAACGTTATCGTCTTGATCAGCCTTGACAAGTAAAAGACGATCTTTCTAGAAGGTGCTTTCTTACCTTTTTGACGGATTTGCTTGTGACCTCCAACGGATAGGCGTTGGAACTGGACATAAAGGAAGCTCGAGGAATTAGTCCTCGAGCTTTTTTGTATGGGGCTCCCTTGTTTTCATCCACTCCGTCAATCGACTTACTGTTTCTCGATTTACATGTGGCGGAAAATAATGAGTGTATTGTGGAAAATACCAACTTTCTACCTCTTTTCCGAGTTCCTTTATTCTTTTTTCTAGTCGATAGGCATGGTTAATAGAAACATTTTTATCTTTTTCGCCATGAATAATAAGAACTGGAGCCTCCAGCATTTCAAGTTCGTATAATGGGGTTCTCCATTTATATCGTTCTGGATATTTTGTAGGTGTTCCTCCAATTACCCGCTTTAGCATTCGCCGTAAATCGTTTCGTTCCACATACGTTAGACTTAAATCACTCACACCACCCCATGTAACGAGTGAACAAGTCCTGGGATGCTGAATGGCCGTAAGAAGGGCCATTACTCCTCCTCGTGAAAATCCAAAGACATGAATCCGGGTCGGGTTCACTTTTTCATGTTCCTCAAGCACTTTAAAAGCAGAAAATGCATCATACCTGTCATGACCGGCGAAATCTTCATTTCCATCTCCACCCTGATTACCACGATAAAAAGGTGCCATCACTACAAAACCTTCTGAAGCAAATTGGATGATGCGACCGATTCTGACCATCCCTACATTTTTTATTCCACCGCGTAGATATAAAAAACCGTCATATACACCCTCTTCCTTTGGTTCAGCAAGATAACCTTTCACTTTTAGTCCTTTACTCCAATATGTAATTAAATAAAGATTGATTGCCGGATTGGGAGACGGGTATCTCTGTTTTTCAATAATAGTGCCTTCCACCATATTATCCATCCTCTCTACAACATGATTGTACAACCTTTACTTTAAATGTTCTAAAAAAACGCAAAAATAGGCATTCACACATTTTTGTCACGTTTCATATTCTATCTTAAGAAATTACTATAGTCGACAGATGAACTGTCAAGGAGGAATGAATACATGCGCCGTATTCTTGCAAGCCTTTTTGCTTTACTGCTTATTATTCCGTTAGCCGCTTGTAATAATGACCAGGTTCAAAAAATCCGTATAGCAGAGGTTACTCGTTCAGTGTTTTATGCACCTCAGTATGTAGCGATTACCGAAGGATTTTTTGAAGAAGAAGGCTTAGAAATTGAATTAACAACAGTACCAGGTGGAGATAAGACCATGACTGCGTTAATTTCTGGTGGTGCTGAGGTAGCCTTAGTAGGTTCTGAAACATCCATATATGTTGAGGCACAAGGCTCAACCGACCCTGTTATTAATTTTGCAGCTCTTACACAAACCGATGGTACATTCTTAGTCGCAAGAGAGAACATCGAAAACTTTAGCTGGGAGCAACTCAAAGATAGTACATTCCTTGGCCAACGTAAAGGTGGTATGCCACAAATGGTTGGGGAGTTTGTATTAAAAAAGCATGGAATTGACCCACATGGTGATTTGAATCTTATACAGAACATCGACTTTGCGAATATTTCTAGTGCTTATGCCTCTGGCACAGGAGAGTTCGTCCAGTTATTTGAACCAACTGCTAGCCTTTTTGAAAAAGAAGGCCGTGGCTATATTGTTGCATCATTCGGTGAAGAATCCGGAAAGGTCCCCTATACATCTTTTATGACAAAACAAAGCTTTATTGATGAAAATGGGGAAGCTGTTGAAAAATTCACAAGAGCTATTTATAAAGCACAACAATGGGTGGATTCCCATAGCCCAGAGGAAATCGCGAATTCGGTTCAAGAGTTCTTCCCAGATACTCCAATTGATCTAATCACTTCTTCTATTGAACGATACAAAAATCAAGGTTCTTACGCAACTAACCCTGTTTTATCAGAGGAAGCTTGGAATAACCTCCAAGATATTATGGACGAAGCAGGAGAATTACCAAAGAGAATTGACTACAACACACTTGTGAATACAAGTATTGCTGAAAAAGTAATTTCTAAATAAAGATGTTCAAAAAGTCCGGTGAAAATGACACAGCGAATTTCTTCGTACATTGCTCTAAGAATACGATGAATAACTAGGTAATACGCTTGCGTCTACTCGTTTATTCACGAGGTCAATTCCTCGGCGCAAGGCAGCTGGGGAATTGACTCAAGCAGTTGCCTCGCTCCGGTACTCGGGAGTTCTCGCCGCCTTGAACTTTCGACGCACAGGATGTGCAAGTGCCAGCAGGATAGGATATGAGGCAGGCGCGGTCCTTTTCATCCTCCTTTTTGAACACATGTTAATAGGAGTGTTACTATGAGTTTTTTGTCAATAAAAGATATATACCATGTTTATTTTACAAAGGATTCTACAACGACCGCACTCGAGGATATTTCACTCACAATCGAGGAGGGAGAATTTATCTCTCTTCTCGGCCCTAGTGGGTGTGGTAAGACCACATTACTCTCTGTTATTGCTGGATTATTAAAACCGACATACGGAGAGGTTTTGATCGAAGGTAAAAAGATTGAAAAAGCGAAATCATATATCGGCTATATGCTGCAGCAGGACTACTTATTTCCATGGAAGACAATTGAGGAGAATATCCTTGTTGGCTTGCAAATCATGAACCAAGAAACAGAGCAAACAAGAAAAAAAACCTTAGATCTACTTGAAGAAATTGGCTTGAAAGGGGTTGAAAAAGCTTATCCGAAACAGCTCTCAGGAGGGATGAGACAAAGAGCCGCATTGGTTCGCACGCTTGCAACAAACCCAAAAATTCTTCTACTTGACGAACCATTCTCTGCACTAGACTTTCAAACGAAGCTGAAATTGGAGGACCTTGTGTCGGAGACCTTAAAGGAATACCAAAAAACAGCCATTCTTGTGACACATGATATTGGTGAAGCCATTGCCATGAGCGACCGGATTTTCCTGCTTTCAAAAAGACCGGGTAAAATTGCAAAAGTATTTGATATCCCAGAGAACTTACGCAATGAGACTCCATTTGATGCAAGACAACACCCAGAGTATTCGAATATTTTTCAGCAAATATGGGAGGAGTTAGATAAACTTGAAACAAAACCTGAACATTAATAACCTACACCACCTTTATCTCCAATCGATAAAAAAAGAGAAAAGACTAGTCCGATTTTATCAAATCCTAATTTTTATTGTCTTTTTCGGGTTCTGGGAAATTGCTAGTCGAAGCCATTGGATAGATCCACTAATCTTTAGTGCTCCTTCAAAAGTTTGGAATCTATTCTTAGATAAAATAAATGATGGAAGTTTGTTTAACAATCTTGCTGTAACATTGTTTGAAACAGTGCTTGGGTTTATTATTGGAACGGCCTTAGGGGTTATAATTGCCGCGCTATTGTGGTGGTCAGAACGTCTTTCAAACATTCTTGATCCGTATTTAGTCGTTTTAAATGCGATGCCAAAAGTAGCATTAGGCCCAATCTTAATCGTTGCCTTAGGTACCGGTTATGTTTCAATTATTGCAATGGGCGCAATAATTTCAGTTATTATCACGACCATTGTCATCTACACTTCGTTTAAGGAAGTCGATTATAACTACATCAAAGTTCTACAGACATTTGGAGCAAATCGGAAACAAATCTTCCGCGATGTCATTCTCCCCTCATCTTTTCCAGCAATTATTTCCACATTAAAGGTTAACGTTGGATTGTCTTGGGTCGGAGTCATTGTCGGGGAATTCCTGGTTTCAAAGCAAGGCTTAGGCTACCTTATCATTTATGGATTCCAGGTATTTAATTTCACACTCATTTTCCTGAGCTTATTATTGATTGCCATTTGTGCAACACTCATGTACCAAGGAGTTGAACTCCTAGAGAGAAAACTAATAAAGGATTCTAAATGAAAAGCTCATCTAGTATCAACTAGTGAGCTTTCTTCGTTTTTAAGTATTTTTCTACATAGTCAATGCTATGGGTTAAGACATCATCCTTCATGATGAAGCTAAATCTTCGGTCTGTTTTTACATTTCCTAGTGGAATTTCTTTCAGCAAGACAGGGCCTCTTGTTTCAAAATAAGTCTTCTTCTCAAGGAGGCGATCTATCTCAGCAAAATATATATTCTTAATAATCGTTTTCCCTTTTCCTATGACCTTATATTGACCAATATATTCGATTTCCTTAACCTCAGCACCTGTTTCTTCCATTACTTCACGAATCGCTGCAGCTTCAGGATTCTCTCCCTCCTCAACCTTTCCCCCTGGAAATTCGAGTCCTCGTTCAGAATGGTCTGTTAAAAGCCATTGATCCCGATATCGACAGATAACCCACACATGCTTCGGTTGGTCTGAAAAAGGATCCGGTGTAAACGATAAATTCACTTCATTATGATACATGTCTTGAAAAACAATCATTTTTTTATTCTCCAATATCGTTGTTTTTATTATTATGATAACATAAAAACAAGCCGCTTCATGTAGAAGTGGCTTAATCAATATTACCTAAAACATCAAGTATGCCTTGTGATTGTATGAAATCTTTTGCTTCCTGGTCTCCAAGTCGATAGATCATCTGAAAAACCTGAAGCATATTTGAGTCGTACTTATCATTCGATGAATCATTATGATATTCCACAAAAGGAACATGTGCACGTAAAAATCCTTCAACTTCGTTTGCATAATTCGAATCAAAAAGCTTTCGCAGTTGATGAATTTCCTCGTCCGTTGCTTCAATTTTATACTCCCAAGAAGAACCAGACTTTACTTGAGATATTTCCCCACTTCCTACAGCAATATAATAGGTTTTCTTTGACTGTTGTTCCACTATGGTCACTCCTAACAGTGATTTACGTTATTTTAGCTTTTTCCTCTCGTGTAAAAAATATTCAACATTCATTATGGCCTTTGCCTAAATTTCATTAAAATTAGTATCTTTTAAGACATTCCCCCATATACTAATTTCCAAGAAAACATGTGAAATAAGCATGCAAAGGGGAAACCACTTATGAAAATAATTGACGAAATTTATGAACTATATAGAGATAAATTAACAGGTGATGAAGAAGATGCGGACATCATTGCTTTTTCCGTGCTTGAACAATTTGAACGTGAAGATCTGATAGATCTTTTAAGAGATTTAACTGATCAAGAATTGCGAAACTTAGTTGGTTTCTACATGATAGAAAACCTTAAAGCAAAAATGGCACGTGATGGAATTGGTCAATCAAAAATGATGACGATTAATGAGTTGAGGGATATACATTAAAAGGATTGTCGCTCTGACAATCCTTCCTAAATCAGTATTATAATTTACTTACGATCCTTAATGCGTCCTCAATAGACTCTTTATTAACATCATAATGAGTGACGAATCGGACAAGTTTTGGCCCAAATGTTGAAACCAATACACCATGTTCTTTTAATAAAACGGCAAATTGACTAGAGGTTAAGCCTCTTTCACTCACATCCACTAAAATGATATTGGTATCAATCTGATTTACGACTTCGATCCCCTTTATATTCCCTAGTCCTTCTGCAAGAAATTTTGCATGCTCATGATCGATTGCAAGTCGGTCAACCATCGTACGTAGTGCAACAAGTCCTGGGGCCGCAATAATCCCAACCTGTCTCAAACCTCCACCAAGACGCTTTCTCCACTTCCTTGCTTGCTTAATAAACTCCTCGCTTCCAGCGATGATAGAACCTACCGGAGCACCCAATCCTTTTGATAAACAAAATTGAACAGTATCTGTATATTGTGCAATGTCCTTTACAGGTTGTCCTAATGCTACCGCTGCATTGAATAGACGGGCACCATCCAAATGAACCGGAATATGATTTGTAGATGCAACATGATGAATCGCTGCCATATTATCAAGTGGGATGACTGCCCCCCCCGCTCGATTATGTGTATTTTCAATACAAATTAAGCCGGTTTCAGGGTTATGGACATCATCCTCTTGAATAGCAGACTCTACTTCCCTAGGGTCCATTGCGCCTCTATCCCCTTTAATTGTTCGGGGCTGTACTCCAGCAAACGCAGATATCGCAGCACCTTCGTAATTAAAAATATGAGAATCTTGTTCAACGATGATTTCATTCCCTTTTCGTGTGTGAGTTAGCACAGCAATTTGATTGCCTTGAGTTCCACTCGTAACAAATAATGCCGCTTCCTTCCCAAGCATATCTGCTGCTGTTTGTTCTAACTCTCTTACTGTTGGATCTTCTTGATAGACATCATCTCCAACCTCAGCTTCATAAGCGGCTTTTCTCATTTCGGCAGTTGGCTTTGTGACTGTATCACTTCGTAAATCGATCATATTTCTCTCCTCCCCTACTAAAAAAGTATAACAAAACCCTTCTTTCTACAAGAAAGAAGGGCAAACTATTTTTTATTTTCCTAAGAAGGATTGAAGCATCCAAATATGTTTTTCAAGTGATTGGTGAATTGCAAGGAGCATATCCCCTGTAGTTTCATCATCCACATCACCAGCTACTTTCATACCTTCCTTTAATTCTCCCGTTAATATGGAAAAATCATTTGAGATAGTAGAAACCATTTCATCGGCATTTTCATTACCATCCGCTTCCTGAATGGAAGACAATTCTAGGATCTCTTTCATTGTAGCAACAGGTTGTCCACCAATTGCCAATAATCTCTCCGCTAACTCATCAATATGAACTGCGGACTCATTGTACAATTCCTCAAATTTTTCATGAAGGGTGAAGAAATTAGAACCTTTCACATACCAATGATAATTATGTAGCTTAATGTAAAGCACACTCCAGTTTGCAACTTGCTTATTTACCATTTCCACTAATTGTGTTGACATTTATATCTCCTCCTTATTGTTAACATACCCCCTTTATAACATAGTGAAACATAAATTTTGGTTTTGTTTCTTGACAAATTTCATACTTTTTCAATTTAATTGGAATATCAATATCTTCTATCATTTTTCATGTTAAAATAAAGGAGAAAAAGAGGAGGTTGCTATGTTTACAGTATTAATTATTTCAATCATTATTGTTTTTGTTGTCTTGTTTTTAGCAGTTAGTACGACATCCAAAGCTTATAAGTACAAACATACAGTAGATGATTTAGAGGATAATCCATATTTAAACCAACCTGAAAATAAGGAGAATTCTGATGGAAAATAAGCTTCTTCAAGAACTTTCAAGTAATTGGTTAATTGAGGCAACAATTGATTCCATCCAAGAAAAGTTTGAAAAAGAAGAATTAACAGCGAAACAATTGGTACTAATGTATTTACATAGAATTGCAAACTATGACTCATCACTGCGTTCCATTATAGAAATAAATCCAGATGCTTTGCAAATCGCAATGGCTTTAGATAAGGAGCGTAAAGAAATTGGACCACGCGGATCGCTTCACGGAATACCAGTATTACTGAAAGATAATCTAGATACAAACGATAAGATGCACACATCTGCTGGCTCACTCGCTTTAGCTGACTCATATGCCTCAGAAGATTCATATGTTGCGTATCTCTTAAGAGAAGCCGGCGCCATTATTTTAGGCAAAACAAATATGACAGAATGGGCGAATTTCATGACAGAAGGAATGCCTAGTGGATATAGCTCTCGAGGAGGACAAACATTAAATCCATATGGACCTGGTAAATTTGATGTTGGGGGCTCAAGCGCTGGTTCTGGCTCAGCCATTGCCGCAAATTTTGCAGTTGTTGCAGTTGGTACTGAAACATCAGGCTCCATTTTAAGTCCTTCAAGTCAAAACTCACTTGTCGGCATAAAGCCAACCGTTGGATTAATAAGCCGTGCAGGAATTATTCCAATTGCTCATACACAAGATACTGCAGGACCCATGGCCCGTACAGTAAAGGATGCTGCTTACCTATTAACTGCAATGGCAGACGTTGATGAGCGTGACCCAATCACATACACAGGCAAAACATTAACCTCTACCGATTTTACCCAATTTTTAGATGTGGATGGGCTAAAAGGTGCACGAATTGGAATTGCTAGGGAGGTTTATTTTGACTACCTTAGCAAGGAAAAACGAGCAGTAATGGATTATGCCGTAAAGGTACTCGAGGAACTTGGGGCAACTGTTATTGAGGATGTAAAAATTCCTTCTTCAAAAAACAAGTGGGGCTATGATGTATTAACCTATGAATTTAAGGTTGACCTAAATGCTTATTTACGAAACTTAGAGCCTTCCGTAAAAGTTCGAAATTTATCTGACTTGATTGCATTCAACAAGGATAATGAAGATAAAATGTTAAAGTACGGTCAGATTATTTTGGAAGAGGCAGATAAAACGAGTGGCACGTTAACAGAAAAAGAATACCTTGATGCACTTGAAAATGATCATTATCATTCAACGGAAAATGGAATTGATTTTGTTTTAAACGAGCATCAATTAGATGCAATTGTATTCCCTAATAACATTGGAGCGAGTATACCTGCTAAAGCTGGTTATCCATCAATAACGGTTCCTGCAGGATATACACCCGAAGGAGAACCAGTTGGAATCACCTTTACAGGAACTGCCTTTTCGGAAGCAACACTAATAAAATTGTCATATGCATACGAACAAGGAACCAAACATCGGATTCCGCCAAAACTATAAAACCTCAGCCATAGTGGCTGAGGTCTTTTATTATCCGAATACCTTTTGAAGGTCTTCTTTCGATTGTGTTAGCCAAAAACGCATGAGGCGCTTTGCCCCTTCTAAGTCATGAAGCTTCGCTTGACCACATTGAGTTTCATTTGCTGCAGGGATTTCTGTAATTTCTACAGCACTTTGCATTGTTGCTTCTAACAGGTCAATAATTTCAGAAACTGTTGGTTCCCCACTCACAACTAAATAATAACCTGTTTGACACCCCATAGGAGAGATATCAATAATATCAAAGTGATCATATTTCTCACAATGCTCACGAAGGTTAAAAGCTAATAGATGTTCAAGTGTATGAATAACGTCTGGCTTCATAGCCTGTTTATTTGGCTGACAAAAACGAATATCAAACTTATTTACAACTCCATCTGTACCTACCTTGTGTACACCACAATGTCTTACATACGGAGCTTTAACTGCACAATGATCTAGTTCAAAGCTTTCTACTGATGGCATTCTCTTCACTCCCTAAATATCTTTTAGAGGATTACAAAAAGTCGACCGAAAATGACACTTCTAAGGCCTGTTTACTGTTCTCACGTATCAACTGCATACGCTGCGGTACTTAAAACTGCGCCGCCTTGAACTTCTCAGTCCTTTTCTCTCTTCTTTTTGTACCTGCATTTATATCTATCATAACGCTAATTCCGATTTTTTTCATCTATTTAATTTGAATTGGAAAAAATTCGATGTGTCATATTCATGTAACTTTTTTGGACAACCTTTAAAGATGCTTTTATCCACTACCTATAGTATAGTATAAGTTACTTAAACCAAGTAAGGGAAGTAGAAAAAATTGCTTCAAGCGATATTTATAGGTGTAATTCGTTTCTATCAAAAATTTATATCCCCTTTAAAACCACCAACTTGTCGCTTTTATCCGACTTGTTCTCAATATGGACTTGAGGCCATCAAACGCTTTGGTGCATTTAAAGGTGGCTGGCTGACCATAAAACGTTTATTAAAATGTCATCCACTCCACCCAGGCGGAATTGACTTTGTACCCGAAAAAAAGGAAGGTAAGCATAAACATTGATGCTACCTTCCTTTTTTTATTTTACGTTTGTTGTCTTTTCAAGATGTTCGTGGATTTCTCCTTTTTCAATGTGAACTTGAATATTATAATTCCCGGATTCAGTGAATGTAAAATCTGATTGATAGACACCATTTTCGGTTTCATTTGCATCTATAAACTCATGTTTCTCAGCGCCATCTTTCCAAACCTCAAACCGAACTTTTGCATCTGTCAACGGTGCTCCTGACTCTTCAAAAGAAACAAGTAATGTAGATGACTTTCCTGCAGGATATTCAGTCTCTAGAGGGAAGTCGATTGAAACATCTCCATTTCCATGATGATGTTCATTTCCATGGTGATCTCCATGTTCTGCAGGTTCATCTGCTGACTCTTCTGTTACATTAGGGTTTCCAATTACCACCTCAACCTTTGGCATGGTATGCATGCTTCTCGCGGTTACATGTGCTGTCACAAAATAAATCCCGTCCTGTTCAAACGTTTTAACAGCCGTATATTCACCATCAGAAGTATGCTCCCCATCTAGAAATTCGCTTTCGTCACTGCCTTTTTGCACAATTTCAAATTGAACTTCATCTGCATCTTCAACTGCTTCTTCCCCTTGAGTTACAATTGCATGCAAGTTTACTTCTTCCCCTGGATTTATTTTTTCAGGATCGAGCTTTAAATCAACTGCAATTGGGACTAATTCTGTCGTATTCGTATTTTTCTTATCAGTCTCATTATTACATGCTGCAAGCATGATGATTGCAGCCAAAAAGAGAAAAAGACCTATTTTTTTCATTTCTTTCACCTCAACTACATGGTACAACAAACGACCATTTATTCCTGTGTCTTTTTTATGACATTCATTACTCTTACCCATGATAACCAATAGTAACGTAACTTTAACCTCAAACCATGAAAAAAGAGGCCATATGACCTCTTTTCATCCTATTTATACCCGTTAACTACTACATCGAGTTTACCTGTTTCAGGATTAATAACAAGACCATGTACAGGAACTTCTACTGGAAGAAGTGGATGGTTTTCGACCATTTCAACACTGTGTCGAACACTATCTTCTACACTGCTAAAACCTTTAAACCATTTATCAAGATCAATTCCAGAGTACTTTAATGTATCAATTCTCGCCTGAGTAACGCCTCTGTCTTTTATTTTTTGTAAAATCGCATCCGAGTTTAGTGCACTCATACCACAATCATGATGACCCACTATACAAACCTCGTCCGCATTTAAATCATATACGGCGACTAATATACTTCTCATTACACTACCAAACGGATGTGAAACAACCGCACCAGCTACCTTTAAAATTTTCACATCTCCATTTTTCATGTTCATTGCTTTTGGAAGCAGCTCAATGAGTCGTGTATCCATACAGGTTACAATAACCATTCTTTTATCTGGAAGCTTTGTCGTTTGGTATTTTTCGTATTCTTTGGTTTCAACAAACTCTTTGTTATATTCTAGGATATTATCCAGTAGTGACATACTTTTCACCCTTCACTCTTTATTTCATTATATTTTATCAAAAACTTGTCCTTTTAGATAATATTTTTATTATTACTCACAAGTTCTTGTGTCTACCAGAGATACTAATAAAAACATCGTTCACCTTAAAAAAGTTTTTTGTTCTCAAATCGGAATAATTACGATATAATATGAAAGGATTTCAAACAGGCACCATTTTGGGTACTTGAGAGGAGAAAGTTTATGAAAAAAATCAAAGGATATATCATGCTCTTACTCGTAATAGGCATACTATCAGCTTGTGGAGCAGATCAAAATAAATCATCAGATGAAGAAGGAAAGCTTACAATATATACAACCGTATTTCCTTTAACAGACTTTACAAAAAGAATAGGTGGCGAAGATGTCATTGTTAATAGTGTTTACCCGCCGGGTGCTGATGCTCACACATTTGAACCCACTCCTAGGGACATGACAGAAATCGCAAGTGCTGATGCATTTATTTACACTGGGATCGGTGTTGAGGCTTTTGTATCTTCAGCAAAAAAAACACTCAAAAAGGAAGATGTCGCATTAATTGAAGCAGGATCTGGAATAGAATTCATGAATATGGAAGATGATTCTCACCATCACGGTGAAGAAGATCATCAACATGGAGATATTGATCCACATATATGGTTAGATCCAGTCTACTCCATACAGATTGCTGAAAATATTAAAAATGCTCTAACTGAGTTAAATCCTTCTAGTAAAGATGTATATGAAGAAAATTTCAACATATTAAAAGCTCAATTAGAAGAATTAAACACAGAATTTATGGAAGTGGCCAATTCTGCAAAACGTAAAGAAATTCTAGTTGCTCATTCGGCTTACGGATACTGGGAAGCTCGTTATGGAATAAAGCAAATAAGTATTACCGGCTTTTCCCCTTCCAATGAGCCATCTCAAAAAGAATTGAAAAATATTATTGAATCTGTGAAGAAACAAAATCTTGAATATATTTTATTTGAGCAGAACATATCGTCAAAGATTGCAGAAACCGTTCAAAAAGAAACAGGTACAAAAAGCTTAACCCTTCATAATTTGGAGGCATTAACTGAAAAAGAAATCGAAGACAACAAAGATTATTTTAGCTTAATGACACAAAATCTAGCTACATTAAAAAAGGCTTTAAATTAACTTAATAGGTTACCAATTCAGTGTGCTGCAATAGTAAATCACAATACATTTTTAGCGTGAATTCACATAGGAATTCACGCTTTTTTATACATAACCGTTATGATTTTACCTTTATTTGTTTTGAAGATACTTTTCAGACACAACCGTACTGATTTTGCTTTCCCTTGTCCGAAGATACTCCGACTTCAGACACAACTTCACTGATCTTTCATCTTCTTGTCCGAAGTTACTCCAACTTCAGACACAATCGCGATGATTTTGCTTTCCCTTGTCCGAAGATACTCCTACTCCAGACACAATCGCAATGATTTTGCGTTCCCTTGTCCGAAGATACTCCAACTTCAGACACAACCGTGTTGATTTTGCTTTTCCTTGTCCGATGATACTTCACCTTCAGACACAACTTCACTGATCTTTCATCTTCTTGTCCGAAGTTCTTCAGACACAACCGTACTGATTTTGCTTTCCCTTGTCCGAAGATACTTCTACTTCGGACACAACTTCACTGATTTTGTATTTCCTTGTCCGAAGATACTCCAACTTCAGACACAACTTCACTGATTTTGTGTTTCCTTGTCCGAAGATACTCCGACTTCAGACACAACCGTACTAATTTTGCTTTCCCTTGTCCGAAGATACTTCATCGTCAGACACAACTTCACTGATCTTTCATCTTCTTGTCCGAAGTTCCTCCATCTTCAGACACAACTTTACTGATTTTGTGTTTCCTAGTCCAATGATACTCCGACTTCAGACACAACCGTACTGATTTTGCGTTCCCTTGTCCGAAGATACATTACCTTCAGACACAACCGTACTGATTTTGCTTTCCCTTGTCCGAAGATACTTCTACTTCGGACACAACTTCACTGATTTTGTATTTCCTTGTCCGAAGATACTCCAACTTCAGACACAACTTCACTGATTTTGTGTTTCCTTGTCCGAAGATACTCCGACTTCAGACACAACCGTACTAATTTTGCTTTCCCTTGTCCGAAGATACTTCATCGTCAGACACAACTTCACTGATCTTTCATCTTCTTGTCCGAAGTTACTCCAACTTCAGACACAATCGCGATGATTTTGCGTTACCTTGTCCGAAGATACTCCTACTTCAGACACAAACGTACTGATTTTTCATCCCCATGTCCGAAGATACTTCAACTTCAGACACAACCGTACTGATTTTGCTTTCCCTTGTCCGAAGATACTTCTACTTCGGACACAACTTCACTGATTTTGTGTTTACTTGTCCGAAGATACATTATCTTCAGACACAACTTTACTGATTTTGTGTTTCCTAGTCCAATGATACTCCGACTTCAGACACAATCGCAATGATTTTGCGTTCCCTTGTCCGAAGATACATTACCTTCAGACACAACCGCAATGATTTTGCGTTACCTTGTCCGAACATGCTCCAACTTCAGACACAACTTCACTGATTTTATGTTCCCTTGTCCGAAGATACTTCAACTTCAGACACAACTGCACTTATTTCTCATCTCCTTGTCCGAAGATACTCCTACTTCAGACACAATCGCGATGATTTTTCGTTACCTTGTCCGAAGATACTCTTGTCCAAAGATACTCCTACTTCAGGAACTACACTAAATTTTGCATTTCCTGTCCGAAGACTTCCTTAATTTTTACATAGTAGTTTAATTTGACTATGTCTTTTTTGTTATTGATAATTGGTCCTTTTTCAATTTAAAACGGAAGGCGCAAATTTAATTTCCACCCTTGGGATATGTTGCTTGTTATCTGTGTTTCTTCACTTGGAGAACATAAAGGATGCTAGGCCACATTCTTAAGAAAGAGGTGTAGTAAAATGGCACAAGATGTATTATGTGAAGTTAAAAACTGTCATTATTGGGCAAACGGCAATAAATGTAGTGCTGATGCGATTTATGTTGTAAGTCACTCAGGAAAAACTGCATCAGAACAAACTGAAACGGATTGTAAAACTTTCATACCAAGTGATTTATAGAAAAGTGAACAAGACAGCTGATTAACTCAGCTGTCTTTTTTTATATTTTAAATAGCTGAAACAAATACCCCAAAATTTGCATAATCCTTATAACATGTCGAATTTTTTAAAATAAAATAATTGACAAAATTTAAAAATAAACATATGATACTTTTAAAAGTTGCACTAAGGAAACATTTATTCATTAAAACAAGATACACAAAAATAAATTAGAAGCTTGAGAGGAGAATAAGCGATGTATGAAAATCTTTTACTCGCTTTTGGTTTAACTTTATTTGCTGGCCTCGCAACCGGTATAGGAAGCTTAATAGCTCTCTTTACGTCCAGAACGAATACCAAATTTTTATCTTGGACACTCGGTTTCTCAGCAGGTGTCATGATCTATGTGTCCATGATTGAGATCTTTGTTAAAGCAAAAGTTGCTCTAACGTCTGCACTTGGAAATGAACTTGGGAACTGGATGACAGTTGCAGGATTTTTTGGGGGAATGTTTTTAATTGCTTTAATTGATAAATTTGTCCCTGAGAGTAGCAACCCTCATGAGGTAAAAAAAGTGGAGGACATGAATTTATCTTCTTCCAAAATAGAAGAAGATAAATTATTAAAAATGGGAACATTTACAGCTCTCGCTATTGGGATTCACAATTTCCCTGAAGGTATTGCCACCTTTACTTCAGCTCTTCAAGATCCTGGCCTAGGTATTGCAATCGCAGTAGCAGTTGCAATTCACAATATACCTGAAGGAATCGCTGTTGCTGTTCCGGTCTATTTTGCAACAGGAGATAAAAAAAGAGCCTTTAAGCTCTCGTTTCTTTCCGGTTTAGCTGAACCTGTTGGGGCCGTTGTTGCTTTCTTAATTCTGATGCCATTTTTAAATGATATCATGTTTGGAATAATCTTCGCTGCGGTAGCAGGAATTATGGTGTTTATTTCTCTTGATGAATTACTTCCTGCTTCTAAACGTTATGATAGTGGACATTTATCCATTTATGGATTAATTGCAGGTATGGCTGTTATGGCGTTAAGTCTATTGCTATTTATCTAACTTATTCAGCTGGGTCTAGCCCGAGCTGCATAAAGTTAACATTGCATGACCTTTTTCTCTTTCGTGATATGCTGAATCCATTCGTAATCTACCTTATATCCAATTCCTGGTTCATCTGGAACGGCAATTCGGCCGTTTTCTACAGTAACTTCCGGAATAATGACATCTCTTGACCAATATCTTGAGGACGCAGAAATATCACCAGGAATTGTGAAGTTTGGTAGGCTAGCTAAAGCAATATTATGTGCTCTTGAAATTCCGGTTTCAAGCATCCCCCCACACCAGACGGGGATTTGATGGGACTCACAAATATCATGGATTCTTATTGACTCAGTGATTCCACCCACTCTCCCAATTTTGATATTCATCACTCGACAGCTCCCCATTTCAATTGCCTTACGGGCATCCTCTGCTGATGTAATGCTTTCATCCAAACATATAGGTGTTGAAAGTATTTCTTGTAGCTTTGCGTGATCAAAAATATCATCCTCCGCTAATGGCTGTTCAATCATCAACAACTTAAACTCATCTAATGCTTTAAGTTTGTCAGTATCCGTTAAACTATATGCCGAATTCGCATCCACCATTAGAGGGAGGTTAGGAAATTCCCGTCTAATTTCTTTTAGAAGCTTATAGTCTTGTCCAGGCTTAATTTTTATTTTTACCCGTTTATAGCCTGTATTCACATGGTCCTGAATTTTACGTAAAACATCCTCAATTGAATTAATACTTACGACTACTCCCGAATCAATAGAACCTCTCGTTCCGCCGATCGCTTTAGAAAGAGAAATTCCTTGTTTTTTTGAATATAAGTCCCATATCGCCATGTCGATGCCAGCTTTCGCCATATTATTTCTTTTTACAAATTTAAAACATTCCTGCAGTTGCTGAGGGTATTCAACCTCTTTATTTAAAATTTGCGGGATTAGAAAATCGACAAGTATATGCCAACTAGTTTTAATCGTCTCTTCTGTATACCAAGGTGATGAAAAGGCAACGACTTCTCCCCAACCAACGAAACCTTCTACATCCTCCATTTCTACAAGAATACTCTCTCTTGTATCAACCTTTCCCATACTCGTTACAAACGGTGAAAGCAAACTTTGTTGTATGAGATGGAGGGATACCTTTTTCACCTTAATCATTTTTCTCATCCTTTATTAAATCAACTAATTTTCGTCTCATAAGTTTATTGGATGCATTTCTTGGAAGTGCATCAACAAAATAGATTAATCTTGGAACCTTATAACCTGCAAGTCGTTCACGGCAAAAAGCAATGATTTCATCTTTACGTAGGTAACTTCCTTCTTCTTTTATGACGAAAGCAGCTGGCGCCTGTCCCCACTTTTCATCATCCACTCCTGTAACACCCGCTTCTAAAATATTAGGGTGTGACAATAGAACCGCCTCAAGTTCAGCAGGATAAATATTTTCTCCACCTGAAATAATTAAATCAGACCGGCGATCTAGCACAAATAAGAACCCTTCCTCATCTAGGTATCCAATGTCACCGGTATATAGCCAGCCATCGACTATTGAAGTCATCGTAGCATCAATTCGATTCAAATAGCCTTTTGTCACATTGGGTGCTTTTACAACGATCTCCCCTACTTCGTTTGGACGTGTTGGTGTACCATCATTATCAATTTTGATTTGCACGGGAAAAAGTGGTTTACCTGCTGAACCTAACTTAGAAATACTATACTCAGGTGCTAGCGTAACAACCTGTGAGGCTGTTTCAGTCAGACCATAAGTCTGGAAAACAGGAATATGATGTGCAATACATTCCTCTAATAAAGGTTTTGGTGCAGGTCCACCTCCCAGAAGCATACATCTAAACTGATCCGGGTAGCGCTCATCCCCTAATTCTTTAATCATCCTCGTAAGCATGACACTCACTGCCGACATGATGGTGACACCTTGATACTTAATGGCATCATTTGCTTTTTTCGGATCGAATTTTTCGTGAATCACAGCTGGTATTCCGTAAATGACACTTCGATACAAAATTGATAACCCACTAATATGAAACATCGGAACAGTAAGTAACCAGCAATCATCCTGGTGCAGTCCTAAATTTAAACTGGAGCCAATCGCACTCCACCAATGGTTTCCATATGTATGAATAACGCCCTTTGGTTTTCCAGTCGTTCCTGATGTGTACATAATTGTATCAGCCTGTTCTAAAGAGAAATACTCTTGAATCTTAAAGTTTTTCTCAGGAAGCTCATGAAGTTCATCTAATGATATGTTTTTAATATTTAGATGAGCTACTTTCTCAAGATAGGGCTCTTGCGTTAGCAGCATTTTTGTTCCAGCATCACTCAATTGAAATTCTAGCTCACTACTTGTTAATTTTATATTCAATAGGACTGTAACTGCCCCAATATATTTCAGTGCATGAATCACTTCAACCATTTCAACATTGTTTCTAAGAAGAACAGCCACAACGTCTTCCTTTTGTACCCCTGCATATGTGAGTTGGCTAGCTCTTTTCAGCACATTTTTATGTAAAGTTAAAAATGATATCTCTTCATTTTCAGTTTTTATAGCAATTCGATTTGGCGTTAAAAACGCTCGCTGTTTCAGCCAATTTGGTATTTCTGTTGAATTCATTTTTTTCAAATCCTCTTATGTTTGTAATAAAAATGCAAAAACAGCTTGATGAGGTCTTCATCAAGCTGAGAACTGAACATTAAGGGAAACGAGGGAATTGCTTAAAGTCTGGCATGCGCTTTTCTTTAAATGCGTCACGGCCTTCCTTCGCTTCATCTGTTGTGTAATATAGAAGAGTAGCATCGCCAGCCATTTGTTGTAGACCTGCTAAGCCATCTGTATCAGCATTCATTGCTGCTTTTAAGAAACGAAGAGCTGTTGGACTCTTTTCAAGAATTTCTTCACACCACTTAATTGTTTCTTCCTCAAGTTGCTCTAATGGAACAACTGTGTTCACAAGACCCATGTCTAATGCCTCTTGTGCATTATATTGACGGCAGAGGAACCAAATTTCACGTGCTTTTTTATGACCAATGATGCGTGCAAGATATCCAGAACCATAACCTGCATCAAAGCTACCAACCTTCGGACCAGTTTGTCCAAAAATAGCGTTATCCGCTGCAATAGTTAAGTCACATACAACATGCAGTACATGTCCTCCACCGATTGCATAACCAGATACCATAGCAATTACTGGCTTTGGAATTACACGGATTAAACGTTGTAAATCAAGAACATTTAATCGTGGGATTTGGTCATCCCCAACATATCCACCATGTCCTCGAACCTTCTGATCTCCACCAGAACAGAATGCTTCATCTCCTGCACCAGCTAGAACAATAACACCAATGTTTGAATCATCTCTTGCATAAGCAAAGGCATCAATCATTTCTGCCACTGTTTTCGGCGTAAATGCATTTCTAACATGTGGTCTGTTAATGGTGATTTTTGCAATACCATTATATGTTTCATATAAAATTTCATCATACTTACGTTCTGCAACCCATTCAACTGCAGCCATTAGCTTGTCCTCCTTTTAAGGATGTTCAAAAATGTCCGGTAAAAACGACACATCGAATTTCTTCGTGGGCTTTCTTTTCCGTTCCTTAGAAAAGAAAACTACTTTTCCGGCGTGCAAAATCATCTGTTCACGTATTAACAGCATACGCTCTGCTACTTAAAGCTGCACTACCTCGAACTTTCGACGCACAGGATGTGCTAGCGTCGGCATCGCCACAGGACATGGCGCCTTCGTCGACGTGGTCCTTTTTATCCTCCTTTTTGAACACGCACTTTTATGTATAGGTTTGTATATAATTTTGATCATTGAGAAAAATGATCAGAAACAAACTCATTTATTATTTTACCAAAAAAATATGGTTGTTCCACATGAATTGCATGTCCAGTCTCTACTATTTTCTCCACTTTTGCATTTTGAATGCTTAAGCTCATCTCTTCTGCTAACCTGCAAAACTTTTGGTCAAGCTCTCCACAAAGTAATAAAGTGGGTAGGTTTAGCTCATTTAGTCTATCCCAGTATGAGGGTTGTGAACCAGTACCCATTCCTTTAAGACTATTAACTAAACCGACTGGATTATTGTTAAGACGTTGTTGGCGTATTTCTTGTTGAATCTCTTTCGTTAGGGCCTGTTGCGAAGAGAACAAAGGGATCTTCTCCCAAAAATCAACAAAACCTTGGACTCCCTCTTGTTTAATCCGAATGGCCAGTTTCTCATCTGATTTTCTGCGGGCAACTCTCTCTTCCTCTGTTCTTAACCCTGGAGAACTGCTCTCTAGAACAAGTTTAATTATTCTAGTTGAAAAAAGAATAGAGATAGCCAATGCTAGCCTTCCTCCCATGGAGTAACCAACTATATTCGTTTTGGGGATAGCTAAGACATCAAGAATATGAATGATATCTTTTGCAACAGTTTCTATATGATATCTTGATGAGTCATCAGGACTATCTGTCTCTCCATGTCCGATTATATCAATAAAAATACATTGATAACTGTAACGAAGTGTCTTGGTAGCATTACTCCAGGTTGCTATATTACCTGTAAAACCATGAAGGAAAACTATCGGTTCCCCTTCTCCTATCACCTGCACATGATAAGTAACCCAGTTTGATGAAATAAACATAGTTATTGTTCCTTTTTGAGAACGTCTTTTATTTCCTGGGAAACATTATTCCACATTTTTCGATGAATCATGACATTTTCTTGGCGGTCCGTTTTTACTTCTACAACATGAAGGCCATTCCCATTTAATGAAGCAGATATGGCTTTTCGGAATTCCGCCCAATTCTCAACACTAGTAAATTTCCCGCCATACATTTTTACGGCATGTTCATAATTAAGCCCGATTGGCGTACCAAACAGTGTTTCAAAGTGCTTTTCTTCCTGTGATTGTGGCAAGAAAGAAAATATTCCGCCACCGTCATTATTAATTAACACAATTGTACAATTTAAATGATGATGTTTTGCTGCTAATAATCCATTTAAATCATGGTAGAAAGAAAGATCTCCAATCACTAAAACTGTATGCTCATTTTGCGAACTAATGCCCATTGCCGTAGAAACAAGTCCATCAATTCCATTGGCTCCTCGATTTCCTAGTACATGAATTGACTTTTCATTATTCGTAAAGAAAGTGTCAAGGTCTCGGATTGGCATACTGTTTCCAACAAATAAAGTAGAACCATTTGGCAGGATTTCTTGAAGTTCAGTAAATACCTTCCCTTCAAATAAGGTTTCTTCCTGGTATACAGTGTTGATATTTTCTTTCACTATATCATTTATTTTAATCCAAGAGCTTATCCAACCATTATTACTACGTTTCTGAATTCGTTTCGTAATCGAATGACAGAACTCTATTTCATCACAGTAAACCATATCGGTTGCTGATAAAGTAGGATCTCTCCATCCACCGTCCCCATCCACAACGATTTGTGGCGTGCTTTTTTGTTTTTGAATATACTGCAGAAGTGACTTAGAAACGGGCATTGCTCCAAAACGAATAATGATGTCTGGTGAGAAAGCTTCTCCGAACTCTTCGTTTCGTAAAAAAGCATCATACCCATCAATTATGTATGATTTAGAATGTGTTCCACTTCTCAGTTGGGATAGTGGGTCAGCAAGTATTGGAAATTGAAGAGTTTCTGCTAGATTAGCTACAGCATGTCCAAACTCATAATGATCATGTGAACCACAAACAATAATCCCTCTCAGTTTTTCACTGACTACATCACTTATCAACCGAGCTTGTTCCTCGTCCATTGTCGGTTTGCCAACAACGACGTTTACATTTTTCTTAGCAATGTTCCTTGAACCCCATAAATGATCAAGATCGAGGTTTGGAACCAGCGGCTCACGAAAAGGGAAGTTTAGATGGACAGGTCCTGCGGGAGCTGATTGTGCTGTACCCGCTGCTCTTCCTGCCATAGTTCTGACATAAGCCAACATTTGAGCGGAATCTTCAGGTAGAGCCATTTCTACAAACCATTTCGCATGGTTCCCATATAACTGGTTCTGATCTATAGCTTGCGGTGCACCAACATCGCGCAATTCATGTGGTCGGTCCGCTGTCAGCACAATAAGCGGTACTCTTGAATAATAGGCCTCCACAATAGCCGGAAAATAATTGGCTGCTGCAGTCCCAGAAGTACAAAGTATCGCCACAGGCTTTTTAGTTGCTTTAGCTACACCAAGCGCATAAAAAGCGGATGATCGTTCATCAATATTGATTGTAACATTCATATCAGGATGTTCAGCCATTAATATTGCCAGCGGGGTAGAGCGGGAGCCGGGGCTCACAATGGCCTCAGTGACACCCACTTGGACTAATTCATCAACAAATGATGCTACATACCGAGTTAATGCTTCATTATTCATTGTCTAAGCCTCCTAGTGCGGATAGCATCGGTCTAAACTTAATCATTGTTTCTGTATATTCACTTTCTGGTTCTGAATCGCCTACAATTCCACATCCAGCAAATAAGGATGCATTGTTGCTATTTATTAATCCAGAACGTATTGCAACGGCAAATTCTCCATTATCTTTGGTATCTAACCAACCAACTGGGCTTCCGTACCAACCACGGTCAAGAATCTCAAGCTCACGAATTATTTCATATGCTTTTTGTTTAGGTTGTCCTCCAAGCGCTGGAGTTGGATGTAGTCGATCTACAACAGTAAGTAATGACACATTTTCTTTTGCTACCCCTCTTACAGGTGTGTATAGATGTTGAATATCTCGCATTTTTAAGATATCTGGTTGTGTTGGTGAAGAAATGCGTATACAAGATTCTTTCATCGCATTTTTAATCATTTGTACAACAACATCATGTTCGTATAGATTTTTCCGGTCACTAAGTAATTCATTAGCCAATTGTTCGTCTTCAGAAGGTGTTTTGCCACGTCGAATCGAACCAGCTAAGCAAGTCGTTAAAAATTCTCCACCTTTTTTCTTTATAAGACGCTCTGGAGAAGCTCCAATAAAACAGGAATCACCATATTCGATTGCAAATAAATAACTCATCGGTTGTTCTTCTTTTAGACGTTCTAAAATGGCATCCGTTTCAATCGGCTTATCAAAATGTAGTTTAATTTCTCTTGCTAACACAACCTTTTCAACCTCGCCAGATTGTACCTTTTTTGTTGCATTTCGAACAGATTCCATCCATTCCTTTGGTTGGACTTCTTCTTTTGTAAAAGAAGTGTTCATAAGCTCTTTTTGATTTCCCTCAAGCTGTCCTTCTAATTGTTCTATATCAGATTCAACAAAAGTTGTTCCTGTAGGTTCACAAATTATATTTGTAGTTAAATAAGTACTTCCTTTATAGATTGAAAGCATAAACGCAGGCAAAACAAATTTTGCATCATCAAAATGATCCCACAGATCTGTTCTCTTTTTTAACGGATCGAATGAAAAACCTCCCATTAATATTGGACCTGTAGAATATGGTGCAAAGTCATCCACTATAATTGCATTGTGAACGAGTTTTTTCCACTCCTCTTCTGTTGCAACAAAACGTTCTGTAGACTCATTATCGCTAATGGTATAAGCTTCTCCAAGTCCAACTATTACCGTATCATTTGTTGGATTGGACCAGAAACATCGCGTTTTAAAAGTTTCTTTTTTCCCAGTAGAAAAGAACAATAGGGGGTCTATGTTCTCAATCTTTCTAACCTGACTTACAAGTATCGGCTTTGAAAGCTCCTTTGAACGAAACATTCCTTTCTCTATGTAATCTTTCAATCCTTTTTGTTGTATCATGACCAACTTATATCCCCCCGAAGTGTTTCCTGTAATAAATTTTACTTTAGAAATAGTATTTGATTATAGTATATCATTAACACGTATGTACCCTTAGTATTATAATCCCGATACTTTTGGATTAATGAATCAAGTGCTACAATATACCTCTTTATGAATAGTTGTCAACAAACTTGATTCTACCATATGTAACCGTACAATGACCACTTACTTCCTTATTATTACGTTTTGTACGATATGTTAGTCTGGGGATTAAATCATGGTAAGAGTGATTATGACTTTTTTGTTACATTAAACCATTGACAGTACTTGTCCAATTCACTAAACTGAACTTTGGATATACATGATATGACGGGGGAGGAGAAGTTTAATGCATACAGGACTTCAGTCAAATCAGAAGCTATCTAAAAAGCCTTCAAATGGGTTTCAAGTATGGTGGAGACTTATGCGTCCACATACACTAACAGCATCCTTTGTTCCAGTTATCCTAGGGACAGTTCTTGCACTTTCAGATACTTCTATAAACATGGCACTATTCTTAATAATGTTACTTGCTTGTCTTCTCATTCAAGCAGCTACTAATATGATTAATGAGTATTTTGATTATAAACGCGGTCTAGATACCGCTGAATCAGTCGGTATTGGTGGGACAATTGTTAGAGATGGAGTCAAGCCAAAAGTGATCTTAAACTTGGCTTTTTCCTTTATGGGGATTGCTACACTTTTAGGTATTTATATCTGTATGAATAGTAGCTGGTGGCTAGCGTTAGTAGGGACTATTTGTATGTCTGTTGGTTATCTTTATACTGGCGGCCCATTCCCAATTTCATCGACACCTTTTGGAGAGCTTGCAGCTGGTTTCTTTATGGGTATGATCATTATTTTAATATCGTTTTTCATCCAAACGGGTACGGTTACTTCAACAAGTATTTTAATTTCAATTCCAATTATGATTCTAGTTGGTGCTATTAATATGTCAAACAATATTCGTGATTTGGATGGTGACAAACAGAACGGACGCCGCACCTTACCGATTTTATTAGGAAGAGAAAATGCGATTAAGTTCTTAGCTGTATTGTTTGTCATTTCATATGTTTGGATTATTGCTTTGTCATTTATGGGAATAGCATCTTGGTGGAGCCTACTTGTATTGGTGAGTGTTCCAAAAGCTATTCAAGCAATAATTGGATTTATTGGAAAATCAGAGCCAATCCAAATGATGCCAGCAATGAAAGCAACCGCCCAAACAAATACATTTTTTGGTTTCTTATTATCAATTGGAATCTTTATTGGTTACTTCTTTTAAAAACACGATTTTTATGATCGTGTTTTTTCTTTTGCCTTCTTTCATACAAGCACTTTTTTACATTTATGATTTTCGCGATTATGTAAATAATACATAACAAGATTCGTTACGAAATCATTATGGAAGGAGTGCTTTTCATGTTATCAAATGAGCAATTATCAACCTTCCGTTCACAGTTGATAAACGCAAAAAAAGAGGTTGAAGAACAATTAACGGATAGCGATCATTTTGATTTAGAACGAGGTCATTTCCATGGGTCGGTAGGGGAACTCTCTTCTTACGATAACCATCCAGGGGATGAAGGAACTGAGCTATATGAACGTGAAAAAGACATTGCACTTAATGAGCATATTGAAAAAGAACTAAAGGACATTGACTACGCCTTACAGGCGATTGCTGAAGGAAGATACGGGAAATGTGAAAAATGCGGTAAGGAAATACCTGTTGATCGATTAGAAGCAATTCCTACCACAACCTATTGTGTTGAGCACAGCCCGACCCAAGTCGTTTCTCATAATCGGCCTATTGAGGAAGGGGTATTAATGCCACCGTTTGGAAAGTTTGTTGATGAGGAAGATAATGTATCCTTTGATGCTGAAGATTCATGGCAAGATGTTGCTAAGTATGGAACATCTGAATCACCTTCTGATCTTGCAGATCCAGTTGATAGTTATAATGAAGTATTCCTTGAATCAGATGAAAATGTAGGTTATGTAGAGGACTACGAAAACTTTGTTGCAACAGATATTGAAGGGAAAGAAATCATCATCTATCCAAACAACCAGCATGAACGATATGAGGAAGTATTAGATGAAGAAGGAATCATGACTATGTTCGGTGACCTTCCTCCCTATGAAAAAGAACCTTATACAGAGGATGAAGCTCAGGATTAAGGTTAAAAGCAGTGGGAATTTCCCCACTGCTTTACTTTTTTACTTTGGTTGTAAAAGTAAACTATAACTATTTTTTATATAGTTCTCTTTGTCAGTATGAGTGATATGATATTTTCCTGTTGTCCAATCTGAAATTTGATCATGATAGAATTTGCTCAAAACATGACCAGATTGCCCTGGACCTACTACATTATAGCTTTGTTTCATGTTTGATAGGTTGATTACAGAACGCCATGCAGCTCCATGTGTTATAGCCCCTGATTTTCTATTGAAACTTGCAGCAGCTACCGATACTCCACTACCACCCATTGGAACAAATTCATTATGATTAAAAAGATAGTTTAACGGGGAAATTGCCGACAACGGATGATTAAAAGGAACCCTATGAAATTCACCCCATTCCCATTTACCTGGATTCTTCCCTTGTTTTTTGACAGCAAAATCAACAGCTCGCTTGAATGACTCTAGAGTTACCTGCTCTAAACCACCAGCTTCACTCAACCATACACCTTCAACCCCTTTGGCAGCTTTTCTAATCATTTGGTCTACAATTTGGGATTTACCTTCAAACAAGTTATCAATTTCAATTGGAATGGATTCTTCAAACAAAACATTCGCGAATTCCTCCATCCATTTATGAAAGACTAAAGGCTCTCCATCTTCTCTTCGATCTTCAAAGTCCCATCCTTCAAACCGCTTTAAGACTTCTTTATCAATATCTCTTACTTTTCTTTATTGCTTGTTAATACATCAAGAAAAATCGGTACAAATTCATCTGCCTGCAAATTATGTTGATCAAACTGCAGTTCAAACATATCATCAACCGAAAATTTATTTTTACTCATTAAAACATCTCGTATACGTTGTTGGCGATATGGCTGTGCCCATGTATTCGTAATATGGTAAGGATAATCATCCGTTACAATTTTATTATTTGCTGTTGAAATGAACCCCTCCTCCGGATTCACAATTGTTGGAAGTTCATCCCATGGAATAAAACCCTCCCACTCATATTCATCCGTCCAACCTGGTACAGGTACCGAACTGTCTCCCTTTTTTCGAATTGGAATTAACCCATTAGCTCGATAAGCAATAGTTCCATCCGTAGCTGCAAAAACAAAATTTTGAGCAGGGGTATGAAAATATGTTAGAGCTTCTTTAAATTCATCCCAACTCCTCGCCTTGTTAAACATCAACACCGCTTCAAGTTCAGTCGAAGGATCGAGAGCTGTCCATCTTAAAGCTAAAGCAGTTTCTTCCTTATGGTCATGAGTGAATTCTGAAATAATGGGACCATGTCTTGTTACCTGAACTTGATAAGGAATTGTTTCTCCATCCTTCACTTTTATTGGTTCATCAATAATTCTTGCATCCTCCCACTTCCCCATATACTCGAACTGATTTGGATTTTCAGGATTTCTTTTTTCAATATATAAATCCTGGACATCTGGACCTACATTGGTAACTCCCCAGGCGATATGTTCATTACGTCCTAATATAATTCCTGGAACACCTGCAAAAATGACACCACTTACGTTTACTTCATTATTTTGTAAATGCGTTTCATACCAAATCGACGGAGTCGCCAAAGCTAAATGAGGATCATCCGCTAGAATCGGCATACCTGATTCAGATTTTTCTCCACTAACCACCCAGTTATTACTCCCATTAAATTCATTTGGGAAAGGAGCTTGTGCAATACTTTTGGAAATATCAATAGGATTTTCTTTCATTACTTGAAGAACTGTTGCCCCATCTTCAGGATATGTAGGAAATAATTCAAGTAGTTTTTCTTCTGACACATGCTGTGCCATGTAATAACGAAAGGCTTGACCTTTATAATGGCCTCCTAAATCATAAGCCATATACTTACCTATCGTGAGTGAGTCTATAGGACTCCACTCCGTTGGTTCATATCCGGCAAGAGTAAATTCGACGGGTAATGTATTCTTCTCCTTTGCTTCCTTAATAAAAGCATTTACGCCATCTGCATAAGATTGTAAGACACCTTTCGCTTCTGTCGAGTATCCATCGTACGAGATTTTAGCTGCTCTTCGTAAGCCAAGAGTTCTATAATATTTATCCTGTTCAATTAGGGAGCTACCAATTACCTCACTGAGCTCTCCTGATGCCTGTCTACGGCTTAGATCCATTTGAAATAACCTGTCCTGAGCCGTTACATATCCTTGTGCAAAATACAGATCGAGAGTGTTTTTAGCACTTATATGGGGAACCCCATTTTGATCACGAATCACTTCAACCTCATCAGTAATACCAGCAACATTAATTGTACCTTCAATTTCTGGTAAACTCTTTTTCAAAAATAAATAGCCTGCCAAAATACTTGCGACAAGCAGGAGGATGATTATAATTCCTGATACTAAAATAACCCTCCATCTTTTCTTTCTGGGCCATATACGTCTTTTTACTGCGACTTCTGAACTCATAAACTCCTCCTTAGACTAATTATTTCAAGAAAATTCTAAATATATTATAATATCTCATTTTCATTTTGTCATTGAAATCTCCAATAGGCTGACATTATTTTCATACTTAGTGAAAAGCTTAAAGGAAGATACTAAGCAAATGACGAATTATATCTATATATCATTTTTAATGAAAGGAAGAGTATAATGAACGCTCATGAGATTGAATACAAACTATATGGAGATGACATGCAATTTGTTGAAATCGAGCTAGATCCGAGTGAAAGTGTTATTGCGGAAGCAGGAGCCATGATGATGATGGAAGATGGAATCTCGATGGAAACCATATTCGGTGATGGTTCAGAATACGGAGGTGGAGGTCTATTAGGTAAACTGTTTGGTGCAGGTAAAAGAGTCCTTACTGGTGAGAGTCTTTTTATGACTGTTTTTACCAATAGCCATATGGGCAAAAAACATGTTTCGTTTGCTGCCCCATATCCCGGCAAAATCATCCCGGTTGATTTAAGCATGCTAGGTGGAAAAGTGATTTGTCAAAAAGATTCTTTTTTATGTGCAGCAAAAGGAGTATCAGTCGGAATAGACTTTCAACGCAAATTAGGTACTGGTTTCTTCGGTGGAGAAGGCTTCATCATGCAAAAATTAGAAGGAGATGGATTAGCCTTTTTACACGCAGGTGGAACCATACATAAAAAAGAACTTCAACCTGGTGAAATCCTTCGAATAGACACAGGCTGCTTAGTTGGGATGACGAAGGAAGTAGATTACAATATCGAATATGTAGGGAAAATAAAAACAGCTTTCTTTGGTGGTGAAGGTTTATTCTACGCAACTGTACGTGGCCCTGGAACAGTTTGGGTACAATCATTGCCATTTAGCCGTATGGCAGACCGTATCTTCGCCAGTGCACCTAGAAATGGGGGAAGCACAGGTGAAGGAAGTATTCTAGGAGGAATCGGAAATTTATTAAACGGTGATAACAGATAGAATAAATATAAGTATAACTGGGAGGATAATAAATGGAGGTGTGGAAGATGAAACGTAAAGAAGACGTTAATAAAGAACCCGATGCTCCACTATTTGATGCCCCAGATGATAAAATTCTAGCATTTGACATGTTCCGTGGAATATCACCCGGAATCTTTTCAGATGTAGATTTAGACAACCCCGCAAAGAAAATAGAAGATGATATCATTTCTCAAGATTAAGCACCTGGCAACAGGTGTTTTTCTTTTTGTAACCGTAAAAAAATAAGAAACTAGAAATCTAGTAAAATAAAAAAACGCCATGAGAAATTCTCATAACGTTTGATGACCCGTACGGGATTCGAACCCGTGTTACCGCCGTGAAAGGGCGGTGTCTTAACCGCTTGACCAACGGGCCAGAAAAAAGTATTTATATGATTCGACATGGCGGAGAAGGAGGGATTTGAACCCTCGCGCCGCTTACGCGACCTACACCCTTAGCAGGGGCGCCTCTTCAGCCACTTGAGTACTTCCCCAAAAATGGCTCCGCAGGTAGGATTCGAACCTACGACCGATCGGTTAACAGCCGATAGCTCTACCACTGAGCTACTGCGGAATAATTATATGGTGGGCCTAAATGGACTCGAACCATCGACCTCACGCTTATCAGGCGTGCGCTCTAACCAGCTGAGCTATAGGCCCATTGTATAAATTGGAGCGGGTGATGAGAATCGAACTCACGACATCAGCTTGGAAGGCTGAGGTTTTACCATTAAACTACACCCGCATATTAATTGTTAATTTTATAAATCAAAGCGATACGACTTTTGGGCCTTACATGCCTCTTCCTCTGCTAGCTTATTCAAGAAGTAAATGCGTCGAGACAACTCGTAGCATATTCTAGGAAGCTTTGCTCGTGGCTGAGGTTTTACCATTAAACTACACCCGCATTTTTTATATGGGGCGGCTGATGGGAATCGAACCCACGAATGTCGGAACCACAATCCGATGCGTTAACCACTTCGCCACAGCCGCCATTAAAGTTTATAAAATTAGAAAGGTGGCTCAGGACGGAATCGAACCGCCGACACAAGGATTTTCAGTCCTTTGCTCTACCGACTGAGCTACTGAGCCAC
>QGHH01000001.1 GCA_003640645.1 Fredinandcohnia aciditolerans | reverse complement strand
GAAGTTCCCTAAACTTCGGACACAGCAAAGGAGAAAGTGCCTTTCCTTGTCTGAAGTTCCCTAAACTTCGGACACAGCAACGGTAAAAGTGCTTTTCCTTGTCTGAAGTTCCTTAAACTTCGGACACAACAAAGCAGAAAGTGCCAATCCTTGTCTGAAGTTCCCTAAACTTCGGACACACCAAAGGTAAAAGTACCTTTCCTTGTCCGAAGTTCCCTAAACTTCGGACACAGCAAAGGAGAAAGTGCCTTTCCTTGTCTGAAGTTCCCTAAACTTCGGACACAGCAACGGTAAAAGTGCTTTTCCTTGTCCGAAGTCACCTTAACTAAAACACAACGACGCAAAAAGTGCCTTCCTTTGTCTGAAACTATCTCAACTTCAAACTAAACTGTGACTAAATTAAATTCGTTTGTCCGAAGATTTTATTTCTTCGTATCGTAGCTTTTTGACTATCATTTTTATTTGACATTAGAAAATCATATGCATTTTTTATGATAGCCGGCCTGTTTGCAACCCAATCGGAATCCATTAACCTAAGTTCTAGTGTCTTTTTCGATATGAAAATTATTTTTGGTAGTAATGCCCAATTGGGTGTACAATAAAGGTAGTAAGTTAACAAGGAGATTCTTATGGACATAGAAGCAATTAAAGAACTCATTACACTAAAAAATATTGAAGAATTATTAAAGGATTATCGGTCATTTGGTCCATTGCCTGGAATTTTTCTTCCAATGTTAGAAGCGTTTCTCCCGTTTCTACCACTTGTTGCATTTGTTGTAGCGAATGCAAATGCATTTGGACTTTGGCTTGGGTTTTTGTATTCATGGGTAGGGGCAATTGGTGGTTCTCTCCTTGTCTTTTTCCTAGTTCGTAAGTATGGTCAAAAAAGATTCTTTTCATTTATCAGTCGCCATAAAAAAGTGAAAGGCCTTATTAACTGGGTTGAACGGCACGGATTTGGTCCAATATTCCTCCTATTATGTTTTCCATTTACCCCATCAGCGGCAATCAATCTAGTAGCCGGGCTTTCGAGAGTAAGTACACCTCAATTTGTTTTAGCAGTTTTATGTGGAAAATTAGTAATGATATTCACTATTAGCTTCATAGGTTATGATATACGAGCTCTTTTTCAACAGCCAGTTCGAACGATAATTGTAGTTATTATAATATTTGTCCTATGGGTTGTAGGTAAAAGGGTTGAAGCAAGATTAAAAGTTAAGCCGACTCGTCTTACGGAAGATGAGGCATAAAATGCTAAAGTGAAGGGTGGAGTGTAGATGGAGGAAACCCCAGCAAAGAATAAACATCATTTTTCTTTTATTAAATCATTAGGAATCAGTTTGATCATTGTTGTTTTTTTGCGAACCTTCTTTTTTACAAATTATATAGTCGAGGGTGAATCGATGATGCCAACCCTCGAGGATGGAAACCTCCTAATGGTCAACAAGTTTGGGATGAAAATTGGAGAACTTGACCGCTTTGATATTGTTGTATTCCATAAAAATAAGGAAGAAGATTTTGTAAAGCGGGTTATTGGATTGCCAGGTGATCATATCGAGTATCGTGACGACGTACTATACGTAAACGGAAAAAGTGTTCCCGAACCATTTTTAGATACTTTTAAGAAGAAGCTATTTGTTGGGCAATTAACCGGTGATTTTACCCTTGAAGAAGTGGCAGGAAAATCAACTGTTCCAGAAAATCATATTTTCGTTATTGGCGATAATCGCATAGACAGTTGGGATAGTCGCCATTTTGGTTTTGTAAAGATGGAACAAGTTGTGGGAAAGGTTAATATTAAATACTGGCCTTTCGACAAAATGGAACTATTACACTAAGAAGAACTTAATAAATCATCTATACCATCACAAAGAACTCAGTCGAAATTCGAGTTCTTTTTTAGCTTGGATATGATAAAATGGTACCAAATTTATCAATTTTAGAAGAAGGGGGGTTTTGGGATGGGTACCAAGATACAAGTACTACAAACAAAAATTACTCCACCGAACTTAAAGGACACCATATTAAAAAGACCTTCATTGATGAAAAAAATGAAAACGATTCCACGATATCCGCTAACCATTCTGCATTCTGGAGCTGGATATGGTAAAACAACTGCACTTGCATCTTTTATTCATGATCAGAAAAAGTTGTCATGTTGGTATAGTGTAGGACCAAATGACGATGACATTATTCCATTTTTACTATATATGGTCTATGCTATACGCAAAAACCACCAAGGTTTTGGAACAGAACTCCTGCTTTATGTTGAAAATATTGAAAGATATGTACGTGATGAAGAAATACGAACACTTTGCTCGTTATTTATCAATGAAATTACCATACTAGATTCAAATATTATGCTCGTCATCGATGACTACCATTTGATTCAGCATTCTTCTTCAATTGACCAATGGATGACATGGTTGATTCAACATCTTCCACCCAATTTAAATCTTGTAATCTCTAGTAGGAAAAAACCTTCCTGGGATTTTCTGACTTCGATGATCGTGAAAGAAGAACTCTTAGAAATACGGCAGCGCGACCTTATATTTTCATATGATGAGGTTGAAGTCCTGTTAAGTGATTTGTATGAAGGGGATATGACTGAGAAAGAAATTGAAAAAATCTATTCACTAACAGAAGGATGGATTATTGCGATTGGCATGATTCGCCAACAGCTTTCTTCTGACGGTGGATTGGAATCGATTTTAAATAATAAATCAAAAACACTTGATGAGTTATTCCGTTTCCTTGCGATGGAGGTATTTATGAAACAACCTCCAATGATCCAGCAATTTCTAGAAAATACATGCATTTTTGAAGAAGTAACTGGAAAGGTATGTGATGAGGTATTAGGAATTCGAAGTTCATCAGAAATGTTAAAGGAGCTTTCTGATCATAATCTTTTTTTACTTTCGATTGGAGAAGGGCAGTATCGATATCATGCTTTGTTTAAGGAGTTTCTTGAGCAAAGGTTATTCTCGACGAATGATAGGCACTTTTATAACCTCCATATTCAAACTGCAAGATATTATCAACGAATTGGTGATTTTAATCAAGCAATATATCATCTTGAGGCAATTCGAGATTTTGAGAGAATAGCAGAAATTCTCCACCATTATGGAGAGAAAATGATTCAAAACGGGCAACTTGAGGGTTTGTTGGACCGGATTAAAAGCATTCCAGAATCACTTATGAGTCATTATTACCTATTATGGCTATATAAGGGGGAAGCATTGAGGTACCGGTGTTCTTATGAAGAGGCTGAAGCTTGTTACATAAAAACAATACATCTAGCAGAGTCTGCCAGAGACCTTCGGAGTTTAAGCAAGGCATATGAAGGACAAGCGAGAATCTATCTTGATACAATTCAACCGGGAAAGGCCGAGCGCTATTTATTACAGGCGATTGAGGCTCTTGAAGAAAATGAGTCCTCCTCAAATGAGGATAAAAGTAGATTATACCAATTAATGGCTGAAAATCTCGCAAATGCGGGCCAAGCGAAAAAAGCGAAAAAATGGTTTGAAAAAGGGAGAAGCCTAAATATTCCACTATTAGATGGAAACTTGGAATCTAGGCTTTATTTACGAACTGGTAAACTTGTAGAAGCGAAAAAAATACTTTCACAAAAGAAAGTGGTTGAAAGAAATCAGAAAACCATTCATTTACAGCAATCTCATCGCGAAACAGATCTACTCTTATCCTTAATCGAAGCCTTTATGGGAAATGGACAAGAGGCAAAAGAACTCGCAGAATCCGGGATAAAGCAAGGAGTTCAATTTCAAGCACCATTTGTTGAGGCTTGTGGCTGGATTCGGATGGGACATGCGGTGCAATTACTCGATAAATATGATTCTTCTTTAGCGTCACAATGCTATGAAACAGCTCTTGAAATAATGGATGAAATAAATGTATCAAGAGGAAAGGCAGAACCATTAATGGGCTTATGTCTTCTGAATGGAAATCGAGGCTTATATGACCAGGCTATTGAATATGGTAATAGGGCCTTAGATGAGACAGAAAAGGTAAAGGACGCTTGGTTATCTGCACTCATTTTATTATGCATGGGGATTTCTTCTGTTCATAATGAAAAATGGGAAGAGGCTGATCAATATTTAACAAGATGTGAGACTTTGTATACAAATTGTGGTGACCAATATGGAATTGTACTAACGCAGCTTTGGTTTGCATTTCTCTATTATTATCAGAAGAACCGAGAAGCTTTTAAAGGGTTTATTACGAACTTTATCAAGAAATTGCAGGTTGGAGGGTATGATTTTATCCTAACAAAACGGACGACTTTTGGACCGCTAGATTTATATAATATTGTGCCTTTATTACTAGAAGCTCAAAAGGAAGGAATACATCTTCCGTATGTAAATCAATTGCTAAATGATTTAGGATATTCAAATATCACCTCTCATCCGGGTTACACATTACGAATTCAAACTTTAGGTAAATTCCGAGTGTGGCTTGGCAGTCAAGAGGTGGAGGAATCGGATTGGCAGCGTGGAAAGGCAAAGGAGTTGCTTGAGTTCTTTGTTACGATGCGAAATCGAATGATTGCACGCGAAGAAATTTTTGCGATGCTTTGGCCAGAGCATGAAGAAGCAGCAGCGGCAAGAGATTTTAAGGTTGCTTTAAATGCATTAAACAATGCATTAGAGCCAAATCGTGTTGCTAGATCGACTCCTTTTTTTATCCAACGGGAAGGATCATCTTATGGGTTGAATCAGGAAGCTGGATATCAGTTGGATATTATCGAATTCGAAGAATGGATCCATGCAGGTTTGCATGAAAAGGATACAGATCAGATTATCAAATGCTTACGGCGGGCATTAGAATACTATGAAGGTGATTATTTACCAAACCGAAGATATGAAGATTGGTGCTTGGGTGAGAGGGAGAGGCTTCAAGTATTATTTTTACGGGGAGCTGAACGCATTGCACAAGGCTTTGTTCAAACGGAAGAATTTGAAGAAGCCATATATTGGTGTGAACAAATTCTAGAAAAGGATCGAACATGGGAAGAAGCATATCGGTTATTGATGTTTTGCTACTATCATAAAAACAACCGTCCCCAGGCAATCAAGTGGTACAGAAAATGTGTAGCTGCATTGCAGGAAGAACTAGGAGTAGACCCAATGCAACCTACAAAACAAATGTACGAAATGGTCCTTCAAACACAAAAATAGATAAAAGAATCTCCAATAAACTACTACAGGATAGTAGTTTATTTTTTTGAATTAATTGTTGTAAAATTCTAAAAATATATATATAATAGAAAATGAGAGGTGATTCAGGTGTCAGATGTTATAAAGTCAGAAGAAAAAGTATTGACACAAAAAGGGCAAGAAACAAGAGAGAAACTTTTACGCGCAGCAGAGGAGGTATTTGGACAAAAGGGATACTATGAAACTTCAATTGTAAATATTTCGCAAGAAGCAAAAGTTGCTCAAGGTACATTTTATAATTATTTTCCCTCAAAAAAAGATATCTTTGACGAACTAATTCAGCAATATAGTCGTGAACTTCGTTTAGCAATTAAAGAAGAAATGCGTAAATCCAACAATTTCGAAGATGCACAACGGAAAGGATTCAAGGCTTTCTTTAATTGGGTAAAAAGTCGTAGAAATTTATATAGTATCGTTCAACAAGCGGTAGTGGTAGATAAAGACCTTTATCGCTGGTATTATGATAAACTCGCAAATGGATTTTTAAAAAGTCTTACTGCTGGAATCAATGTTGGGGAATTTAAAGAAATCGATCAAGAAACGGTAGCGTATTGCTTAATGTCAATTGGTCAATTTCTTGGGATGAGATGGGTGTATTGGGAGCAACAGGATGTCCCAGAGGAGGCGTTTGAAGCAGCAATGACACTAATATTTGATGGACTTAAAAAGGAATAACAAGGAGGAGACTTTATGCAAGGCATTGCTTATTGGATTGAAAAAAGAGCTGAATTACATCCGAAGCGTATTGCCGTCATCACAGAAACGGAACAATTCACCTATAAAAAACTGAGTCAAGATGTAAATAGGTTAGCTTCCTTTATGAAATACAAGTTAGGTATAAAAACTGGAGAACGTATCGCGATTTTGTCTCAGAATAGGTATGAATACATTGTATTGCTTTTTGCAATCGCAAAACTTGAATGTATTGCTGTCCCACTAAATCTTCGTTTAACAGTAAATGAGCTTATGTATCAATTAAATGACAGTGGGACAGAGGTGCTATTTGCAGAAGACATCTATCAAAAAACATCATTTTCCTTGCAAAAAGAAACTTGCCTGAAAGAGATAGTTTCTATTGACGCAATACAACATCTAAAAGCTGAGAATGAGAATGTTCCAGTTGATATAAATGAAAACGCTTCCTATTTAATTTGTTACACTTCGGGAACAACTGGAAAACCAAAGGGAGCGGTTTTAACACAGAGTAATATGTTTTGGAATGCAGTCAATAATTGTACTGCAATTGATATTACATCAAATGACCGTTCACTTGTTTTACTTCCACTGTTTCATATTGGAGGGATTGGTTTATTTGCATTTCCGACACTCTTTACTGGAGGGACCATAGTCTTACCAGAGGGGAAATTTGATTCTGAGAAGGCTTTATCAATGATTGAGCAGCATCAAGTGACAATTGTAATGGGTGTTCCTACAATTCATCAGGCCATTTTGCATAGTCCTTCATTTGAAAAGACCAATTTGCAATCTGTACGTTGGTTTTATAACGGTGGTGCACCATGTCCTCATGAACTAATTCAGGCTTTTTTTGAAAAGGGGTTACTGTTTGGTCAAGGATTTGGGATGACTGAAACATCACCAACATTATTTATGCTTTCGAAAGAGGACGCAAAACAGAAAATCGGATCTATTGGAAAACCAGTTATGTATTGTGATTATAAATTAATAAATTTAGAGGGTTCAATAGTTAATAGGGGAGACGTTGGAGAGCTAGTTGTCCGTGGTCCACATGTAATGAAGGGATACTGGAATAAACCGGAAGCCACAGCTGAAGCTCTTCGTGATGGATGGCTATACACTGGAGATTTAGCAAGGGTTGATGAAGATGGATTTTTGTATATCGTGGGTAGGAAAAAAGAAATGATTATTTCAGGTGGAGAAAACATTTATCCATTGGAAGTCGAACAAATAATCGGTCAGATAGCAGACGTTGTAGAGGTAGCAGTGGTTGGAGCAGTTGATGAGAAGTGGGGAGAAGTTCCAGTCGCTTTTGTCGTAAAAAATAAAGAGAGAACACTAACAGAAGAAGAAATTATCGAATATTGTAATAAGTTTCTAGCAAGATACAAAGTTCCAAAAAAAATAGAGTTTATCAATCAACTTCCAAGGAACGCAACTGGGAAAATTCAGAAGAACCAGCTAGTTAATACTTAAAAGGGGAGGAAGTATACAATTACAGCTAAAGGGATTAATCAAGAAGGTAATACAGAAAAGGAAAATGTCAAAATGCTAACGGAGTGAAAAACCAAAAAGGGGAACTTGTATTCACTGGGACAGCATTTAAGATGGCTCCATCAGAAGGGGGATTAGTATGACAAATGTTGGAATTGAAGCAACAAGCGTGTATTTTCCAAAAGGAATTGAAACAGCGGAAGTATTGTCTAAAAAAACAGGGATTCCTGAACAAGTTATCATTGAAAAGTTCGGTTTGTATCAAAAACATGTGTCTGATGACACGATGCAGGCAACTGACCTCGGTATTGCAGCAGCAAAACAAATCGTTTCAAAAGTGGATCCTTTATCTATCGATGTTGTCATCTATTTTGGGAGTCCACATAAGGATTATTTAGTTTGGTCATGTGCCCCAAAGCTTCAATATGAGCTAGGAACGAAAAATGCATATGCATTTGAATTAATGAATGTGAGTTCTTGTTTTCCTATTGCTTTAAAAGTGGCAAAGGATATGCTGCGATCTGACGAAACAATTGAAAATATTCTACTCGTTGGGGGCTGCAAAGAATCTCAAATTATTGATTATGATAATCCTCGTTCCAGGTTTATGTTTAATTTTGGAGATGGCGGTACAGCAGCATTAATTAAGAAAAATTCAACCACTAGTGCAATTCTTGAAAGCTCGATTATCACGGACGGTTCATTCTATGAAGATGTTCGTGTACAGGCTGGAGGATCTAAACTGTTTCCCAGCTTCGAAACAGTGAGGAGTAGACAACATTATATTGATGTTGTTGATCCAACAAGTATGAAAAAAAGACTTGACCCTGTCTCTATACCAAACTTTGAAAAAGTGATTCGTCAAGCACTAAAAAAAAGCAGGTATTCACCACAAGATATAAAAGTTCTTCTTCCTCTACATACGAAACGCTCCATGTTTAGAGAACTACTTCAAACATTACAAATACCAGAAGAAAATACAATTTATTTAGATCATCATGGACATATGTCGGCACTAGACCCGTGTATTGGCCTGCATTTTGCAAATGAGCAAGGTAAATTAACTGAAGGGGACATTGCGGTTGCAGTAAGTGCCGGAACGGGTTATACATGGGCTGCTACTGTTATTCAATGGAAGGGTGTCTGAAAAAATCTAAAGTGATTTTGTAACTCAGTTGTAACTATCCTCAAGTACGATGAAGGCAAGGTTTTACAGTTTCAACGAACATAAGGGGGAAGGGAAAATGAAGAATTACTCATTTCGTAAAGTGCTTTTTTTAAGCATGCTTGCCATGCTAATGGTGATTGCTGCAGCATGTAGCTCAGGATCATCAACTACAGAAGGAGAGAATCCAAGCTCAGGTGATTCAGACAAACCAGCAGAAGAATCAAAGGATCCAATCAAAATTGGTGTGCTTGCTTCATTAAGTGGTGGGCTTGAATCCTACGGAAAGCAGTCCACACAAGGATTTGAACTCGGCCTCGAGTACGCTACAGACGGGACGATGGAAGTAAATGGTCAAAAAATCGAATTCTTTGTAGAGGATACTGAGACAAAACCAGAAGTTGCCATTCAAAAAGCAACAAAATTAATTGAAGAAGACGGAGTTGACTTCTTAGTAGGATCATCAAGTTCAGCAGATACATTAGCTGTTCTTCCATTAGCTGAAGAATATGAAAAGATTATGATTGTTGAACCAGCCGCAGCAGACAGTATTACAGGTGCAGATTGGAATGAATATATATTTAGAACAGCCCGTAATTCATCACAGGATGCGGTTGCAGGTGCGGCAGCAATTGCAAAAGAAGGGGTTAAAATCGCAACCCTTGCACCAGATTATGCTTTCGGTCGAGATGGAGTTGCAGCCTTTAAGGAAGCCGCCGAAAATTTAGGTGCTGACATTATCCATGAAGAATATGCAGATCCTGCAGCAACTGACTTTACTTCTAATATCCAAAAGATTATTGAAGCAAAGCCTGATTATTTATTTGTTGTGTGGGCAGGCGCAAATTCACCTTGGAACCAAATTGCGGATATGAAGGTCCAAGAAAATGGTATTAAGATTTCTACAGGTGCTCCAGATATCCCAGCACTTGCAACAATGGAAGCATTAGTTGGGATGGAAGGATTCACCGTTTACTATCATCAACTTCCAAAAAATGAGATTAACGATTGGTTAGTTGAAAAACACAAAGAAAAGTTCAATGGTGAGGTTCCTGACCTATTTACGCCAGGAGGAATGACGGCTGCCTTAGCAATTGTGGAAGCGATTAAGAAGACAGATGGCGATACGAATGCAGATAAGTTAATCGAAGCAATGGAAGGAATGAGCTTTGATACACCGAAAGGAAAAATGACATTCCGTGAAGAAGATCACCAAGCTCTTCAAACTTTATATGCGATTCGCCTGGAAAAAGTTGATGGTGTGGATTATCCAGTTCCAGTCTTAATAAGAGAGTTAAGCCCAGAGGAAACAGCTCCACCAGTTCGCAACTAATTTGAACGATAAGCTTCGGTAGGATTACTACCGAAGCTTACTTTTAGAAAAAAGAGGTGAAAATACGTAATGAATATTATTGAAACGAAAAATCTGACAATCGCTTTTGGAGGGCATGTAGCTGTTGATAATGTGAATTTTTCAGTTCCTCCGAACCACTTCAAATCAATTATTGGCCCCAATGGTGCGGGCAAAACAACTTTTTTCAATTTATTAAGTGGTCAACTTACACCGACTGCTGGCCGAGTTTTCTTACAGGGAGAAGATATTACAAATTTATCTCCAACAACACGTACACGTAAAGGAATCGGTCGCTCCTTTCAAATAACTAATGTTTTTCCAAATCTGACGGTACTTGAAAACGTAAGATTAGCCGTTCAATCGGTAGCTGGTGTTCGCTACCAAATGTTTAAGCACTTCCGTAAATACCGACAATTCGAAGAAAAGGCATTACAGATATTATCGCTTGTTCTTCTTGATAATAAAGCTGATGCAATAGCTAAAAACCTTGCACATGGGGAAAAACGCAAATTAGAAATAGCCATGTTGTTGGCATTGGAGACTGAGGTTCTGTTACTTGATGAACCAACTGCTGGAATGTCACTTGAGGAGGTTCCTGCAATCCTGGAGGTCATCAAGAAAATTAAGGAGGAAGGGAATCGCACCATCATTTTGATTGAACACAAAATGGATATGATTCTTGATCTTTCTGATAGTGTGATGGTCTTATTTAACGGCAGACTGCTTGCTGATGGAACACCGGAAGAAATCATGAACAATGAAACAGTTCAATCAGCGTATTTAGGAGGTTTGTACGATGACACTGCATCTTAAGGTTGAGGGAATTGAAACCTATATCGATCAATTTCATATACTTCAAGGCGTTTCATTTGAGGCTAAAAAAGGAGAGGTTACAGTTCTATTAGGCAGAAATGGTGCAGGCAAAACAACTACCTTAAGGTCAATAATGGGACTTAATCCTCCAGCTAAAGGAAAAATAGAATTTAATGGTGAAAGCATTTCGGGTCTAGCAACCTACCATATTGCCACAAAAGGAATTGGTTATGTCCCTGAGGACCAAGGGATATTCGGAGAGTTGACTGTAGAAGAAAATATGAAAGTTGCCATCAAAAAAGAAAACGAAGAAACGAAGGAACGTCTAGATTATATTTTGAATCTGTTTCCAGATTTGAAGAAATTCTGGAAAAGAAAGGGCGGAAACCTGAGTGGTGGACAAAAACAAATGCTCTCAATTGCCAGAGCATATGTCAATAACAATGACTTATTGCTCATTGACGAACCAAGTAAGGGACTAGCACCAATTGTTGTTGAAAAAGTAATGGAATCCATTCAAGAGATGAAGTCAAAAACGACAATTGTTCTTGTGGAGCAGAACTTTATCATGGCAAGTACGATCGGGGATCGCTTTTTTATTATTGACGATGGAAGAACTGTACATCGTGGTGAAATGAAGGAGTTAAAAGAAAATGAACAACTCCGTAAACAATATTTAGGAATTGCTTAGTGGGAAATATTTGCGAAAGGAGGAAAAATTTGTGGAAGCAATCATCAACTTAACGATTAACGGCCTTGCTACAGGTATGTTAGTATTCCTACTTGCAGCAGGGTTAACCTTGATTTTTGGTCTTATGGATGTCCTAAACTTTGCACATGGAGGTTTGTTTGCCTGGGGAGCTTATGCAGGGGTTTGGTCGTATGGGCAAACTGGAAGCTTTGTTGCCGGAATTATTACTGCCCTTATAACCGGTCTTATTTTAGGCTTACTTATGGAGAAATTTATCGTTACTCCTGTATATGGAAATCATGTTCAGCAAATTTTGATCACGCTAGGGGTTATGATCGTTCTTTCTGAAATGTTGAAGGTCGTTTGGGGACCGAACCAATTGAGTGCGAAAACCCCTGAATATTTAAGTGGGAGCTGGGAGTTTGGCGGGGTGATTTTAATCAAATATCGCCTGTTTATTATATTCATTGGATTTTTAGTTTTCTTCCTCATTTACTATATCCTTAAAAATACAAAAATCGGATTAATTGTTCGTGCCGGTGTAATTAACAAGGAAATGGTTCAGTCACTTGGAATCAATATTAAAAGGATTTTTATGCTTGTCTTTATGGTAGGTGCAGCTATGGCAGCACTTGGTGGTGTATTACTAGGACCCTATTCCGGCCAAATTTATGCAGAGATGGGAATGGAATTTGCAATACTCGCATTTATTGTCGTTGTTATTGGTGGTATGGGAAGTATTACAGGTTCCCTGTTTGCAGCAATCCTAGTAGGGTTATCGGGATCCTTCATGGCCTACTATGTCCCAGAATTATCACTAGCAGTTAATATGCTTCTAATGGCCGTTGTATTAATTTTTAGACCACAAGGATTATTCGGTGCAAAGGGGTGAGGAAATGAAGCTTCTTACTGGTTCTTCAAAAGCTAATATTATCTACATTGCAGCAGCTGTGTTTCTTCTATGCTATCCATTTATCAATGATACTAGAAGTATATTAATTTTATTTACACAAATTTTTATTTTTGCTGTCTTTGCAATGAGTTATGATATCTTACTAGGTTTTACAGGGATTGTTTCATTCGGGCATGCAATGTTTTTTGGAATAGGTGCCTATTCGACAGGAATTCTGTTAGATCGCTTTGAACCAACAGTTCCTATTTTTCTACTTTCGATTATTGTTGGGATGATTCTGGCAGCTATTTTAAGTTATGTTGTTGGTTTACTCTCATTACGGTTAAAAAGTCACTTTTATGCGATGCTGACGTTGGCGTTCTCAGGATTGTTTTTAGTAGCTGCAGAAAAATGGAGGTCGTTAACAAGGGGGAATGACGGATTTACTTTTCGCATCCCGGATGTTTTTAAAGATCGGATGACTCTTTATTTTATTACATTAATTCTTATGATTGTTGTTTTTTTAGTGTTAAAGAGATTTACAGAATCTCCTCTAGGGAGAGTTCTTCAAGCTATCCGGGAAAATGAGCCACGGACAGAGTCACTTGGCTACAATGTGATTCATTATAAGATCATTGCAAGTATTGTAGCAGGTGTTATCGCAAGTGTTTCTGGTTCGATGTATGTTCTTACACTACGTTTTGTAAATACTTCAGTATTCGCGCTCGATGTGACACTGGATGCTCTTCTCATGACGATCATTGGTGGAGTAGGGACGCTTGTTGGAGCCATCATTGGAGCGGGACTAATTGAATTTGCCCACCATTGGCTAACAGGACTTGCAAAGGTTCATTGGATTTTTGAACGATGGATGATCTTCTTTGGCATTTTATATATCTTAGCCGTTATGTTCTTCCCAATGGGAATCGTCGGAACTGTAAAATCGTGGTTTTATAAAAGAAAAGGTAGTAATAAAACGAAAGACGTCGATAAAGAAAAAATAGCTGGCTAAGGAGAGAGGGTCATGAATGATAATCAAACCATAACTTCATTCGTTGTCCGTTGTGCCTTAATTCATGTAGATAGTGAGACAATGAAAAAGCAATGGCGGATAAAGGTAAGCCATGTTCAAGGGGAAGATGAAGTAGTTGTTACCGATTTAGATGATGCTGTTCAGTACATGAAACGTGTAATAGAGGAGTGACTCACATTGACTTTGCAATCAGTTGGAATTATAAGTACAGGAACTTATATTCCGAAGGATTTTCTAACTGGAGAAGACATTTCAAAAAGGAGCGGGATACCAAAGGAAATTGTTGAAAAGAAACTGGGCATATTGAAAAAGCCAATTCCCGGTCCTGATGACCATACGTGTGAAATGGGAATAATTGCAGCAAGAGAAGCTATAAACAAAGCCAAGATCAGTCCACTGGATATCGATTTAATCATTTATATTGGTGAGGAACATAAGGAATATCCCTTGTGGACAGCTGCAATTAAGATGCAACAAGAGATTGGTGCGGTTAATGCATGGGGATTTGATGTTGCGATGCGCTGTGGTACGACAATCATGGCTTTAAAAGTGGCTAAGAATATGATGAGATCGGATGATTCTATAAAAACGGTTTTACTTGCAGGTGGTTATCGCAATGTAGATTTCATTGATTACGAGAATCCGAGAACGCGCTTTATGTACAATCTAGGAGCTGGTGGAGGTGCCCTTCTTTTACAAAGAGGTGCACAAAAAAATCACGTCCTTGAAAGTCATATTATAACGGACGGTGCATTTTCCGAGGATGTTGTAGTGGTAGCAGGGGGAACAAAAAATCCAATCACAAAAGAGGCGCTTGAGCAAAAATTAAACATGCTTGATGTCATTGACCCAGAGGGGATGAAGCAGCGGCTTGAAGAAAAGTCCATGCAAAACTTTCTTAAGGTTATTCGAACTGCGTTAGAAAAAAGTGGATATACAGAGAAAGATATTGATTATTTAGGTATACTTCACATGAAGAAATCAGCCCATGATTACGTGTTAAAGGAATTAGGCCTATCTGAGGAACAATCAATCTATCTAAATGAGTATGGGCACATCGGTCAAATAGATCAAATTCTTTCTTTGGAAATAGCGGAAAAAAAAGGTAAAATAATAGAAGGAGATCTTGTTGTGTTAGTGAGTGCAGGAATTGGATATGCGTGGGGGGCCACGGTAATAAGATGGGGGGATCAATTATGCCAGCAATTGAATTGAAAACTGTTAATCTAGCAAATGGAGAAACGTTAGGATATCGGGAACGTGAGGGTGGCGAAAAGGTTCTTTTACTTATACATGGTAACATGACTTCGTCAAAGCACTGGGATATATTAATTGATAAAATTGATAACGATTACAAAATTATCGCTGTTGATATGAGAGGATTTGGAATATCCTCATATAACAAGCCAATACAATCGATAAAGGACTTTTCTGATGATATTAAACTATTTGTTGATGAATTAGGCTTATCAGATTTTATCATTGCTGGTTGGTCAACTGGAGGTACCGTAGGAATGCAGTTTGTAGCGGATTATCCAGGATATTGTAATAAGTTGATATTAGTGGAGTCCGTCTCAACAAGAGGTATTGCGCTTTATGGGGTTAATTCAGAGGGGAAAGAGGATTATTCAAAGAGACTTAAAACTTATGAGGATATCTTAAAGGATCCACTTAGAATTATTCCGATTCAAAATGCGTATGACACTAGAAATAAAGAAGTACTAAAAGCGATTTGGAATGCTTTAATTTATACCCATAACTTGCCTGATGAGAATCATTATGACGAATATTTAGATGATATGTTAACACAAAGAAATCTGGCTGAAGTCTATTATTCATTAAATAAATATAATATCAGTGAATATCATAACGGATTGGTTGAGGGAAACGGTCTTGTGAAAAAGATTAAAATCCCAGTCTTAATTTTACGTGGTGACAGAGACTTGGTGATTACAGATAAAATGACAAAAGAAATAGTTGAGGATTTAAATGAAGTAGGAACATTTATTGAATTAGCAGACTGTGGACATTCTCCGTTAATTGATAACCTAGATTTGTTATTAAAACATATACATGAATTTATCGAACAAAAGGAGCCTGCAAAATGAGATTAAAGGATAAGGTAGCAATCATCACAGGAGCGGCAAATGGGCTTGGGCTAGAAGCAGCTATTACATTTGTACGCGAGGGTGCGAAGGTTGCTTTAACAGACTATGACAAAACAGGTGCAAAGAGAGCGGAGGAATTAAAAGAACAAGGTGCAGATGTTGAGTTCTTTCAGGTCGATGTTGCAGATAGAAACAGTGTCGATCAAATGGTTGCTGCTGTAATAGAGCGATTTGGTAAGATTGATATTTTAATAAATAATGCGGGAATTACTCGCGATGCGATGCTGACAAAGCTTTCTCAAGAGGACTTTCAAAAGGTTATAGATGTGAACTTAACAGGCGTTTTTAATTGTACACAAGCAGTGGTTCCACATCTGATTGCAAATGGTAAAGGAAAGATTGTCAGTACCTCGTCTGTAACGGGTGTATATGGAAATGTTGGGCAAACAAACTATGCAGCATCCAAGGCTGCAGTGGTCGGGATGACAAAAACATGGGCAAAAGAGTTGGGCAGAAAAGGAATTAACGTCAATGCAGTTGTACCCGGATTTATTGAAACAGGAATGGTTGCAACCGTTCCTGAAAAAGTTATTAATCAATTAAAGCAAATGATTCCACTTCAAAAACTGGGGAAGCCATCGGATATCGCTAATGCGTATTTATTTTTATCCTCCGATGAAGCCGATTATGTGAATGGAACAACCTTGCATGTTGATGGTGGGATTATGATGTAACGAAAAGAGTGGGAGACCCACTCTTTTTTTGTAACTAACCTCATGTAACTTCTATGTAACTCCTGTCTTCTATAGTAAGAATAGAATTAAGAAGACGTAAGGAGAGATAGTTGTGAGGTGGGAACTGGATTGGATTGCAAATCGGGCTCGACTATCACCTGATTCGATTGCTGTCGTGGATGGAGAAACTGGCAGCCGATTTACCTTTCAGGAACTAAATAAACGTGCGGAAAGTATCGCTTGCTTTTTTAGAACAATTGGAATCAAGAAGGGAGATCGTGTAGCACTACTATCTCCGAATGATGTCAGTTATTTCGATTTGTTATTTGCATGTGGAAAAATTGGGGCAATCTTTGTACCGCTAAATTGGCGCTTATCAAGTGAAGAGATCAAGTATATACTTTCAAATTCGTCACCAAAACTGGTTGCATTTTCAAGCCAATTTGAGGAATTATTACAAGGACATAAAACTAGGAAAAACATAAAAATTGATTCTGAGGAGTATCATCGGATTTTCAATGTAGTTAGTACTTTGATTGACCAAGAGGAGTGCATTCTAGAAGAAGATCCATTGGCGATTATTTATACAGGTGGAACAACAGGAAAACCAAAAGGAGTTGTCCTTTCTCATCAATCTATTTTGTGGAACGGGATAAATACAATTGTGAGCTGGAATTTGTCAGCAGAAGATGTGACATTAACATATATGCCAATGTTCCATACAGGAGGTCTTAATGCGTTATCCATTCCAATTTTAATGATGGGAGGCAAGGTTGTAATTGCAAAAAACTTTGAGCCCAAACGCGCCATTCAAATTATTAATCAAGAAGGATGTACAATCGTTTTACTCGTTCCAACGATGTATCATATGATGGTGAACACCCCTTCCTTCAAACATGTGACATTTCCAACCATGCATACTTTTCTATCGGGAGGTGCGCCATGCCCACTTGAAATTTATCAGGCATTTGAAGAGAAGGGATTATCTTTTAAAGAAGGCTATGGTTTAACAGAGGCAGGGCCAAATAATTTCTTTATTGATCCAAAAATATCAAGGTTTCGAAGAGGGTCTGTTGGAAAGGCCATGTTTTTCAATGAAGTGAAGATTATGACAGCTGAAGGACATGTGGCAAAGGCTGGTGAAGTTGGAGAGCTTTTGATTCGTGGAAAACATTTATTCCATCATTACTGGAATAATCCAGATGCAACAAAGGAAGTCTACAATGACGGTTGGTTGCACACAGGGGATTTAGCGAGATGTGATGCTGAAGGCTATCACTATATTGTGGGCCGCAAGAAAGAAATGATTATCACAGGGGGAGAAAATGTATACCCACTTGAGGTTGAACAGTGCATCAGTAAACACCCAGCAATTAACGAGGTTGCTGTTATTGGTGTACCCCATCAAAAATGGGGAGAGATGGTGATTGCTGTGCTCTCTTTAATGCCAGAACAACACGTTTCAAAGACTGAATTGACAGTGTTCTGTCAAGAAAAGATAGGTAAATATAAGGTGCCAAAAGAGTTTATCTTTGTAGAGGAGATTCCTAAAACACATGTTGGAAAAATTGATAAAAACCATTTGCAAAAGACATATAAAAATATAGTTGGTTAATGAAAAATAAGATTCGAGTTAACCATGTGCATTCAACTTATCAGAGGACTATATGTATTAAAAAAACGACTACTATTTTCATTTGTAGTCGTTTTTGTGTTGTATGAATATCTAGGGTAATTACATTAACATTAGACTACGACTATTTACCTATTGTTCGTGTATTATGCAAATATTTTGTAATACTTTTGTTTAATTTTCGTAAATTTTATTGACCAAATACCCCTTTCCCAGTATTCTGTAGGCGTACCATATTCTACTAATTTACTAAGTGAGGGGAGAAAACTGTGAAAAAAGGCATAGTGAGAAAATTACTGTCATTATTATTCGTTTTTAGTTTAATAGTGCCTACTACTCTATTAAACTTTGCTCCTGTTGTAAGTGCAGCAGAAGCAACTGTGGAACAAACATCCTATAAAACTGTAGCAGATGCAATTGCAAATAATACTGGCAAAGCTACAGTACAAGGATATATTGTTGGCACTGCTAAGAGTGGAACAAGCTACGACCAAGTTAGTCCATTCGATATTAATACAAATCTTGGTTTAGCTGATGATCCAAACGAAACGGATCCTGCTAAGATTTTACCTGTACAGTTACCAAAAGGTGATGTTCGAACAGGATTAAACTTAGTAGATCATCCAGAAAATTTTCAAAGAAAAGTGGCGATTACAGGGAGCCTAGAAGCATATTTTAGCGTTCCGGGTTTAAAAAGCGCAACTTCTTATGAACTTGAGGAGGATACAAATCCTGGTGAACCACAACCAGAACCAGAACAACCAACCGTAATTACAATTGCTGAAGCACGCACCCAAAGTACTGGTCAAGCAGCAATCAAAGGTACAGTAACTGCATTATTAAAAAATACAATTCATATTCAAGATGAAACAGCTGCAATTGCAGTTCGTCCAACCTCGTTAGATGTTCAACTTGGTGATGAAATTACTGTGAGTGGTTCATTACAAGAGTACAGAGGACTGTTACAATTAGATTCTGCAAAATTAATTGAAAAAACAGAAGATAAAGGTGTACCATCCCCAGTTGAATTAGCAGGAGCTAAAATTAATGAAGAAAACGAATCTAAATTAGCCCTCGTAAAAAATGTAGAATTAATCGATGTGAATAAAGGTAGTGGCTGGGCAAATTTCACAGCTAAAGCCGAAGATGGTACAGAATTTTTAATTCGTGATGAAAATGGTACTTTAGAGTTATCTATTGGAACTACTTACGAATCGATCACAGGTATTGTTCAACAATTTGACCAAGATTATCAAATCATTCCTCGAGGACAAGCAGATATCGTAGTAGATTCATCAAAAGTTCAGCCAGTGTATGCATCTCAACCATCGGGTACAATTTCTGCGGGGACTCAAGTAACATTAACTACTTCAACTTCAGGTGCAGAAATTTACTATACAACAGACGGTTCTGATCCAACTGTTGAAAATGGTAAAAAATATAGTGAACCAATTACAGTTAATGAAGATGTGATTATTAAAGCTATTGCTGTAAAAGAAGGTTTAACAACAAGTGAAGTAACAGAATTTACTTATAACGTCTATAATGCAGCAGACATAAAAATACACGATATTCAAGGTGAATCACATACTTCACCGTTAGATGGTGTAGTGGTAAATGACGTCGAGGGTATCGTAACGTATATTTATAGTATTAAAGGCGGCAACTACTTTCATATGCAAACACCAGATGACCAAACCGATGACAATTCAAAGACATCTGAGGGTATTATCGTATACACAGGCAATAAAGCAGATGTAAAAGTAGGTAATTTAGTTCGTGTGACAGGTACAGTTGATGAATACCATATCGACGGTTATAGTGATGCAAACAAAACCGATTTAGCCGTAACACAAATCAATGCTAGAGATGACCGCGGTGGTGTTGTTACAATAATTGAGGAGAAGGTTGAATTACCTGAGCCGATAAAGATTGCAAGCGAAAACCTACCTACTCAAGTCATTGATAATGATAGTTTGGTAGAGTTTGATCCTGAAGAAGATGCAATTGATTTCTGGGAAAGTATAGAAGGAATGCTTGTTGAAGTTGGAACAGTTAAAGCTGTTGCACCTCAAGAGCATGGAGATTTAATTACTGTATTAGAAAATAGAATGACGGATACAATCCATGGTGGAGTATTACTAACAGAAGACAATGCAAATCCTGATCGTATCCAGTTCAAAATGTATGATAACAATGCTGCTAGAGATTTCGAGGTAGCAACAGGAGACAAATTTACTGGACCAATCACAGGTGTAGTAAACTACGGTTTCCAAAATTATAAGATTTATGTCGATTTAGAAGAAATGCAAGCAAAGCATGTTGAAGGTAATTCAGAACCTGAGACAACAACGATTGTTAAAGAAGACGATAAGCTTACCATTGCTTCTTATAATCTAGAAAACTTCTCAAATAATACGAAAGAAACATCGGATGATAAAGCTCGAAAATTAGCAAGAGCTTTTGTTCAAGACATGAAGAGTCCTGATATCATTGGGGTAACTGAGGTTCAAGATAACAATGGACAAAGTGCAGGAGATGCAGCCGCTAACGAAAGTTATGAGCGTTTAATTCAAGCCATTGTTGCTGCTGGCGGTCCTGAATATCAATATTTAAATATTGATCCAGTTAATAATCAAGATGGTGGCGCACCAAATGCAAACATCCGTGTTGGGTTCCTATACAGTCCAGAACGTGTTTCTTTACCAGAAGGGATTCCAGCCGGTGATGCAACAACAGCTGTTGGTTATGAAGATGGTAAATTAACTCATAACCCTGGACGAATTGATCCTACAAATACAGCATTTGAAAATAGTCGTAAACCATTAGCAGCACAATTTACCTTCAATGGTGAAGATGTAGTAGTTATTGTAAACCACTGGAACTCCAAATCTGGCGACACTCCATTGTTCGGTTCAACACAACCGCCGGTATATGGCAGTGAAGTCCAACGTAAACAAATTGCAAATATTGTTTATGACTTTATCGAGGAAATCAAAGTTGATAACCCGGATGCAAATATTGTATCAGTTGGTGATTTTAACGATTATCAATTCGCTGAGTCTCTAAAAATTCTTGAAGGCGACTTAATGACCAACATGATTAACCATGTTGAACAAAGTGATCGTTACACATATCTGTTCCAAGGTAATTCACAGGTCCTAGACCACATTGTGGTATCAAATAACTTAGTGCCTAGTACTGAAATTGACATTTTACACATTAATTCAGACTTTACAGATATGGCGGGGCGTGCGAGTGACCATGACCCGGTAATGGTTCAAGTTGACCTAAAAGAAAATTATGACTTAACGATCATGCACACAAATGATGTTCATGCTTCCTTAGACAACATGCCAAAAACGGTAACTGCAGTGAAGGAAATAAGAGTAGAAAATCCTGATTCGCTACTCCTTCATGCAGGGGATGCTTTTACAGGAACCTTGTATTTTAATGAGTTCCTAGGAAAAGCAGATTTAGCCATGATGAATTTAATGGACTTTGATGCAATGACCTTCGGTAACCACGAATTTGACTTAGGTTCTTCAAGTGAAGGACATCAAAAGTTAGTTGAATTTATCAAGGGAGCTCAGTTCCCATTTGTAAGTGCCAATGTTGATTTATCGAAGGATGCTAAATTTGATGGGATTTTCAATGATTCTATTGCAACTGATATTGATAATGGACAAATTTACAACGGAATCATCAAAGAAGTAAACGGTGAGAAAGTGGGTATTTTCGGATTAACAACTGAAGAAACTGTCGATATTTCAAGCCCAGGCTCCATCGCATTTGAAAACTATCTACAAGAAGCTGAAAAAGCCGTTAAAACCTTCGAAGAACAAGGTGTTAACAAGATTATTGCATTAACTCATATTGGTTATGACGACAATGCTGCGGTAGATAACGACTTAATCCTAGCTGAAAAAGTAGAAGGCATTGACGTTATTGTTGGTGGACATAGCCATACAGCATTGGCTGAACCAGTCATTGTTGCAAAAGATGAGACACCTACCGTAATCGTTCAAGCAGGTAATGCGAATAGTAACTTAGGTTTGCTTAACGTTGAATTCGATGAAAATGGAGTAATAGAGACACATAATGGTAAATTAATTGAAATTAAAGAGCAAGATCCTGACGAAGAAGCTCAGGCCGTATTAGCACCATTCAAGACAAAAGTTGAAGAGGTAGCTAATACAGAAATCGGGGTATCAACTCCTATTGAATTAGAAAACCCACGTACAAATGGTGATGATACAAAACTCAGTGTACGTAAAAATGAAACAATCTTAGGAAACTTAATTACAGATGGTATGCTTGAAAAAGCAAAATCAATTACTGGTAAAGATGTAATAATGGCTTTACAAAATGGCGGTGGTATCCGTGCTGCTATCGATGCTGGTCCAATCACAACGGGTGAAGTAATCACCGTTCTACCATTTGGTAATACGTTAGCTACAATGGATGTTACAGGTGTTGAATTAAAAGAGGCATTTGAAATCTCCGTGAGTAAGTATCCTGGAGAAAATGGTGGATTCTTACATCTTGCTGGCGGTAAAGTTAAGTTTGACTCTACTAAGCCAGAACATGATCGTGTGGTATCTGTATCATACCTGAACGAAAATGGTGAGTATGTAGAAGTACAAGACGATAAATTGTATACTATTGCAACTAATGCCTTCACAGCTAAAGGTGGTGACGGTTATGACATATTTGCAAAAGCATATGAAGAAGGTCGCGTAACTGACCTAGGACTTTCTGATTGGGAGAACTTCCGTGACCATTTAGTAAGTCTTGGTAGCGAGGGAATTCCAACTGAGGTTGAAGGCAGAATCGTTGATGTAGAAGGTCAATTTAAATTAAAGGTAATGCATACTAACGATACACATGCTTCTTTAGACAACATGCCTAAAACGGTAACTGCAGTGAAAGAGCAAAGAGTTAAAGATTCGAGTGCACTACTTCTTCATGCTGGGGATGCATTTACAGGAACCTTATATTTTAATGAGTTCCTAGGAAAAGCAGATTTAGCTATGATGAATTTAATGGGCTTTGATGCAATGACCTTTGGTAACCACGAATTTGACTTAGGTTCTTCAAATGAAGGACATCAAAAATTAGTTGAATTTATTAAGGGAGCTCAGTTCCCATTTGTAAGTGCCAATGTTGATTTCTCGAAGGATGCAAACTTCGATGGAATTTTCAATGATTCTATCGCATCAGATATTAATAATGGACAAATTTACAATGGAATCATCAAAGAAGTAAACGGTGAGAAAGTGGGTATTTTCGGATTAACAACTGAAGAAACTGTCGACATTTCAAGCCCAGGCTCCATCGCATTTGAAAACTATCTACAAGAAGCAGAAAATGCTGTTGAAGCTTTTGAAGCAGTAGGTGTTAACAAGATTATTGCATTAACACATATTGGTTATGATGATAATGCTGCCGTAGATAACGACTTAATCTTAGCTGAACAAGTAGAAGGCATTGACGTCATTGTAGGTGGGCATAGTCATACAGCTTTGGATGTCCCATCTGTTGTTGCGAAAGATGATACACCTACTGTAATCGTTCAAACAGGTAATGCGAATAGTAACCTAGGCGTCCTAGATATAGTATTTAATGAAAATGGTGTAGTAATTGAACATGCGGGGGAATTAATTTCAATCGGTGATCAAGAGGCTGATCCCAAAGCAGCAGAAGTGTTAGCACCATTCAAAGAACAAGTGGACAAAGTAGCACAAGAGGAAATCGGAGTATCAACCCCTATAGAATTAGCAAACCCACGTACAAATGGTGACAATACAAAACCAAGTGTACGTAAAAACGAAACAATCTTAGGAAACTTAATTACAGATGGAATGCTTAAAAAAGCAAAGGAATTTACTGGAAAGAATGTAGTGATGGCTTTACAAAATGGCGGTGGCATTCGTGCAGCAATAAATGAAGGACCAATCACAGTAGGTGAAGTAATCACAGTTCTTCCATTTGGTAACACGTTAGCTACGATGGAAGTAACAGGTGCTGAGCTGAAAGCTGCATTTGAAATTTCTTTAAGCAAGTATCCGGGAGAGAATGGCGGCTTTTTACATGTTGCTGGAGGAAAGGTAGAATTCGATTCTACAAAACCAGCAGGCGAACGTGTAGTTGAAGTTTACATTGAAGATGCTAAAGGAAACCTTGTAGCAGTTGATGAAAATACAACATATATCGTAGCAACCAATGCATTCACAGCTAAAGGTGGAGATGGTTATGATGTATTTGCAAAAGCATACGAAGAAGGCCGTGTAACAGATTTAGGACTTTCTGATTGGGAAAACTTCCGTGATCATTTAGTAAGCATTGGCAGCGAGGGAATCCCAACTGAGGTTGAAGGTAGAATCATTGATATTACTTCAACACCAGGTGAAACAGAACCGGAAGGACCTCAAATTATTGTTGTTAATCCGGATGTCGAAAGAGGAAATAAATATGTAGTAACAGCAGATGATTTGGGAGATCTAAAAGATGGCGCTATTGTTAGAGTTGAAGTCCCTGCTAAGAAAAATACAATTTTTGTATCATTAAGCTCTGAGGCCATTGCGAAACTTAAAGCAGTAAATGCAACATTAGTCATTTCAAATGGCGTGGTTGACCTTCAAATTCCTTCTTCTATCTTACCTGATAGTGAAACGGAAATTAAAGTACAGAAGGACAACCGTAAGGATGCTATAGTTGCCTATGATTTTACAATCAAATCTGAGGGCAAGGGCTATCACAAGTTTAACGAAAAAGTCACAATGACTTTTTCGGTTGACCCTAAAACGGTGGATGATCCGAAAAATGTGAAGGTCTTCTATTGGAATCCAGAAAGTAAGAAATGGGAATTGGTCGGTGGCGACTTTAAAGATGGTAAAATTACAGCCACTACCGATCACTTCAGTACATTTGGTGTACTAGAGGTTAAGGATTCTAAGGAAACTCCAGAAGCTGATGAAAAAGATACTAATACGAATGACTCAACGACAACAGAATCTGGTGGTAAGAATGCCAATGGTGGCAAAAAGCTTCCGATTACAGCAACGAATTCCGCTAACTTGTTAGTTATCGGTCTTGTGTTAATCCTTATAGCTGTTGGTATCCTCTATGTAAACAGAAGAAAAACAGCTTAATAGACTGTCAACAATCTAGTAAAGAGAGAAAAACATAGTGTTTTCTCTCTTTTTTTTAATGACCTAATAAATATTACTAAAGGATTTTTACAATAATTGTTGAATTACTTTCTTAGTAAAAATAAGGGAGTTATTCGAATGATTACGTACAATTTGTTAAGAGGAAAAAAGGTACAGCTTGTTAGAATTAAAGAAGAAGATGTTCCGACCATTGTAAGTTGGTATGAGGATCAGGAATTTCTTAGAAATCTAGACACTTTACCATCCTTTCCTAAACATCCTTCTGCTTTTAAAGAGTGGGTTGAGCAGAAAAACGAGAAAGAGTTTGTATTTGGGATTAAAGAATTGGAGACTAAGGAATTAGTTGGATTTGTGGACATCGACAGCATTATTTGGCCACATCGAAATGCTTGGCTTGCAATCGCAATTGGTGGAGAAGGAAACCGTAATCGAGGGCTTGGGTATGAAGCCATGCAACTCGTGTTGGATTTTGCTTTCAAAGAGTTAAATCTTCATAGAATCCAATTAACCGTTTTTCAGTACAATGAGAGGGCCATCGCCTTATATGAAAAGTTGGGATTTGTTAGAGAAGGCACCTCAAGAGAATTTCTAGAGCGTGACGGGAAGCGATTTGATATGTACTCCTATGGTTTGCTAAAACATGAATGGAAGAAATAAAAAATAATTCCCCTAGATGCTAGGGGAATTTAATTTATTTCATTTCATAGTTTAAGTCCCAAATAATCCCGAATTGGTCCTTTACTTTTGCATATTTTGCACCCCAAAAGGTATCCTGTAATTCCATGAACACAGTTCCTTTTTGCTTTAGGTCATTGTAGGTTTTCGTAATTTCCTCTTCACTTTCAAATTCCAAAACTAAAGAGATATTGTTTCCAAAGGTTACACTTTGGTCGGGAGAGTCATCTGATACCATTAGTAAGAGTTCGTTCTTTTTGAACTTACCATGAATAAGTCGGTCATTAGCCCAGTCCTGAGTTTCATAGCCTGCCTGAGCATATGTTTGAACATCCAATATTTCGCCCTCAAATATTTCCTGATAATATTCCAAGGCTTCTTTCGCATTCCCATTAAACATTAAATAAGGTGTCGCTTGTCCTTTCATTCACAAAACACTCCTTTTTAATATCAGCAAGTTGCCCTACACTATGTTTTCTATTTACTAAAGAAATCATACACGATTGTATATTTTTTCCTCATGTACCATTATATTTAAATAAAATACAAAACACAAGAACAAATGTTCTTTTTCGGAGGTGCGATATGTTTATCAGAAGACTTTTGCCAGAGGATGCTGAAAGCTATTTTAGGTTGCGATTAAAAGCACTAACAACTGACCCTGATGCATTTTTAGTTACGTATGATGAAGCAAAAAATAATGATAACCCAATAGGAGAGTACAAGAAAAGTTTTCAATCTGAAGAAATAATAACGCTTGGGGCATTCGAAGGTGAACATTTAGTGGGGATGGTAACCTTAGTCAGGGAAACACGTCGAAAAATAAGACATAGGGCTACTATTGTGGCGATGTATGTTGATGATGAAAAAAGAGGTAAGGGAATTGCAAATGCATTGCTAAATGAAGCTATTAAAATGGCAGTAAATCTCCCTGAAATCGAGCAGATATATTTAACAGTAGATGCAGAGAATAAACCAGCTAAAGAATTGTACAAAAAACTAGGTTTTCAATCATTTGCTGTTGATAAAAGGGCCATTAAATACAACGGCCAATATCGGGATGAAGAGCTCATGGTATTATTTCTCGAGAAATAATTGTCAATTTTTGTCTTGCTAAAATAATAGGTGTCCCGTATTATTAAATGTGATAGTATATATTGATAGAATTTGAATGTTAACAACTACATATTGTGTTTAGCCTTGGGAAAAAGATGCCATTTGTGCTTAAAAGGGAATCTGGTGAAAGTCCAGAACTGCCCCCGCAACTGTAAATGCTGACGAAATGAACAGACCACTGTATAAGATAACTTAAATAAAGGTACTTATATGGGAAGGGTTCAAAGTAGAGCGACGCATGAGTCAGGAGACCTGTCTTTTCTTAAGATGTTTCACCTTCTTCGGGGATTGGGAAGATGAAACGGTGGCGACAGGTAGAGCAACTCTTGTGCTCTCTTGATGTTATCGTTTCATCCGCTCAATTGAATTGGGCGGATTTTTTATTTTAACGAATAATTTGTTAAGGGAGAGAAATAGATGAATATTACAACTCAAGGGGAATTGGATTCCATATTACACTCGCTTGAATATGCAGAAAGTACCTACCAACTTGACACTACCGAAATTCGAAACAAACTGCAGGAAATAAAATTTAATACAGTTGAAGCGAACCAGCATGCACTTTTTTATTCCTTAAACAAAATTGCCATGGATCAGCCCAACTGGACATATTTAGCGGCTAATCTCTATTTAAATGAACTGTATGAAAAAGCTGCAACGAATCGAAATTACAACAGTGCTCTAAAATACGGCAGTTTGTATGAGTTGCTACAGGAACTTACATCAAAAGGAATATATTCTGATGAATTATTAAACTCATATTCTAAGGAGGAGATACTTGAACTAGGAGAGGTAATTGATCCAGATAAAGATCATTTGTTTACATACATCGGTTTATTTTTATTAGCGGATCGGTATCTTGCAAGGGATTATGAACGAAATATTTACGAACTTCCACAGGAGCGATTCATGATAATTGCTATGACATTAATGGAGCATGAGGAAAGAGAGGTTCGACTTACTTATGTGAAAGAGGCCTATTGGGCATTAAGTAATTTATATATGACAGTCGCCACACCAACTCTATCAAATGCTGGTAAAAGCTTTGGCCAGTTGTCCTCTTGTTTCATTGATACTGTTGAGGACTCACTTGATGGAATCTATTTAAACAATTGGGATATTGCTAGATTATCAAAAGATGGTGGTGGAATTGGCGTATACTATGGCAAGGTTCGCGCGCTAGGATCTGACATAAAGAAATTCAAAGGAAATTCTTCCGGGATCGTTCCTTGGATTCGCCTTATCAATGATACAGCAGTAAGTGTTGATCAATTAGGACAACGACAAGGAGCAATCGCAATCTATTTAGATCTCTTCCACAAAGATATTATGAATGGTTTTCTAGATTTAAAGACAAATAATGGAGATGAACGTCGGAAGGCTCACGACATCTTTACGGGGGTTTCCGTACCTGATTTGTTTATGGAAAAGCTGCAAGAGGTAGATGAAAATGGTAGAAGTATTGGGGAATGGCACACTTTTTGTCCACATGAAGTAAAGCAAATCATGGGCTGGAGAGATGGGCAAGGAAATCCGTTAGGACTCGAAGATTTTTACGATGAAGAGGATGAAAAATACTTCACTGAAAAATACTTAGAAGCTGTGAATCATCCACTTTTACCACGTAAATCGTATCGAGCGATGGATGTCATGGCAAGAATTATGATTGCTCAACTAGAAACAGGAACACCATATATGTTTTATCGTGACGAAGTAAATCGCCAGAATCCGAACAAGCATCTACTAGGAAAGGGAAGAACTTCGATTTTTTGTAGTAATTTATGTACAGAAATCGCGCAAAATATGTCAGCAACAGCGATTACGAAGGAGTATATCGACGATGAAGGAAATATTGTAATCATTCGAAAACCAGGTAATTTTGTGGTTTGTAATCTCTCATCTGTCAATCTACCAAGAGCTATTGGGGACGAAGTACTTGAACGTTTAATTCGAATTCAGGTTAGGATGCTTGATAATGTTGTCGATTTGAATACGATATCCGTTAAACAAGCTGATCTCACAAATAAGAAGTTTCGGGCGGTAGGCTTAGGTACATTTGGGTGGCATCATCTTTTAGCAGTAAAGGGAATTTACTGGGAATCAGATGAGGCTGTTCAATATGCTGATGAACTATATGAAGAAATTGCTTATCATGCGATCAAATCATCGATGGAGCTTGCAAAGGAAAAAGGAGCCTATAGTGAATGTAAAGGTTCTGAATGGGAAACCGGCACCTATTTTACCCGCAGAAAGTATTTGTCCGACAGATGGAATATGTTACGAGAAAATGTATCTAAACATGGAATACGCAATGGCTGGCTAATGGCTGTGGCGCCAAATTCATCGACAGCTAAAATCGGAGGTTCCACAGATGGAATTGACCCCATCTATGCGGCTGAATATGCGGAGGAAAAAAAGAATTTTAAGTTTAAAGTTACCGCACCTGATATCAATTATAAGACATATGAGTTTTATCGGAAAGCACGTCATGAGGTCGATCAGATTTGGAGCATTAGACAAAATGCTGCACGCCAACGTCATATCGACCAGGGAATTAGCTTTAATTTGTATGTCAGACATGACATTAAAGCAAAGGATCTTTTACAGCTTCATCTAGAGGCTTGGAGACAAGGACTTAAGACAACGTATTATGTAAGAAGCACGTCACAAGCAGAAATTGAAGAATGTGAATTATGCCATAGCTAAGGGGGAATTAAGCCGATGAAGATAAAACTGCCATTAACAAAAATAAAATTGTTTAATCCAGAGTTTCCGAATAAATCAACAGGAATCATTAATGGGGAAACCTCGGGACTATTGAATTGGAACGATATCGCGTATCCACAAATGTATACACTCTACCAATCCTTGCTTTCGAATTTTTGGAAAGCACAAGAAATCAATATGCAGGATGACATTAAGCAATGGGACCAATTAAGTCCTATTGAAAAGGATGTGTTTTTACGGATCAACACGCAGCTTGCATCTTTAGATAGTTTGCAAACACCGACAATGAACCAAGTCATGGATTATGTGACGGACTCTAGTTTTAAAGCCATTTTTGCAGTAATTTCGCAACAGGAAGCCGTTCATAATGAATCATATTCTTATATTCTGAGCTCGCTTGTACCTTTACCCGAACAACAAAAGCGTTTTAATCAGGCTAAGGGGGACCCGATTGTTCGAAAAAGGAATCAACTTATTCTAGAGGCTTACGAAGGTTTTAGGGAACAGCCAACTCCAGAAAACTTATTTAAGTTAGCGATTAATTCGATTAATCTAGAAGGCATCTATTTTTATGCAGGTTTTGCCTTTTTCTATAATCTAGCTAGGCAACAAAAAATGCTTAAGACTAGTACGATGATTAGCTATATTCAAAGAGATGAAATGCAGCATGCCTATTTTATTGCACAATTTGTTCGAATTCTCTTATCTGAGAACCCAGAATTGAATACTGAAGAAAACAAAGATTACGTTTATAAATCAATTGGACGGGCAGTAGAACTTGAAAAAGAATGGGCACGCTATATCTTAAAAGACATTGATGGAATCGATTTACGTGAGTTTGAAGAGTATGTCGAGTATCTTGCGAACAAACGCTTCCGCCAACTAGGGTTTCAAAATCTGTATGATGAAAAAGAAAACCCAATGCCATGGATTCAGGTATTTAGTGATGAGATGATGAATGACACAAAATCTGACTTCTTCGAGCAAAAATCACGAACCTATACAAAAGTATCCCAATCCAATGGATTTGATGAGCTATAAGAATGAAAGTCGCGATTGTTTATACATCAATTACAGGAAACACAGAGGAAGCAGCTGGAATAATCAACCATTATATGAGAAGGTATACAAGTGAGTGTTATATCTATTCGGTGGAACACTTTCCTTTTTACGAATTAGGATTATTTGATGTCGTCATCATCGGTACCTATACATGGGGGAATGGAGATATCCCTTTTGAAATGATTCAGCTTTACCGTGCCTTTGAGAACAATCATACAAAGGGGATAGTAACGGGTGTATTTGGTACTGGGGATCAATGCTATCCAAATTTTTGTGGGGCGGTTGATAAATTTCGCGATATGCTTTACGTACACTCAAATTTAGCAGCTACATTAAAAATTGAACTAATGCCACAGCATATGGATGAACATCGATTTGAGCGCTTTGCCCAAGTTGTAACAGATCGAGTAAATAGTCAAAAGGGTATCACTGTCTAGTGGTACCCTTTTTCAGAGGAAAATTTTAAACGTAAACTCATGGCTATGTTGAAAATAAATACTCCAATAAGCATCATAAGTAATATAGGAAAATCTAAAGCTGATGCAATGATTGGGCCAAGGCTAGCTCCGGTTAATAATGTAAATGAATATAATGAAATAGCGGAACCACGTGCGTGTTCCCCCAACTTTCCTACAAGGGATATGATTGAAGGGAAGAGCAAAGATATTGACGCAACAAAAGGTACGCTTAGAATTGCGATTAATCCAGGTGTTTGGGACATGAAAAGAAAAATAAGACTTGTGGTAGCTAGGCTTAGTCCAATTAATAATGTTCGACGGTCTCCAAATCGTTGTACAAATTTTCCGGTAAATAGGGATAAAGATGCACCAATCAGTCCAATTGCCCTGATTTTGAATAATGTCTGTTCGTCGACCCCATGTTGTTCATTCAAATATTGACCTATTCCATCATAGAACGCAACAAAGGATAGCAAAATTGAAAATGTGATGATATAGCATATGACTAATGCAGGGTTTCTTACAATTTTATAAAAGTCTTGTAAGAGGGATGCATCATCTTTTTTCGTAACTGGTAAACTGGGATATATAAACAAACTACCAATAAAAAGAACAAGATAGATACCAGCAAAACAATAAAAAACATACTCCCAACCAAAAAAATATGTGATACTTGAGCTCATAAGCTGTCCGAGTATTCCGGCAATTAAAAAGGCGCTATTGATAAGGGCAAGAACTAGGGTTTGATGTCGAACTGGAAATATTTCAAATGTGTAGGCAAACGCAACAGGTGCGAAGCTTCCAAGAGCAATCCCTTGTAATCCTCGAAAAACATATAGACCTGCCTCATTAAAGGAAAAACCAACTAACCCGGTCGTAACAATTGAGAAGAATAAGCCATATACAATCACTTTTTTTCTGCCTACTCTCTCAGAAAGTGGACCAAAGGTTAGTAGCCCAATAGCATAGAAAAATGAAAAAATGCTTCCTCCAAGCACTGCTTTTTCAATCGAAATATGGATTGATTCTGAAATACTTTGATAAATTGGAATAAATGTGTAGATATTAGCCGCAACAAATAACCCCGTAATAATAAGCAAAAATGCTACAAGAAATAAATGCTTCAAGATAAACCACCACCCTTTTGTAAGATATGCCTTAACTGGATTCCTTGATATAAAAAAGAACATTTCTAGAATCTGGATGGTGTTACAATTCACTGTTCGACATTTTTTTTGATACAATTAGAGGATAAGAATGAAACGAAATATTTCTTCTCTCATTAGGAGGTTACTATAGATGTCTCTACAATTTATATTAGGACGTGCTGGTACAGGGAAAACAAACACATGTCTTGAAGAGATTCGATCAAAGCTTCTTGACGACCCAACAGGTTTTCCGATTGTGTATTTAGTTCCAGACCAAATGACGTTCCAATCAGAATATGATTTAATCAATACCCCTGGAATTGGCGGTATGATGAGAGCTCAAGTATTCAGTTTTACTCGTTTGGCATGGCGAGTTTTGCAAGAAACAGGGGGAATGAGCCGTTATCATGTGAATAATGTTGGAGTGAATATGCTGCTTCGTAAAATTATTGATTCCAAAAAACAGGACCTTAAGGTTTTCTCACGTGCTGCTGATAAAAATGGATTTATTACTCAAATGGAAGAAATGGTCGCGGAGTTTAAACGATATTGTGTCACTCCTGAAATTCTTGAGGAACAAAAACAAACAGTTGAACCTGATAACAAAGTACTTTCAGATAAATTACATGATCTTCAACTTTTATATGATGAATTAGAAAATCATCTATTTGAGAAATACGTAGATTCTGAAGATTATTTACGACTGTTAGCGGAAAAAATTCCGCAATCGACCTATATGAAGGAAGCTGAAATCTTAATTGATGGCTTTCATAGTTTTACCCCACAGGAGCTTGAAGTCTTAGGGCAGCTTATGAAAGTCTCAAAAAAAGTATCAATTGCTTTAACGATCGATAAGGCGTATGAAGTTCCGCCACATGATTTAAGTCTTTTCCGAATGACTGGAAAAACCTATCAATCTATTATTCAACTCGCTCAAGAAAATAGCATAAAGGTTGAGGAGCCGATTTTGTTAACAAGTCAATATCGATACTCCTCTGAACCTTCTTTAGCACACCTAGAAAGATATTTTGATGAAAGACCAACAATTCCATATCAAGGTAAGGCGTCAATCACACTAAACCAAGCGGTGAATCGACGTGCTGAAATTGAAGGGATCGCGCGTGAAATTCAAAAATTAGCAAGGGATAAAAATTATCGATATCGCGATATTGCAATTATGATTCGAAATGCGAGTGATTATCATGAAATTATCGAAACAATCTTTCAAGACTATCACATCCCATTTTTCATTGACCAAAAACGATCGATGTTAAATCATCCATTAATTGAATTGATCCGTTCAAGTCTTGAGGTCATAAATAGTAATTGGCGCTATGAGTCTGTATTTCGTTGTGTCAAAACAGATCTCTTATATCCTTTTGGGGAGGAAATCTCAACACTCAGAGAGGACATGGACAAGCTTGAAAACTACGTCCTTGAGTACGGGATTCAAGGCTATAAATGGACAGATGGTAAGCAATGGAAATACAAGCGCATAAGGGGATTAGAGGAATCGGATCTTCCGCAAACAGACAAAGAACGTGAATATGAGGAAAAACTAAATGACCTTCGTGATATGATTGCCAATCCATTGCTTTCTCTCGGGAAACGCCTCCAAAAGGCGAAGGACGGTAGAGGTATGTGTGAAGCACTTTTTCTCTATTTAGAGGATCTAGAAATCCCTGCAAAAATGGAAGAGTTAAAGTTGAACGCAGAACTTGCTGGACGACTTTCGGAAGCGAGAGAAAATGATCAGGTGTGGAATACGGTTTTAGAACTGCTGGACCAATATGTTGAAATCGTAGGTGACGAAAAAGTTTCCCTTACTACGTTTAGTAACATGATCGAAACTGGGTTGGAAAGCATGCGATTTGCACTGGTGCCCCCTGCGATCGACCAAGTCCTTGTCGCAAGCTTAGAACGATCTAGATTTTCAAACATTAAATGTACGTTTATTATCGGTGCAAATGATGGTGTCCTTCCTGCACGTCCAAATGAAGAAGGTGTATTTTCTGAATCTGACCGAGAAACATTAGGTGATGCTGGTTTACAATTAGCACCAGGAAGTCGAGAGACTCTTCTAGATGAAAATTTCATTATTTATTGTGCACTAACTAGTCCACAGGAAGCTTTGTATATTAGCTATCCTTTAGCTAACGAAGAAGGAAAGTCACTTCTTCCATCACCTATTATAAAACGGTTGAAGGATCTATTTCCAAATGCAGAAGAAAAGTTTTACATGAATGAACCTTCTGAGTTACCAGCTATAGAACAATTAGAATACATTGTAAATCCTGATGTTGCCTTATCTTCATTGGCAACTCAATTACAGGCTTGGAAAAAGCAGTATCCAATTCAAGATTTATGGTGGGATGTCTACAATTATTTTGCAAACCACGATGAAATGAAATATAAAAGTCAGCTTGTATTAAGTAGTTTATTTTATAAAAACCAACCGAATAAGCTATCAAAAGAAATAACGGATGCCTTATATGGTGACCATATTCAAGGGAGCGTTTCTCGAATGGAGGTGTTCCAAGGCTGTCCTTTCTCCCATTTTGCAAGTTATGGACTTCAGTTGAAGGAACGGAAGGTATTCCGCTTGGAATCTCCAGATATCGGTGATTTATTCCATGCGGCTTTAAAGAATATAGCCGACTTTTTACGAAAGAATGGAATCGACTGGCGGGACTTAACAAAAGAGCAATGTGACAAGTTGGCCATAAAAGCAGTAGAAGAATTAGCTCCACGATTACAGAAAGAAATTTTATTGAGTTCAAACCGTTATCACTATATCATGCATAAATTACAAAAAATCATCAGTCGTGCATCAAAGATTTTAAGTGACCATGCGAAAGCAAGTGGCTTTGCTCCTGTAGGAATTGAGTTAGGCTTTGGTAAGAAGGGGCCGCTTCCACCAATCCGCTTTCAATTGGATAATGGTAGTACTATGGAGCTTATTGGCAGAATAGACCGCGTTGATAAAGCAGAAAGTTCAAACGGAGTGCTTTTACGAGTGATCGACTATAAATCTAGTCAAAAGGCACTTAACCTTTCAGAGGTTTATTATGGACTTGCTTTACAAATGTTAACGTATTTGGATGTAATCATTACCCATTCGAAAGATTGGATTGGCACTGCTGCTAAACCTGCAGGAGTTCTATATTTCCATATCCATGATCCATTAATTCATTCAAATAAAGTACTGTCTGAAGATAAAATTGAAGAGGAAATCTTTAAGAGATTTAAAATGAAAGGACTCTTATTAGGGGATGAGGAATCTGTTCGTTTAATGGACCAATCACTTGGGACAGGCTACTCCCAAATTGTCTCTGCAGCCATTAAGAAGGACGGTAGCTTCTATTCTAATTCACAAGTGGCAAGTGAAGAAGAAATGGGATATCTTCGCAACCATGTACGCGGAGTCTTTAAAAACACTGGAAACAGGATTACAGATGGTGAAATCGATATTGCTCCATATAAGCTTAAGGATAAAACACCTTGTACGTTCTGTTCGTTTAAATCTGTTTGTCAGTTTGACCAAAGCTTAGAGGAAAATAATTACCGAGTACTCCCAAATGAAAGTAAAGACGTTATCCTCGAGAAAATTCGGAATGGAGGTGTGAAAATTCATGACTAATCTCATACCAAAACCAGAAGGAAGTCAATGGACCGATGATCAGTGGAAAGCGATTGTCTCAAGTGGTCAAGATATTTTAGTCGCAGCTGCAGCGGGTTCCGGTAAAACAGCAGTTCTTGTTGAGCGGATTATCAGAAAGATATTATCGAAGGAACATCCGGTCGATGTTGACCGTTTACTTGTTGTGACTTTTACAAATGCATCTGCGGCTGAAATGAGAAATCGAATTGGAGAAGCACTAGAAAAATCATTAAAGGAAGATCCTGCCTCCTTACATGTTAGACGCCAACTTAGCTTACTAAATCGTGCTTCAATTTCAACGATTCACTCTTTCTGTTTGGAAGTCATTCGGAAGTTTTACTATTTAATTGACATTGACCCTGGATTTCGAATAGCAGATTCAACTGAGGCAGAGTTGATGCGAGATGAGGTAATGGAGGAACTTTTTGAAGAGCATTACAGCAAACTGGAAAACACGAAATTCTTTGACTTAGTTGATCGCTTTACGAATGACCGCACTGATGTTGAATTGCAAAATATGATTCGAAAACTATATGAATTTTCACGAGCACATCCTACTCCTAATGAGTGGCTCAAGCAAATTGTGGAGGAGTACCGAGTAGACGACCAAAGTTTAGATCAAACTCCGTATATTCCATATTTGTTAGCAGATATTTCCCTTCAACTTGAGGGGGCAAAAGCTAATTTAGTACAAGCAATGGACTTAATCCGAATGCCTGGGGGTCCTGCTCCTAGGGCAGAAAATATTGAAGCAGACCTTGAACAAATTTTTCGCCTCTTACATGCGAAGGACCACTCATGGACGGCACTTTATCATGAAATGCAGACTCTTGTGTTTGGCAGAGCGAAGCCGGTTAAGGGTGATGAGTATGACGAAAATCTAAAGGACCAGGTAACAAAGCTTAGAGATGATGCGAAAAAGCAGGTTGAAAAAATAAAGGAAGATTTGTTCAACCGACCTCCAGAAAGCTATTTAGATAATATCAAAGAAATGCTGCCTTCGATTGAAATGCTTGTTGAACTTGTAATTGAATTCGGTGACAGATTTCAAAAGGTAAAAGAAGAAAAGGGACTAGTTGACTTTTCTGATTTAGAGCATTATTGTCTTGAAATTTTACGAAAAGATGGAACTGCATCAGACGAGTTAGTGCCTTCCGAAGCAGCGCTTGAATACCGTCTCCAATTTGAAGAGGCTTTTGTGGATGAATATCAAGATACCAATATGGTGCAGGAGTCCATTTTAAAACTAGTTACAAAAGACGGAGAAGCAACTGGAAATATGTTTATGGTTGGGGATGTGAAGCAGTCAATTTACCGCTTCCGACTTGCAGAACCCATGTTGTTCTTAAGTAAATATAAAAGATTTACCCAATTAGGGGAAAATACTGGATTAAGAATCGATTTATCGAAAAACTTCCGCAGCCGTGCTGAGGTCTTGGACGGAACGAATTATCTGTTCAAACAAATCATGGGTGAAGCCGTTGGTGAAATAGAATATGACGATGATGCTGAGCTAAAGCTAGGCGCTGATTATCCAGAAAGTAATCATATGGCTGCTGAACTTTTGTTAATTGATAAGAATGGCCAAGAAGTAGCAAGTTATGAGCAGGAAGAAAACGAAGAAGATGAAGAGCCAATGATTCTCTTTGACGAAGCAGAGCTTGAAACAGCACAGCTTGAAGCTCGCACGATGGCGAAGCAAATTAAGGACATGATTTCTTCTGGGTTCCAAATATATGACCGTAAAGAAAATCGCATGAGGAGCATAACATATCGCGATATTGTCATCTTGATGCGTTCAATGCCATGGGCTCCTCAAATTATGGAGGAATTCAAACAACAAGGCATTCCGATTTATGCAGATCTTTCAACCGGCTATTTTGATGCGACAGAAGTCAGCGTGATGATGTCCTTATTGAAAGTGATTGATAATCCGTACCAGGATATTCCACTCGCATCCGTTTTACGTTCACCAATTGTTGGGCTAGAAGCAGATGAGCTTGCCAAAATTCGAACGTATGAAAAAAACAGCCCTTACTATGAGGCGTTGAAAGTATTTCTAAAGGAAGTATCCTCTGATGATGCAACACACGGGAAAGTCTCCGATTTTTATCATAAATTAGATAGCTGGCGTACAAGAGCAAGAACAGGTTCATTATCTGAATTGATTTGGCAATTGTACCGAGAAACGTACTTTTATGATTTTGTAGGGGGCATGCCTGGAGGAAAGCAACGTCAAGCAAACCTTCGTGCACTTTATGACCGTGCTCGTCAATATGAAGCGACATCCTTTAGAGGATTATTTCGTTTCTTGCGATTTATTGAACGCATGCAGGATCGTGGTGATGATTTGGGTACCGCAAGAGCCCTCGGGGAACAAGAGGACGTTGTCCGCCTTATGACCATTCATAAAAGTAAGGGACTAGAGTTCCCGGTTGTGTTTGTTGGTGGACTTTCAAAGCAATTTAATATGATGGATTTAAATAAAAAATATTTATTAGATAAAGAGCTTGGATTTGGAACGAAATATGTAAATCCAGCGCTTCGGATTAGTTATCCAACTCTACCTATGCTTGCGATTAAGAAGAAAATGCATCTAGAGCTGATTTCAGAAGAAATGCGGGTGCTTTATGTTGCCCTTACGAGAGCAAAGGAGAAGCTGTATCTTGTTGGTACGGTGAAGGATTTAGAAAAGCAAATTGGTAGATGGCAGGCTACACTTCAAAACAAAGAATGGTTAATTGCAGACCATCTAAGAGCAGGTGCTAAATCCTATTTAGATTGGATAGGACACGGTTTAATTCGACATAAGGATGCCGTGCTGTTACGAGGGGAAGAAACAGTCGACCAGCTCCCAATCGACATCGTAAATCATCCAGCAAAATGGGTGATTCGAACAATTCCTTCTGTAGAGCTACAAAAAATTGAGGTTGGGGAAGAAAGTAAGCAAGAACAAATAGAAACTGCAATGAAAGATGGAAAGCCAATTCCAGTTAGTAGTGAACTTTTAGAAAGAATTGAACATCAATTAACTTGGAGTTATCCATTTAAATCTGCGGCAAATAAGCGTTCCAAACAATCTGTTTCAGAAATCAAAAGACAAAGAGAGAGCATGGATGAACAAAGTGATACACTCTTTCTTCCGAAGTTCCGCTCGAGCTCTGCAGATCGACCAAGGTTCATGCAGCAAAAATCATTAACACCAGCAGAACGTGGTACAGCGATGCACATGGTTATGCAGCATATTAGCCTTGTTGAATCAATAAATGAAGAATCAATTTCTGAGCAGATTCAAAAAATGGTTCATCATGAATTAGTAACGCAGGAACAAGCTGATGTTATTGATGTAACAAGTATTCTGGGATTTTTTAAATCGGATCTTGCAAAGAGGATGCTTGCAGCTGAAAATGTAAGACGAGAAGTTCCATTTAGTGTAGCTATACCTGCAAAAGAAGCCTATGCGGACTGGTCTGATGAACAACAAGAAAATGTCCTCATCCAAGGGGTCATTGACTGTATTTTTGAAGATGACAAAGGTATTGTTCTGATTGATTATAAAACGGACACGATAACTGGTAAATTCAAAAACTTAGAAGATGCAAAATCTGAGCTCGAAGACCGTTATCGTGTACAGCTTGAATTATATAGTAAGGCTATTGAGCATATTTGGAGAAAACCACTCACAGAAAAGTATCTTTACTTTTTCGATGGTGGCCATTTGTTAGAAGTCTAAGAATAGAAGTACTGCTCTTATTTAAGGGCAGTACTTTTTATGTCAATTTCCAATTAACACTACCATTCCAAGGCAACCTCCTATGTTAAAATAATAGTACTGGATTACGGATTAGAAAGGGGACTTTCAAATGAGAATTCTTCACACCGCAGATTGGCATTTAGGTCGATCACTTGAGGGAAGAAGTAGATTAGAAGAACAAGCGCAATTCTTGGATGAGCTTGTAAAAATTGTCGAGGAAGAAAAAATCGATGTTGTGCTAATGGCTGGAGATGCCTTCGATACAGTGAATCCACCAGCTGCAGCTGAAAGCTTATTCTATGAAAGTATTTCTCGTTTATCAGATGGGGGAAAGAGACCCGTATCAATTATTGCGGGCAACCATGATAACCCTGACCGCTTGTCAGCAGCCTCTCCACTTGCACACGGTCAAGGTATACAATTACTGGGTTTGCCAACGATGGATGTCCAAACCATCTATGTACCTACTACAAATGAAACTCTTAAACTAGCAGCATTACCATACCCTTCTGAGTCACGTTTGGCTGAAGTTTTATCTGAATCTCATGAAGAATTAATGCTTCGCGATAAATATGATCAACGAATTCAAGGTATGTTCGAGGAAATGAGTAAAGCTTTCACACCTGAAACGATTAATTTTGCCATGAGTCATATTTATGTGACAGGTGGCAGTAGTACTGATTCTGAGCGACCAATTGAAGTGGGAGGAGCGTACACAGTTGCAGCCACGAGCCTTCCAGAGGCAGCTCAATATGTTGCATTAGGGCATTTGCATCGTCCGCAAATGGTATCAAGAGCAAAAACGATGGCGAGATATTCAGGCTCACCATTAGCTTATAGTTTCTCAGAAGCTGGTTATGCAAAGTCGGTTACAATTTTAGATGCAAAACCTGGTCAGCCAGTCGAAATGTCTGAGGTGTTTTTATCAAGTGGAAAACCACTTGTAAGATGGAAGGCAAAAGAAGGTCTTGCTCAAGTATATACTTGGCTTGATGAAGGCAAGGACGCAAATGCTTGGATTGACTTAGAAATACATGTAACAAATGCGTTATCAATCGAAGAGATTCATAGATTGCGTAAGTATCATAGTGGCTTGATTCATATTCGGCCTGTTTTTGAAGAACTTGAAAAAGAGAAACTGGAACGGACTGTAAGTACAAATACCCCAATTGATGAACTTTTTGCACGTTTTTATGAAAAACAGACTGGTGGGGCTAAGCCAGAGCCTGAACTTACCCGGTTGTTTTTAGAGCTCATAACCGAAGACGCAGATGAGGAAGGTGATGAAGCATGAAACCAATCACACTCACAGTAGCAGGGCTTCATAGCTTTCGAGAGAAACAAACTGTTGATTTTGGCTCCCTTTGTGAAGGAGGAGTTTTTGGGATATTTGGTCCGACAGGAAGTGGAAAATCCTCAATCCTTGATGCTATGACACTTGCCTTGTATGGAAAGGTTGAACGCGCATCGAATAATACCCATGGCATTCTTAATCATGCAGAAAATCAGCTTCATGTTTCTTTTGTATTTGAACTTGAAAATGCCAAAGGAACAAAGCGTTATATGATTGAACGTAGCTTTAAACGACAGGATGCCTTAAAGGTCAAATCCTCAGTGAGTCGGATTATTGAAGTAGGTGAGGAATCTGTTGTACTGGCTGATAAAATTGGTGAGGTAAATCAGTGCGTACAGGATTTATTAGGCTTGACGATTGATGACTTTACAAGAGCAGTCGTATTACCACAAGGAAAGTTCGCTGAGTTTTTATCACTGAAGGGTGTAGACCGTAGACAAATGCTTCAACGTCTATTCAATCTTGAACAATATGGGGACAAGCTAAATAAAAAGTTAAAGAATAAGCTAACGACAGCAAAAAACGAGTTGAACGAAGTAATAGCCGAGCAGGCTGGTCTAGGGGATGCTTCAACAGAAGCAATTAAAGCTGCGGAACAAGAGCTAAAAGAAACAGAGGTCCTTCTTACTAAACGTCAAAACGAAGTAAATAAGATAGATGCTGATTTTGAAAAAAGTAAAAATATTTGGCAATGGCAGCTTGAAAAGAGCGTTCTATCACAAAAATTAGTTGCAATGGATCAAGAGAGACCGCAAATTCTTCAGCTTGAAGAAAAACGGAAGAATGCAGAAACAGCTGCTCTTATCCTGCCATATCTTGAGGAATACGAAACGGCGAAGGATGCTTTAGAAAAAGCAACTGTTCGTTATCAATCCCTACAAAGTCAGTTAACGGCAAAAAAAGAGGAAAATGAAATCAAAGCAAATGAGTATCATCTGGCACGTCAAGAGAAGACTGAAAAACTACCGTATTATCTAACCAAGAAACAAAGACTTTCAGATGCAATCATTGTTCAGGAAAGAGCTATTAGTCTTGAAAAGGAAGTGAAAGAACTTCAACAACAAGTGAACAATCTTCAATCACTTGTACGTGAAAAGAAAAATCAGATTGAAGCGATCACAGCATCCATTACATCTGACTCAGATATGCAAAAAGAACGGAGAGAAAAGCTGTCTCAGTTAACTGTTTCAGCAGATGTTCGTGAGGAGCTTCAAAAAGCGAATCAAATAAAACAATCCATTATGTTCTCCACTGAAAACCTTAAGGACCAACAGACGGAAATGGAAAAGAATCGCGTACAGCTTGATCAATCGAAAGAAAAGCTACACTCTCAAAATGAGTCACTTGCCCAGGCTAAACACAAGATGGAAACCATCTTTATAAAAAATGCATCAACATATGAAACGGTTTGTGAACGGGATAGAGAATGCGAGAAGGTTATCGGAATTGCGGAGGTAAAATTATCTAGGCTCAAGCAAGAATTAGAGGATAGCCGTAGAAAAAATCTTGCCATCAGGCTTGCAAGCCAGCTTCAATCTGGGCAACCATGTCCAGTTTGCGGATCTACCCATCACCCAAATCCAGTTGTTCATGAGGATCATGGAGATTCCTTAGAAACACAAATAGAAAAATTGACAAATGAGATAGCATCAGCACGTAGTGTGAAACAAGAGTTTTCTACATTAAAGATTAAACTTGAACAAATTTCTGGGGGGCTTGTACAAGAGTATCCAGGTGAAATGACCATCCCTCCAAAATCCAATACAGAGGTAAACGATCAGGAATTGGGGGATTTAACCGAAAAACTTCAATTTCTAATTGTCGAACAAAAATCTTTACATCAGGATTACTTAAAGATTCAAGAAGCAGGAAGAAAAGTGATCCAAGAAATCCGAGCGGTCTTGCAAAAAGTAAGTCAGCTAGAACAGACAATATCAATTAACACGAAGTCCTATATTGAACTGGAAGTGCGCGTTGCGAGTTTACAACAAAAAATGAAGGAACAGTTCATGAATTGGAAGCAAACCTTTCCTCAGCTTGATTTCGAAACAATTGAAGCGAAGCTTGGAGTAATATCGAAAAATGATAAGTTGGCACAAAGTCTTTCTGTTGAAATCGAAAATGCAACAAAATTATTAGAACGAAAAGAACAAGAAAAGAAGAAATATCAGGATGACTGTCATACCATTGAACGCCAAATTGTTGAAATCAATTCAACCTTAAAGGGTAAACTTGAGGCATTAACAGAGGCGCATGAAAAGCTCTCAAAAGAAGTTGGAGACAACAACATCAAGCAGCTAGTAGCTGAAGCTGAGCAAATAGTAAAAAAGCTTGAAGAAACCGAGAGTAACGCGTATGAATCTTGGCAGATGGTCCAATCACAATGTCAAAAACTAGAAAACGAAACCCATGCAGCCTTGCAGGCTGTACAAGATGGTAAGGTTCGAAGTGAAAAAGCAACAGCAAAATGGAATGATGTGCTTGAGACTACAAGCTTTAATTCAATATCTGATGTGAAGGAATCGCTTCTTTCCAAACATGTGCGATCAGAACTGCAAAAACAAATTGACTTGTTCTGGGATCGTTTCAAGCAAATCCAAACTGAATTGCAAAAAGTAAATGATTTACTAAATGGTGAAGAACTAACAAAAGAAAAATGGGAAGAAATCCAAATAATACGTACCGAAATGAGAGAGATGCTAAATCAAGCAGTAGAAGCAAAAGGAGCTGCATTAAAGGCTCTCCAAGTTCTTTTAGATAAACAGGAGCGTTTCAACGAGCTTGATGACAGACGAATTGAATTAGATAAATTAGTAGAGCAATATAATAAGCTACAATCCGTATTCAAAGGCAATAGTTTCGTAGAATATATTGCCGAAGAACAATTAGTCCAAGTAAGTCATGATGCTACAGATCGACTTGGTATTTTAACAAGGCAGCGTTATGCTGTTGAAGTGGATTCGCAGGGTGGATTTATTATGAGGGATGATGCAAATGGCGGTGTTAGACGACCTGTGACAACACTTTCCGGAGGGGAAACGTTCTTAACATCATTGGCGTTGGCACTATCACTATCTGCTCAAATCCAACTAAGGGGAGAATATCCATTACAATTCTTCTTCCTAGACGAAGGCTTCGGAACACTGGATGCAGATTTACTGGATACAGTTGTATCCGCACTTGAAAAACTTCACTCAAAACAATTAGCGGTAGGCGTCATTAGCCACGTTCAGGAATTAAGGGCAAGATTGCCAAAACGTCTAATTGTCGAACCTGCTGAGCCTTCTGGCAGAGGAACGCTTGTCAAATTAGAAACTTTGTAGAATTAGGAAAAAGGCCAGAAACGGCCTTTTTCTATGCATTCTTTTTAATAAGTTGATCTGCAAAATCTTCATCGTTTGTATTGGTAGCATTCAAACCATTATTTGTACAGATAAAGTCACCAGTATTAAACGAGCCTGAGCCTGAATATGTCTTACCTGTGCTCTTTGGTGAAACATAGAAGGAGTCCCCGAAATTCACAACTCCGCCACCAACACTATTTATTTTGATTGGTCCTACTATTGAGGGCATATCGCGTCATCCTTTTAAGTGTACAATTTAATTTATCATACTATTACTTTATGAAAAACTGGGTATTTCGTTACCTGTTCGTCTTTGATTTGTCATCAAGGAGCTTTCGAATATGCTTTACCTTTGATTCAGTGTGAATCGTTTCCGTTGAACCTATTTGCATTACGGCAGCCGACGAAACTCCAGTTACCTTTATGGAATTTACCTTAATAACTGGGTTCTGATTAAATATCTCCATATTAACGGATTCAGTCACTTTTACTATCGGAAGTTTCCTTGAAAAAATAGGATATTGTGAAAAATCCCCTTCATTTGTAAAAAAGAGTGGAACCTCTCTTTGTACCGCAAGAGCCTGAGAAACAGGGGTGATTTTTTTGGAATCTCCAATTTCTAAAATACTACTAAAAGATACAGAATTAACGTAGATAAGATCAACAACGGATATTCGCTGCATGAATATCAACCTTGTGGTGCTAATGGAACGTATGGTCCAATAATCAGTGATTCCGGTGGAGTATCAAACGCAGATGCCATTGATATTGTTTTAGCGTCCCCGATAATAAAAACAGATGAAGTGGAGACACCAACGATTTCAATATTCCCAACATGGATTTCTTTATTTACAACAGTAAAGTTCATGTATCTTGACCTTCTTTCAAATTATCTGGAAGATTATTCAAATAAGCTGTGATTGAGTTTTGAATATCCAATTTTATTCTTTCAACAATGGCTGTATATACCTCATGTATTCGAGTAGGATCTTGGAGTTCAGTCTGCTTTTGTTCTAAATAAAAAATAATCCGCTCATTTATTTGCTTTCGAATATCTTCCACAACAAACTGGACATGCTCCACAGGGATTGAAGTCCTTTGTTGGTTTAACTTACTTTGGATATAAACCGAGCAATCATTATTTAAGTATTCATCAATTTCATCTTCAATTTCATTAATAAAATCTTTATGGGTATGTCGGACGTCAGGTATATTCATCTTACTCTGTGAAACTGCAAAATCTTCAATTTGTTCTCCGTTCATAGGGTTTAATCCGATATTTAATGTACCTTCCAACGTTTCAACCTTAAGTTGATCAAATTTATATTCAATTTTTTCTATCTGCGTTGTTGGCCTATTCTTGATTTCTTTAAGATCTCCCTGGATGAGCTGCAGTGTCTCTTCTAATTGTGCGATTCGTTGATTCTGTTGTTGAATATAGTAATGAAGGCTTCGGATATAAGAGTTGATGTCATAAGGATACGTGTACAACGGCATTCACCCTTTCTATCAAATACGCCTTGGCGTATTTGCGCCCGATTTTTTGGCCCACAGGAAGTGGCGTTATTAGTCTTTAATCTTACTACTCGAAAAAATCCTTTGAAAAATCGTGGCATCCGCCTGAGGCTTTTGCTTTATTATCAGAAGTAGTTAACTTCTGATAATAAAGTTAAACAATGATAGTCTATAATATGCATGAACATTACCATGGGTGAATGCCTATGAAGAAGTTGGCCCGACAAGTGGAACAGCTGGCTCTGTACCTGTTGAAGTTTGAGATCCGATTTCTGGAGCAGGCTCCGTAAATTGACCTGTATTATAAAGGTTAGACGAAGGCTTGATTAGCCCAGCACTTCCAATTTGTAAAACGGATGAATTACTAACGCTCTCCACACGTAAAGAATGAATACAAATACTTTGGTTAATATAAAAATTCATCTCCTCATCCCTCCTTAGGCATTACCAACAATGACATTGTCAATATTATCTGTATCGTAAGTGTTCGTAACACTCTGATTATTATAGACACGAAGACCATCCCCTGTATTAAATGAGCCAGCGCCTGCAAAAGTCTTGGCTGTGCTGGTAGGGGAGATTTGAAAGACATCACCAATATTGAAAACACTGCTATTTCCAACACTATTTACTTTTACAGCTCCTACGATTGCTGGCATACAAAAACACCCTTTTACAAAACGAATTTGAAGAATTACGAATAGTGATATCATTGATACGAATATAAACAGTTTTTTTTATTCTATGAGAACTGCCCAGAAGATGTGATTTTTACCATGGCCCCTCCGAAGGTTTGGACCAATAGTAGAAAATTTTCCTAGTGTTTCCAATTTAGTTCTCTTATAATCGAATATATGTAAACGTGGTAAGGAGTTGTGAGAATGAGTAATGAACGATTAAGTCCCGTATTAGGAGCAGAGCGGATTCACTCAATTGATGTTATAAGAGGGTTAGCAATATTAGGGATATTTTTTGTCAATATGCCATCGTTTTTTTCCCCCATTCTCTATTTAAATCCAGAAACATGGTGGACTGGGGATCTCAATAACTGGACAAATAGTATCATCGATATTTTTGCACAAGCAAGTTTTTATACTTTATTTTCATTTCTTTTTGGCTTTGGTTTTATTCTGTTTAAGGAAAGAGCAGTTGCTAAAGGTTATTCATTTTATCCGTTGATTTCAAGAAGATTAATTGTGCTATTACTTTTTGGATGTTTACATGCGTTCCTTGTTTGGCACGGTGATATTTTAATTACGTATGCTCTAATTGGTTCGATTCTACTATTATTTCATAAGGCAAAGCCGATTACTTTGCTTATTTGGGCATTAGTCCTTATCTTTGTACCAAATGTTGTTCTCGGTGGACTTATGTTTATAGCGGTGTTGTTTGAACCCGGTTTAAATGCCGTTATGTACAATGAACAGCTTGCTTTAAAATCGGCAGAAATTTATGCAAACGGTGGTTTTTGGGAGATCACGAGTCAGAGATTTCAAGACTGGTATTTTGTTAATAACGTTGCAAGCATATTTGTAATGGTCATTACATTGCTACCAATGTTCCTCATGGGTGCTTTTATCGCTAAGAAAAAATGGTTTGAAGGTCGAGATGAAGATATTAAGAAGGTTAAGATCCTTTGGTTGATCTCGCTGATAATTGGGGTTCCTATGAAACTACTACCCTATTACACGGCTAAAAATCCTGCAACTGATTATTTACAGGACACAATCGGTGGCCCGAGTACAGCCTTATTATATGCAACCTCGATAGTCCTGTTAATGAGATTACCCGTTTGGAAAAGGCTGCTATCTCCACTAGCTCTTGTTGGAAGGCTTTCACTGAGTAATTATCTTTTCCAATCAATAGTCTGTACATTATTGTTTTATGGTTATGGTTTTGGATTATATGGTAAGTTACAGCCATATACAGGTTTCCTTCTGACTATTGGTATTTACATTATTCAAATCATCTTAAGTTATTTCTGGTTGAAAAAATTCCGATTCGGTCCATTTGAATGGGTTTGGAGAACATTAACATATGCTAATAAGGTTGAAATAAGAAAAAAGACTATTCGCTAATGCGAATAGTCTTTTTAGTTGACCATTTTTAATTTCTTTTGTTTTGTCTTTTGATAAATATTCAATAATTGATCTAACTCTTGACTACACTTTACCGTCTCCCATGCAGTAAAGCCGTGCCGATCTGCTAAAGTTGTCATCTTTCGGCGTTTCAATTCAATTGCAATCTTCAACATGAACATTTTCATTTCTCCATTTTTTTTAGTACATAATAATCATGCTTACTTATACTAAAGTAGTACATACAAGCTTTGTACCATTATTATACCTGCCTTTACAGGGATTAAAACAAGTTCGCTAAAACCTCTAATAATGTTACAAAAACATACAAAATTCTACAAAAAGTATAGAAAGAGGAATTTCAACATCTAAAATAGAATTAAGTATATGACTAAAAAAGAGGTGATTAAAAATGAGGTTTGTAACAGCTGAAAAGAATGAAAGACAATTTATTGGAATTGTAAACGAGCAGCTTAATCAAGTAATAGATGTAAAAATTGCTGAAATGAAAATGAATGGCACCACAACTATTCCAGAAACCATGATTGAAGTGATTGCTCAAGGGGAAGAGTGTCTTGAGAGAATTCGGGAAATCAATTTGTGGGTACGGGAAAATCCCGATACAGATTTTATTTATTCGATTGAAGAAATTACATTAAAGGCTCCAATTCCAAGACCGAGCAAAAATATTTTCTGTGTCGGTAAAAATTATGCAGAACACGTCATTGAAATGGGCAGTGAAAAGGATATCCCTGAGCATGTTGTAATGTTCACAAAAACACCAACAACAGTAGTTGGTCCAGAAGTAACTGTACTAAATCATAAACATATCACTGAACAGTTAGATTACGAAGGTGAGTTAGCAGTCGTAATTGGCAAAACTGGTCAAGGCATTAAAGAAAGTGAAGCTTTTGACTATGTTTTTGGATATACAATCTTAAACGATATAACAGCCCGTGATATTCAATCAAGACATAAACAATTTTTTCTTGGAAAAAGCTTAGATACGACATGTCCGATGGGTCCGGTATTAGTTCATAAATCATCGATTCCAGATCCAGGTAATCTGTCCGTAAAAACGGAGGTAAATGGGGAGGTTCGTCAGTCAGGTAATACTAGTCAATTGATTTTCCCGATTGAAACGATTATTTCAGTCATTTCACAAGGTATGACGCTGGAGGCTGGAGATATTATTGCAACAGGTACACCATCAGGGGTCGGTAAAGGCTTTAAACCTCCACGTTTCTTAAAAGGTGGAGACGTCATTGAAATTACAATTGATGGCCTTGGTACATTGCGAAATAAAATTGAGGCATAATTGTAAGGAATATCGTGTCACAGAAAAGACATATTTACTATGTGCATAGTGAAAAAGACACGATGTAACCTTTTGAAATTCCCGATAAACATGCTATGATAATCTTTGGAATAAAAAAGAAAAAGGAGGAGTAGTACATGACTCATGCACATGTTACCTCTTGGGTAGTTGCTATTATTCTTTTTGTAATTGCAGCAACAGTTCTTAATAAGGCTGGGAAAGAAAAGTCTCAAAAAATCGTTAAAATGACTTTACGTTTATTTTATCTTTTCATTTTAGCAACCGGTTTACTTCTTTTATTTAGCGTATCCAAGATTGATGGTGAATACATAGGTAAAGCAATACTTGGAGTATTAACGATTGGATTTATGGAAATGATTTTAGCACGTTCCAGCAAGGCAAAACCAACTGGACTTTTTTGGGTGTTATTTATTATTGTGCTAATCTTAACAATTGCGTTAGGAGCAAAACTTCCACTAGGTATGTGGAGTTTCTAAAAAATTTGTGAAAAAGCTACCATTTGCGGTAGCTTTTTCTTTTTTTTCTATGTCTTTCGACAAAATCTGTGCTATCTTTATGAATAGATATACATACTCCTTGAGGGAAAAAGAGTGGTGAATCTCGTAATGAGAACGAATAGCTTAGTATATAAACAATTGATAGATATCATTGAATTAATAGAGCAACACCAACTTACTACCGAAAAATATAAAAATATCGAGGCTTTTTATGAGAAAAAGGCCGAGGAAAAGATTACGCGTTTAGCCTTTTATGATGCTGACACTGGCTTGCCGAATCGTCAGCATTTTACGAATCAAGTAGAGGAATTTGTGAAAAGGTTTAAGCAGAAAAAGAAACAATTTGCAGTGTTATTTATAGATTTAGACCGATTTAAAATTATAAATGATACAGTGGGACATTATGCAGGGGATATTATATTAAAAGAACTTGCAAATCGGATTAAAGCGTTACTACCCAACAAGAGCCATCTTGCAAGATTTAGCGGTGATAAATTTACAATTTTATTAACCAATGATGTTGAGGTTGAAAAGATTGTTGACCTTGGACAAAGTCTTTTACATGATATCGCAAAACCAATTATGTTTGAAGCACGAGAGTTCTTTTTAACTGGAAGTATTGGAGTTAGTTTTTATCCTAATGATGGTATAACAACTGAATTGCTTTTTAAGCATGCTGATACTGCGATGAACCTTGCAAAGCAGCAGGGGGGGAACAAAATGAAATTCTACCGTGCCGATATGAATCAACAAGTTTTATATAAGCTTGAGCTTGAAGGTTATTTGCGCAGAGCCCTTGAAAAAAATGAATTTCATTTATGCTACCAGCCCCTAATAGATTTAGCTTCAGGAAGTGTCTATGGAAGTGAAGCTCTCTTAAGATGGGAACATCCAAAGCTTGGACTAGTTTCACCAGGGGAATTCATTCCGATAGCTGAAGAAACAGGTTTGATACATGATATCGGCAAATGGGTTTTAACAAAAGCGTGTCGGGAGAATAAAAAATGGCATGATATGGGGTATGATTATTTAACGATTGCCGTTAATGTATCTGCTAATCAATTTCAACAAATTAGCTTTATCGATGAGGTAAAGGAAGCATTATTAGAAACAGGTCTACCAGCGCAATTTTTAACACTTGAACTCACAGAAGGTGTGATGCTTCGAAATATCACCCACAGTGTATACGTGATGAAAGAGCTGCAAAAGCTCGGTGTAAAGGTGTCTATAGATGATTTTGGAACGGGTTATTCATCTTTAAGTTATTTGAAGGATTTACCTATCAATACGTTGAAAATTGATCGGACCTTTATTAATAATCTGAAGGTCAATACCTCTGATATTGCAATCGTTAAGGCGATTATCACGATGGGACATGGTTTATCTGTGAAGGTAGTGGCTGAAGGTGTTGAAACCGATGAACAGATTGAATTACTAAAAGAACTGGAGTGCCATTATGCACAAGGATTTTATATTGACAAACCAATGAAAAGTGAAGAATTTGAGAATGGGTTAGCTATACTTAAGGCATTGTAAAAATAAAAAGGGACGTTCACGGATGAACAGCCCCATTATTATCATATCCAGCTCCAGGCGCAATCGGTTCGCAGGTCTAAGTTAATCGTATAGGAAGGTAACATGACCCTTCTGTCAGCACTTGCCTTATGCTTGTCAGCTAAAGCTGAGTGCGCTTAGAGCTTTTCCTTATTTGTATAATGTTGAAAGAACCGCTCTCTTTCCATTTGCTAATGTAAATTCAAATCGATCCTTCTTTAATTTTCCTCGTGAAAAGTGATGGTGAACAGATAGGAGCATTTCTGTATTGTCAAACATAATAAAATTAACACCCTCATTTTCACCATTGTCTTGTTGGTACATCAATTGATTATGACAATGGATGCAATCATATAATGAAAAGGAAAGTTTATTTAAGGTAGAAGTAAATCGTAAAAATTGATCCTCTGAGAAATTCTCTAAAAGTTCCTTATAGGCAAGTGATAATTTTTTACGAAAACGAAGGCAGTCCCCATTATCAAGCTTATAAAAATAATCATTCATTTGAATAAGGCCGTCCTCCACAAAAATGCCCTTTTCCCATTTGTTCAAAGTGAAAACTTCTACTTCCTTTCCAATCATTTCTTCAAGCATAGATGCTTCATCTGTTTCAGCATCAAAGAAGATCCACTGGTCATTTATACATTCAGTCGTTCCCATAATAAAAGAGCGTTTTTGTTCATTTATGCTGCCGAGACGTTGTTGTAAATCCAATGCAAATCCTCCATCCATCATGTGTAATCTTTATTAACTAGTGTTATCCTCTTTTTAGACAAAAAAAAGGAAATTTATAACCAAGGATTTTACTTATGCTTTGGATATTTCCTACATAAAAAAACAGCCTGATTCATTCAGGCTGTTATGTTTGCTTTCTCAACAGGTGTAACAAATGATTTCCTTTCCCACGCCCGAGAACGCCATCTCCACAGCATTATGATACCACGAAGCCATTCATCCACAATAAAGGAAATCCAAACACCAATTAACCCTAATTCAAAATGAACCCCAAGCACATAGGCAATTGGTACACAAATCCCCCACATCGAAAGAATTCCCATATAAACCGGTAATTTGACATCTCCAGCCGCCCTTAATGCATTAATTAGGACAAGGTTAAAGGCTCGACCGGGTTCAAGAATAATGGTTAAAAGAATGAGGACACCACCGGTTTTTATTATGTCTTGGTTATTTGTAAAGATAGAGAGCAGCGGTTCTTTAAAGATTGAAAAAATAATAGCCATGCCAGCCGAGATTAAGATTGCGAGCTTTAGACTTTTTAAGGCCCTTTGATATGCATCGCTTATCTGACGGGCTCCGATCATTTGTCCAACTAAAATTTGTGTTCCCTGACTAATAGCAATACTAAATAAAAAAATGAACATCATTAAATTCTGTGCGTATACCTTCGTAGTCAGCGCTTGTGTCCCCATAATCGTAATAAAATAGGTGATAAACATCTGGGAGGAATTATAAGAGAGTTGTTCACCGGCCGAAGGTATCCCTATTTTAAGGAGGTTCTGGATATGCTGTTTTGGTAAAGTGAATCCCTTTTTGAATGGAAGGCCATGATCTACTCGTTTGATTAGGAGAAAGGTGATAACAAATAAGCCGATTAATCTACTGACAGAAGTAGAAATGGCAACCCCTTCAACTCCGAGCACTGGCAATCCAAAAGGACCAAAAATAAAAATATAGTTACCAATCACATTTAGGATATTCATCCCAATCGTTACGTACATGGTGTCCCGTGTAAACCCATAGCTTCGTATGACAGCCCCAATCGTCATTATTAGTGCTTGGAGAAAGGAGAATATACCTACAATACTTAGATAGCTATCTGCTTCATCTAATAACTCAACAGGCAAATCCATTAATAGCAAAAGCTTCTTGCTCCAAATAAAAACGATAAGACTTAGAATAAGACCGAAAACCAGATTCGCAATAATTGAGACAACGGAAACTTCCGCTGCGCTTTTTTGATTATTCGCACCAAAATGTTGAGCCACTAATACAGCAGTACCGGTTGCGATAAATCCAAACATGACAATAATTAATGATAAGATTTGATTAGCAACCCCAACAGCTGCAACAGAATTATCGGAATACATACTTAGCATCAATGTATCTGCATTACCCATTAACATATGTAGAAGTAATTCAATAAAAATTGGCCATGTTAATGCAAACAGTGTTAATTTTTTCGTACTGATAGAAGCTTCCAAGCAGTCCACTCCCTTTGTTTCATAGGTGTAAAACTATATTAGTTTATCACAGTTTAAGGAGGGAAAGATACGAAATTTTTTAGGAATAATCCCGAATTTTTTATATATTAAATTTGTACAAAATTTGAACAAACCGTTGTTATATTTGATTTTTAGGGGGGAAAAGGTTACTTTTAAGTATGATGATTACTAATATTGATAGGAGTTAAATGGATGAAGAAAAAGTTATACATAGTACCGTTTTTACTACCATTGTTACTTATGTTAGCCATGCCTGTTATGGCAGCTGATGACCGTTCAATAGATGAAGAAAGCATTTATTATATAGTGGTCGATCGTTTTAATAATGGTGACAGCACGAATGATTCTGATGTGGATCGTTCAAATCCACTCGCATACCATGGAGGAGACATTCAGGGGATTATCAGCCAACTCGATTACATAAAGGATATGGGGTTTACCTCAATATTATTATCTCCTATTTTTGAAAATGATTCGAATACATTTTATCCGTATCATGTAACTGACAGACAAGAAATCAATAAGCACTTTGGTACGAAAGATGACTTAAAACAACTTGTAAAAGAAGCACATGAAAAGGATATAAAAATTATTCTAGACTTTGGAATCAGTTCAAACGAAGGTCCTTTTGATAGTGAATTAGTAAATACAGCATTAGGCTGGGTTCAAGAAACAGATATTGACGGATATAAAATAGACCTTGTAGAAGGGGTATCACCAAATTATATATCTACATTATCAACGGAGCTTACATCCCAAATAGAAAATCTGATTTTAATTGGTGAACCTGATGGTCTAGATGATCTAAGCGAGTTTGAAGCAGCAGGTCTTGATTTAGTTTTCAATCCGACACCTTATGAAGGAATCACGAGTTTTAGTGTTCCGGATCAACCTTTTAACAATGTAGATTTAATCTGGGAGCAGAATCAAGAATTTGAAAATACAAATTCCTTAATTAATTTTATGGATAACACGAATACAGTTCGATTTACTTATTTGGCAACAGAAGCGAATGAGCACCCAGCGCCACGCTTAAAGTCAGCATTAACGTATTTGTATACAACACCTGGAATTCCTATTGTATTTTATGGGACGGAAATCGCATTAAATGGGAGTGAACCACCAGACAATCTAGGATTAATGGATTTTCGAACAGACCAAGAGCTTGTGGAATATATAACCTTGTTATCAAAGGTCCGTTCGGGAGTACCTGCATTAACAAAGGGATCCATTGAATTAGTTAAAAATGATGCTGGTTTATTAGTTTTTAAAAGAGAGTTTGAGGGGCAAATAGCGTTTGTGGCGATTAATAACACAACGAAAACTCAAAGCTTTACCCTATCAACCGATCAAGTTGGACAAGACAAGGAATTAACCGGACTAATTACAGAGGATCTTATCCGACCTACAGATGATGAATTTCATGTAGTTGTAAATCGTGATATCTCAGAAGTATTCGTAGTTAGGGACACAACGAAAATTAATTATACCTTGTTTATTTCTGTATTTATCGTACCAGTGTTAATGATTGGATTCATTTATTTAAATAAAAAAAGGCACGGTCGCCCAAAACCTGAATAAAAAGGAAAGCATCATCCAATCTCGGATGATGCTTTTTTTGTCCTTCTCAAAGCACAATCGGCTCGAGACATAAGTTAATCGCTTCTGAAGGTAAAATACACTAAATCGAATATGACTTATGCTTGTGTCTAAGGTACGTGCCTTGCGTAGTTCTATCCGTTTACAATTTCTCCACCGTTAACGTGAAGGATTTGTCCAGACATATAAGAAGCATCGTCACTTGCCAGGAAGATATAGCTTGGTGCAACTTCCTCAGGCTGTCCTGGGCGTTTCATCGGTGTTGTTGAACCAAATTTCGCAACCTGATCACTTGTAAAGGTAGAAGGAATAAGTGGTGTCCAAATGGGTCCAGGGGCTACTCCGTTGACACGGATACCTTTACCAATCAATTGCATGGAAAGTGACCTTGTGAAAGAGACAACGGCTCCTTTTGTTGAGGAATAATCAACAAGTTGTTCATTTCCCTTATATGCTGTAACGGATGCTGTATTAATGATGGAACTTCCCTGTTTTAAATGGGGTAGAGCGGCCTTTGTTAAATAAAAATAAGAAAAGATATTGGTTCGGAATGTTTTTTCTAGCTGCTCAGCTGTGATCGCAGAAATGCTTTTTTGAGGATGCTGTTCAGCCGCATTATTGACCAAAATATCTAGCTGTCCAAATGTATCAATTGTTTTCTTTACTATTTCCTTACAGAACTCTTCATTCCCAATATCACCAGATAAAAGTAAGCATTTTTGTCCTTCTTCTTCTACCTGTCGCTTTGTTTCCTTAGCATCCTCATGTTCATCTAGATAAACAATGACAACATTTGCTCCTTCTTTAGCATAATGAATCGCGACTGCCTTTCCTATTCCGCTATCTCCACCTGTTATAATAGCAACTTTGTTTGCTAACTTATTGCTGCCTTGATAAGAATGGTCCTCAGAGACAGGTTTTGGTACCATTTCGGTTTCTGTTCCAGGCTGTTGATTTTGATGCTGTGGAGGCAAAATATTCTTTCCTTGACTATTAGACAAAATAAACACCTCTTTTATAAAGTAACTGCACCTTACTTACTTTTTTATAAAAGAGACTTTAATATACATTAGGCTAAATATAAAGTATTTATAAAAAATCAAAAAGCTCTACAAAACATCCATTATAATGGAAATAGATAGAAAGAGGGGTTATCCATGGAAAAACCTGAAAAGATTCTGCTTGTTGAAGATGATAAGGAAATAGCTCGTATTGTTTGTGACCATTTAAGAAAAGAATGCTATACCGTAACATGGGCATCGACTGGAAAAGAGGGTTGGGAGGATTTTAAAGCGGATCAATTTGACCTATGCCTAATTGATCTCATGCTCCCAGAAATGGATGGGTATACATTGTGTAAAACCATAAGATTGGAAAGTGAGGTTCCTTTACTCATTTTAAGTGCACGAAATGAGGATGAGAGCAAAATAAAGGGCTTAAATATTGGGGCCGATGATTATGTCACAAAACCTTTTAGTCTTGAGGAATTGAGTGCGAGAATTAGCTCCCATTTAAGAAGATACAGAAGATACAACAATAAGACATTTTATGAAAATCGTATAACTTATTTAAATGGGCTGACCATTGATTTTACAAATAATCTAGTATACCTGGATGGAAGTATTGTTCAAATGAGTTCCAAAGAGAAAGAATTGTTGTTTCTCCTAGCAAAAAATCCATTACAAACTTTTTCGAAGACAGAAATTTATGAGCATATTTGGCAACAGGAGGATGTCGACGGAAATAATACAGTCACAGTTCACATTAAAAGTTTACGATCGAAATTAATGGATGGTACACGATCTGCTAAGTTTATCCAAACTGTCTGGGGCGTTGGCTATCGTTTCATAGGAGAACAACTCGTATGAGAATTAAACAATGGTTGATGATTAGCTTTTTTATTGTAATGTTACTTCCAGTTGGCGCACTTTATTTTCTGTATATAAGTATAAGTAATCTTGATGATAAGCAAGCTCTCGTGGAGTACGTCGAGGTGACAAATAAAATGGAGGAAATTGAGCCAAAGCTCTTGGATCCAAATTTATACACACCAAAGTCAAAAGAAATGTATGATTCTGTTCAAGCATTAACAAATGAATCTATCAAAATTACATTATATCGATCTGATGGAGTCGTTTTGTTTTCTAGTTTACCTGAACCAGGTTCATATGGATTTCCTGCGATAAACATGGAACAGGCATATAGGAATCTAAATGATCTCCAAAAGAATGCTCGTACTTATTCGTTAAAAAAACCTGTTAGTAAAGATGGAAACGTTGTTGGAATTTTTGAAATATCCATTGCTAGAGACGATTGGATAGAAGGAGTAACAAATCGCTATCTCTATTTGGTTGTACTTTTTAGTATTTTTTTCATCTTACTCTATACGGTTGTTGTGATTTTATTAAATCGAAAATTGAATCGACCACTAAGTCAGTTGCAAGCTCAAATGACAGCTTTTGCAAATGGGGAAAGTCCTTCTATTCAAATTCGTGAATCTAATGATGAAATAGGGGATTTAATCAAACATTTTTGGAAAATGAAAGCACAGATTGAACAAACACAAGAGGCATTAGCTGTTCAACAAAAGGAAAAAGAATTTATTGTGGCGTCATTATCCCATGACTTAAAAACACCATTGACAGTAATACGAGCTTATACTGAAGTCCTACAAAATGATAGAACAATAACCGAGCATGAAAGGGCAGAATATAAGGAAATCTTATTTCAGAAACTTGAGTACATGAAACGTATGCTCGATGACTTAACAATGTATACGGCATTACAATCCTCTAAGCAACGGACTGAGCTTGTTGAAGTTGAAGGGGAAGAATACTTTGATATGTTGTTATCAGGATATGATGAACCTTGTATTCGAAAAGACGTTTCACTACAAGTATATCAATCTGTAAAAAAATCCTATGAGGTTGACCCGAAACAAATGGTGAGGGTTGTAGATAATATTATGGGGAATGCCATTCGACATACTGAAAAAGGGAAAAAAATTTGGCTTGCTGCTATTTCAAGTGACACAAAACTACCAGATTGGGTATTTAAAGAATTTGAGGTAGAACTTGAAACGTGGAGAAGAGCAGGTACCGTCATTTTAATTCAAAACGAGGGAAAAGGAATTCCGGAAGAACAACTGGACCAAGTATTCCACCCCTTTTATCAGGCGGAGGATGCTAGAAATAATGGTGGAAGTTCTGGGTTAGGATTAAGTATTGCAAAAATGTTAATGGAACAACAAAACGGAAAAATTGGAATCTGGTCAGCTGAAAAAGATGGGACATTACTGGCTTGCTGGATTAGGGAAGGAAGGGATTAATATGAAGAAAAAACGATTCTTGCTACTTGCTATTTTAATAATGGGGATTTTATCTGGTTGTAAGGAGGATATGGCTGTGTCATCAGAAGAAATTGTTACAAAAGTCTTATCAGCAAAGGAAGAAAAGCATTCTTATTATGGCGAAGGTGTTATAAAGCTTGAGACAAACGGTGAGATCACTGAAGATGCTAGTTTTAAAGAATACGTTGCAGAAGATGGAAAACGAAAAATTATTACAACAGGTCTTACGAATGACCTTGAATCAACTGTGTTAAACGACGGAAAACAAGTGATTTCCTATGAAACGGGGAGTGAAACGGCATTAAGTATCGATCTAACAGAGGAAGGTATGCCGTTATTAGATGCCTCACCTAAAGAACAACTCATGACCATGCTAGATGCTATTAAAAAAACACATGAATATGAAATTGTTGGCGAAGATAAATTATTAGATTTTAATGTATATCATATAAAGGCAACGCCGAATACAGATTCTAATTTATTCGGAGAAATTGAACTCTGGATTGATCAAAAGACTTGGTTTGTTGTGAAATCTGTATCTGTCGTTGGAGAAACAAAATCTGAGTTTGAATATCAGGTGCTCGATTTTTCACCAAATTTTAAGGCGGATACTTTCACTTTAGACATACCTGAAAATGTAAAAATTACTCCAATTGAGTCACAATTTGAACCTTCCTATGGGTCACTTGAAGATGCACAGACAGCTTTAGCTCAACCATTCCTTGTTTTCTCAGAAGAAGTTTTGACTGTTGAGAATGTTGAAGTTGTAAACCTTCAAGGAGTAATCAATCGTCCAGAAATTACTGTTTATTATTTACATGAAGCTGTCCCTTCAGTATTAGTTTCAATCTTTCCAACTCCAGAAGAAGCAGGAACGGAAATTAAACCTGGAAAATGGCAAGTGCGTGGCCAGAATGCAGAATATGATGATTTTATTGATGCGTTAAGCTGGGATGAGAACGGTCTGCGTTATACAATTATCAATCAAAATCCTGATTTAGCAATGGAAGATATTCTCGAAATGACGGAAAAAATGGTACTCAATAATGAAATGTAGGTGGGGCCTTTGCTGCCAAGTTGGAATTTGATCGTATTGTATATATTAGTAGGGGCCGGAATCCAAATCATTGGTTTGGTTTTCGGAAAGTTAAATAATAAAGTAGGAACGACAATTGAAATACTCCTGGGCCTTCTTTCAATCGGGTTTGTATTTTATCAATTTTCCTTTGTGAATGGGTTCATCTATATCTCGTTTATTTCTAGTGGCTATTTTCTTGCAATCTCTCTAACTACAGGAAATGAAAAACGTATTGAAATTGAAAAAGAATTACGTCAGATCAATGTGGAGGAAATCATTTTAGCACGTAATTTTATAAGAATTGCAACTGATTTATTGATGACAGGGTTGGTTGTATTTGGTGGTATAATGTTTTACATCTTTGGTCCTGAAAATAGTCCTTTAAAATATATTATTGTTTTCGGGCTGGTCAGTACATTGACAGAAGTCATAAAAAGAATCGGAAATTATGCTACTGTAAAAATATTTTTTGACTTAGAAGAAAAGCAATTGTATCTCACCTCACATTTTGAATCTCGAAAAATTCCAATAGAAGATTTGGAGGAAGTGAAACTAGAAACGTATGTAGACTTGTTAAAGCTTCATCCATTATTTACAATGTTTTCTTCCAATACTGACTGGACAACAAACTTTCAGAAGGTATTACGTCTATCTGTGCCTGGTGAAACAATTTATTTAACGATCCTAGAACCGGAAAAATGGAAAAGATCGTTCGAGGACATGGCAAAGGTTGAGGAAAATGTAAAAGAGCCACAAGTCGTTCTACCATTTTGGCATCGAAAAAATGTAAAACGATTAATTGGAAAGCTTTATTTTGCAACAACAGTAAAAGGGATATCAGCCTATACAGGTTTACTTCTCCTTTTATATTATTTTGAAGTTGCGCCTTGGATCATGGTTACAGTCATATTTGCCTATTGGCTTTTTAACCTCTCTATTTCTGACCAGGTTTTAAAAGTAGCAATGGATGCAACGGAGACAAAGAATCCACAACTAATCCAAATATCCCAACGGATTTTTGAAAAGGCAGGAGTTCCAAACATTCGTGTATATGAAACCGAAAGCAGCGAGTACAATGGCCTTGCGACAGGAATGAATATTGGAAAATCGATGGTCACCCTAACGACTGCTACTTTAAAGTTGCCGATTGAAGCGATTGAAGGAATCCTCGCACATGAAGCAATTCATGTCAAAAAGCGAGATGTGTTGTGGGGACAATTGTGGAGATTTGGGTATATTTTGCTACTGATATTGTTTGTCCTATTGCTCCAAGAAAATGTAACGAATATAGAGGAACATAAAATATCAATCTTTTTATCAGTCTTTTTCTTAACCATTTTTTTCTCTGTTTTTCAATCTTTTTATTCTCAATGGATGGAAGTTCGCGCTGATCATATAGGTGCATCTCTGCTTAATGGTGGGAGCGAGCAAATGTCAAACAGTTTAATAACTTTAGCAGAGAAACAGGACGAATCGATAAATAAGTCACTTTCATACAGCACAGTACTTAACGAAGAGAATGATAAGGCAAAGTCATCAATTGAACGAGATTCACTGTTGTTGCGTTTTATTGAGTTTCAATTTATGCCACATCCTCCAATGTACTGGAGGATTCAGACCTTAAAAGAACATCAAGAAGGCTGGGGGAGAAGTATTCGAATTCGCTGGATGTTAGATCGAGTGAAGGAGTCAGTTTTGAGATAGAAGAGGTGAGGTTATGAAAATTGCAAAGGTGTTATTTGTGGTTGGGGCAGTTGTGTTTCCGTTAGGTATTTACTTATCGTCATATAGCCCTATAGGAGTAGTTTTAGCGATTGTTGGGGGGCTTACGGTTTTCTTAAGTACACCGGCAATACAATCATAGAGTAGGGGGGGAGTAAATGGATTTCCTGAGTGTAAATGTTTGGATCACCCCGACAATCCATATGCTGCCCTCTTTTTCGGATTGCTGTTTACGCTTGTGGTTGGAGGCCATAGTGTGGATAGATACAAGAAAATTAAAACCTCTTCTGCTTTTAACAGGCAGTATTGTATCAATCGTGGGTGTACTTGTTTTGCAAGTTGTTGGTTATTACTAAGTTTTAGTCAGGAGACTTTCCTTAAAGGGAGGTCTTCTTTTTATTCAATGAGTATTTCTAGAAACATCCACATAAAAGGTGTTTATGCCAAGGGTTTTCCCAGAACCATCCAAAAGTCTATTCATAAAAGGTATTTATGTCATTGGATTTCCGGAATCATCCAAAACTCTACTCATAAAGGGTGCTTATGCCATGGGGATTTCCAGAACCATCCAAAAGTCTATTCATAAAAGGTGTTTATGCCAAGGGTTTTTCCAGAACTATCCAAAAGTCTATTCATAAAAAGGTTATTTCAATGAGTATTTCCGGAATCATCCAAAGGCCAACGCATAAAAGGTGTTTATGCCATGGGGATTTCCAAAACCAACCAAAAGCCCATTCATAAAAGGTGTTTATGCCATGGTAATTTCCATAATCATCCAAAAGTCCATTCATAAAAGATGTTTATGCCAAGGGTTTTTCCAGAACCATCCAAAAGTCTACACATAAAAGGTGTTGCCATTGGGTTTTCCAGAACCATCCAAAAACCTACTTATAAAAGGTGTTTATGTAATCAGGTTTTCCAAGACCATCCAATACTCTACTCACAAAAGGTGTTTATGCATTATGTTTTCCGAGGATTTCCAAAAGACCGACCATATACTAGATTTCTTACTACTCATCCACATCGTTTCTGAAATCACTTTAATAAAAAGGAATTCCATTAAATTTAAAGAAATAGATAATAGAAACTATTTCGAGTTGGAGGTATTTATGGGAATTAATATTAGACCTGCTAGAAAAGAGGATGCATTACAGTTCATTGAACATACAAAAATTGTTCTTAATGAATCGACATTCATGCTGACAACCCCTGAGGAATTTAACACAAGTGTTGAGGAAGAGGAAAAATGGATTGAGGATCATATAAAGCCAGGGAATTTAATCATAGTAGCTGAAAAAGATGGGAAAATAGTTGGTAATTTAAATTTCAAGACATCGAAAAGGAAGCGCCTGTCTCATTTAGGTTATTTTGGGGTAAGTATCCAAGAAACATACTGTAATCAAGGAATTGGCAGCAAATTAATGAGCTATTTGCTTGATTGGGCACAAGAAGAGCCTGGTCTTGAAAAGGTATGTCTAGAAGTATTTTCACATAACGAAAGGGCGATCCATCTTTATAAAAAATTTGGCTTCCAAGAGGAAGGGCGAAAAGTTAAGTTTGTTAAATTTAGTGATACACATTACGAAGATGAAATCATAATGTATAAATTTGTAAAACATCAATAGATGTATGATAAAATAATGAAAAGGTAATAGGAGGAGAAAACATGGAACTGACGGTATATTTAGCTGGGCAAATTCATGACAATTGGCGAGAAGAAATTAAGGATAGGGCGAAATTAAAAAATCTTCCGTTAAAATTTGTTGGACCACAAACAGACCATGATAAGTCTGATAATATTGGAGAACAAATTTTGGGAGAACAACCGGGTAGTTATTACAAGGACGATGCAGCATCAGCCATTAATAATTTCAGAACACAAGTGTTATTGCAAAAATCTGATGTAGTTATTGCTTTATTCGGGGAAAAGTACAAACAATGGAATACAGCGATGGATGCGAGTGCGGCCATTACGATGAATAAACCAACCATTATTGTTAGACCACCATCACTGATTCATCCATTAAAGGAATTATCAAATAAAGCCAACGTCACTGTCGAAACGGTTGATCAAGCATTAGATGTGTTAAATTACATATTTGAATAAAAAAATGCAGCGGGTATTAGTCCGCTGCATTTTTACTATCTGTAGTTAATAAACTGCACATCAATCGGTAAATCTGCTTCACGGATGGCGTTGATAATCTGTTGAAGGTCATCTCTGCTTTTTCCGGTTACTCGAACTTGATCATCCTGAACCTGACTCTTTACTTTTAAGCCGCTGTTTTTAATAATGGTGTTAATCTTTTTCGCGTTCTCCTTGTCGATGCCTTGAATAAGTTTCGCTCGTTGACGTACGGTTCCACCAGATGCATTTTCAATTTTTCCATAATCAATATTACGAGTTGCAACCCCACGTTTAATCATTTTACTTATCAGGACATCCTTTAGTTGTTCCAGTTTGTACTCGTCATCAGATACTAAAACAAGTTCTTCCTTATCAAGTGTGATATCACTTTTACTGCCTTTGAAATCATATCGAGTTTGAATTTCTTTTTTTGCAATACTAATTGCATTCGTTACTTCAGGCAAATCTACCTTTGACACAATATCGAATGAGCTATCCTTTGCCATTGCCAACCTCCAAAAAAATAGTTTATTTCCCTTGATTATAGTCAATCTTAGCAATTAGGACAACTTTTTCCAAAACAATACTAGTAAATGATGGTCGTAAACGTCTATACTATGTAAGACAATAGCAATAGCAGAAAAGCTAAGTAATTAAGAAAGAGGGCTTTAATAAATGAATGAATTAATACCAGGTACGGTTGTAACTTTACGTGTAGATAGAGATGCTCCATTTGGCTATTTTTTAACAAACGGTGAAGAAGATGTGCTTTTACATGAAAATGAAATTATAGAAGGATTCGATCCGGAAGAGGACGTAACTGTTTTTCTTTTCCAAGATCATCAAGGAAGACTGGCAGCCTCTATGACAATACCGACTATTCAAATGGGTTCCTATGATTGGGCCACTGTGGTTGAAGTCAAACGTGACTTGGGAGCCTTTGTTAATATTGGGATTAGCAAGGATATTTTAGTCTCAAAGGATGATTTGCATGAGGTGTGGGATCTCTGGCCAGAGCCAGGTGACCAGCTATACATTTCATTACGGACAGATAAAAACGGAAGACTTTTTGGAAAGCTTGCAACTGAAGATGTCATTCGCTCTATTTCAAAACCAGCTACAAGGAAAGATTTTAACAAAAATATAACTGGAACTGTTTATCGATTATTGATGGTTGGCTCTTTTATGATTTCGGAGGAAGGATTTCTCGGCTTTATCCACGAGTCTCAAAGAACAAGGGAACCAAGAGTCGGAGAAAAGGTGCAAGGGCGAATTATTGACGTAAAGGAAGACGGCACTGTAAATGTGTCGCTAATGGGCCGAAGCCATGAAATAATGGGTGATGATGCTGGGAAAATTTATCAGTACATGGAAAGCCGTGGTGGGGCTATGCCATATTGGGATAAAAGCTCTCCTGAAGATATTTCAGCCAGATTTGACATGAGTAAAGCAGCGTTTAAACGAGCAATTGGAAAGCTAATGAAAGAAGGAAAAGTATACCAAGAGGATGGTTGGACATACTTTAAAAAAGAAGAGTAAAGAAAAACGCATCGGCTGTTACCGATGCGTTTCATTCTATAGATGATCTGTTTTCTTTGAATATTGATGTTTGCCCGCCTGACGATTCTTTTCTCTCATCATATTCTTTTCATGGCGTAATGCATTGTTATCTTTTGCTTTTTTATCATTGTCACTTGTTTTTGGCATAAATAACACTCCCTTCAATCCGTTCAAATATAGGATATCCAGTCGTTTTTCAAACTATGTAGATTAGCTGTTTGGCAATTCGTTTAAGAAGAAGATAGAAATCGTCCCTGGACCAGCATGAGAACCAATCGCAGCCCCGATTACATTGATGAAGAAGGAGTTACATCCGAATTTTTCTTCAAATAACTTCTTTACCTCAAGCGCTTCATTTTCCACATCTCCGTGGCTAATACCAATCGTTTGCTTTGATAAATCTGCCCCGCGCTCTTCCATCAACTCAACAATTCGCTTATATACTTTCTTTTTACCACGAATTTTTTCTAGCGGTATAAGCTTTCCATCTTCTACATTTAAGAGTGGTTTTATGTTTAAGAGTCCACCAACAAAAGCGGAAGCCTTACTAATTCTTCCCCCACGTGCTAGATATTCAAGGTCATCTACTGTGAAAAGATGCTCCATATGAGTACTGTAAAATTTCGCAAGGTCTACAACTTCATCCTTTGAAGCACCCGTGCTAGCAAGCTCAGCGGCAGCTTTTACAACAAGACCCTGGCCAAGAGAAGCGCATTTTGTGTCCACAATTGTTAAGTCAAGGTCTGGATATTCTTCTCTTACTTCTTCACTCATCATCACTGCCGTTTGATAGGTTCCTGACAATTGTGATGAAAAGGAGATATAGACAGCAGATTGTTTTTCTTTTGCAATCTCAGTAAAAACCTCTTTAAACCGATGTGGTGGAACTTGGGATGTTTTTGGAGCACTCCCATTTCTCATGGCTTCAAATACTTTTACAGGGTTAATTGTTGCAATATCTTCGTAATCTTGCCCATCTAGATGAACTCCCAAGGAGAATAATGTAACATTCTTTTCTTTAAAAAATTGTAGTGGTAGGTCACTACCGCTATCAGTAAGAATTCTAACGGTCAAAAGTCTCACCTTCTTTTCTTTGGTCAAGTTTGAAACAAACTTGCCTATCGTAAGTGTAGCGAGTATTGGATAAAAATACAACAATTGAGGAAAAATTTTGTATGACTACTAATTTACTACTAGGATTGAAGAATGTTGTTCCAGGAGGACTATTTGAATGGTAACTAGAGAAGTGAAAAAAATATTAATTGTGACATTTGGTGCACTACTAAATGCTGCTGCCCTAAATCTTTTTTTAATTCCGGCTGATGTTTATTCTTCTGGTTTTACCGGTGTGTCACAGCTTTTGTTTAGGATCCTTGGTGATTACACGCCAATTCATATTTCAACAGGTGTAATACTACTATTATTAAACATCCCGGTTGCGATTCTAGGATGGAAAAAAGTTGGTAAGGCATTTACCCTTTATAGCTTTATTTCGGTTGCACTTACAACTTTATTCTTGGCAATTATCCCACTCGAACGTATCTCTAATGATATTTTACTAAATGCTGTATTTGGTGCTGTCATTCAAGCCATTGGAATCGGTCTTACTTTAAAGTGGGGTGCATCTACAGGTGGTCTCGATATAATAGCACTTGTATTATCAAGATCAAAAGATAAACCAATTGGAACCTATATTTTTACACTAAACGGACTAATCATTATTACTGCAGGATTCTTATTTGGTTGGGAAAAGGCATTATATACACTTGTTGCTTTGTATGTGTTGACAAAGGTTATTGATACAGTACATACAAGTCATGTAAAAGTTACAGCGATGATTGTTACGAAGAAAGCGGACGAATTGAAAAGTGCAATTCATTCAAATTTAGTTAGAGGAATAACGTTGATACCTGCCAAAGGAGCATTTTCAAGTGAGACAAAGGATATGTTAATGATTGTTTTAACAAGATATGAATTATATGATTTAGAGCGCATAATAAAAGAAGTTGACCCACATGCATTTACAAATATTGTACAAACAATTGGTGTATATGGATTATTTCGCAAAGAGTAGTAACTTTTTAATACGAGACATCGACATATAGAGTAAAGGGGTGACAAATATGAAAAAATGGCTTCTAGTGACATTAGTTTTTGTTATGAGTCTATTTATCATCACTGGATGTGGCTCAACAAAAACAGAAGAGGCTCTTCCAGTAAATTCAGGTGGTGGTGAAAAAGTAGACACAGAAAAAGAAACACCACCAGCGCAAGAGAGTGAAGAACCAGGGGGTGAAGAGAACGTGGTTGAAAAACTTCAAACTGACCTTTCAATTAAAACAGGGGAAAACGAAGCAACCTTTACGATTACAATAAAAAACACCAGCGACAATTCTGTGAAACTAACGATACCATCTGGTCAAAAATATGAAATTATTGTGAAGGATGCAGATGGAAAAGAAGTTTACCGCTATTCAATCGATAAAATGTTTATCCAGTCAATAGAGGAAATGGAATTAAAGCCTGGTCAAGAAAAGGTTTGGGAAGAACCATGGGATTACACTTCAAATGATGGAACGAGACTTGCTACTGGAGAATACAAAGCACATATTTTCCTAACAGCATCAGAAGTAAATGGACAAACAATTGAAAGTAATTCATTGCAGGCAGACGAGAGTTTTACAATTCCTGAAGAAGGAAATACAGCATTTCGTAATGTTCAAGTACTTGGTGAAAATGGTGAATATACGGTAACAGGGGAAGTAAGAGTATTCGAAGCAAACTTTTTCTATGCAGTAGAGGATGGTCATGATTATGTAATTCCTGAAACACTTCAAACGGCATCAGAGGGTGCTCCAGCATGGGCGCCATTTGAAATTAACATTTCGATTCCGAAGGATAAAATTCCGACAAACGGAGCATTGATTCTTCATTTATACGAAAGAAGTGCAAAAGACGGTTCGATCACAAATCTTTATCATGCAAAACTTCAACAATTCCAATAAAAGTAGGGAAGGGTCAGACGATAAGTCTGACCCTGTTTTTTCTTGGAATTAGCCAAAGGTTATTGAAGTTGGTCTAATTCATTTTGCAATTCGCGGAGTTGTTCTTTTTCGGCTGTTGTAGAGTTAGCATATGCAGAAGAAAGTGCATTTTTAGCAACCGAAACGGCATCCTGTAAGGATGTATCACTTTGGCCAGCACTCGCTAATTTCGCAACTTCTACGGTTTCACGAGCCTTTTGGAATAAACGGTTTCCCATATTAAATGCCTCCAAGTGATGAGTTTTCGACATTCGCTTTTTTCTTTGCTTCTGCTTCAGCTAGAGTGGAACGGTAAGGAAAGCGCTGAGCATGTTGTTGAACAGCATCTGCACCTTGATGAACAAATCGTTTAGATTTATTACTACCCATCCGTAAATTCCCCCTTTAACAGCTTTAAAAGAAGTGCTTACTTGTAGCACCAGTTATATTGTTTGAGTTTTACGTTTGGGTTATATCAGGTAATTATTTCTGAACCAACCTACTTATTTTTCTCCAATTTTAGAACATCCTCTAAATAAAGGGCAATTCCGTCTTCTTCGTTAGTCATTGTTATATGGTTAGCAATACTTTTTAACTCATCAATCCCGTTACCCATGGCAATTCCGTGACCAGCGTATTCAATCATTTCCAAATCATTGTCTTCATCTCCAAAAGCAATAATTCTGTCTTTTGGAATCTGATAATAGTCAGCAACCTTTTGAATTCCAACAGCTTTATTTAATCCTGATTTAACAATTTCAATCACATGCCAAGGGGCTGCCCATTTGCGATGATCGACTACCTCAGCATGCATGTCAGAAAGATACTTTCGGATATTATCTGCGATTTCTTCATCGGGGTGAATTAGTAATGATGTTGGATCATGTTTTAAGATTTTTCGTAAATCACCCGTTTCAATATTTGGTTTCCCCATTCCAAAAATATCTAACATTGTTTCATCGTGAAAATGAAAATATACATCATCAATTACTTCCGCTAAAATATTTTTTACACGGAGCTCGTCGGCAACATCAACAATTTCTTTTACCGTTTTCAAATCAAGCGTATCATGATAAACTCCCCAATTTTGATCAAGTGGGTGATGGACAAAGGCTCCATTGAAATTAACGATTGGTGTTGTAAGGCCAAGTTCTTGGTAATACATTGAACTGGAACGGAAAGGCCGTCCCGTCGCAATCATCACAATATGGCCGGCTTTTTTGGCTTTTTCTAAAGTGTTTTTTGTTCTTTTTGAGATCGTTTTATCATCTTTTAGTAGAGTACCATCTAGGTCAAGTGCAATTAAATGTTGTTTAGTCATATCAATCTCCTTGTGAACCTTATCTCTTTCCTTAACTTAAACAGATATTAAAATAATCGTCAATTGAAAAGTCAATATTTTTCAATAAACTTCCAACAAATGATACACTAGAGGATGGCAAAAGTTTTCATAAAAGGAGTACAGACAAAAAGATGATTATTATCGAAAATAAGAAATATGCAGAAATACCAGCATTACATATTGTTAAAAATCAGTTAAAAGATGAAGCGTTGCCGTTGATCCTTTTTGTACATGGATTTGGCAGTGCGAAAGAACATAATTTACACTATGCTTATCTTTATGCAGAACAAGGATTTCGGGTAGTATTGCCTGAAGCTGACTATCACGGTGAAAGAGATAGGGGCATAGATGATCATGCAATGGATTTTAAGTTTTGGGATATTGTCGTCAATGAAATTAAAGAACTTCAAATAATTAAGGACGAACTGCTAAACCAAGGCCAAATTGATGAGGCAAGAATCGGTGTGGCAGGTACTTCAATGGGAGGTATCGTGACATTAGGGGCATTGACCCAATACCCATGGATTAAGGCTGCAGTAAGTTTAATGGGTAGTCCATATTATGAAGAGTTCTGTCGGGGGCAAATTGAGGAATTGAAGCGACACGACATTGAACTTCCTTTCTCTGATGCAGAGTTGGAAGAAAAATATGCAGAATTACGGAAATATGATTTAAGCATGCAACCAGAAAAAGTAAACGGAAGACCATTGTTTTTCTGGCATGGTGAAAAAGACAAGATGGTTCCTTTCAAATACACGTATGAATTTTACCAAGAAATTAAACCACTTTATGAGGGGAAAGAGGAGAATCTAACTTTTATTGCTGATACACGAGCAGATCATAAAGTGACAAGAGAAGGACTACTCGCATCTGTTGAATGGTTTAAAAAACATCTATAATAAGAGAAGAACGTGTCACAGTTGACACGTTCTTTTTCATTTGATTTATCGAATTCCTAGTGCGATTTTTGCGTACCGGCTCATCATATCTTTGTTCCATGGTGGATTCCAAACGATGTTAACATCTACGTCTTTTACTTCTGGCAATTCAGTAAGAACGCGTTTTACGTCCATTGCAATCGTTCCAGCAAGTGGGCATCCCATGGATGTTAATGTCATTGTAACTTGGGCGACACCCTCATCGTTCATATCCACATCATAAACAAGACCTAGGTTAACAATATCAATTCCTAACTCAGGGTCTACCACTTGTTCAAGTGCCCCCAACATATTTTCCTTTAAAGCTTCATCCATTTATAACCTCTCCTTTCGAGAAATAGCTTATTTAAAAGGTGTCTAGCTCCAGGTGCCATCGGCTCGAGGTCATAAGCCAATCGCTTCTGAAGGTATAGAACACCTTCGTAAGCGCTCGTCTTATGCTTGTCGCCGAAATACGGCGCCTTGCGCTTTTCTTAAGTATAACGAAACAATCTAAGAATGTGAAATCCCCTGCATTTTGCTAAATATAGTTAACCTCTGAGTTGCTTCATGGCAGCTTCAGACATCCGCTCAGGGGACCAAGCAGGATGCCATACCATTAAAACCTCTATATCATTTACTTCTTCAAGGTAGGCAACTGCATGCTTTACTCCACTGGTAATACTATCATGTAGTGGGCAACCAGGTGTAGTTAGCGTCATTTCAATATACACATTATTATTTTCTTTAATATTAATTTCATAAATAAGTCCTAAATCAACAACATTAATATTTAATTCAGGGTCAATCACTTGTTTTAACTGCTCAAGGATTTTTTCTTTTAATTCCATTATGTTTCTCCCCTTTTATTTAAATAGAACCCTTATAATGCTGTAACTGAAAAAGAATGTTGAAGTGACAACAATGCTTTGGCCAACTGAAAAGATAAGCAATTGTCTAGTTGCAATGGCTAAAATTACGACAACACATCCAGTAATGAAACCTGTAAAAATGGGAACTGCCATTTTTTCATCAATCATTTGTTTTAAAGTAGGTACATCACGTTTACCAATCAGTTTGCTATATTTATGTGTCCACCAAAGAAAAGGAATAATTTTATATAAATAGCCAAGAATGCTACCAGCAATCCACAAGAAAATATAAAGAAAGACAAGGACGCCATAAATTTCGTAATGCCCTGGTAGGAACGCAATAACCATTCCAAAAAAGTGAATAACTAAGCCAAAACAAATGGCAATTAATGAAAAAATAAATGGTTTATCAAGCTTTTTCTTTAATCTAACCTTGATGATAGTGGAAATATGGTAAGAAAATAAGGCGAAACCTGCAAAAAGCAAAACCATACCAACCTGTAACAATAAGTTCACTTCAGTAATAAAGCTGCAAATGGTTACGACAAGTCCGATGGCGTAAATAGTATAGACCCAACTTGATAATTTCATCGAAAATCCGTGAGCTAACGAAAACATAGGGACCATTTTATAAGAAAAGCCGAAAATTAAAAATGTAAACCATCCTGCCACCCCTAGTAGAATATGACTTTTTAGAACAGCAAAATGATCTAGGTGGGCTATTCCCGCACCTAAATTAACAATCAATAGTATTCCTAATGAAATAGTGAGTAACAAGCAAAATAGAGCACTACCAACAAAAGCAGTTAGAATGTTTTTCTTTGCCTGTTTTTTCATTGTCATAAACATTTGAACAAGAAATAATAATATTCCAATTACAGCGAGTGATCCTGTAAAAATAGAAATGGCTGGTGAAAAAGAAAGAGTGATACCAAATCCGCCAAATCCAATTGCCGTTATCCAAAATTGAATAAATCCAAATTTTTCACTCCAAATCGGAGTCAAAAATGCTACCGGTACAAGCTGATACATTGCCCCCATCGCAACCATTAAGGCCCAACCAAGAATAAGTAAATGAGCTGATGATAGAATGGCAGGGGTTCTAAAGTTCCCATCAATCACCATATGTCCATTGAATAGGAGGATGACTTGGGATGTGAACAATGCCGCAACACTAAATAAAATAAAAGAAAGTGGTAGCCGGATATTTGTTTCATTTGATAATTGATGTATCATGATCAAGCAGCTCCTTATTTTGTAATCTTAATTTGAAAGCCGCCTTCAGGATGTGGTTCTGTTATATGCTTGTAACCAAGTTCTTCAAGCTGTTCATATAAAAACATAGGTCTACGATCATTTATAATCGTCAATGTTTCACCTTTGTTTAGTTTCTCGAGAGCCTTTAATGTTCTCATCATTGGTGTAGGAGGCTCAAGACCTCGATTATCTAATTGCATTATTTGACACCTCTTTAGTAAAGGTAACCTTCCAATGTTTTTTATCAATTTGCTCTACCTCGTTTGAAAACCCTTTTGCCTTTAAAATAGGAAATAAAGGAGTCGGTTTGAATGGCGCATGTAAGATGAATGTATCTCCATCCTGTAAAGGTTTAACGGCTTCCATAATCTTTTGAAATGGCTCAATCTTATTTTTAAGATCTTCCCTAACATCTACTTCCACTACTTTTGATTCCACTTAAAAGTCCCCCTTATCAACGTTTATAAACTAATGATAATCATTTTCAATGAGTAACGTTGTGACCTGAATCACAAATGCAAATTTTATTTAGGATTGTCAATTAAGCTGAAATTTAGTTTTAGAAAATCTCATCATGCAGTTTCATATGATCTAATAAGTAATAACCGTCTGTAGTCAAGTCAACAATATGTTTCTTTTTCAAAACAGAAATCGTTCGACTAACTGATTCACGAGTTGTTCCGATCATATTAGCGAGTTCTCGATTTGTAAAATGAGTTGTAAGTTTAAAGCGATTTCCAGTCTTTTCACCATTACTCCTACATAGACGAAGTAAAAGCATAATGATTTGCTCTTGGGTGCTTAACAAAATTTGTTCTTCTAGACGTTTTTGGAGGTCTATTATTTTTTCACCAAGCACTTTAAAAATTTTTATGCAAAGCTCAGGATTTTTTAGCAATATGTCTTCAAACTTATCAATGGGGGTGAAGATGATATTTGAATCCTCGATTACTTCGGCATGTGCGGGATATCCGCCTTTTCGAAAAAAGCCAGCATGAGGAAACATTTCTCCTGCTTCTAGAACAGAAACAATTTGTTCCTTCCCATGCATATCAGACTTGTAAATTTTTACTTTTCCAGATTGGATGAAAAATACACGATCAAGTGGATCGTCTTGCATAAAGATAAACATCTTTTGTTTATATAATCGTGACTGTGAAATTTCTACAATTGGGTCGAGTTCTTCTGATGTTAGTTCCCGAAACAAGGGTACTCCTTTCAATTGTTCACGAATCGATGGCAATCCCATCTGTCTCACTCCTTGTTCAAAATAAACTATATATGCGGTTACTCAACATTTAGTGTAACAATTCCACTTTTTAAAACAGTGATTTAAATCATAGTCGGTGAGGATGACAACAATGTTCAAAAATTGGACACAAAAAAGCTAGGAGTCAAACTCCTAGCTTAGTTATCATGCTTTTCTTCAGCGCAATTAAAGCAAAGTATTCCATTTTTATCATCTAATACAACACCATTAATAAAACCATCTAAACAAAAAATTTCTTTTTCACATTCCTTACATTTGCCTACAAATTCCTTCATGTGTTCACCCCGTTAATTCTTTTAAACTCCACAATCATGAAGAATGACAAGATGTTTACGTGGGATATTCATTTAATCTAATTATCGCATAGTTTTCGGTTCATATGATAAAAAACATACGTAAATAGTGATTAGCTTCACAACATGGTCTAAAAAGACTCGGGTACAATGGACCCATAAATCAAAAGGAGGAATTTTAATATGGTATTTGCAGCGAAAGTAAACGCACCAGATTATGCACCGAAGGATAAGCACCCAACAATCTTTAGAACATTTGATAGTTTACAACCAGGTGAAATCATGGAGCTATCAAATGACCACGATCCAAGACCACTCCAATACCAGTTTATGATCGAACGTGGTGATGCATTCACTTGGGAATACCTTGAACAGGGACCTGAAGTATGGCGCGTTGCAATCGGTAAAAAATAAAAATCAATCGCAGATTCCAATCTTTCACATAGTGTAGGCATAGTCTTTAACGGCTTTGTTTACACTTTTTTTGATTCATGATGTTTTTTTGTTTGGTAGGCTGTTTCATTCATGCTACTATGAAGAAAAAATCAAAAGGGTGTTTACTGATGAAAATACCGACATTCATAGGTGTTCTTTTGGCTGGGGGGGAATCAAGGAGATTCGGAAGCCCTAAGGCATTTGCGCAATTTCAAAATAAATCTTTTTACGAATATGCAATTGATGCATTAAAAGATAACGTGGACAAACTTTATATTGTGAGCCATCCTGTATTAGAAGAGCAATTTCGAAACGAAGCCTCGATTTCCATAATTCAGGATTTACCTGAATTTCAGGGAAATGGACCACTCGCTGGTATATTCACAGTCATGCAGAAAACAAACTCTGATTGGTATGTAATTTTACCTTGTGATACGCCTTTTGTTACAGACAATCTAGTAAAGCAGCTTATTACTTTTACCAATGATCAAAGTATTGATGCAATCGTACCCATTATCAATGAAAGACAACAGCCATTAATTGCCGTGTATCATGCTAGAGTCGCAAAAAAGATAGAACAATTACTTAAAGATAAAAAATTAAAAATGACACAGTTATTAGGCACTTGCAATGTAAAATTTGTTAACGACCAAGATCTTCAGCTACAAGGTATGGAATTTGAGAATATCAATAATAAAGCTGAATATGAAAAAATAAACCGTAAGCCAATTTGAGGATCACACGATATGTATCAAAAAGACGTTGCCATGTTAGGTCGCAACGTCTTTGTTATTATTCAAGTCTAACACTCATAATTTTCTGAAAAATGTGATAAAATAATAATATCAGAGCTATCTTAAAGGAGGGATTATGTTTGAGAGTAGGCTTAATTTTAGGTATAGTAACCTCTGGACTTCTACTATTAATTGGTTTGTCTACTCGTCAATTTGAAACATATTCAGTTATTTCTGGGACTTTGGGTATAATATGTTTTTTACTTGCTGGAATTGTATCTGATACCTTTGTAAGTGGCGATCGTGCAAGAGCGAACTATTACACCGAAAGCAAAAAAGAACGCAAAACAAGAATTCGATATTCCTATTTGTTTTTCCTCTTGGGGGCTCCAAACCTACTTGTAGCTGTAGTGTTAACCCTCAATTACATTTAATTTCTTCAAAGAGTATTTCTTCATTTCAATTTCATATAGTATTGATGTCTAGCTCCAGCGCCTAAACCCTTGAGGCCATAAGCCAATCAGTCAAGGAGGATTAAATCCATCCTTCTCGCCAGCTTTTCTTATGCTTTTCGGACTTGCACATGATGTGCTGGCGTCTACGTTTGCCACAGGACGTGGCAGTAGTTAGTAGACGTTCAATTTCAAGGCGCTTGCGCTTTTCTTAATTTGTGAACAATTTTAAACACCTCCGTTTTCTGTGATGTACCTCACATTGCTTACTATTTTATAATGCTAAAATGTGTACATTAACAAGGGAGGTTTGCCTCATGTTTGAAAGAGACTATAACAAAGATCCGTTTATTGTGATTTGGGAGCTTACAAGGGCTTGCCAATTAAAATGTTTACATTGCCGTGCCGAAGCACAGTATAAAAGAGACCCTAGAGAGCTTTCCTTTGAAGAGGGGAAAAAGCTAATCGACCAAATATATGAGATGAATAATCCTATGCTTGTATTCACAGGTGGGGACCCGTTAATGCGGCCTGACGTTTATGACATTGCCGAATATGCAATTAAAAAAGGTGTGCGCGTTTCCATGACACCAAGTGCGACACCAAATGTAACAAAAGAAGCCATTCAAAAGGCGAAAGAAGTAGGATTAGCTCGCTGGGCATTTAGCTTAGATGGTCCAACTGCTGAAATTCATGACCATTTCCGCGGAACAAATGGTTCATTCGATTTAACAATGAGAGCCATTAAATATTTACATGAACTTGAAATTCCAATTCAAATCAACACTGTAATATCAAGATACAATGTCCATGCATTAGATGAAATGGCAAAATTAGTTGAGGACCTCGATTGTGTACTATGGAGCGTCTTTTTCCTAGTACCTACTGGTCGTGGAAAAGAAACGGATATGATTTCTCCAGTTGAACATGAAAAGGTATTTCGCTGGTTGTATGACCTAAGTAAACGTGTGAAATTTGATATAAAAACGACTGCTGCACAACACTATCGCCGTGTTGTTATACAATCAAAATTGCGTGAAACAAAGGATGCAAAACAACAAATCCGTTATGAAGACGCACTTATGCAAGGGAAAACGGGGCAAATTGATGGACTTGGAAGAGCGCCACAAGGTGTAAACGATGGGAATGGGTTTGTCTTTATTTCTCATACTGGAGATGTGTATCCGAGTGGTTTATTACCTGTAAAAGCAGGAAATGTTCGTGAGACTCCACTTGCTGAAATTTATCGTGAATCCCCAATCTTCAAAGATTTGCGTAATCCTGACAAATATAAAGGGAAATGCGGAGTATGTGAATTTAGACATGTATGCGGTGGATCCCGTTCTCGTGCATATGCCATGACCGGCGATTACATGGAGAGTGAACCATTCTGTGTATATATTCCTGAAGCATTTCGTAAAAAAGAAAGAACATTACATTAAAATATCTAAGACCCATGGAGCCCGTGGGTCTTTTCTTTAGGTTATTCAATACTACAATATTTAGCTGGACATTCCTCGCACTGTATTGCTTTTTTGATATATCCTAAATCGTGAATAGTGATATAGCCCTTGTGAACAGAAATAATATCCTTCACTCGTAAATCATGCAGCATCCGGTTTACACTTTCTCTTGTGGTTGCACAAAAATTAGCTAGTTCCTGATTGGTCAGACGTAGGTCAATTAAAGTGCCGTTTTCCTTTTCAACCCCATAGCTGTTGGTCATCCTAATTAATGTGGAATATAATGCTCCTTTTTTGCCTAATAAAACAAGGTCTCTAAACTTTGTTTGTGTTTTTCGGAAATGATCACTCATCCACTTCATAAATTCAAATGCTAGTGTTGTATTTTCAAAGAGTTTTTTTTCTAATTCATCCTTTTGAATTACAGCAACTTCACAATCCTCCAATATCCTGCAATCAAATAAATATTTAGGTTGATCTGTAAATAGGGTCAACTCCCCAACGATTTCATTTTGGCTACAGATTCGAAGCGATAACTCATTGCCATCCGATGTCCCTTTACTTACCTTTACACGCCCTGATAGAATCAGATAGAGTTCAGAAGCTTTCATTCCTTCACGAAATAAATAGGTTCCTTTTTTCATATTGATGACTTGATTAGCTGATTTAAGAAGCTCGGTTAATTCATCTGAAATGGTTGATTGATGTAATGCTAATTGACTCATAGGTACCACCTTCCAAATAGGAATGCTATACTTGTTTCTAAGAAAATCATATAATGTTAGGCAGACAGTAGGTGTATAATAAATCACACTTACTTCATTTTTGAAGCATAATACCTTGGAAAATAAGGATTCCTGACATTTTGAACAATTTTTAACAATTGAGGTTTGTATAATGGAACTTACTTTTTGGTCACCTATTAAACTATCGATCACCATCGCCATAACGGCAGGTTGTATTGTCTTACTCCTTGGCCTAATCATAGGCAAATGGATGGCACATAAGCAATTTAAAGGAAAGCTCTTTCTGGAAACATTGTTAATGCTGCCACTGGTTTTGCCTCCATCGGTTGTTGGTTTTTTATTAATTGTGATTTTTGGACGAAATAGTTTTGTAGGAACGTTTCTTGAGAAATTAACAGGACAACCGATTATGTTTACGTGGTGGGCAGCTGTTATTGCTTCGACTGTTGTTGCCTTTCCGTTAATGTACCAATCCGTAAAGACGGGATTTCAAACAGTAAATACAGATATTGAGGATGCGGCAAGAACGGATGGAGCAAATGAATTTAGTATATTTCTGTTCATTTCGATTCCTTTATCGTTGAAAGCAATTGTAACGGGTTTTATCTTGAGTTTTACTAGAGCACTTGGGGAGTTTGGTGCAACCCTGATGTTTGCTGGTAATATACCAGGAAAAACACAAACACTGCCAACAGCAATCTATGTTGCCATTGATACCGGAAATATGGAATTGGCCTGGCTATGGGTATTAACAACGGTCTTCATCTCATTCCTAATGCTGGCGTTAACCTACTTAATTAAATAGTCGTTATATAAAGATGCATTCTTGACAAGAATGTGTCTTTTTTTGTTTCAGTCCCATTTTGTGACAAACTTAACAGATTTATGGCTGAGCAATATGTGACAATCTTGCTGAAAAGAGAAATTAGGAGGGGGTTTCTTTGTACCAAACAGCCGCTTGGTATCTTTCCATTATTTTAATGGCCTTAATTACAGTTATTTTTATTACCGTCGTATTAAAAACTAATAAGCGAAGAGAGTATGAACCAATTCAGAAAAAATGGTACCGTTTTAGAACGATTTATTTCTTAGTTCTACTCGTTGTATTTGGAACTTTAACGTATTTTACACTACAGGATCTTCCATTTGAAAGACCGGTATATGGACAAGAAGAAAATCCAGTCATTGTCGATGTTGAAGCCGTTCAATTTGGATGGAACATGAGTCTAATGGAATTCAAAGTGGGGGAGCCAATTGAATTCGATATCACAAGCTTAGATGTTAACCATGGCTTTGGTATCTATGACAAAGACATGAATTTATTAGCACAAACTCAGGCAATGCCAGATTATACTAATACGATTTACTACACATTCTCGGAGCCTGGGACATATCAAATATTATGTATGGAATACTGTGGGCTTGCTCACCATCTCATGGTTGGTGAAATTGTCGTAACAAATTAAGGAGGGGGTTAACAATGTCTACTAATATGGTAATGGGAGCGACAAATAACTCTCGAAACAAAACAATCGCTATTTATCTATTAACAGGTAGCCTCATCATTTTCTCAATGATGGTATTCGGAGTCTTAATGCTATTTGCACAAGGAAAAATGATTGATGTGGACCCTGCATTCTTTTATGAAATTATGACCGTCCATGGAACGGGAATGATAGGGGCCGCAGCATTAGCCGCAGCTGCAGTCATGTGGTTCTTCTTAAGTAAATATGTAAAATTAAGCAAAGCTATTTTAATCACAAATTTTATCACATTCATTATCGGTGTCCTAATGGTATTGGTAGGAATATTTGTATTTGACTTTGCAGGAGCTTGGACGTTTTTATATCCGCTACCAGCTATCTCTGCTGGTGGATGGGAGATGGCGGGAGCAACACTATATTTAGGTGGTATGCTCATACTTGGGGTAGGATTCTTATTGTTAAATTTGGATGTTGCTAGAGCGATTATTAAACAATATGGAAGTTTAGGAGAAGGTTTAGGGTGGTCTATTGTCTTCGGTAAGGTAAAGGGCTATGGTCCCCCAGCTGCTGTCGTTGCTAGTACAATGGTTTCAATTGTAAACACCACTGCATTAATCGCAGGTGCAACAGCACTCGTTATGAACCTTATTAATCTATATATTCCAACAATCACAATTGATCCAATGCTTGCAAAAAATCTAACATATGCATTTGGTCATATCTTTGCAAACTCTATTATTTACATGGGAGTTATCGCAGTTTATGAGATATTAGCGGCTTATACAAATCGTCCATGGAAGGCAAACCGCCCATTCTTAATTGCGTGGAACTGTTCAACATTATTTACGATTACTATTTATACTCATCACTTGTTAATGGACTTTGCATTACCAAAGTGGATGATTATAATTGGACAAGTACTCTCCTATGCAAACGGATTACCAGTATTAGTTATCACAGCATACGGTGCGCTAATGATTGTCTATCGTTCAGGAATTAAATGGGACATTGCCTCTTCGTTCATGTTTTTATCCATGTTTGGTTGGGTAATCGGAGTCGTACCAGCAATTATTGATGCAACAATTGTTGTAAACCATGTCATGCATAACACAAAATGGGTACCAGGTCATTTCCATATGTATATGGGATTAGGTGCAACTGCGATGCTATTTGGATTTATGTATTACTTGGCAAAAGTGAATAAAAAAGAGAAGGAAACAGCAATTGATGGAATTAGCTTTTGGGTATACATCATGTTTTTCATTGGATTATGTGGATCTTTTCTATTTTCCGGTAAGGTCGGAGCTCCAAGAAGATGGGCGGAGCATTTTCCAGAGTGGATTCCATATGACCGTATGGGAGCTATTTTCGGTATCTTTATAGTCTTAGCTGTATTGATATTTATAATCCGCTTTTGGAATTTCTGCAGGTCAATTGATTATAAATTTAAAGAAAAAATAGGATCAGATCGTCATGTTGCGTAAAAGTATTGGAATTCTATTTGCACTTGTAGCGGGTCTTTCATTGCTATGGATAGGTACAGATGGATTACGGGCTTTTACGGCTGAGAAAGCAAGAATTATTGAATTAGAAAGGGAGCAGCCAAAGCTCCCATCTGCTACATTAATTGATTCCAATTCAGAAAACTTTCAACTACAAGAGTTAAAAGGGAAATATACGCTTTTAACCTTCATGTATACATCGTGTGGGGACGTATGTCCGGTTTTAGAAAGAAATTTTGCAGAAATTTATGAAAATATTCCTAATGATGTCCTAGGGAAAGAAGTTGTGCTTGTAAGCATAAGCTTTGACCCAGAGAATGATTCTCCGACGGTATTAAAATCATATTCTAATCATTTTGGTGCAGATGGGGAGCATTGGAAAATGGCCACTATTCAGGATGAGCAGGAATTAAAGAATGTCCTTGACGCCCTTGAAGTAGTAGTTATCCCTAATGAATACGGGGGCTATGAGCACAATTCTGCATTTTATGTGATTAATCCAGATGGAAAATTAACGAATATCTTTGATTACCAAACACCACAAGTTGTTGTGGAATACATGGATTCTATCCTATTCTAGAGGTGAAAATATGTACCGTTTTCGATATGTAATGATAGGGCTACTTTTACTTCTATTCGTTTCACTTCCGTATATAATGTCATTGTTAGAAGAGAGTATGGTTGGAACAATGCTTATTCAATATCCACTATTAATAGGAAGTGGATTTTTTCTTGCAAAAGGGTTTCCGAGAAAATGGCGAGGTTTCTTCGTGTTTTACAATGAAAATGGTATTGCGGGTATATTTACAGCAATATGCGTTGTAGGGTTTTGGCTGTTGCCTAGGTCAGTAGATGCCGCACTTAATGAGCCAATCATGGAGATTGCGAAATATATGAGCCTATCACTTCTTGTGGGGGTACTCTTGTATTATAGTTGGCAACTGCTAGGTCCGATAAGTAAAGCCTTTATTTGGGCTAATCTGATTTCTATGATTTTTGTGATGAGCTGGCTTTATTCAATATCACCAGTCCGTCTTTGTAATAACTACTTAGTGACAGCCCAACAACAGCTAGGAAAAGCGATGTTTGTATTAGGAGTAGCGATCTGTATTTTATTTATTGGACGGGTATTTTTAGGAAAGCCTGAAATCAATAAGAATACAACTATGAAAAAAAGGAAATATATTAACCTGAATATTCATGCAAAAGAACTGGATGAACGGATGACATAAAAAAGAGCTGACATATGTCAGCTCTTTTTGATTTGGTGTTAGTTGCCAGCCGCAACTCTTGGAAAAAGTATATTATTTTCTAAATGAATATGCTCGAATAAATCTGCTTCAAGTGCCTCGAGACGTTGGTAGACAAGACGATACGTTCCACATGCACCGATTGGTGGTTGGAAATCATTTGTGATGTTACGAATTTCTTTTATAATATTTCCGGCCTCATCATGATCGTCTTCTAATTCGATTACATGCTTCTTCACTAATTCATGATTTTCAGCAGTTGGTTCTTTTTCAAATTTTACGATGAGTGGAAAAGAATCTGCTTCTTCCTTAATAGTGTGTTGTTCTAGCTCAACCTTCAATTGATTAAAAAGTGAATGTACCCTTGCTAGGTGTGGATGATTTCCACCGTGAACGCGTAATACCTTTGTTACATATGGACTAAGCTGTGGAAGTTCTTCATTTAAATAACGATGGTGTTTATTAACGATATGATCAATTAATTCTGAATAGCTCGCAGCTTTCCAATCCACCGTTTTTTCATTTAATTCTTTCAAGTCTTGGTAAAGAGCATTTAGTTTAGTTAAAACTTCATCTTTTGAAAGATTTCTTTCCTCAATTGCATCTATAAGTGGTCGGTTTCCACCACAGCAAAAATCAATTCGAAGTTTTTTGAAAAGGTCTCCAGCCTTCGGAAACTCAGTTACAATTTCTCCAATGATATGTTGTTCAGTAAAAGTGTGTTCCATGATTCTACCTCCTATTTAGTAAGCTACTTCTAGCATAGCTTGTAACACAATCAAATGAGGTGATGCGAATCACACTTTTGCATAATAATCGTCGAAAAATAAGATGAAAGTGATGGAAATCACAAATACAAATGGGACAAGTTTGATAGTATTAAGCTATATTAAGATGGCTGCAAGGAGTTGGGGTAAATGTTTATTCGTAAACAATATATAGAAGATCTCGAAAAAGAAAATATCCAACTAAAAAGAGAATTAGAAGAATTAATAAATGAAAGAGATCGGCAAAATGAAAGCACTGCTACGTTTATTAAACATTTTTACGAAGAGCTTGTGGCGACAATTGAACAGCATGAGCATGTTAATGGACAGCATCATGTTTTAGGTGAACTCGTAGCAAAAATAAAGTCTAAATTCGATAGAGTGGAAGAGTTAAGTCTCTTATCCTTTCAAAATTCAACGAAATTATATGAAAATGGTCAATCCTTACTATCAGCAGCAAGTGATATGGTTACAAAATCAACGGAAGGAAAGAACGAAGTATTAGAGGTTGAATCAATCATGAAAAAGCTTGGAAGCCAATTAAATGATACATCTGAAAAAATGAATCATCTTAATAGCCGCTCAAGGGAAATCGAGGATATTGTTGGAGTCATTAAAGAGATTGCAGATCAGACTAATTTATTAGCATTAAATGCCTCAATTGAAGCTGCTAGGGCAGGTGAGCAGGGGAAAGGATTTTCAGTTGTGGCTGCAGAGGTTAGAAAATTAGCAGAGAGTACGGCAGTTAGTACGGAGCATATTAGTTCACTCACAAAGGCGATTCAGAAAGAAATCAATGAATCCTTACAATCGACTACACACAGTACAAGTCTTGTTCATTTAGGGGTTGATGTAAGTATAAATACAACCGAAAGATTTAATTACATTATGACAGTGATTCAGTCTGTGCAACAAGAAGTTCACTTGGTCTTGGACACAATCGAGGAACAAAAGGAGTTTTCACAAGATGTAATGAATGAAATATCAAATACAAAAGAGCTATTTGATAATGCTAATCATTTAATTGTTCAACATATTATAGATGCTAAAGTTGTTGATGATAAATTAGAAGAAGGAATTATTCAACTTAATGACATCACTGCAAGAAAGTAGTGGTTTTTGTTTAAATATACTACAATAGGAAAAAAGTAGATAAAAGAAGCGAGTGGATAACATGGTTGAAAAACGAACACCGATACCGGTTCCAGAAGCGGTATCTCGTGTAATGGAATTTGCGGGTACAGGTACAAAAGAATTAGTACCGATAGAGGCCAGTTATGGACGATTTTTAGCAGAGGATTTAATTGCTGATCACGATGTCCCTCATTTCAATCGTTCCCCATATGATGGCTTTGCTTTAAGGTCAGCGGATACAATAGACGCCAGACAGGACCATCCAATTGAATTTGAAGTAATAGAAGAAATTGGAGCAGGTTCAATTGCTACGAAAAAGGTAGATGCTTTTCAAGCAGTTCGAATCATGACAGGGGCGCAAATGCCAGCTGAATGCGATGCGGTTGTTATGCTGGAATTGACCAATGAATACGAACGTAATGGCAAAAAATACATGTCGATTAAAAGACCTTTTAAATCCGGAGATAATGTTTCATTCCAAGGTGAAGATACAAAAAAAGATTCTGTCCTAGTCGAAAAAGGAATCTTCATTAACCCTGGAGTAAAAGCACTTTTAGCAACCTTTGGCTATCATCAAGTAGAAGTTGCAAAGAAACCTGTAATCGGCATTTACGCTACCGGAACAGAGTTGCTTGATGTTAATGAAGAATTACTACCTGGGAAAATTCGTAACAGCAATTCTTATATGGTCAGTGCACAAATTGAAAGAGTAGGTGCAAAGCCCAACTATTTCGGTAAACTTTCGGATGATTTTGACCTTTGCTATGAGGCAATCAAAAACGCATTAGATGAAGTTGATATTCTCATTACAACGGGTGGAGTTTCAGTTGGGGATTATGATTATCTACCGGCAATTTATGAAAAATTAGGTGCAGAAGTATTATTTAATAAAATTGCAATGAGGCCTGGTAGTGTCACAACGGTTGCTCAACTAAATGGCAAGCTATTGTTTGGCTTATCTGGCAATCCTTCTGCCTGTTATGTTGGCTTCGAACTATTAGTCAGACCAGTGGTGCGAACAAGATTATATTCGAATCATCCACATCTATTAAAAATACAAGCTGAACTCAATGCTGACTTTCCAAAACCAAACCCATTTACAAGGTTTGTACGGAGTAGAATTAGCTTCTCTGATGGCAAAATTTTGGTGGCGCCTAGTGGGCTTGATAAATCGAATGTAGTTTCCTCGCTTGCCGGGGCGAACGCATTAATGGTGTTACCCGGTGGAACACGCGGGTTTGGAAAAGGCGACGAAGTGGATGTGTTATTACTGGAAGATCAGGAAGGAAGTATGTGGCCTTGGAAATAAGGTTTCCACTTTTACAAATCGTTGGATATCAAAACAGTGGGAAAACAACGTTAGTTGAAAAAATTGTAAAAAGAGGCACAGAACTTGGGGTTAGGATTGCAACAATTAAACATCATGGACATACAAGCATTCTGAAGGGACTTAATAAAGAAAAAGATTCTTCGAGACACTTTAAAGCAGGTGCATCTGCAACTATTGTTGAAGGCGGTGGAAGTCTTCAGCTAGAAGCAAAGACTTCCGGCTGGACTTTAGAAAAACTCATTCAGCTGTATGCTTTTTTTGAAAATGATATGGTATTAATTGAGGGGTTTAAATTAGCCGATTATCCCAAAATTGTTCTGATTAGGAATGACGCGGACAAGGAGTTGCTAACTTCATTAACAAACATAGTAGCAGTTATTTCTTGGATTCCAATCGAATCTAATTTTCCTCTTTTTCATATAAAAGATGAAGAAATTTATTTAGAATGGATATTTAACTTTATTCAAAAAGGATAAATGTAGTAATGAAGTTTAAAGGAGCAATCCTGAGTAGAATGAAGTTAAATGTCTCCGGCGGATGCAACAGATTTTTTAAAGAAGTTTACGAGAATAAGATAAAGGACTAAGAACGCCACGTCTATGGCAACTTTTTTGTGACCCGCATCGTGTGGCGTAAAAAGTCTGTGCGCAAATACGCCTATGCGTATTTGGATTGAGGGAGGTAAATCAATGAATAATACATTATATAAAATTACGAAAGAACCTATCAATGTTGAAGAAGTTACGAATAAAGTCGTTAGACGTGAGGCCGGTGCTGTTACTACTTTTATCGGCACAGTCCGCGAATTCACGAAGGGGAAACGGACCCTCTATTTAGAATATGATGCATATGTTTCAATGGCAGAAAAAAAGCTTGCTCAAATTGGTGAGGAAATAGCTGAAAAATGGCCAGAAGCTAAAACGGCCATTATTCACCGAATTGGTCGATTGGATATATCAGAAGCTGCTGTTGTCATCGCAGTCTCCACACCACATCGTAAGGATGCCTACGCTGCAAACGAGTATGCAATCGAAAGGATTAAACAGATTGTTCCTATTTGGAAAAAGGAGCATTGGGAAGATGGAGAAATGTGGATAGGCGATCAATTAGAGACAAAACAATATCTAACCGGTCGACCAGAAGAGGAGGATCTAAAATGATAACTGTTTTATTCTTTGCTCATTTACAGGAAATGGCAGGAACAGATAGAATAATTTTACATGAAAATGAGCTAACTGTAACAGATTTGAAAGAAAAGCTTTCGAACGACCATGGTATAATAAACCTTGACCAAATTATGTTTGCAATTAACGAAGAGTATGCAGGAGATAAGGACGTTGTAAAAGCAGGAGATACAGTGGCGTTGATTCCACCAGTAAGTGGAGGGTAATTATAAAACCATCGACTACTGGTGGTTTTTTTGTATAAAAAAACTGAATTATTTATAAAAATACAATTGATTTTATTTTTATACGGACTTATAATGAAACATATTTCAAAATTTAATTTGTAACTAAAAACAATGAGGTGGATATATTGAAAGCGGCAATTATAGGGGTTACTGGTTATGGCGGAATTGAATTATTAAGACTATTGACAAACCACCCAACTATAGACGTTCATTCTGTTCACACTTCGTCTCAAACAGGGATGAAGCTTTCAGAGGTCTACCCCCATGTTACTAATCTGGTAAATCATTCTTTAGAAGATATTGATATTCCTAAGATTGCAAATGAAGTTGATGTTGTATTTCTTTCTACACCATCAGGGGTATCAACCACGATTGTACCTGAACTATTGAAAGAAAATGTGAAGATTATTGATCTATCTGGGGATTATCGTTTAAAAAATCCTAGTGCCTATGAACAATGGTATAAAAAGCCAAGCGCCCTACAAGCAGACCTAGACAAAGCTACATATGGTCTTCCTGAATGGAATAAAGAAGAAATTAAGAGTAGTAGTTTTATATCCAATCCTGGGTGCTATCCCACTGCAACAGTGCTTGGTTTAGCTCCGTTAGTGAAACATAAACTAATAGATGAAAAATCAATTGTGATCGATGCTAAATCAGGAATATCCGGAGCTGGAAAGAGCCCTTCTAGAACTACGCATTTCTCTGAAAGCAATGATAACTTTTCAATTTATAAGGTAAATCAACATCAACATATTCCGGAAATTGAACAGGTGATACAAGGGTGGGACGATTCAATCCCATACGTGACGTTTAGTACACATTTGGTTCCAATGACCAGGGGAATTATGTCAACGATGTATATCAATCGTGCAGTAGAGACATTTACAATGGACCAACTTTATGAACTTTATAAGGAAAGCTATCAAGATGCTCCATTTGTAAGAATCCGAGAAAAAGGCGCATTTCCTGCCACAAAAGAGGTTTATGGAACGAATTATTGTGATATTGGCCTTGCATTAGATGAGCGAACAAATCGAATTACCGTTGTGTCAGTCATCGATAATTTAGTTAAAGGGGCTGCTGGTCAGGCCATCCAAAATGCAAATATAATGTTAGGTTTAGAAGAAAATACGGGATTACACTATGTCCCTCTATTCCCATAATAGAATTATGATTGATAGATAAGGAGTGACTTTGCATGATAGATATGAAGGAGATTCAAATAATAAAATTGGAAGAGGGAACTGTTGTAACCCCAAAAGGTTTTAAAACAGCAGGAGTCCATGCCGGATTACGTTATAAAAAGAAAGACTTAGGAGCGATTGTTTGTGATGTTCCGGCTAACTGTGCCGCTGTATATACGCAAAGTCATTTTCAAGCCCCTCCTTTAAAGGTTACGAAAGAGAGTATTGCCGTAGAGAACAAATTACAGGCTGTTGTGATCAATAGTGCATGTGCTAATGCATGTACTGGTGAGCAAGGTTTGTTAGATGCATACGAAATGAGAGCTGAATCTGCAACTCAGTTTGGTATTGAAGATCATTTAGTTGCAGTTGCTTCAACGGGTGTCATCGGGGAATTATTACCGATGGATAAAATAAAAGCAGGCATTAAACAACTTCAGCCAACTGATACAGTAGAAGCAGCTGAAAGCTTCCAAACGGCTATTTTAACAACAGATTTAGTTATGAAAAAAGCATGTTACCAAACAACAATTGATGGAAAGACGATTTCAATTGGTGGAGCAGCAAAAGGCTCTGGGATGATTCATCCAAACATGGCAACGATGCTAGGTTTTGTAACAACTGATGCTAATATTGATTCAAAATCCCTACAAGCTGCAATAAAAACAGTGACAGATGTGACCTTTAACCAAATCACAGTCGATGGAGAGACCTCAACAAATGATATGGTTTTGGTAATGGCCAGTGGCTTGGCGGAAAATGATCAACTTACACAAGAACATCCTGAATGGGATTCATTTGTTTCTGCACTTCAATCCACTTTCGAAGATCTTGCAAAGCAAATTGCAAAGGATGGAGAAGGAGCTACAAAACTGGTTGAAGTGAATGTAACGGGAGCTGTATCAGATGTCGATGCACGTATTATTGCTAAAAAGATTGTCGGTTCAAACCTTGTTAAAACAGCAATCTATGGAGCAGATGCGAACTGGGGAAGAATTATTGGAGCGATAGGTCACAGTACAGCTACTGTGAATCCGGATAATGTAGATATTTCAATTGGAACAATCCAAATGCTACAAGGAAGTCAGCCGTTGACTTTCTCAGAAGAGCTTGCAAAAGAATATCTTGAAGGTACTGATATTGTTATACACGTTGACCTCCATTTAGGAAAAGGTACTGGTACGGCATGGGGCTGTGATTTAACCTATGATTATGTCAAGATAAATGCAAGCTACCGAACATAAGGAGACTTGAAATGGAGACAATTGTTATCAAATGTGGAGGTAGTATACTCAGTGAGTTGTCAGACTCATTTTTTAATAGTATTAAAGAATTAAAAAACAGTGGCTATAATGTAGTTGTTGTGCATGGTGGCGGGCCTGAAATAGCTCAGACCCTCGCCTCACTGAACTTAAAAAGCGAATTTGTTAACGGGTTAAGAAAAACAACAAAAGAGGTCCTTAATGTTGTTGAAATGGTATTATCAGGAACGGTTAATAAAAAGGTTGTAGTTGAGCTTGGGAAGGCTGGTATCCCAGCAGTTGGGGTATCTGGCTGTGATGCAGAACTAATAAAAGTGAAGCCTGTGGACCTTGAAAAATTGGGGTATGTTGGCGAAATTGTAGATGTTAATGTTTCATTCCTGGAGTTTCTAATTTCTCAAAATTATGTTCCGGTAATTTCTCCAATTGGGATTGATGAGGACTTTAGCAAATTCAATATCAATGCTGACACTGCTGCAGCAAGTGTTGCCATAGCCCTTCAGGCAAAACATTTATTATTCGTAACCGATGTAGATGGAATTAAAAAAGACGGAGAAGTCTTACCATCGCTTACAACAGATTCAGTTTTATCCCTCATCGATGAAGGGACGATCTACGGGGGAATGATTCCTAAAGTAAAAGCAGCCCTCACAGCTTTGAATGATGGGGAACTTAATGAAATAACGATTATTAACGGGAAAAGCTCGTTATTATCCGTAGATGGATCGTTAAAAGGAACAAAAATCGTAAAAGAACTAGAGGTGGTATAATGGATGCACTATTTCCAACCTATGCAAGATGGGATTTAACAGTTGAATCTGCAGAAGGTGCAATCATTGTAGACAATAAAGGAAAAAAATACTTGGATTTCGTTTCCGGAATCGCAGTTTGTAATCTAGGACATCGCCACCCCAAGGTTATGAAAGCAGTAGAAGAACAGTTGCAGAAATATTGGCATGTATCAAATTTGTTTAAGTCAGATATTCAACAAGAAGTGGCTGAAAAGCTAGTATCAAATTCAGAGCTTGATGCTGTTTTCTATTGTAATAGTGGAGCTGAAGCAAATGAAGCAGCTTTAAAACTCGCTCGTAAATACACTCAAAAATCAAAAGTCATTACATTTAAACAATCTTTCCATGGAAGAACATTTGGAACTATGGCAGCTACGGGACAGGAAAAAATTCATACAGGATTTGGCCCTCTCTTGCAGGAATTTGTCTATCTTCCATACAATGACTGTGACACGTTAGAGCGTGAAATGGATGATGAAGTTGCAGCGGTTATGGTAGAAGTTGTGCAGGGGGAAGGTGGAGTTGTCCCTGGAACAGAAGAGTTCCTTAAAAAGATTGAAGAACTTTGTGCAAAACATGGTTCCCTATTTATTATAGATGAAGTTCAAACAGGGATTGGTCGTACTGGGAAGGCCTTTGCTCATCAGCATTTCAACCTTACACCAGATATTATTACGTTAGCAAAAGGTTTAGGAAGCGGCCTACCGATTGGTGCTATGCTTGGTAAGGAAAAACTGAAGGATGCATTTGGCCCTGGTTCACATGGGTCAACTTTCGGTGGAAACCCGATTTCATTAGCTTCTGCTAAAGCCACCCTATCGATTATTTTTCAGGATGAGTTTTTAGAAGAAGTTGAGAAAAAAGGGGCTTATTTACAAAATGAGCTTACTACAGCACTGGCAGATCAGGACTTAGTTACAGAGATTCGTGGTAGTGGATTAATCGTAGGGATTGCTTGTAAGGAAGAGGTAGCTGCTTCGATTACGGCACTTCGAGAAAATGGTCTTTTAACTCTTCCAGCTGGCCCGAATGTCATTCGCTTATTACCACCATTAACTGTTACTTACGAAGAAATCGATGAAGCGGTTAAGATGATTAAAGAAACACTTGTGGCAGTACATATTGCCTAGGATTGATGCTGGTAGTTAGGAATCTATCTAACTACCAGCTTATCGTATCGAATTTTTTTTGAATATATTTGTATAAAAATACGTCTGCATAAATAAAAATACGAGGTGAAACAATGAAGGGATATCTGCATTTAGAAAATGGTGAAAGCTTTGAAGGAACGTTATCGCAAGCTTCTGAAAAGGCTGTAACGAACGGTGAAATCGTATTTTATACTGGGATGACTGGGTATCAGGAAGTGTTAACGGATCCTTCTTATAAAAATCAAATCATTGTTTTCACATACCCATTAATCGGAAACTATGGAATAAATGAATTCGATTTTGAAAGTAAAGAACCTCACGTGGCTGGAGTCATTGTATATGAAACAAAGGATTCTTATTCTCACTATAATGCAAAGTATTCCTTAAAACAGTATCTTGAGAAATGGAATATACCATTGCTATCCCATGTTGATACTCGTGCAATTGTAAAGAGAATTAGAACTGAAGGAACAATGCAGGCTGTAATAAGTGATTCTCCTTCGTTTGATGTACCGGCCATGTCTGTTACTGCTAATCCTGTGGGAGAAGTATCCAGTAAGGAGTGGCAAACATTTGGTACAGGAGATAACCACATTGTATTAGTTGATTTTGGGTATAAGAGATCCATCTTACAATCTCTTTTATCAAAGGGATGTACGGTAACTGTAGTTCCTTATACCACATCTTTTGAAAAGGTCAAACAACTTCAACCAAATGGTATTGTCTTGTCAAATGGTCCTGGAGATCCAAAGGCTCTAGCTGAACATCTCCCGACAATTAAGCAGATGATCGAATACTTTCCAACACTAGCCATTTGCTTAGGACATCAGCTTGTTGCCTTAAGCCTTGGTGGAGATACAAAGAAGTTGAAATTCGGCCATAGAGGTGCAAATCAACCAGTGGTAGATTTGCTTAATGATAAAGTTTATATTACCTCACAAAACCATAGTTATGTAGTTGATGAAGACAGTTTGAGTGAAACAAAACTGAAAGCGCGCTTTATAAATTGCAATGACAAGTCAGTAGAAGGATTAACGCATTCAACGCTTCCAATTTTAACGGTTCAATTTCATCCGGAAGCACACCCAGGACCAGCTGAAAGCAGTTGGGTTTTTGATGAATTTATAGCCAACAACTGTACTGTTAGGAGAGAAGAGATATATGCCTAAGGATCATTCAATACAATCTATATTAGTAATTGGCTCTGGACCCATTGTAATCGGGCAAGCAGCAGAATTTGATTATTCTGGGACACAGGGGTGCAGAGCTCTACGTGAAGAAGGCTATAAAGTCATCTTAGTAAATAATAATCCAGCAACCATTATGACAGATGAGGTCAATGCAGACACAGTATATTTTGAACCATTAACTGTTGAAAGCCTTGAAAAAATCATTGCAAAGGAACGTCCAGACGGTTTACTCGCAACACTTGGTGGTCAGACAGGTCTCAACCTAGCTTTTAGTTTAAGTGAAGCAGGTATTTTAGATAAGTATAATGTGAAAGTACTTGGTACTCATATTGAATCCATCAAAAAGGGAGAGGACCGTGAGGCCTTTCGAAGCTTAATGAATGAACTAAATGAGCCAGTACCGGATAGTGAAATTGTAACAACAGTTGAAGAAGCGAAAACTTTTGCAGAAAAGGTTGGATTTCCTGTCATTGTTCGTCCAGCTTACACATTGGGGGGAACAGGAGGAGGCATTGCGCATGAACTGCAACAATTAGAAGAACTAACGAAAAATGGCTTATCCGAAAGCCCAATTACTCAATGTTTGATTGAAAAAAGTATTGCTGGATATAAAGAGATTGAATATGAGGTAATGAGGGACAAAAAGGGAACCTGCATTACCATCTGTAACATGGAAAATATTGATCCCGTTGGAGTCCATACTGGTGATTCAATCGTTGTGGCACCATCACAAACACTAACAGATGAAGAATATCAAATGCTACGAGCTGCATCTATTCAGATTATTTCTGCTTTAGGTATTATTGGCGGCTGTAACATTCAATTTGCTTTGGATCCATTTAGTAAGAATTATTATCTAATTGAAGTAAATCCACGAGTTAGTCGTTCTTCAGCACTAGCTTCAAAAGCAACTGGATATCCAATCGCAAAAATGGCCGCAAAGCTTGCGGTAGGATATACATTAGATGAATTAGTAAACCCGGTTACAGGAAAAACATTCGCTAGCTTTGAACCAGCGTTAGATTATGTTGTTGTTAAATTCCCACGCTTTCCATTTGATAAGTTTACAGATGTTCCTACTACGCTTGGAACTCAAATGAAAGCAACTGGTGAGGTAATGGCCATTGACCGAAATCTAGAAAGTGCCATTCAAAAAGCTGTACATTCGTTAGAAGGCGATAATAAAAGCCTTCGTTTACCTGCAATTGTAAATAAATCTGGTGACGAACTCCTCCAACTTGTTGAAAATGGAAGTGAAAATCGTTTCTTTGCTGTTCTTGAATTGTTAAGAAGAGGAACAACTGTCGGGGAACTTCATTCGATTTCAAAAATAGATTTATTTTTCCTAGAGACGTTCAAGGTCTTAGTAGACACTGAAGAAAAAATTCAACAAACTGCACTTAATGATTTTACTGTAGAATTTATGCAAAATATAAAGGAAAAAGGGTACTCCGATCAGTATATTGCGTTCCTTTGTCACGTAGAGGAATGGATGGTTCGTGCAAAACGAAAAGAACTTGGCATTATTCCAAGTTACAAATGCGTGGATACCTGTGCAGGAGAGTTTGCTGCACAAACTGCTTACTATTATTCAAGTTATTTTGGTGAAAATGAGCTGGACGTTTCCGAAAAGCAAAAGGTATTAATTCTTGGCTCTGGACCTATTCGAATCGGTCAAGGCATTGAGTTTGACTATAGCTCAGTTCATGGGATATTTGCGCTACAAGACGAGGGTTACGAAACCATTTTGATGAATAACAATCCTGAAACTGTAAGTACCGATTATGAGATTGCTGACAAATTATTTTTTGAACCCTTAACTCTTGAACATGTATTAAATGTAATTGAAGCAGAAAAAGTGGATCAAGTAATGGTTCAATTTGGTGGTCAAACCGCGATTAATCTTGCCCAAGGATTAGAAGCTGCAGGTATTTCAATTGTTGGAATCACACACGATATTATTGACCAGCTTGAGGACCGTGACCGTTTTTATCAGCTTTTAGAAAAAACGAATATTCCGCATATTCCTGGTGAGATTGCCGTTAATGCGGAGGAATTAGTGGAAAAGGCTAAGGTGATAGGTTATCCTGTCTTAATCCGTCCTTCGTATGTTATTGGCGGCAAGGGAATGCTCGTAATAACTGATGAGGACGAGCTTGTATTATTTTTAAAAGACATAACAAAGGATACGTATCCACTTCTGATTGATGCATATGTACCTGGATTAGAAATCGAAGTTGATTTGCTTTCTGATGGCGACGAGATTTTAATTCCAACCATTGTTGAACACATTGAAAAAGCAGGCGTTCACTCTGGTGACAGTCATGCGATAATGCCTGCAGTTTCTTTAACAGAAGATAACAAGAAAACGGTTGAAACCTATGCTACTAAGATTGTTCGTGAATTAGACTTTAAAGGTATTATGAACATACAATTCGTAATCAGTAACAATCAAATTTATGTACTCGAAGTGAACCCAAGAGCAAGCCGTACGGTACCAGTTATTAGCAAAATTACAGGGATTCCAATGGCTCAACTAGCGTCAAAACTTGTGCTTGGTAGATCACTACAAGAAGTAACTTCAGAAAGTGGATTATTACGTGATTTACCGTTCTATACAGTGAAATATCCAGTTTTCTCAACATATAAACTACTCGGTGATCCGACAGTAGGACCTGAAATGAAATCTACCGGTGAAGGAATCAGCATTGCTGCAACAATTGATGAAGCACTAACAAAAGTTTTCCATAGCTACATCATTTCAAAAAAAGGCGCTGATGAAATTGTCTTCGATGCGGATTATATTCCTGAAGAAGTAAACCAAATAGCTAAGGAAATGGGACTAAAAACGTATGTTGCTAACGACATTTCAGAATGGTGTAAGAGTGAAAAAGCTTTAGCATTTGTAAGCCTTACAGGTGAGAAAAGTGCGAAAAAGAATAAGTTAGAGGCAAGTCAAAAACGAATTCATGTATTCACTGAAATTGAAACATTACATGCATTCTTAAAAGCGTTCCGGGTATCGCATTTTTCCGTAATGTCGATTCAAGAACGAAGAAATACATTTAATAACCAGAAAGAAGTGATTAGCAAATGACAACTGCTATTAAACATAATGCTAAAAATGTTCTAAAGGGAAAGGATCTACTCACTCTCCTTGATTTAAAGGGCGAAGAAATTATCAATTTGTTGGATACAGCTATTGAAATAAAACAAAAGCATAAAAATGGGGAAGACACACCGTATTTAAAAGGAAAAACCTTAGCGATGATCTTTGAAAAGCATTCAACCCGTACAAGAGTATCATTTGAGGCAGGCATGCTTCAGCTTGGGGGAAATGCAATCTACCTAAATAGCAATGATATGCAGTTAGGTAGAGGAGAATCAATTGCCGACACAGCAATGGTCCTATCTGAGTATGTAGATGCAATTATGATCCGTACATTTGAACATGAAAAAATTGAGGAACTCGCTAAATTCGCAAATATTCCAGTCATTAACGGTTTAACAGAAGATTATCACCCATGCCAAGCATTAGCTGACTTACTCACGATTTATGAAAAAAATAAAATCTTCAAAGGAAGCAAACTTGTCTATGTTGGGGATGGCAATAATGTTGCTCATTCGCTAATGATTGCTTCGGCAAAGGTTGGATTGGACTGTACGGTTGTTTGTCCGCCTAATTATGCTCCGAAGGCTTTTATCGTAGAGAAGGCAAAAGAAATTGCAAAGGAAACACATGCAGTTATTGAGGTTAGCCATGATCCAGTCTGTGGCCTAGAAGGTGCCGATTATATTTACACAGATGTATGGGCTAGCATGGGGCAAGAAAAGGAACAGCAAGAAAGACTTAAGGCGTTTATGCCATATCAAGTTAATTCAGAGCTTGTAAGTGCTGCTAATGAAGACTACATGTTCATGCACTGTTTACCAGCTCATCGTGGTGAAGAAGTTACGGCCGATGTGATTGATGGACCACATTCAGTTATATTCGAACAAGCGGGAAATCGTCTCCACGTTCAAAAAGCAGTATTAAAAGCAATTATGGAATAAGGAAATTTAATGAAGCTTCAGCCTTTTTAGGTACTGGGGCTTTTTTTCATGATTTTAAAGGGTAGTGGGAATAGTAATCTTGTAATACTATTCAAAAAGGAGGATTATGATGGGGCAAAGTCATGAATTTCGTGCAGGGCAAAAAGCACCGAATAATGGGATTTATGTAGAAATCGGAGAGCAAGGAGATATGGTTAAGAACCCTAAAAGTGTCAAATTAAATGCCGGTGACCCGTTCCCGGAGAACTCAAACCACAACCGCAAATGGTCATATAAAAGAAAGCCGTAAACAACAAAAAAAGACCCGAACGGGTCTTTTTTTGCATATTAATGATGAGGTTCCTCTACAGGCTCGTTTGGAATAACAGAACCTAAAATAATGATTAGGGCTGTAACGATCACAGCAACGATCGAAGCTGTTTGGAATGAATATGTAGCTGCCTGCATTGATCCAATAACATATGAAGCCATTTGGATTAAGAGGAATGTCCAAAAGAAAGTCCAAAAATAACGCAATGTTTTCACCTCATTAAATTTAACTATATCTTTAAGTAGTTTACCACATTTGTCATCTTTAAGAAAAGTTATTTATAGGCATTTCCCCCTTTCATCTTTTATTCCACAACATACACTAATAATGAAGGACGAAAATTAGGAGTAGGAGAAGAGAGCAATGGTTCAAAATAAAGTATTTTTCAAGCTCGACACGGAGTGGTCTGCTCTTCATTTGCCAAAACGTCCAAACGGCTTTGCTGTATTAATTATTGGGGATAATACGAATTTTGTAGAAGAGAGCTCAAGCTTCTGGATACAAAACTACGCAAGATCCCAAATTCTTGAATACCTTAAGGATGAGGGATATACTGTATTTTATTCAAACTTGTATGGTGCAAACTGGGGAAATCCTGCCTCCATAAAATTAGCAATACAGTTGTATCACATCGTGATGAAACGTGAAATCCTAAATAAACGCATCCATATTCTTGCAGAAGGAATGGGAGCATTAACTGCCATGCAGTTAAGTAAAAGGATGCAGGGGGACATACGATCTATGGCCTTCCTAAATCCATGCATTGACTTAGTTGCACATATTGAGAATGAAAGAAAAAATAAATTTTTTTATAAAAAGCTGTTAAAAGAAGTTGCGAAGGCTTACCACCTTGAGGAAAGAGAAGTTGAATCTAATATTGCAGATTTAGCACCAAAAGATAATCTTATAACCCCAAGTATCCCAATCAAAATTTGGCATAACACAAATGAAAGAACATACACTCCTGAAATACACAGTAAGAAATATCAAAGTGGAAACGAGATGGTCACGTTAAGCTATCATATCAGTGAAAACACGTATGCATTTAGTCGCTCAATTGGTAGCTTCTATAAAGAAAATGAAAAGGAATTATAAAAAGTCCCAGTTTCTATAAAGAATAGGGACTTTTTATTTACTCTTTCGCATACGATACTGTATTAAATTATATGGGGGATGTTACAAGTGAAGAAGGTTATACTATTCGATGCTTTCTCCTTTATAGGATATGGACTCTGTTGCAAGATGCTAGACGAGGAAATCAATGTCATTGGGATAGATGCTGAACCGATGGAAAATAGTCCGGAAGAGAATAAATTGCTCTTTATTGGGCGCAATGCCTATTTTCGTTTTTTCGAGAATTCGAAGGCATCAATGAACCAAAGTTTGTTCGATAAAACAGATGCTGTCATATATCCTTGGTGTAGTTCTACCCATCCCAATCAAAATGAGGAAAAAGAGGAGAGACTTCAAACCATATTCGACTATTGTAATGATTCAAAAACCAAACTTATCCTGGTATCGGCACATGAAATAAACAGAGTTGAAATTGACTCTTTGGCAGATGAATTGGATGATGGTTGGTATTCAAAAATTAATATAAAAAATAGTCTGTTGGAACATCGGAAAATACGAACAAAGAACGTAGATTTTTTGTTTACTTTTATCGATTTTGCTAATAAAAGTTTTACTGAATGTATTCGAATAATGAATGACCATAGGGAATATATCTACCAAAACATAGACAGCTAATACTTCTTTTGCTTTCCAAGTAGTACAAAGTACAATAAAATAAATATATAGAGGACGAATTTTGTTTTTGTTTTTGAAGGAGTTGTAGGAATGCAAAAGTGGTTTAGGTGGGTGACACTCTTAATCCTGTTAAGTTTTCTTGTATCCTGTGGACAAACAGATGCAGATACTGGGGTCAAAAAAGTAGGTTTGCTTGTACCTGATACAATTGATGACCAAGTATGGGGTACGAAGGGGTATAAGGGGCTTTTACAGATAAAATCTCAATTTGAGGTTGATGTTTTTTACAAAGAAGGAATTACAACAGAAGCTGCAACTAGATCTGCTGTAGATGAATATGTTGATAAAGGTGTTAATTTAATATTTGGTCATGGTAGTGAATACACTACGATTTTTAATGATATCGCTGATGAGTACCCTGATGTGCATTTTGTTTTTTTCAATGGGAATACGAGAAAAGAGAATGTGACGAGCCTAAACTTTGAAGGGCATGCAATGGGATTTTTCGGTGGCATGGTTGCAGGTGAAATGACGACTACAAATAAAATCGGAATTATTGCTGCTTTTGAATGGCAACCGGAAATCAATGGGTTCTATGAAGGTGTTTTATTTCAAAATGATGAAGCCGATGTAGAAATAGGATATGTTCAAAACTGGGATGATGACGAAAAGGCAATTTCGATTGCAGAGAATATGATCTCAGAGGGTATCGATATTATATATCCTGCTGGGGACGGTTACAATGTCCCGGTGATAGAAAGGCTGAAGGAAGAAGGCCTATATGCAATAGGTTATGTTTCGGACCAATCTGACCTAGGCAAAGAAACCGTCTATACAAGTACTGTTCAGCATGTGGATCAACTCTATTTATTAGTTGCCGAAAAGTTCAATAAAGGTGAACTTGCTTCAGGAAACCTCTCGTTTGACATCCAGGATGGAGTCATTTCAATGGGGGTTTTTAGCCCGAAGGTAGATGAAAACTTTATTTCAGAACTAAATGATTATATTAATCAATATGTAGAATCAGGAGATCTTCCATCAAAATAGAAGAAGCTATCACATCAAGTGATAGCTTCTTATTTTTTACGAAAATAATCAAGTAGTGGCGAAAGATCTTTTAAAGCTGGTTTGATTTTGTCAATTGAGGTCATAATATCATTAATTTGTCCCATTAATTGGTTGAAATCTACTCCATCAGCATGGTTTTGATTGGATTTTGCCTCAGAAGGTTCATTTTCATTTCTCTTTGCCGAACGAGGACCAAACATGAGGCGATCAAACTTATCCATTGAAGAAGAATCACGCTCACTCTTTTCTGCCTTTAAATCAAATTCTTCATTCTCATTACTCATTTTTATCACCAACTCACATTAGAAGTTTTCATCAAAACATTTTTATTATATTCATATGATACATCTCAAAAAATGAGATGGGCTAGTATCACTTAAAACCCTAGGCTAATATGGAATCTAACAAAAAAATAAAACCAAAGAGTTGATAACAATTAAAAAATGGATTAAAATTAGTACCAAGTCATAATAATTGATAATAAGAAAAGCGCGGAATAGGAAAAGCTTTTTTGATAAAAATTATGTTTTCTCATAAAAGGGAGATGTTTGTATGGGTGTAGGAATAATTGGAATCAATCGATTTGTACCAGATAGAGTGGTAACAAATAAAGATCTCGAAAAAGTTTTGGATACATCAGATGAATGGATTCGTACAAGAACAGGAATAGAAGAACGTAGAATTGCAGATGATGATACAAATACTTCTGATATGGCGTATGAAGCAGCCCGTAGAGCTTTAGAAGATTCAGGTATCACCGCGGATGCATTAGACCTAATTATTGTCGCTACAGTAACGCCTGACCATCCATTTCCGTCAGTTGCATGTATGATTCAAGAACGTCTTGGTGCAAAAAATGCAGCGGCAATGGATATTAGTGCAGCATGTGCAGGATTTATGTACGGAATCATTACCGGTAAACAATTTATTGAAAATGGAGATTATAAGCACGTATTAGTAGTAGGTGTTGAAAAACTATCTAAAATTGTGGACTGGAGCGACAGAAATACAGCTGTATTATTTGGAGATGGAGCAGGTTCAGTTGTGCTAGGTGAAGTTTCTGAAGGAAGAGGAATCCTCTCTTTCGAATTAGGAGCAGACGGAACTGGTTCAAAACATCTTTACCAAGATGAACACATTATTATGAATGGACGCGAAGTCTTCAAATTTGCAGTAAGACAAATGGGCGAATCAAGTGTAAATGTAATTGAAAAAGCAGGATTAAAGCGTGAAGATGTTGATTATTTAATCCCACACCAAGCAAACATTCGAATCATGGAGGCTTCAAGAGAAAGACTTGAACTACCAGTAGAAAAAATGTCTAAAACAGTGAATAAATACGGAAATACATCTGCCGCATCTATTCCAATTTCGATTGTTGAAGATATTGAAGCAGGAAAAATTAAGGATGATGACGTAATTGTTATGGTGGGGTTCGGTGGAGGACTAACTTGGGGTGCCATTTGTATCAGATGGGGTCGCTAAAAAAGAACTAACAGATTAGAACATCATTAGTCTAAACTATTGATAGAAATCTTGAAATAGGCTGGAAGGAGAAAGATTATGGAAAAGAAGCGTGTAGTAGTAACAGGATTAGGCACGGTTTCGCCGTTAGGTAACGATGTGAAAACGACGTGGGAAAACGCGAAAAACGGTGTTTCAGGTATCGGGCCATTAACAAGAGTTCAAATCGAAGGCTTACCTGCAAAGGTAGCAGCGGAATTAAAGGATTTTAATCCGGAAAATTATATGGACAAAAAAGAAGCACGTCGTATGGACCGCTTCACACAATATGCAATAGCTGCTTCATACATGGCAGTTAAGGATGCAAATTTAACAATCAATGAAGATAATGCTGAACGCGTTGGAGTATGGCTTGGTTCAGGAATTGGCGGAATGGAAACTCATGAGGAACAGCATAAGATTTTCTTAGAAAAAGGGTATCGTCGTGTAAGTCCATTCTATGTACCAATGATGATTCCAGACATGGCAGCTGGCCAAGTTTCCATCGCAATTGGAGCTAAAGGAATTAACACATGTACAGTTACGGCATGTGCGACTGGTACGAACTCAATCGGTGATGCGTTTAAGGTCATTCAACGTGGAGATGCAGACGTTATGGTCACTGGTGGAACAGAAGCACCATTAACTAATATGTCATTTGCCGGTTTCGTTTCAGCAAGAGCCGTATCTTTAAATCCAGATCCAAAAACAGCAAGCCGTCCATTTGATAAAAACCGAGACGGATTTGTAATGGGTGAGGGAGCTGGAGTTCTCGTCCTTGAAGAACTTGAACATGCATTAGCACGCGGAGCCAATATTTATGCAGAAATCGTTGGCTACGGTGCAACAGGAGATGCTTATCATATCACAGCTCCAGCACCAGGCGGTGAAGGTGGAGCTCGCGCAATGCGCCAAGCCATTGCAGATGCAGGACTAAATCCAAGTGATATTGATTATATCAACGCGCACGGAACTAGCACAGATTATAATGATAAGTTTGAAACTGCAGCAATTAAAGAAGTACTAGGTGAACATGCATATAAAGTAGCGATTAGCTCTACAAAATCGATGACAGGTCACTTGCTTGGAGCAGCTGGTGGTGTGGAAGCAATCTTCTCAGTACTTGCAATTAAAGAAGGAATCATTCCACCAACGATTAACTATGAAACACCAGATCCAGAATGTGACTTAGACTATGTACCAAACAACGCAAGAAAACAAGAAGTAAATGTTGCTTTAAGTAACTCACTTGGTTTCGGTGGTCACAACGCAACTATTCTATTTAAGAAATATCAATAACATATAAATCCAAGGAGTCAGGCCAAATGGTCTGGCTCTTTTTTTATGAAAATCGAATACGATAAAGAGGTAAGAAAGGAAGTGGTGACGTGGGGTAATCCGCACTGATCAATGGCTGAAGGATTCACATGATAATCCAATTAAACTTTGCAAAAAATTAAAAAGTTATTTTTCAAATAGAGCATCTGAACGTGAGATTTATGAGTATCTAAAAATGTACGGAATGTACAGAACAGTTTCTGAAAACATACTTGAGAGCCTTCCTAAAAACGTATGGGGAAAGGTAGAAAAAGAATATAGTGTTTTGCAAAAAAAATGGAGCGGTCCGCAGGTCCCAATTTTCATTTTCCCAGCAGACAAAACAAACTCCAGGATCAACAATGAATATAATGGGAAATCAGGGCTTGCCTTTAAGGACAAATTATTTCTATTTTTCTCTCCGCACAATTCTCATGACGAAATCAAAGCAGTCCTCACACATGAATACAATCATGTTTGTCGTCTGAAAAAATATAAAAAGAATGAAGCTGACTTAACTTTTTTAGATACGGTGATCTTAGAGGGCATTGCAGAAAATGCAGTTCGTGAGCATTGCGGTGCAGAGAATCTAGCGGGGTGGACAAAATATTACTCCGATGTACAGCTAGAAAAACTGGTCAAACAATTAATAATTCCAAATCAGTCTGTAAACAGAAAAGAACGAAAACACAACAATCTCTTATACGGAAAAGGATTCAGCCCCAAGATGGCCGGATATTGTGCAGGATATTACTTAGTTAAGCAATATTTGGAAGCCAACAAACTTCATACGAACGCAATCTTGGGTGTAGAATCGAAGGAATTTGTGAAGGAGTATCTTTGATGGTGGTATTTTGTATTTAATCTAATCATATGTGTAAATAATGTATTGGTAATCGTAGTGATGATCTCACTTTTTTAAAAGAATGGTAAAAGGTCAAAGTGTAAGATGCTTATATGACAGGGGTTATGGATAAAACAGTAAAAAGTCCAAGGATAAGTAGCTTATAAGACCGGACTATTGGATAAAACAGGAAAAGGCCCCAGCATAAGTTGCGTATATGACAGGGGTTATGGATAAAACAGGAAAAAGCCCAAGCATAAGTTGCGTATATGACAGGGGTTATGGATAAAACAGGAAAAGGTCCAAGCATAAGTTGCGTATATGACAAGGGTTATGGATAAAACAGGAAAAGGTCCAAGGATAAGTTGCGTATATGACAGGGGTTTTGGATAAAACAGGAAAAAGCCCAAGCATAAGTTGCGTATATGACAGTGGTTATGGATAAAACAGGAAAAGGTCCAAGCATAAGTCGCATATATGACAAGGGTTTTGGATAAAACAGGAAAAAGCCCAAGCATAAGTTGCGTATATGACAGTGGTTATGGATAAAACAGGAAAAGGTCCAAGCATAAGTCGCATATATGACAAGGGTTTTGGATAAAACAGGAAAAAGCCCAAGCATAAGTTGCGTATATGACAGTGGTTATGGATAAAACAGGAAAAGGTCCAAGCATAAGTCGCATATATGACAAGGGTTTTGGATAAAACAGGAAAAAGCCCAAGCATAAGTTGCGTATATGACAGTGGTTATGGATAAAACAGGAAAAGGTCCAAGTATAAGTAGCGTATATGACAGGGGTTATGGATAAAACAGTAAAAAGTCCAAGGATAAGTAGCTTATAAGACCGGGCTATTGGATAAAACAGGAAAAGGCCCAAGCATAAGTTGCGTATATGACAAGGGTTATGGATAAAACAGGAAAAAGCCCAAGCATAAGTTGCGTATATGACAGGGGTTATGGATAAAACAGGAAAAGGTCCAAGCATAAGTTGCGTATATGACAAGGGTTATGGATAAAACAGGAAAAGGTCCAAGGATAAGTTGCGTATATGACAGGGGTTTTGGATAAGACAGGAAAAAGTCCAAGCATAAGTTGCGTATATGACAGGGGTTATGGATAAAACAGGAAAAGGTCCAAGCATAAGTCGCATATATGACAAGGGTTTTGGATAAAACAGGAAAAGATCAAAGTATACCCTCGATTTAAAAAGGAATCGTACCATACAAATAAAACCCCACAAAATAAAAAAGATAAGAGTTCCCCTTTTGAAAGAAACAGGGAAAGCTCTTATCTGATTTTTCTCATAATGCACTATTCATTTTTTTAATATAGTATGTCCCTTTTTTAGATGAGCAAGATTGATAGGATTTTGCAAGTGCTCTTTGGATGACAGCTCTTGATCTTATAATTTTACACCATTCGAAAATAATCCCCGAAGTAATCTTCATTTGTGGAAAAAGTAAACTGAACTCCTCTGTACTCCGCAAGATTGCAGCTTCTTTATCTTCAACAAAACCACATTTCTTACATGTAAAGTTGTAGTTAATCCAGAATCAAACATCTCTAATTCACCACACCCCTCACACAAAATCCCCTTCGCCAACCCATCAAAACTATATTCTGGCAGCAGTGAAAATGGTGAATCTTTTACATGCAATTCCATGAGTTTTTCCGCAAGTGCATAGTGTTTCCCTACTAATTTTGAAGACTGTGAATTTAATTGGTTCATAAATCGTTCAAGTTGTGAAGGAAAAATAATCGGTAGGTTGGGAGAAGCTCCGTAGAGGTAAAATTCCGGGTTAATAAATACAAGATGAGCCTCTACTTTTTGGTTATAACCGTGCTGTTGGAGCAATTGCCGAAAGAGCGATTCAGTACGTGAAAGTTGAATGAGGGGATTTTTAATCTCCTTACCAGAGATTAGTCGCAAGCGGTTGTCTTCAATCAGGTAATCTCCTTCAAAATTTTTCACTTCAAAAATGTGAATTTTAGGCGGAGATACAAGGAGAGAATCGATTTGGTAGTGGGTATTGGCCGTTTCAAGTAGTAGGTCATTGATGATGAGGCAATCTAAGGAGAGCTTTTCTAGTCTCTGGTCAAACATCTTTTCACCATGATAACCTTTTTCGAGCGTTATAATTTGATTCTCTGTTTTTTCGAAAACTTTCATTCGTGCTTGGATTGATCTTAGGAGCAGCAATTCAAGTGGAATAGTTCTTCTTTTAATAATCAAAGCAACACTTCCCTTTATACAAGATTCGAGTTAATTGTAATTCTAATTAACTATGTTTTCAATTATTATTCCAATCAAGTTGTATATACAGGTTATTGGAAAATTCTAATATGATATATTTTTATAATATATTAAAATAATTTGAGTTAATAGATAATTCGTTGTAAAACCTTATTTTGTAACATTTTAGACGATTTTGACTCTGATTATAAAAAATTGTCTTGCAATTATAATATTATAGTAATAAAATTCTATTTACATAATAATTTTGACTAATCTAGAAGAATCTGGGGTGTTTTTATGCATCAGACAAAAACGGAAGCACCTTTGCTAGAAGTAAAGGGATTGAAAACAGGCTTTAACATTGATGGTCAAATCTATCATGCTGTCGACGGTGTTTCTTTTAGTGTTAAATCGCGCCAAATTGTCGGAATTGTTGGAGAATCAGGTTGCGGTAAAAGCGTTATGTCGATGTCTGTTATGAAACTACTACCTGTAGGGGTCGGAGAAATTACAGACGGAGAAGTTGTTTTCCAAGGAAATAATATTGAGAATCTATCAGAATCTGAAATGAATAAAATTCGTGGGAAAGATGTTTCGATGATTTTCCAGGAACCAATGACAGCGTTAAATCCTGTTTTTACGATCGGTTTTCAATTAGCAGAAGTTTTGCTTAATCATTTTGATATTTCAAAGCAGGATGCACGTGAAAGATGTATCAGTTTATTACAGAGTGTCGGAATATCTAGGCCGGAAAAAATTGTGGACGAGTACCCACACCAGTTATCTGGCGGAATGCGTCAACGGGTTATGATTGCCATGGCAATTGCATGTCAACCAAAATTATTGATTGCAGATGAGCCGACTACAGCATTGGATGTTACAGTCCAAGCACAAATCCTTGATCTATTAAAAGAGATTCAAGAAAAAAATGATATGTCCGTTATTTTAATTACACACGACTTAGGTGTTGTTGCGGAAATGTGTGATGAAGTAATCGTGATGTACGCTGGAAAGATTGTGGAACGAACTGATGTAGACACGCTGTTCTATAATCCGAAGCATCCGTATACAAAAATGCTTTTAAATTCTATTCCTAAAATGGAAGAAGTTGAAGAAACATTAGGTTCAATTGAAGGAATAGTTCCTTCACTGAAGAACATGCCAAAGGTTGGTTGTCGTTTTGCTGAACGCTGTCCAGTGGCAACAGACGAATGCAAACGAATTACACCTGAGTTGGCAGAGGTAGCGAGTGGCCATGAGGTATCTTGTCTTCTTTACAAAACAAGTTATCCAATGGAAGAGGTGAAATAAGAAATGAACCAGGCAATGAAAGAAAGAAAAGATGAAGTTTTGCTAGAAGTTCAAAATCTCAAAACCTACTACCCTATTAAAGGCGGGTTTTTTAAGAGAACTGTAGGAAATGTAAAAGCAGTGGATGATGTTTCTTTTGAGATACTTAAGGGTGAAACGTTAGGGCTTGTTGGTGAATCAGGCTGTGGAAAATCGACAACAGGTCGTACTATTTTACGTTTAACTAAACCAACAGATGGAAAAATCATTTTTGATGGTAAAGATATAACGAATCTATCCGGAACAACATTAAGAAAGATACGCCAAGATTTTCAAATGGTGTTCCAAGATCCATATGCTTCTTTAAATCCTAAGCAAATGGTAGGGGATGTTGTAGCAGAACCAATAAAGAACTATTACAAGAAATCGTCTAAGGAATTAAAACCCGAAATTATCGAACTATTAAAAAAGGTTGGTCTTCCGGAGGATGCGTACTATAAATATCCGCATGAGTTCTCAGGTGGACAAAGACAACGTATCGGAATAGCTCGAGCGCTAGCTTTACGACCAAAATTAATTATTGCGGACGAGCCAGTATCAGCTTTAGACGTTTCTGTTCAATCACAAGTATTAAATTTATTGAAGGAACTGCAAGAAGAATTCGATTTAACGTTCTTATTTATCGCTCACGATTTAAGTGTTGTAAAACATATGAGTGATCGAATCGGAGTTATGTACTTAGGGGGAATCGTAGAAATTGCAGATAAAAATGGATTATATGCAGAACCATTGCATCCGTATACAAAAGCTCTAATCTCAGCGATTCCATATCCAGACCCTAGAAGAAAGAAGGAGCGCATCATTTTAGAAGGTGATGTACCTAGTCCAGCAAATCCTCCAACTGGCTGTCCATTCCATCCGCGTTGTGCTTTTGCAACAGATGAATGCCGTGCAGTAAAACCAGCTTTAAAGGAGGTGAAACCAGGACATAGAGTAGCGTGTCATCTCTACAACGAGTAGGGTGATAAATGAAAAATTCTAGTTCATACTTACATGAAAAACAAACACAAAACGGGGGTAACAAAGATGAAAAAATCACTATTGTCTGTGATTTCCCTGTTGCTAGTAATGTCTTTATTTTTAGCAGCATGTGGAGGTAATGATTCTAAATCCGGTGAGGAAAAAGAATCTGCGGAAAAAACAACTGAACCACAACAAGGTGGTAAAGTAACATATGCGTTAGGTGGAGAATTCCAAGGTTTATTAGAATGGGCATTCTATGAAGAAGCTTCAGATTCTGAAATTATTCAATTTTTTAATGAATCTTTAATTCAAACTGACGACAACTTAAATTACATTCCAGGAATTGCAAGCTGGGAAACAGAAGATAACCAACACTATACTTTCACTTTTAAAGAAGGTGTAAAATGGCATAACGGTGAAGAACTTACTGTTAATGACTGGGTATTTGCATTAGAAACAATTGCACACCCTGATTATACAGGTCCACGTTATGTGAACGTAAAAGACATTGTTGGTGCTCCTGAATTCCATGATAGAAAAGCAGAGAGTATTTCTGGTATTAAAGTAATTGATGATTACAATATCGAAATTACTTTTGACAAAGCACGTGTTAACAACTTAGAAAATCTTTGGACATATCCAATGCCTGAAAAGCATTTTGAAGGTGTAGCTGTTAAAGACATGGCTTCTTCACCACAAGTTCGTCAAAACCCAGTAGGGCTTGGACCTTTCAAAGTGAAAAACATTGTTCAAGGTGAATCAGTAGAGATGGAGCGCTTTGATGATTACTATCAAGGTAAGCCAAATCTAGATACTGTTGTTGTAAAAGTAATTGACGCAGCATTAACTTCAGGTGTACTTCAATCTGGAGAAGTAGATGTAATGTCTGTACACGCTTCAAACTACGAACAAGTTGCGGCATTAGACAATGTTAATCTTGAAAAAGTATTAGGCCTTTCTTATTCTTACATCGGATTTAAATTTGGTCACTGGGATGCAGAAAAAGAACAAAACGTTATGGATAATGAAAAGTTCCAAAACTTACAATTACGTCAAGCGTTAGTACATGCGCTTAACCGTGAAGAATGGATTAAAGGATTCTTTAATGGCTTAGGTGAAGTAGTGGACACTCCAGTACCAAGTGCGCACTGGATAGCAGCTGAGAAAGAAGACTTAACACATTATGAGTATGATCCAGAAAAAGCAAAAACATTATTAGATGAAGCTGGTTACAAAGATGTTGATGGTGACGGCTTTAGAGAAGATCCTAATGGAGAGCAATTCTCTATTCAATTTGCTCACTACGCAGGTAGTAACCCAACATTCGAACCGCGTGCGAAGTATATTGTTCAAGCATGGAATGAAGTTGGGATTAAAACAGAATTTGCAAAAGGTGCATTAATCGACGGTACCCTTTATTACGATATGTTAGAAAAAGATGATAAAGATATGGAAGTTCACTTCGGTACTTGGGGAACTGGAACTGACCCAGATCCATCTGGATTATGGGGAAGAGATGCCATTTGGAACTTCACTCGTTGGACAGATGATAAGAACGACCAATTACTAGAAGATGCGCTTGATGTTTCAATCGTTGGTTCTGACCAAGAAAAACGTAAAGAGCTTTATGTTGAATGGCAGCAATTATGGAACGAACAATTACCTATTATTCCAATCTTAGAATATTATGATCTATGGGGCATGAACAAACGTGTTCAAGGTGTACATGTTTCTGCACCTGGATTAAGTGATTTCCATAAGTGGTATGTTACTGACGGTAAATAATAAGTGATAGTTCTATCAGTGGGCGATTCGCCCACTGATACTACTTTAAAGTAATACTAGATAAGGAGAATCGACCATGTTAAAGTTTGCTCTTCGAAGAATACTCGGTATGATTCCAGTTTTGCTCCTTATCTCCATCGTTGTGTTTACTTTGGCGAAACTTATGCCAGGGGACTCACTAAGCGGAGAAATTGACCCAACAAACACGGATCCTCAGTATATTGAGGAAATGAGGGAAAAACTTGGTTATAACGACCCTATTCATATTCAGTATATTCGTTGGATATCAGATTTCGTACAAGGAGAATTTGGTATATCTTCACGCTATAAAATGCCAGTTATCGATGTAATTGCAGAACGTCTTCCAAATACACTTCTATTAGGTGTAGCTGCACTTATCATTACGTATATTTTAGCATTCTTTATGGGGATGTATTCCGGAAGAAAACCCTATACAGTGGGTGACCATGTAATTAGCGGAGGGAATTATTTTGCATTAGCGATTCCTTCATTTGTTGCTGCAATTGTAGCAATCTATGTTTTCTCATTCCAATTAGGATGGTTTCCATCAGGTGGGTCTTCAGAGGTTGGATTAATGGAAGGAACATTTGAATATTATATGAGTCGTTTACATCATGTTCTTTTACCTGCTCTTGTACTTGGTGCTTTTAGTACAGCATCTTATACACAATTTTTAAGGAATGATGTAATTGAAAACAGCCGTAAGGATTTTGTAAGAACGGCACGTGCAAAAGGTACAAAGGAATCTACCATCTATAACAAACACATTCTTCGTAATTCAATCATTCCCCTTGTAACATTTTTTGGCTTTGATTTAGCAGCGTTAATTGGTGGAGCGATTATTACAGAAACTATATTTACTTATCCTGGTATAGGAAGTCTATTTTTAAACTCAGTAAGTCAACGTGATTATACAGTTTTAATGTCATTAACTATGCTTTTATCTACTCTAACACTTGTAGGGAATTTAATCGCAGATATCTTGTACGGTATCGTAGATCCGCGAATTCGTTTAGATTAGGAGGAATGGTTTTATGGAAACAGCAACAAATACTAGCTTACAAGCAAACATAAAGCCTCGTAAAAGTCTATCTCCATGGGCCATTGCTCGGAAAAAATTTGTAAAGAACAAGCTTGCGATGGTGAGTTTAATCTTTTTAATCTTTGTTGCTATTATTTCTTTTTTAGCCCCGTTTATAACAACGGCAGATGTAACAAAGGTAGATATCGGAAAGATGAATTTATCTCCATCTAGCGAACATTGGCTTGGTACGGACAATGCAGGGCGTGATGTATTTACACGTCTTCTATACGGTGGAAGAATCTCCTTAACAGTTGGGGTTGCATGTACGATTTTAATTGTTACATTTGGTACATTTATTGGATCAGTAGCAGGATATTTTGGTGGGAAAATCGATAATATGTTAATGCGTTTCACTGATTTTGTTCTGAACTTCCCATTCATCGTATTTGTTATTGTTATCAATACCATTTTAATTGGAAAAGTATCAGGGGTTTGGGTACTTATTGGTGTAATTAGTCTGCTAAGTTGGGGTGGAGTTGCACGTATCGTTAGAAGTAAGGTTCTTGCAGAAAAAGAGAATGAATATATTTTAGCAGCACAATCAATTGGTTGTTCTTCAGCGAAAATTATTGTAAAACATTTATTACCGAACGTTTTTTCAACTATTATCGTTCAAGCAACTCTTTTATTTGCTGGTATGATCGTTGCTGAAACAGGACTAAGCTTTTTAGGCTTCGGTATCCCGCAAGATGTTCCGAGTTGGGGGAATATGCTTTCAGTAGCCAACCAGCCGGATGTACTTCAAAATAAAACATGGATATGGATTCCGCCTGCGTTGGCAATAACATTAACGATTTTATCAATAAATTTTATAGGTGAAGGGTTGAAGGATGCGCTAAATCCTAAATCAAATCGTTAGCTAGATCTATCACAAAATGTGATGGATCTTTTTTTAATACATATATTTCACTAATGTAACGCTTTTTAGTACTAAAGAATTATATTAATAAAACAAAATCCTCTGTTTTCTTGAAAGGTGTATTTTAGATATTACTTTTAAAAATCTAATAATATCAACGGTTACACTAAAAAGTAATAATAATAATAAAAATTATCTTGCAATTTCGACATAGTTTTAATAGAATTTTAAATAGATTAGGAGAATAGTCACTTTTCTGTTAAAAACGTTATTAACTTAATTTTAAAAATTGACTTGTATTTGTAATCTTTCTGTAATAAAATTTAGTTGATTCTTTTGTCAGATAATTTCTATATATTTGACACTTAAAAGCTTTAGTGTGGTAAAATAAGAGATTGCTAGAATTTTTTGGTTGATATTTCACTAAAGATATTATATTTTGAATAATGAGTGAACTTGTTTTTTAGTTCCGGTAAGGAAGGTGAACCGTTTTTATGGCAACATTACTAGAAGTGAAAAATCTAAAAACCTACTTCTACAAAAAGAAAACTGTAATACCTGCCGTAGATGGCGTTGATTTGAAAATAAATAAAGGTGAAACCCTAGCTATTGTAGGTGAATCAGGATCTGGTAAAAGTATTACATCATTATCAATTATGAAATTAGTGCCAAGTCCAGCTGGAAAAATTGTTGAAGGTGAAATCATTCTAGATGGTAAGAACCTGGTTGATTTATCAGAAGCTGAAATGTGCAAGGTTCGTGGGAATGATATTTCAATGATATTCCAAGAACCAATGACATCTCTTAACCCAGTACTAACAGTTGGAGAACAAATTACTGAAGTACTAATGTATCACCAAAAAATGTCGAAAGCTGAAAGTACAAAAAAGGCTATCGAAATGTTAGAAATGGTTGGTTTCTCACGGGCAGCGGAATTAATAAATGAATTCCCACACCGCCTATCAGGTGGTATGCGCCAAAGGGTGATGATAGCGATTGCAATGAGTTGTAATCCGAAACTTCTAATAGCGGATGAGCCTACAACAGCACTTGACGTGACAATACAAGCCCAAATTCTCGATTTAATGAAGGACTTAAGTCACAAATTTGATACTTCAATTCTACTAATCACTCACGATTTGGGTGTTGTATCAGAAGTAGCAGATAAGATCGTTGTAATGTATGGGGGCCAAGTTGTGGAACAATCACCAGTATATGATTTGTTTGATCAACCGCTTCACCCTTACACAGTTGGACTTATGAATTCTATTCCTACAATAGAAGGTGAGATAGAACGTCTTCAGTCAATTGAAGGAAATGTACCATCACCGGAAAATATGCCAAAAGGATGCAGGTTTGCTCCACGCTGTTCAAAAGCATTTGATCGCTGTTTTGCAGAAGCGCCTCAGCTAAAACAAATGGGGAATGAACGAGCAGTTCGCTGTTTCTTATATGACGACGAGGGGGCAAAAGCATGATTTCAACAAACGTAGAAAATAAGGTTGATACTTCAAAAGAAAATAGTGAAATCATCCTTGAACTTCAAGATGTAAAAAAATACTTTCCGATTAAAGCTGGTCTACTACAACGAAATGTTGGAAATGTTAAAGCGGTCGATGGAATAAGCTTGCAGATAAAAAAAGGTGAAACAATTGGACTAGTTGGAGAGTCAGGTTGTGGGAAATCAACAACTGGTAGAACAATTATCCGGTTGTATGAACCAACTGATGGGAAGATCATCTTTAAGGGGAGAGATATTACCCATTTGTCTGAAAATGAATTAAGAAAGACTGTACGAAGAGATATTCAAATGGTCTTTCAAGATCCTTTTGCAACCCTTAATCCAAGAAAGTCTTTACGTTCTATTATTAAAGAACCATTAATCACTCATAATCTATATACCGCTAAAGAGCGGGAAGAAAAAGTAAAAGAATTAATGGAAACTGTTGGATTGAATGCTTCATTCATTAACAGGTATCCGCATGAGTTCTCAGGAGGACAACGCCAAAGAATTGGGATTGCAAGAGCGCTCGCTTTGAACCCTGAATTGATAATCGCAGATGAACCAGTATCAGCGCTTGATGTGTCAATTCAAGCACAGGTAATTAACTTAATGGAAGACCTTCAAGAAGAATTTGGTCTAACTTATATCTTTATCTCTCATGATTTGAGTGTTGTAAGACATATAAGTGATAGAGTGGGAGTTATGTATCTTGGTAAGATGATGGAATTAGCAAATAAAGAAGATTTATATGCTGAACCACTTCATCCATATACACAGGCATTATTATCTGCGGTTCCAGTCCCTAAAAAATCAGGAACTATCAAAAGGGAACGTATAGTGTTAAAAGGGGAACTTCCAAGCCCTTCAAATCCACCGAGTGGTTGTGTATTCCACACAAGGTGTCCAGCAGCAACAGATATCTGTCGCCAGTTGGTGCCAGAATTTAAAGAAGTGAAACAAGGGCATTTTGTTGCATGTCACCTTTACGAGTAATAGTGACGGCACAGAATATATATAGATTCTTTGAAGGGAGGAGATGCCACCTAGAGGGATCAATTTAAGCAGCAAAAACTAAAAATTCTAACAAAATGATAGGGGGAAACAAACGTGAAGTTAAGAAAAAGCTTATGGCTATTTTTAGTCCTAACACTTGTAATGTCACTTTTCTTAGCAGCTTGTAGCGGTGGCGGCGAAGAAGCTGGCACTGACACACAAAAAGAAGAAGAACCAGCTAAGGAAGAACCAGCAAAAGAAGAACCAAGCAATGAGCCAGTGGATGGTGGAGATTTAGTTGTTGGATCTGCTGGTAGCCCAACATTATTCAACCCATATTTCTCAACTGATACAGCTTCAAGTGATATTGAAGGATTCATTTACAATGGATTAGTAACAGTTAACTTAGACTTAGAAGTAACAAATGACCTAGCTGAAGAAATCACTCCTTCAGAAGACGGTTTAGAGTATACTGTAAAACTTAAAAAAGGTGTTAAATTCCATGATGGAGAAGAAATGACAGCTGATGATGTTGTATTCTCTTACATGTTAATGAAAAACCCAGACGTAGTTTCTGAGCGTAAATCAAACTTTGAAAGCATGGAAAAAGTAGAAAAAATCGACGATTACACTGTTAAATTTACTTTAAACAAAGTAGACGTAACTTTCTACCCAACAACTTTGAGCTATTCTGTACTACCTGAACATATCTTAGGTGATGTTGATCCTGCTACATTACACGAGAATGAGTTCAATACTAAAAACCCAATCGGTACTGGTCCATTCAAATTTGTTGAGTGGAAAGATGGAGAGTATGTAAAAGTTGAAGCATTTGATGACTATTTTGATGGTCGTCCACACTTAAATTCAATCACTACACGTTATGTAGCTGATGCTAACGCACTAGTTGCTGCATTACAAGCTGGTGAAATCGACATGTACAACGCAGTTCCTGGAACTGAAGTTGACACAGTTAAAACAATTGAAGGTACTAAAGTTGAAAATGGTTTAGCATTATCTTATACATTCTTAGGTTTCAACCAAAAGGATGAAAGATTCCAAGACAAGAAAGTTCGTCAAGCATTTACACATGCAGTTAACAAAGAAGCAATCGTTGAAAGCATCATGAATGGCGCGGGTCAACCAGCTACTGCTCCTGACAGCCCATTAATGTGGACTTACAATGACGATGTACCACAATTTGAGTATGATTTAGAAAAAGCAAAAGCTTTACTTAAAGAAGCTGGATGGGAAGATACGAACGGAAACGGTATCGTAGATAAAGATGGTAAAGAAATGTCATTCTCTATCAAAACGAACCAAGGTAACAAAATCCGTGAAGATATCGCTGTAGTATTACAACAACAATTTAAAGAAATTGGTGTAGAAGCAAAACCTGAAATCGTTGAATGGTCTGCATTCATCGAGCAAATCTCAGCTCCAAACTGGGAGTATGAAGCTATGATTCTTGGTTGGGCATTATCAACATTCCCTGACCAATATGATATCTTCCACTCTTCACAAGCTGAAGAAGGCTTAAACATGACTTGGTATAGTAATCCAGAAGCTGACAAGTTAATGGAAGAAGCAAGACAAACTACTGACATTGAGAAGTACAAAGAGATTCACAAAGAACTATACAATATTCTTGTAGAAGATCAAGCTTACACATTCTTGTATTATCCTGAAGAATTCCGTGCTATGCCGGAAGAATTACAAGGTTATGAGTTCCATTCAAGAAACCCATTCTATAATGCTCATAAATGGTGGTTACAAACTGCTAACTAATATGAGTTAGTTAAAATGATAGTTGAAGAGGGAAGGGTAGTTTCCCTTCCTTCTTTCTTTTGAAACCGAAAACTCCTGGATATACGTATCTAGATAAAACATAGAGAATTTATTAAATTATGAAGGAGAAATAGCTATGGTATCTTATATCATCCGACGAACATTAATGGCTATTCCCCTATTATTAGGAATTACCATCATTTCATTTGCAATCATGCATATGGCACCTGGTGACCCAACTGCACTAATGATGGATCCTAATATTAGTGCAGCAGATAGAGCATTGGTTATGGAGAAATACGGATTTAATGACCCAATCCATGTCCAGTATTTTAAGTGGTTAGGAAATATGCTTCAAGGTGACTTTGGAGATTCTGTTATTAATAAGGGAAGAGACGTTTCCGAATTGATTTGGAATCGATTGCCGAACACTCTCCTGTTGATGGGAGTATCTACGATTTTAGCAATTATTATTGCAGTCCCATTTGGGGTAATTTCTGCAGTACGTCCATATTCTAAAATCGACTATACGGTTACTGTATCCTCATTTTTAGGACTTGCTATACCAAATTTCTGGTTCGGATTAATTTTAATTATGGTTTTCTCTGTTCATCTAGGGTGGTTCCCTGCTTCTGGTACTCAAACTCTAAATGCTCCGTTTAGCATTTGGGATCGTATTCACCATTTAATCTTACCAGCGTTTGTATTGGCTACTGCAGATATGGCGAGTTTAACACGCTATACTCGTTCAAGTATGATTGAAGTTGTTAATCAAGACTATATGAGAACTGCAAGAGCAAAAGGCTTTAAAGAAAGAAAAGTTATTGCAAAACATGGATTACGAAATGGTTTAATTCCGGTAATAACGATTTTTGGTATTATGATACCAAGTTTCATCGGTGGTTCTGTTATTGTTGAATCTGTATTTGGTTGGCCAGGTCTTGGTAAATTATTTGTCGATTCAGCTTTCCAACGTGACTATCCAATTGTTATGGCAATAACTGTAATTTCCTCCGTATTAGTAGTAGTAGGAAATCTTATAGCCGATATCTTATACGCTATCTTTGATCCGAGAATTGAATACTAGAAGGGGGGAAGAAGGATGGCACAACCTAATTTAGCATCAGGAAACGAAATAGAACTCCAAGGTTTAAATTCAAAAGCTGACACTTTAACGAAAATAATGATTCGTAAGTTCTTTAAAAATAAACTTGCAGTTATAGGTGCGGTGCTTTTAATTCTTATTATCTTATCATCAATATTTGCACCTTTATTAACACCACATGATCCAGATAAACAGGATTTGTTAAAAAGACTAGTAGACCCTAGTAAGGAACATCTCCTAGGTACAGATACATTTGGACGAGATCTCTTAACCCGATTATTGTATGGTGGAAGAATCTCATTACTAGTTGGCTTTGCTTCAGTTGCTGGTGCAATTACGATTGGAACAGCACTAGGTGCAATTGCAGGATATTTTGGTGGTATTGTTGATGCAATGATCATGAGATTTGTAGACATCATGCTTTCCATTCCACAAATCTTCTTGCTAATTACACTTGTAACAATTTTCAACCCAGGTGTGGACAAGTTAATTCTTATTTTTGCACTTACAGGGTGGACGACCACTGCCAGATTGGTACGAGGTGAGTTTTTATCATTACGTGGCCGTGAATTTGTTTTAGCATCAAAGACTATTGGAACTAGGAGCTTTACGATAATCTTCAGGGAAATTCTACCTAACGCAATGGGTCCAATCATTGTTGCTGCAACATTAAATGTTGGTGGAGTTATTTTAGCTGAGTCTGCTCTTAGTTACCTTGGATTAGGTATTATGCCACCAACACCAAGTTGGGGGAATATGCTTCAAGGTGCACAAAGTATTACAATTATGCTAAATCAGTGGTGGGTACCAACTGCTCCAGGCTTAATGATTTTAATTACTGTATTATGTTTTAACTTTGTGGGTGACGGCTTACGTGATGCCCTTGATCCAAAAATTAATGAGTAAAAAGCCAAGATGCCATCTTGGCTTTTTCTTTTTGAAGTAAAACTATGCATTAGTATTATTGTCATGTTTTGTGAGCTTGTACCATAGATTGGTAATATGAGTATGAGGCGAGCAGGTGATTGGTTTGATATTAGCTATTGCAAGGTATTCAGATGGGTAGAGCATTTATATTTTTAGTTGGATTTGGACTGGCTGTTTGCGGTGGAATTACTACAATTGCATATTTGAATTTAACTACGACAGGATACACTTTTATTGAATTTGTACAATTTATTAGTAAAAGAATCGAGTGTTACTTAATCGTAGTCGGTTTAGCAATGGTTTGGATAAGTATTTATTTTCCTTTCGAATCCTCAGAAAAGGATTAATTTTTATATGTATTTTCTAACAATACATGAATATTTTGGAATAAAACTTTCTCCTTCTGCCTATACTGTTGACAAACAGCTTTGAAGTGAGGGGTAAAAAATGTTGTTTCTTCATGATATTTGGGTAAATTGGTTTGAAGGTGAAGAAAATGGTTACAACGTTTGCCACTTCCATGAATGGCGCAAGGATGATAGTGTTGAACTGTTAGACCAGGTACCTTTGCTAAAAATTGAGTCTCCTTTGTTTAACTACATTGAGAATGATTTAATGGAACTACCACAACAACTACTCATGGATGTTTACCAAAAAGCGTATGTTCGTAAAAATCATGAACGAATTCAGCAAGATTATTGCTTCGTTGTAACAGATGGTCAAGGGATTATCGCAGTAGACACAATAGGTTATAATATCCCAATTCGAAAAAGTCGATTAATTCCTCGACAAGAACAACTCGTTTATGAGATGGTGAATGGCCATGAAGCGATTCCTTATACCTTTGATAATAAGGATATCATAAAGGATAAGGAACATCACATTTTATCTCCATCGCCAATTGAAATGGCAGGCTTGACCCGAAAGGAAAGACAGTTAAAGCAGCTATTATTTATGGCGTTAGATCAATTAGCATCAACGAAAAATGTGGCAGAGATAAGGTATTGGTATACGGAGTGGAATCCTTCGAAATACCACGAAATTCAAGAAATGCAATTTGAAGAAGTTTGGCAAAACCTCTATGAAGAAACGAGAAACGGTTGGACAGGCAAACATGTACAACTATGTGAAAACTTGATTAAAGGTCAACCATTTTTTGAGAAACTTTGGGAAATAGAACATGAATCAAAAGTGTAAAAGAAAAAAGGATTTGTTTTTTAACAAATCCTTTTTTCTTTTGATTCAGATATCATCAATTTTGAAGTTATGGTCGATAAATAAATTTAATGGCCATTAAAAAAAGTTTATAGCCGATAATCTAGATTTATGGACGTTACATCAACTTTATGGCCATTTGATAAGACTTTAAATTCCGCTTAATTATTTTCTCTTTCTACCAAGTCCCATGGCATTTTCCATTTTTTTTATGGTTTTACTCGCAACTCTATTGGCCTTTTCAGCACCAGCATCAAGGATTTCGTCCAATTTTGGTGAGTTGAAAATTTCGTTGTATCTTTCTTGTATTGGACGAATCTCGCTTAATACGACTTCCGCAAGGTCTGCTTTGAAATCCCCATAACCTTTTCCTTCATATAATGCTTCGATTTCCTCAATGGATTTATTGCTGAAATTTGAAAAGATGGTGAGCAAATTAGAAATACCAGGTTTGTTTTCTTTATCAAATTTTACAATACCCTCTGAATCTGTTACAGCACTTTTTATTTTCTTTTCAATTTGTTTTGGGTCATCAAGTAGGGCAATATATGCTTTTGGATTTGGATCAGATTTACTCATTTTCTTAGCTGGATCCTGTAAGGACATAATTCTTGCGCCTTCTTTTGGAATTCTTGGTTCAGGTATTGTAAAGATCTCACGATATTTTTTGTTGAATCTTTCTGCAAGGTCTCTTGTGAGTTCAATATGTTGCTTTTGGTCTTCACCTACTGGAACGAGGTCTGTATTATAAAGAAGAATGTCTCCAGCCATTAACGGTGGATATGTTAATAAACCAGCCACAACAGCTTCTTTTCCTTGGGACTTATCTTTAAATTGAGTCATTCTTTCGAGTTCACCTATATAAGAAACACATTGTAACATCCAACCAGCTTGAGCATGTGCCGGAACCTCTGACTGAATGAATAAAGTAGCTTTTTCTGGATCAAGTCCAATTGCTATATAAAGTGCTGCTAAGCTCTTAATGTTCTTACGTAATTCTTGAGCGTCCTGTGGAACAGTAATTGCATGTTGGTCAACAATACAATAGAAGCAATTGTATTCATTTTGCAATTCAATAAATTGTTTCATTGCCCCAATGTAGTTTCCTAATGTTACTGAACCACTCGGTTGAATACCTGAAAAAATAGTTTGCATGTTGTTTCTCTCCTTTAAATGACTGGTATAATTTGCTAAGAGTAGCGTAGGGCAAAATAAAAAACCACCCATCCCTAACAAATTAATGTTAGGGACGAATGATTTCCGCGTTGCCACCCTAGTTATTTTACCCATATAGGTAAAATCTCTCGTTTCCTTGTAACGTAAGGAATGCGTCTTAGCCTACTTCATTTTTCAGCAAAGATGCTCAAAGTCCATTCCATATGCTCCACTATCTGTTCACACCAACCACAGACTCTCTGAAAGAGGTAATGACCCCTTAATTAATGTCCACATATGTACTACTCTTCTTCATAGCCCGATATTAATATTATTTTTATTATAATCTTTTCTTCATGAAATGCAAGTATTCTAGCTAAAAACTTAAGGCCCATTTGCGCATAAGATAGTACGTTTTGAAACAACATAAGTAGCGTATATCTTTTGAAACAAAAAAGGAAATTACATATTGGGAGGTCATCTATTTGAAAAAAATATCGTGGCTGTTAAGCATACTTTTTGCGAGTATTCTTATTTTATCAGCCTGTGGCACATTTGATAATGGAAATGAAAAAGGAGGAGGAGCAGAGGGGGAAGGGCCAAAGCAAGAACTACGAATCAATATAAGTTCTGAACCACCAACTTTACACCCAGGTCTGGCAACTGACTCCACTTCGGGGGTAGTTCTCAATCATGCTTTTGAAGGTTTAACTCGCATCAATAAAAATGGAGAAGCTGAAGAAGCAATGGCGGAAAAGATTAATGTGTCAGATGATGGAAAGACCTATACTTTCACAATCCGCGATGCCAAATGGTCGAATGGTGATCCTGTTACTGCTCACGATTTTGAATATGCTTGGAAGTGGGTATTGGTCCCTGCAAATCAATCAGACTATGCGTCACAAATATACAATTATATTGAAGGCGCAAAGGAGGCGTACGATACACCAGATATCTCAATTGAGAAAATGGAGAATGTGGGCATAAAAGCGATTGATGATAAAACTCTTGAAGTAAAACTAACGAACCCGACCGCTTATTTCTTAGAATTAACAGCTTTTTATACCTATTACCCTGTTAATAGTAAAATTGCGAAGGATAATCAAGATTGGGCAAATCGAGTGGATGAATCCTATGTCTCAAATGGCCCTTTTGTCATAACGGATAAATCATCGACTATTACTCTTGAAAAGAACAAAGATTATTGGGATGCAGATTCAGTGAAGCTTGAAAAAATCACAATGGATATGATTAACGATCCGAATACTGAATACCAAAGCTTCAAAAAGGGTGAACTTGATTGGGCTGGTGCACCTACATCAGCATTACCTACAGATGTAATTCCAACTTTAGATAAAGAAGGCACTTTACAAAAGAGCCCGATTGCGGGTACGTATTGGTTTAAATTTAATATTAATAAAGAGCCGTTTCAAAATGAAAATCTTCGAAAAGCTCTTAGTTATTCTATCAATCGAAAAGCAATAGTTGAAAATGTTACGCAGGGTGGACAAATTCCAGCAATGGCCCTCGTTCCGTCTGCAATATTAAAGGAAAATGAGAAGGGCTATTTTAAGGATAATGATGTGGATGCTGCAAAGGAACATTTACAAAAAGCTTTAGATGAACTTGGGTTATCAGACGTTTCTGAACTTCCAGAGATTGCTTTATCGTATAATACCTCTGAAGGCCATCAAAAGGTTGCCCAAGCAATTCAAGATATGTGGAGAAAGGCTTTGGGGATTGAAGTCACTCTTAATAATGCTGAATGGAATGTGTATCTTGATAATATTGATCAAGGAAATTTCCAAATTGGTCGTGCAGGTTGGTTAGCTGATTTCAACGATCCTGTGAACTTCCTTGAAATCTTTACAGTCCCAAAAGGAAATAATGATACCGGCTGGACAAATGAAACATTTAATAATCTTTTAGCACAAGCTGCAAAAGAAACGGATAAAGAAAAGCGACTTGGGCTATTAAAAGATGCAGAACAATTGGTAATCGATGAAATGCCAATTGCACCAATCTACTTTTATACAAACAACTGGGTTCAAAATGACAACCTAAAAGGAGTCGTTATTTCTCCATTAGGAGATGTTCAATACAAATGGGCGTATTTTGAGTAATCGCAAACTGAAATCACCAATATGAACAAAAGAGTAAGGTATATAGTTGGCCTATATACCTTACTTTTTGAAAACCATGTGTGATTGCAATGGGAGGTGTACGAAGTGGCAAAATATATAATTAAGAGATTAATCTATATGATCGTTTCGCTTATCTTGATTGTTACCGCCACATTTTTCTTAATGCAAGCAGCTCCAGGAGGTCCATTTACAAAAGAGAAGGATGTCCCTCCAGAGATTGAAGCAGCTCTTAATGCCCATTACGGCTTAGATCAGCCATTGTATAAGCAGTATTTTGATTATTTATATGATGTGGCAAGATGGGATTTTGGCCCATCCTTTAAATATAAAGCAATGACCGTTAATGAAATCATTAATAATGGATTTCCAATTTCTCTCTTTTTAGGGATCGAGGCTATTCTTATTGCGATTGCTTTCGGTGTTGTACTAGGTGTGATTGCTGCACTTTATCATAACAAATGGCAAGACTATTCTGCGATGATTATTGCGGTTTTTGGTATATCGGTTCCAAGCTTTATTTTAGCTACGGTTTTACAATATATATTCGCCATTAAGCTAGACCTGTTTCCAGTAGCGAGGTGGGAATCATTTATGCATACCATATTACCTGCAATTGCATTATCATCCTCACCAATGGCCTTTATAGCCAGATTAACACGTTCAAGTATGCTTGAGGTACTAAGTAACGATTACATAAAGACAGCTCGAGCAAAAGGATTAAAGAAAGGTACAATCACCATGAAGCATACGATACGTAATGCAATGTTGCCTGTTGTATCTTATATGGGGCCATTAACGGCTGGAATCTTAACTGGTAGTTTTGTTATCGAAAAAATCTTTGGAATACCTGGATTAGGGGACGAATTTGTAACGAGTATAACCAATCGGGACTACACCGTGATTATGGGAGTTACTGTTTTTTATAGTATCTTACTCTTAATTTCTGTTCTCCTTGTTGATATTTTGTACGGATTTATTGATCCTCGCATTAAGCTATCTGGTGCGAAGAAAGGAGAGTAACTTATGCAGAATATTCCAAAGGAAATGTTTGCACCAGCAACATTAAATGAGAAAGAGGCTGAAAAAATTTCAAAACCAAGTTTATCGTTTTGGAAGGATGTCACCTCTAGATTCAAAAAAAATAAATTGGCCATAGTAGGTATAGTTCTTTTAGTCCTACTCTTATTCATGGCGATTTTTGGGCCAATGATGACTGAGTTTGATTATCGGACAACAGACCTTGCCCATGCGAATGAAGCACCATCTAGTGTGCATTGGTTTGGAACAGATGAATTGGGTAGAGATGTTTTTACAAGGACATGGGAAGGTGCGAGAATCTCTTTATTTATAGGACTAGCAGCTGCAATAATAGATCTTGTGATTGGTGTTTTATGGGGTGGCATATCAGGTTATATGGGCGGTAAAGTAGATGAATTCATGATGAGAGTCGCAGACATTCTATACGGCGTCCCATATTTGCTTTTGGTTATTTTACTTATGGTTATTCTCGAGCAAGGGTTAGGAACAATGATTCTAGCAATGACGATTACTGGATGGATCAATATGGCGAGAATTGTAAGGGGACAAGTTCTACAATTAAAATATCAGGAATATGTACTTGCCGCACAAACGCTTGGAGCGGATGTTAAAAGAATAATGTTCAAACATTTGATACCTAATTCAATGGGCCCGATTCTGGTAACAATGACACTAACAATCCCAAATGCCATTTTCACTGAATCTTTTCTAAGTTATCTTGGATTAGGTGTTCAAGTTCCACTTGCCAGCTGGGGAACGATGGCCTCTGAGGGACTACCTGCATTTGAATATTATCCATGGCGCTTGTTTTTCCCTGCTACCTTAATCTGTATCACAATCTTTGCTTTTAACGTAATTGGAGATGGAATGCGTGACGCATTAGACCCAAGGCTGCGCAAGTAAGGGAGTGAGTAAATGGAAAAGTTATTGGAAGTAAAAGACCTAGAAGTCTCTTTTCAAACCTATGCTGGTGAAGTAAAGGCGGTTCGCGGTGTGAATTTTGATTTATATAAAGGTGAAACACTTGCGATTGTCGGCGAATCAGGGTCAGGGAAAAGTGTAACCTCACAAACAATCATGAAGCTTATTCCAATGCCACCTGGAAAAATTAGTAATGGTCAAATTCTTTTTGATGGTGAAGATCTTGTTCCAAAAACCAATAAGGAAATGGAGAAGATTCGTGGGAAGGATATCGGAATGATCTTTCAGGACCCAATGACCTCGCTTAACCCGACGATGAAGGTTGGTATGCAAATTATGGAGGTTTTAATTAAACATCAAAATATGTCAAAGGGAAATGCAAAGGACCGTGCAATCGAACTCCTTCGTCTTGTTGGAATCCCTAGCCCAGAGAAGAGAGTCAATCAATATCCACATGAATTTAGTGGGGGTATGAGGCAACGTGCTATGATTGCCATAGCGTTAGCCTCAAATCCGAAATTATTGATTGCAGACGAACCTACCACAGCATTAGATGTTACGATACAAGCGCAGATTTTAGAATTAATGAAGGACCTCCAAAAAAAAATGGAAACCTCTATTATATTTATCACTCATGATTTAGGTGTGGTTGCGAATGTAGCCGATCGGGTAGCGGTAATGTATGCTGGGAAAATTGTTGAGACTGGTACAGTGGATGAAATTTTCTATAATCCTAAGCATCCTTATACTTGGGGATTATTATCGTCAATGCCAAGTTTAGATAGTGATGTAAAAACAGAGCTTATGGCAATTCCCGGTTCACCACCCGACCTTACAAATCCTCCAAAAGGGGATGCATTTGCGCCAAGAAACCGTTATGCAATGAAAATTGACTTTGAAAAGGAACCACCAATGTTTAAAGTTTCTGAGACACATTATGCAGCGACTTGGCTTCTACACCCTGATGCTCCTAAAGTGGAACCACCTGAAGCAGTCAAGCGTCGTATGAAAAATTTCTCATCCGATAAGCTTAGGAAAGGATGACGAATGAAATGGCTGAAAAACAAAAATTGGTAGAAATTAAAAACTTAAAGCAATATTTTAATGTTGGTAAACCAAATATGGTCAAAGCTGTCGATGGGATTACCTTTGATATCTACAAAGGTGAAACACTTGGCCTGGTTGGAGAGTCTGGATGTGGTAAATCTACCACAGGAAGGACCATTATACGGTTATACAATGCCACGGGTGGAGAGGTCCTTTTCAATGGAGAGAATGTTCATGGAAGAAAATCGCGTAAGGAATTAAAAAAGTTTAACCGGAAAATGCAAATGATTTTTCAAGATCCATATGCTTCACTAAATCCAAGAATGACTGTAGCGGATATCATCGCAGAAGGAATCGATATTCATGGGCTTGCAAAAAATCATGCTGAACGTATGGAACAGGTTTATACATTACTTGAAACAGTAGGGCTAAACCGTGAGCATGCGAATCGTTATCCACATGAATTCTCGGGAGGACAACGCCAACGGATTGGAATTGCACGTGCCCTTGCAGTAAAGCCAGATTTTATTATTGCTGATGAACCTATTTCTGCATTAGATGTTTCTATTCAAGCTCAAGTTGTTAACTTAATGAAAAAGCTTCAAGAAGATAAAGGCTTGACTTACTTATTTATTGCTCATGATTTGTCAATGGTAAAATATATTAGTGACAGAATTGGTGTTATGTACTTCGGAAAAATTGTGGAACTAGCTGATGCTAACGATCTTTATTCAAACCCTATTCATCCCTACACAAAATCTTTGTTATCAGCAATTCCATTGCCAGACCCGAACTATGAACGCAATCGAAAAAGAATCATATATGACCCTAAAGAACATGGATACTCAGATAATGAAGAAGTCAAACTACGTGAGATTTGCCCCGGGCATCTCGTTTCTTGCTCGGAAAAAGAATATCAAGAATATAAATCGCATTACAGTTAAATGGCCTAATAGAAGGGCCATTTTTTTGTTTGAGCAGATTTACCACTAATATCAGTAAGGTTTATAAGAACACTAAAATATATAGACAAAACTGCTCATACAATTGAATAAATACCTTATTTACTAAGAATTTTGTCTAAATTTGTATTATTTTCTGGAAAGTTCATTTAAAATGACTATAGAAGATTGGAAGGAAGGAGGATGCTTTGATGAAAAAAATTATATCTTTAGTTGGGGCAATGATTATCGTTGTATTCGGTACTTTCTTTGTTACTCAAACAAGCTCTGCAGAAAATAAAAATTTTTCTATGGAGTCACATCCAACGAGTAAATTGGTTATGCCAAAAAAGGAATTACCTGAGTTAGTTTCGCGTTTTGAATTTAATTCTGGCTTTCAATTTGAATATCCTGATGCCATAAGAGGGGTATACGTAACAGCCCATTCCGCCGGTGGTGATCGTTTTTCACAACTTGTCCAATTAATCGATAATTCGGACCTTAATGCTATGGTTATTGATGTTAAAGACGATTTTGGATATTTAACCTACGTACCACCAAAAGGCTCAAAACATCAGAATATTAGTAAGGATTATATCAAAGACCCAACAGCAATGCTTAAAAAACTTGAAGAAAAGCAGATTTATCCAATTGCGAGGGTTGTTGCATTTAAGGACTCTGTATTAGCACAGCAACGTCCAGAATTATCGTTTAAAGATGGGGGAAAAGTATGGAAAAATGGGCGTGGTGAAGCTTTTGTAAATCCATTTTTAAAAGATGTTTGGGACCATAATGTAGGAATCGCAATTGAAGCAGCAAAGCTTGGATTTCAAGAGATACAATTTGATTATGTTCGCTTTCCTGAAGGGTTTGAAAGACGAGATAGTTCTCTAACCTATAGTATGGGTGAATATGAAAAAGTGAAGCTTGATAATGTCCAAAAGAGAGTCGCCGCTGTTACCGATTTTGTGGCATATGCAAAAGAAAAATTAGAGCCCTATAACGTGAAGGTTTCTGTAGATATCTTTGGGTACACCGCAACATTACCGGAAGCACCAGGTATTGGTCAAAATTTTTCGAAGATATCTGAGCATGTTGATGTCATCTCATCTATGATTTACCCGAGTCATTGGACGTCTTATTTTGGAATTCCTCGCCCAGACTTAGAGCCGTATAGATTGGTATCAGAATATGCAAAGGTTGAAAATCATAAGCTAAACCAAATTAAAAATAGACCTGTTTCAAGACCTTGGCTCCAAGATTTCACAGCTAGCTGGCTTGGAAAAGGTAATTATACAGTTTATGGAAAAGATGAAATTGAAGCACAAATAAAAGGATTGCAAGACCAAGGTATTCATGAATTCCTACTATGGAACGCTGGGAATAGCTACACAAAAGGTGTAGATTATACTCCATAAAAAAGCTGGCACGACTCAATGTGCCAGCTTATCATATTTATTTTTTTCGTCCACCAACGTTTTTCCAACCAGCTTTTACATTTAGATCACGTGTTACTATATTAGAGCCGGATTTACCTCCAAAAATATTTTCCCCAACGCCATTTGCGATAACACCCATCAAAGCAGTAATACCAATGACTAAAATAGCAATTAGACCTAAATCCATTATGTAGCTTGCCATGAATATCCCCCTTAATGAAAACGCTTCTTTATTTCTATTCTATTCCAAGTTTAGTTTTAAAGAAAGAGGGAATATCTAAATTTAGAAACAAAACCAAAACATTGCATACACTAAGAATGTCCTATCAAAGTACAAGGAGCAGATGTATGAACTGGTATGAGAAACTAAATCAATATTTTCCAATTGAAGAAATGAAGTCAAAAGAGCATATGGAAACCCTCCTGAAAGAAAAAGGAGATATTTATCATAAAGATGAAGGACCCTATCATGTCCTCATGTATGTTGAACTTGATCATTTTATTTTTATCGACTATCTATTCGTTTCAAAAGAATCGCGTGGACAAGGGCTTGGCCATAAACTTCTTGAAAAATTAAAGAAAAAAGGAAAACCCATTATTCTAGAGGTCGAACCCGTGAACTATGAAGACTCAGATACTGAAAAAAGGCTAAAGTTCTATAAGAGAGAAGGATTTGAACACGCAACTTCAATTGGTTATGAACGAAAATCGTTAGCAACAAATGAGTCTAATCAAATGGAAATACTATACTGGTCTCCAACTAACGAGTCGGAAGAACTTATTTACAAAGCGATGAAAAAAACGTACGATGAGATTCACACGTACAAAGATAAAGAATTTTATGGAGATTCCTACCAAGATGTTAATGAAGTATTATCATTTAACAGTAAGAATGATAATCGTGATATCCTAAGAGATGTGTAACTATTAAGCAATGGGGGCTGTATTTCCAATTGCCTTTCTTAGAGAAACGACTGAGAATCAACATGTTAATTAAGCAAAAGTTTTCTTTAAAATTGTCTATCTTTCTCAGAAAATTTAAGGTATAATAATTAAAGAAATTACTTAATTAAATTAATTTTAATTTAGCATAAACTCCATGACCAATCATGCTGATTGTTAAGTAATAATCTACTTTTTAAGGGAGTGATAAGTTAATGGTTACTCTTTATACTTCTCCAAGCTGTACTTCATGCCGTAAAGCGAAGTCATGGTTAGAGGAAAATCAAATTCCATATCAAGAAAGAAACATTATTTCTGATTCTCTTTCAATCGAAGAGATTAAAGAAATTTTACGTATGACGGAAGATGGAACAGATGAGATCATCTCAACTCGTTCTAAAGTATTCCAAAAATTAAATGTAAATCTTGAGACAATGCCTCTTCAAGATTTATATAAATTAATTCAAGAAAACCCTGGTCTTCTTCGCCGACCAATTATCATCGATGAGAAGAGACTTCAGGTTGGATACAATGAGGACGAAATTCGCAGATTTTTACCAAGAAAAGTTCGTACCTTCCAATTAAAAGAAGCACAACGCTTAGTAAACTAACAACAAGAAACTTCTACTGCTGTAGAAGTTTTTTTATTTTTCAAGCTACAGGCGACATTCGGCTCTTTGGTCTAAGCCAGTTGCTTCGGTAGATAAATAACACCTTCTGCCATCACTATTGAATTGCTTCTCGCCAAAGACTGCGCGCCTTGTACTTTTCTAAAATTTATTAGGACATATTTCTCGTTTTCTTTTGTGTTTCGTATTATAATGGTACGTAAAACAGTAACTTCCCGAAAAAACTTAACCGCATTCAAAATAAATTTGAATGAAAACCGGGCAAAATCACTGTTTTTTACAAATTACTCTTTTTTATTTCCATTCTCATATCTTTTAACATAAAATAAAGTACAAGATATAGACTTTTTTCTTTAAGATAGGTTATTCTACAGCCATAATGGGAAAAGTGAATAAAAGAGCATCTGGCTCGGGGGTATAACGTCCCTTCAAAATCTGAGCAAGAAGGGAGAGGTTCTGTAATGGAAATCGAAAGAATAAACGAACATACTGTAAAATTCTACATTTCATATAATGACATAGAGCAACGCGGATTTGAACGTGAAGAAATATGGTATAACCGGGAACGAAGCGAAGAGCTCTTCTGGGAAATGATGGATGAAATTCATCAAGAAGAAGAATTCACGATTGATGGTCCACTATGGATCCAAGTCCAGGCGTTAGAAAAAGGGTTAGAGGTACTTGTAACACGCGCACAGCTATCAAAAGATGGGAATAAATATGAACTTCCTGTTGGTGACGATAAGATTCCAGTAGACGAAAAGATTGAATCTTTACTTGATCAGCAATTTCATTCTAAGTATGAGGAAAATGATTTTGTCGAGGAATTTGAGGAAGAAAACTTCCAATTTCTAATTCGATTTAATGATTTTGAAGATGTTATTTCTCTTGCACACCGGATTCAACTAAATGGATTGAACAATTCCTTGTACTCGTATGAAAATAAGTACTATTTATTCATTGAATTTAATGAGGAACTCTATACAGAGGACGAACTCGAGAATATGCTCAGCATAGTCTTGGAGTATGGGAATGAGTCAGCACTTTCTGTTCATAGAATTGAAGAGTATGGTAAAAAGATAATCAATGAGAATGCATTAACTGAGATGGTCAAATACTTCTCGCTATAAGTAATAGTCGATTTCATTTTTTGGAATCGGCTTTTTTGTGTGAAAAATTTGAAATTTTATAATTGTACATGCACGGGTATCTATGCTATTTTTAAGTAGCAGTAAATTAGAAGTAAGGAGATGACGTGAGTGTTTGTTGCGTTACGTGAAAATGGTGAATATATTTCGTTAGTGGAAAAATGGAAGCGCTCTGATTTGCTTGAACTTCGTAGCAATGAAAGCTTTCTTTGTCCGGCATGTCTTAGTAAGGTTCAGTTAAAAGCGGGAATGAAGAAAACACATCATTTCGCACATCTAAGAGGAGCAGAATGCAGTGTTAAAACTGAGCCAGAATCTGAGTACCATCTCGAAGGCAAACGAAAGCTCTATCGTTGGTTTCAAGGACAAGGCTATAAAGTCCAGTTAGAGCCATATTTAGATGAAATCTCGCAGCGCCCTGACCTTTTAGTGACCACAGAAGACAAACAGTATGCAATCGAGTACCAGTGCTCCCAAATTGATTACCCTTTGTTTAAGAAAAGATCAGACTCTTATAGGAACAAAGGTATCGTACCTATTTGGATTTTAGGAGCAAAATGGTTTAAACGACAGTCAACCTACTCAGTTCGACTCTCACCATTTCAATGGCTTTTTGCAACCTCTTTCAATCAACCATTCCAACCTAGCATACATTATTATTGCCCAGATACCTCTACCTTTGTAAAACTCTCCAACCTTCAACCTTTTACAACTAGTGAAACCTTTTGTACCATTCAATTCCATAAAGAAAATGTGCATACCTTTCCAAAATTACTCGCCCCCAACCAACCAATGTTTACCTATCAAAGTTTGTGGGTAAGAAAAAAGTATAAATGGAGAGCAAGCTACTCCGTTTATTCATCTAATCAAATCGCATCATTTTTATCTTCCCTTTACCAATACCAAATACCTCCATCCCACTTGCCAGCTGAAGCTGGTTTGCCTGTCCGCTCAGCCTACTGGTTCCAGACACCACCAATGATATGGCAAATGTGGATGGTGTTAGATTTATTGCTTCCACTACCAATAGGGGATACTTTCTTTTTTTCAAAGGCAATGGAGGTGATATCTAAACGAATTGCTTCAAATAACATTACAATCAGACATCTTCCGTTGATTTTTCATACCCAATATTCGCTTGCTGTGGAGGAATACCTGGATTTGCTTGTGAAAGCGGGGCAACTAAAAAAACTTACACAGACAATATATCAAAAAGCAAGGGAACCTCACATACCCGCTAATTTGGAGGAAGCCTATAACATGGATCTAGCCCTTATCAAAAGGTTGGAAATTGTTGGAAAGAATGAAGAGGTTGGAATGGTAAAACCTAATATTGGTGGATGACTGAATTCAAAAAACTTAAACTTTTTCTGATAAAAAAGGAGATAGTTAATAGGATATCGAATACATTTTAAAGAGTAGGAAATAGGAGGTTTATAAAATGGCTGAACAATCAACTGTAAAAAAACTCCCAAATCGTAATGAGATTGCTGAGCAGGATACTTGGAGATTAGAAGATATTTTTGCATCTGACGTAGATTGGGAAAAAGAATTTCAAGAAATAAAAGAGATGATACCTGGAATCGAAGCATTCCAAGGAAAACTCGGTGAATCTGCGGATAAGCTGTATGAAGCCTTAGCTTATCAAGATGCAATTTCCTTACGAATGGGAAAACTCTATACATACGCACATATGCGCAATGACCAAGATACATCAAATTCGTTTTATCAAGGTCTATATGATCGTGCAACTAATTTGTATACGCAGGTAGGAAGTGCGCTCGCATTTATCGTGCCGGAAATTTTATCAATCGATGAAGATAAAATAAAATCCTTTTTAGCTGAAAAAGAAGAGCTGAAGGTATACGAGCATGCATTAAATGATATTAATCGTGAACGACCACATGTTTTATCTGCAAAAGAAGAAGCCTTGCTTGCACAAGCTTATGAAGTAATGGATTCTTCAAGCAACACATTTGGAATGCTAAATAATGCTGACCTAACGTTTCCGACTATTAAAGATGAGAATGGTGAAGAGGTAGAGATTACACATGGTCGTTATATTCGATTCCTTGAAAGCTCTGACCCACGTGTGAGAGAAGAAGCTTTTAAAGCGGTATATGACACGTATGGAAAATTTAAAAATACTTTTGGTAGCACATTAAGTGGTACTGTAAAGAAGGATAATTTTAATGCCCGTATTCGTAATTATAAATCAGCCCGCGAAGCAGCCCTAAGCAGCAATAATATTCCAGAAACGGTATATGATAATCTAGTAAATACCATTAATGAAAATCTGCCTCTTTTACATAGGTACGTTGATTTACGTAAAAAAGCGTTAGGTGTAGATGAGTTGCATATGTATGACCTCTACACACCATTAGTTAAAGACGTGAAAATGGAAGTTTCTTATGAGGAAGCAAAGGATTATATCCTTAAGGGGCTTGCTCCACTAGGTGAGGATTATATTAATGTTCTAAAAGAGGGCTTTGATAATCGATGGGTTGATGTTCAAGAAAACAAAGGAAAGCGAAGCGGAGCGTATTCATCTGGTGCATATGGTACAAATCCATATATCCTTATGAACTGGCAGGACAATGTGAATAATCTGTTCACGTTAGCTCATGAATTTGGTCACTCCGTACACAGTTACTACACAAGAAAAAATCAACCTTACACATATGGTAATTATTCAATCTTTGTAGCAGAGGTTGCGTCTACTTGTAATGAGGCACTGTTAGGAGATTACTTATTAAAAACGATTGACGATGACCAAAAGAGATTATATCTTTTAAATCATCAGCTTGAAGGCTTTAGAGGAACTGTATTCCGTCAGACGATGTTTGCAGAATTTGAACATATGATTCACATGAAAGCCCAAGAGGGAGTAGCATTAACACCAGACCTGTTTACTGAAATGTACTATGAGTTAAACAAGAAATACTTTGGTACAAATATTGTGGTAGATGAAGAAATCGGTTTAGAGTGGTCTCGAATTCCGCATTTCTACTATAACTATTACGTATATCAGTATGCAACAGGCTATAGTGCTGCAACTGCTTTAAGTAAGCAAATCCTAGAAGAGGGTAACCCTGCTGTTGAACGATATATTAACAATTTCCTTAAAGCGGGAAGCTCCAATTATCCTATTGAGGTACTTAAAAATGCAGGTGTAGACATGAATTCAGCGGAGCCGATTAAAGAAGCATGTAAAGTATTCGAAGCAACACTAACTGAAATGGAAAAATTATTAGAGAAGCAATAAGTAATGCGAAAGGTGCAGCTGATCAGCTTATGATTCGATCTTATTGCGCCTGGAGCTAGACAATAAAAAGGAAGGGCATCCATTTTTGGATGCCCTCTTATTTGCAAAATTAATGAAAACCCCTAAATCGATTTCGGTGATTATAAATAACAAGTGTCACGAGTAACGATAGAAATAAAAGAGGGGTCGTAATGTAAAGGGGAATTAATTTCATCAATCCTAATATGTTTAGTCCAAAGGTGAGGATAATCATAATCACCCCGATAATCAGCCCAATTTTCCTCATAGTTACGCCCTCCTTACAAATGAATGTAAGTATCTATTTAATATCTATGTCCAAGCATGCGTTTTAAGAATAGGGAATTTGACAACTTTGTGAAAAAATGTACAAATAGTTGAAAATGGTTATCAACCTTGCTATTATGTATTCAAGAAGTAATCACACAAACAACACCCCTTTGTTTGAAGTGAGATTTCTCCCATCCCCTTTATTGAAATAGAAAAAAAGACTTGGTCAAATGGCCAAGTCTTTTTTGTTAATCAATAATCTTGTTCCACCGCCTATCCCCTCAAGGTCACTGGCCAATCAAACAAGAAGGTCAAAGAAAAATCTACTCGCCGTCTCGTCTTGTGCTTGTCGGACTTACACAGGACAAGAAACGTTAGGAGCATATTCACACGCGAAGAAAGTGTAAAGCTCTTCGATGTGTTGACACCGACATTTGCCACAGGACGTGGCTGTTGTTAGTCGATGCTCTTCTTACAGTCGCTTGTACTTTTAGTCAATATATCTCCAGAAGGTTCCGTATTTAACAGGAACTTGCTCTACTTTCTGCTTAAGGATAAGCTTTTTCATTTCCCGTTCGACCTCTGGTATAGGCAAGTCGTATAAAACTGAAATTTCTTTTGAAGCAACAAATTTAAAGTATCTCAAAAATTCTTCTAATGGAGGTGCCGGGGTTGGTTCGATTTTTTCACCTAGCATATCGTAAATGATATGGACGTACATTTCATATGGATAACACCCCGTAATTTTCAAACCTTCCTCTTCAATGTTTTCATTAAAGAAAACGAGAGTAGGGATTTCATCCACTTCCATTTCAGATGTGATCTTCAAGTCACATTGGAATGCTTTGGCTGCACTTGATGAATGAAGGTCATTCATAAATTCATTTACATCTAGTCCGACTTCATCTGCGCAAGACATTAATACATCTATATCAGAAATGTCACGTTTTTCAAGGAAGAGATTTTCCTGGAGTTTTCGTAAAAAACGTATACCAGCTCTTTTTCCTTGCAGCTCAGCCGCTTTAATCGCAATCGATACAGAATGTGGAGCTGAAATCGGATTTTCAAGCCATAAACTACCATCACAAGACATTCCTGACCTACTAGCAGTGCGCTCCCAAACCTCAGCCATGTCTGCAGGTTTATTTTTCTTTTGTATATTTAAGGAAGCAAGGCGGCCACTTAAAATATGGCGAATTGTAAAATACTTTCCATATTCAATTGTTAGCTTTTTTAAAATGGGCTCAAGTGCCCAACAATCAGGACACAATGGATCAATAAACATATAGATCTCTAACGGACGATTGCTAGATGTTTGATTGAAGCCCATATTTTCAGAATGTTTCAAGACCTTACCCCTTTCTACTCGTAAGGAGTTTCTATCATATGTTAAGTGTACTAACATTTTATCAATGGATGAGATTTAACTCAAATAATGCGCACTTTTGAGCGAATGAAATTTATGGAATAGTGTTTAAATCGCTTATAAAATAAAAGTTCTCCTGTTTTAGTCCAGGAGAACAGTGTTTATCCGATATAGGTTTCTGTTACTTTTCTAACATAGTTTTGTGTTTCTTTAAATGGCGGAATTCCACCATACCTATCGACATTACCTGGTCCTGCATTATAGGCTGCAAGGGCAAGTGAAACATTTCCATTATAACGGTCTAGCATATTTCGCAGATATTTTGTACCCCCTTCAATATTTTGCACAGGATCAGTTAGGTTGGTTACCCCTAGACCTCTCGCTGTTGCGGGCATCAATTGCATGAGGCCAGTAGCTCCTGCATGGCTTTTCGCATTTGGATTAAAATTAGATTCATGCTTAATCACAGAGCTTATTAATCGTGCATCCACATTGTATTTTTGTGCCGCATTCTGTATCATTTCATCAAAAGAGTTCGGAATAGACGTAGGTGCAGCGTTCGAAATTGTAAGAGGCAGATAATGATTATTGATATTCAATGATGAAGGATTAACCTTCGATCGTATACTTTCAGTTGATGAACTAGTTGCATTAGACATAAGCTGTAACAGCATGTCTTTAAATAAGAAACCATCATTAATAGTAGTCGGTGTATCGGATGTCGAAACGTTACGCAAAGCTTGAAGCTCCATCATTACTTTAAAATCTATTTTCAAGTGAGTTCCTCTCCTAGTAGAATTTGTTTCTTTCGATTATAAAACCTCAGAATTTTATTGTCTGTTTTCCGAATAGGGATCTTGTATTGTTCTAATAACTCTTTAAATCTTAATTTTCCGCTAACTTCATCAGTTACTTCATATTCTACCTCGAAATCAATTTGATTTAAATAGTAACTCTTATCCAGCACAAGTAAACCATTTTTGTAATCAACTTCTGCTCGTTTCGTTTTTAGGGAGCCAAAAAAACGAACGTCGAGAGGTTCGATTGATAATCCTTTTATGATAGACGCGACTTCGCCTTCGATGATGTTTCCACCATTAAGCATTTGCTCGGCATCTTCCTTGCTTAGTACCTGATGTGTCTCAAGCAAACCACGTTTAACAGGCTGTTTTAATGTAAGAGTACATATTCCATTCTTTTTACGAATACGGAGGGCAGCCCCCACCCCCTTTAATGAAAATTCAGGGGTATCAAAATAAAAATTTTCTTGAATTATTTTTTTGTCCTCACTAATTGAGAATGCAGTCAGCAATTGAAGGTATTCAACTTCCTCTAGAATATTTTTAAACTCAATTTCAAGCTCTTGTGACATAATTTCAACCTGTCCTTTGTTTTAGTTTTTTTTATTATATCATTATGGTGTATCTTTTTTAGGATTTGGTTAGCAATTCTTTAAAGAATGGCTGTACATATGATAAAATAAGTGTGGATTTTGAAAAGAGAAAAAGGAGCTTACTCATGCAGAAACGTATTGAAATTAGTGAAATGAACACCTCTAACAACCAATTAGAGCTAATAGCGGAAAAACCAAATTTTGACACAGCTGGTTTACAAGCTAGTGGACAAATGCTTGTGGATTCTGACTCATTGGCATTTATCTACAAACTTGAAAATGAAAAAGAATTTATATATGTGAGCTTGCCATCATCAATATGGCCGTCACTTAAAAATGTTATATCAGAAAAACAAAAAGTTATCTTACACCTTGAAGAGAATGAACTCGAACTTATCGATATCATTCCTGAATTGGAATACCTGTTACAAAACATTGAAGGTAACACCAACTATGGAAATGAAATGGTCGAGCTTGTTGAAAAAACATTTTGATTGTTATAGCTTCGACAAACAGGGGGGGCTATTATGAGTAAAGACTGGGATCTTTTTTTGGCTCCATATAAGCAAGCTGTTGATGAACTAAAAGTTAAGCTAAAAGGAATGAGAACTCAATTCGAAATGCAAGGGACCCATTCCCCAATAGAATTTGTAACAGGAAGAGTAAAGCCAATCCCTAGTATTCTAGATAAAGCTGCTAAGAAAAATATATCACTCGATAATATTGAAGAAGAGATGCAAGACATTGCAGGTCTAAGAATGATGTGCCAATTTGTAGACGATATTAAAAGGGTCGTTGAAATTTTAAAGATGAGAAAAGATTTTGAAATCATTGAAGAACGAGACTATATCTCCCAAAAGAAAGAAAGTGGTTATCGTTCCTATCATCTTGTGATTAAATACCCAGTGCAAACTATTAATGGAGAAAAGAAGATTCTTGTAGAAATACAAGTACGCACACTTGCTATGAACTTTTGGGCAACCATCGAACACTCCTTAAATTACAAATATAAGGGCAGATTCCCGCAAGAGATTGAGAATCGACTACAACGTGCTGCAGAGGCTGCTTTTCAGCTTGATGAGGAAATGTCTAAAATCCGTGGCGAAATTCAAGAAGCACAAGTTATTTTTTCTAGAAAAGCTGAAGGTAATGACTCTGATTGTTAGTTGAACCAATCGGGCATTTACGGGCAGTGATTACATGCCTACTAAAGTTGTTTTAAACAAAATTTTACTGCCCGTTAATGCGGGAAAAATCATAATAGATAGGGTGTAAAATATGAAATTTGCTGTAACTTCGAGGGGTGACTCGAACTCGAATACATTAATGCATAAGATTAAAACTTATTTAATGGACTTCGGGCTTACTTATGATGAGGACCAACCAGATATTGTAGTTACTGTCGGAGGAGATGGAACACTATTATATGCCTTTCACCGTTACCGCAGTCGTTTGGATAAAACAGCATTTGTAGGTATACACACAGGACATCTTGGATTCTATGCTGACTGGGTTCCGGAAGAGATTGAAAAACTAGTGATTGCTATCGCAAAAACCCCATATCAAGTGGTTGAATATCCATTACTTGAAGTATATATCCGGTATATTAATGGGGGACGAGAGTCAAGGTATCTCGCATTGAATGAGTGTACGGTTAAAAGTGTAGAAGGCTCACTTGTAATGGACCTTGAAATTAAGGGTCAGCTTTTTGAAACATTTCGTGGGGATGGGTTGTGTATTTCCACACCTTCCGGAAGCACTGCGTATAATAAGGCGCTTGGTGGTGCTATATTACATCCGTCAATCGAGGCAATTCAGGTTGCAGAAATGGCATCGATTAATAATCGGGTATTCCGAACTGTTGGTTCGCCATTGATTTTACCAAATCACCATACGATTGTGATGAAACCAGTGAATGATGTGGATTTTCATATCACGATTGACCATTTAACCCTTTTACACAAGGATGTCAAGTCCATTCAATGCCGCGTAGCTCCGGAAAAAGTACGTTTTGCACGCTTCCGACCTTTCCCATTCTGGAAAAGAGTTCGTGATTCGTTTATTTCGGATTGACAGAAATTCGGAGGCGAGTGTTCAGCGACGAACGTACTAAGGCTCAAGGTGGGACACACAGACATTGTCAAAGGACGTGCTTAGTTAGTCTTTGTTCCTAAAGGAGATAAAGGAAACATGGTGAACAAAGTAAACCGATGATGAATTTATCGTAAGCTAGGGTGAGAAAGTAACGATAGTCGATGCGAGTCGTGGATGGACAAATTTGAAAGGAAAAAAGGATTGTGGCTCAATTTACATTAGAATGGAAAATCTCATCAAGGGACACGGGAAAATTAATTAGAGAGTTTTTAAGGGAGCAGCAGATTTCGAAAACAGCTCTTACAGATATTAAGTTTGCTGGTGGCGGTATCTTTATTAATGATGCATCTGTTACAGTTAGGCACCTTTTAACGGAAGGTGAGGTCTTGAAGGTCGTATTCCCGCCTGAGGAGGCGAGCATGGAATTACTTCCTAATAAACTACCATTACGGATTGTGTATGAGGACCCTTATGTAATGGTAGTAAACAAACCTCCTCATCAGCAATCAATCCCTTCACGGGAAAACCGGTCAGACAGCTTAGCCAATGCATTATTGTTCTATTATCAGTCTATAGGTCTTAACAAGACTGTCCATTTAGTTAATCGCCTTGATCGAGATACATCAGGTTTGTTAGTAGTTGCTAAACACCGCCATATTCATCATCTATTATCTGAGCAACAGAAGGCAGGAAGATTGAAAAGGGCATATGAAGCAATCGTACACGGCAAATTGGATATGGATTCTGGGACGATTGATGCCCCAATTGGCAGGAAGGACGATAGTATTATTGAGCGTCAAGTGCGGCTGGATGGACAAAAGGCGGTTACTCATTTTCGAGTTATTCAAGAGTTTGGTGAGTGGACGCATGTGTGGTTGCAGCTAGAGACGGGACGTACCCATCAGATCCGCGTTCATCTATCTCATATTGGTCATCCTATTGTTGGAGATGATTTGTATGGGGGGAAGAAAGTGGATATAAGCAGGCAAGCACTCCATTGCAGGGAACTTTCATTTTGGCATCCAATGGATGAGAAAGTGTTATCCTTTCGGGCAGAACTACCTGAGGATATGAAAAAAATATTGGAAAAAGCGACCTTTTGAGGTCGCTTTTTTTGTAAGTAGGATGCGTTCCTGTTTTTTCGAAGATATACGAACAAAGTGGTAACGCAAGTGATTGAATCGTACCTAATTGTCGAGGACCCCAGTCAAAAAGGTAACGCAATCGGTCGAATCGTACACGATCGTCAAGGAATCCAGACAAAAGGGTAACGCAAGCGATTGAATCGTACCCGTTTGTCGAGGACCCCGGACAAAAGGGTAACGCAAACGGTCGAATCGTACCCGAACGTCGAGGAACCAAGACAAAGTGGTAACGCAATCGGTCGAATCGTACCCGTTCTCGGAGAAACTAAAACAAAAGGGTAACGTAAGTGATTGAATCGTACCCGATCATCGAGGAATCCAGACAAAAAGGTAACGCAAGCGATTGAATCGTACCCGTTCTCGGAGAAACTAAAACAAAAGGGTAACGTAAGTGATTGAATCGTACCCGTTCTCGGAGAAACCGACACAAAAAGGTAACGTAAGCGATTGAATCGCCCCCGATCGTCGATAAGCCAAGACAAAAAGGTAACGTAAGCTGTCGAATCGTACCCGAACGTCGAGGAACCAAGACAAAGTGGTAACGCAAGCGGTCGAATCGCCCCCGATCATCGACGAACCTGAACTAAATGGTAACGCACATTTCGTGCTCATTATCAAACCTTAATTCAACATTATCTACCCAAACTCCCGAAACTTCTCCTCAACAAGTGGCATCGTAGAAGGTACAGTTACAGTCTCCATTTCAGGATACCTTAACGCAGTTAAACTACCTCCAAACACGCAACCTGTATCGATGTTTAAAGTATGATTCACCCATCTTGGCTCTCTCACTGGTGTATGACCATAGACTATCCACGAAGACCCCTTATAATGCTTAGCCCAGTCGCGTCTTTCAGGGGTTCCATCAGGGTTGTTCTTCCCCGTAATATCCCCATATAACACAAAGGTTTTTACTTTTTTATCATTGCGGCCGATGTAATCCTCACGAATCCCTGCGTGAACTATGACTAGCTTTCCTCCATCTAACCTCTCGTACAATGGGGCGGCGTCGTATAATTCAATAAACTGATTACGGATTGACTCTTGTTCCTTTTTGGACAAGGCCTTGAATTCTGCAACCGTGGTTTCCAAGCCATGTGTGGTTTGAACTTTATTCCCAATAAAAAAGCGATACAGTTTATTGCAGTGGTTGCCTGGCACGTAGTATGCCTTCTTCGCTTGGACGACAATCTGATACACTGTTTCAATCACCTTCAATGACTCTGGTCCACGATCTGTTAAGTCACCGACAAAAGCTAACTTACGGTCATTATGTAGTGGAATCCCGCTTTCCCAGGAATAACCTAGCTTTGTTGTTAGTTCTTTAAATTCCTGAAAGCATCCATGTATGTCACCAATAACATCAATTTTCATCCTAAAACACCTTCCTAAAAACGCATCTCGGCACTTTTGGCCAGATATATATCAGATTCAATAGTTATAAACATAAAAAAATCACGCCACTCTCCCTATTATAAGAAAAATGGCGTGATTTTATTTCATTAAGTTAAAGTTAATCAAACATGAATTTCTTTGTTCTAGAACGAACATTTAGAACAATCCCGATTGCAATCATATAGGTTGCAAGGGAACTCCCCCCGTAACTAATGAACGGCAATGGAAGACCTGTGATTGGTAGAATTCCAACCGTCATTCCAATGTTTTGGAATACTTGGAAGGTGATCATTCCGATTACACCTGCACATAGATAACTGCCGAATGGGTCATGGCTTTCTAATGCTATATGAATCATTCGATAGATTAATAAGAAGAATAAAGAAATAATAATACTTGTTCCAACAAATCCGAATTGCTCTGCTACTACAGCGAAAATAAAATCAGTGTGACCTTCTGGAATCGTAACCTCAGACTCTTGGAATCCTTTGCCGTGTAATTGGCCAGAACCGATTGCAAGTAAGGAACGAACTAATTGATGTCCTTCATTACCCGCAGTATCAAAAGGAGCAAGCCAGCCATAAAATCGACTCATCTGATAGTCTTCTATTATATACTTAAAGAAAAAATCAGGAAAGTTAAAGTATAGAAAAACCCCTACAGATACTGTAAAAACAGCTGTAAAAACTGCTGCGAAAATAATTCTCCATTTAATTCCAGCAACGAGTAGCATTGTAGCAATGATTGACATAAAAACCATGGTCATTCCCATATCAGGTTGTAACACTAAAAAACCAATCGGAGGAGCAGATGCTAATAAAATCTTTCCAATAAGTAGAAGATCGTCCTTTACTGTATTAATCGGATAATTTTCACGATGATCTGAAATAATTTTACTTAGCACAATGATCATAAATATTTTCATTAATTCAGAGGGCTGGAAGCTTGCAAAACCAAAGTTGTACCAACTTGTTGCTCCCTTTACCTTCGAAGCAAAAGGGATATCTACAACATATTTTTCAACAAACAGACCAAATAATAGCACCATCCCGAATCCATATAAATACCAGGAAATCATTTTAAATCGATCAAAATCTATAACCATTGTTCCAATAATCGCAACAATTCCTATTACATACCATTGAAGTTGTTGTGCAGCGAAATTGATATTTTTAAGTTTTTCCGGTAAAAAGGGCTGTGCACTTTGGATGGCAATGGCACTAACGATTGCCATTAGAAATAAAATAAACAACAATGTATAATCAATTTTTTGTGGAGTATTTTCTTTATTCATGGAGAAAAAAATCCTTTCTAATCTGGCACGAGTTTTATATTATAGAAAACAGGGTATAATTCAATATCCACTTTATCATATATAGCCAATTTTATCTTAGCTTATTTTTGGTTGATTGCAAATCTTTACATTGCACATCACTAAATAAAAAATGATATACATATAGCCACAAAAAGTAAATGGTGGTATGTTACATTTCTGATAATGTATGTAAATTTTTATTATTATTTCAGTTGTAAGGGGGGAACTACATGTTACAACAAGAGGTAAATGAAAAAGAGCAACAGCAATTAGAAAATGATCAATTGCTTACAGCTCTTGAAAATGAGAATATAGACGAGTTCCGGACCGTATTTTTAGATATACATCCATATGAAAGAGCAAAATTCTATGCGAAATTACCAAAAGATGCTAGAATGCGCGTATATCTTTTTTTGTCTCCCAAGGAAATGGCGGAGGTTTTCGAAAACCTTGAAATAGATGAGAATGAATATGAAGAACTTCTATCAGAGATGGAACCAACCTTTGTTGCAGATATGCTTTCTCAAATGTATGCGGACGATGCTGTTGACGTATTAAATGAATTAGATAAAGAACAGGTCGCAAGCTACTTAACAATAATGGATGATGAAGCAGCAGGAGAGATTAAACAGCTCCTTCATTATGAGGAATACACTGCGGGTAGTATTATGACTACCGAATTTATCGCGATACATGCCAATCAAACTGTTAAATCAGCGATGTATATTTTGAAAAAGGAAGCCCCTCGTGCTGAAACGATATATTATATTTATGTGATAGACGAGGAAAAACACCTTGTAGGTGTTATTTCAATTAGAGATTTACTTGTTACTGATGATGACACAATGATTAGTGAAATTATGAATGACCGAGTTGTCTCCGTGTCTGTTAGTGAAGATCAGGAAGAAGTTGCACGGAGGATGAAAGACTATAATTTCTTAGCTGTTCCAGTAGTTGACTTTCAAAACCATTTATTGGGGATAATTACAGTAGATGATATTATCGATGTTATGGATGAAGAAGCTTCTGATGATTACTCAAAACTTGCAGGTATTTCGGACGTTGATTCAGCAGATAAAAACATCTTAACATCAGCGAAAAAGAGATTACCGTGGCTCATTATCTTATCTTTCCTTGGAATGTTAACGGCAAGCCTAATTGGTCGATTTGAAGCCACGCTTGATCAGGTTGCTATATTAGCTGTCTTTATTCCGTTAATTGCCGGTATGGCGGGTAATACCGGAACACAAGCCCTGGCTGTTGCTGTCCGGAGAATAGCGATTGGTGAAGATGAGGAAGAAAATAAATGGCTATTAATCATGAGAGAGGCCGGTACAGGAGTAATAACTGGTGCTGTTTGTGGAACGGTAATAATGTTGGTTGTTTATTTGTGGAAAGGTGATTTCTTTCTTGGATTATTAGTTGGTTTTTCGATTTTAATTACATTGATAGTCGCGACTCTTGCAGGTGCACTTGTACCATTGCTTATGCATCGGTTAAAGGTTGACCCGGCTGTTGCGTCAGGGCCTTTTATCACCACAATCAATGATATTATTAGTATTTTAATTTATTTTGGATTAGCAACTTTCTTTATGGGTTATTTAGTTTAATCATACTATTCACAAGGGGGTAAAGTATGGAACATGGTGCTTCATTAACATCGTTAGTAATCGTGATGGTGGTGGCCTTTTTGACACCACTGTTATTACATAGGTTTAAATTACGGGCAATACCTGTCGTTGTAGCTGAAATTATCATGGGGATTATCATTGGAAAAAGTGGTTTCGATGTCGTCGAACCAGATATGTGGCTTGAAACATTATCTACACTAGGATTTATCTTTTTAATGTTTTTAAGTGGAGTTGAAATTGACTTTACTGCTTTTGCAGGTGGGAAAAAGAGACAAAAGCTTCCTAATGATAAAAAGGCTCCAAATACTTTCTTAGTTTCCGTAATAGTTTTTGCAGGAATTTTTATTTTATCACTTCTATTATCATACATGTTTGTGTGGACTGGGTTTACAGATAATGCATTTTTAATGACATTAATCATTTCCACTATATCATTAGGAGTTGTAGTACCAACTCTGAAAGATGCCCAAATCATGAAAACGAATATCGGTCAGATTATTTTATTAGTTGCGGTTGTGGCTGACCTCGTGACAATGATTTTACTTGCTGTTTTTGCTTCGATTTATGGTGGCGGAGAAAGCAATATGTGGCTACTATTAATCTTATTCGGCGCAGGTATACTCCTATACTTTGTTGGAAAAAGGTTCAAAAACCGTTCTTTCCTAGAAACGATGTCAAAGGGAACAATCCAAATTGGAACAAGAGCCATTTTTGCGTTAATTATGATTTTAGTTGCCCTTTCAGAGACAATTGGTGCAGAAAATATTTTGGGAGCATTTTTAGCGGGTGTATTAGTATCATTGTTATCACCCAACCATGAAATGGTCCAAAGGCTTGATTCATTTGGTTATGGATTTTTAATTCCAATCTTTTTCGTAATGATAGGGGTAGAACTTGATTTATGGGCACTCTTCCAAGATCCGAAGATTCTATTGCTCATTCCCTTGTTATTTCTAGCATTAGTCATTTCAAAAATGCTTCCGATTCTTTATATTAAGCGATGGTATGATTGGAGAACAACGATAGGAGCAGGTGCGTTATTAACTTCAACGTTATCCCTCGTTATTGCTGCTGCAACTGTTGGAGAGAAGATGGGAATCATTGATGACCGAATGTCAGGTGCATTAATCTTGGTTGCAGTAATTGCGAGTATAGTTTCACCTATTGGATTTAAAAAGCTTTTTCCAAAACAAGAGGACGAAGAACCAGTTATCCGTGTAGCGTTTATCGGTGCAAACCAAATGACCTTACCAGTAACGCGAGAATTGAATTCGAAACTGTATGATACAACTTTATATCATACTGTGCAGGATAAAATAGATAAAAGACATTCTGATTCAGTGTTTGATATTGTTGAACTCTCCGATTATTCGATAGACACACTAAAAGATTCCGATGTATTTGATGTAGATATTCTAGTGGTAACGTCGGGTTCTGATGAAATGAATGCCGAAATTGCAAAATTTGCGAAGGAAAATGGAGTAGACCGAGTAATTGCAAGAATTGAATCAGGAGAGCTGGGTGATGAGTTAAAAGACCTTAATATAGATGTCTTCTCATTACTAATGTCCACCAATACATTACTCCGTGCGTTAATTGAGGCGCCTAGTATCATGACAATCTTGACAAACCAGGAGCAGTCCTTGTATCAGATTGAAATGAACAATAGTCTTTATGATGGTACAATGTTACGGAATTTCCCGTTTACTGGAGATGTAATCTTTGTGCGTATTTTTAGAGGTAAAGACTCAATCGTTCCACATGGTGACACAGAACTTCTGCTAGGAGATCGTTTAATCGTAACTGGTTCGAGGGAGTATGTTGATGAGTTAAGAGTAGATTTAGAATTCTAAAGGAACGAGGGCGAACTATAATTATGGTTCGCCCTCGTTTTTATTATCTGGCTCCAGGCACTGTCGGCAAAGTCATAATCCGATGTGCGTGCGCCTTGCGCATTTCATGTTAACCTACGATATTATATCCTGAATCCACATAAATAACTTCACCAGTTACTCCACGTGAAAGGTTACTTAGCATAGCAATGGACATGTTTCCAACATCCTCTTTAGTAACGTTCCTCTTTAACGGAGCTTTTTCTTCAATCATTTTCATAATATCATTAAAGCCTGGTACTCCTTTGGCAGCCAATGTTCTAATTGGACCAGCTGAAATTGCGTTGACTCTTATCCCATCTTTTCCAAGGTCAAATGTAAGGTATCTTACACACGCTTCAAGTGCAGCTTTTGCAACTCCCATTACATTATATCCAGGCAATGCACGTACAGCACCTAAGTAGGACATCGTGATAATTGAAGCATCTTCTGCTAAATATGGTTGTGCTGCTTTGGCTGCAGCGACTAAGGAATATGCACTTGTATCTTGTGCAAATGCATATCCTTCACGGGATGTATCAATAAAATCACCTTTTAGGTCATCTGCGTTTGCAAACGCAACGGAGTGAACTAATCCGTGAATTGTACCTACTTTTTCACCGATTTCATTAAACGCTTGAGTGATGCTTTCATCACTGTTCACATCGCATCTAACAATCATTTCTGCGGGATAATTGTATTTTTCTAATAATCTTTCAAGCTTTTCACGAGAACGATCTAGACGGTATGTATAAATTACTTTTGCTCCAGCTTTATATAGGGATTCTGCAACACCCCAAGCAATACTTCTTTCGTTGGCCACACCCATTACTACAATATTTTTACCTTCTAATTGAATTAAATCTTCCATAGTTACCTCCATAAGAACATCAAGAATGTTATTCCTTTATTTATTATACCTAGTTTTAGTATCTGATACTAATCATATCATTTTTTAGTAATTAACCCAAGAGTAGTGTTAATGTAAATTTTAAAATAGGTCATAAATAAATTATAAGGCGATGGATAAGCTAATCATGTGCTTAACAAAGGAGTGCACAGTACATGGATAAAATCTCAACTATTTTAAGGAGGGCAACAATGGGAATCTTAAGTGGAAATCCAAAAGAAGAGCCTTTACATTACGGCGAGGTTTTTGATCTCTGGTCTTCAGTACTTGTTGGAAATGCGATGATTTCAGGTTATCAAACCCTAATTAATCATGCTGGGGACGATGATTTGAAAAAATTATTAGCTGAAGCGATCAATCTAGGCAAGCAGGAAACAAAACAGGTGGAGGAACTACTAAAAGAAAATGGTATTGGATTACCACCAGCTTCACCAGAGCCGCCTGAAGCATGTTTAGAGGACATTCCAGTAGGTGCAAGAGTACCGGACCCAGCTATTGCTGCTACACTTTCAGCGGATATTTCGGCAAGTTTAGTTTTATGTAGTCAGGTGATTGGTAAATCGATTAGAGAAGATGTTGCGATGATGTATGGACAATTCCATAATCAGAAAGCTGCATTAGGTGCGAAAGTACTTCGTTTAAATAAAGAAAAAGGCTGGCTCATTCCGCCACCGTTACACCTCCATAAACAAGGTGATTGTTAACTTTTTCAAATCTAAAGATAAAAAAATCAGCAGAGTGATTCTTATGAATTGCTCTGCTAATTTATTTTTAACAAAGAAACCTCTTTGTCTAAGGTCTATTTAAATAAAATTTTTGGACATGTATTCCTACTGCTTGTCATAAAATTTACAAGTTGACCTAAAGCGTATAGAGGTGATGTATTTGAGTGTTGGCATTTTAGTAAGTTACATAATATTAGGTTTTACATTAGCAGCTCCAATTGGACCTGTAAATTCTGCACGTTTAGATAAAGGAATCAAGAATGGGTTCTGGCATGCTTGGGTTGTGGGTGTAGGTTCGATGTTGGCAGACGGGGTATTTATGTTAATGGTTTATTTGGGAATGGTTCAATTTTTAGATATTCCTATTGTACAAATTTTTCTTTGGTTATTTGGAGGATTTATTCTTATTTATTCTGGATTTGAGAGCATTAAAAATGCAAATACGATTTCATTAACATACCAAAGAGCAAAGGATTCATTATTTAAATGTTTTTTGACCGGGTTTATCTTATCTATTTCTAGTCCGTTATCTATCCTCTTCTGGTTGGGGATTTATGGATCTGTATTGGCAAAAACGGCTCAGACAAATGGAACAGAGTTACTTTTGATTTATAGCAGTATGATCTTCCTCGGGCTAACTTTCTGGGACATCCTTGTTGCAGCCCTTACCACTGGTTTTAGAAAGTTATTAAATGTAAAAACCCTAATTGCAATCTCTGTTATTTCGGGAGCGTCTTTAATCCTATTTGGTGTTTATTTTAGCTATCAGGGAATTAAAGCACTGATTTAAAGTAATTTATTCTTTATAACCAGCTGTAAATGGACAAGACATAATCAGTGAAGAAACCCACTTTTAGTGGGTTTTTTTATCCTTGCGTTTAGTATCCACCATGCATAGTAAGAGAGGTTTAAGGATAGGTTAATCTTGATATAAATATTAGAATTCCGAAGGAGATAGGAGAAATGAATAAAACGGAGAAATGGGGAGTGCTCTCACTAGCATCCATCCCATTAGTCATGACCTTAGGTAATTCTATGCTAATTCCCATTTTGCCGATTATGGAAAAAGAAATTGGTATTACATCATTTCAATCCAGTTTAATCATAACGATCTATTCAATTGTAGCTATTATCTTAATCCCAATCGCTGGTTTTCTCTCTGATCGAATCGGAAGAAAAAAAGTCATAATCCCAAGTTTAGTTATTGCAGGAATAGGGGGATTAATTTCTGGACTAGCATCCTGGCTATTTGAAAGTCCATATTTGATCATCTTAATCGGCAGGTTTTTACAAGGTGTTGGAGCTGCTGGTGCTTCCCCAATTGTTCTACCTTTAGTAGGTGATATGTGTAAAAGTGAAAAAGATGTGAATACTGGACTCGGTTTAATTGAAACATCTAATACATTTGGAAAGGTACTTAGTCCCATTTTAGGTGCAATACTTGCAGCTTTGATTTGGTATATGCCTTTTTTTGCTTTTCCCATTTTTTGCTTAATTTCTATTCTTTTGATTCAATTTCTTATAAAAACTCCAAAAAATAATGAAGTGGATACATCAAGTTTCTCTTTTTTTCTGAAGAAAATCAAACGCACCCTTAAGGAAGAGGGTCGATGGTTGATTTCAATATTTATCGTGGGGGCCATTTGTTTCTATATCCTTTTTGGGATGCTCTTTTTCTTATCGTCCATTTTGGAGGATAAGTACGGGATTGATGGAATTATTAAGGGTCTTATCCTTGCAATTCCCCTCGGTGCACTTTGCTTATCTTCATATATCACTGGAAAAAAGCTTGGTGATGATAAAAATACAATCAAATGGATTATTTTTTCGGGGATTTTGGCAGCTACTATAGCTGTTTTTGGAATTTGTTACACGGAAAATTTGTACATTTTCATAGCTGCTCTTGTCATTTGTGGAATAGGTATCGGGGTTGCACTTCCCAGTTTGGATGCACTCATTACGAATGGTACTGAGAAGGATGAAAGAGGTACAATTACCTCTATTTACAGTAGTGCGCGGTTTATTGGAGTTGCTGTCGGTCCCCCCGTTTTTGCAATATTAATGAAGCTTTCACATGATATCTTGTTTTTCTCGGTAGCTGGAATTTCGGCTGTAGCAACCGTTCTTGTTTTATTTTTTATAAAACCGCCCAAGCGGGTTCGGACAGATTCATTATTCCAGAAGGTAAAGAGGTAGAGGGGATATGGCTAAAGGAAAAAGTGAGAAAAAAATAAAATGGTGGCAGCTTTCCCTTTTTGGGGTTGGTTGTACAATAGGCACAGGATTTTTTCTAGGGTCCAGCATTGCGATTCGAACAGCTGGTCCCTCTGTGTTGATTCTATTTATTATTGCTGCAATTGGTACTTATTTTGTATATGATGGTTTAGCTAAACTTACTGCAAAAAAGGCTGAAAAAGGTGCGTTTCGTACTTATGCAAAACAGGCATTTGGAAGGTGGGCTGGTTTTAGTATAGGTTGGATTTACTGGAGTGCCGAAATGCTTATCATGGGCAGTCAGCTTACTGCATTGTCTATCTTTACGAAGTTTTGGTTTCCTGGTACCCCTTTATGGGTGTTTGCTGCAATCTATGGTGTGTTAGGTTTAGCTGTATTGTTGATTGGTACAAGTGGGATCAACAAATTAGAGAATGTCTTTGCTCTCATCAAAATATCGGCAATCCTAATGTTCATTGTAATTGCGGTATTGGCAGTAACGGGTGCTATCGATGGAACAAGGGATCCTCAATTGCCAGCTGAATATTTCCCGAAAGGAATAATGGGGCTCTGGTCGGCCTTGATTTTTGCGTTTTATGCCTTCGGTGGGATTGAAGTAATGGGGTTAATGGCAACCCAGCTTAAGGACAAGAGTGAAGCACCAAAAGCTGGAAAGGTGATGCTTCTTCTTCTAACCATCATTTATTTAGCTTCCGTTGGTCTTGCTGTGATGCTCGTGTCATGGAAGGTCTTTACAGGTGAAGAAAGTACATTTGTGGTTGCATTAGATAATTACAATATTCCATTAGTCGCTGATATTTTTAATGGGGCATTGATTATCGGCGGATTCTCCACAATGGTGGCTGCTTTATATGGGGTAACGAGTATTTTAGTGAACTTGTCAGAAGATGGAGATGCCCCAAAGATCTTTTCAAAAAAAGGTAAATTAAAGGTACCATTACCTGCCTTTATTTTAACAGCATCAGGTCTACTTACTTCAATTATCTTTTCACTTTTAATGCCTGATAGTATTTACGAGTATGTAACCACTGGAGCAGGGCTCATGCTCTTATACAATTGGTTATTTATTCTTTTGTCTGCAAACAGACTATTAAAGCCTGGCTTTGTTGGAAAAATGAAATATTACCTTGGAGTACTATTCATTTTACTTGCTGTCAGTGGAACATTATTTAGTAAAGAAATTCGACCTGGCTTTTTTATTAGTCTTGGGTTTATTGTGATTATCTTTATAGTTGCTTTCATCAAAAATAAAGGTAGTAAAAAGAAAGAGTCCAAGGGCATGGACACTTTATTTGAAAAACTTCAGAAAACTTAATGACTTAGTAAAAGCTTTATACCTTGGAAACCAAAATAGACACCAAAACCAACAAGGGAAAGCCCTGATAAAATGGATATGTGGCCTAATAGACGTGAAGTTAAAATTCTTCGAAAGCCACTTGATACAGTTGCCATTGTTATATCCCATAGCAGTAGTCCACAAAAGATGGATGCACTATAGAGGATTAGTTCGCTACTGGTTGAAGTGGAAGCTGTTTTGGCCAATACGGAGCCATAAATCCCTAACCAGAATAAAATAGTGAGTGGGTTTGTAATCGACATGATGAACCCTGAGAGAAAGGCTTTAAAAGCAGGCTCCTGGTTTCTGGTGTTCTGGAGATTGATTTTACCGGCATTTAGCATGCTTTCAAAACCTGTGTAAAGCAGTACAAAACAACCAAATAGCCACAGAAACGTCTGAATAAATGGGGTATTAATGAAGGATACAAGCCCTAAATAAACGACCAGCATATATACCCCATCAGCGAGTACTGCACCAACACCAACAAGCCAGGCGTGGAAGAAACCGTATTTAATACCTCTGTCTAATTGTGCAGCATTAACGGGACCGATGGGTGCTGCAAGGCTGAGACCTAATAGAACATAACTGAAAAGAACGCCCATAACATTTACACCTCTTAAAAAGACTTGTCTTTGAAATTGTATTCGAGTTGGAGAGCTTGTATCACTTTTTTTAAAAGGAGAAGATGAAATGGATAATCTATTGCAGCAATTCGTGCAGACTGTAGATGAAGCTCAACTTGCAGTAATTGAATCACAAGGAAATGGGGACATGGAGCGGTTCCAGCATGCTCAAAACTTGGTACTACAAGCAAAGGAACAATTGCGGGAGGTAGAAGACTCAGGCGGAACAGAAAATCTGGCATACATACGTGCAAAAGCATTGCTTCGAAGGCTGGAAGAAACTCAGCGTGCAAACGAGGCAACGAATAAGTATTAACATTGCAAAATGAAACCCCACTTCGAAAAGTGGGGTAAATAGACCTGTATAATTAGGAATTCGTATCTGTGTGAAAGATTGCTTGATGATTGGAAAAAATAGCTTTTTTGTCGCACACATAACTATATGTGTACTTGCATTATTTGTCCTTTTTGTTATCTTTTTTCTCGTTATCTTTAGATTTCGAGTTATTCGACTTTTCAAAGTAAACCTTCCCCATTTTATTTCCTCCTTAAATATAAATTTGAACGATTAGTTCACTAGCTCGGTTTATAAAGGAAAGGAGAAATAGTATGGACTTATTGCTGATTTAACTAAATTATTATCAATATGAAATATAATATTATAATAAATCTTGATTTTATATTCTCCTGAGCTCTTGTGTTTTAGGAATCATGTAAACCACAAACCCACAGATATTTTCGTGGGTTTGTGTCTTTTTGTATGTGCTGTTCCATAGCTAAATAACAAATATAAAGTTGTAAAAAGTTAGGATGCAATGGCAACACTAGGAATTTATACATATACTGTAATGAAAGTGACTAGAGAATATCTACTTCTACTAATAGTGCAATTAAAAGTTGAAGTAATAATTGAATATTGATGGCTACTTGAGTATCTGTAGTTGTAACGTTTACGTTTCTAGAATTTTCGATAACAGTCTTTTGGCGTGAGATCTGTTTGTTTCTAGTAGATTGTAAGAGTTCTTGAGTCACTCTCTCTGCTTCAGAACCATCAGCTATAGAAATACTTACAACTAGAGCAATAGCAGCTTGTAATGCAGCTTGTAAATTAAGTGCAGCTTTTGTATCAGTAGTTGTAACAGTTACATCACAAGAATCTTTAATAAAAATTAATTCTTCATTTAATTGGAAGTTTGAAGAAACTTGAGTGCCCTCCTGGACGACATCGTCGTCATTAAAACAAGGATGGTTTGAAGTAGGGTCAAGAGCTGACCATCTATTTCCTTGATTTGCGGTATTGAATCGATAAGTTTCTTGATTCATAAATAAATTTCCTCCTTTAGTATTTTTCAATTTATTGGTAAGCCTTACTTTTTCTTTTTGGCCCGGTTTGATACACTGTCAGCCAAATGAGTTTGTGGGTTCACATCGTTTTCTGTAACATTCTTCTGTACATTTTCTAAAAATTGTTGAGTTTGTTTTTGCAATTTTTGCATCGTATTTCGAATTTCCTGGCGTTGCTGACTTGTTAGGGTATTTGATTTAGGTTTAATACCATGTTTCCTAAAAACATTCTTCACAAGAATTTCCATAAGCTTCTGTTGGGATTCTTGTAGATTTGATGAATCTAACCTCATTTGCTCCCCTCCTTTACTTTCTACATGATTAATTTATGTACTTGTCACATAATGTGTATAAGCAATTAGTGGAGAAAACTACTAAATTTAATAAATGTGTTTTTATACCTTCGTGATAGTATCCTAATTTTTAATAGAAACGAAAGATGCCCTTACAAACCTATATGTAAGGGTAATAATCTATTATTTTTATTGAAAAATATACCATTGTCTATCATTTTAGTGGACCTTTGTCCAAGCATATTACTAGCTTTCGAATAAACTATTCTATCTAAAAGAGAAGGAGGGGATAACATGAGTGTATGGAGAAACCCAGATATTTTTGGCAATAGAAGTTCTAGAAATGAAGCAAACAATCGTACTGATGCAGAAATTGATGCTCGATTAGACAACGACCTTGACAATGAAAATGACGTTAGAGTAAAAGATAAAAATGTAAATATTGCAAAGATCGCACACAGTGGTAATTCACGAGTAGACGTTGATATTGATGTTGATTCTAATTCTAGAGCAAGAGCACGAACTCGTGCTGAAGCAGATTCAGATCAAGAACAAGATCAAGATCAAGATCAAGATCAAAATCAAGATCAAAGATTTAATTTTTAGGTTGGTTTTGATCTGTGATGGATACGGGGTATATTTGTATTGCCCCGTATTTATTAAATGTTACGGTCAGGAGGACTTATTATGGAATCGTTATTTAGTGACAAAGACGTATGGGGGAAGTCTAGTAAAAATCGATTATCAAATTCGGAATCTATACAAGCATCAGTAAATAAAAGTGGTAATTCAGATGTTGATGTCAATGTAATGGTGGAAATCGATATGGTCCCAGTTGCAATTGCCTTTTTATGTCTGTCTCTTGTTAAAAAGGAAATATCAAATGAAGAGTTTGAAATTGCTACGAAGAAATTATTAGATCAAACCGACAAATATCGAGAAAATAAAAAAAGACGAAATTCAAATGTGAAATATTTTAATGATAATATATGGAGAAGATAATTATTGCTTCTCTATTACATATGTAAAAGTTAGTTAAGACTCACTTGCTAATAGATAATAATTTTGTGTTCGAATAAAAAATAGACATATATTCTAGTATAAATGCCGTTTCGAAAATAGGAAACCTTTATATAATACATTAGACTCGCAGAAAGGGGGGAATTAGATGCCTAAGAAAGACCATGGACAAAACAAAGATCATGGGCATAACAAAGATGCTTCAGAAAATGCACAAGCAGCAGATCAGGGTAATGCAAAAGCTTCGGATCAAGGCAATGCAAAAGCTGCAGCTAAGGCTGATGGGAAACAAAAACATCATCACGGTCACTATACTGGTGATACTGTAAACCTTCTAGTGGATGTTGTAAATAACTTAGTGACTGAAGTTTTTACAAATTCACAAACTCAAGACACCGGTTGCGAATTTGTAAATGGTGTTACCTCTTTCACTGATGCCAATTCATGTTTGTACCAACAAGGTTTCCGTATTGTAGCAAGTTTAAATGATGATGATGGAGCCGTTTATACGTATGTTCGATAAAACCTCCGGATATTACTCATAAATAAAATACAAATACTCCTTAGCAATATACAATTCAAATCCCCATCAATATTGGTTTTTATAAAAAAGTGACTCCAGATTTTTACTGGAGTCACTTTTTATGTGCTTCGTGTTAGGTAAATGTAGGTGAGTACTATCGTTTTAAGTATTATTTACAAATTGGTTATTTATCATTCTGGTATATCTTCACTATATATACTCTAGTCATTTTACCCTAAGGTACAATATTTGCTAGATTTTTTATAGTTATATCTCACTGTGGTACATTTTGACCGTGATGACAAGCGTACAATTTTAATAGAATTAGACGTATATCTATCTCCATCTTTGTAAAAAAGAATATAAATATAGTGTATAAGACAAGTAAGGACAAATGTCAATGTAAGGCATTTGAAAGGGGGGGAAAAATGAATGTTCAGATATGGATCGCGGTAAGTGTCTTTATACTAACAATGTCTATTATTTTTTGGAGGCCTAGAGGAATAAATGAAGCATGGCCAGCATCAGTTGGAGCTGTTCTAATCTTGATATCGGGAATTGTTACACGAGGGGATATAGCAGATATTATAAGTAAGATAGGTGGAGCGTCAATCACGATCATTTCAACTATCGTAATGGCAATAACTTTAGAAAGTTTTGGCTTTTTCCATTGGACAGCTTCGCGTTTAGTTAGCCTAGCGAGAGGGTCAGGATACCGTCTTTACTGGTACATCCAATTGTTATGCTTTCTAATGACGTTATTATTTAACAACGATGGAAGTATATTAATTACAACACCTATTCTAATAATCCTCCTAAAAAATCTACGTATTAAACCTAGACAGCAGATCCCCTATTTGTTAAGTGGAGCATTAATAGCAACAGCATCGAGTGCACCAATTGGAGTAAGTAACATTGTAAATTTAATTGCCTTGAAGATTGTAAATATGACTTTATATACACAAACTGCAATGATGTTTGTACCTGCAATGTTAGGATTACTAATCATGTCACTGATAATGTTCTTATTAGTGAAAAATAAGATTCCGAAAAAGCTTCCAATTTTACTTTCTGAAAATGAGGAATCTATTGTTGCACCGGATTTTCATCCATTAAAAATAGGTAGTCAACCACCAGAATTAAAGAAAAAACGCACAAATTTTATGTTTAAAATAATCTTATTTGTGTTACTAATCAGATGTCTTTTGTTTGTTGCCTCCTATTTTTCTATTCCCATCGAGTTTGTAGCGGTTCTTGGATCCTTAGTGCTACTGATGTTCAGGTGGTATCATTTAGGAACAAATCCAATTGATTTAGTTAAAAAGACGCCATGGCACATTTTAGTGTTTGCTTTTTCAATGTACGTCATTATTTATGGACTCCACAATGTAGGTCTAACGTCATTACTAGTTTCCGCTTTTAAACCAATAGTAGGTGGGGGGCTTTTTCAAGCCAGCCTTGTAATGGGAGGGTTAGTTTCCATTTTGTCTAATATCTTTAATAACCATCCTGCATTAATGATTGGTACCATTGCATTGACAGAAATGGAGCTCGATACGCTAACACTTCAAACCATTTATTTAGCGAATATTATTGGCAGTGATATCGGTGCATTATTACTACCAATAGGTACCCTGGCTTCATTAATATGGATGCACATCTTACGCCAAAATAGGATAAAAGTGACTTGGAAGGATTATTTAAAGATAACGATAATCGTAATTCCAATAACAACAATAGTGACCCTAGTTATTCTAAATGCTTGGATAAAATTGGTGTTCCTGTAACATTTAGTATAGCGTCTAAATCAATGATTTAGACGTCTTCCTGTATTATAGATGCTTTCACAACTTTACCATTGCCCATTTTTTCAATGTCAATGTTCCTTCCTATATCCTATGCATAAAATGGTTATATGTTTATCTATCCTTTTTCGGATTGTAAAACGGGGAGGAGGTCCAAATACATGATTACTTGGTTTGAATTTGTCATAATTAGCTTAGCATCGTTTAGATTAACACGATTATTAATCTATGATAAAATTACTTTTTTTATCCGTCGTCCATTTCATGAGATCATTGATGAAGAATTTCCGGATGGAACGGTTGAATCCTACCTTCATATCAAGGGAAAAGGTTTACGTAGGTGGATTGGCGAGTTATTAAGCTGTTACTGGTGTACCGGGATTTGGAGTTCCCTATTACTATATGGGGCCTATTATTTTAATCTCAGATGGGTTGAATCGTTCATCTTGATTCTGGCCATTGCTGGATTTGCAGCAATAATTGAAGCCACAATTGATAAAATAATAAATAGATAATTAATGGTGAGTAAACCTGCACTAGATTCCTGTCTAGGTGCAGGTTTTTTTAAGTAGATTTCTTAATAAACCACTTATGGGTGATGTTCCTTAAGGGTTAAATATCTAACAATGAAACCCTGTTTTTAATGGTTTTTCAATGGAATCTATTACATATTTGGGACATTTTTATTAATTGAATCCGAATCTAGGTTTTTCTCTGATGGACAAATGCTTATTTTTATAGAAATAGGCAAGAGATTAGGACCAAAACGTTGTCTACGCATATAGATACATTATAAACACCCCACAATGATATTTGATAAGGAGGCAAAAGTTGATGAATGAAAATATTAATCTAAACTACCTTGAATCATTACAAGGTAAAGCAGTCAAAGTGTTTAAAGGTGGACCTGAATCCAGAAAAGGTCAGTTAATTTCAGTTAAATCTGATTATTTAGTGTTAAGTACAAATGAAGAGGGGGTCGTCATTTATCAGACTAGTCATATTAAGAGTGTAATTGAAGATTCAACAACAAGCATGAATACAAGCAATAATGAATCTGTAATGACGACGATGTCTATGATTGAGGAAACCAATACTTTTTCAGATGTATTAACAGCAATGAAAGACCAAATGGTTCGTATCGACCGAGGCGGACCAGAGGCAAGAAATGGTAGATTGCTTGATGTGAAGGGTGATTATTTAGTTCTTTACACTGAGAAAGACGGGGTTGTTTATTATCAGTTAGAACATGTGAAGAGTTTGAGTTATGCAGTTAGTGACAATAAAAATGGATCAGGAAATAATAATAACCAAGCACAAGCACAAAATGGGAACACGATGTCTATGGTGACTTTTGTAAAACCAGAATATGTTGAAGCAGATAATTTTACTGAGTTATTAAAAAATATGAGATATAAGTGGGTTACAATTAATCGCGGTGGCCCAGAAAGCATGCAAGGTGTTCTTGCAGATAGCTCCGACGGACATTTAGTTCTAATTTGTGAGAAAGAAGTTTGTCGTATTGCAACATTCCATATTCGAAACATTAGTTATGTGTTAAAACAAGAAAATAATCAAAATGCAGAAAATAATCAAAATCAACAAGAATCTAATGAAAACAATCAAAACCAAAACCAAAATCAAAATGAAAATCAAAATAATGATTCTAACAACCAGAAGAATCAAAACAAAAATAACAGCAAAAAATCATTTAGTATTAAAATGTACAGCGGTTCTACAAAGTCCAGACTGTAACATCCTCACTATGTAAATGGTTAATTAAGTTATAGTTAACAAGAGTATCGGTTTCTTCTTCCGTTAAGAGGTGTCTCATGCGAAAGATACCGATACTTTTTCTTATCTAAGTAAGGGTTAAAAGTATTTATGTCTATAAAAGTGTACAGGTTCTGTACAAAAAGTAATATCTAAGAATTGAGGTGAGTTTATTGAAGCATCTAAGCCATTATATAGGAGAACAAGTTGTTGTTGAAATTTCTGGTCATAAACAAAAAATCGGAATCCTCATTGAGATAGGGTCTGACATAATCGTCTTATATACAAAAGAAGGAGACTTTTACTATATGCCTATTTTTCATATACAAAAAGTGAAAATTCCGAGGGTGGATGAGACTGAACAAATTACGAATCCTGGAAATACACCAATAAACACTTATACTGATGAGATCTCCTTACGAAAAATCGTGAATAATGCAAAGGGTCTATTCGTAGAACTTTGCGTTACCTCGAAAAATTCAATCCATGGGTATGTGACAAACTTAATGAATGATTATATTGTTTTTTATTCACCAGTCTTTAAAACAATGTTTATTCCATTCCAGCACTTAAAATGGTTAATTCCGTATAATCAACATCAAACACCATATGGACTTGATAAGCAGAAGTTTCCGGTTAATCCATCAACCATTACGTTGGCGAGAACGTTTGAAGAACAAGTAAAGAAACTACAAGGACAAATGGTCGTATTTGATTTAGGTGAAGATAACGATAAAATTGGTCAACTAAAAAACGTGAAAGATAATATTATTGAATTGGTTACTGCACGGGAGGAAACGGTTTTTAGCAATACTCGTCATATAAAAACTTTGCACTTTTCGTAATCGATTAGAAAACCTTCGTATCGAAGGTTTTTTTATGTTGAAAACTCCTGCTTTGTCGTGATTTTACATTCCTTATCAGTATATGTAGGTCCCTTAAAAGGGTGTTTGTCTATACACTTACAATCCGGAACAATTCCGCTATTGTCACATACTATATGTGTAGCAATGGGGGTGTATGGATATTGACTCTCAATGAACTTAATAAAATTGAAACACATTGTATTAAAGTAACAAAGTTTACTGACTGGACGTACCAACTTACTCGAACTGAATGGATAGCAGATATTTTAGAAAATGTTGATTTTAGTACAATTGTTGATGAATTTATTGTTCCTTCTGGGAAAGTCCCGAAGATTGTATGGAGCGCAGATCATCAATTTACAAAGGGACTCCCTGCTACTGTGACAATCGTATTTGAAAGTGGCTGTGAAGGGGAGATGATAATAGGGATAAATGGAAAAGTTCAAAACTCACTGAATGAAGGGGAATGTCATACATTTGAGGTTGAGCATTTAAAGACTATAGAAATAAGCTGTGATGGTGATGAAGGGGAATTTATGGGGTTATTTGAGATAGAGTTTAATCCAAATTTGTTTCTAAGTTGGCTCTATAGTTCGGATGTGAATTGCTTTCTTTCTAACCAAGAGGGGATACTACACCATTCACATAAATTACCGCCGATTACGTGTACAGAAGTTCCACAAATGTACGGAAGAGACTCATTAACTTTAACCCTACCTGATTGGAATACCGTTGAGTTACAGAAGGTTAAAGTGATGAAGGAAGGATTTGTTATTTTGCATTTTTTTTACAATAGAGATTGTATTTTCACAACAGAGCCGATTAAGTTTAAAGCTGAGGATAAAGTGTTGCTTAAAGCACCAAAACATACGGAAGTGGATTGCGAAGTTTTAGAGGCTGATTGTCAAGTAGATGAAATTAATATAGGAGACAGTGGTATTTCCTTTGAAATTAAGCTCAAAATCTCCCTATATCAAAAAATAATGTCTGTTGAAGAGGTCATTGTAGAAGTAGAAGGTCATTTTAGTAAACCAAGAATTGTTTGACTAGATTCATAAAGGTTGTGTTAAAACTTCCATAATCAACAAAGAAATTCTCCATTGATTATGGAAGAAAAACTACAGGTTTATGATAATTTTATTAAGTGATGGAATACCATTTGGAAACTCCTTGCAATAAGCAAATGCCTCTAAAATGATAGACTTATGTTCCAGTGGACTTCTAAGAGTTAATTCAAAATTGGAGAAAGTGAGCTTACTCTTTGGTTGAATAATAGATGTTTTTTGGGGTTTAATCCAATACTCCCCATTTTTTTTGATTCTTTCTTTCCAATCATCATGTACAAAATGCCATTCTTCTTGTCGTGAATTATCATCTGCTTCATCATTTAAACCTAATCGATTTGTTGCAATTTTTCCACTTACATGTCCAGCAGTGTGTGGGGTAATACGAATACAAATAATTGGCTGATGAAGGTCAGCTGTCCCGTAATTTTCAATTAGGCAGTCACCAATAATTGAAATATCATGATAACCGGTTTCCTCTTCTATTCTTTCTTCTTCAGGTGTGTATAAAAAAGAATAGTTAAAATATGATTGTAATCCTAGTAGTGGTTCTGGTTTTGCTTCTATCACTTGTTTTTCGATCTGAGTTGATTGTATGAGTTTTTCTTGAATCAATTTAACACGTTTTTTTTCCTCTTCTAGTGCAACTTCACTAGCTAAAAGTTTCATTTGGAGTGAAGAAATTTCTTTCTCATAAGACTCAAGGTTACTGTTTTGAGCCTCAAATAATTTCTCTTGCAGGTACTGATTTCGTATTTTTTCCTTTTCCAGTTCTTGCACAGTCTTTTTTAATTTATTTTGAAATGTAATGACTTCTGAACGGTAATGGATTATTTTTTGTTGGAGTTGCAACTTTGAATCTTTATTTTGGAAGTCATCATCAAATTTACCTCTACTCAAGAGATTTTTCCTCCTTTACAGTATGTGTTCAAAAAGCCGACAAATATTATTAGTAAAAAAATATATATTTTAAACACATGAGACCCTAAAAGGCGGAGTGACATTAGATTTGAAGTTTCATCATTGCATTAGTAGATGACTTTTTGAACATCTTTTTACATAGCCTTTATCATATATGTATGTAATGTAGAAGGGCTAGTAGTCATATATTTTTTAAAAAGGATTTTTAATTTCATGAATTAAGACAAAAAAAGAAAAGGCTGTTGGATGGTTCAACAGCCCTACATTTTTAAGTTTCTAATATGCTGGAAAAATTTCAGGACATTGTGGCGGGAAAATGTCTGTTGGGCAAAGTTGTGCTGGTTCCAAAATTTCATCGCGAGGATGGCAGAAAGCTGCTTCAATTTCAAGTTTTACATCTGCTTCAACTTGTATTTCAAGGCATAGAGTAAGAGATACATCTAATTGTTGGAAATCTTGGGCACAGATTAGGTTAGCATCACATTCAAAGAATGATACATGACATTCTAAATCAGTTCCATCAGGAGCACATAATAAGAAATTTTGTACAGTTGCAAATGGAATCCCTTTAGAAGAGCAAATGACTTCGCCATAGTCGTTAACGATTTGAACAGCTACAAAACCTTTAACTAATGCTTTTACTCTTTGAAGTGTTACTGTATCGCCATTTGGTAATGTAACAGTTACCGGAGTACGACCATTTGCAGGTAAGATTTCCTTACAAGTAAAATCATCGCTTTCCATACGAGGATCTATTCTACGTCCATCTTCATCACTTAGGAAACAATTTACTGTAAAATCATCTCCTGCATTTTCAAGAATTTGGCAAAGTTTTTGAATATCATTAGTACCACCACCGGATTTACCACCGCCACCGCCGCCGCCGCCGTGGCTGCCTCCACCACCGCCGCCGTGGCTGCCTCCACCACCGCCGCCGTGGCTGCTGTTACACTTAAACTTTGCATCAAGCTTATCGTCAGCCATATTGATGATTGGAACCTCTACTTGACGAGTAATCCAGTCATAAACTTTACGTGTTTTAATACAAACTTTTTCTGTTTCTTTATGGTTAAATCTACTCACCTTTTTTCCTCCTATTTAAAAATATTTACCCTTGAGCTGGTTCTAAATAATATTCCCTTTGGGTATCGGGGCTACTGTATAGTATGAATCTAATAGTCAAATGTTCTGTGACAAAAGCGGAATTTTCTCTGAAAATCTTAACTTAGTGGTATAAATACCTAGCATTTTGAATTACATATATTATAGATATTTATCATATGAGGAAAGGAGTGGGGTACTTTGAAGAAAAGTATATCTGATGAGAATATCATGTTAAAACAAAAACTCATTCATTACCAATCTGAGGTATCTAAATATAAGGAACGATTGAAGAAATACGAAAAAAGTGCTCAGTTAAACCAAAACACTCAAAGTAATAACAATCATATACTGGAGGATCAGGTAGCAGAATTAAAACAAAAAATTAATGAATTAATACAACAAGTTGAAGAGTTAAAAACAGAAAATATGATCCTAAAAAGTAATGGTGGAGTAAAAAATCAGGAGATACATTTTAGCCAGGATGGAAAAAAGCAATCCCTGAATTCGTGGTTTGTAAATAACTTAGAAAATCAAAAAGCGATTAAACACCATAACAGAACGCTTAATAATAAATGGGACCAAGATAAAAAGAAATAGAAAAACCTTCTACAATTATAAAAGGATGACAACAATAAATTAAAAAATTAGCCAGAGGTAGTGTCAATTTAATTTATAACTTCATAACTTGTTAGAAACATGTACTAAGGGAGGAAATCAAGATATGAACAGAAGAACGCAAAATCCCTCTGGAGTAAGAATTATTACATCTTCTAAAACTCAACCTAAAAAGAAAAAAAGCACTGGTGGATGTGGATGTGGGAAAAATAGACAATCAAAATAACAAGTATAGCAGATTCCATAGAAGGAATCTGCTACTTTTTTTGTTAGGTTGTCCTTAACTTTCTTTTTCAGATATTATTTCTGTAGAAAGAAAATTTTCACCAGAAGGATCCTCAAGTAGAGCATAGACCATTATTTTTTCAATGTCTTCTTCGTTTCCGTTTAGTACAATTGTAATGTGATCATCTATATGAAATCCTGGTATAAATAAAACAACCCTAGAGGTAACTTGGGTTTCTAAAGTAACATGTTCACTTTCAATTTGTATTATTGGATTCGTACCAATAAAAGTAGTATTGGGACTTTTTTCAGCTACCACAGTCACCCCACAAGATTCCTCGTTAAAATTATTTTGTATAGCAAGATTTTTTGCAGTATCGTTTAGTCGTTCTGTAAAGTCTGGAAAACGAGCATTTTCATAAAATCTCCGTGTCATTATCACACCTCCTCTTGGCTCGTATTATATTAAATGCAAGTATTTTGAAATAGCGTGGACAGAAGTAACAGCAAGTTTAACCATTTTTCATAGAGTATTTCCTCCATCATCTAATAGAAGTGCAGAAAAATAATAAAGGCATGACTAGTAGAAGTCATGCCGTATAAAAATAGCAGTTGGTATTCATTTTTTACTACCCTATTTTTTCATCAAATTTAGTAGGAACAAGTCAAATTCAGCGACAAGAAAGGAGTAGCTTTGGTTCAATTGTGTTTCATCTAGGCTTCTTATTCTTGTTGTAAATCAGTATCATCTAGCATAGTGTCGTTAAATCGTATGTTTTTACATTGAATAATTTGTGGATAGGAAACGCCCCGTGAAAAACTATAAACCATTGCATTTTTTGAAGATAATCCTTGTAGTAGAAATTTAACTTGTGAGTTAAGGTTATGATCTCCGCACGTATAAAAATCTAAGGAGGCGTAACCTTCTTCAGGCCAAGTGTGAATGGAAATATGTGATGTTGACAAAACTAACATGCCTGTTACCCCTTGTGGTTGAAATTGATGGAAGTAAGTATATAAGACCTCCATATCTGTGTTTAAAGCGGCTTCATTACACAATTTTTCTAAATACGTAATATCGTTTAAATATACAGCATCGCATTCGAAAGCATCTATAATAATATGCTTCCCCTCCATGTTCAAATTACATCATTCCCCTCATTTTTCCATTTCCATCATGATATGTGAATAGAAAGGAATAGATTGTACGGTTGTCCTTATTTACTTGAAAATGGTCTGCTATACCTTTGGTTCGTAGAGGTAGGAATTTATGTAAAGTAGATGGGAGTCCAAGCATGATACTTCGGTTTATCGTAGCATACTGTAGTGGTTTCAATTGGAAGGAGATGAAGTAGATTGAATAAAAAACAAAGACACTTATTTACTACAGAATCTGTTACTGAAGGACATCCAGATAAAATGTGTGATCAAATTTCTGATGCTGTTTTAGATGCCATTTTTCAAAAAGATTCTAACGCTCGTGTAGCTTGTGAGACCATGGTTAGTTCGGATTTTGTTGTTCTATCCGGTGAAATTACAACAAGCTGCTCGATTGATTTTTTAAAAGTCGTAAGAGATGTGATTCGGAGCATTGGTTATACAAATCCTGAATATGGTTTTGATGCGGATTCTTGTAAAATTTTAGTAGCGTTAAATAAGCAATCTCCTGATATAGCAATGGGGGTTGACCAAGCATTAGAAATACGCGAAGGATTGCTGAATGAAAATGATATTGAAGCGATCGGTGCTGGTGATCAAGGAATCATGTTTGGGTTTGCTTGTAATGAAACGCCAGAGTTAATGCCTTTAGCAACCTATTTATCTAATAGTCTTGTAAGACGTTTATCTGAAGTAAGGAAGAATGGGACGATTGGGTATTTACGTCCAGATGGGAAAGCACAAGTAACAGTGGAGTACGAAGATTATAAGCCTATTCGTATTGATACAATCGTTATTTCAACGCAACATGATCCAGGAATATCAATTGAACAGATTAAAAAAGATCTGCACCATCATGTCATTCCACATGTAGTTCCGAATCATTTAATAGACAATGAGACAAAGTATTTCATAAATCCAACTGGTCGTTTTGTCATTGGGGGACCTATGGGGGATGCGGGAGTAACTGGCCGTAAAATAATCGTTGACACGTATGGTGGTTTTGCTAGGCATGGAGGTGGAGCATTTTCAGGTAAAGACCCAACCAAAGTAGATCGTTCTGCAGCATATGCAGCACGTTATGTTGCTAAAAATATTGTTGCAGCCGGTATTGCAGACAGATGTGAGGTACAGCTGGCTTATTCCATAGGTGTGGCTTCACCAGTTTCTATAGCTGTAGAAACCTATGGAACCGGCAAAATAGAAGATAGCCAAATAGTTGAATTAATTCGCCAACACTTTGATCTTCGCCCTGCGGGTATTATAAATATGTTACACCTAAGAAGTCCAATCTATTTACAAACTGCTTGTTATGGACACTTTGGAAGAAATGATCTTTCTTTACCTTGGGAAAAAACGGATAAGATAACAGTTTTAAAAGAAGGGGGCTAGAAGTATAGGAAATTAGAAACGCGAATACACCATAAAAGAAGTATTAAATCGATATTATTATTTTCGGGTGTAACAAATTGATTTGTCCCTATTATTGCTACAAGAGCGGATATTACGAACATCCACATTATCCAATGAATAGCATTTAAAAAAGACAATAATAACAAGGAGTTGTGGTTATGAGTAATTATAAGGATTCTGATTCTATTAGAGACTACATTAGTTTGGAAGAAGAACCTGATGGTGATTATGTAGTTTTACGAACTTATAAGACGCCGACACAAAAAATAGCACTTGTAGAAGAAGATGGTGAACTATTAATCTATAGTAATGGGCATATGATGTTTGGTACAACACCTGATGAGCGTAGATTTGCGGAAGCAATGGTGCATGCTCCGATGCTTGCTGCTCGAAGCCGGAAAAAGGTTTTGAACATTGGAGGTGGAGGTGGGATAACGACCCGAGAAGTTCTGCTTTATACTGATGTAGAGAAAGTGGTTACATTAGACATTGATAAAGAGATGGTATATTTCGGGAAAAAATTAAAGGGGATGGTTCAATTTAATAACGGGTCGTTGAACCATCCAAAAGTACAAACAATTATTAAAGATGGCAGAAAATTTTTAGAAAATAATACAACAAAATGGGACGTAATAATTGTAGACCTCCCAGAGCCCACGGATAAAAACCCTTCTCTTTCTCGTCTTTTTAGTTTAGAGTTTTACAGTCTAATAAAAAGTCGTTTAGAAACAGGAGGAGCCATTAGTGTAGGGTGTTCTACTGCGGATACAACCCCTGAGTATTTATGGAGTATCTATAATACTCTCTTTAAAGCTGGCTTTAACGTTTTTCCATACCATTACTTTGAACCAGAAGATGGAGAGGATTGGTTATTTTGTCTTGCTACGACAAGCAATGTTCGAGTCGAAAATTTATCTATGATAACTAAAGCTGATTATTTAACAACTAGTCGATTAAGGGAAATGTTCCGACTGCCATATTATCTTAAAGTTAATAAAAACACAGGAAAGGTACAAACAGATCAAAATACCGTTTTAATTGATATTACGAATAGAGTATTTTAATTCTAAATATTTACCTAATTTCGATTTGAAATAAGCTTTAATGAAATATGAATGATGGTACATTATTCATAATTAACTAAAAAAGCTACCGAGGGTAGCTTTTTTTCAATTTGTTTTTAATATACTTTAATAATTTCCTCTTGGAATATTTTATCTAATTGAGGATTACTTTCACGATTAACAATTGCCTCTGCTCGATAAGATAACAACTGACTTTTAAAATGAAACAGCTTACCTAGGTTTGGAGGTAGTGTTCGATATGGAACATTAATTTCTCTTAGTTGAGTGGCTAAAGGGGTTTTAGATCCTAATTGAAATCCCCAATCTCCAAATGAGGGAATGATGGTATGGTAGCCCTGAGTATAAAATCCTGCTTTTTCCATAGTTAGACCAATGCTCCAATACACGATAGGAGTATCCTCGGGAGAATTTGACTGGCATACAATCATACCGTTACTTGTTAAACAATCACCTAATGATTGAAACATCTCTAATGAATATAAGCTTGCCAGAACGGGATCCGTTGGATCAGGAAAATCAACGATTATTAAATCATACTTCCTTTTGTCGGTCTGTAAAAAGGTTCGAGCATCTTCAGCATAGGCAGTCACACGTTTATCATAAAATGCTTGTTCATTAAGTGAAACAATTTCAGGTACCTCTCTGGCTATACGTAAAATTTCTGGATCAATGTCAACAAGATCAACATGTTTTACATCAGGGTATTTCAGTACCTCCCTTAATGCGAGACCGTCACCGCCTCCTAAGATTAAGATACGTTCATGTGACTTCGTGAGTGACATCGGTATATGAACAAATGCTTCATGATAAATCCGCTCATCCAGAGAACTAAATTGTAATTGTCCATCTAAAAACATTCGAATTTCTTTTGCTTCCAAAACATGGATGTTTTGAAAACGGCTTTGACCTTCATATAGCTTTTTATGAGGACATTTTAACAATTCGGTAAGATTTATTTGATCCCACTCATCACCCCTCGAATGCTTTTTTTTTGTAGTTGGATTTGTTGTATGATTGTATCTTTGCTGTTCCGGTATATTGGATTGAGGAATTCTTGTGACCGCTTCCGATAGCCATATTTTAGGATTATGCATTTCTATTCCCACCAATCAATGAAATTTATAGACAAACGTCATATCATGATATTATTCTATATAATTCCCCTAGGAATAGCCTGTATGGATGCCTATACAAAAGTAAATTGATGAAAAAGCCTAGATTTTTCTGAGGTTCATTGAGTAAGAGGAAACATTTTATTATATATGTATTTAGTCAGTAACTAAAGGGTTTGAGTAAATGGTTGTCCATAAAAAAGGTAAATCCGTAATGTTTTGAAACTTAAATTAAGAAACCAAGAATTTTGTTTCTTGGTTTCTCATTATGATTAAATGTTTAGTTCACTCCTCTTACTAAAGTGTACAGTACAATACGTTCTGCATCACTTACGTCATCATTCGTTACAACAACTGTACCAGGTTGAAGTTGATATCCTTGTGCGTATAAACAAGCAAGGGCTTCAAGAATGGAATCGCCAGGTCCTAGGAGTGGGCAACCTGTGTCATAGCAATTTGGGCTTTTGAAAACTTCAATAACTTGTTGAGTATCAAAATTCCAGTAAATAAATACTACACCGATTCCTCCATTCCCATTCCCATTCCCATTCCCATGATTATGATCATGATCGTGATGATGATGTTTAGGCATATCAATTTTCCTCCTTTCATCTCAATACTAAATTATATAAACTGACCCTCAATATTGAGACGGCAAATCTACTATGAAAAAAGCACATTTTATTCATATATCGGTTATTTAAGAGATTATGTATCCGGTTTTTATTTTGTCATGTTCTTTCATTCATGATTGCAATCATTAAGTCTCTCTTAATCCCGTATTTTACCGAATGTAAATACTCATTCACGATTTATTTCTTAAAGATATAAAAGACTAGTTTTAAAATGGACATTGATTTCTAGCACCTTTTCCATACCTAACTTCATAATTTAACAATATGTGAAATCTATACTTCTAATTTCTTGGTACTTGTCAGTGAATGGGGGAAAAGGAGTGGAACAAAACCAGCGTGTTCAAAAATGGCTGTATTTGCCTATAGAAACAAGGGTAAGAGAATTAGATGCAAAACTACTATTAGCCTATTACGCAGTTAAGCAGAACTATAGAGTTATTATTGGGGAGCACACGAAAGTGGAGAGAGCATCGTTCGTGTTTCCAAATGGGATATTTTTTTCTAAAGGATATCCTAATCGCTATCGAAAACGAGTAGTAGGAAATGCGAAAAAGTATGGGCATATGATTGTTGAATTGGATGAAGAGGGTTTGATTATCCATGATACTACTAAATATGTAAAAGGTAGAATGTGTGATGAACTGCTAACGGATGTTACACATGAATATTGTTGGGGGAAATTTCAGGAAGAAACCATCATTAATTCCTATCCTCAATTCCGTGAAAAGTGTTATATAGTAGGCAATCCGAGGTTTGATTTATTGAAAGAAAAGTTTAACTCACTATATAAAGATAGTTCTGATAAAATCCAAGAAAATTACGGTGATTTCATACTCATAAATACCAGATTTTCTCTTTACAATGATTTTACAGGATTAAGAAATAACAAATTGAATCCAAGAATTCAAGACATGAAGAACTTGCTTGAGAGTTTCTTAATAATGATAACAGAATTAGCCAAAGAATTCCCGGCCCTGAATATTGTGATACGACCACATCCTGGGGAGAATTTCTCAACATATGAACAACAGTTCTCAAACTATAGAAATATTCACGTTATACACGAGGGGAATGTGATTAATTGGATATTAGCTTCTCGGATCGTCATTCATAATGGATGCACTACAGGTATTGAAGCCTTTCTACTTCGAAAACCAGTTATTGCTTACCTACCTTTTTCCAGTGGGTTTTATGATGTAGATTTACCGAACAATTTAAGTGTAAAGGCTTTTAGTATTAGAGAATTAATAAACTATGTACAATTAATAACCACAAGCAGTGGTACGTACACACCTCATAATCCTACTGCCAACACTTATTTATCAAAGTTTTATGGAGCTATGGATGATCAATTTTCATATGAGAAGATTATTCAACTATTAAATCAACTTACCATTCATAATGAACCTTTGAATAGAATAGGAAGTTATCAACCTGATTCCAATTATCTTAAACAATCCTATAAATTCACTACTTTAACAATGGAACAAATCAGGAGCTTTTTTAAAAAAATCGACGTAATTGAACATGCAAATAATAATGTGATTATTCATAAAATCGACGAAAACTTATTCGATATAAGTCTTTCAACTGAAGAGTAGGGAAGAATTTTCACAAAAAAGTAACATTGGGAAGAACGAAAGAAGGGGGATAGAGATGTTCTTTAAAGGAAAAAGAATTTTAGTCATTGGTGGAACTGGAACTATTGGCAAAAGCCTTGTTAAGTCCATTCTTAAAGAGGAGCCAAGTGTTGTAAGAATTTTTAGTCGTGATGAATTTAAACAGTTCCATTTTCAAAACGAATTAGGTATGAGGGACAATGTTCGATTTTTAATTGGGGATGTACGTGATTATGAACGCGTATATACTGCTATGGAAGATATTGATTATGTTCTACATCTAGCTGCGATGAAGCATGTATCGTCTTGTGAATATAATCCCTTTGAAGCAGTCTTAACAAATGTACAAGGTACCTATAATGTGATTAAAGCTGCTAATTCACAGGGTGTGAAAAAGGTGATATTTACCAGCTCAGATAAAGCAATTTCACCTACTAATACCTATGGCGCAACGAAGCTTACAGCAGAAAGATTAATTTCATCAGCTGAATATAGTAAAGGGAAAAGAAATACAATTTTTGCAAGTGTCCGCTTTGGAAATGTTATGGGGTCCAGAGGATCAGTGATTCCATTGTTTAAAGAGCAAATTTTAGAAAATAAAAAAATTACTGTTACCGATCGTAAAATGACACGATTTATGATGACACTAAGTGAGGCAACTGAACTCACATTAAAAGCTCTTCAAGAAGCAAAAGGGGGCGAAGTTTTTGTATTAAAAATGCCCGTTATTCAATTAGGGAAATTGGCAGATGTTGTAGTCAAGGAAACATGTGAAAAATATGGCTTAGAAGTTAATGAAATAACTATAGAAGAAATTGGATTAAGACCGGGAGAAAAAATGTACGAGGAATTGATGACATATGATGAATCCAAAAATGCACTAGAACTCCCACATATGTATGTGATTCCAGGACTCTATCAGAAAGAATTAAATTATAAAGATGTAAAGATGGCCAAATACGGTACCTATAGTTCAATGAATCAAAATCCTCTCTCGATTGAGGAATTACGGCAGTTACTAATAAATGAACAATTAATCTAAAAAATGAAGGGCAATTTTTCTAATAGATTGTTGCTTTTTGATAATAAAGTACAAACATAGTTGATTTGATTATAATGTGGCGACTCCTCGAAATGTATATACAATCTCTTCGTGTGCGGTTTCTTTCAAAAAAGCAACTTCAAAGTCCAGCGGAAAAACATGTGACTTGAGATACCGCATGAACAGTAGCGACTTGTCGCTCGAGAAATTTCAACTCCTCCTTCAGAGGCCAAATACGCTTCTTTGTCGTAGTGGCCAAGTTTCTCGTTTCTGTGCAAGTCGCCTCCGCATTTCGTTGAGGAGACTTTAAGCCATAACCGAAAGAAATAGTATAAGCTAATCATGTTTACGAAAACAGTTAAATGAGAAGATGAGCTTTTTTACACATTTTATTTAGAAAGGATGAAACGATTTGAATGTTCTAGTTACAGGTGGAGCGGGTTTTATTGGGAGATGGGTTGTAAAGAAGCTTTTGAATGATGGTCATAATGTCTGGGTTTTAGATGATCTGTCTAACGGACGAGAAAAAAACCTTGAAGAATTTATGAGTGATAAAAACTTTAAGGACTTTATTAAAGGGAACATAAATGATGTGGTTTTACTTGAGAAATTATTTAAGAATGAATTTGATATTTGTTATCACTTAGGGGCAAGTATTAATGTTCAAGATAGTATAGATGATCCCAAGACTACCTTTGAAAATGATACGATTGGTACATTCAATATACTAGAAAAATGCAAACAATATAATGTAAAGCTAGTATTTATGAGTACTTGCATGGTCTATGATCGAGCTACGAATCTTGATGGTATTAAGGAGACAGACCCTATTAAACCAGCTTCTCCTTATGCAGGCTCCAAAATTGCTGCAGAGAATATGGTGTTGTCATATTATTATGCATACGGTCTCCCTGCTGTAGTAATCCGACCGTTTAACACATATGGGCCTTTCCAAAAAACTGGCGGTGAAGGAGGAGTTGTTGCCATCTTCATTAAAAATAAACTTCAAGGAATGCCTCTATTTATTTATGGAGAAGGAACACAAACTCGGGACTTACTTTATGTAGAAGATTGCGCCAGATTCGTAGTATTAGCAGGTTATTCAAATAAGGTGAATGGTGAAATTGTAAATGCAGGTTTAGGTCGAGATATCAGTATTAATGACTTAGCTAAATTAATTTCGGGGGACTCTTCGCAAATCAAACATGTTGAACATATTCATCCTCAAAGTGAGATTCCCAAATTATTGTGCAACTATGAAAAAGCTAAAAAGCTATTGGGGTGGAATCCTGAAATTAGTTTAGTAGAAGGGATTAAGCGCACAGAGGAATGGATAAAAAATACTAAACTAGTTTAGGAGGTGACGAAAAATGGTAGAAAAACTGGCGATACACGGCGGGAAGCCTGTCCGAGAATCTTATTTACCCTATAGTAGACAATTCATAGACAATGAGGATATAGAAGCTGTATCAAATGTATTAAAGAGTGATTTCTTAACAACAGGTCCACTTATTTCTAAGTTTGAAAAAGAGATTGCTGATAATGTTGGAGCAAAATATGCAGTAGCATTTTCTAATGGAACAGCTGCTTTACATGCTGCCTGTTATGCAGCTGGTATTAAAGATGGTGATGAAGTTATAACTACATCAATGACCTTTGCTGCCAGTGCAAACTGTGTCCGCTACTTAGGAGGAATACCAGTCTTTGCAGATATTGACCCTAACACATACAATATATCTCCTGAAGCAATAAAACCACTTATCACACAAAATACAAAAGCCATTATACCAGTTGATTTCACAGGGCAGCCAGCTGAACTTGATCAAATTATGTCACTTGCAAAAGAGCATGGCCTACTTGTAATTGAAGATGCTGCACATGCATTAGGAGCAACTTATAAGGGAAGAAAAATTGGTTCAATTAGTGATATGACAATGTTCAGCTTTCATCCAGTAAAACATATTACAACCGGGGAAGGTGGAATCATTACAACTAATATAAAAGATTATTATGAAAAACTAATTCAATTTAGAAGTCATGGGATTACACGAGAAACTACTAAATTAAATGAATATCACGGATCTTGGTATTATGAAATGCAGTTTCTTGGTTTTAATTACAGAATGACAGACATTCAGGCATCATTAGGGATATCCCAATTGAAAAAATTAGAACCATTTATCCAAAAACGTAAGCAATATGTCCAAATGTATAACAAAGCATTTGAGAATAAAAAAGAGGTAAAGATTCCTATCTTACCAAATGGGATTGACAGTAGTTGGCATCTCTATATCATTCGACTAGATTTAGAAAACTTGGGTACTAGTCGAAGGGAAATTTTTGATGCCTTACAAAAGGAAAACATAGGCGTAAATGTTCATTATCTACCCGTTTATTTACATCCGTATTACCAAAAACTGGGGTACAAGAAAGGCCTATGTCCAAATGCTGAGAAGTTATATGAAGAGATTATTAGTCTTCCATTATTTCCTGCAATGTCTAAAACAGATGTAAATGATGTTATTGAAGGAGTTAATAAGGTTCTTTCTTATTATTCTAATTAAATCCACTTTATGTTAGAAAGAATACTAATTATTGGAGTGACGCAAATTGAATTCGATCTATTACCGTAACTATTGGGGATTATTTGCAGATTTTGTTGAGGCCTTCGAAAATTTGACTTATCGAAATATTCCTTTGGCACTGGTGGGGAACTTTCAAAGTTATCTTACAAATAAAGCAATTCGAGAAGTCATGAAAAGCGAAACGCTTACCCCATATATAAAAAATCAGTTCCAACATTCGGATGAAATTCAACCTTTTTTCGATCGCTATTTAAAGTTGCCGACATATAGGAACAAGGGAAACAATAAGGGAAAGACCTTGATATTACAAGGAAAAAGTGATCATTTACGCTTCCCGATTGAAACATTCTTAGAATATTTTCATCCAACAAAATGTATATTCCTGCATCCACAAAAGGAAGTAACCAATAATTTTATTCGTCAGAACATAGGACATGTTCATTATTTAGACGATTACAAAAGTAGTGATATTACTAGTGCCAAAATAATAGAAAAAGCAAATGGTATTTTGGAAAAATTCAAAAAACATCCTGTCTTTAGTCATGAAATTTTTAAGGGTAGATTTCTAGATACGATCCCTAAAATAATTGAACTGATTATTGCCTTTGAAGAGTATTTGAAAAAAGTTCCTGTTTCTTGTTTAATCGTCGGAAACACAAATGGGGTGTATACCAGGACACTGACCCAGGTTGCAGCTTTGAAAGGAATTCCGAGTATTTGTACCCAACACGGAATCATTGCGAATGAAATAGGTTTCTTACCTATTTTTGCTACAAAGCATGCTGTTTTTGGCGAGTACGAAAAAGATTGGTATATAACTAGAGGAGTTAAAGAGGATAGGATTGAAATTACAGGTCATCCACGTTTTGATAGGATCTTCACCCATCATCCCATTTCTAGAAGTAATTTTCTGAGTAAATTTAATATTTATCCAAATAAAAAGATTGTCTTAATTGCAACTAATGCCATTCAAAATAAAGCAGTACTTCAATTGCTTGTAGAAAAACTAATGCTTAATCCAAATATCGAAATCATTCTAAAACCCCATCCAAAGGAAATTTTAAGGAACAAAATAAAACAATATCAACAAATAGCCTCGATTTCTAAATCTGTTCATTTAAGTACCAAAATGGAATTAAATGATTTACTAGAAAATGTTGATGTAGTTGTTCAACAGTTATCGACTGTTGCAATAGAAGCTATGTTGTTTAACAAACCAGTATTCTTTATGAAAGATCGCACGAATTACAATATGGATGATCAGTATTACTTTGAGAAAATTGGTGAATCTGCTTATGAAAATCCTGAAGATTTAGCAAAAAAGATAAACGAATATTTTCGGTCAGAATTATACAGAAAAATATATACACAAAAGCTTCGAGAGTTTAAAAATTACTCATATCCGGAAATGTTTGCTGGCAAGAATATCGCAAACACCGTTTATAAACTAACTGGAACTTCCCCATATCAAGCACCTGAGTCAAATTTTGAAGGGAAGTTAATAAAAGATTCGAATAACAGAATCTATTTAATCGAAAATGGAATGAAACGATCCATACATTCTAATGTATTAAATTCAATTACAAAACCGCAAGAAATCTTGTTGGTCAAAGAAAGCAAAATCTCAAGGATACCGCATGGATTGAAAATCCAATCGTTATAAGTCCAATCAATTTTATAAGTAGAAGAATAGGATGGTTAAGAAATATCTTAATCGTTAAGGGAGTCTATGAATATTTTCACAATTAAGGAGGGAATGAATTGTCGTATTTAATTCTTTCAACTTATCCTGGAACAGGTTCAAAGAATTCAGGAGATGATTTGATAGGTAAAAGCCTTGTAAATTTATTATCAAAAATAAAAGGAAACGATATTGATTACGATATTGTGAGTTTACCTGATCAAGGAGTTGAAGCAATAAAAGACTTTTCAAAATATAAAGCCGTGCTTGCACCAGGATTAAGACCAACATTAAACGGGAGTAAAGTTGCACCAAAGAATCGAACACAATTTCTAGAAAATGCCCAAAAAATGGGTATTCCCATATATGCAATAGGAGCTGGCTGGAGTACTTATCCAGGTACTATCAAACAGTCCACCCATCTTAAACTTGATGAAGAGGAGAAGAGACATTTAATACAATATTTTGGTGCAACAAATGAAGCGAATAATGCAGGTTTGATTTCATGTAGAGATATAACGACTGAAAATCTACTACGAAATAATGGGATAAACTGTTATGGAACCACTGGGGACTGTGCATTATTTGATTATGATTTAATTGGGACGAAACCAGTCCTTCCAAAGAAGATAAAAAAAGTAGCCATCTCTATGCCACATATTAAAAGTCATTGGCAAATGGCGTATTCGTTAGCGCTTAAAATAAAGAGAGAGTTTTCTTGTGAGGTATATCTTACATTTCATGGTTATCGTGGTAGATTTGAAAAACTTATAAATCCAAGTTGGAATAGAGAATTGGTGAATATCGTAGATTTATCAGGCGGGGCTGAGAAGTTAGCATTTTACGATGAAATCGATATTCACATTGGATTTAGACTCCATGCACATATCTGGTTTCTTAGAACTAGAAAACCAAGCTTATTAATTGCTGAAGACGGCAGGGGATATGGTCATTTGGCTACAGTAAATGGTTTGGGATATTCAGCTGCTTCAAAAATGGCTATACAAACTGCAGACCAAATGATAACAGTAGATCATGAAATGGTGAAAGAAATGAGAAAAACAAATCCATCTTATAGAGCAATTAAGATGTTTAAAGAAGAAATAAAAAATGGCTATCCAATAACTAAAAATACCTTGACTGCAGTTGATAATCTTTGGACAACAAAATTCAGGCCATTGTTAGAGCTACTTCCATAGCTATTGTTCAATAAAGTGTTTAGCATAGTATGAAGGTTAGTTACTTTCATATTGGAATATTAAAATATAAAGGGGGGTAATAATGGACACCTATAAACGAAACTATTGGTCTTTATACCTTGATTTTATTGATAGTTTCAAAGGATTAACGTATAAAGGAATCTCACTACCTTATTTATTTCATTTTCGAAGTCTCATTAGAAAAAATAAAGAACTGGTAAATGCGTTACACGAAGAGTCTTTTGGCAAGTATTTAAAGAACACTGTTCAAAGCACGGGAGAGGTTCAATCTATATTCGATTCATTTATTAACTTGCATAAAAGAGAGAATACAATGAGTAGAAAAGGTGGAAAAGTCGTATTACATGATGTTGCAAATTTATTACGTTTTCCGAAGCAAACCATAAATCAGCATTTTAATCCTTCCAATACGATTATGCTAAAGGATAGAAAAATGATAACAACAAGCACAAATGATAATAATGAATCTTATGGTCTGCCTGTCTATTATTTGAATCAATTCCTCGAAAAGAGTGGAGTACAAACAGAAATTGTTAAAAATACTCAATATGCAAAAAAAATAATCAACACATATAATAAACATCCACTATTTAGTGATACGGGGTTTCAACAGGTATTATTCAATCAAATTGAGAAAACCATAAAACTTATCAATGGATCAAGAAAGTTTTTGAACAGTGTTCCTACAACCTGTATCATATTTGCTTCAACTCATTATCCAGAAAGTCGAACATTAGCACTTGTTGCAGCAGAGAAGGGAATTCCAACAATCTGTATGCAGCATGGTATTATTTCAAGTGAATTTGGGTATTTTCCTCAAATAGCAACAGTTAATGCTGTTTATGGGAATTTTGAAGTTGAGTGGTATAGGCAAATGGGGGTAAATGATCAGTCCGTTGAAATTATTGGGCATCCCCGATTTGATTTGATTTTCCGATCTCCTTCGATTTCTAAGAATCAGTTTCAGGAAAGTATAGGTCTAGATCCAGAAAAGAAAACGATATTAATGATTGTTAGAGGTGAGAAAGGTATTGATAGGTGGAGGGATTTTATTCAATACCTCTTGAGAAAAACGGATGTAAATATTATTATCAAGGACTATCCTAGTACAAAACCCTATAAACTAACGAAAGAGTCTTCTTCTGTTTTTCCATCAATGAATATCGAACTTTATGATATTCTCCAATATGTTGACGTGGTAGTCACGTATCATTCAACTGTAGGGTTAGAAGCTATGTTAGCTGATCGCCCCGCTTTTGTTCTTAACAATGAGTTTTCTGCACCTTCAGGTTACTTTAATGCATTAGAGAAATTGATCCAAGAAGATCCCGTATTACTTGCAAAGCAGGTTATAAACTATTTAAATGGCAAACTTGTAAATTATGAACAAAGGAAAAGAATGGAGTTTTTATCGTATGCCTATTCTCTGGATACGACGTCGGGAGAGCGATTAAAACATTTAGTGAATAAATTAACGAATAATGAATAATTAATTATGAATTTCAAAGGTGATTTTAATGAAAATAGTAGCTATTATTCAGGCTAGGATGGGATCCACGAGGCTACCAGGAAAAGTTTTAAAAAAAGTATTAGGAAAAACATTATTAGAATATCAAATTGAACGAGTAAAAAAGTCGAAAATAATCGACAACATTGTAGTGGCCACAACGACAAAGAAAAGCGACCAGGCAATTATTGATTTGTGTGAGCAGTTATCAATCGATTATATCCGTGGGTCTGAAGAAGATGTGTTATCACGTTATTATGATGCAGCATTGGAATCGAAGGCCGATATTATCATAAGGATAACTTCAGATTGTCCATTGATTAGTCCAAGTATAATAGATCAAATCATCACTACATTTCTACAAAACTCTCCAAGGTATGATTATGTTTCAAATACGATTGAAAGAACGTATCCTAGAGGATTTGATACCGAGGTTTTTTCCTTTAATGCGCTCGAACAGTCGTATAGGCAAGGCATCGAACATCTATATCGGGAGCATGTCACCACTTATATTCTCAGAAACCCTACCCAGTTTCAAATAAAAAATGTTAAATACAAGAGTGATTTAAGTAAATACCGTCTTACAGTTGATACGGAAGAGGACTATGAGTTAATAAGAAACATTATAGAAATTCTTTATCCTAAGAATCCTAATTTTGATCTAGAAGATATAACCCGTTTATTAGAAAAAAGAAATGATTTATTTCTTCTTAATGCTCATATCCAACAAAAAAGTGATGGAGAGAAAAAACCAGAATGAATGTATTTATTCGTGTAGACGCTTCGTTTGAAATAGGGACAGGGCATGTGATGAGGTGCTTAACTCTAGCAGAGCAATTAAATGAACATGGTGCAAAAATTACATTTATTTGTCGGAAACATGAAGGAAATCTTTGTGACTATATACAAAGTAAGGGGTTCCCAGTAATTGTTTTGCCAAGAAAAGATGCAAAATACATTCGAGGGCATGTCTTACATGCCGATTGGCTAAAAGTATCTCAAAAAGAAGATGCAGCCGAAACAATTTGCTTTATCAAAGATAAACGTGTTGATCTATTAGTAATTGATCATTATGCACTTGATATTGAATGGGAAAAAGAGTTAATACCTTATGTAAAGCGTATTATGGTAATTGATGATTTAGCGGATCGAAAACATAAATGTCACTTTCTATTAGATCAGAATTTCTACGAGGATATGGATACGAGATACAATGCGTTAGTACCAGACAATTGTGAAACATTTTTAGGGCCAGAATTTGCAATATTGCGAAAAGAGTTTTTGGATAGGAAAGACTGTTTAAGAGAAAGAAATGGTCAGATCCGCCGTATTCTAATTTTCTTTGGAGGTATTGACCCTACAAACGAAACATTGAAGGCGATAAACGCTATTATGGCATTATCTCGAGAGGATATTATGGTTGATGTTGTAGTAGGTAGTAATAACGAAAACAAAGAAAATCTAAAGGCTATTTGCAATAAAAGTAAAAATATTATATTTCATCTTCAGGTGAATAATATGGCTGAATTGATGAATCAAGCTGATTTGTGTATTGGAGCAGGGGGAACAGCAACTTGGGAAAGATGTGTAATGGGATTACCTACAATTTTAATCTCGATTGCAAAGAATCAAGAATTAATCGCGTCTACATTAAGCAAACGTAAGATCGTTTGCTATTTAGGTTCAAAAGAGCAGGTTACTGAAAAATGTATTACTTCAACACTTGAATCTTTATTAGTTACCCCAGATCAATTAATACAAATGGAAAAGTTATCTAAAGACCTACTGAAGAATGAAAAGGATAATTTCCACTCTCTTATTCATGCAATTTGTGAAAGGAATTAAAAGGATGAAGTACAAATTACAATTTCTAACTTCCGAATATTTAGATACCGTATTGTCATGGCGTAATCAAGATCGAATTAGAAAAAATATGTACAATGAAAAAATCATTACGATGGAAGAACATCAACAATGGATTCAACATATCCTTCAATCCAAAAACGATGTTTATTTATTATTTTTTATGGATGATATTCCAACGGGATTGGTTTACTTTAATAGAATTAACTATAAGCATGAGCATTGCTATTGGGGGTTTTATATTGGTAGGGATGATGCGGCTAAAGGGTCGGGGACGATAATGGCAACCTTAGCTTTCGACTACGCCTATAAAAAACTGAAGATGAACAAAATTTATGGGGAGATACTAGCATACAATCTTGCCAGTGTGAAGTTCCATGAAAAATTAGGTTTCAAACAAGAAGGTTTATTTAAGGGTCACATAAAAAAGGATGATAAATTTATAGATGTATATACGTATGGTCTCTTAAATAAAGATTGGTATGAATTCCAACGTCCTTTTATTTTGAATGATTTAGTACGTAAAGGGATTGATGTATGTGAAGATAGCTGTAGTTGCTAATCACGAACGATATCACTCGGTTTTTCAAGAATTAACTAATGAGTTAGAACATGAAGTTTATTGGATAGATAAGAAGGAAGACTTGCAAAAGGAAAGATTACTCGAAATGAATCCAAGATATGTCTTCTTTCTTCATTGGTCTTATATCATTCCCTCCGAAATATACAATCACTTTGAAAGTGTTATTTTCCACATGACAGACGTTCCATTTGGAAGAGGAGGGAGCCCATTACAAAATTTGATTAGTCGAGGTATTTATGAAACAAAAATTACTGCATTGAAGTGTGAAAAGGATTTAGATGCTGGGCCAGTATATATGAAGAAACCATTATCGTTATTTGGCAATGCGGAAGAGATATACGTGCGTGCGGCCAAAACGATAAAAGATATGATTATTAATATCATTGAACATCAGCCTACCCCTATAAAGCAGGAAGGAGAGCCGGTCTTATTTCAAAGAAGAAAGCCTAAAGATGGGGATATTAGCCAATTAAAAACAATAGAACAAGTTTTTGATTATATAAGGATGCTAGATGCAGATGGCTATCCAAAAGCTTTTATAGAAATAGGGGAATTTCGATTAGAGTTTGAAAGATGTTCTTTAAAACCTGATCATATACATGCAGATGTAAAAATAAGAAAAAGGAAGGATGTTACATGAACAAGAAAGTATTAGTGATTGCAGCACACCCTGATGACGAGGTATTGGGGTGTGGGGGAACTATCGCAAGGCATGTTAAGGAGGGTGATAAAGTTCATACTGTTATTCTCGCCGAAGGTATTACAAGTAGAGATAAATCAAGAGATCGAAACGCGCATAAAGAAGAATTATCTGAATTAGGTTCTGCAGCAAAAAGGGCGAATGAAATTCTAGGTGTACACTCCCTGAAATTAATAGACTTACCGGATAATCGTTTAGATTCACTAAATCGTTTAGATCTTATCAAAATAGTTGAAGAGCTAATAGATGAGATTAAACCCACTATTATATATACGCACCATATAGGCGATGTTAATATTGATCACCGCCGCATTCATGAAGCTGTAATTACAGCCTGCCGGCCTTTTCCTCAAAATCACTTTGTCGAAGAACTTTTATTTTTTGAAACAGCCTCCAGCACGGAGTGGATGACAGCAGGTTCAGCACCTCCATTTGTACCTAATTGGTATGTAGATATTACAGATACTTTGTCTCTAAAACTAAAATCCTTGGAGGCTTATGATTATGAAATGAGAGAATGGCCACATGCTCGTTCTATAAAAGCATTAGAATACCAAGCCTATTGGCGAGGTGCGAATATAGGTAAACAAGCGGCTGAAGCTTTCCTATTAGGACGAAAAATTCAATCTTAACAGAAAGGGAAGGTCTTTATGAAGGAGATAAATTTAGGAGGGAGATTAGTTGGGTCCACGCATTCTCCGTTCATTATTGCAGAAATGTCTGGAAACCATAATCAATCATTAGAGCGAGCATTAAAGATTGTTGAGGCAGCTGCAAAGTCTGGCGTACATGCTTTGAAAATTCAAACGTATACTGCAGACACAATGACACTTAATGTTGAAAACAGTGATTTTTATATAAATGATTCAGACAGCATTTGGAACGGAAATTCATTATACAGTCTGTATCAACAGGCATATACCCCCTGGGAGTGGCATAAGCCAATTTTTGAAAAGTGTAAAGAGTTGGGTATTATTCCGTTTAGTACTCCGTTCGATGAAACTGCAGTGGACTTTTTGGAAGGATTAGGTGTCCCATTTTATAAAATCGCATCGTTTGAAATCAGTGATATACCACTGATAAAAAAGGTAGCTTCAACAGGTAAACCTATGATCATCTCAACAGGTTTAGCAACTGTAGCAGAAATTGAAGAGGCAGTGAGAGTAGCAAGAGAAGCGGGATGTGAAGATATTATTTTGTTAAAATGCACAAGTTCGTATCCAGCATCACCTAAAAATACAAATATAAATACGATACCTCATTTAAAAGAATTATTTCAATGTCAGGTAGGACTGTCAGATCATACCTTGGGAATTGGTGTAGCTGTTGCAAGTGTTGCATTAGGTGCTACGGTTATTGAAAAACATTTCACATTGAATCGAAGCGATGGTGGGGTAGATTCTGTATTTTCAATTGAACCAGAGGAGATGGAGTTACTTGTCATTGAGACAGCAAGAGCTTGGCAGTCACTAGGAGAAATAACGTATGGACCAACGAATCATGAAATACCCTCAAAAAAATATCGTCGTTCACTATATATTACAAAAGATATGAAAACTGGTGATGTCTTCACTCCTGAAAACCTAAAATCGATTAGACCTGGTTTTGGATTACATCCAAGGTACTATGAGAATTTATTAGGGAAAAAAATTTCAAAAGACACAAAACGTGGGACACCATTAACATGGGAACTTTTATAAAAACAGATATTGATAGACAAGAAAAAACAGGCTGATTAGTCTGTTTTTTCATATAAAGAAACATTAAATTAATTAGTAATACAAATCTATTAAAAATCTATGAATACTAGAAAATTGGGGGTCGTAATTGGACAAACACCGCTTAAAAAACTATCTCAACTTTTCTTACATTAATTTATAGTAATTAAGGTGGTTAGTAAAATGTTTGGATTTTCAATGGTTCAATTTATAAGGAATTATGGTTCCAAAATGGTCAAAAGCCCCAGAAAAAACCAATAAATTTAAATCGCCCATTTACATGGAAACCCTGTTTTTTGCACAAAACACTCGAAAAGTTATCTATGAAACCTAAGAAAATATAAAAAGAAACAGAATAAAAAATATATTCCGGAAGATATAAAAAATATTTACTAAAGGGTGAGATAAATGGAAAGGTATTGATTTTAAATACCTATGGTGCAGGTTGTATTAACGCACATAACGCAATTAAGTAAATCGAACGATAAAAACAGGCTCAGGTAGCCTGTTTTTAGCATTTTATATAGTACTTGGAGGTGTAGCGTTATGAGCAAATTTGAAAAAGAGATCGAACGTTTTGTTGCGGATTACTACAAAGACCATGATGAAGCGAAGGCAAAATTAGATAAATGGGCTTCAGAAAACGAAAAGGGGTTAAGGAAGTTAGATACTGAGGCTAGTAAATTTGAAAAACAGTTTGAATCAAGAATGGAAAAACTTGATCAATGGTTTTCTAAAAAACAACAAGAGTTAGAGAAAAACATAGAGGGATAAGGACCCTGAAATTCCGCGTTTGCCCTGTGTTCCTGTCCTCACCAAAACACACTTAGTAACATATTTTATAATGTACTCTTTTTAAGAGGAGGTGCAAAAATATGGGCTACGGATTCGGTGGTTGCGGCTTTGGCGGCTACGGTTATGGCGGTGGCGGATATGGCTACGGTAGTACATTTGTATTAATCGTAGTATTATTCATCCTATTAATTATTGTAGGTGCTTCTTTCTATAACTAATATCAACATTCCCCCAAATTGAGGTACGAGTCAAACGACTCGTACTTTCTCCATTTATTACCCGAAATAATGAATTTAGGTTTTACCCCGCGACATGCACCACTTTTAGGCGGGGGTCATACGATATAACACAAAGTAAGGAGGCTTCAGAATGGACAATAACTTTTTTAAGAATATCGAAAAGAAAACAGGCGTAAATATGCAGGATGTATTCCAGTTAGCAAACTCTTTGCAAAATGCGAATTTTAAGGATGAAAATACAGTTCGCTCTGTAATTAGAAAGGTTTCACAAATTGCAAATAAGCCTGTAAACAAACAGCTTGAAGACAAAATTGTTAATAGCATTGTAAATGGCGACCAAAAAATGGACTTCAACACTATTTCAAAAATGATTAATAAAAAGTAAGCGTGTGGTCTGGCGAAATTGCCAGGCCTTTTCTGATACGACCCTTATAAATACAGGGGATACTTCGAAAATTTTAATATATAACATAATGTAAATGCTCGATACATAAAACTAATGAAAAAGGATGGAGGGCAAAACATGGGATATATATTACCAATTAATAATGAACAATATACTCAATATGTACATCGGACTACAATCTATAAAACAAACCAAATTAAGTTAAATCCAGTAAATCCAATGTCATTAAATATGAATCAGCAAATGCATGGCTTAAACCATGTTGAACGTAAAGCAATGACAAAAAAACAAAGCCAATATATTGAAAATATTCGTTCTCAATATACTGGCAAAGGGCTGCTTTACAACGAGTCTATATGAAAAATAGGAAGGTTAAAATTCTTGAACGTACAGGCCTTCCTCTTCATGCCATTCTGCAATAAGCAAATCCTTATACGTGGCTACCCCCTGGTTTTTCAATTCCGAATGTAGCCATGCCTCAGTAAATCCACTTTCCTCTAGGTTTTCTTGAATTAATATGCCATCACTTACTAATGTAATAGGGAGACGAACCTTCTGTTCCGCCATATTATAATCTTGGCGTGTGGGTGGGTCATATTTAGATTTTTTTAGGACGCTAATGGAGCCATCTGTTTCTAAAATTGCATACTCTACTTCTCTAATTGAAAAAACATCCTTCGCCCGAAGAAGATGCTGTAATTGGTTGAAATCAAGTTTGTTTTTCTTTAAATGTTCTTTAATTATCTTTCCTTGATGAATAATAATTGTTGGCTTTCCCTCAAGAAAAGGCCTAGTCCTTCGAACTTTCTGAGTTATTAATTCAATTACATAAATTAATACTCCCCATACAATAATGGAAAATAGTATTTGTAATACGCCAATTTTTTGATCATAAACCGCATTTCCAACTAATTCACCAAGTACTAAGGCGGAGATAAAATCAAAAGGTGTAATTTGTGTAATTTGTGTTTTACCTAATATTTTTGTAAGAACCAGTAATCCTAACAGACCAACTACTAAATCAAATGCAATTCTAAAAAATTCCAACTCATTCACCTCTCTATGGTAGAATGAGCAGGTTTACCCTTTTTTATCCATGATAAAAAGGATGTCATTCGACATCCTTATATTTCCTTAACCATTGTGACATGAGGAATTCCAGCATCCATAAAAAGACCAGATACGGTTTCATAACCAAGCTTTTTATAGAAGTTTTCTGCATGCGTTTGAGCATTGAGCTTTAATTTTGAAATGCCTTGATCTCTAGCGATGTCCTCCATCTTATGCATAATCAAATTCCCTGCACCTTTTTTTCGATGTGAAGCAAGAACACAGATACGTTCCACTTTGCCGTACTCGTCAACAACGCGGAAACGGCCAGCTCCTACAGGCTCATTATGATCATAAAGGACAACGTGTGTTGCCTCATCTTCAAATTGGTCAATCTCTTCTTCAAGAGGTACTTTTTGTTCATCAACGAAAACTACTTTTCTTATTGTGTAGGCATCGTCTTTTTCATTGTTGTTCGTTACAATTCTTGCTTCCATAATGTCATTAATTTTCCTTTCCTAAACGAAATGTTTCGTAAACGGTCCAAGAACCATTTTCTAACTGATAGAGGAGGTGGAAACGGTCAATTTGCTCTTCGTGATCCATTTTTAACATACGTAACTGACCATACACATCTGAATGTTCATCGCTAGATAGTTTTTGCCCAATTGTAATATGTGGCACAAATGCATATTCAGGTTCTCCAGCAAAATAGCCAGAGTGTAAGGCATTATGTAATGTCTGTAATTCTTCATTTGGATCTACTTTTAAATAAATTACATTGTTTACAGGAGAAAACGAACTCACCTTTAACACATTTAATTTAAATGAATCTACCTGTTTAGCTACCGCTGCTAATTCCCTTGTAATATCCACAATCTCATGATCGGATGCTTCGAATGTGTTTTTTAGTGTGATATGCGGTGGGATTAATGCATAATGCGGGTCATACCGTTTACGATATGAATTCGCGATGTCTTGAAGTTTTTTGGATGGGAAGATAACAATGCCGTATTTCATTTTATTGCCCTCCTATAGTTTTAAATTTCAAAAAGTGAAGTACCAAATGTTGTAAACGAAAAATAATAATATAATTATATCAAATATTTGAAAATGATAGAATAAAAAAACGGCTATTTGAGCATTTTTGAAAGTGCCCTTGGTAAGTCAGGCTGCCAGTATTTCCACGTGTGATTACCGTTAAATTCCTCATAGAAATAGGAAAAACCTTTGCTCACAATGAGCTTATGTAATTTTCGGTTTGGCGTTAAAAAATCCTCAATATTACCCTTTGTTGTTTTCACCTCGGTTTCACCTGTCCCGATTATATGATATAAGTCAAGGAGATATGGGTCTGCAAAACTTTCAACCTGTAACAGAACATGATCATTTACAAGGGGAGATTGCATGATCACCTTTCCAAAAGTATGTGGGTATTCAAGTGCTGTTAGTAGTGAAATCGTCGCCGCCAGAGAATCCCCGATTAATGCACGTCCTTGTCCCATTTGATAGGTCGGGAACTCTTGATCAAGAAATGGGACAAGTTCTTCCCCTAAGAAACGCTTATACAAATCATGCTGCTCACCATCTGGGTGATATTTCTTACGGCGGTCTGCAACGCTTTTATAAGGAACTCCAACAATTATGGTATTGCTTATTTCACTTGTTTCAATTAGCTTATCCGCAACTCTCGCAACCCTGCCTAGATTAAAGTAATCGCGCCCATCCTGAGCAATGAGTACATTATATTTATATAGAGGGGAGAAGGTAGCAGGCAAATAAACGATAAGCTCAAGTTCTTCATTTAAAATCTTACTATGTATAGTCATTTCCCTAACAGTACCTTTATTAATCGTCATCTTTTTAAACCTCCAACCATTCGATCAATTATGTTGCATCACTATTATAACGCTTGAAAAATAGGAAAGCGACAGGAAAAACTCCCTGTCGCTTTTGGTACATATTAATCATTAAGCAGCTGCTTCATCCATATGTTTCTTTTCAGATTCTGCAACATATACAGCACACGCAGCATCACCTGTGATATTAATGGCTGTGCGTGTCATATCAAGTAATCGATCAATACCAATAATTAAACCGATACCTTCTGGCGGTAAACCAACAGCTGTTAATACCATGGCAAGCATGATTAAACCAACGCCAGGAACCCCAGCAGTACCGACACTTGCAAGGACGGCGGTTAAGATAACCACTAAAATTTGGGTAAATGTTAGTTCAAATCCATATACCTGTGCAATGAAAATGGTGGCTACACCTTGCATGATTGCTGTTCCATCCATATTGATTGTTGCACCTAAAGGTTGAACAAAACTACTAATTTGTTCGGGAACCTTTAGATTCTTTTGTGCAGTTTCCATCGACACTGGTAGCGTGGCATTACTACTTGATGTACTAAATGCAACTGTCATAGCAGGTGCAAAACCTTTGAAAAATTCGATTGGGTTTCGTTTTGCCAGTAATGCAATCGTCCCACCATAAGTGATAACAGCGTGAATAAGTAAAGCGGCTAGTACAATAAGGAAGTATGCAAGCATTGCTTTTATTGCATCATACCCTTGGCTTCCTATAGCGGTTGCAATTAATCCAAACGTTCCATATGGTGCTGTTTTCATTACAAGATTAACAAGATACATCATGATTTCATTAGCTTGTTCAAACAAATTTAATATTCCCTTTGTTTTTTCACCTAAAACCGTTAGGGCTAAACCTATGAAAATAGCAAATGCAATAATTTGAAGCATATTTGCATCATTCATTGCTGTAATAGGGTTTGTTGGAATAATATTTATTAGCGTTTCCATAACAGGAGGAGCTTCAGTTGCGCCATCATAGGTTGCTCCTTCAGTATCAAAGCCACCACCAGCACCAGGTTTGAAAATGGAGGCAAGTACGATTGCGATTATAATGGCAATCGTTGTTGTTGCTAAGAAATAAGTAATGGTTTTTGCACCAATACGTCCAAGTTTCTTAGGATCTCCAAGACCTGCAACCCCTAGAGTAATAGATACCAAGACTATTGGAACAACAAGCATTTTAATTAAATTCAAGAAAATTTGCCCCAATGGAACGAATACCCACGTATTTGCATATTCAAAAACAGTAGGTGATGTTAAATTCAAAATAAGACCTACAATCGCACCAAGACCTAAACCTAATAAAATCTTCTTAGTTAATGACATAAAAAACCTCCTCTAAGTTGTATTGAAAGTGTTTTCTTTTTTTGGCAAAACAAATGGGAGTGCGCATGTCGATGATTATCATTCTTTTCGTAAGACACAAAAAGCCACGAGAGTTAGGCTCGTGGCTTTGCAGGTAAATTTGCGCAACAATGCTCTCTCCAAATGCTTACGAGGTTAGCTGTCGGATTCGGATGAAGAGTATCTCCTACCTTTATAAAAAGGATTCACCCCGTGTGCCTTTTTGCACGTTTATGGTTCCCCCGTTTCCCAAAAATGGGAATTCAGCGACTATTAAATTGTACTTTGCCTCATTATTATGTTTACATAGATGAAGACTAGATGTCAATATTACTTTAGCATTATTTTAATTTTGAATATATTTTCATAGGGGAAGGTGGCCAAAAATTGCAGTAAAACTAAAAGTATGTCACCAAACAAATAATTTACTAGAATTTGATTGACAAACCCTCAAAACGGATGTATATTATGAATTATTCATATAGTGATTCCGTAGCTCAGCTGGGAGAGCACTACCTTGACAGGGTAGGGGTCGGAGGTTCGAGCCCTCTCGGAATCATCATGAGATCACTTGAGTTTTCTCAAGTGGTTTTTTTTGCGTTCTTTCAGGCTTGGGATAATAATTATAATAATTTTATCCGTTTTTGGAGAAATTATCCTTGATAGGACTAGACTGGGAGGTTGGTCGTTCACATGGAGGATAAAAACAAGATTCGTTTAACAGCTGCGGAGATGTCGAGCTTATGGACACAATACATAAACGATACGTTAGCTGAATGTGTTAATTTGTATTTTTTAGATAAAGTTGAAGATGAGGAAGTACGTCCAATTATTGAATATACACTAGAATCATCTAAAGAAAGCCAAAAAATTGTACGTGAAATTTTTGAAAAAGAAGAATTTCCTATCCCATTAGGATTTACAGAACGAGATGTAGATGTTAAAGCTCCTAGACTATTTTCTGATACTTTCGTATTAATGTACTTAAGGCAGATGTCTATTCTTGGAATGGCAGGTAGTAGTGGAGCACTCGGCCTTGCGACACGGCCCGATGTAATTGCTTTTCATAAGCGGGTATTAAATTTAGGTGTTGAATTGCAGGACCAAACACGTGAATTAATGTTAAAACAAGGAATATATGTAAGACCTCCATATATATCTATTCCCGACAAGGTTGATTTTGTAGAGAAACAGCATTTTTTAGCTGGTTTCATGGGGAAGAAAAGAGCCCTAACCTCTGTTGAAATTAGTCATTTATTTTTAAATATACAAACCAATGCGATTGGTAAGGTCCTGATGACAGGATTTGCACAAACTGCTAAAGGTAATGATGTATAAAAATTCTTAGTAAGAGGAAAGAAACTTTCGCAAAAATATATAGAACTTTTTAGCGAATTTTTAATCAAAGAGGATCTTCCTGCTCCAATGAGTTGGGATTCAGCTGTTACAGATAGTAAAGCAAGTGTTTTCTCTGATAAACTTATTATGTTTCATGTGTCAGCTATGATTGCAGCGGGTATTGGGAATTTCGGAATGGCCATGGCGGCTAGCCCAAGGAGAGATATAGGATTAAGATATGCATCACTAATTCCGGAAATATCCATGTACGCAGAGGATGGGGCAAATATCATGATTAAACATGGGTGGTTGGAGGAGCCTCCACAAACAGATGACAGAGAAAAAATAATAAAAAAACAATCTTGATAAAAAAGACAAAGAGACTGCATTAGTCCCTTTGTCTTTTTATTTTGATTAATATGTTTTTATTAAAAATTAAGCAGACTTAACTGTAATATTCTTCTTTTCTTTTCGTTTCTTGGCGTATTCAGCTGTTGCTGTGAAAAGTACGTCCGATGATGAGTTAAGGGCTGTCTCACAAGAGTCTTGTAGGACACCGATGATGAAACCAACTGCAACGACTTGCATAGCAACATCGTTCGGAATTCCGAACAAGCTTGACGCCAAAGGAATAAGTAAAAGTGATCCACCTGCAACACCTGACGCGCCAGCAGCTGAAACCGCTGAAAGTACGCTAAGAATAAGAGCTGTTGCAAAATCAACTTCAATACCTAGAGTATGAACGGCAGCAAGAGTTAGTACGGAAATTGTCACTGCTGCCCCAGCCATATTTACAGTAGCACCTATTGGAATTGAAATTGAGTAAGTATCTTTATCAAGCTCAAGTTTTTCGCAAAGTCCCATGTTGACTGGAATATTAGCAGCAGAGCTGCGTGTAAAGAATGCAGTAATTCCACTCTCTCTTAGACATCTAAAGACAAGTGGATATGGGTTTTGGCGAACATAGAAATAGACAATTAATGGATTAACAACCAGGGCAATAAAAAACATACAGCCAAGTAAAAGGGCTAAGATTTTTCCATATTCCATTAATGCAGAAAGCCCGTTTGTTACAAATGCATCGAAGACTAGGCCCATAATTCCAACTGGAGCTAAGCTGATTACCCATTTTACAACTGTTGAGATCGCATCAGAAACATTTGAAATCAATGTCTTTGATGTATCGTTTGCATTTTTTAATGCAAATCCAAGAACAATTGCCCAAGCCAGAATTCCGATGTAGTTTGCATTCATTAGAGCATTAACTGGGTTATCTACAACATTAAATAGTAATGTTTGGAGAACCTCTAAAATACCACTTGGTGGTGAAACGTCCTCCGCACCTGAAACAAGTGTCAATTTGACTGGAAAGATGAAACTTACGATAACTGCTACTAATCCAGCTAAGAAAGTACTGATTGCATATAAGCCGATAATTGATTTGATATTTGTTTGAGTTCCACTTCGATGTTTAGCAATTGCGTCAATAACTAAGAATAGGACCAAAACTGGTGCAACAGCTTTTAGTGCACCTACAAATAATGAACCAAAAATACTTACCCATTTCGCTCCTTCTGGCACAACTAAAGCTAAAAAGATACCAACGATAATACCAACTAGAATTCGCTTAACTAGACTGATTTGGTTCCATTTGTGAAACATTAGTTTCATATTCTTTCCCCCTTTTTGAATGGTTGTACACATTATTATTTTTAGAAATTAATATTATATGAATAATATAATATTTGTAAGTTTAACACGAAAATTGTCAATTGTGTATAAAATTTAAGAGTTGGAAATGAAATTTTAAGGTGAAAAATTTGGTATTTAAAAAACATAGAACTCTTTGACATAAAGGGAAGTTATGAAAAAATAGGCATTATTTATCATAGAAATCAAGTTTTTCAAACCTATACATAAGTAAAAGTGACTACCATATAGTCACAAGAGTTTCGGTATACTAAAATAATAGTTTTGAGATAATTAGTGTTTTTAAAAATAAAAAACAACTAATCCATGATAGGAATTAGTCGTTTTCTTCATTAACATATTTTTTGAATTAAATTTGGTGAGTTATTGCTAGGCGAGTTTACTAAGGACGAAACCTCATATGCCTCCATGTTGTCAGCAGCCAGTGGTTTGAGTAGTTGTGAAACCCTTGATACATCCTTTAGAGATGGGTCAAGCCATGCTTGTTCGTCCTCTTTATTTAATATAACTGGCATACGGTCATGAATATCCCTCATTAGTTCGTTTGGGGTTGTGGTAATGATTGAACAAGAATATAAGTTATGACCATCCGGAGATTTCCAACGTTCCCAGATTCCCGCCATTGCGAACATATCATTGGATTTTAATTTAATTCGTATCGGTGTTTTTGTTTTGTTAGGCCCTTTTTTCCATTCATAAAAGCTATCTGCAATAATCAGACAGCGTCTATGTTTAAAGGCATGTCTGAAGCTTGGTTTTTTAGCCAATGATTCAGCGCGTGCATTGATCATTTTATATCCGACTTTCTCATCCTTTGCCCATGAAGGGACAAAGCCCCAACGTAAATAACCTAAGCGATTTTGTGTACCGTCATTTATAACTGAAAGAACCGAATGTGAAGGGGCAATGTTATAGCTTGGTTGATATAAATCTTGTTCAATTGCCGCTTCTATATCAAAACGGTTAAGTATATCATCGTACTCTGCAAAAAGAGTAAATCGACCACACATTATGTTTCACCTCATGTTTTAAAATATTGGAGGATTTTTGGATATTGGTAACTTGATAAGAAAAGAGGTACCTATCCCAACTGTACTTTCTACATCGATTGAACCTTTTAATTGCTCAACTATTTGAAAACAAATGGTCAGCCCTATGCCAGTTCCTTTATCTTTTGTTGAATAAAAAGGGGTACCTATTTTGGAAAGTTGTTCTTTTGTCATTCCAGGACCATTGTCAGTAATTTTAACAATAATGTCTTGGTCTGTTGTAAAAGCATTTATTTGCAATAAGCCGTCATTTCCAATTGCTTCTATTGCGTTTTTAATAATATTTATCAAGACTTGTTTGATTTCATCTTTATTCCCGTTAATGTATAACGAGTCTTCAATGAAGGTTTCAACCTCAATGCTTTGAATATTTGTATAAGATGTCATGAGTTCAACCGTTTTTGATAGTTCTTCGCTGATGTTTACCAATTCACTATTACTATTATTTGGCTTAGCAAGAGATAAATAATCATTTATGATTGATTGTGCACGATTTAATTCAGAAAGGGTAATACCGATATAATTTCGCTGTTTATCAGTAATGTTATCGTCTCGAATAATTAACTGTAAAAATCCATTTACTGTAGTTAGTGGATTGCGTACCTCATGGGCAACTGATGCTGCTAGTTGGCTAACTACGTTCAATTTTTCAGAACGTCTTAATTCCCTTTGTAAGAGAATTTGTTGCTTTAAGTTTTCAATAAGTAGAACTACTAATAAGATGGTAATCCACGTAATAAACGAAAAGAGGATCATAATTAGAATTTGATCAACTTGGTTATATTTTACTAAGGTAATTGCTCTTGTTATAACAATGAAACTGTAAATACATGTAAGTGTGATTAGCTTTTTATTTAATAGAAGAGAATGGTACCTTTTTAAGAGAAAATAAAAAATGAATACAATAATTGCATAATTCATAATAGACAGGAGAACGTTCGTATATCCAAGCAGTAATAAATAACCTAGCATAATTAAAATAACAACAATTCCTTGGATAAATCCTATATAGAGGAATGCGATAAATATCGGGATTATCCGAAAATCATATGCGAATCCATTCGCGTATGTTACTGGGAAAGTGACAGTTAAAAGAAGCATAATGATAATCATTCCAAGAAGTTTATTTCGGTGAAGCTTTGCAGAAGAATGATTATCTTGAATAGTCAATAAATAATATATAAGAATAGGAAAAATAACGATTAGTACATGGTAAAGAACATGTCCAATATGCTCTAACAACTTTTGCTCCATCTCCCTCTAGTTTTTAAATTTTTCGAATACTGCTTTTTGTTAGAAATTCGACAAATTCACCGATAATCCTTCTATATTACTTGCATACTCGATAATATTTTGACAAAATGAATATGCTATTTAACCCAGTCATAATTCTTTTTTTCTTAATATGGGTATGATACAACTAAACATATCTTTAATATTGGAGGCTCATTATGTTTAAAAAATTATTTGGAAGTAAAGATAAAAAAATAGAGGAAGTGTTAGTGGCTCCTGCAAATGGAAAAATCCTTGCCTTAGAAGAGGTGCCCGATCCTGTCTTTTCTCAAAAAATGATGGGCGATGGGCTTGCGATTGATCCGTCAGAAGGGAAAGTCGTTTCTCCTGTGAAAGGTGAAATAATTCAGGTCTTTCCGACAAAACATGCTGTTGGTATAAAAACTGAAATAGGTTTAGAACTTCTTATACATATAGGTCTTGATACAGTGAACATGAAGGGTGAAGGCTTCACTACACATGTAAAAGAAGGGGATAAAGTTGAGGTTGGAACCAATCTCGTAACCTTTGATTTAGATTTAATAAGAGAGAAGGCGGCGAGTACAATTACACCAGTTATCATCACTAATTTTGATGCAGTTGAAACGTTTGAGATAATTGGAAGTGGCCAAGCAACAGCGGGTTCAACAGAGCTTGCAAAAGTGAAGAAAAAATAAGCTTGCGGTCCTATCTAGGACCGTTTTTTTATAGTGCTTTTTGTGTATTCTATCATGTCTTTACATATTAATCAGAACAGAGCATAGGTTTTAATGAATAAACAAAGAAAAGAAAGACACTCAATATGGCAAAAGTCAGTGTGACTTCCATTGTGTCGGACTGAAAAAATGAGTCTTTTGACCTATTTATTAAAAGAGGGTTTTTACCAATTTTCTAGAAAAAGTTATTATAAGAGTTTAGACAGACAACAAATCAGAAACGAAAAGGTCTAGGAACTCACGCTATAGGTACGGAGCGTATGCTTTAAATACGTGAAGAACGGAGAGACCGGATGATGACAGGATTCAAAGTTGTTCATTTGATGGCTTTTTGAATTGCCTCTATAACCAGTCAATGAGAGGGTATGAAAGATGGAGATAGGAAGCAGAATACGTTTCTTTAGAATTCAAAACAATATGACACAAGAAGAATTGGCACATGAGATTATCTCAATTTCTTATCTTTCAAAAATTGAAAATAACCAAACCTCTGCAAGCATTGAGGTACTTGAATTATTATGTGATCGATTAGGAATCAAGCTAATTGAAAGTGAAGAATATGCCCAGCTAAAGGAGCTTTATGATTGGTACCACCTAATGGTTTCTCGAAAAAGGGAGCAGGCGGTTTCATTTTATGATGCTTATGAATGTAAGAATACAAATGATTCACGGGTTGCCATTTTCTTTGTTCTTTTTGAACTAAGGTATCTAATATTTACAAACCAATTAGAAAAAGCTGAACAACATATCAAGAAAATTGAATTATATAAAGATATTTTTGAAATTCGAATGAATTATTTCTACGAAAAATTTGTTGGTCAGTTTTATTATTTGAAAAGCCAGTTTTCCGTTGCAATGGATCACTTTAAGGTAGCAGAGGAGATTTTAACGAGCAGTGTCCACTTTGAGAGCTGGGAAACGGCTGATTTATATTATTATAAAGGTCTAAATAATAACCGGATGGGGAAATTAGCCTTAAGTATCGTGTATATACAGAAGGCATTGGCAATCTATCAATCTCTTTACGATTTAAAAAGGAGTGCTGAGTGTCAAATATTATTGGGAATTTGTTATGAAAAAATTAACGAATTCGAAATGGCGGAAGAGAATTACTTGCTTGCAACAAAGGTAGCAGAAGGGATAAAAGACCCGTCATTACTAGGTTTAATTTATCATAATCAAGGTGTCCTCTATTCAAAATTAGGTGAATCCAATAAAGCCATTACGCAATTTGTAAATAGCCTTGAACATAAAGAAGAACACATGGTAATTGGGCGTTTACGGTCGATTCACGGTTTAATTGAAGAAAATTATAAAATAGGAGACCATGAGGGATGCAAAAAATGGCTTGAGGAAGGGTTTACCATAGTTGAGAATCACCAGGGGTATCCTGAATTCAAGATTCATTTTATCTATTATGATTATTTGTTGAATAAGTCTGATAACTTGATGAGATTTATTGAAAAGGATGCATTGCCATATTTTGAAGGCATTGAACATCACCTTTACGTTGCCTATTATGCAGAGGAACTAGGAAAAATCTATCAAGAAAATCATAAATATAAGCTAGCAAGCTATTATTTTTCAAAGGTAATCTCATCTTTGAAAAAACATAGTCATATAAATCAATAAAGGAGATGATGGAAAGATGAAAAAACTAATGCTACTATTCGTACTTGGGCTTGTGACAATTGCAGGCTATCAATTAAATGAAGGAGTTGCATGGGTGGACAATGACTATCCAGATTCACAAGAAGTACAGGTATAATGTAGAAAGCAGCCCGATTAAGGGCTGCTTTCTTTGATTCTATAGAAAATTATGATAATCTGTTTGGTTATTTTTTACTTCATCAATTTGATTTTGAATGCTGCGGGAGTCGGTAGAACGTTTCTTTTTGGAAATAAGGTCTGCGACAAAACCAACAAAGAGTAACCCTCCAAAGAAGACTAACATCCAGCCCCATAATGGCATTTTCTCACCCCCATATAGTAACGTATGAAATCGTATTAAATTGATGAAGGATACAGACGAATCGTAATCTGTTTTTAACATAAAAAGAGCAACGTTCATAAACGTTACTCTTTTGGAACAAATGTAAAAATTTCATGTGATTCAAAGCTATCTACTAACCGGTTCAGCCAAAAATAATATTCTAACGCATTGTTTAACTTTGCAATATCATTTTCTGCTTCTATTTTAATTTCTTCGCTAATTTGTTCGTCATCTAAGAGTTCCTTAAGATCAGCTAATGATTTCTGAATGGCACTTACATTCATAGAAATGCCACTCCTCCATTTTATCGTAAAAAAGTCAATAAAGGTTTGATACCAGTCTTCTTCAACCTCATAAAGGTCTTTTCGAATCCCTTTTTTCCATACCTTATCAACCATTTTTAATTCCACCAAGTTACGAACGGAAGTACTCATACTTGTTTTACTCATGCCTAATTCTTGTTTCATATCATCCAGCGTCATCGGCTCATCATGAAAATACATCAGACCCCAAAGTCTTCCAACTGAAGGTGTTACGCCATATAAATTCATATTTTGAGCAATCGCATCAATCACACGCTCTCGGGCTTTTTCTAGCTTGTCTATGCCTTGCAAATAGATTCACATCCTACATCAAAGGTTTGATATATATAGACTACTCATTTGGACAATGAATGTAAAGGGGAGGTGCTGAAAGGATTATGGAGGATACTGGAGGAATTCTATGTATTCAAGATGTAAAGTATGTACAGTTTTTACTTTACAAACTTTACGGTTGCATATCACGTTATATCAACTTTGAGTATTTTGGAAATCATTACTACAATTAAAAGGTCAATGTGACTATTGCTTTCTACATAGGATATAGTAGTTTGTTTGAAAATCATAAAGGGTGGTTTGTATTAGGCAAGTTTTCAGCAAGAAAAAATTGAGGTGACAGAATGGAAAGTGAGAAACAAGCAAAAATAAAAGTTTCTAGTGTAACGAAAATTTTTGGACGATCGTCTAAAAAAGCTATTCAACTTTTAAAAGAAGGAAAAACAAAGCAAGAAATTTTAAAAAGCACTGGATCAACCGTCGGTGTAAATCAAGCAAGCTTTGAGGTATATCCCGGAGAAATCTTTGTCATTATGGGGTTATCCGGAAGTGGGAAATCTACCTTAGTTCGACTTTTAAATAGATTAATAGAGCCAACTTCTGGTCAAATTTTTATTGATGGAAAAGACGTCGTATCCATGAATAAAGAAGAAATTCGAGAAGTCCGTAGGAAAAAAATGAGCATGGTATTTCAACGCTTCGCATTATTCCCACATAAAACGGTTCTTCAGAATACAGAATACGGACTAGAAATTCAAGGTTTAGCAAAGCATGAACGTTCACAAAAGGCGTTCGAAGCGCTTAAATTAGTAGGTCTAGAAGGCTATGAAAATCAATATCCTGACCAACTTAGTGGTGGGATGCAGCAACGTGTTGGACTTGCAAGAGCGCTCGCAAATGACCCGGATATTTTATTAATGGATGAAGCCTTTAGTGCTCTTGATCCATTAATTCGTAAAGATATGCAGGATGAATTGATTGAGTTACAAGGCTCTATGGAAAAAACGATCGTCTTTATTACACATGATCTTGACGAAGCGTTACGAATCGGTGATCGAATCGCTTTAATGAAAGACGGAAACATCGTACAAATTGGAACCCCTGAAGAAATACTTATGAATCCATCTAATGAATATGTAGAAAGATTTGTAGAGGATGTTGATTTATCGAAGGTACTTACTGCAGGTCATATCGTCAAACGAGCTGAAACCGTTCAGGTTGATAAGGGAGCCAGACTTGCTCTTAAAATCATGAAGGATAATGGTTTATCGACTGTTTATGTTGTTGACAAGCAGAATAGACTTGTTGGTGCGGTGAGTGCAGTAGAAGCTTCGAAAGCGGTCGAGCAAAAATTACCATTAGCTGAAGTCATGGAAACAAATCTTAAAACGGTTGATACAAGTACATTACTTGTTGATTTATTCGATGATGTTTCACAAGCTACTATTCCAGTGGCAGTAGTTGATGAACAAAATCGACTTAAGGGAATTGTCATACGAGGTGCCGTGATAGGCGCACTTGCTGGTAATGACACATATATTAATGACTTTGGGGCTGAACAACTCCCTCCAAGTGATGAAAGGGAGGCTTTATAATGGAAGGTTTATTACCAAAGCTGCCAATAGCGGATTGGATTGATACATTTGTAGACTGGTTAGTCTCAAATTTCGAATTTTTATTTGAAGGAATTGCAGTAGGACTTGAAGGATTTGTAGAAGGGATTGTAGCAGGATTAGGATTTATTCCTTCTATTCTATTAACACTTATATTGGGCGTTGTAGCCTGGAAAATTTGCAATTGGAAAATTGCACTTTTTACATTGATTGGTTTATTTTTAATCGATAACCTAGGTTACTGGGGAAATATGCTTGAAACAATTGCACTTGTGCTAACCTCTGTGGGAATATCGGTTATTCTTGGAATACCGTTAGGAATATGGGCCTCACAAAGTAAAACTGTGGGAAGTATCGTGATTCCAATTCTAGACTTCATGCAAACAATGCCTGCATTTGTTTATTTATTACCGGCAATCTTTTTCTTTAATATCGGAGTTGTACCTGGTGTTGTGGCGTCAGTTATATTTGCAATGCCACCAACGATTCGATTAACGATACTTGGAATTACCCAAGTGCCACAAGATTTAATAGAGGCAACGGAAGCCTTTGGATCTACAACAAAACAAAGATTAGTAAAAGTTCAAATTCCATTGGCTATGCCTACAATTATGGCTGGTATTAACCAAAGCATCATGCTTGCATTATCTATGGTGGTAATTGCCTCCATGGTAGGTGCACCAGGATTAGGAGCAGATGTATACCGAGCTGTTACACAGCTGCAAACAGGAACTGGTTTTGAAGCTGGTTTAGCGATTGTTATTGTTGCAATCATCTTAGACCGGATTACTCAAAATATAGGAAAAACTAAACAAGGGGGAACTGCTTAATGTTAAAAAAAATAGTCAAAGCATCATTAGCAATTGGATTTACTCTAGGATTAGCTGCATGTGGTGGCAATTCTGATGAGGCAGGAACTACATCTACGTCTTCAGCATCTGTAGGAGAAAGTGTAGATTACGAGATTGTTGGAATTGATCCAGGGGCAGGAATCATGAAGGCAACTGCTTCAGCAATTGAAGAATATGGTCTTGAGGATTGGACTGTAGTTGAAGGTTCTGGCGCAGCTATGACAGCAGCACTTAAGAAGGCCTATGATAAAGAAGAACCAATTATCATCACGGGTTGGACACCTCACTGGAAATTCTCAGCTTTCGATCTTAAATATCTTGAAGATCCTAAGGGAGTATATGGTGGGGAAGAAAACATCCATACTATTGCACGAAATGGTTTAAAAGAAGACATGCCAGGTGTTTATACGTTCTTAGACCAATTCAATTGGACATCAGATGATATGGGAAGTGTAATGGTAGATATTAATGAAGGAACAAAACCCGAAGAGGCCGCTGCGAATTGGATTGAAGAAAATCCAGATAAAGTTGCAGAGTGGACTGAGGGTGTAGAGGAAGGGAATGGCGAAGAAGTAAAATTAGCCTACGTTGCGTGGGATAGTGAAATCGCAAGTACTAATATTGTAGGTAAGGTTTTAACAGATTTAGGATATAAAGTAAAAATGAGCCAAGTAGAAGCCGGCCCAATGTGGACTGGTGTAGCTGATGGATCTGTTGATGCACACGTTGCTGGCTGGTTACCTGTAACTCATGCTGATTATGTAGAAAAATATGATGGTCAGTTTGAAGATTTAGGTTCAAACCTTGAAGGCACAAAAATCGGCTTAGTTGTACCAGCTTACATGGATATAGACTCAATCGAAGACTTAAAAGAATAAGAGTCAATAATGTAAAGATAAGTTATAAAGAAACTGTACATTCTCTAGAGGGTGTACAGTTTTTTTCTATTTAATGGGTATAATGTCAATGATACTGTACTTTTTCTGAAATGAGGTTCTTGTTTATGAACATAAGCAATTTTTCCATAAAGCGACCAATATTTACGATGGTGACAATGTTTTTAGTGATTATTCTAGGATTTGTTTCCTTAATGAATATCCCGCTTAAATTAATCCCAGAAATCAATCCACCTGTAGGTGTGGTTGTTGCAAATTATTTTGGCGCTAGTCCTAATGAAGTTTCTGAAAAAGTGACAAAACCTCTTGAACAAAGTTTATCAACATTGCCCGGCTTAAAAACAATGACCTCCACTTCTCAGGAGGGGGCAGCACTAATCTTATTACAGTTCTCATGGACAACCTCCATTGATGATATAGAAAATGACATTTTAAGTCGGATTAATCAAACACAAATTACCGATGATGCAGAGGTGCCTCGGTTTCTAAAATTTGATCCTTCTCAGTTTCCGATTATTCAATTGTCCCTTAGCATGGAAGGGGATGAAAAGGGACTCCAAGAGCTTGCAGAAGACTTAACAACTGAACTCAATAAAGTTGAGGGTGTTGCGAACGTTAATCTGTCAGGTATTGTTACAGAAGAAATAAAAGTCGAACTTAATCAAGACCAATTAGAAGAGTACGCCTTGACCCAGGCTGATATTGTAAACATTCTCCGTGCAAATTCCGTCTCATTACCTGGAAATACAATTGAAACTGAAGGAAGAGAACTTACTACAAGAGTAATTAGTGCATTAGGGTCCGTCCAGGAATTAGAGGAGCTTTCGATAACAATTGACCCACTACTTGGTGAAAAAGTAGTTCTAGGTGACCTTGCTGAAGTTAAAATTGTGCCCGAATTAAAGAAAACCATCACTCGAGCAAATAAGGAACCTGCGAAGTTAGTCAGCGTCCTCCAAGAATCAGACGCAAATACAGCGCAGGTATCAAAAGCCTTCCAAACAGAATTAGAAAAGAAGCTCTCTCAGGACAAATATAATGTTCAAGCCGAAGTACTGTTTGATCAAGGGGATTATGTCAAAATCGCCATTGGAAATATTACAAATACATTGCTGTTAGGCGGACTGTTTGCAATGATTGTTCTCTTTTTCTTCCTTAGAAGTGTTAAGAGTCCACTCATTATCGGAATTGCTATTCCATATTCCGTCATTGTCACCTTTGTGCTCATGTATTTTTCGGATTTCTCGTTAAATATACTTACGTTAGGTGGACTAGCACTTGGTATTGGGATGCTTGTTGATAATTCAATCGTCGTCATTGAAAATATTTATCGTCATTTATCAATGGGGAAAGAACCAAAACAAGCTGCTGCAGAGGGAACAAAGGAAATTGGAACGGCGATTATAGCATCAACTTTAACGACAGTAGCGGTCTTTTTACCAGTTGTGTTTATTACCGGTCTTATCGGGGAATTGTTTACAGAATTTGCTGTTACGATTGCGTTCAGCTTATTCGCATCCCTTGTGGTGGCACTAACAGTAGTTCCAATGTTAGCCAGTCGATTTTTAAAGAAACCGAATGAAAATCTTGAGAATAAGCGCCAGTCTTCATGGGCCATGCGATTCTTAGAAAATGCCACGAGATGGTCACTTCGATATCGCCTCATGGTCCTTTTGCTCACGATTGTGTTCTTTGCGGCAAGTATATTCGTGTTGTTTAGAGTCGGAACGGAATTCATTCCAAAAAGTGATGAAGGATTCTTTACAATCAATTTAAAACTTGAAAATGGAACGCCACTAGATGAAACACAAAAAGTAGTGGGAGTAATTGAAGATAAATTAGAGAAAGAGGCTGACGTCGATGTATTTGTAAGCCTGATAGGCTCTACTCAGGAGAAAAGTTTCAGGGGTGGAGGAAGTTCGAATGAAGCAGAAATTTATGTGAAAATGGTTGGTTTTGAGGAACGTGAGCGCTCAACATTTGAGTTTGTTGACGAAACCAAATCCAAAATTGAGTCTCCAGTTACCGAACTTCATCCAGAGGCAAAAATAAGATTTAATTTACAATCCTCATCAGGTTCAACTCCGAACACTTTGCAGTTTCATGTAAAAGATACAGATAAAAACAGGCTGAATGAAGCTGTTTCAAAGCTTTCAGAAGCGCTAGTTGGTTTGAAAGATGTAACAGAGGTTTCTACAGATGTTTCAAAAACAATTGAGGAGCTTCAAATTACGATTGATCAAGAAAAAGCGTTTGAAGAAGGGCTTGTGCCTGTACAAATCGCATCAACGGTAAATGATGTTACAAGAGGAACAAGAGCGTTGCAGCTAACTGATGAAGACAATCAAATTTATCCGGTTACTGTAGGCTATGATCGAGACTTTACAAACAATATCGAGGGTTTAGGGAACCTGCTTATAAAAACTCAAGCAACTACTTTTGTGCCTTTAAAGGAAGTTGCAGATATTGAAATTGGCGAAGGGCCGCAAACTGTACGAAGAATTGACCAGCAGCATGCCGTACAATTTACAGTCAAATACGTAACGACAACAAATCTTGGTGCATTTTCGAAAGAGGTGGATGAAGTAGTAGCAGACCTTGAACTTTCTGATGAAACAGACATCGTCTACAGTGGTGATAAAGAACTGTTAGAATCCTCAATAGATCAATTGGGTCTTGCCTTCGTGCTCGCACTTACATTGATTTATATCGTTATGGCAGCACAGTTTGAATCATTAAAATATCCGTTTGTTATTATGTTTACGGTTCCGTTAATGGTCATCGGGGTTGCAATTGGCCTTAGTCTCACAAATACTCCTATCGGGATCACAGCTATCATCGGAATTATCGTTCTAGCGGGAATTGTGGTAAACAATGCAATTGTGATTGTCGATTATATTAATAAGAAGAAAGAGGACGGAATGTCTTCTCATGAAGCAATCGTTGTCGCGGTTAAAGATCGAACACGACCAGTGATGATGACGGCCAGCACAACCATTTTAGGGCTATTGCCCCTAGCATTCGGTATCGGTGAAGGCTCCGAAATTAACCAACCGATGGGAATTACCGTCATTGGTGGTTTGATAAGCAGTACATTGTTAACTTTGTTTATCATTCCAATTGTGTATAGCTTGTTTGATAAGGAGACGAGGAGGAGAGTTAGAGAGGAATAGTGATAGTTGTTTTGATATTGGAAAAGTGTAAGGGGATGTGGTTTATGGATAGGGTTTTGTGTGGATTTTGGTTAGAATAGTACAGAATTGTGTAATGTTGGAAAAGGCGATGAGATAAATGGCTGGTATGGAAAGGGTTTTGGGTAATTGTGGAAAAATGCGGCAGGGTAAAAACTAGATATGAATGGAGTTTTGGGTAATGTTGTAAAAGGTGATGGGATAAGTGCTTGATATGATATGGGTATTGGGTGATATTGGAAAAAGTAGTAGATATCAATGGAGTTTCGGGTAATACTGAAAAAAATGGTGGGTTAAATGATTGATATGGCTTCGGTATTGGGCGATATTGGAAAAAGTAGCAGCATAAGTGGTAGATATGAATGTGGTTTTGGGTAATACTGAAAAAAATGATGGGTTAAATGATTGATATGGCTTCGGTATTGGGTGATATTGGAAAAAGTATCAGCATAAGTGGTAGATATGAATGGGGTTTTGGGTAATGTTGGAAAAAGTGATCGGATAAATGGTTGATAAGACAAGACTATTGGATAGTTCTGGTAATTGTCATGGCAAAAGTGGTATTTAAGATAGGGTTTTTGGCTAATTAAGGAAAAACCAACCTTAAATAAGCTTGATGAAGTACATTTCAAGCTAAAATCAAAGCCAAAATGTACTTCATAAGGTTGATGAAGTACATATCAAGCGAAAATCAGAGCGGAAATGTACCTCATAGCTCCGATGGAGAACATTTTCAGCAAAATTCAGAGCACAATTGTACTTCATAATCCTGATGAAGAACATTTCAAGCCAAAATCAGCTTACAAAAGTACTTCATAATCCCGATGAAGAACATTACGAGCGAAAATCAATGCACAAAAGTACTTCATAAACCCGATGAAGAACATTACGAGCGAAAATCAGTGCACAAAAGTACTTCATAAACCCGATGAAGAACATTTCAAGCCAAAATCAGCGTACAAGTGTACTTCATAATCCCGATGAAGAACAATACGAGCGAAAATCAGAGCGGAAATGTACTTCATAGCTCCGATGAAGAACATTACGAGCGAAAATCAGTGCACAAAAGTACTTCATAAACCCGATGAAGAACATTTCAAGCCAAAATCAGCGTACAAGTGTACTTCATAATCCCGATGAAGAACAATACGAGCGAAAATCAGAGCGGAAATGTACTTCATAGCTCCGATGAAGAACATTACGAGCGAAAATCAGTGCACAAAAGTACTTCATAAACCCGATGAAGAACATTTCAAGCCAAAATCAGCGTACAAGTGTACTTCATAAACCCGATGAAGAACATTTCAAGCCAAATCAGCGTACAAGTGTACTTCATAAACCCGATGAAGAACACTACGAGCGAAAATCAGAGCGCAAAAGTACTTCATAACTCCGATGAAGAACACTACGAGCGAAAATCAGAGCGCAAAAGTACTTCATAAACCCGATGAAGAACATTTCAAGCCAAAATCAGCGTACAAAAGTACTTCATAAACCCGATGAAGAACATTTCAAGCGAAAATCAGTGCACAAAAGTACTTCATAAACCCGATGAAGAACACTACGAGCGAAAATCAGAGCCAAAATGTACTTCATAATCCCGATGAAGGACATTACCAGCAGGATTAGAGCCGAAGTGTTCTTCATCACCATGTAACCCACATGCACTCCAATACATCCAATCCAAAACTCACTGTCCTCAACCCCAACCGAAGCCCCTTGGTCCTAGCTTTGTCTCAAAAACTCCAGCACAGGTTCAAATGGCTGTTTCTCTTTCGCATCAAAATAATGCGTAAAGGGGCATCCTTTTTCGTTAATTCTTTTAATGATTGTTTCCAACGGAAAATTTTCAATTGACAAATCATCCGTTATTTCGTCCCAATATAGTGGGGTGGCAACATAGGCTCCGTCATTCCCGCGAACAGAGTAGGGTGCTACAATAGTTTTACCCTCAGCATGCTGTACGTAATCAACGTACATACGGTCTCCCCGATTTTTTTTCAATCTTTCAATCGTAAACAGGTCAGGCTCCATAGTTATTAAATAATTGGCGATAAACTCAGTAAATTGTCTCGTATCCTCATACGTAAACTTGTTTTCCGGAAGAGGTATATAAATCTGTAAACCTTTATTTCCGGAAGTCTTTACAAATGAAATCAGTTTCAGTCCATCAAATACTTCTTTCAGTATGGATGCAGCTTTTTTAGCAAGTGGAAAAGCCGCGCGCGACGGTGGATCCAAATCAAACACAATCTCAGATGGTCCTTTTGAATGAATCGTTTGAAATGGGATGTGAAACTCGAAACTTAGTTGATTTCCTAACCAAGAAAGGGTTTTTAAATCATTGCACACAATATATTCAATCCCATCAGACATAGAGGTTTGGATAAACTCAGGTGCATACTCTGGGCAGTTTTTTTGATAAAAGGACTCACCATACATCCCATGTGGATAACGAATCACGGTCAATAAACGCTCTTTTAAAAAAGGAAGCATATAAGGTGAAACGTCAACCAAATATTGTATATAATCGAGTTTTGTTATCGATTTATCCTTCCAAAGTGGCTTGTCAGGATGAGTAATCTCAATTTCTTTAGGTAGAAGCGGGGCATTTTTAATGAGCTTATCCCATGTGCAATCCTGCCATTCCACATCAAACCGAAATTTTGAGAAGCTAGGCTGTCGTAATTGCTCTTTATACAACTCTAGATATAAAAGTTCAACACAGATGCCAGGGGCGACTTTAATAAAACTAGCTGTTTCTTCTGTGGAGTTTGTTTGTATAACACGAAGGAGTGCTTGTCTTTCATCAGGAGAAAGACCGTGTGAAAATAAGCCTGCTTCATAGATTTGATTATTTCTTATAACCCCGACATGAAAAAAGGCATTCTTTTTATCGTAGCCTAGAATAAAAAAGACACCAACCTGCCAATTTTTTATTTTATACCAGTTAGTGGTGCGCTTTCCTTCCTCCCAAGTGCTATCTATTTTTTTTGCAATAATCCCTTCAGCAAGATGTTCTGTAGCATTCTTCCAAATCGCATCGAGGTCTTTTTCGTATTTAATTAATTGGATGAGTTTGTCACTACTTGGATTATTAATGATGTGGGAGAGATTGGCTTTACTAAAAAGCTCATAGAGTTCATCTTTTCGTACCTGAAGAGATTCAGCCTTGAGATTCTGGCCACTTAACTCTAACATATCAAACACCAAATAATGAGCAGGTGTAGAAGCAGATGCTTGTGTAATTTTATCGGTGCTCCTTAAACGGCCTCGTTGCTGAATTTTTTCAAAACTAGCTTTATAAGGAGATTCTAAAATACATAGTTCTCCATCTAAAACAAGTGGCAAGTACGGAAGCATTGCATCCGAAAGATCTTCACATTGCTTTATAATCTCTGGAAACTGTTCATTTAAGAGGTTTCCGTTCCTACTGATTAGCTGGATTCGATCTTTTTCCCAGTGTAGCATCGCGCGGAAACCATCATATTTAATTTCATATACCCAGTTTTGGCCGGTAGGGGCTTCAAAAATAAGGGTTGGAAGCATTGGTTTCAGCATCATACCACTCCTTTATTTAAGGGAAGAGCTCCTTACTAGGAGCTCTTATCAGGTACCAACTTTCTTACGAGTTGTTCTCGTTTTTGGTTTGACTGATGTCGTTTTATCCGTTCCTGTTGGCGCTTCAGCTTTTGCTTTTGGTTTTGCAGCTGTTCCCTTTGCTGTACCTTTTGTAGTTGCACCCTTTTTGGGTGCTGCTGTTTCCTTCGATTTTGTTCGTTCAATACTAGCCTGTAAGGCACTCATTAAGTCCACAACATTTGTCCTTGGAGCTTCTTGAGAGGTTGTTCCTTCATTATTATTAATTTTTGATTCAATCAACTCCATAAGAGCAGTGCGGTATTCATCCTTATACTTATCAGGATTAAATTCTGTTGTTAATTGGTCTATCAGCATGATGGCGGTATCAAGTTCTTTTTCATTAATATCCACATTTTCTGGGACACCTGGGACCTCACCTACATTTCGAACTTCGTCAGGATAGTGAATCGTTTCCATTACTAAGCTGTTTTTATAAACTCGGATGATAGCCATTTGTTGTTTGGAACGGATTGTTATTTCAGCAATTCCGATTTTGCCTGACTTTTGGAGAGCCTCACGAAGGAGAGCATAGGCTTTGCTTCCATTTTCACCTGGCCCCATAAAGTAAGAACGGCTAAAGTAGATTGGATCGATTTCTTCAAGCTTTACGAAATCAATGATTTCTACACTTTTATCCTCGTGCTCGTCCTTTAGTTCTTTCAGTTCTTCATCGTTTAAAATGACGAATTTCCCTTTTACATATTCGTAGCCTTTAACAATGTCATCATTTCCAATGTCCTTTTCACAATTCGGGCAGATTTTTTCATATTGAATAGGGGTATTGCATTCTTTATGAAGATTTCGAAGCTTGACATCCTTGTCCTCAGTTGCTGAGAAAAGCTTTATTGGAATATTGACAAGACCAAAGCTAATTGAGCCCTTCCACATCGTATGCATATGTTTTCCTACTTTCTTTTTGTGATCTAAGTCTAACTCCAGCGCCTCGCCCTTCAAGGTCCCAAAGTGAATCTGCGATGAAGGAAAAAAATATATCTACATCCTTTCCACCATCTTTTCCTCATGGTTGAGCAAGGCGCTTGGGCTTTTATTTACTATTGTTTCCTTTAAATGGGGAAGGAATGTTGGTAATAATAACCTCACAATAATTCGTGAAAATATATTTGATAAAAAAGTATTATTTACCCCCTCAAAAATAATACCGAAGACGTAACCTTTAAATGAGTCAAACATTACAAAAACAGAAGTGTATGTAACGGAAAAGAAATATATGTTACAGAGCTTGTCACCATTGCTATATAAGAATAGTCTTTCGTATTAGTTCTTTTGTAATATTTTCAGCTAGAGCATTCCAATGTGAAAAATTGTTATTGAATCTCGCTTCAGACTCTTGCTACTATTAACAGATAGTAAAGAGAATTGAGGTGAAACAGGTGCTTAGCCTTTTATTTAAAATTGGAAAACGAAAAAGCACTCTGGAAGAAACCGTTATAGAGATTCAAAATGGAAATCAACAACTACAAAATAAACTAATTGATGACTATAAGCCCTTTATTGCGAAAAATGTTTCTGCTGTTTGTAAACGATATATAAGTGAATCAGACGATGAATTTAGTATCGGCCTTATTGCATTTAATGAGGCCATTGAAAAATATTCGAAGGAAAAGGGGAGTTCCTTTTTATCGTTTAGTGAACTTCTCATTAAACGACGAGTGATTGACTACATTCGTAAAGAAGCACGAGTACGCAATATAAATTTTATCTTTAATGGTGAAACAGATGAGGAAGGAGCACAATCAAAGCTCGAGGCTCATCTATCTGTTGACGATTATCAAAGGAAAGTGGAGCAAGAACAGAGAAAAGAGGAAATTCTCCATTTTCATCAGGTATTGCAGGAATTTGGTTTATCATTTCAGGAGCTCCTTGAAATTTCGCCAAAACATGCAGATGCTAGACAAAATGCTATTATGGTATCAAAGGCCGTTGTAGAAAATGCAGAGCTGATGGAGACGCTTTTTGAAAAGAAACACCTTCCAATTAAGCAGCTAGAATCAAAGGTTTCAGTTAGTCGTAAAACGATAGAGAGAAATCGAAAATACATTATTGCAATGGCAATCATTTTATCTAGCGACTATGTCTATTTAAAAGATTATCTAAAAGGGGTGCTCGAGAGTTGAAAAAGGGGATCGTTATGGATGTGAACGATGATTATGTTACGATGCTAACCCCTGATGGTGAGTTCGTAAAAGCCAAACATACTAAAAAGAGCTATGAAATTGGCGAAGAAATAACCTGTTTTCCAATCGACGTGCGGGTAAGGAATGCTTCAAAGCCGAGGTTTTTTCAGGTAAGGAAATGGCGTTATGCGTTAGTAAGTTCTTTAGTTGCAATTTTATTTTTATCTTTATTTATTCCTTTTTCAACACGTAATGAAGTGTATGCATACATGTCCATTGATATTAATCCCAGCTTTGAAGTTGGATTAGACGAAAACCTACAAGTCATAAGCTTAGAAGCTCTAAATGACGAGGCGAAAAAACTGCTTGAATCCATTCCAGATTGGAAAAATAGTACGTTAGATTCAATCACAGAAGAAATCATTGAACATAGTAAAAATAGCGGCTATCTCAAGGACGGTAAGCAAGTTCTAATTACCACAGTTGTGACGGATTCGCATGATACAAAAATAGACCGTGAACTTGAGCAAGGTATTGAAGAAATAAAAAAAGAATATAAAAAGGAACAAATTGCAGTTACCTCAATAACAAGTACGGTTGAAACAAGGAAAGCTGCACAAGAAAAGGGGATCTCGACGGGGAAACTGCTAATTGAAAAAGATAAAGTTCCTAAACCAGTACTAGAAAAGAAAGTACAGCAGCCTGTTCGCCAAGAGAAAAAGAATCAACAGAAAAAGGCATATGAGCAGAAAGAGATAAACAAATTTAAAAACAATCAAAAACAACAGGCTGAAGAAGTTAGGGAAGAACTAAAAGAGAAAAAAGAACAGATAAAAGAAAAAGTCAAAAACAATATTGAAAACTCCAATATGCCAGCCCACTTAAAAGAAAAAAAAATAGAGAAAATTGAAGAGAAGTGGGAAAAGAAGAAGCAAAAACAAGAAGAAAAATGGGAAAAAAAGCAACGTAAGAAGGAAGAAAAAAAACGGGATAAAGAAGATAGATGGGATAAAAAAGAAAATCACAATCGTGGCAAAGACAGAAAGCATGACGATGATGACGATTAAAAGCCGAGGCAAATTTGCCTCGGCTTCGTCCATTTTATGAAGTTATTATTCTCCGCCTCTTAATTGGTGTTGTGCTTGGGAAACGAGGCGTTTTGTAATTTCGCCACCTACAGAACCATTTGATCGTGATGCTGTATCTGAACCAAGCTTAACACCAAATTCTTGGGCTATTTCAAACTTTATTTGATCTAAAGCCTGTTCAATTCCAGGAACAAGCAATTTATTACTACTTCTAGCCATTTAACTCACTCCTTTTTAGATTTAAACAACGTTTAATTCGTTGTATGTTTAGTATGAGAATATAATTAATTTCAATACTGGAAATGCATACTAATCATCATATCGGAAAAGTATCAAGACAAAAGGCATTTTAGTTAACCGTTCGTTAACACAAAAAAGACTTTTAATATGGTAAGTAATTCTTTAATATAAAGGAATAGATTTCGCAATTAAGTTAGGGTGACAGAAAAATGTGGAAAAAATTAAATTTGTATTTCAACGATCTCTCTCCAGCTCAATTAATTTTTGCATTCTATCTATTGGCTGTTACGATTTCCGTTATATTACTTAGTCTTCCTTTTGCTATTAAGGAAGGGGTGGAGGTCGACTTCATTGATACGTTATTCACAGCTGCAAGTGCAGTAAGTGTAACAGGATTAAGTGTAATTTCAGTCAAAGATACATATACCGTTTCTGGTATTTTTATTTTGATTTTCGTTCTACAGGTTGGCGGGATTGGAATTATGACAATGGGTACTTTTATTTGGTTATTATTTCGTCGGAAAATTGGGCTTCGTGAAAGACGATTAATTATGGTTGATCAAAATCAATCACAGTTATCAGGTTTAGTAAATCTTCTTAAACAAATTATTATTATTATGGTCATTATTGAATTATTTGGGAGCTTAATTTTAGGTCTTTATTTTATGCAGTTTTTTGATACTTGGCAGGAAGCTTTTATTCATGGTATTTTTGCCGCAGTTAGTGCGACCACGAATGCAGGGTTTGATATTACAGGGACCTCTTTAGTGCCTTATGCGAACGATTATTTCGTCCAATTTATTACAATTATCCTAATCATTTTAGGCGCAATTGGTTTCCCGGTCTTAGTTGAAATCAAGGATTTTCTTTTTCAAAAACAGGGAAGATATCGGTTTTCACTATTCACGAAGCTTACGACTGTTACATTTTTATCCTTAGTTGTTTTTGGTACGATAATGATTCTGCTATTGGAATTTAATCATTTCTTTAAAGGAATGAACTGGCATGAAACCTTCTTCTATGCCTTATTTCAATCGACAACAACTAGAAGTGCTGGTCTTGCAACAATGGATGTAAATCAATTTTCGGAGCCTACATTACTGTTTCTGGGTGCCATGATGTTTATTGGAGCTTCGCCCAGCTCTGTTGGTGGAGGAATTCGTACCACGACATTTGCAATAAATATATTGTTTTTATATCACTTTGCAAGGGGAAACAAGAATATTAAAATCTTCAAACGTGAAATTCATGAAGATGATATTAGAAAATCACTTATAGTCACGATTTTTGCTTTCTTTACTTGCTTTATTTCTGTATTTTTATTAAGTATTACTGAGGACTTTACCTTTATGGAAATTTTCTTTGAGGTAGCATCTGCTTTTGGTACATGTGGTTTATCAATGGGAGTTACGCCAGATTTAAGTAATTTCGGAAAAATACTGATTATGTTATTAATGTTTATCGGACGGGTAGGTATCTTAAACTTTATCTTCATTATCGGAAAGAAAGGAAAGGATGTAAATTACCACTACCCTAAAGAAAGACTAATAATTGGATAATTATGAAAGTGTAAGCGCCTTGATAGTCCCGACAAGCGCTGGAACCCTGACAAGGAGGCTATTGCCGCCGCAGGAGGGGGGAAGAGATCTCGGGGGACTAGGCGCTGTATCTGGATAATCCAAAAGAGCACCGATTCGGGTGCTCTTTTTTGGATAGCTTTTTCTATTTAGTCGTTTCCATAGCTAGTGTCTTTTGATGGATGCATGAATGGAACTCCTTTAGGTTGTTTTTTACTTTCAAGTAATTCACGATTCTCGGTTGTATTCCAGCCGATATCGTTTGTTGGATGTACCCACTGGTCTCCGGCCATAATTTCTGGATCCACTTCATCGCTCCAATTATTCAATGGTGAATGGGGGGAGTCATAAAGACTATCGCCTATGACCACTCCATGTTCGTTAACAAATGGTTCCTCCATTTTGATTCCAGTACCTTTAAAGGATGGAGCTGAAATTTGATGGGGCATCGTTTCGTCTAAAATTGGTGATTCAATCTCTTCTGATTGTTTTTTCTCTTTTGTCAATCTTATACACCTCACCTATCTATTTTCTATAGTGTTTGCAACAACCAGAAATTTATAAAATGTAAGGTTTAGAAAGAGGTGTATTTTACCACCTATGTAGATGACATTCACGGTAAAAACTACAGATAAAAAGGGGGTAAAAACGATGAAACGTAAAGTGAAGTTTGATGCAGCAAGAAAGAGTAATTTTACACCAAAAGAAAGTATGCCTGATACAGAATTTTCAGCAGAAGCAGATTATGAAAATCCAATGAAGGGTGCAAATCGTAATTCCAAAAAAGGAAACAGCACTGGCGAATAGTCCTCAAAAAAGGAAAAAAGAGTCAGCCAGGCTGACTCTTTCTTATGAAACTTTTCGAGAATACACTTTTGCTTGTCTTTCAATCGGATCAAAATAAACGAGTAAATACGTATCTTGTAATTTGATCTCACCTGTTTGTTTATAAGTCTCAAGGTCAAATGGTATTTTTTCAACAACTGTATGCTTGTATAAATCTTTTTCTTGAAGTTCTAGTCTGCTGAATTCCTCACCTAGAGCAGTCGGTTCCTCCACAATCTCCTGATAGAAGGTTGCACGATCTTGCTTACTTACAAGGTCTTCCCACCAAGGTTTACGTGGCTTGTATTTTTGATTTCTTAAATAATCATATTTCATGATAGCTTCTATAACCGGGAGCTGATATTGGTTTGTCGCTTGTAAAAATTCATAGAGCCGCTTGAATAAATCCTCTAACTGGTGACCAATTCGAGACCATCCACGCTCATCCCAATACGTACCAAAGTCTTGGAAGAAATCAAATGGTGTCTCAAAACTATGAGTAACCAAAAACTCCACCGTCTCGTTCATTCGATGGTCATTCCAATATTTTTCAAGTACATCCTCTACCTGCTTAATTCTTGTTATATCCTCAAAACTCAAAACATTATTTCCTAGAATCTCATAAGGTGAGTGATCCATATAGATATAATCGTGCTGTGCTGCAGTGATTCGTACTCCTGTACCACGAAGCATTTTTAAAAAGCCAAGCTGAAGCTCCTCGGGACGCATTTCAAACACATCATTAAATGTTTTTCGGAAGGATTGATAATCTTCCTCAGGTAGACCGGCAATCAAATCTAAATGCTGATCGATTTTTCCGCCTTCTTTGACCATCATTACAGTCCGCTGCAGCTTTGTAAAGTTTTGCTTGCGTTTAACCAATTCATTTGTTAAATCATTTGTTGATTGAACCCCGATTTCAAATCGGAACAGCCCAGCAGGTGCATTCTTATTTAAAAAGTCAATGACTTCAGGTCTCATAATGTCTGCTGTAATTTCAAATTGAAAAACAGTACCTGGACGGTGTTCATCAATTAAAAACTGAAACATTTCCATCGCATAGCTTCTGCTAATATTGAAGGTGCGGTCAACAAATTTAATGGTTTTAGCACCATGGTCCATTAAGAAACGAATGTCATCTTTAACTTTTTCACGATCAAAATAACGCACACCAACTTCAATGGAGGAAAGGCAAAATTGGCAATTAAATGGACATCCACGACTTGTCTCAATGTAAGTCACTCGTTTTGATAAATGTTCGAGGTCTTCTTCGAACCGAAAAGGTGATGGTAATTCCTTAAGATTGAGCTTATTTCGTTGTGGATTGATTTTCAAACGATCTTCTTTACGGAAAGCGACACCACTGATGTCATCTTTACTTTCATTATCACGAATCGCAGTCAGTAGATCCTTAAAAGTTTCCTCACCTTCACCCACGACAATGTAATCAACCTCGGGTATGCGCTCAAGCCATTCATGAACGTCATAAGTCACCTCAGGGCCCCCAAGGATGATGATTAGCTCCGGATTTATTTTTCTTAGCATTTTGATGACTTTAATCGTTTCTTCGATATTCCAAATGTAACAACTAAAGCCGATAATATCCGGCTTTTTTCGATACAAGTCTGTAACGATGTTCATTGCAGGGTCCTTAATTGTATATTCCGCGAGTGTAACATCAAATTCAGGTGCTGCAAAAGCCTTTAAATATCGAATGGACAGGCTTGTATGGATATACTTTGCATTTAACGTACTTACAACAATATTCATTCTCTTACTCCTTATTTTAAAAAACACTATGATTAACTAATATATTTTACCACAGGAGGCTACTTGCACCAAATACAAGTGAATATTCCTTAGTTTAATTCTCAGAATTCATTCCAAAGTCCGACAATTTCTACTATAATAAAGAATAGCGGAACAGAGATTTTGTCGAAATATCTAAATAGAGAAAAGAAGTAACAAGGGGGTAGGCACTTGAAGGGGTCAATAAGAGAAAAACGGGAAAAGAACGAACATAGAAAGTCACCAACAAAACTAGCAGTATGGTGGCATAATTTGAAGATTGGTAATAAATATGGAGTGGCATTTACGATTACCATTCTTTTATTTTGTTTATCGGCCTTAATCATTTTTGTACAGCTGCATCAAGTAAATAATGAAATGAAAGAAGTGAAAAAAAGTGGCGAGCAATCCATAATGATTACTGAAATTGCTAGTGTTTTCAACCAGCTAGGAAGCGAGATTAGTATTTACATACAAGATAGTAATGGAAAACACGTTACAGCATTTCAAGATTTAAGTAAACGATATGACAAATTATCTGATGAACTTAAGCCTTCTCTAACAACTATAGAGCTTCAGCATTATAACAAGGTTGGAGAAAATAAGCAAAAGCTCACCACTTTATTTGATGAGAAAGTTTTTCCAGCGGTTGTCTCGGCAAATAAGCTTAGTTCAATAGAAGCTAGTAAGGAAGCTGAACAAATAATTAAAGATACTGTCAGACAATTGGACCAGTTGAGAGCGAACATGAAAGTAAAAAGTGAACGTGCCATTACAGTAGCAAATTCGAATGTAACTGGAACGGCTATTGTTTTACTTGTTTCAATAGTCATATCGACGATAATTGCTATTTTAAGCCTAGTGATAATCGGTAGAAATATTGGAAAGCAGCTTAAAAAATTGATCGGAATTTCGAATCGAATTGCAGAGGGTAACCTAAAAGTCGATGTCATTCAAGTGAAAGGACATGATGAAATAGGGTTGCTCAGCAAGTCATTGAACGTAATGAATGAAAGCCTTCGGTCGATGATTCGCGAAATTACAACGGTTTCCGAGCAAGTAACTACAAAGAGTTCCGAATTAATGATCTCGTCAAGTGAAGTGAAAGCAGCTAGCCAGCAAATTGCGTCTACCGTCCAAGAGTTATCAACAGGGGCTGAAGAGCAGGCTAACTCCTCTACACAATTAGCTAAAATGATGGATGATTATGCTGAGAAAATTAAGACAGCAAATCAAAGTGGAATCCAAATCAATGAGTCGTCACAAAACGTATTGGATATGACGAAAAAGGGCCATGAATATATGAGTGCCTCAACAGAGCAAATGAATAAAATAAACAACATCATGCAATTTTCCGTCGAAAAGGTAAAAGGACTAGACGAACAAACAAAACAAATAACTACCCTTGTTAAGGTCATCCGAGATATTGCAAATCAAACGAATCTGTTGGCACTTAATGCAGCAATTGAAGCAGCACGAGCAGGAGAACATGGAAGAGGATTTGCAGTTGTTGCAGATGAGGTCCGGAAATTAGCTGAACAAGTATCTCATTCAGTTAAAGACATTACTGAAATTGTAAATAGCATTCAAAAGGAGTCAAATTCAGTTGCTCAGGTTTTATTAAATGGATACAGCCAGGTAGATGAAGGGTCCAAACAAATTCAAATAACTGGACAAACGTTTAAGGATATTTATGATGCCGTTACAGACATGGTTAAGCGTATCCAAACGATTTCTGAAAATCTTGATACAATTACAAGTAATACGGTGGAAATGAATGTATCGATTGACAATATTGCTGCGGTTTCAGAGCAGTCAGCAGCTGGAGTTGAGCAAACGTCTGCCTCTGTTCAACAGACCACGAGTACGATGGAAACAATTTCTGACCATTCAGAGCTGTTATCTCATTTAGCAAATAGACTAAACACCATGATTACTAAATTCAAACTATAAGGCGGACAGGCCAGTGCACTAATCAAAGCACTGGCTTTCTATTTAGAAAATATAGGATTTCCAAAATGTTTCAGGGTTTTGTAAAATAAAAGTAGAGAAGGGAGTTCTGCGCGATGTATAAATATAGTGAAATGAATACCGATATATTTGGAACTATTTATATCCTTGTCCACGGAATGGAATTAGTTGACATCTCACTCTCTGAAGAGGACTGGGAAGTGGCAAATAAAAAGTACAATGCTTCCAATGCTCCGGACGATGCTACTATCGTTAAAATTAAAAATCAGCTTGAGGAATATTTTAGCGGGGAACGAAAGATATTCAGCCTCCCAATTAAATTTCGTGGTACAGTGTTTCAAGAACAGGTGTGGAATGAACTTTTAAATATTCCATACGGTGAAACTCGCTGTTACGCGGATATTGCGGATGCCATTGATAATCCAAAAGCCGTACGTGCGGTTGGACAAGCCAACAGGAAAAATCCAATTCCGATTGTAATTCCATGCCACCGTGTAATTGGAAAAGACAATTCATTGACGGGATACTCTGGTACACGAACAGATTTAAAAGAAAAATTGTTGGAATTGGAAGGCGTGTTTTAAAGATCTTTCAAATCAAAAAATCCAGTGTGCCTTCACACTGGATTTTCTTATAATCTATTATCTTTCAAACACCTGCTGGATTTCCGTTCTTAGCTCACCTTGTAAAATTCCTTTTTCCGTAATAATGGCTGTAATAAGTTCATTTGGTGTAACATCAAACGCTGGATTGTATACTTTTACTTCTTCTGGTGCGACGCGAACACCACCCAAATGAGTCACTTCTTCTGGATTTCGTTCCTCAATCGGAATTTCTTTTCCACTTTCCAATGTCACGTCAAACGTAGAAAGAGGTGCCGCGACATAAAAAGGAATACCAAATGTTTTTGCTAAAACCGCCAAATTGAACGTTCCGATTTTATTGGCAGTATCCCCATTTGCTGTAATTCGATCAGCACCTACAATGATCGCATCAATGCCTTTTTCCAAAATTGTATGGGCTGCCATATTGTCCGTAATGAGTGTTACATCCACTCCTGACTGAAGTAGCTCCCAAGTTGTTAACCGAGCACCTTGTAATACTGGCCTTGTCTCAGATGCATAGACTGATAGATTAATTCCTTGTTGTGCAGCAAGATGGAATGGTGCTAGTGCAGTTCCATAACGAGCTGTTGCGATTGAACCCGCATTGCATATTGTCAACACCTTGAATCCATCTTTGAATAAAGAAAGTGCATATTTACCAATTTGGCGGCAAACCCCTTCATCTTCTGCTTGAATTCGAATCGCCTCATGGACAAGTGTTGTTTTTGCTTCATTCACCGACTTTGAAGCTTCGATACTTGCAACTAGACGGTTTAATGCCCAAATTAGATTTACAGCGGTAGGGCGTGAGCTTGCTAAGTATTCTTTATCTTTTTGGAGTCTTTCCTTGAATTCTTGTATGGATGTTACATCATAGCCTTGAGCAGACAATGCTAAACCAAACGCAGCAGTAATTCCTATCGCCGGTGCTCCGCGGACTTTTAATGTGGTAATACTGTCCCAAACATCCTCGATTGAAAAAAGGTCGATAAACACAGTTTCCAACGGAAGCTTTGTTTGATCTAATAGTTTGATATGTGTTTCATTCCACTGAACAGATTGAGGAACTTTTTTTGTGTATGTCATGTTGTCACTCCTTAGCTGTTTTTTCTACATAGTTTCGTAGAGTTCCAAGTTCCTTGATTGACTTGCGTTCTTGTATTAATTCTTTTCCTAAACGTAGTGCATGCTGTTTAGTTGCGATTCTTTGTTCAATGCTTTCAATGCCATCTAAGTCAGCAACATGTGCAAGGCCGATTGTTCGACGTATCACTTCACAGCCAGCAAAACCAATTGCATCTTCAAAAGTTTGCTCAAGAACATATTCCAAATAACCTTCCGTATCACGATAAAGTTCAACCGCTTCATTTTTCCAAAGGTCTGAGAAAGTCCAGGAAAACACTTCCCATGTTCTTTTGATATGTTCGTATAATGGCTCACGGTACTCAGAATCTCTTGAAATTGCATTTAATAATAGATTTGCAATAAATTGCCCGATATCAAAACCGAGTGGGCCAAAATAGGCAAATTCAGGATCAATAACTTTCGTCTCAGTTTCACTAGCGAATATACTTCCTGTGTGTAAATCGCCATGTAATAGAGCATCTGCTTGAGTTAAGAACTTCTGCTTTAACTTTGCAACTTCAAGCTTCAGCGGTTGGTCAGCCCAAATTTGTTCAACATCATTCTGTAATTCCTCTTCGAAACTATTTGTATCGATATCGAAAAATGGATCTGTAAAAACAAGATCCTCCGTAATTTTACAAAGGTCAGGATTTATAAATTTTTGAACCAATATTTTTTTCTTCGATGGCTCTAGTCCAAAGTCTGAAGTGTAAAATAATGTTTTAGCTAAAAATGTTCCAATATGCTCAGATAAAAGCGGGAAGTTTTTACCTTCAATGAGACCTGCTCTTGAGATTTGCAAGTGGGAGAGGTCTTCCATCACAGTAATAGCTAGAATCTCATCAGAATAATAAACCTTTGGTACAAGAGTTGGCACATAATCAGCTGCTGCTAATAATGCATTTGCTTCAATTGTTGCTCGCTTTAAAGATAATGGCCAGCTTTCACCAACCACCTTTGCATATGGTAAAGCTTGCTTAATAATAATGCCATTTCCTTCTTCTTCGGTGATATGGAAAACTAGATTTAAATTTCCATCCCCAATTTCTCTGCATTTTAAAAATGTTCCTTCTTCAAACAAACCTAAACGAATGGCCAATGCCACCGCAGTGCTTTCTGTTAATGGTTCGTAAATCGATTGATATGAAATTGACATATTTATATTCCTCCAGAAGTATTATTTAATAGTTTGGAGGCTTTTCTAAAAACGGAAAAGCCTCTTTCATTGAAAGAGGCTTGAAGACACGGCTTCGCACCTCTTATCTGCCAAGAAGTTCTACACTTCCTGCTGGAATTAGCACCGTGCCTTGTGGGTTTCCCCAGCGCTAAAAAATAGCGCCCCACCTTGCGATGGATTTACGGTCGGTTGCTGGGCTTCATCGGGCCAAGTCCCTCTGCCTACTCTTGATAAGAGATCAAATTAATTGATATTCTATTATATGTTGATACTGAAGAGAATGATATCAACGAATGTACATAATTGTCAATATATTTTTATTTCTATGAATGATAAAAATTAGGACGACGATCCTGGAAGATAGGTATTTGTTTTCTCACCTCTTTTACCTTGCTAAGGTCGATTTCTCCAACTAGAGTTGTGCTTTCAGTACCTGCTTCAGCAATAATGTTTCCCCAAGGGTCGATAACCATCGAATGACCTCCGAATTCATTATTAGGATTACTTCCAACACAATTACATGCAACAACATAGCACTGATTTTCAATCGCTCGACTAAGGAGTAATGTTCGCCAATGCTCAAGGCGAGGAAGTGGCCATTCTGCTACCACGAATAAAACTTCTGCGCCACTTGTTGTATGTGCACGAATCCATTCTGGGAAGCGAATGTCGTAACAAATCACACCAGCTGCTGGTACATTTTCAATTATGAAATCGCCTTTTGCTTCACCGGCCTTTAAATACAAATGTTCATCCATTAGCTTGAATAAATGTAGTTTGCTGTATTCACTTAGCAATTCTCCGTCTCGATTAAAGACAAACATCGTATTTGTCACACCTTGCTCCGTCTTTTTGGCTACAGAGCCTGCTACAATATTTACAGAGTATTGTTTTGCTAAGGTTTTTATAAACGTTTTTGTTTCATCGCCATTTTCATCTGCAATTTCATCTAATCTTGTTAAATCATATCCAGTCGTCCAAAGCTCTGGAAGGATGATAATATCAGGTTTGTCCTGATTCATTGTCTTTTCGATTTCTTTAGAAATTTGGGCAAAATTCTCTTGCGGTTTACCGAATTGAATATCATACTGTATACAAGCAATTTTAAGATTCATTTGGTATCCTCCCAGTGAAAATAATACTTTACAAGTTAACTCTAACAATATATTATTTTTGGTTAGTATTTCAAGTATTTTGAAGAAGGTGTAGATATGAAAAATTTCCAACAATCTGAAACCCTGCAAAAATTACCGAAACAGTTTTTTGCTTCTCTTGTAGCTAAGGTGAACAATGTAGTTGCCCAAGGGCATGATGTAATAAATTTAGGTCAGGGGAATCCTGACCAACCAACACCTCAACATATTGTTGAAGCTCTTAAAAAGGCTGCCGATCAGCCTAAATTTCATAAGTATTCTCCATTTCGTGGCCATACATTCTTAAAGAAGGCAGCGGCAGAATTTTACCAACGTGAATATGGTGTTGAACTTGACCCTGAAACAGAAATCGCGATTTTATTTGGTGGAAAGGCTGGATTGGTAGAGATTCCACAATGTCTATTAAATCCTGGGGATGTTGCATTAGTACCTGACCCTGGTTATCCAGACTATTGGTCAGGTGTTGAGCTTGCAAGAGCTGAAATGGCATATATGCCTCTGAAAGAAGAGAATTACTTTCTACCAGATTACACAGAAATTGATTCAGAAAAGCTTGAAAAAGCAAAGGTAATGTTCTTAAATTACCCGAATAACCCAACAGGGGCTATTGCAACGAAAGAATTTTTTGAAGATACAATTTCTTTTTCGAAAGAACATAATATTTGTGTGGTACATGATTTTGCATATGGTGCGATTGGGTATGAGGGGAAAAAGCCGATCAGCTTTTTGGAAGTTGAAGGTGCCAAAGATATCGGTATTGAAATATACACACTTTCAAAAACCTATAATATGGCAGGCTGGAGAGTGGGCTTTGCGGTTGGAAACCCAAGTGTAATTGAAGCAATAAATCTAATTCAAGACCATATGTACGTGAGTTTGTTCAGTCCCGTTCAAGTAGCAGCTGCAGCCGCACTGACCGAGTCACAGGACTGTGTAAAAGAATTAGTAGACAAATATGAATCAAGACGGAATGCATTCATTGGTGCCTTAAAAGACATCGGATGGGATGTGAACGCACCTGAAGGCTCATTTTTCGCATGGTTACCTGTACCTAAAGGTTACACATCAGTTAGTTTTGCAGACCTATTACTAGAAAAAGCTCATGTTGCTGTAGCACCAGGAATCGGCTTTGGTGAATATGGCGATCGATATGTACGTGTTGGTCTTTTAACTGACGAAAATAGACTTGTTGAAGCTGCAAATCGAATTAAAAAACTAAACTTGTTTAAATAACCATTAAAATTTAAAAGTTAAAAAATGTTTGACAAGAAAAATAATTCCTGTCATAATCCTAATTAAATTCAATTTCGTAAAATTTAAATTTAGATTGAGCTTACTTAAAACATGGCTCAATATAATAATAGAATCTATTTTCTTATTAAGAGCAGGTGGAGGGACTAGCCCAGTGAAGCCCGGCAACCGACTTACAAATTGTAAGCACGGTGCTAATTCTTGCAGCATTAAGCTGAGAGATAAGAAGATGTTAGTTTGCTAACCTCTTCTTATGAAGAGGTTTTTTTCGTCTTATGGAACATTTTTGAAATGAGGGTTGAAAAATGAGTGAAGTGATTGCTACGTATTTGGTGCATGACACCGGGGACAACTTAGTGAAAAAAGCTGAAGGTATCGCACTCGGCTTAACGATCGGCTCTTGGACAAATTTACCAAAAGTAGAACAAAACCAACTTAAAAAGCATAAAGGTATAGTAATAAGTGTCGAGCATTTAGATTCAGACAACAGAGCAAGTCAATATTTAGGAAAGCAAGTAAAAAAGGGAATTATTAGAATAGCATACCCAAGCGCTAATTTTAGTGCAGACCTACCAGCTGTTTTAACAACTACCTTTGGTAAGCTTTCCTTGGATGGGGAAGTTAAACTATTAGATTTGGAGTTTTCTAGTGAATTAAAATCCACATTCCCTGGTCCGAAATTTGGAATTGAAGGCATTCGTGCAAAACTTGGAGTATATAATAGACCGCTTGTAATGAGTATTTTTAAAGGGGTTATTGGAAGAGACATAGCCTATCTCAAGGATCAGCTTCGTGAGCAGGCACTCGGTAGTGTGAATATCATCAAGGATGATGAAATACTCTTTGAGAACACGTTAACACCTTTGGAAACGAGAATCACTGAAGGGAAAAAGGTACTTGAAGATGTGTTCAAAGAAACCGGACAACGGGCACTTTACGCTGTAAACTTAACCGGAAGAACATTCGAATTAAGGGAAAAAGCTAGGAAGGCAGTAGAGTTAGGTGCTGACCTACTATTGTTTAATGTTTTTGCTTACGGAATTGATGTACTTCAAAGTTTAGCAGAAGACCCGCAAATTTCAATACCAATTATGGCCCATCCAGCTGTAAGTGGTACACTCACTCCTTCTGAGTTTTACGGATTTTCTAATAAGCTATTACTAGGAAAATTACTTAGATATGCTGGGGCAGATCTTGTCTTGTTCCCTTCACCATATGGTAGTGTTGCGCTTGAAAGAGAACAGACACTAGCAATTGCAGAAGAGTTAACAAAAAATGATGAGGTATTTAAACCAACATTTCCTGTTCCTTCAGCCGGAATCCATCCAGGCCTAGTGCCACTACTAATCAATGATTTTGGAAAAGATAGTGTCATCAATGCCGGTGGCGGTGTTCACGGACATCCTGATGGTGCAATTGGGGGCGGAATGGCCTTTAATGCTGCAGTTGATGCAGTACTAGGTGGAAAGACACTTATTGAATTTGCAAAAAATAGCCCTGAGCTTAAAAAGGCAATTGAATTATGGGGATATAAAGAGGTATAAAAATGAATAAACCAATTATCTTCTGTGATTTTGATGGTACAATCACGAATACTGATAACATTATTGCCATCATGAAAAGATTTGCTCCCCCTGCATGGGAAGAGATCAAGGACCAAGTTCTCTTACAAACAATCCCGATACAGTTGGGAGTGAGTAGAATGTTTGCGCTTTTACCATCAGCATCGCGTAAGGAAATTACAGACTATATACTCAACCATGCAGAAATACGAGAAGGATTTAAGGAATTTGTTGCGTTTACAAAAGAAGAGGAAATTCCCTTATACATTGTCAGCGGTGGGATTGATTTTTTTGTAGAGCCATTGCTTGACGGACTCGTTCCAAAAGAGCAAATTTACTGTAACAGATCCGATTTTACAAATGAAAAAATAAAGATCGTATGGCCATACACTTGTGATGATGAGTGCACAAACGAGTGTGGCTGTTGCAAGCCAACGTTGATTCGTAAGTTTGCAAATCAGGACGATTTTAAGATCGTTATTGGTGATTCCATTACAGATCTTCAAGCGGCTAAACTTGGAGACAAGGTCATTGCTAGAGATTTTCTTGTCCAAAAATGTGAAGAACTTGGAATTAATCATTCTTCATTCCATTCCTTTTTTGATGTAATAGAGATTCTAAAAAAGGAGGTTCTAACAAATGCTTCGAATTAAGCAATGGACAGAGCTTGCAGATATAAAAGATGAACTAGCAGCGCGTGATTGGTTTATGGGGACAAGTGGAAATCTTTCCATAAAAGTATCCGACAATCCTATCACATTTCTTGTTACAGCAAGTGGCAAAGATAAAAAGAAAAGAACTGATGAGGACTTTTTATTAGTGGATGAAGCAGGTTATCCAGTTACTCCTACTCACTTGAAGCCTTCGGCAGAAACACTTCTGCATGTTGAAATCTATAACAAAACAAATGCAGGTTGTAGTCTTCATGTTCATACAGTTGATAATAATGTCATTTCTGAACTATATGCTGACAAAGGAGAAGTTGTATTCAAGGGGCAGGAAATTATTAAAGCGCTTGGTTTATGGGATGTGGATTCAGAAATTAGAATACCAATCATCCAAAATGATGCTGATATCCCTACACTTGCAAGAAATTTTGGCAAGTATGTCACTAGCGACTTTGGCGCCGTACTGATCCGAAACCATGGAATCACTGTCTGGGCTAACAATGCATTTGATGCAAAAAAACATTTAGAAGCATATGAGTTTCTTTTTAGCTATCATTTAAAACTATTAGCATTAGCCCCTTTAAGGGTATAAAAAATTCAAGAGGTGAGAAAAATGGCAAATATTAAATTACGTAATACAGGTGAGAGACTAGAGGGACAAGAAGAGGTAGCAGCATTTTTAGAAGAACAAGGTGTCCTTTATGAACATTGGGATACTAACAAACTACCAGAGGAATTAAGAGGAAATTGTAGAATTACGGATGAGCAAAAAGATCAAATCCTATCGATTTACGAAGCAGAAATCAAATCACTTGGTGAGCGTAACGGATATCAAAAATGGGATGTCATCGCATTGTCCGATGCTACTCCTAATCTTGATGAGCTTTTAAAGAAATTTGAACAAGTACATGTTCATACAGAAGATGAAGTACGTGCAATCGTAGCAGGACATGGAATTTTCATTATTAAAGGAAGTGGCGATACTGGCTACTTTGATGTTGAATTAGAGGCAGGGGATGTTATTTCTGTTCCTGTTGACACACCACACTTTTTCACACTAATGGATGATCGTGAGGTCGTAGCAGTTCGATTATTTATTGATCCAACTGGTTGGGTAGCTCATCCATTCCAAGACCCAGAGTTTACAGGTACAAAATAGGAATAGAAGGAGCTTTATGGTATTTTCCATAAAGCTTTTTTATATCAAAATGTTTAGAATATTCTTTACACATTAGTGTAAATATGTTACATTTTTGTTCATTGGAAAAAGAAATATTCTGATGCATATACTATAGGTAGTTGGGAATTCTTTCTACTGTAAGAGGAGTGGAGACTATGAAAATTCGCTATAATTTTGTTGAAAAATCAGATGTAAAATATTGTAACGACGATTTTACCGTCCAACAAGCACTTCAATTTTTAAATGAAACAGGATATCGGTCTGTGCCGGTATTGTCAAAAAATGGTACAACATTTGAAGGTTTAATTTATAAAGTTGACATTTTAGAGTACCTCTATGAAAAGAATGGAGATGCAAATGGAAGTATTCTTACCCTTGTCGAAAGTAAGGATGCATTTGTTTACGATGAGGATTCCTTCTTTAAAACATTTTTAACAATTCGTCGTTTGCCGTTTATTGCGGTGCTTAACTCCGAGAAAGAATTTCTTGGAATTATTACACATTCTAATGTTATGGATGTCCTTGAGGATTCATTTGGTATGCGGACAGGTGGATATACACTAACAATTGCTACGATTGAACATAAAGGTGCGATAAAAGATCTTGTATCTCTAATCCGTGACGTTAACATAGATGGAATGTTAACTCTGGATAATGGTGAAAAATACCTCCGTCGCATTATCCTAAATCTACCGGGAACTCTTGGAGAGGATAAGATTCAAGCTATCAAAAGGAAGCTCGAAACGAAAGAATTCCGTGTTACACATATCGATCGAATTAAATAAGAAAAATTTTAACCTATGGGTGAATTCCTGTAGGTTTTTCTATTGAAGTTTATGTCGGTTCCTGTATTATTTCGATTGTCGAAAAAGGTTGAATGGCAGCTTGGAAGCGATTTCGTACACAAATTTGTAAATTTTTTTAAGAAAAAAATGTCTATTTTTGCGAATCTATTTACATAAATAGTAGATTTTGTAATAATTCATAGAGTAGCAACTCAGCATGCACCAAAGGTAGTATTGGTTGGCATACGATAGTTGTATGCGGCGTTAGAATTTTCTAACGTGTGAATAAAGGAGTGGAAGTTTTGGAAACTAGACGTATAGATTACAAACAGATACTATTAGAGGATATTAATAGAAAAAGAGAAGAAATGATTGCTATCGCTAATAGTACGGGGTTTACAAGTAATGAAACAATTGAATGTAGTCAAGAACTTGATGAACTTATAAATATCTATCAACGAGCAGAAACAGCAGAACGAAACCATTCACTTTTTCGTCAGTTTTTAAAGAGAGTCATGTTATTTTTCTTACTTCAAAAAGTCAGCTATAAATCACAATCATAAAAAATATAACCTACCAAACAATTCATGAAAATGGATTGTTTATTTTTTTGCGAAGGGAAGAGGAATTTGCAAGGTTATGCCAAGACTCAATAAAAAAGGACGCATACGCGTCCTGAAAATTGTGTTATCCTGCATTATTCCACTCATTAAGCTTATGATCAGTAGGTAATAGGAAGGCCAATAATCCTAACAATGGAAGGAAGCCCATCATAATGATGGTTGGTGTTAACCCGATTGCGTCGATGATAGCACCAATCCCAACGCCACCTATAGCCCCCATACCGAAGGCGAGGCCAACAATTAATCCTGACATCATTCCGATTTTTCCTGGAACTAATTCTTGAGCATAGACAACAGTAACAGAGAAGCTTGATAGTAGCATAAACCCAATAACTGTAACGAGCACGATTGCCACATGAGGACCAACAAACGGGAGAATCAGTGCTAATGGTGCTGTACCTAATAGAGAAACAATGATGACATTTCGTTTACCGAATTTATCAGCCAATGGTCCCCCAAAGAATGTTCCTAAGGCCCCTGTGGCTAAGAATAAGAAAATAAATATTTGTGCTTGTGAAATGCTGTAACCATATTTTTCAATTACATAAAATGAGTAAAAATTTGTGATGCTTGACATGTACCATGTTCGAGCAAATACAAATAGCACGAGAACAACTAATGCGAATTTGACAGCTTTCATGTTTCGCGGAGCAGCTGAAATGGCCTTTTTTACTTTCTTTTGAAGCTCAACTGTTTTTAGTGTTTTAGAATACCATTTAGCAATATATATAAGTAGTCCGACTGCAAGCGCAGCAACTAATGAAAACCAAATGGCCCCAAATTGTCCTAGTGGTACAAGGATTAAAGCAGTAATGACAGGTGCCAGAGCTTGACCTGAATTCCCCCCAACTTGATAAATCGATTGTGCCAATCCACGTCTGTTACCTGCACTCATGTAGGCAACACGGGACCCTTCGGGATGGAAAATAGCTGAACCTATTCCAATAAATAGAACTGAAAGAATGATCGTTAAAAAGTTAGGTGCAAATGCGAGGCCAATGACTCCAAAAAAAGTAGAGGTTAATCCAATTGGCAAGGCAAATGGCATTGGTTTTTTGTCTGTATACCAACCGACAACAGGTTGAGCAACTGAAGATACAATTTGTAACGCAAAGGATATTAATCCGAGCTGCGTAAACGTTAATCCCATTGATTGTTCTAAAATTGGGAACATCGCTGGAATAATCGCTTGTATGGAGTCATTGAGCATGTGGACAAATCCAATGATAAATAAAATCCCATAAAGTGTTTTATTCGCGTCATTTTCAGTACTTGTAGCTTGTGTTTTTGCTGCGAGCATTTTATTTATTTCCCCTTTGTTTTTTACCGATGAAGTAATTTTATTCAATATAATCCTTTACTCTATAAAAAACCTTTTTTTCAATTTTGTAAAGCGAAAATTCAAAATAAATTTAAGTAAATCAAGACAAAAATCAGCATTTTCTTCATTGAACAATTGCTTTACCTTGTTTGAAATTTCTGATAAATTTAATAGTAAGATAATATTCGCTTGAAGGAGGAGGCATGACATGAAATACAGAAGATTAGGACGTTCTGGTCTTAAAGTTAGTGAAATTAGTTTGGGTAGTTGGCTAACTTTTGGGAAAACAGTTGATGAATCAATGGCAACGAAAACCGTTCATAAAGCATATGAACTTGGAATAAATTTTTTTGATTCGGCAAATGTGTATGAGCGAGGGGAAGCAGAGCGAATCGTAGCAAGTGCATTAAAAGAATATCCGCGAGAGTCATATGTTATCGCAACTAAGGCATATGGTCCGATGGGTGATGGTCCAAACGATAGAGGCTTATCAAGGAAACACGTGATTGAACAGGTGAATGCAAGTTTAAAACGCATGGAACTAGATTATGTGGATGTGTTTTACTGTCACCGCTATGACGAAGATACTCCTCTGGATGAGACACTACGAGCAATTGACGATTTAATTAGGCAAGGAAAAATTCTTTATGTTGGTGTAAGCGAATGGAGTGCAGCTCAAATCCAGGAAGCTGTAGCCATTGCAGATAAGTATTTATTAGATCGAATTATTGTGAATCAGCCTCAATACAATATGCTCCATCGTGACATCGAGGATGAGATAATACCAGTTTGTGAGAAAAATGGAATTTCCCAGGTGGTATATTCACCGCTTGCCCAAGGGGTATTAACCGGTAAGTATAGAGGTGGTACGATTCCAACTGGTAGTAGGGGAGCAAACTCACAGGTAAATACGTGGGTGAAAAATATCATTAATGGAATTGTTTCAACTAAATTAGATCGTCTTGAAGAATTTGCAACAGAACTAGGTGTCACCTTACCGGAATTAGCTCTGTCATGGATATTAAGACAGCACAATATCGCGAGTACACTTGTCGGAGCGACAAATCCGGAACAAATTGAAGCAAATGCCAAGGCCACTGACCTAGTACTTGGATTTGAAGAGATTAAGAGAATCGAATCTATTTTGACTGTCTAGTCCCATAAGCATCAACAAACCCACTTTCGAGAAAGTGGGTTTGTTATTAATTAATCTTCGTGTAAAGGCAAGTGTACTTGAACTATAGTACCTTTACCTTCCACACTATCAATATTAATTGTTCCGTTATACATATTGACAATTCTTTTACAAATCACAAGACCGAGGCCAGTTCCAGTATCCTTATTTGTAAAAAATGGGGTATACACCTTTGAAAGAATATGTTTTGGAATACCGACACCTGTATCAGTGATTGATAATATACAAGATTTTCCCTCTTTTTGAATTGAAATTGACAGTTTGCCACCATCTGCTTGCATCGATTCTATTGCATTTTTGGATAGATTTAAAACAACCTGTTTAATATTATCATTTGAGCACATGATGTACATTGGCTTTTCCGAAAGATGTAAATCAAATTCCATATTATAGAGGTTTGTTTCAGATTGAATAATGGGTTGGACTTCTTTCACAATGTCATTCATATCATAACTTTTACGTTTGTCTGCGGTAGGTTTGCCAAGGATTAAGAACTCATTGACAATATCATTAATCCTTGTAATTTCTTGCTGAATGACCGAAAAATAAAATTGATCGTTCGGATCCTTATGTTTTTCACTTAATAATTGAATGAGTCCTTTAACCCCAGTTAAAGGGTTTTTTATTTCATGTGCGCTACTTGCTGCTAGTGTTCCGACTAATTCTAATTTCTGTAACTCATTTTCCTCTCGCTCACGAATCGTTTGGCGTTTGAGAAGAAGATATTTTCCAAGAAGAAAAAGAATATGAGTAAGGATCAATAAAATACCACTAAAAATCACTGAGTTTAAAATAAATATCTTTTTATTCGATAATGTTGTTCGTGGCCATGCTTCAACTGTCCAATTCACATTAGCTAGCTCCGTACTAATGATATCGCTATCAATCGAATGTGAATCTAAATTAGTGGTAATTAATTCCTGGCCAATCGGGTCGATGACTCTTAAAATTTCATCTGGTGCAAGAACCTTCAGTACGTTTTCTAAATAATCTAGGCGTAAGCTAAAGAGTACAACTCCTTTAACTTTATTCGATTTAATAACGGGTGTGGCGATTGTAACTATAAATCTTCCAGTTATTACTCCTTTATGCCCTGATGAGATGACTGTCCGTTTTGTTTGAAGCGCCTGTTGGAAATATTCGCGATAGGAAATGTTCACTTTATTATCTAAGTCGAGAGTAGACACAAGGATATCACCGTTTGGGTTTGCCCAATATAGTCCAGAAAAGCGATCATCCTTTTTATGAATTGAATGTAGCATGTTCTTAATCTCTTCATTACTATTTTTGTTTTCAAAGACAATCCCAAGAGTTTCGGTGCTAGCTAAAGTTTCTCCAATAAACCGATCAATATAGCCAGATTGAAAGTTTACCATCTCTTTTGTTTTGGCTGTTTGGTTAATAATAGCCGTATTATAATGATAATTCGCAAATAAAATACTACCAATTGTGGTAGGTAAAATTACAATAATTAGATATACAAGACTATTTTTTAGAACTTTAGATTCTATTTTCAAACACATTCTCCTTGCCATTTTTCTGTAAAATTATTATATCAAAATGGCAAAGAGAAACATATTAAATTTGACAAAAGTAGTCAATTTCTGTCTAATGGTACATTAATTAGGGGTGAATGGAGAAACTTTAATGTTAAAAGATTATTATTCTTAACCCCGAAAATTGGTAAAATTATGTATACTAAAATTGACCCTATACAAAAGAGGTAAAAAAATGAAATCGATATCAATTACCATTCTTGAAACGAGTGATGTACACGGCAATATTTTTCCAATTAACTATGGGAACAATGAGCCTGTTGGTCTTGGACTTACAAAGATTGCAACTGTGATTAAAGAAGAGAGAAGTCGTAATAGGAATACTATCGTTATTGATAATGGAGATTTAATTCAAGGAACACCTTTAACTTATTATTATGTAAGATCAGGTCGTCATAAACAAAATCCAATGATTAAAATATTGAATGATTTAAAATATGATGCAGTTGTTGTTGGAAATCATGAATTCAATTATGGGATCGATGTTTTACAGCAGGCGATTAAAGATTCAACTTTTCCATGGCTTTCTGCAAATATAGTAAATGAAGAAGGGGAGCCATTTATTGGAAGGCCATATATCATGGTTGAGCTTGAGGAAGGAATAAAGGTTGCGATTCTGGGTGTAACCACACATTACATCCCGAATTGGGAGAATCCGGAACATATTAAAGGTTTAACATTTAATGATGCTTTTGAAACAACGAAAAAATGGGTGGAGAAAATCCGTAATAATGAAAGTCCAGATTTGATGATTGTTTCTTACCACGGTGGCTTTGAGGCTGATTTGGAAACCGGTGAACCAACCGAAAAGATAACAGGAGAAAATCAGGGGTACCGAATTTGTAAAGAGATTGAGGGGATTGATCTTCTATTAACTGGCCACCAACATCGTTCCCTTGCCGGGAAAGTAAACGGTATCCCGATTGTTCAGCCAAGCTTCAATGGCCAGGCAATTGGTAAAGTCACCCTAACTCTTATAAAAAATGAGGAAAAGTGGTCTGTTTCTGAATCGAAGCCTGAACTTATTTTCGTAAAAGATAAAAAAGCAGACAAAAGCTCAATTAAACTAGTAAATGAATATGAGGCAGAGACACAAGAGTGGTTGGACAAACCAATTGGTCAGGTTATCGGAAATATGACAATTGATGATCCTTTAAAAGCACGCTTAAAGGATAATGCGCTTGTTGAATTTATTAATAGGGTGCAAATGGATGTTGCCAAGGTATCGATTTCAAATACAGCTCTCTTTAATAATATAACGAAAGGCTTTCCTACAAATATTACGATGAGAGATGTGGTCTCCAATTATATTTATCCGAACACGTTAACGGTCATCCGGATAACAGGGGAGGACATAAGAGCGGCACTAGAAAGAAGTGCAAGTTATTTTATACTCGATAATGGAAAGGCATCAGTCAATCCTTCATTCGCAATTCCAAAGCCACAACATTACAATTATGATATGTGGGAGGGTATTGAATATATAATTGATATTTCAAAGCCTATGGGGGAGAGAGTAGTAAAGTTAAGCTTTAAGGGCGAACCCATTAAACCAGAAGGTGAGTATGATGTTGTCATGAACAACTATCGTGCAGCTGGTGGTGGTGAATATGTCATGTTCAAGGATAAGCCAGTTATTAAAGATATTCCACTTGATATGTCCGAGCTAATCGCAAACTATATCCTTAAAAGAGGAACAATTGAAGCCACTGTTGATGATAATTGGAAGGTAATATGGTAATGAAAACCCACGGATATGGTCCGTGGGTTTTTTTATGGTAATCCAGCTCAAACACCTAGCCCTTAGTGGTCACTTTACTCTACCTGCTGCGGAAGAAGAAATGTACGAGAGTAATTCAGGTAGAACATATGCTTAGCTTATTTTTGAACGTCCTCATCAGGGTCCCACCTCTTGTCAGAGCTGTTAAAGGCACTTGAGCATTTATTCTTGTTCTACACCATTTGGCAGGATTAATATTTCAACACGACGGTTTAGACTACGACCTTCTGGTGTGTCATTTGTCGCAACGGGCTCATATTCACCAAGGCCGCGAGCGCTGAAACGGCTTGGATCAAGCTTTTCATTCTCTAATAAAATACTCATAAAATTAACAGAACGCATGACGCTTAAATGCCAGTTGCTTTGAAACTCATGATTATTTATAGGGACAGTATCTGTATGTCCACTTACTATGATATTGCGAGGGGAATCCATAACTAACAGCTCAGAAATTTCCCTTGCAATTTTAATATCCTCTGCACGAACCTTTGCACTTGCAGGATTAAAGAATGCACCATCCTGAATGGTAACTAGCAAACCTTCTTCCGTTAAGCGCGTTTTAAGACTTAAATCTAAACCACTCTCGTTGATATAACCGTTAATTTTCTTTTGCAATTCTTTCAATTCTTCTTGTTCTTGTTTTTCTCTTTCTTTTTCTTTATCATTTTGGATTGCAACTGTATCAATTTCAACTGGTGTCGGACTTTCGTATTCTAATACAGAGGTACCACCTATAAAAATGTTATTGAAAGAGCTGCGGAGCGAATTGAATTTCTTCGCGTCTACATTGCTTGCAGCAAAGAGAACGATAAACAATGCGAGCAACAATGTCAAAATATCCGCATAAGGTACCAGCCATGATTCATCCATGTGCTCATCGTGTTTTTTCTTTCGTCTTTTTCTAGCCATCTATCATTTCACCTTCAGTCAAAACCTTTTCACGGTCTTTGTTAGACAGGTACATTGAAAGTTTTTGTTCAATTGCGCGAGGTGATTGACCTTCAAGGACTGACAAAACGCCTTCAATCATGACTTCTTTTATTTTTATTTCCTGCTTTGATTTCTGTTTTAATTTATTTGCGAAAGGATGCCATAGTACATAACCTGTGAAAATCCCTAATAAAGTTGCAACGAACGCAGCTGCAATAGCTTCCCCAAGTGCATTTGTATCATCCATATGGCCTAATGCAGCAATCAGTCCTACAACAGCCCCCAATACCCCGAGTGTTGGGGCATATGTTCCTGCTTGGGAGAAAATCGAAGCGCCAGATAAATGGCGGTCTTCCATAGCTTCTAATTCTTCTGTCATCACATCGCGAATAAATTCAGCACTTTGTCCATCAACCGCCATGCTTAAACCGTTTTTTAAGAAGGGATCGTCCACTTCAGCAACTTTGACTTCAAGTGCCAATAGCCCTTCTTTACGAGCGATCGTTGCCCAGTTTGAGAACATTGGAATTAATTCTTCGACACCTAACAGCTTTTTTTCTTTAAAAAGGATCCCAAATAATTGTGGTACTCTTTTTAATTCGCTGGAAGGAAAAGCAATCGTTACTGCTGCAATCGTCCCTAGAATAATAATCAAAAATGCAGCGGGGTTTATCAAAGCTGTCATTGGAACTCCTTTTAAAACCATACCTATAAAGACGGCAATTAAACCAAGTATTACACCTATTAATGACGATTTATCCAATTAATATCACCTATACTTTCATACGCAACAACCAAAGTTGTTTATAATTGTGTATATAACATTCTACTATTTTTATCGACAAACTTACTAGATTATTTAGCGAAACTTATCATTTAATATCGAATATTTCGTAGTGGCAAATATATGTAGAGGTGGTTTACAATGTAAGAGTATACATATATACGAATCTCTTATTGAAAAGGGGAACCTTCTATGAATTTTAATGACTTTAAGTATGACCGACCGAACATGGATGAATTGGAGCAAACATTTAATGTGGCGCTCGAAAAATTTAAAAATGCTGCTAATCCTACCCAACAAGATGAAGCGATGAAAGAAATCATTGCTATTCAACGAACAGTTGATACAGCTTTTAACCTTTGCTATATCAGGCATACGGTTGATACAAATGATGAATTCTACAAAAATGAACAAGATTATCTTGATGAAATACAGCCATTAGTTCAAGGCTTAACAACGAAATACTATGAAGCTCTTGTTGATTCTAAATTCCGTACGGAATTAGAAAACAAATGGGGCAAACAGCTATTTGATTTTGCTGAAACACAAATAAAAACTTTCTCTCCAGAAGTTGTGGAGGACCTTCAATTAGAAAACAAGCTTTCTTCTGATTATACGAAGCTTGTGGCTTCAGCGAAAATTATGTTTGAGGGAGAAGAACGTACATTAGCGCAGTTACAGCCATTTGCTGAATCGAAAGACAGAACTATGCGTAAAAAAGCGAATGAAGTGCGATTTGCATTTTACCAAGAGCACCAAGAGAAATTCGATGAGATATATGATCAGCTTGTAAAGGTACGCACACGAATTGCACAAAAGCTAGGATTTAATAACTTTGTAGAGTTAGCTTATGTGAGATTATCAAGAACAGATTACAATGCGGAAATGGTTGCTAACTTCAGAAAACAAGTGAAAGAGCATATTGTTCCGCTAGCTGTAAAGCTTCGTGAGCGTCAAGCTGCACGTATTGGAATTGAAAGCTTAAAATATTATGATGAGTCATTCAGCTTTAAATCCGGAAATGCAGTTCCAAAGGGTGACCCTGAGTGGATTATTGAAAATGGAAAGAAAATGTATGAGGAACTTTCTGAAGAAACAAAAGAATTCTTCAATTATATGATTGATACGAATTTAATGGACCTTGTTGCCAAGAAAGGGAAAGCTAGTGGCGGTTACTGTACGTACATTAGCGATTATCAAGCTCCGTATATCTTCTCAAACTTCAATGGAACATCAGGGGATATTGATGTACTGACACATGAGGCTGGACACGCGTTCCAGGTATACTCAAGTAGACATTACGAGGTTCCTGAATACAACTGGCCAACATATGAGGCTGCAGAAATTCATTCAATGAGCATGGAATTCTTCACATGGCCATGGATGGAATTATTCTTCAAAGAAGATACAGAAAAATACAAGTTTTCTCATTTAAGTGAGGCGTTATTATTCTTACCATATGGTGTAGCAGTAGATGAATTCCAACATTTTGTTTATGAAAATCCTGAATTAACACCTGCTGAACGCAATAATGCTTGGAGAGAAATTGAGAAAAAGTATATGCCACTACGTGATTATGATGGTAATCAGTACTTAGAAGAAGGTGGTTTTTGGCAGCGTCAAGGACATATTTACACAACTGCCTTTTATTATATTGATTATACATTAGCTCAAATTTGTGCATTCCAATTCTGGAAAAAATCTAGAGAAAACCATGAGGCAGCGTGGGCGGATTATCTTCACCTATGTAAACAAGGTGGAAGCAAGCCTTTCACTGAATTAGTGAAGGTTGCAAACCTATTATCTCCATTCGAAGAGGGAACTGTAGAATCTGTTGTTGGTGAAATTGAAGCGTGGCTAAATAGTGTAGACGACAAAACATTATAAATGGCAGGGGGACTGTGGAGAATTCCACAGTCTTTTCTGTGCTATTTTTTCAAATTTTTCAAATTAAGTTGTATGTTATGCAAAAGGTATGAATTAAGGATATAATAAAAACATCAAACTGAAATTGAGGGTGTTTTCATGATTCATTTAAAGACAAAAAGAGAAATTGAATTAATGCGTGAAGCGGGCCAAATTCTAGCTGCTTGTCATAAGGAAATTGCAAAAATGATTCAGCCTGGAATCACAAGTCTTGAGATCGACAGCTTTGCTGAGGACTTTATTAAGAAAAATGGTGCCACGCCTGAACAAAAAGGCTACAAGGGCTACAAATATGCTACATGTGCATCAATTAACGATGAAATTTGTCATGGGTTTCCTAGAAAGAAACCATTGATGAATGGTGATATTGTTACAATTGATATGGTCGTTAACCTTGGGGGCGCACTTGCAGATTCTGCATGGTCTTATGGGGTTGGTGAAATATCACCAAAGGCAGCTAAGTTACTCGATGTTACAAAGACGGCAATGTACAAGGGAATTGAACAAGCGGTAATCGGCAACCGTCTTGGGGACATTGGTCACGCTATTCAGTCTTATACTGAAGGTGAAGGATTTTCAGTTGTTCGTGACTTTATCGGACATGGAATCGGACCAACGATGCATGAGGAGCCACAAGTGTTACACTATGGTCTTCCAAACAAAGGATTGCGCTTAAAAGAAGGAATGGTTTTTACAATCGAACCAATGGTAAACGTCGGAAAATGGCAAACAACCATGGATAAAAATGGATGGACGGCGCGTACAATTGATGGCAGCCTTTCCGCACAATACGAACATACACTTGCAATTACACAAGATGGCCCTCTAATTTTAACCGACCAAGATGCATAATCACAGAAAAAGTGTCACATCCATTGTGGCACTTTTTTGTTAAAGAAGCGTTTCGATTACTACTGGGAAGACGGAGTCCGCTACCCAATGAAAATAGAGCGGGAAAACAATAACAAATAAGTTTCCATAGAAACAATATCTACAATAAAACCTCTTTGTCGAACCTGGTTCCTCAGCAATCGACGCAAATACAGCCCCCACTAGACAAGTAAAGATAAAAAAGCCATACCCAAATAAAGTATTAAACCTCTCATTATACAAAATAAATCCTAATGCTGAACCATTAATAAATAATAAGAAAAAGGACAGGGTTAAGAAAATTCTTGGAATAATGGACATGTTTTCCACCTCATTAATGTATATGAGTTAGTAAAGTGGTAGATGACACACTTCCAAAAATTACTTGTAGCCTAAGCAAAAATATGGTTAAATAAATCGACTAAATTACTTTTTAAGGAAGAGGCGATAAAAATCATGATCACAATAAAGCGCTTGTCCCAATGTACACTTGAGGATGCAGTAGTTGCATGGAATAAAGGATTTGAAGGATACTATTTTGATATGACGACAACAGTCGATTTTTTTACAAGACGATTAATTTTGGAAGGGCTTTCTCCAAGTTTATCTGTAATTGCATATGATGATGAGCGACCAGTAGGAATTATACTAAACGGCATTCGCCTTATTAATGGTAAGAAGGTTTCTTGGAATGGTGGAACAGGTGTTGACCCTGAATACAGAGGTAAGGGCGTCGGCAAAAAGCTGATTGAGGCTGTGCTAGCAATCTATGAAGTGGAAGGTGTAGAAGTTGCTACGCTCGAGGCTGTGAAAGAAAATGTGAAAGCTATCTCTTTATACGAAAAGGTCGGTTATAAAATTGTAGATGAGTTAGTTCACCTCCAACATACAGGTGAATTGTCAAAGGATGCATTTTTATCAGATAATCACTGTTACACTTATAAAAAAGGGATTCCAATTGACGCCATACAAGCGCCGTTTTATAAAGCACTTGTGCCGTGGCAGACGCAGTGGAACAATGCACGTGATGGAGAATCAATACTAGCCTTAGATGAGAACAAGAATGTCGTCGGTTATGCAATCTTTAAAAGGCTATTTAATGAGGAAGGTAGACTTCAATCTATCGTTCTATTTCAATGTGAGGCCGAGCCTTCGCATCTATTGAAAGAGGACATTATTAGAAATCTACTAAGTATGGTTTACAAAATAACTAGTCAACCTGTGGTAAGAACTGCAGCCAATATTTCAATGTCGAATAATATTTTACGGGAATTATTAGAAAAAGAAGGATTTAATGTGAAAGCAGAGCAAGTCTTTATGATAAAATGAATTATTAGAATATTCGCATCAATTGAGTGTCAAACCAATTGTAAAGTGGGGGAGGGTAATTGAAAAAAATCATTTTACGTGATGTCACGATGGAAAATTTACTGGATGTCATTCAATTGAAATCTGAGGATAAAGAGTTTGCTTTATTTGAAAAATGGGTTGCTTCAAATGTATTTTCACTTGCCCAGGCAAAAGTCCAACCAGATTGGGTAACAAAGGCAATTTATGAAGGGACACAATTAATTGGATTTACGATGTTCGGATTAGATAATGAACGAAATCGGTTTGAACTATGTAGGATAATGATTGATTATAAATTTCAAGGAAAAGGCTATGGTACAGCGGCAGTAAAGGAAATTATTGCGGAGATGATAAGGACATTGCCCTATTGTGATGAGATTTACTTGTCAGTTATTCCAACTAACAAAGCTGCAATCCATATTTATACAGAAGCCGGATTTACGAAAACAGGTGAAATCATAAAGGGGTTTGTGGACGAAGATGTTTATTGTTTTAAGGTGTAGGAAGGAGTAAATGAATGAAAGCAATACTCATTGGAATTGTTTCATCACTATTTTTTGCAGTTACTTTTATTCTAAATCGATCGATGGAACTTTCAGGTGGTAGTTGGCTGTGGAGCTCTTCATTGCGCTATTTTTTTATGGTGCCATTTTTAATTGGGATTGTGCTCATTAGAGGAAATTTGAAGGAACTACTACATGAGCTAAAAACAAATCCTGTTACATGGATATTATGGAGCACGATTGGGTTTGGATTGTTTTATGCACCCCTTACATTTGCAGCTGCATCAGGTCCAGGTTGGTTGGTTGCAGGAACTTGGCAATTAGTGATTATTGCTGGATTACTCGTTGTGCCGTTTTTCTATAAAACAATAGAAACAAAGAATGGGAAGCAAAGGGTTCGTGAAAAAATCCCTGTTAAAGGCCTTATTTTTTCTAGTTTCATTTTTATTGGGATTATCTTGATCCAGCTTCAGGCAGCTGTCGAAGGCATTGGGATAGAGATGTTTCTCGTGGGTATTCTTCCAGTTGTGGTGGCAGCTTTTGCGTATCCATTAGGTAACAGAAAAATGATGGAGCATTGTAAAAATAACTTTGATACGTTTCAACGCGTGCTTGGAATGACACTGGCATCGACCCCATTTTGGCTTGTCATTGCTGGAATCGGGGGTGCTACAGTTGGACTTCCAAGTAAGGACCAGGTGTTTCAGTCCTTTATTGTAGGGATTTCCTCTGGGATTATCGCAACAGTGCTTTTCTTTTTTGCGACAGAGCTTGTTAAACATGATCAAAGTAAACTTGCTGCTGTAGAAGCAACCCAAGCTACTCAGATTATTTTTGTCATATTTGGTGAGGTCCTTTTATTAAGTGCACCAATGCCAACGATGTATTCCTTTGTTGGTCTCCTCATGATTGCTGGAGGAATGGTGCTGCACAGTCTGTTCTCAAATCGAAAGACACCTGTTAAAGTCACCGACTTGGAGACAAAATCGATATAAAAAATGCAGAGCTTTTTGGGCTCTGCATTTTTTATGGGAAATTATTTTACAACAATTTTATTTTTTTCAACTGTTACATTCAAGCTTGTTTGCTCCTCATTTTCTAAAAGAATATCAGTAATTTGGTCTTCAAGCTGTTCTTGGATAACACGGCGTAATGGACGTGCACCAAATGCTGGGTGGTAACCAAGCTCAGCTAATTTTTGTTTCGCTTCGTCGTCAACAGACATAGTTACTTCTTGTTCTTTAAGAGTTGCTTCAAGATCATGTAACATTAAGTCGACAATTTTTAACAGATGCTCTTTTTCAAGCTGTTTGAATTCGATGATTGCATCAAATCTGTTTAAGAACTCAGGCTTGAAGAAGGAACCAAGTGACTCAAGGATTGATGATTCCTTGTAGGCATCTGTTTCAGCCTTTTCAAAGCCGACCGTAATTTTCTTAGGAGCGCCAACTCCGGCATTACTTGTCATGATAATGACTGTCTCTTTGAAACTTACAGTACGGCCTTGGCTATCTGTTAAACGACCATCCTCTAATATTTGTAGGAACATATGTTGAACATCTGGATGTGCCTTTTCAATTTCGTCTAAAAGGATGATGCTATAAGGATTACGACGTACTTTTTCGGTTAGTTGTCCAGCTTCCTCATGGCCGACATATCCAGGAGGTGAACCGATGATTTTAGACACTGAGTGTTTCTCCATATACTCACTCATATCGAGTCTAATCATCGCATCCTTTGAGCCGAAGAGCTCCTCAGCAAGTGTCTTCGTTAATTCTGTTTTACCTACCCCCGTTGGTCCAACGAAGAGGAAGGAACCAATAGGGCGATTTTTAGCCTTCAAACCAGCACGACTGCGACGTACTGCTTTCGCAACCTTTGATACTGCTTCATTTTGACCAATTACTTTTTTGGCAAGATTCTCTGCAAGTTGCTTCATCTTTTGTTGTTCATTTTCTTGTAGCTTACCAACAGGAATACCGGTTTTCTTTTCAATAATTTGTTGAATGTTTTCGACATCAATTACATGCTTTTCATTGTTTTCTGGATTATTTAATTGTTTTTCAAGCAGAATTTCTTGATGTCTTAGTTTTGCTGCTAATTCATAATTTTCTTCTCCAGCAGCTTTTTCTTTTTCCGCTGCAATTTTTGAAAGCTCTTCTTCAATATTTTTTGGATTTGTTCCACCTGATACAAGGTTCATTTTTGACCCTGCTTCATCAAGTAAGTCAATAGCTTTGTCTGGTAAAAATCGATCCTGAATATAGCGGTGTGATAATGTCACACATGCAAGGATTGCTTCGTCTGAATATTTTACACCATGGAAATCTTCATACTTCCCTTTTATTCCTTCAAGAATCTGAATTGCTTCATCAATCGATGGTTCCTCCACAGTAACAGGTTGGAAGCGGCGCTCGAGTGCAGCGTCTTTTTCAATTTCTCGATATTCTTTTAGAGTCGTGGCACCGACCACTTGAAGCTCACCACGAGCAAGAGCTGGTTTTAATATATTTCCTGCATCCATTGACCCTTCTGCAGATCCTGCACCAACTAATAGGTGAATTTCATCGATAAATAAAATAATATTTTTACGTTTTTGAAGCTCCGCAATTAATTGTTTCATACGCTCTTCAAATTGACCACGAATACCAGTGTTTGCAACTAATGATGCGACATCTAGTAAATAAACCTGTTTATTTGAAAGCTTGTTAGGTGCTTTTCCTTCAGCGATAAGTAGGGCTAATCCTTCTGCAATTGCAGTTTTACCTACACCCGGTTCCCCAATTAGAACGGGGTTATTTTTATTACGGCGGTTTAATATTTCAATAACACGTTGGATTTCCTCATCACGGCCAATCACTGGATCAATTAGTCCAGCTTTCGCCATTTGAGTAAGGTTACGTCCAAATTGATCGAGAAGACCTCCGCCATTTCCACCGTGTTTTGTTTGTGTTTGTTGTTGGTTGATTCCATTTTGTTGACTAAAGGCATTGCCTTTAAATAGGTCATCAAATGTGAAATTAGGGAAACCGTTCAATCCTGAAGGTATTTTCATGTTGTTCTTCTCCTTCGCATAACACTCACTGCAAAGTTGAATTTGTCGCTTTTCTTGGTTAAGTTGTAGATGTAATTGAACAGTAGCTTCATTTTGATTACATGCTTGACAAATCATAAACAAATACCTCCTTGAATTTTTGACTATCTTTGACTAATTAGATAAATGAAATAGGTCATGCATGATGATTCGTAGTGTTTGACCATCTTTGACCTTATGTCTACATTATACTTTGACCATTTTTGACTTTCAAGTGAAAAGGCCTAGCAATTTTTTCCGCTTGTTTCCGAAATAATAGCTCGTCTTATTTATAGAACTTGTACATATATATCAAGTAATATAGATAAAACAATGAGGTGGCTATTTGTGCGAGGGAATTGGGGAGCAGCATTCCAGATTGGTGCTGTATATGTAGGAACAATCGTAGGAGCAGGCTTTGCAACAGGTAGAGAAATTGTCGAATTTTTTACCCAGCACGGTGTATATGGCTTGGTTGGAATCTGCATCAGCGGTTTCCTATTTATATGGTTAGGAACAAGAATTATGATTATTGCAAACCGAATTCAAGCAAATTCATATAAGGAATTTAATGAATACTTATTTGGAAAAAAAATTGGGTTAATGGTGAATGCACTTATGCTTCTTGTCCTAATAGGAGTAACTTCCGTTATGCTTTCTGGTGCAGGAGCGGTTTTTCATGAACAATTGGGAATATCTTATCAGCTTGGAATCCTGTTGACGGGTGGGCTTTCCATCTTTGTTTTGACTTATGGAGTTAAAGGGTTATTTGGTGTGAACATGTTTGTTGTTCCAATTATGATATTCTTTAGTGTTGTTTTAGCAATAGAGGTCATAGCAAATGATGCAACGGGTCTATTGAGTCGGCCAGAAATCGAGTCGCATAGCGCTAAATGGCTGATTTCACCATTTTTATATTCGGCTTTTAATTTGACTATGGCAATGCCGGTATTAGTTCCGCTTGCAAAAGAAATTAACCATGAACATACATTAAGATGGGGCGGTTTTATCGGTGGTGGTGCGTTATGTCTTATTTTATTTACGAGCCATATATCATTATCCGCACTACCAAATGTAGAAGGTTTTGAAATCCCGATGGCTGAAGTAATGAAAAACTTCATGGCTGCGTTTTATTGGTTGTACATCCTTGTGATTTATGGAGAAATCTTTACGTCTGTGATCGGAAACCTATTTGGTCTTGAGCGCCAATTGAAAAATGTCTTGAAGCTTTCATCGATTTCAATTGTGTTTGGGATTCTATCAATAGCCTATTTGATAAGTCAATTAGGTTATGGCTCCTTGATTTCTTTCTTATATCCATTGTTTGGGTACATGAGTTTGATTTTATTAGTACTGTTGGCAAGACCGATGAAGCGCTAACCGAGGGAATAATCAAAACCTGGATAAATGAAACTATATAAGAGGAAAAATAAAGAGGTATAATCAACCTCTTTATTTACTTTTTTAGAGTGATTAACGGTAACTACTTAAATAACTAATGTACATCCTTAGAATAAGCGAATGTTTCTTTAAGGTGACAGGCCAGCTGTATTTCAAGAAATTCTTTAGGGTCATTAAAACTCAAATTCAGCATGTCTTCAATTTTTTTAAGACGCTGGTATAGTGTATTAATATGAACGTGAAGTTTTTTCGAAGTTTCATTCATAGACTTATTTAACTTTACATATGTTAACAATGTTTGTTCTAAATCATTTTTCTTTGATTTTGCTGTATTTAAAGGCTGGAAAAAGGTATTTATGAATTCCTGAATCTCATTGGTATCCTGATTAATAAACAAGCGATTAACCCCAATGCTTTCATATGCGATCATACCAGATTCTTTTTTATTAACTAGATAGGCAACTGCCTTCTTTGCTTCCTCATAACTCTTTCCTATGTGATATACTCCCTGATTTTCAGAACCAATACCCACACACAAAAACGAATCATTAATAGTTTTCCAGTTAGTAATAATTGTTTTTAATCCCTTTATCGTGTCGTCAGATCCTGAATTGTGTGCAACTGAAACAAGTAAAATGATTTTATTATGAAATCCGTAGATGAGTTGCACGTCTTGGATATTCTTTTTTATCAATGAGATAATACTATGAATATCAGCACCAAGCTTATATAAATCTTTATAATTAACAAGTTCAATTAAGACCACATAAAACATATGAGAAGGATTTATGTTAAACTCTTTTCTTTTCTCAAGTAAGACTTCTGGCTCCTTGCTTTGAATCAATTCATTAAAAAATTCATGGAATTTCTTATAATAGATTTCTTCTAGTGTGTGTTTCTTTACAAGTTCAAGTGCGAGTAAAGAGCCACCCTGTTCGATAATAATTCGATCAATGATTGATAATGTATTAGAGTAGGGGTAAATAAAGCATCCAAGAAAAATAGTACCATTTAGAATCGGGTAAAGATAAAATTTTCCCTCTTCAGGCTTACGCAATTCCACGAAAACAGCATTTCTTCTATTATTAAAAATAGTAGTAATTTCATCCACGCTAAAATAAATTTTTTCTTTCTCTTGATTATGGTACCAATCGTTTTCTAAATAGTCGTAGAAGGAAAACGGACCATTTATCATTTTTCCTAGTTCTCTAATAATGGACTTTAAACCTTTGTTTTGTATAGAAATCTTAATAAGTCTGTCGTGGACTTCGTTTCTTTTTGCGAGCTCATTTAATTGTTGCTTTACCTCTGTATAAAGACGTGCATTTTGAATTGCGATTGCAGCCTGGGATGCAAAGCCTTGTAAAAGTCGCACGTCATCATCAGTAAATTTTCCTACCTTATTAAATTGGTGAATCGTCATGACTCCAATACGCTTTTCCCCAATAGATATAGGTACACTAACAATTGCTTGAATTTCTTTTTCTTTATACGAAGACTTGATTATATGTAGATTTCTCTCTGAAATAGAATTCTCACTCATTACTTTATAAATCTGTTCTTTAGAATGATAAATTAACGGTTTTCCTTCCTTAAAAACTACACCCGTAATCGATTCTCCGACCTCCATTTTAAGCTTTCTGATGATCGGTTCAAATCCAACACTTGTCTTTGTGATAATTTTTTCTTGATCATAGTCATAGAGTTGTAGATAACCTGCATTTGCAACTGGTATTACTGATAATGCATTTTTTGTAATCCTCTCTAATAGGTCATCAAGGACAAGAGAAGAAGAAACAGAACGTATTCCCTCTATTAACATCTCTAGTTCTGCACCTTTAGCTTGGACTTGGCTTTTAGCATCTAGCAGTTCGAAGCATACATATAAATATTCCAAATCTCTTTCATAAAAGGGACAAGTTTTACTATTAGAGCGAAGAAGCACTTGATGCTTGTTCACGTAAGAAAATAAAACATATAAGTACCCTTTATTTATCATGATTTTGTATTTGCATTCTCCATTACTTGTTTGTGGATTAATATTCTCTTTTTTTAGATTCCCTTTTTTATATATAAGGTTGAACGAAGTATCGTGTGCTTTTTGTATCAAGATTTCATAGGAAGCTCCAATAAAAATTTTATCAAGATAAGATGAAATTTGTTGAATTGTTGTCATTACTAACCTCCTAGAATAAGAAAATGTAGAAAGTTCCATATCTGCCGGTTTATTAATGTAATTTATTACATTGTAATCTGTATTTTAATAAATTACTATAAGAATTAGAAAATATAGAATTTTCAACCATTAAATATTGAATGCGCTTTCTTTAGAGGTTAAAGGTTGTAATTAAAAGTAATTCGAAAAAGGAGGAAGATTATTTTGGAAAAAGTGTTACAAACGGCAAATAGCTTACCACTTTGGATTTTGGCTACACTGGTAGTTGGTATCGTAATCTTTCAAGCTATCATCTTTATTCGGCTTGCATCAAAAACAAGCCAATCCGTTGGTATGACACCTACAGATGTTAAGTCTGCAATAAGGGCTGGCGCGATTAGTTCCCTTGGACCATCATTAGCAATCATCGTTGTCGCTATTTCAATGATTTCTTTAATTGGAAGCCCCGTTACATTGATGCGAATCTCTATTATTGGATCGGCAGCAATAGAAACAGTTGGTGCAAGTATAGGGTCTAAAGCAGCTGGGGTTGATTTAGGTTCTCAAGGTTATACGTTACAAGCCTTTACAAATGCAGTATGGGTGATGTGTCTTGGTGGTATGGGCTGGTTATTATTCGTTGCTCTATTTACTAAATCTCTAGGGAAAATACAGAAAAAAGCAGAAGCTAATCCTAAAAATGTAACGATGTTAAGCACAGTATCAGTTGCTGCAATGATTGGGGCTTTTAGCTACCTTGGTGGGGGAGAAATGGTAAAAGGTATTAGTGAATTCGTCGTATTTATTGTTGCCTTTATTGTTATGCCCATCATTATTTGGATCGGAGATAAAACCCAGTTGAGGTGGATAAAAGAATGGTCATTAGGTCTGGTTATTATTGTGGGTATGTTTGCTGGTTACTTGATATCTTAAAAAAGAAAGTAGGAGAGCTATATGCCAGTTACTAGAGAGGAAAATAATCTATCTATAAACGAAGCAGTGCCAGTGTCTGCATCATCAATTGACTTTGAAACCTTTCAATTAAAGTCTCATTTTTGGGGACGCTTAACAATTTGGGGAATCATTGCATTAACATTAATTGTGCCTCTATATCTATCATATGTTCTTGGTTACCATCCAGGCTGGTCAACTATCATTTCAGGTTTTACTGCTTATGCAGCTATTATCATGTTTGTTTGGGTGCTGGAGCCGATTAGCTATTATCCTGTTTTGGGGGTTTCTGGTACATATCTTGCCTTTCTTACAGGTAATATCGGAAACATGTGTCTTCCATGTGCTTCGGTTGCTCAACGTGTTGTTGATGCAGAACCAGGAACTAAAAAGGGAGAAATTACTGCCTCATTGGCAATTGCGACTGCTTCAATCGTGAATGCTATCATTCTTATTTTAGCAATACTAAGTGGTTCATACATTTTAACAATCTTGCCTGAATCAGTCTTAAATAGCCTAAACTTTGTCCTTCCGGCTATTTTTGGAGGAGTCATTGCTCAGTTTGCTATAAAGAAGCCATTATTTGGTGTAGTTGGGATTGCATTTGGTTTATTTGTTAATTTAGGTCCTGTTCCCCGTGCCTTCCAAACATTTGTCTGCATACTCGGAACTGTTGTAGTTTGTTTACTTTTAGAGAAGTTAAAAAAACAAGAGAAAAATAATTAAAGCCTTGTTGTCGACCTTGTATTGAATTTTTGGGAAGGGGTGAAAAATCCATTTAGTAAATGGACTAAAAAATGAGTAAACAGAATATTTTACAGTGGATTAAAAACAACCAATCAGATTTTACTGAAATGGCAAAAAAAATATGGGAACATCCGCAAATTGCATATGAGGAAAACTATGCAAGTGATCTACAAGTGTCTAAATTAAAAGAAGAAGGATTTCGAATTCATTCCCCGATAGGAGGAATTTCTTCTGCATTTGTTGCGGAATATGGCTCAGGTAAACCAATAATAGGGATATTAGGGGAATACGACGCTTTGCCTGGTCTTTCTCAAACAGTTAATACAGTTCAGGAACCAGTTATATTAGATGGACCAGGTCACGGCTGCGGTCACAATTTACTCGGAACAGCAGGGGTTGAAGCAGTAATTGCATTAAAAGAAGTTATGGATAAGTATGATATCAATGGGACTATTCGTTATTATGGCTGTCCAGCTGAAGAAGTATTGTCTGGAAAAACGTTCATGGCGAGAGAAGGCGTCTTTGACGATTTAGATTGTGCGTTAACCTGGCATCCATGGACATCTAACATGACATTAAATATGAGTATGCAAGCAATTGTATCCATTAAGTTTCATTTTAAAGGCATCCCAGCCCATGCGGCCGCCTCACCCCATGCTGGAAGAAGTGCACTAGATGCTGTTGAATTGATGAATGTCGGCACTAACTTTTTAAGAGAGCATGTGTTGGACGGTTCACGAATACATTATGTCATTACAAACGGGGGACTTGCTCCTAATATTGTTCCTGAACATGCTAGTGTTTGGTATTATTTACGGGCATCTACAAAAGAACAAGTTGAAGATATCCTTAGAAGGGTAGAGAAAATTGCTCAAGGAGCAGCACTTATGACAGAAACAGAGGTTTGTTCAGAAATCGATGCTTTTGCTTATGACACACTTCCAAATGAAGCTTTAAATGACCTCATGTTTGAAAATATGAAACTAGCAGAACCCTTGGCATATACTGTTGAAGAAGCGAAATTTGCTCAGGAATTGCTAAAGACAGTAGATTCTAACATCATAAAAATGACGCATAATTCTACAAATGAGTCCCTAGCGTCAGACTTACAAAATGATAAATCGACAAAGGGCAAAGTTTTAACTGGTTCAACAGATGTCGGTGATGTTAGTTGGATTACACCAGTGGGTTCAATTATGGCAACTTGTGCTCCTATCGGTATACAGTTACATACTTGGCAGGCCACAGCCTCATTTGGTTCATCCATTGGATTCAAGGGAATGCACTTTGCCGCGCAAACGATGGCATTATCAGCATATGATTTATTACTAAATAAAGATCATATACTTGAAAGAGCAAAAGAGGAGTTTAATCTAACCACAATAGATAAACCATATGTTGCAGGAATTCCTGAAAATGTTAAACCGAGAACGATAAATTTGGCCTAATTAAAGAAATCAAATATATTCCTAAAGAGACCTCTAATTAGGTAAAAAATGATTCGAAATGGAAAAATAATAATCTCAGGCAATGCGAATAAAATATCACCTAGGAGATCGGAGAAGGTATACTTACCATCCTTCGCTCTCCTTTTTCTGCGTTTCTTCATGTAATCATGCCCCCTTATTTAAAATAGTGGGAAAAGCACAAGTAAAAATAAATTGAAGACTAGATGGGAAAGGATTGTTAGAAAAATATTTCGTTTCCACATATATAATGTTCCCCAAACAACCCCACCTACAAATGTCGCAAGCAAGAAAAGTGGATTAAAGGTATAAACATTGGCAGACGTATAAAGAAGAGAGGAGATGATGATTGCGACTAGCTTGCTGTCGAACTTTGCCTCGATATTCTTCTGTATATAGCCTCTCCAAAAGATTTCTTCACCAGGAATAATGATGAGAAAGAGTACAACAAAATGCCAGGAAAGCTCTGGCTGAATCTTCATATATAAATCAGCTACCTCATCTAGCATGTTTGGAAAGAGGAATGCGGATCCCATTTTTCCAATCGAGAAAAGGCCATACATCATAATGCCTGAAAAGATAGCGATAGCTAGGTTGGATGCTGATATAGATTTATTATCAAAATTGGCGAAACGGATTGCTGCTGCTGATAAAAGGAAAAAGGATATGGTGAAAATCACCCAAAAAGGGATGGTGGACAAGAAACTCGTCGCCAATAAAATATGTACCAATAGTAATAAAAGATAAAAGTTTCTATGCATATTGTCGTTCCTCTTTACTTAGATTATGTCGTTGTCATTTTAACATGAGCGTAAACTTTTTAGAATAAATAACTGACGGTGACTCATCCTAATGGTGATGATCTGAAAGAAGGAGAGATTCTACATGACACAATCAAAACGTCAACAAGAACGCCAGTGGACAGTTAGAAAACAATCACAAAACCCACATGGAAAAGTCAAATCCTTTGAACAACTGGCTGAAGAAGCTGGCAAGGATACGAAAGAATAGGAAAACGCACGGCGCACACACTCTGCTTTGGGTGTGTGTTTTTTGGCGGAGGGTATCTAGAGGTGACTTGATATCCAGTATTACGCAGAAGGGGATCCATAAAAGTGGTATTTAGGTTGTGTTTTTCCATAGTCTTACAAAAGTGGTGGTATAAATAGGGTTTAATGGAGAGGTTTTTCCTAGATTTTACAAAAGTGAAGGTATAAAGAACGTTTATCGGCATGGTTTTTCCGTATTTATCCAAAACATATATCATAAAAGGGTCTTAACACTATAGTTTTTCCGGTTATTTCCAATTGTGGTGTCATATACGTGATATAACAGTAGAGTTTTTCCTGAAATACCCAAAAGTGAGAGTTAAAAAGCTTTGGAGTATCATTGGTTTCCTAAAAAATAGAAAATGACATAAGTCCAAAGGCACTGGAGTACCATCAACATCCTAAAAAGCGGTCCGTGACATACTTCCAGAGTTTACTTCAGAAGTTTTGTGGACCACATACAGTCAGATATCCTCAAAATTCCAATTCATTTTCATTGTGAAATATCGGAAACCGAAATATAATTAACAAATGATAAAAAATGAATTGGAAAGAAGGATCATGATGGGTCAAGATGACATGAAGGATTATAAAATCGGAATCTTGTATACGACAATTGCGTATATTGCGTGGGGAGTTCTGCCTCTTTATTGGAAATTAATCGACTATGTCCCGGCAATCGAGATTTTAGCACACCGGATTGTTTGGTCGCTCGTCTTCGTGCTAGTAATCATCTTAATTTCTAAAAAAGCGAACCAGTTGGTAACAACCCTCAAAGAGATTTTCAAAAATAAAACCAAACTAATTGGGATTATCGCTTCATCAATCCTTATTACAGTCAACTGGGCGACATATATTTGGGCTGTTAATACGGATCATATTATTGATGCAAGCTTAGGATATTACATCAACCCATTGGTAAGTGTCCTATTGGGGATTATCGTTCTTAAGGAACGTCTCTTGTTTTGGCAAGGAGTTTCATTTGTGTTAGCGGGTCTAGGTGTACTTATATTAACTGTACAGTACGGAAGTTTCCCATGGGTTGCGATTACACTCGCATTAAGCTTTGGATTTTACGGATTAACAAAGAAACTTGCAAAACTTGATTCCTTAATTGGGCTAGCGATGGAAACAATGGTGGTTGCTCCGATTGCTCTTATCTATTTGGGATTTCTATACAACCGTGGAGTTGAATCCTTTACTGGTGCAACATTTGACGTGCCATTATTATTAATAGGGGCTGGGGTAGCGACAGCATTGCCATTGCTATGGTTTGCAGCAGGAGCAAATCGAATTCCGTTGTCTGTAATTGGAATCTTGCAATATATCGCACCAACGATAAGCCTTGTATTAGGAGTATTTTTATTTCATGAGCATTTTACAAAGGCGCATTTCGTTACATTTTTATGTATCTGGACGGCATTACTTATATACTCCCTCTCAAAAACAAAATTCTTAACATCGATTCAACCGAAATTTACGAAAGATAAATCGTTAGGTGCATAATAAAAAGGAGTCGAACCAAATGGTCGGCTCCCTTACTTTTATATTGCTGTGACAATCTTATAGTTTTTATGATTTACAACAGTACGACTCTCTAAATCTAAATCTCTATAATTGTCCATATATGTTAAATCCACGATAACTGAGTTTTCATTTACTTTTTCAACGACGCCTTTTAGTCCTTCTTTGAACTCAATGACATCCCCAATTTCTGCAATTTTCATAATGTCACCTCCATAGAAATTCTATTAATCTCCAAGTAAAAGCAAGTCATGCTTTTACTTACAAAAAATCCATTTTTTTATATTTTGCCTTACTTTTGTAAAATAGTAAAGCGTTTTCATAATATTTTATTTAAAATTTATGTAAAAAATGTGACAATCTATAAATTTTTTTTTATATTATTTAATATGCCTGTCTAAAGGGAGCGAGAATAATGCACGATACAGGATTGGTCTTAGAAGGAGGAGGCATGCGTGGTGTATACACCGCAGGCATCCTTGAATACTTTATGGAACAAAACATCTATTTCCCATATGTCATCGGCGTATCTGCTGGGGCGTGTATGGCAGCATCTTATTTATCTAGACAAATGGGAAGAAATCGTACGGTTAATATAGACTTTGTTAATCACCCAAACTACTTGTCATTCAGGAATTTTGTTAAGCATAAGCAGCTGTTTGGAATGGATTTTATTTTTGATGAAATTCCAAATAAGCATGTCCCTTTTGACTATGAATCTTTTTATCAAGCAAAAGAAGAATTCGTCGTGGGTACAACCGATTGTGAAACAGGGAAACCTATTTATTTTCACAGAGAGGATTATGGGAATGACATGTTAAAGGTCATTCGGGCATCCAGTTCTTTGCCGTTTGTTGCGCCAATCATTGAATTTAATGGCAAGAAATTACTGGATGGAGGCATTACGGATCCCATTCCATTGATAAAAGCACAAGAAGATGGAAATCAGAAAAATGTCGTCATTTTGACTCGCAATCGCGGTTATTTGAAAAAGAAATCAAATTTGACATGGGTTGTGAGGCGTTCTTATAAACAATATCCTAATTTGGTTAAAGCAATTGAAAAACGGTATCAGCTTTATAATGAGACAATTGCTTACTTAGAGAAAGAAGAAAAAGCGGGTAGGGTTTTTGTATTTAGCCCGTCAGAGCCACTAGAGGTGGGAAGGATTGAAAGGGATCCTGTTAAATTAACGAACCTTTACGAGCTTGGGCTTAAGGATGCGGCTGCAAAATTCAATAACTTTCATAAGTGGTTATTGGGATAGGAAGGTAGAATAAAATTCTTATGTGGTTTTTGGAAATGTGTTGTGGACTTTAATGTTACATTTGGCTCGGCAATTGCCGAGCTTTTAATTTTTTCTGCTTTTACAACTGCGAAGTTTAATAGAAAAAATTATTTGAATTTTTAAAAATTGGTGCTATAATACCATTAAATGAAACATAGTATTATCTATCGGTATAAAAGGAGGTTGCATTTCGACAATTAATGCCATTTAACTAACTAAGGTATAAATAAGAAAAAATATCTTTTTTTGAAGATTAACGATCGAGGTGGGATGATTGAAAAATATTGAGAATTTCCTTAAACCTAATTCAATAGCAATTGTAGGAGCTTCAAATAACCATAATTCTATAGCTGGTAAGCCTATTCACTATCTTATCAAGCATGGTTTTAAAGGAGAAATATATCCAGTTAACCCTAAATATGAAAAAGTCCAAGGATTACAGTGTTATAAAGATATACTTTCATTACCAGAAACAGTAGATGTTATCATGCTGATTGTGAGAGCGGAAAAAATACTTGAACAAGTAAAATTATGTGCAAAAAAAGGAATAAAGAATGTATTAGTTGTTAGCTCCGGCTTTGCTGAAACAGGAACAAATGGTTTCCAATTGCAAAATGAGTTGGTAGATTTTTGCAGTGAAAATAACATTTCACTTTTCGGCCCTAATTCTCAAGGTATTGTGAGTTTAGTAAATCAGAGTACATTAAGCTTTAGTGCTGCTTTAGAAAGAGAATCACTTATAGTTGGAGATGTTGGGTTTATTTCACAAAGTGGTGCGTTTGGTAATTCTGTGTTTTCGTTAGCACAGGACCAAGGCATTGGATTTGCCCATATCGCCTGTACAGGAAATGAGGCAGACATTAACACTTTTGATTTAATTGAATGGATGCTTAAAGACAAAAATGTAAAAATTGTAGCATGCTACAATGAAGGATTTCAGGATGCGAGTCAGTTAAAGAAACTAAGTATTTTATCAAAGAAAGAGCAAAAACCAATTGTTTGGTTCAAAGCAGGAAAAAGTGAATCAGGAAAAAAAGCAGCGAGTTCACATACAGGAGCTATTTCTGGTGAGGACGCTATATTCAATAAACTTCTCAAACAATATGGAATGCTTAGAGTTAATGATATCCATGAACTATTTGATACTTTAGAGGTTTTTAAACAACAAAGACTAGCAAGAGGTACTAGAATTGGAGTTTTAACAACATCAGGTGGTACGGGTGTCATGCTTGCTGATGAGCTGGAAGAACTAGGGAGCAAATTGACGGAGTTTTCAGCAGATGTTCAGGAACAACTTTCTCAGGTTTTGCCATCTTTTGCGTCTCTTAACAATCCAATTGATATAACAGCGCAAGTAGTAAACGAGCCAGAATTATTTAAACTAGCTGGGGAAATACTGATCAAAAACAAAGCTGTGGATGTTATTTGTATATCGCTTACAATGGTTTTAGGTAAAGTGGCAGAAGAAATCATTGACACAATTATTGAATTATATCAAAACACCGATATCCCGATTGTTATTTCATGGACAATTAATGAGAGAAGGGTTGAAAAGGCAGCAGCAAAGTTAAAAAGTCACAATATACCACTATTTCAAACCCCAGTGAGATCAGCCCAGGCGATTCATAAATTAATAGAATATTCGCAGGCATTTTTAGAACATGAAAATGAGGTTTTACACGATCCAATTGGTAAAATTGATTTAAAAGAATGGATTCGTGAACATAGAATAAATGAGTATACAGTAAAAAGTGCTCTCAAAAATAGTGGTTTTACAATCACAAGAGAATGTTTAGTTCAGAGCGAAGAAGAAGCGTTACATGCAGCCAACCAAATCGAATACCCAGTCGTTTTAAAAGTTGTATCAGAAAATATTCCACATAAAACAGAAGCTGGGGGAGTTATTCTAAACATTAAAGATAAAGAGGAATTAGGAAATAGTTTCAAAGAAATGAAAATTAGGTTGCATAACCAAGGCCTTCTTTCAAAAGTAGATGGTTATTTAGTTCAAGAGATGGCTGAAAAAGGAATTGAGTTGATTTTAGGGGCATCTAACAAAATACCATTTGGCCCTATTGTAACGGTAGGACTTGGGGGGGTATGGGTCGAAGTTTTAAAGGATGTCACTTATAGACAGGCCCCATTTACTGTCAAAGAAGCAAAAAAAATGCTGACAGAGCTAAAATCATATCCTTTGCTGCAAGGAGTGCGAGGGAGTAAACCGATTGATGTTGATCATTTGTGTGAAGAAATATCAAAATTTAGTAGGTTAATAGCAGGTATTCCCGATATAGAAGAAATTGAAATAAATCCACTTATTGTCACCGATAAGGGAACAAAAATAGTAGATGCACTATGTTTACCCAATAGTAATTATATAGAACAACAATTAAAAACTAAAATTTAGTTGTATAGTTTTTGAAGGTAGTTAATCCCTTAAATAAACGAACTACTAGTGTTTTTTAGTATATTAACATAATTAGAATTCGGAATTTTTAAAAAGTTTAGAATATAATATTGATTACTTTACAAGCGTCTTTTATAATAATGATATCGCATATTGAAACACAATTCCGATAGACGGTATAAAGGGGGCGGTAAGATGGATCTAAACATTAAAAACAAGATTGCAATTGTAACTGGTGGAAGTGCAGGTATTGGCCTTGAGAGTGCGATATTACTAGCGAAGGAAGGGGCAAAGGTTGCGATTTGTGGAAGAGACATAACTAAACTAGAAAATGCAGCGAAAAGGATTAAAGAACTAACCGGAAGTGAAGTATATTACGCTTCTAAAGACGTGACCAAGAAAGAAGATTGTGAGACCTTTGTAAGTGAAACCGTTGAACATTTTGGAGGCCTAGATATTTTAATTAACAATGCTGGTCAGTCTGCAGCAAATTCTTTTGAAAATATTAGTGAAGAAATGTGGAGAAGCGATTTAGACCTAAAATTGTTTGCAGCTATCAATTGCTCGAATGCAGCGATTCCACACATGAAGGAAAGGGGCGGTGGTGCAATTATTAATGTAACAGCAACAATTGCGAAAACTGCCCCGGCCTCATCATTACCAACATCTGTTAGTAGAGCAGCAGGAATGACATTAACGAATGCAATGAGTAAGGACCTAGGGAAATACAACATACGAGTAAATACTGTTTGTATCGGTTTAATAAGAAGTGAACAAATAGAAAGAAAGTGGAAGAGAACTCATGGAGACTTATCATGGGAAGAGTTTTCAAGATTACCAGATCATAAAATCCCTATTGGAAGAATTGGTGACACAAGAGAAGCCGCAAATGTAATTGGATTTCTAGTTTCTGATGCTGCTTCATATGTTACAGGGACTTCCGTAAACATCGATGGAGGTAAAGGAGAAGCTTTATAAAGGGGTGTTAAAATGGAAATAGTGACATACGATCAGGCTGTAAAAAATCGCCGCAAGCACACCTTAAGCAACGGGACTACATATTGGAAGTCCGAATATCTTCAATTGGAAAACGAAATACAAGGCGAATACCCTCAATGCTTTTTAGTAGAGCAGGAACCAAATTCAACAATTAGACCTCATTTTCATCGGGTAGATCAGTTTCAGGTTATTGTAAAAGGCGAAGGTAAATTTGGTAATCAAGATGTACGACCAATTACAGTTCAATACGCTGATGGATATAAACCTTATGGACCTATCATAGCAGAAGAGAACTCATTACACTACTTTACAATTCGAGCTGAAACAGATTATGGTGCAAACTTTATGCCAGAACAGCGTAATATTTTGAAGAAGGGTAAAAAGAATTCCTATTTAGTGAAAAATCTAGACTTTATACCTAATCTACTTCAGCAACCTCAACCAGTTCAAAAGGAATTGATACCCTCTCAAGAAAATGGCCTAGCAGCATACAAATTAACTTTAGGTTCTAGTCAACAACTAGAGTGTCCACCCGCCAAAAATACTAATGGACAGTATATTTTAATCATAAATGGAAGCGCTGTCTTAAACTCTAAAAAATTAGGAAATTTAACTTGTATTTTCGTTCATCCATCTGAGAACTCGTTTACCTTAAGGTCAACAAATGAAGGTACAGAGGCATTAGTTTTGAATTTCCCAAAAAAGGTATGAGGAAATCTATTAATCTTGAAAATAAATAATCTAAATTTTGAAAGGGGTATTACTGCAATGATAAAAAGAAGGAAATCTATTTTTGGTCTGGTTCTATTATTAATAATGTCCTTATTATTAGGTGCATGTGGTGGGGAATCAACTGGAGGTTCTGGTAAAAAGACATTCCTAAGTATTGGTACAGCTAGTAGTGCAGGATCCTTCTATATCCTTGGTGGAGGTATGGCTGATATTTGGACTAAGCATCTCGATAATGTTGAAGCAACAGCTAGGACGACTCCAGGATCTTCTGCTGAAAATGTTCCAATGCTTAAGAAAGGGGAAATTGAAATCGCTTTCTTGACCTCCGAACAAGCACATTATGGTTACACAGGTGAAGTGTTATTTGACGAGCCATATGAAGGTATGCGTGCAATTACCGGGGGACATATTGGGGAATTACAAATCATTACATCAGCGGATAGTGGAATTAAAACAATTGAAGATCTTGAAGGTAAGCGCGTTGGCTCTGGTGCACCGGGCAGTTCAACTGAATCTATGATTAAGGCTGTTTTTGATGAATACGGAATTACTGATTGGAAACCTGTTGAAGGTAGTAACGCGGATAACTTAGAAGCATTAAAGGATGGGAATGTTGATGCTGTAGCATCGCCCCTTGGAGCGCCAACGCCAGGAATTGTGGAGGTAGGGGCAACAATGGACTTACACTTTATTCCAATCCCGAAAGACCGTGTTGACAATATTGTTAAAGATCATCCGTATTGGTTCCATGTAAACATTCCTGCTGGAACATATGACGATTTATCAGAGGATTACTCTACATTTGCATATGGAACTGTTATTGCTACAAGTGAAAAAATGGACGAAGACCTCATTTATTCATTAATAAAGACACTATATGAAAAGAATGATGAACTCGTAGCGGTGCATCCTTCTGGAAGCTTTTACACAATTGAAAATGCTACAACATCAGTCACAATGCCATTCCATAAAGGCGCAGCAAAATATTTAAAAGAACAAGGACTTGAGGTAGAGAGTAAGTAATTTGAAAATCAGGCATTGAAACTTTATTGATAAGGGGATATGCCTGATTTTAATTAGGAGGAGTGTTATATGAATATAGCGATAAAAGCAATTGCGATAGGACTAAGTACGTTTCATTTATATGTCGCCATTTTTGGAACATTAACGAGAATGCAACAAAGTGGGATACATTTACTAGCTGCTATTCTATTAGGCTATTTTGCATTATTCGTAAAGAATGAAGGAGATGTGCCACTTTGGAAGAAAATTTATAGATTTATTTTTGCGTTGAGTGGAGCGGCTTCAGGTGTATATATCGTTTGGACAGATATTATGCGGGATGGTCGGATCACTGAAGTTTCAACTATTGATATCATATTTGGGGTTACAATGGTCATTGTATTACTTGATGTAACACGAATAAAAATGGGCTGGGCGATGCCAATTATTGCTGCTGTGGCTCTTATTTACTCTTTTATTGGACCATATTTACCAGGAATCTTTGCTCATCGTGGTTTCTCATTAAACCAGATGGTTCAGCAATTATTCCTTTACACAGAAGGTATTTTTGGTACTCCTTTAATGATTGCAGCTACATATGTCATAGTATTCTTGATATTTGGCTCTTTTCTCGAAGTCTCTGGTGGAGGGAAGTTTTTTATAGATCTGGCAACCGCTTTATTTGGACGTTTTAGAGGTGGGCCAGCAAAGGTTGCTGTTGTTTCGAGCGCAATGTTTGGATCTATAAATGGGACTGCAACAGCAAATGTTGTAAGTACGGGTACCATTACTATTCCATTAATGAAGAAAGTGGGATACGCACCTCGGGTAGCTGGGGCCGTTGAAGCTGTAGCCTCCTCGGGTGGGCAAATTACTCCACCTGTAATGGGCGCTGCAGTATTCATTATGGCACAAATGATTGGAGTTCAATATTCAGAGGTTATGATTGCGGCAATTTTTCCGGCCCTTTTGTATTATGTGTCAGTCTTTGTATCTATTGATATAGAATCGGCGAAATTTAATGTCAAAAGAACTCCAAAAGAAGAAATGCCAGATTTAAAGAAGGTTTTGAAAGAAGGTTGGTTCCATTTTATACCGCTAACAGTATTAATTTATTGCTTATCAATAGCGGGCTATTCACCAATGCGTTCGGCCCTGATTGCCGTTATTTCCGTAATCGTGGTTTCAGCATTTTCTAAAAAAACTCGACTTAGTTTCAAACAAATCTTACATGCATTAGAGGATGGAGCTAAAACCTCAGTGATTGTTGCCTATGCTACAGCCGTTGCTGGCATTATTATAGGAGTATTTAACATTACTGGTTTAGGACTGAATCTCTCAAGGTTAATCATTGATATTTCTGGTGGAAGTTTACTTATGATTCTAATTATTACGATGCTTACCTCTATCGTTCTTGGAATGGGTCTTCCAACTGTAGCAGCGTACTTAATTTTAGCGATTACTGTAGCACCTGCCCTTACTCAGCTTGGATTAGATCCAATGGCTGCACATATGTTTGTATTTTACTTTGGTATCCTATCAGCCTTTACACCTCCTGTAGCAATTGCGGCATACGCAGCTGGAGGGATTGCCGATTGTGATCCTATGGAGGTTGCAATAACAGCATGTAAAATCGGAATAGCTGCGTTCTTAATTCCATATCTATTTGTATATTCTAATGAAATTCTTCTTATGGGTACCCCACTGAGTATTGTAATTCAATTAGTAATAGCGTTTGTAGCGGTTTTTGCGTTAGTTATTTTTGTACATGGGTATTTTGTTAAAAAAGTGGATATCGCTCAGAGAATAATACTTATCCCGTCACTTATTTTAATGATTGTTCCTAATTTATTATATCAATCTATTGGTCTAATTTTATTCGCTATAGTAGCAGGTGGTAACTACATCTCGTACCGGAAAAGTTTTAACTTATCAACCGATATAAACCAATCAAAAATTTTATAAAATCAAAAGAAATGAGGTAATTAATAAATGAAATTCGAAGCGTATGAAGTATTTCACCTTTCAAAGCCTTTTGATCGTCCATTAACAACCGGAATTCACCAATTTTTGAGCTTGGAGAACATAGTTATACAGGTTAAGTCAGAAGGATTAACAGGGATTGGATATGCATTTTGTTTTGATAAGCACCAAGCGAATTCCATTAAATCAATGGTTCATAGTCTTGCGGAAGGACTTATCGGAAGAGATATTTCCAATATTCGTTCTATTTGGGATGAACTCTGGTGGAAAATCAACTTTATCGGTCAAGGTGGGCCTCCGGTAATGGCGCTTGCTGCAATTGATACTGCATTATGGGATATATTCTCTAAGCGGCACAATGTCCCATTATATAAAATGCTTGGAGGTGTTCGAGATGAAGTTCCTGTTTATGCAACAGGCGGATGGATCTCCTATTCAAGTGAGGATTTAGTAAATGAAGCTGCTAAATATTTAGAGCAAGGCCATACACATTATAAAATTAAGGTAGGACAAAAGAACTGGAAGTCAGATATTGAAAGAATTAAATTGCTTCGAGATGAAGTTGGTTATGACCTTGAAATTATGGTTGACTCAAATCAAGCATGGAATGTTCAGGAAGCCATCCAGTTCGGCAAAGCGGCTGAAGAATACAGACTATTTTGGTTTGAGGAACCAATTAATATTCATGATATTGAAGGAACAAAGCGAGTTGCTGACAATATTCCTCAGCCGTTAGCAACAGGGGAAACAGTCTATGCTAGACCAGGGTTTAAACCACTTATACAAAATCAAGTGGCCGATATATTAATGCCGGATCTCATGAGATGTGGTGGTCCGACTGAATTTATGCAAGTTGCAAATCTTGCAGAATCTTTTAATTTTGTTGTTTCATCGCATACATTTACTGAGGTAAGTGCCCACCTAATTGCAGCTGCTCCGAATGGAACAATTTGTGAGTATATCCCTGGTTGGTGGGAAGAGATATTTGAGGGAGCACCAGCTGTAGAGAATGGAAAAATTAAACTAACTAATAAACCTGGTTTAGGTTTCGAGCTATCTAAAGAGGCTATTGATAGATATAACATTGCAGTGAGGTGAGATAATTGTACTCGAAAATCACGGGTGGAAAATACGTAATTAAGTGGATGGAACATATGGAAATAAATCGCTTTTTCTTCGTGCCTGGGGAAAGTTTTTTACATGTTATTGATGCTCTTCGTGACAGTGAATACATCGAAGCAATTGCAACTAGACATGAATCAACTGCATCCTTTGCTGCAGATGCATACGGAAAGCTGAACGGGAAACCAGCAGTTTGTATGGCAACAAGAGGACCAGGAGCTAGTAACTTAAGTATCGGTATACAAACAGCTTATTACGATCAGACTCCAATGATTGCACTGATTGGGCAAGTACCGACGATGCTGATGCAAAGTGATGCCTTCCAAGAAGTTGATTTTAAATCCTTTTTTGGTCCGATATCTAAGGAAGTATTCTGTATCACAGCTATAGAACAGCTCCCAGAGGTTTTGCGCCAGGCCTATTGGTTAGCATGTAATGGTCGTACAGGACCAGTTGTTATCACACTGCCTACAGATATATTAGGTTTTGAAGTTGATGACGAGATATTACCTGAGGTACCAGCTCTAGCTTATTCAAGTTATGAGAAGGAGATCGCAGAATCAATCATAAAAAGATTAGAAGAAGCCGCCAGGCCCCTAATTGTATCTGCAATGAAAGCCGTTCGCGGAGAAGAAAGTCTATTACTCTCAAAAATAGCAGAAAAGTTAGGCTTCCCAGTATGCGGGGCCTGGAGAAGATTCTCTTCGTTTCCAAATGAACACGATAATTTTATAGGTTCTGTGGGTCTTGGCTCACCAAAGGTAACGTCCAATGCGGTGAAGGAAGCAGATTGTATCATTGGATTTGGTCAGTCAATGGAGGATATAGCAGTAAGTAGTGGTTCATTACTTAGTGAAGGTACAGAAATTGTTCAAGTTGCTAAACATATTGAGAGTGGAAGTGTGAGAAGAAGTGGTAGGTCAAAGTTTCAAGGATATATTGCATCTGAACAAGGCGTATTAAAGGCATTACTCCAAATTTGTGATGAAAATGCAGAGCTAACAAACAAGATTTGTAATAAAAACCAGTCTAGAACAAGTTCATTACGACAATTATTCGAAAATAGATTTATTGAAGAAAAAATTGATACGGAAAAAGCAGACATGAATTTAGTATTCAATCAGTTAAATAGAGTTATTGAAAAAAATGCAATCGTAACGAGTGATGCTGGAAACTTCGCTCATTGGTTACTTCGTTATATTTCTTTTGAGGATGATAGAGTATATCTTGGACCTGTAAATGGTTCAATGGGATACGGAATCCCATCAGCTCTTGGTGCAAAAGTTACTCTCTCTGACCGTCCTGTTTGGGCAATTGCAGGAGACGGTGGTGCAATGATGACGATTGGAGATTTAGAAACAATTAAACGCCATAATTTAGATGTAACGATCATCGTTGTAAATAATGGCATATACGGAACAATCAGGGCACATCAAGAAAAGCAATTCCCGAATCGTAGTTTTGGTACAAATATTGGAGATGTTGACTTCGCAAAAGTTGCAGAGGGTATGGGATTAAAATCATGGAGAATAGAAAAAAATGATCAGATTGAAAGTGTATTAACCGAGGCAATTAAGGAAAAGGGGCCACGTTTAATTGAAGTTACAACTTCCGTTTATCCACTTGGATTAGGGTAATAAAAAGTATTAGAGGTGGTTTTCCAAATGAAAATCGTAAAGAATAAAAAGGTTTCACATGAGGTCCTTACACAATTTGGGTGTGAAGTATTAGATAAAACTTCAATGTCGAAAGAGGATGCGCAAATACTTGTGGAAACTTTAGTTGAAGCAGATTTACGCGGAGTACACACACACGGGATGAATATTTTCCCAAGATATGTAAGGAGTTTCTTACAAGGAATAATTAATCCAACACCAAATATAAAATTAGTACGAGATGAAGGAGCTATAAGTGTCATTGACGCTGATAATGGAATTGGTCATGTTGCTATGAATTATGCTGTAAAAAAAGCTGCACAAAATGCGGCCGATTACGGAATAGGTATGACTACTGTAACAAATAGCAATCATTTTGGGGCAGCTGCCTATTACGTAACCAGATTGGCTGAAAAAGGATTTATTGGCTATGTGGTGACGAATGCACCGGCCATACTACCTGCTTTTGGAGGCATGGTTCCGGTACTAGGAAATAATCCATTTGCTTATGCAATTCCGACCAATGGGGATCCGATTGTTTTAGATATGGCTTTGAGTCCAGTTGCAGTTGGGAAATTGAGAATAATGGCTCAAGATGATGAGGAAATCCCAGAAGGGTGGGCAATTGATAAAGATGGTAAGCCGACGAATAAGGCAAAAGAGGCAATTTCAGGAATAACACTTCCTATTGCTGGTCATAAAGGGTATGGAATATCGTTTATCAATGAAATTTTAGCTGGCGCCTTAAGTGGATCCAAAGTTTCTACGGAGATACCTAGAAGTGGCTTTTCTACTCATAATCCAAGTAGTATGGACCAATTCGGTGTAGGGCATACAGTTATAGCAATTTCAGTATCATCTTTAATAGATAAAGAGATTTTCTTTGAGAGAGTAGGAACTCTTAAAAATACAGTGATAAACAGTAAGAAAGCGGATTCTGTTGAAAAAATTTATGTTCCGGGAGAAATCGAGTTTGAAAGACTTCATGAAAGAGTTAAAAATGGTATTCCTCTTTCCGAAGAAATAATCCAAAAACTAATACAAATAGGAAAAGAAGTAGAGGTTTCTTTCCCAATTTAGGTATTACAAGGATGTGAAGAAGAATGAAGGTAATGTTATTAAACCCAATGCTTCATAAAGCAGGGGAAGAATATCTGAAGTCTTATGGTATTGAGGTTGAATGTGTACGAGTAACTAAAAAGAATGTACCAAATGAAATTTTACCTAGATTACATGATGTAGATGGTTTAATTGTTAGATTACCTGCAGGTGTGAATAAGAAGCTTTTAGATGCAGCACCAAAATTAAAAGTCATCTCCTCAAGTGGTACCGGGACAGATCATATAGATATACCTAGTGCTACTAAAAATGGTGTAGTAGTTGTAAATAATGCTGGTGTAGGAGCACGTCCAGTTGCTGAACATGTTGTAGGTTTAATGTTAGCCTTAGGTAAAAAAATTGTAATGAGTAACAATGCATTAAAACGTAATGGATGGGATAGTAGAGAAACATTTTTGCAAGAAAACCTTGGAAATGAGTTATCTGGAAAAACAGTTGGTATCATTGGCTTCGGTCATATAGGAAGAGATACTGCATCCATATTAAAAAATGGTTTTAATACAGAAATTATCGCCTATGATCCCTTTTTGTCTGATGAGGTATTTCAAATTGCAAATGCTAAACGATGCTACAGTATTCGTGAAATATGTGAGAAAGCTGATTATATTACGCTTCACTTGCCATATATAAAAGAAACCCATCACATAATTGGAAAGGAAGATTTTGAAATAATGAAGCCCACTTCCTTTTTCATTAACTGTTCTAGAGGTAATGTGGTTGACCAAAATGCACTTATCGAAGCAGTTAACTCTAGACGGATAGCTGGGGCAGGTATTGACGTGTTTCCGACTGAACCTGCAAGTTTAGCAGAAGTAGAAATTTTAAATGAAAGAATAATTGCTACCCCTCACATTGCAGGTCTCACAGAGGAAACGAATCGTAAATTGTCAGTTTCAGCAGCGGAACAAGTTATACAAGTTTTAGAAGGCAAAAGACCAAAAAATATTCTTAATGGAGAAGTTTTCAGTGTTCGTTAATCTTTATTGTAAGGAGTTTAGACTATGCAGATTACAAGTAATGTAAATAATAAAGTTGGAAGCGATACGAAAAAAAGTGCCGAATGGATTCTAAAAGCACTTGAGGACTCCGGTGTAAAATACGTATTTGGAATACCTGGCGTGCATAATATTGATCTTTTTGAAGCACTAATTGATACAGATATAGAAACAATTGAAACGAGGCATGAACAGGGAGCTGTATTTATGGCTGACGGTTATGCTAGAGTTTCATTAAATCCGAGCGCTGTATTTCTAATAACAGGACCAGGTGTAACTAATGCTTATACAGGCATTGCCCAAGCAAATTCTGATTCAATCCCATTAATAGCTATTGCAACAGAGATTGAAACACCATATATAGGGAAAAATAAAGGTTTTTTGCATGAGCTACCTAATCAGATTGGTTTACTTGAGCAAGTTACTAAAAAGGCAGTACGTATTACAAATCCAGCTACTGCATATGAAGACACTTTACAGGTTATTCGTGAATCACTTAAAGAACCACAAAAGCCAGTGTACATAGAGGTGCCACTTGACATAATGGTACAGTCTGATAAAAGTCAAAGCACAGGATTATCAAGTGATACTGCAACAACAATAATGGCTGATAGTGTGCAAAAACAGCTTGAAGAAGCTGTAACTTTACTTAATGAATCAGAAAAACCATTGTTATATGTTGGCGGTGGAATTCGTGATGAAGAAGCTGTTAGATTGGTTAGACAACTAGCGGAAAAGGTAGGAGCAGCTGTTATAAGTACTGTAAAAGGAAAAGGTGTAGTTCCAGATAATCATTCTTTATACACGGGTGTTAGTTGGGCAAAAGAGGTCATGGATTCAGCAATTATGAAAGAAAGTGATGTTGTAGTAGCGGTTGGAACAAGACTTTCAGCGCGCTTAAAGTATGGTGGATATGGAGATTTTTCATTACCTGAAAAATTAATACATATTGACCCCAATCCTAACATTGTAAGTTTGAACTTCCAAACAGCTGTTCCAATCGTAACGGATACAAAAAATGCCATTCGTTACCTTGTGAATCATGTTGTTCAAAACAATCAACGTAGAGAAAAAACAGAAGAACGTGTCGATGAAGTAAAAAAGGGAATCATTGATAAGCTATCGGAAAAATCTCCTGAAGTTGCAAACTTATTTAAAGAGCTTCGAGCGAATTTGCCAATTTCAACAAGGTTAGTTGTTGATAACTGTATGCTTGGAATATGGGCTGCTAGGTATTTTCCAATAGAAGAGCCTCGGACTTTTCTATTCCCAATGGCATATGGAACGCTAGGATATGCCATTCCTGCAGGAATAGGAGCAAAATTAGGTGATCCCAATTCTCCAGTACTTATTGTTTCAGGTGACGGTGGATTTATGTTTTCTTCACAAGAATTATCGGTTGCTAAGAAAATAGGTTTAGATATTACAATTTTACTAGTTAATGATAATAAATACGGATCTGTTGACTATAACCAGCGTAAAAAATTTGGTAGAAATATAGCTACAAACTTAGAAAATCCAAATTTTAAATCGTATGCTGAATCGTTTGGTTGTGATTATACCTATGTTTCAACACCAGTCTTGTTACCAAAAGTAGTGAGCGAAACGATGTCCAAAAAGGGTATTCAGTTGATTGAATTAGATGGGACATTCTTAGAATCATATTAAGCTACAGACTCTACGAATTGTTACATCGTACTATGTATATAGGAGGAGCATGGACTTGACATCATTTACTAATATAGATCCAAAGATCCTTTCAATACCTAAAGAAGGTACGGTATTTGAACTAGGTCATTCATTTCATCCAGGTATACCACACCATCCATTTCATCCACCATTCTTATATTCAATGGGGCGAATGCACCACGATTTGTTTTTTGATAAGGGTTTGTCTACCGCAAATGACTTCTTTGCAAGTGGTACACATACGGGAACACATATAGATGCACTTGGTCATGTATCATGCAATGGGCATTTTCATGGTGGAATCGAAGTTGAAGCAAACCAAACAAAAACAGAAGGACTAAAGGTTCATAGTATTACTGAGGCGAATCCTATTTTACGCAGGGGTGTACTATTAGACTTGCCGAATTTATTTAATGTTGAAATTTTAGAACATGCGTATGAAATAACTGCAGAGGATTTAGAGGCAGCCGCCCATAAACAGGGTGTCAAGTTGCAGAAAGATGATACTGTACTTATCAGAACAGGATGGGCAAAGTATTTTTCAAATTCGAGACTCTTTCTTTCTGCAGATAAGGGGGTCCCTGGGGTAACAGAGGAGGCAGCGAGATGGCTTGTTTCTCAGGGCATGACACTTACTGGAAGTGATACGGTTGCCTATGAAAAACAACCTACTCATGAATTACCTGTACACAGATATCTTTTAGTGGACAAAGGAATTCATATAATGGAAGCCTTAAATCTAGAAGAACTAGCAGAAAATAATGTCTATGAATTTTTATTCATTACTTTACCATTGCGAATCAATGGAGCAACTGGATCGCCATTACGTCCAATCGCAATTGTGTAAGCTTCCTTATTAGTTGAAGTGAAAAAGTGAAGATTGGAAGAGAGGAGAATTATCATGACATTTAAAACTGAAGTTAAAACCTATCAGAACTTTATTGATGGTGAATGGATAAACCCAGGTTCAGGAAAATATCATTCGAGTATTAACCCTGCGATTCCGGAAGAAATAGTTGGATACGTCCCACTATCAAATACTAATGAAGTGGACGAAGCTGTAAAAGCAGCTAAAACTGCTGCGAAAGCCTGGAGAAAATTATCTGGAACTACTAGAGGAGATTACTTGCGTAAAACGGCAGATATTCTTGAGCAAAGGCTAGATGATGTAGCGGAAACAATGACCAGGGAAATGGGAAAGACATTAGTTGAAGCTAAAGGTGAAACACTTCGTGCAATTGAAGCGTTACGTTACTATTCATCGGAGGGAGTTCGTGCAATTGGTGAGGTGATTCCATCAAACGAAGAGGGGGCTGTCCTTTTTACGTCACGTGTTCCATTGGGAGTCGTTGGCTTAATCACTCCATGGAATTTTCCAGCATTAATTCCAGCGTGGAAGATGGCTCCTGCATTGGTGTATGGTAATACAGTTGTTATTAAACCAGCAATTGAAACGACAGTAACGGCAATAAAGGTACTCGAATGCTTTGTTGAAGCAGGGTTTCCACCTGGAGTCATTAATCTAGTAAGTGGAAGAGGGTCAACGGTTGGGAATGCAATTTGTGATCATCCAGATGTGAAAGCTCTTAGTTTTACAGGTTCAAATGATGTTGGGAAAATAATCGCAACTAAAGCTGTACAACGCGGTATCAAATTTCAATTGGAAATGGGGGGGAAAAATCCCGCAATTGTTACTTCTGATGCTAATTTAGATTTAGCAGCAGAATTAGTGGTTAATGGAAGTATGAAATCTTCTGGCCAGAAGTGTACTGCTACGAGTAGAGCGATTATTATTAAAGATGTATATGAACCTTTTAGAGAAAAGGTCATTCAAAAACTAGAGGAAATTAAAGTAGGAAATGGTTTAGAGCCTGATACCTATATGGGACCGGTAGCTTCCGAAAGTCAATTTAAGAATGTATTGAATGCTATAAAGAAAGGGCAAGAAGAGGGTGCTACAATCACCCTTGGCGGGAACCGTATTACACAACCAGGGTTTAAAGATGGATATTATATCGAACCAACACTATTTGAAAATGTTAGTCCGGAAATGTCCATTGCCCAAGAGGAAATTTTTGGTCCTGTACTTGCATTGCTTAAGGTAAACTCCCTTGAAGAAGCCTTAGAGGTAGCAAATGATGTTAAGTATGGGCTTAGTGCTACGATTATTACAGAAAATTTAAAAGAAGTCTTGCTATTTATGAATGAGATAGAAGCAGGAATGGTGCGAATTAATGGGGAAAGCACAGGTGTAGAAGTACAGGTTCCATTTGGCGGTGTAAAAGCATCAAGCTCCCAAAATCGGGAACTTGGGAGAGTTGCACTTGATTTCTTCACATCTGTAAAAACAATTACAATGAAGGCTTAATAATGATATTTTTGTGGGTGTCCGTATTCTATTAGAATTAAAAACAGAATATTGGTATTATGATGAGGGATTTATCACAATAAATGAGATGACAAAAATAGTGATTAGGAGGGGAAGCATGCCGATCGTCCATATTACGTTGATTGAAGGCAGAGAAAGTGAAGAGATAGAAAAATGTATGAAAGGGGTTGCCGAAAGCATTCATCACAGTCTAAATGCTCCACTTGAAACAATAAGAATAATGGTTCAAGAAGTACCGCCAAATCGTTTTGCAGTGGGAACAAAACTTAAAAGTGAAAAATAAAGATTATTTTAATAAGAAGTTTTAAAGAATTAAGTTGTCTAACATGAATATTGAGGTGCCATCCGAAATGACTACAGATAATTCAATGCAAACAATAAGCCGTACCATTCAAATCTTGCAATCTTTTTCCCTTGACGAGAGCGAGCTCTCCTTAGCTGACCTTCATCAAAAGCTAGGCTTATCTAAATCAAGTCTTCAAAGAATATTAAACACATTAGTAACCTTTGGATTTTTAGAAAAAGACAATAAGAAAAAGACGTACAAATTGGGTATGGAGCTTTACTACCTTGGAAATTTGGTTGAAAAGCATTCACATCTTATCACTACAGTTAAACCATACTTAAAACAGCTAAGGGATGAACTGGGGGAAAATGTATATTTAAATATTGTTGAAAACAATGAGCGAAAGTGCATTGCTTTTGAAGAGGCAAAACAGCTACTAATGACAATAACCCATATTGGTCAAACCTCGCCATTATATGCAGGGGCATCAGCAAAAGTTTTTTTAGCTTATTTTGACTCGGGTAAGTTAAAGGATTATTTTGACTCTATTGATCTTGAAGAGATTACCGAAAAAACAATTGTAGAAAAATCAGAATTGTTGGTTGAACTTGAAAACATCCGGGACAATGGCTATGCGATAAGTTTTGGAGAACGTGTACCAGGGGTTTGTTCTGTAAGTACACCACTTTTCAATCGCTATAATGAGGTAATTGCTAGTGTATCTATATCTGCCCCAATGGTTCGAGTTACAGACGATGTGGTCAAGAGTTTTATTGAAAATATCAAAATAATATCAAATAAAATAAATGAAGAGTTAAAATTTATGAATTGAAAACCGTTTCTTGTAAACCCAATTTCAAAGTAATTATTTTGGAATTGGTTTTTATTTTTAAAAGTTCTGTAAAAATACATTATTGAAGAGAAACGAATCTACAAATTTCAAATGATAAAAATATTCTACCATTATAATTATCAGATAATTTAGAATTGACTATGCGGATGATGCGTATTATAATACTAATTATAGGTATAACATACCGATTATCGGTAAGATTGGTTTTATCTACTTTTAAAGAGGTGAAAAAATATGAAAGCGCTGCAAATTCCTGTTGTTGAATTACCCAAAGAGACTGAGGAATTAAGAAGAGAGATTAGAAAGTTTATCAATGAAGAAATTAAAAGTGGTTCAATTGTCCCTTCTTGTGATAGTTGGTTATGTGGATATTCAGTAGAGTTCACAAAAAAGCTTGCTGAACGTGGATGGATTGGAATGACATGGCCACGTGAATATGGTGGAGGGGAGCGCTCCTCTATTGAAAGATACATAGTTATTGAGGAGTTACTAGCAGCAGGTGCACCAGTAGCTGCACATTGGATAGCTGATAGACAATCTGGTCCTCTCTTTCTTAAATTTGGAACAGAAAATCAAAAACAATTTTTTCTTCCGAAAATAGCAAATGGAGATATATATTTTTCGATTGGACTAAGTGAACCGAATGCTGGATCTGATTTGGCCGCAATTCAATCAAGGGCAGTAAAGGTTGAGAATGGCTGGATATTAAATGGAAGTAAAATATGGACCAGTGGTGCACATCTTGCACATTATATGATTACACTATGTCGTACAGAACCAATGGATCCTCAAAACCGTCATGCCGGAATGAGTCAGCTAGTGGTAGACTTAGCTGCACCGGGCGTTACCATTAGACCAATACACTTAATGACTGGAGAACACCACTTTAACGAAGTATTTTTTGAGGATGTTTTTATACCAGATGATATGGTTGTTGGTGCTCTTGGGAACGGATGGAAGCAAAGTATGGCAGAACTGGCTTATGAACGAAGTGGACCTGAGCGTATACTTAGCACATATCCACTTTTAAATGAACTTACAAATGTACTTATTGAAAAGGGAGATATCAAAGGTCTAAATGAGGTTAGTAGTTTGATTTCACGCTTATGGACGCTTCGAAATATGTCTCTTGGTATTGCTCAAATGCTTGAACAAGGGATACCTTCCAATATCATAGCCTCCTTAGTAAAGGATATGGGGACAAAATTTGAACAGGAAATGGCAGAGATTACAAGATTGATAATTAATGTTGCGCCATCCACCACATCTACTAATCTATTGGAGAGATTTATGGGGCAGTCTATTCTTCAATCTCCGGGATTTACATTACGTGGTGGTACCACAGAAATACTACGCGGTATCATTGCAAAGGGGGTAATTCAGGGATGAGTGATATGCAGGATTTAATAATTGAATCCGTTACAAAAATTATGGCGAAATATTCAACAAAGGATGTTGTAGACGAAGCTGAAAATGGAAAATGGCCAGAGAAATTATGGAAAAAGTTAGCCGATAATGGAATGTTAACCGTTGCAGTTTCAGAAGAAAAAGGCGGGAATGGTGGGGATTACTTAGATGCACTAAGTATCCTGCGCTTGGCTGGAAAGTTTTCAGCACCTATTCCGTTAGCTGAAAAATATGTAGCAAATTGGGTGTTAGCTGAATTGGGAGTCCTTGTAGAAGATGATATCATTACGGTTTCATATAATAATGATCGTCAAGATTTAAGATTTAACAAGACAGGGGAAGGATGGATTGTTTCTGGTAGAGTAAGGAATGTTCCCTGGGCAAGATTTGCTCAAAAAATACTTGTTGTTGGGGAAACATCTGATGGACCAGTTTTAGCACTTGTTAGTTTAGAAAAATCAGAAATGATAAAGGGAAAAAATCTAGCTGGAGAAGTAAGGGATGAAGTGATTTTTAAGGAAACTTTGGTTGAGGACTGTAAGGTTTATTCAGGGAATATTGAAGAAAAAGTGAGAAAGATTTTCTACGCGGGGGCTCTAACACGTAGTGTAATGATGTCTGGTGCTCTTGAAAACATCTTAGAAATAGTAATAAATCATACGACCGAACGTACTCAATTCGGAAGATCGCTTCACCGCTTCCAGGCAATTCAGCATCACTTGGCAGCAATTGCTGGTGAAACTGCTGCAGCTAGAGTTGCTTCAGAACAAGCTGGTAATGCATTTGAGTGTAACCCGTTTGCAAGAGATATAGCTTTTTCGAAAATTCGTGTAAATGAAGCAGCAGGAAAAGTGAATACCATTGCACACCAAGTAGTAGCAGCGATCGGTTTTACCTACGAACATTCGCTGCATCATAATACAAGAAGACTTTGGTCATGGCGAGATGAATTCGGGACGGAATTACAGTGGCAACAAATTGTTGCAGATGAATTAATGAAATTAAGTAAAAATGATCTTTGGTCAATGATTACAGGAGTGTCTTCACATGTTCCAAAGGAGGCTGTAAAATGACGGATTTAATTTTCTCTGTAGAAAATAATATAGCGAGAATTACTTTAAATCGCCCAGACAGCTTAAATGCTTTTAGCGCCGAGATGATTGATTCTTGGATAGAAGCATTAGAAGTAGTAAGGGATTCTGAGAACATTCGAGCACTCATTTTATCTGGAAATGGACGTGGCTTTTGTTCAGGTGGAGATATTAAAGCGATGACAAGTGGCAAAGGTTTTTTCAAAAGTGATAAAAGTGAGGACCTAGTCTCGACTGCTCTTGCACGTAAAAACTCATTATGGAAAAGGGTGCAGCGAATCCCTCTTATATTACAGGAAATTGATATTCCAGTAATCGCTGTAATTCATGGATTTGCCTTTGGAGCAGGTTTCGATATGACATTAGCATGTGATATTCGAATTGCTGCAAATTCTACAAAGATTTCGGAAAGCTATATAAAGGCTGGAATTGTTCCAGGAGATGGGGCAGCTTGGTTTTTACCAAGATTTGTAGGGGTAGATAAAGCGTTAGATTTACTTTGGACAGGGGATGTTCTTACAGCTCAAGAGGCGAAAGAACTTGGGCTAGTAACTTATGTAGTTGAAGATGACCAATTGCATGATTTTGTTGAAAATTATGTTCAAAAACTAATAAGTGGACCACGAGAAGTTATGCGTTTTACTAAAAGGGCTATATATCAAGGATTAAATATCGATCTTCGTACATCTTTTGATATGATCTCGTCAGCAATGGGGATTGTGACAGAACTAGATGACTATCAAGAAGGAGTTCGAGCAATTGCTGAAAAAAGAAAACCTATTTTTGGAAAATAACAAGAGTTATCTTTATAATGATTAATATGTAAAATACAAACGCATTGGAATTGAAAAATTGAATTCTAGTGCGTTTTTGCTTGATATAATAAGATTTATGCCATTAGATTATAAGATTACACTTGCAATTTTGGAAATCTTTTATAGCGCCTATTAATTTGTGATAATCGTAAGTAAGGATATTGCGAAGAGAATTAGTTTGTTGTTGGAAACACCACAATTATTATAGTTTAATATAAGAGCACCGCATTATGTATGCGGTGCACTAGCGGGGCATTAGATTTTGTAGATGTCCTTACGAAAGTTTGAGAATCACAATTTGAAATTGTTTTTATCTCCCTTGGCCAAAACCGCCCATCATTCCAGGGCCACCCATCGGGCCCTGCTGCTGTCCGCAGGTGCAGCCAGGGCCATGAGGTCCATGAGGCATCATCATATTTGGTGCCATTCCAGGGCCTTGAGGAGACATCATCCCAGGATTACCTGGTCCCCCAGGTCCGAATCCACCCATCTCACCAGGTGCTATCCCAGGTCCTTGAGGACCAAAACTGCTCATCGGTCCAATACCAGGTCCTTGAGGACCAAAACCTCCCATCATTCCAGGTCCGCCCATTGGACCTTGTTGTTGTCCACAAGTGCAGCCAGGGCCATGAGGTCCATGAGGCATCATCATATTTGGTGCCATTCCAGGACCATATGGATTAAATGCTGCGGGCATCATAGCTTCGCTTTCGTTTGGACCAGAACCACATCCACAATCATCGTTCATCATGTGTTGGTGGGTAGGTGAAGGATAGCTACCTTGAACCTCTTGTGGGAAGCCAACTCCTGGGTATCCCATTTGTGGAATATTCATGCCCATAGGCATCCCTTCTGGTCCGAAGCCAGCTCCTAGCCCAGGTCCATATCCCAAGCCTTGTTGGTTACTCATATTCGGATTAAAACCAAACGGGTTTTGATAATTTTTCATAAAAAACCACCTCGTTATTGTATTCAACGTTAAAAGCCAGCAAACATAATCTCCAATTTATTGAGAGCTTTTTAATTTTCTATTTCGTCATAATGCCTACTAGACATTTCCCCCATATCTTATGCCTAAGGATGTATAGTGTGTAAGATAGAGGTATAAATGGGTATTAGCCTTGTTTCTTATTTTTTGAACAATTATAATCTAAAAAGAGGTGTATACATATGAATGAAGAATTTGTTAATGAGATTTTAAATAAGCTCCGGGATGGAGAGTTAAATGAATACCTTGTGAAGAAAGATCAATTTTTGGAGTTCCGCAATACGTTGGTTAAGCGGGAAGATTTTAAGCATTATAGAGGAATTGCCCTTCACGGTGGGGATGTCCTGTATCGATATACGGAAGACGCAAGGAGTTAATGGGAAAAAAGTAACAGAACTCAACTTGACAGAGAACATAAAAATTTAGTAAAATTATCTTGAATTCGAGATAATGAAAAAGGGTGGATTGTATGGAAGCGAATGAAGCAGTTAATGTTCCTAACCTCTCCTTGAAATTTTTTGTCATACTATCTAGAGCATTTCGATCTGTAAATGAGCGGGTAGAAGAGGATGTAAAAGGATACGGATTAAATCTAACTGAGTTTGCTGTGTTAGAACTTCTCTATCATAAAGGGGACCAACCAATTCAACATATTGGTAAGAAGGTCTTATTATCGAGCGGAAGTATAACATATGTTGTGGATAAATTAGAAAAAAAGAATTATATTTCAAGAAAACCATGTCCAAAGGATCGACGTGTAACATGGGCGTCCATCACAGAGGAAGGTAAACAATTTATGGATACGATATTTCCAAAGCATGAACAGGCTATTGAAGAAATTGTAGGGGTGCTGTCTGACTCTGAAAAAGAAGAAATGATGGTGCTATTGAAAAAGCTTGGATATCATGCTGACAAACTGTAAAACTTACTAAATGAGGGACTATTCTATAAGGATATAAAGTGTATATTTCTTGACCTCCCTTTTTAATAATTCTATACTTTCAAAACATAGAGTAGAATAAATTTTAGAAGTGGTAACATTAGAAAGGGAGAATTCTTATGGTTTCAGAAAAGGTGAAAGACCTTCTATTAAATAAAATGAGCATGATCCATAAACAAGGGGAACAGGATATTTGCTTAGTTGGACCTGTAACATTACCCGTTCAATTAGATGATCAAGTGGTAACTTTTAAATGGTATACATGGCTAAAAATGGAGAGTGGAATGAGTAAAGAGGAAGTACTAGATGCTCTCCCTACAACTAATTTAGCAGAAATGCAGCAATCATCTGTTCTTGTATATGGTGATTTTGACTCAGAACATGATGCGCTAATTAGAATGCATAGTATTTGCCATACTGGTGATATATTTGGAAGCAAGCGTTGTGATTGTGGTTTTCAATTACGGGAATCCATGAGAATGATTGTCTCAAATGGATCTGGGGCTCTCTTTTACTTAGCTAATCACGAGGGAAGAGGGATTGGCTTATTTTCAAAATCCTTAGCGTATATTCTCCAGCAAGAAGGGTTAGACACAGTTGAAGCAAACCTTGCATTAGGCTTTAACGATGATAGCCGCAACTATGAAGATGCCATTCGCGTGCTTACTGAGTTACGTTCGAAGCCAGTTACCTTAATCACGAACAATCCGAAAAAATTAGCTGCATTACAAGAATACGGACTATTATCAGATACTCATGTCCCACTTTGGGGAGATGTCTCTGAATACAATAAAAAATATTTAGCCACGAAGGTTGAAAAATCAGGTCATATACGAGTAAAAGAAAAAATTGCAAGTATCTAATACTAAATCAAGGGTAAGCCAAAAAATGATGGCTTACCTTTTTTCTACTCTTCATGTAGTATTATCTTGTTTTTTGTTAAAAAATAGTATGTACTATTTATAAATAGTTGGAAATCCTGTTGAAATGGGGGAGACTTAGTGGAAAGCTATGGTGCATTAATAAAAAAGCAGCGCGAATTTTTTTCTACAGGGAAAACAAAAGAAGTTGCTTATCGAATGGAAGCTCTTAAAAAGACTCGAAACATTATAAAAACAAATCAAAAGGAAATTATGGACGCATTACATAAAGATTTAAACAAATCTGAGTTTGAATCATATGCGACCGAAATTGGCTTTGTTTTAGAAGAGCTTAGGTTTACGATAAAGCATCTTGAAAAATGGGCGAAACCAAGAAAGGTAAAAACAAGCTTAACAGGTTTTGGAAGTAAAAATTATATTTATCCAGAACCATATGGGGTGGTCTTAATCATATCCCCTTGGAATTATCCATTTCAGCTTGCATTTGCACCATTAATTGGGGCTATAGCAGCAGGAAATTGTGCGATTTTAAAACCTTCTGAGCTAACCCCAAAAACGTCTGAATTACTAACAAAACTGATTCGTGAACATTTTCAAGAGGATTACATAGCAATTGTTGAAGGCGGTGTTGAGACAAGCACGGCCCTTTTAGAGGAAAAGACAGATTATATCTTTTTTACAGGTAGTGTGACCGTTGGAAAAGTGATTATGGAGGCTGCAGCTAAACATTTAACACCTGTTACCCTTGAACTTGGAGGGAAAAGTCCTTGTATTGTCCACAAAGATGCGAATCTTCGATATGCGGCAAAGCGAATTGCATGGGGGAAGTATACAAATGCTGGACAAACTTGTGTCGCACCAGACTATCTGTATGTTCATAATGAAGTGAAAGCAGAATTTCTGAATCTGTTAACAGAGGCTATCCAGGAATTGTATGGGAATGCCTTAAGTAAAGAAAGTAAGTTTACGAAAATTGTAAGTGCGCGCCATTTTGATCGACTCACTTCCTTTATCCATAACAGTGGGTTTATATACTATGGTGGTGAAACAGAAGTTGATAAACTTTTGATTGAGCCTACAGTTCTGACTGAGGTTACATGGGAACACCCGATCATGGAAGATGAAATTTTTGGTCCAATTTTGCCTGTAATGGGATACGACGATATTTTACAAACCATTGATGAGATTAATAACCGCCCTAAACCCCTTGCGTTGTATATTTTTTCAGAAATGGAACGAGTGCAAAATAAAGTGCTAGAATCCATCTCTTTCGGTGGTGGTTGTGTGAATGATACAGTTTACCATTTTACTTCACCCCATTTACCATTTGGCGGTGTAGGTGATAGTGGAATTGGTGCCTACCATGGGAAAGGAAGCTTTGATGTATTTTCTCATGAAAAAGGGATCATGAAGCAAACGACAAAGTTTGACCTTCCTTTGCGCTACCCAACAACCAGACATGGTTTGAAGCTGATTAAGATGATAATGAAATAACAGTAAAATGTTATATATGTTAATAACATGACTGAGATGTTTGTAAAATTCAATCTGTATTTTTCCATCTTAACCAATATTTAGATGGTATATTTAGCGAGGATATTTTTTCCACTCATATTTTGAGGCAAAGTATCTCTAAGACTCAAGTATTCTACCACTTTTTGGGCAATGAATCGAAATATTACAGCTGTTAACCTTCTAGTAGAGCAAAAAACGACGATTACTAGGAGGAAAAAAACATGATAAACCTTAAAAAGATTGGATTTGCAACAGCATTAACATTTACCTTATTAGCATCAAGTGTGAGTGCATCGGCAGCAACTCATACTGTAAAAACAGGTGATACATTTTGGAATCTTGGCATGAAGTATGGTGTATCAGTTCTAGATCTTAAGAAAGCAAATAACCGAACAAGTGATATGATCAATCCAGGGGAAGAGCTTGAAATACCAGAGGTAGTGACGACTCAAGATAAGGAATTACTAGCAAAACTTGTACATGCGGAAGCAAAAGGGGAGCCATATGCAGGTAAGGTTGCCGTGGCTACTGTAGTGTTAAACCGTGTCGACTCATCTGATTTCCCTAATACGATTAAAGAAGTCATATACGAAAAAACAACTGGCGGTTCATTTGCATTTAGCCCTGTTGCTGATGGTTCAATCAACCAGCCAGCTGATGAAGAATCTAAACGTGCAGTAGACGAAGCCATTACGTTCCGCGGACAAGGAAAAGGATCATTATTTTTCTTTAATCCAGATAAAAGCTCAAATCCATTTATGATGGATAGAGAAGTAACAACTGTCATTGGAAATCATCGATTTGCAAAATAATACTTTTCAAAACACTCATTTCGTCTCATAGCGAAGTGGGTGTTTTTTTTACATCCCAACATATAGTGAATATTATGGATGATTTTTGAAAGGGGAGCGGTATTAATGACAGCAAAGGTACTGTTTTTCGGGGATCCAGGAATTGATGATTCGATCGCAATTATGTATGGACTGCTTAATCCAGAGATTGAGATTGTTGGAATCGTTCCTAGCTATGGTAATGTAAAACAAGAACAAGCTACTCAAAATGTTGCTTATCTATTATCGCTTGCAGGCAAAACGGATATCCCAATTATAGCAGGTGCAAAGGGACCATTATCAGGAGAGGTCACAGCGTATTACCCTGAAATACATGGGGAAGAGGGGCTTGGCCCGATTCAACCACCTGATACACTTCCTACCGCTGAGTTATTAAACTTTGATGAGATTTTTAAAATAATCGAAAAATTTGAAAACGAAATCTATATTGTCGATGTAGGAAGATCAACATCTCTTGCGATTGCCTTCATCCTGGGTGGTGAGGTGATGGAAAAAGTTAAGGGGTTTTATATAATGGGAGGGGCTTTTTTTGTTCCTGGAAATGTCACCGCTGAAGCAGAGGCCAATTTTTATGGTGACCCAATTGCCTCAAATCTTATCTGTGAACGTGCACATAACTTGGCAATACATCCTCTTAATGTAACCATCCAAGCTATCTTAACTTCTGAAATTGTTGATCAAATTGTAAGGCAGGGAACAAATAATCCTTACCGAAATTTAATTCGTCCAATTTTTGATTATTATTATGAATTCTATAAGAAAAGCATGCCTGGTATTAAAGGGACACCACTACATGATGTTGTTGCCCTTAGCGCAATTGTAAATCCATCCATTATGCAATATGCAAGACGTAGAGTAAGGATCGAAATGTCTGGGATTTTAAAAGGAGTGAGCGTCGCGGATTTTCGTGCTAATCCGGACAAGGAGCCTGTTGAAACATTAGATCGGATTGCATTACGCATTGATTATGAAAAGTTCATAACTGATTTTATCCAAGTTATGACAAACGGAAGAGTGGCTAGGTAGTTATATGCAGTCCTTTAGGGGGTCGAAATAGTTTTTAGAATGAAAATGGGACATTGGTAGCACGAAAGTATTCGTAATTTTCGGAAAATATACCCAAGCTTTCTTATTCATAATTGGCATATAATGTTAATAAGGAAGCTTCCATTTGTTGCCTAAGGTCAAGCATTACCCAATCTGGACTTTAGGGGGTGATGACATGTTGTTGCATCTCGTGCTAGCAATCTTTATTGGTGGCTCTATGGGCTTACTGGGACATGCTAAAAAAAGGGGGAAAATAGAGAAACCTCGTGTAACAAAACGCTTCATCTACCTAGGATTCTTAGAAGAAATGCTTATTGGAACCATTGCAGCAGTATTAATTGTAGCTTCAAGTGACACAGAATCGATTTTTCGAGTCATATTCCTTTCGATTTTAGCAGGTTACGGCGGTGAAAAAATTATACAGGGATTTGGCGCAGGAAAACAAACAGATCTGCCAAACGAATTGCCACCAAAAAAACAGGAACAGGAGACCATTAATAAGAATGATGTTATTTGATTGTAAACAAATAAAAAAAGAAAAACGTGGTTTGTTTTAATGACTCTTTTTGCAGGAATACTGTGGGAAGGGTCATTTCTATTTTTCGGAAAAAAACTTGTCACAATATGGATGGGTCTTATGTCAACAAACTATGGACCGAAAACTAGTGTTGTTTCTATGAAAATGGTATAATCAGTAGCAATGATATGAAATGGAGGATTTATACTACATGATTACAGTTACAAATGTAGGTTTGCGTTACGGTGACCGCAAGCTTTTTGAAGATGTTAACATAAAGTTTACACCGGGAAATTGTTATGGACTAATAGGTGCAAATGGTGCCGGAAAATCTACCTTTTTAAAGATTCTTTCAGGTGAGATTGAACCACAAACGGGTGACGTGCATATGACACCAGGTGAGCGTCTCGCGATCTTAAAACAAAACCATTTTGAATATGAAGAACATGAAGTTCTTAAAGTTGTAATTATGGGACATGCTCGTCTATATGAAGTGATGCAAGAAAAAGACGCAATCTATATGAAGCCTGATTTCTCAGATGAGGACGGAATGAGAGCTGCTGAGCTTGAAGGGGAATTTGCTGAGTTAAATGGTTGGGAAGCTGAATCAGAAGCAGCTATACTATTAAAAGGTTTAGGAATCCCAGAAGAGCTTCATGCAAAGAAAATGGCTGAATTAACAGGTTCTGAGAAAGTAAAAGTATTATTAGCACAAGCCTTATTTGGTAAGCCAGATGTACTTTTACTTGACGAGCCTACGAACAACCTGGATTTAAAAGCAATCCAGTGGCTTGAAGAATTTTTAATTAACTTTGAAAATACTGTAATTGTTGTATCCCATGACCGTCATTTTTTAAACAAGGTATGTACGCACATGGCTGACCTCGATTATGGAAAGATTCAAATCTATGTTGGAAACTATGACTTCTGGTATGAATCCAGCCAGCTTGCTTCAAGAATGGCTCAAGATGCAAACCGTAAAAAAGAAGAAAAAATTAAAGAATTACAGGCATTTATTGCGAGATTTAGTGCAAATGCATCTAAATCTAAACAAGCAACTTCCCGTAAAAAGCTATTAGATAAAATTTCACTTGATGATATCAAACCATCTTCTCGTCGTTATCCTTTTGTTGGATTCACACCAGAGCGTGAAATCGGTAATGACTTACTACGCGTAGAAGGTCTTACAAAGACAATTGATGGCGTTAAAGTACTTGATAATGTGAACTTTATTATGAACAAAGGCGACAAGATAGCGTTTGTAGGAAAAAGTGAAATTGCGATCACAACATTATTCAAGATTTTAATGGGTGAAATGGAAGCAGATAGTGGTACATTCAAATGGGGGGTGACTACATCACAAGCTTATTTCCCTAAAGACAACACGAAATATTTCAATGGAGATGAACCAACATTAGTTGACTGGCTTCGTCAGTTCTCTCCAAATGATCAAAGTGAGAGTTTCCTAAGAGGATTCTTAGGCAGAATGCTATTCTCCGGGGAAGAAGTATTGAAAAAGCCAAGCGTGCTATCTGGAGGGGAAAAGGTACGTTGTATGCTTTCAAAAATGATGCTAAGTGGTTCAAACGTGCTTGTGCTCGATGACCCAACAAACCATCTAGACCTCGAGTCTATTACAGCTTTAAATAATGGCTTAATTGCGTTTAAAGGTTCCGTATTATTTACATCGCATGACCATCAGTTCGTTCAAACAATTGCAAACCGTATTATCGAAATCACACCAAATGGTCTTGTAGATAAGCAAATGACATATGATGAATACCTCGAAAATACTGAACTTCAAAAACAAGTAGAAGCCATGTATGCATAACATAAAAACCGTCTTACCTAAATGGTAGACGGTTTTTATGTGCCGGAAACAACATTTGAGTCGACTCCATCTGGGTCAAGGGTATTGGAAGTACTCACATGATTATTGTTTGTCACATGGAAACCTGTATTAAATGATCCCGAGCCTGCGATTGTTTTACTGGTTGAAGTAGGGGAGACATAAAAGGAATTACCGGTGATGATAACACCCTCATTGCTGTTAATTTCAATCGGTCCTAAAAAGATAGAAGCCATATGCTTTGCACCACCTTCGTTTATCTTCGTAGTACTAGCATATGGCTCCTATGGAATTGTGAAAGGTACAAACCCCTAAAATTTTAAAAAGGATAAGCCAAAGTAGCTTATCACTTACCTAATAAGGCTAAAATACCTTTAAAGATTAGAACAAATGAGAATACGATAATTGTAATTGCCCCAACTAGAGTAAATACGGAATGTAGGCTTGTTAATACGTTATCATATTCTGTTACTTTAATAAGGGCAAAACCTGCTAAAATACAAGCTAAAAATAATATAGACAGTTTTTCCATATGATTTTTCCCTCCTTTCTTCATCATATGTCCAAAATGAGAGGAAAGTGAGGAAAACAACGATGTTTTACACATTTTTTAATAAACAGGAATAAAAACCGTTTTCGTGAATAGAATGGTCATGTCGGAAAAAAGTGGATAAAATAGAAGGTTAAAAACGATAGGGTGGGTAAGATGGCATTAGTTAAAAATTGTATTATTGTAGTACTGTTTGCACTGTTAGTGGTGGGAATGATTTTACTTGGGGTAAGAACGATTGAGGCAAAGGGAAATCCAACAGTGATGAAGACATCAGATGAATTATATGTTGAAAAAACCGTTCATTTCTAGGGGAATGACGGTTTTTAAAATTGTGAAAAAATAGGAGGCCCAGTATATGGACCCCCTTATAGGTGAATTGTTACTGTTGTGAACCGTTTGAAAGCTGCTGCTGCGCCATTGCAACAAGGCGTTTCGTCATCTCGCCTCCAACAGAGCCGTTCGCACGTGCGGTCGTATCTGCACCAAGCTGAACTCCAAACTCATTGGCGATTTCTTCTTTCATTTGATCTAGAGCATTTTCGCTACCAGGAACCAATAGTTTGTTTCTTGCCATGATACATCACTCCCGACAGAAGTTTTTTTGAGTAACCAAACGATTACTCATAATTAACTTCCCACGTAATAGAATAAACATGCTTGGGAATCGAGACCAATATTATTCCTTAATATGGGTAGGGGAAAATTAACTTGAGTTAGGTCACAATCTAGTCCAGTTGGTCACAATTATTCAGAACAACTTCACAATGACATTAAAACATGGTTCAATTTTTCTTTAAGGAACTATTCAACCTTCAAACTTTCTTCCTGTAGCTTCTCCATTTCGACCTTCATCCATGTTGGGTCTAATTTTTCACCGATAAATACCAAAGTGGGTTTATAATTCATCAGCTCTTTTAAGTAAATGGGTGTTCCATAGGAGTATTGAAATAAATATGTGTTGTTCGAATGGGTAAACTTTAAATAACCCTTAATCCGGTAGATAGTTTCAGGCATCTTTCTGAGCCATTCTTCAAACAAATCCAGATCAAGTGCATTTGAAAATGTATGCACAAATGTTTTTAGCTTCAAATCGAGATGTACATGTGCTCGCTCATGTGGTTTTCGTTCAGCTTTTTTTATTGTACGGAGATCATCAAGCTTCACCGCTGCATGCTTCGTTAGCAAACTTCTTGCATCGCTGTTGATGGATTGAATTTCAAAGAGCATTTGTCCTTGTTCCATTTCCGATAACTGGTCGATTTTATTAAGTAAAAGCACATCCGCATGATGAATCTGTTCACGTAAAAGCATTTGTAATTGAGGACTTAGGGAACCTCTTTCTTTCCAACGATTCACATCAATTAGAGTAACAATAGATTGAACAAATAATTGATCGGCAAAAAGCGGTGACATACATGCATCCAATACTTCAATTGGATGTGCAACACCCGTTGTTTCTATATAGATGGCATCTAGTTCATAATCCTGTAAAAGTCCTTGCAAATGAACCTCAAGCTGGCCTTGAATCGTACAGCAAACACAGCCATTAAGCAACTCTTTTAGTGGTGTGTTTTCTGAAACTGCATTTGAATCAATAGATACCTGTCCTAATTCATTCATAACAACAGCAACTTTTCGACCTAATTGCTTTTCTTGAGTAAGAATATTTTGTAATAAAGTGGTTTTACCACTTCCTAAAAAACCAGATAAAATAAAAACCTCAACTTTTTCCATAAAAACTCCTCATTCTAATAGTACATTTTCTTAATTAAAAGTGAATACTATCTATTATAGCGAATAATGGCGATTAGGGAAAAGGCGGAATCTTGTTAATAGGAATTGACAGGAAATAAACAAAAAATATATACTTAAGTTAACTAAATTCGAAAGGAATGGGTAAGGGGCAATGGATAACTAATCTTATTTTCGTACCGATTTTTCAATAAGGAAAAAACGTGTATCTAGAGAATAGGATTCGTATGCCCATTTCCATATCCATTAGTACATCTACAATGTACGTTTATTTGTGATGGGAAAATTACGTCTCTCTAGATACAGTCTAGGGAGGTTTTTTTTATGACAATTTTAATGATGAGCGGGATTCAAAAAAGTTACGGAGATAAGATCATTTTAAATCATATTGAATGCACAGTCCACAAAGGCGACCGAATTGGGATTGTCGGGGATAATGGCTCAGGTAAAACAACTTTAGCAAATATCATAACTGGGAAGATAGAAATGGATAAAGGGTCAATTGACATGCCTTCTGGCAGCATTTCAATTGGATATGTAAAACAGGCAGCAGAAGTAGCATTTGACGAACTCGAAGAAGCGACTATTTCCGGGGAGATATTGGAACAAACGAGTCAACTTGGGTTAATGAAGGTACACACTTGGGATCAAGATAGAGCAGCACATTTAAGTGGTGGTGAGAAAACAAAGCTATCCCTTGCAAAAGTATGGTCATCTTCAACTGACCTTTTAATACTTGATGAACCGACAAACCATCTTGATTTTAAAGGTGTAGAATGGCTGATTGAGGAAATGAAAGCTTATCAGGGAGCCATTCTTGTTATTTCACATGACCGATATTTTCTTGATCAAACGGTTAGTCAAATTTTGGAGATTGAAGGAGGCAATTCATTCATTTATCAAGGAAATTATACGAATTACTATAAGGAGAAGGAAAGGTTGTATCAAAGCCTGCTTCATCGCTACGACATGCAGCAAAAGCATAAAGAAAAAATTGAAAACCAAATGAGCAATTTACAAACTTGGTCGGATAAGGCGCATCGTCAATCGACGAAAAAAGAAGGTTTTAAGGAATTCTATCGGGTTAAAGCAAAGAAAATGGATAAACAAATTAAATCTAAAATGAAAAGGCTAGAAAAAGAGCTTGAAAAGAATAAAGTTGAAAAGCCGAAGGAAAAGGATGAGTTGCAATTTCACTTGAAACAAAATAAAAAGAGAGGAAAACGAATCGTTGAAGTGAAAAATGGAGAGATGAAATTTGGAGAAAGGGTCATGTTCCAGAATAGCCATTTTTATGTGAAGTTTGGGGAAAGAATTGGAATACTTGGTGAAAATGGCTGTGGGAAGACGACTTTGCTTCGCGTAATACTGGGCAACGAAAAGCTTACAAATGGAGAACTATGGAAAAGTAATTCCTTGAAAATCGGATATCTGTCTCAAGATGTAACAGACTTAGATGAAGCGAAGACAATCTTAGAATATCTGGGTCTTACTGCTAGGGACGAGATAAGTGAGGCGAGAACAATCTTTGCAAACATCGGGTTTCATGCGGATAAAATCAAACAGCCCATCTCCACATTAAGCTTAGGGGAACGAACGAGAACTAAGCTAGTTAAACTTTTGTTAGATGAAGTGGACTTACTGATCTTAGACGAACCAACTAATCATCTCGATCTAGCAAGTCGGGAGTCTTTAGAAAAAATGTTACAGTCCTTTGAAGGCACAATTCTAACAGTATCTCATGATCAATATTTTCTTGAAAAAATGTGTGACAAACTACTTGTTTTTGAAAATCAAGTTATTAAGAGAGTCGAAATGGCACTAGAGGAATATCAGCAAAAAAATCACCAAGGCGAAGAACCTAAGGCTATTCAAAACAAAGAAGAAGAAAAGCTTCTACTTGACAATGAGATAAGTGCGACAATCGGCAAATTATCTTTACTTTCAAAGGATGACCCGATGTATGAGGAGTTAGACAAAAAATTGTTAGCGTTAATGAAAAAGAAAAGAGAGCTATGAATCCGAGAAGGAGAAAAAAGTTCAGTGTCACTTCAACACTGACGGGTTCCTTTTTACGTTCCAAACAGCCCCATTATCAAAATAAAAACATATACGATTCATATTCATTGTCAAAAAAAGCAACTGAGCGAAAACATCATCAAATCTTCGGACAGGGGAAGGCAAAATCATCACGGTTGTGTCCGAAGTTCAGGTAACTTCGGACAAGGGAAGATAAAATCATCACGGTTGTGTCCGAAGTTAAGGTTTCTTCGGACAAGAGAAGATAAAATCATAGCGGTTGTGTCCGAAGGTGAGGTAGCTTCGGACAGGGGAAGGCAAAATCATCGCAGTCTTGTCCGAAGGTGAGGTAACTTCGGGCAGGGGAAGGCAAAATCATCGCGGTCTTGTCCGTAGGTGAGGTAACTTCGGACAAGAGAATGCAAAATCATCACGGTTGTGTCCGAAGTTAAGGTGTCTTCGGACAAGGGAAGATAAAATCACCGCGGTTGTGTACGAAGTCAATATAAAAAATGTAAGCGTGAATTCGTTTCTGAATTCACGCTTAAAATGTATTGTGATTTACTCTTTTACTACCCATATTTTTCAACACCGAACTCTTTTTGTTTTAAGCCCCTTTTTCGAGTGGGGTGTATTGTATTGGGCGCTTTTTTTGTACTGCAAACACCAATACAAATAAAATGATGCCCAAACTACTGAATAAAACATGTGGATATATCAGCAAGAGACCACTCGAGATTAACAGGATACGGTCAAAGTAAGTCGCACATTTTTGAAGCCAGCCAATCACACCAGCGCTTAGTGCAATAACACCTATAACCGCGGTTAAGAATGAAACTAAAATTTCAATAGGTGGACCATCAAGCAGTATTGCAGGTTCTAATACAAACATAAAAGGAACGATGAAGCCTACTAAACCAAGTCGAACTGCTTCTAGCCCAACTTTGTTTGGGTTGCTATCGGCAATTCCAGCAGCGGCATAAGCTGCTACTGCAACAGGTGGTGTGATCGCTGAAAAAATAGAGAAATAAACAATAAATAAATGGGCGGCCATTAATGAAACACCTAATTCCATTAAGGCTGGAGCTGCTAACATCGCTGTTAAAATATAAGCAGCAGCTACCGGCATCCCCATTCCTAAAATAATGCAAATGAGCATGACTAGGATCAAGGTAGGAAGGAGCATACTTTCAGTAAGTCCAAGGACAACACTCGTTAATTTACCACCAAGTCCCGTTGACATAATACCTGAAATGACTAAACCTGCCGCTGCACAAGCTGTTGTTACTGGAATAGATGATTTTGCACCATCAACCATCGCTTCGAAGATTTGCTTAACGCCCATTCTTGTTTTTTTACGAAACCAGCTTACTCCGATTATGGCCAATACACCGTATAAACCTGTTCTAGATGCACTATAACCATTTAAAAGAAAGAAGAGTAAGAGAACCAAAGGGATAAAATAGAACCAGCCTTCTTTTAACACGCTTGAAACGTTTGGAATGTCTTCTTTTTTCGCCTTTGGTAAATTTAATCTTTTTGCCTCAAAATGAACCATTGCAAGTAACGATGTATAATAGAGTATACTAGGAATAATGGCAGCAATAACAATCGAAATATACGGAATCTGAGTAATAGCAGCCATTAAAAAAGCAGAGGATCCCATAATCGGTGGTAAGATACTACCACCAGTCGATGCAGCTGCTTCAACTGCTGCCGCAAATGATGGTTTGTAACCGGACCGCCTACTCACAGGAATCGTAAATGAACCTGTAGTTACGACATTTGCTGTTGGGCTTCCAGAAATCATGCCAAAAAACGCACTCGCAATGACAGCCACTTTGGCTGCTCCACCGCGGGTTCTTCCAGCAAGAGCGGTCGATAATTGGAAGAAGAACTCACCTGCACCAGCCTTTTGTAAAAACGCTCCAAACAGTAAAAACATATACACGAATGATGCTGCAACCGCAATTGGTGAACCCCAAAGGCCGTTAAAGCTATATGCCAGATCTTCAACTACTTCGGAAAACGAAAATTCCCTATGCCAAATGAGCCCGCCTAAATGATGGCCCCAAAGTGCATAACTGATTCCAATTATCACGATTATGACGATTGGCATTCCAATCGTACGACGTGCTGCTTCGATACTTAATAGGACAAATACGAAGCCTACAAAAATATCCAAAGGGGACAAGTGGTCGACAATTGGAATCCGTTCCGAAATTCGTTCCGCGTGGATGTTAAAATAACATATTGCACCTAAAGCTAAGAGTGAACAAATATAGTCAGGGATTGTCGGTTTAGAGCTCGTTTTGCTTTGTTTTGAAAAACTATAATATAAAAAGGTCAAGATTAGAATGAACGATAAATGAGTTGCCAACAGTTGGATTGGGTCCAGTTTTCCCCAGACAACAGACACAATTTGGAATAGTGATAAGATGAATGCAATACTTATAAAAAATTTAACAGCGGGACCTGTCAAGTCACGCTTTTCACCTTCAGAAAAGGCTCTAGTTATAAAATTTATAAAGCCCATTACCTTGGGAACTCCCTTCTAAGTTTAATGGATTAGTCCTTTTTCTTTTAAAAACTTTTTTGCACCAGGATGAAGAGGGATCTTCCCAACCTTGCTAAAATTTTCATCTGTTAGCTTTTTGAATTCCTTATGGACCGTGCCTAGATATTCAACATTTTCATAGATAGCTTTTGTAACGCGATACACTTCTTCTTCAGGAACATCCTTATGAACAATTAAAATAGCAGGGGTATATAGGGTGTGTATATCTTTGTTTAAAAAATCATAACTCCCTGCTGCAATTGTACCAAGCTCCATTCCTAGCTTATCTGCTACATCTTGAAGTATTTCTTTGTCCATCGAAATAAATTTCATGTCATTTGTGATAGCCGCTTCTAATATATCACTGGATGGGACGGATACTGCATCTCCTGTTATATCGATTCGATTATCTCCCATCAATTCAAACGTTTTTGAACCACTTAAATGATCAACAGAACCTCCCCAAGATGCAATGTCTTTATAGGTTACATCGTATTCTTGTAGAATCGTTCGTGTAATGATTTCACCCGCGGAGCCCCTTTGGTCAACTGCTAGCCGTATTGGTGCTTTCTCTTGAGTCACCTCGTCCAATGAATCAAATTCCACGTCATCTCGTGAGATTAATTGATAATAGTTAGCAGGAATCACCACATTAATTGCCCGTATATCTGGATAGGCTTCTTTATAAGGTTCAATTCCACTATATGCTGCGTAAGCTGTCATGGCGTATGAGATTCCATAAGGAACCGTGTTTGTTCCAACACTGGCAGGATTCTCAACAATTCCCCCAGGTTCAACCGTGATTAGTGAACCTTTATTTTCACGACGAATCGACTCTGCAATACCTTCAGTAAAAACAGACCATGCTCCTCCGGTCCGTCCACCAATAATGGTCGTTCGAATATCGTCTGTATCAGCGACAGATACCGCTCCAACTTTATTCAAGCAACCAGCTAGAAGAATACTGCTCATTAAAAGTAATAAAGAATAAGTCCAATTTTTTTTAGACATTTACATTTACCCCCAAAGGTTATGCCACCTGAGTTGCATCCATACTATTAACAAGTCAGATGCACTCAAGAAGCATACCATCATTCATCGATAGAAGTTTTCTTGTTTCCTTCTTTTACTTGCAAGCTAATATCAAGGGCTTTTACAGAATGGGTTAAAAATCCTAAAGATATATACTGAACACCGGTACCGGAATAGGTGGCTAAGTTATCTAAAGTTATTCCTCCGGAGGCTTCTGTGATGATTCCCTTTGGAACTAATTTTGTGAATTCTTTCACTTCTTTAGGGCTACGATTATCAAACATGATCACATCTGCTCCGGCTTCTACAGCTTCCAAAACTTCTTCTTTGTTTTCTGTTTCCACTTCAATCTTTACCATATGGCCAATTTTTTCGTGTACAGCTTCAACCGCTTTTGTAATCGAACCGCAATAGGCGATATGGTTATCCTTAATCATGACTCCATCATAGAGCCCAAATCTGTGATTTTTCCCACCACCCGTTACAACGGCATACTTATCAAGCATTCTTAGTCCTGGAATGGTTTTTCTGGTATCACAAATTCGAATGGAAGAATCGTTTAAAGCTTTTACACATTTGTTTGTAATGGTTGCGATTCCACTCATTCGTTGGATAAGATTCAAAATCACTCTTTCACCTGTGAGTATGTGGGAAGTAGGTCCACTAACTGTTGCGATTGTATCGCCAGCAGAAACATAATCTCCGTCTGAAAAACGAAGCTCGACTCCAATGGTTGAATCTAACAAGTGATAGGCCTCTTTAATAATGGTTAATCCAGAAATAATTCCGTCTTCTTTAGCAATAAATACGCCTTGACTTGTTTGTTCAATTGGGAAAATCGATTGACTTGTTACATCCAGTTCACCTAAATCTTCAAGTAAAAACTCTTGTAACATTTTACGCAATTTTAATAGATTCATAGTTATGCCTCCTAGGATAAATAAGTTTGATAATAATTTCACAAACTTAGGTAGAGTAATTTATGGTTTCTGAAAAGTGTAAGGGACACTGCTGAAAATACATGTGTCTTGTCATCTATATTTACATAATACTACCTAAATTTCAATAGACATTAATAAATAAAGTTTTCGGTCAATCTATAATTAAAGAAGAAAAAGCACCACTGGAAGAGAAAATCCTCCAATGATGCCTATATATGACTTGTTACATTTACTAGAGACAATATTATATTAGAATGCCCAGTCCCCTTTACGGAAAACGGGTTCGATGGTGCCATCAGACGTGATGCCGTCGATGTCCATTTCACCTGAGCCGACCATGAAGTCAACGTGGGTGATACTTGAGTTTGCTCCTTTTTTTACAAGCTCTTCCCGCGACATTGTTTTACCACCTTCAATACAGAAGGCATATGCGTTTCCGATTGCAAAGTGATTGGAGGCATTTTCATCAAAAAGAGTATTGTAAAAAAGAATCTTTGATTGTGAAATAGGTGAACTATGTGGAACTAACGCAACCTCACCTAAATAGTGACTGCCTTCATCTGTTTCCACAAGGCGTTTGAGTGTGTCTTCACCAGTTTCAGCCTTTACATCCACTATTCGTCCATTTTCAAATGTTAGCGTAAAGTGATCAATTAAGCTTCCCCCGTAATTGAGTGGCTTCGTGCTACTTATATAACCATTTACACCTTCTTTCGCAGGAACGGTGAAGACCTCCTCAGTTGGCATATTGGCTACGAATTGAATATTTTGTTCGTTTTCACCACCACCGCCAATCCAAACGTGACCCTCAGGAAGTTCTACCATCAAGTCAGTTCCAGGTGCTGTATAATGCAATTTTTTATATTTTTTCTTGTTTAAGTACTCCACTTTTGCATGCAAAGTTGCATTGTGATCCTTCCATGCTTGTACGGGATTTTCCGTATCTACACGAGTTGCTTGGAATATGGCTCCCCATAACTTTTCTACTTGTTCTGCAGAGGAGAGGTCTGGGAATACTTTTTCCGCCCAGCTTTCTGATGGCACAGCAATAACGGACCAGCTTACTTTATCAGCTTGAGAATAATTCCGGTATTTTTCCAGTGCTTGACCAGCCGTTTTATTAGCATTGGCAATGCGCTCAGGATTGACGCCTTTCAGTAAATCTGGATTTGATGAAATGATAGACAAAAAGGCAGCTCCGTTTTCAGCGAGTTCTTCCATTCCTTTCGCTTTCCACATTGGGTAATCCAGGAATGCTTCATCTGGTGCCAAATCAAAGCGAGTGCGTGTAATTTCGTCATCATTCCACTCCACATATACATTTCTTGCTCCAGCCTCATAAGCCTTTTTTACAACTTTTCTAACATATTCTACAGCTGAGATCGGTGCATTGATAAGTAGGTTTTGTCCTTGCTGTACATTAACACCTACACGCACAGCTAAGTCAGCATATTTCTCTAGCATTTGTTCAAACGTACTCATATGTATTCTCCTTTTGTAACGTGCTATTAGCCTAACACGAGTGTATGTATTTCATTTTTAGTGTAACAGATACAATATCAACCATGAAATACATTTTTATGAAATTAATGTTCTTAAATTGAAACCCTTACCATCCCTTCTTCGTATTAAAAGTATGAGGAAGGAGTGGGTTTTTATGTCCAACAAACCAGTGCTTAAACTACCAAAAACAATATCTGAAAGATTACTAGAATCTCTATCAATAGTATTTTTAGTTGGTATTTATGCATATATCATCGTAATTTGGAGTGAAATCCCGGATCGAGTACCAACTCACTTTAATATCGCTGGCGAGCCTGATAGCTGGGGAGGTAAAGGTAGTGTTCTCATCCTCCCAATTATTGCAACCTTTTTATTTAAGACCATGTTTATCTTGAGTAAGTTTCCGCATATTCATAATTACCCTGTTGAGGTGACACCCGAGAACGCAGAAGACATATATATAGCGTCTCGAAAAATGCTCGTCGTGATGAATTTCCTTCTTACGTTTTTCCTAGTGATTGGTGCATTGGAAATGATTAACGTTGCCCAAGGAAATGAAGGTCTAGGCATGTGGTACATGATAGGGTTTTTCGTGTCTATTTTTGGAACAATGGGTTATTATATGTACAGAATGATAAAATTACGCAAAAGGTAGGAAATAAACATGTTACTTGAAATTATTGTACAAGATGCAGTGGATGCAAGAATGGCCGAAGAGCATGGTGCAAATCGTATAGAATTAGTAACGGCAATGACAGAAGGGGGATTAACACCTTCCTATGGAATTATAAAGGATGTTGTCCAAGCGGTCTCCATTCCGGTACATGTTATGATTCGTCCCCATGGGTACTCATTTACATATTCCGAGGACGACAAGCATGTGATCTTGGAAGATATAAACGTTTGTAAGGAACTTGGGGCAACAGGAATTGTATTTGGTTCTTTAACGGAAAGCGGAGAGATTGATGAAGCCTTTCTTGAAAAAGTGATTGAGGCAGCGGATGGAATGAAGATTACTTTCCACCGTGCAATTGATGAAGCAAAGGATATTATCGAAGCATATAAAACCCTTCAAAAATACAGCGATTCTATCCAAACGGTATTAACCTCCGGAGGCGCGCCAAAGGCGTTAGAAGGTGTAGAAAATCTTAAGACAATGCTTGAATTAGCTAACGAGAAGCCATCACCGGTCGTTATGCCAGGATCTGGCTTATCACATAACAATATTGTAGAACTGCATGAAAAAGTTCATGCAACCGAATACCATTTCGGATCTGCGGTTCGAATAAATGGGAAGTTTAGCGAACCAATAAATGGGAATACTATTAAAACGATAAAAGAATTACTGAGTTAATACAACAAGGATGTCTGAATGTAGATTTGGACGTCCTTTTATTTTGGCTAAAATCAAATCGATCGAAAAAAATAACGCCGATAGGCTAGTCACTAAAATGGAGAGTGAAAACCTTGGAAGTTCTCATTAAACACCTCGAAACGATATGCAAAGAGCATTTTTTAACTGAAAAAATCTTACTTGTGGATTCATATATGATAGGCGAACAAATACTTAGGCAATTTACTCAAAATAATAATTATGCCGTGAATATCAAAATCAAAACTGTTAAGGATCTTGCACTAGATGCCAACTCTGCAGAAGAAAAACAACTAATTGATGATGTACTTGGAACGCATTTTATGTATTCGCTAATGTTGGAGCTTAAGTCGGAGCTTCGCTATTTTCATGAGGTTGAAATCACGCCGACCTTAAGCCGAAGGATGTACCAAACAGTAAAGCTATTGCGACAGGCTGGCTACACAAGTAGCTCTCTTTCTAGGGAAGACTTTGTTTCGACTTCAAAAGGCGATGATATGATAGCTATTTTAGCATCTTATGAGGAGCTTCTTCAAAAAAATAAAATGATTGATGAAGCAGAGCTTTTCAGGAGTGCTCTAGGAAAATATCACTCTAGAAACCAAGTCTTCATATTTCAAAGCAACCTAAGGTTAGCTTACCTACAGGTAGAATTTTTAAAAAGTATACTTCCAACAAACTACTTCCATTTACCGATGGAAGCAGTTCGAGGTATGGAGATACCTGAAAACTCTCCTTTTTCACAGGTTGTTTTCGGTGGCGAAACACCATTAAGCTACCTTTTTGATGTGGAACATTGCCAAACAACGGTTCCGACACTTTCCCTTTTTTCAGCGAAAACGGAGGATATGGAGCTTAAGGAAGTACTATTTCGCATGAAGGAAAAAGGGATTCAGTTTGATGAGGCAGCTCTTTTTTACACATCCAGTTCGCAATATATAACCGCGATGTATCATTTAGCAGAACGAATGCAACTGCCTGTGACGTACGGTGAAGGGGTTCCGATTGGTTTTACACGTCCTGGTAAGTTCGTTGCAGGCATCCTGGGTTGGTTGAAAGAATTTTATAGTGTTCGAGTCTTCTTAGAACTTCTTCAGGAAAATTTAATGGATTTAGGGGAAGGAGCACCATCAAAAGCTAGAATCGCAAACTTGCTGCGGGATGCTCATATTGGTTGGGGGAAGGATCGTTATCTTTCACAAATCCATGCCAAAATTAATCAACAAAACGCTTCAGAGGATCGAATCCAGCATTATCAATGGCTTTTAAAATGGTTTTCGTCTGTGTTCAAACAAACACCTACAAACCTACCAGACGGAACCATTGTCTATCGTGAACTGCTAAAGACGATTAAGTATTTTCTTCAAAACTATTGTAAAGTGTCTTCCGTATTTGACCAACTAGCGAAAGAGACATTACTAGAACGAATCGAAAACCTGTTGCCATATGCAAATGAAGCCTTATTTGATGTTTATCAAAAATTTGAGGATGATTTTCTATCAATTTACATTGGCCAGTCCCGACCAAAGCCAGGCTATTTACATATTTCGTCCTATAAAAAGGGTATTTATGTAAATCGTGAGCATGTATTTATTGTTGGAATGGACAATCAGCGGTTTCCAGGTAATTCAGGGGAGGATCCATTATTGCTTGACATGGAACGTGAGAAATTGGGCAGATTTCTTCCGTTAGAAAAGGAAAAGTCGAAACGCAACCTTTATTTCATGTCACAGCTATTAGCCTCAGCTGCGAACCATGAGATTACCGTAAGCTACTGCAGGTTTAACATCAATGAAAACCGAGTTATATCACCAGCCTATTTGTTTTTACAATGCTACCGAATTCAAACAGGCGACTTTTCGGCAGACTTTACAACTCTACAAAAGAATGTTCCTGGTGTGAATAGAAAGCACATTGTAGATAGGGAAGATTGGTGGACCTACCACATCATAGACTCTCAAGGTAATCTTAACGCGGAATCTGTTTTAGCTGGGTATTCAAATATTGCAAGAGGACTTCATGCTGAAAGAATGAGGCAAGATCCTGCTTTTACCGTGTATGAAGGGAAAATTGAAAGTGATACGACAGGGTTTGATCCTCGTAAAAACCAAGAGATTACGATTTCTGCTGGGAAACTCGAAAAAATTGCGAAATGCCCATATGCCTATTTTTTAGAAAATGTATTGCGGCTAAAGGTAAATGAGGATATTTCCTATGACCCGACCCGATGGTTAGATGCAAAAACGAGGGGAAGCTTGCTACACGAAATTTTTGAGAATTTTTATAAAGAAATCAAGGCTCGAAAAGAAAGACCTTCCTTCGACAAACATATACACCTGCTAACCAAAATAGCAGAAGATGGGTTGGAATATGTAAAAACTCTCGTTCCACCACCAAATGCACGAACGGAAAGACTAGAAACAGAAGATATAATTGAGTCATGTGAAACCTTTTTACGAATCGAAGTAGAAAATAATGAGTTAGGAGAACCTTTGTATTTTGAATATTCCTTTGGTGAAGACGCACCAGCAGTGATTGAACTTCCATCAGGAAAGGTTCATGTTAGGGGAATTATTGATCGAGTGGATCAGTTACCAGATGGTTCTTACCATATTATTGATTATAAAACGGGAAGTAGTTGGGGCTATAAGACAAAAGAGTTTTTTAAAGGTGGAAGACAGCTCCAGCATCTCCTCTACACACTTGCAATTGAAGCACATTTAGGAATTGATGATGGAACGGTGAAAAAGAGCTCTTATTTATTTCCAACGCGAAAGGGAGCGGGGAAACGATTTGAACGAGAGCAGGAAGAAACCATCCGTACAAATGGAAAGGATATTTTAGACAAACTTCTTTCGATTGTGGAACATGGGCATTTCACGATGACAGATGATGAGAATGAATGCAAATTCTGTGAGTTTAAACAAATATGCAGACGTTCCACATATGACAAAGAAACATTGAAGCAAAAACAACAAGACGAAACAGCTAAAGGATTAAAGAGTTTTAAGAGGGTGCGCGCCTATGACTAAGGTAATTGTCGATCAAGAGGCTAGAGATAAAATTACGACTGTATTGAATCAAAACTTTCTCGTAGAAGCTGGAGCGGGTTCGGGGAAGACGACAAGCTTAGTTGATCGAATGGTAAATCTTATATATACAGGCACGGCGAAAATAAATGAGATTGTCGCAATCACATTTACAAAAAAGGCAGCAGACGAGCTTAAAACACGATTCTTAACCGTCCTTGAAAAAAAGTGTAAAGAAGAAGCAGACCCGGACGTAAAATTTCTGCTAGAGCAAGCATTGCAAAATATTGAACAATCGTTTATCGGTACGGTTCATTCCTTTTGTGCTCGATTATTACGAGAAAGGCCAGTAGAAGCGGGTCTTGATGTTAATTTTAAGGAACTTGAAGATTCAGAAGATGAAAAAATGGCTGAGGCTGCATGGCTTGTTTACATGCATAAGCTGGAAAAGGATAACCCACAGAAATCGAAAGTGATGAAGGCGCTTGCGATTGAGGAACAGGATCTGTCAGACCGCTTTCGACATATGAAAAATTATCCAGATGTTCTGTGGGCAAGTGATGAAGTGGAGAAACCAAATCTTGATGATGTGTTTCATCGTTTCATTTTACTTTTAAAAGAAGCAAGTCGTTGCATACCAAAAGATATTCCAAAGGGACCTGATAAACTCCAGGAAGCCATTGAAGAATCACTGCGTCAAGTAAGATTCAATAGTATAACGGACTCTCTAATTATTATCATTTTTCGAATGTTTGATAAAAACTTTAAGGTTACGCAGAACCGCTGGACTTCAAAAGAAGATGCTAAGGAGTATGAAGCTCGAATTACCGATTTTTTCGGGACGCAAATCAAGCCATTGCTGATTAGTTGGAGTGAATATTGTCATCCATTTGTCATTGACTTATTTAAAGAAGCGCTAAAGGAATATGAAAAAATAAAACAAGAACGTTCACTGATGAATTTTCAGGATTTATTGATGAAAACAGCAGCCTTTTTAAAGGACAATTCAGAAGTACGAACGTATTTTCAACAAAAATACAAAAAGTTGCTTGTGGACGAGTTTCAGGATACGGATCCGATTCAAGCGGAAATTATGTTTTATTTAACAGGAGACGATGTCTCGGAAAGAAATTGGACAAAGTGTAAACCACGTCCGGGCTCACTTTTTGTTGTGGGAGACCCAAAGCAAGCAATCTACCGTTTCCGGCGTGCCGATATCGATATTTACAATCTAGTGAAGGAACTGATTGAAGCTCATGGTGGTGAAGTTCTCCAGTTAATCATGAATTTCAGAACAGTTGATACAGTTACAAGTTTACTAAACGGCGTATTTCAGGAGCTTCTACCCGAAAAAGAAACAGTCCACCAGGCCGCCTACCGTCCACTGCATTCCTATAAAGTAGAAGGTAGTTCTGATTTAACAGGGATTAAGAGACTTGTGTTATCAGATGATTTCGCAAAAAATAAAACGACGACGCTTGATGAAGATGCAAGTTGTATAACGGGATATATCCAAAAATTAATCAATGATGGTCACGAGCCAGGTGAATTCATGATTTTAACTCGTCAGAAAGAGGGCATTGATGTTTACGCGCGCGTTTTGGAGGGTGTAGGAATTCCTGTTAGTGTCAGCGGGGAGATGGAAATCGGAACAATTCCCGAATTCATGGACCTTCTACGTCTTCTCGATGCTCTTGTTGATACTACAGATCAAGTCGCCTTTGTAGCCGCACTTCGAAGTGTCTGGTTTGGTATCAGTGATGAGGAATTATTCCAATGGAGGCAGGCGGGAGGAGCATTTTCTTTATATGCAGAAATTCCTGACAAATTGGATGGAGTAACGAAACAGCATTTTCATCTTGCACTCTCAAAGCTACAGCAATATGCCAAATGGAAAATCACCTTCTCACCGCTTGTGGCAATTGTAAAAATAGTGGAGGATATCGGCTTATACCCATTATTTGCTGCTAAAACCTATGGTAAGAGGGAAATGACAAATCTCATGCAAATCCTTGAAGCACTACGGGTTAAAGAGGAGGCCGAGGCGATAACCTTTAGACGAGCTGTTCAATTTGTAAAAACGCAAATCGAGGGAAAAACAAATGTTATCAGTCTTGAGGAAGACGAAAATGCGGTACGAATCATGAATGTTCATAAAGCAAAAGGCTTGGAGGCATCGATTGTTTTCCTAGCGCATCCGGGTAAAAAGCCTGAAATTCGCAATAAAATATGGTCCCATATCAAACGTGAAGACCAAGGCGCAACAGGGTATTTTATGTTCGGAAGAAAGCATGGTCAAACGACGAAGCCTGTTGCACAACCTTTGTTTTGGGAGGAACACCTAGACGAGGAGGAAGCGTACCTACTAGCTGAAGAAATCCGCGTTCTGTATGTTGCTGCTACTAGGGCTGAGAAAGCCATGATCATTAGCACATTTGAGTCTAAAAATACGAAAAATCCATGGAGTCTTCTTTTAGATGGCCTACCTAGGCTCGAGGATATTGGTATCCCAGAAGTGATAACGGATGAAAAAGAAACAATGGAAAAGAACACAACTCGAAATGAAACCAGACTTGAAACACAAGGATTACTTGATTGGCTCGAAGATCGAAAGCAACCTTCCTATTCGACTTTTAGCCCTTCCGAAGAAAAGCAAGATATCTTCACGCTTGGAATTGAACGTGAGGAGGGTGGGGGATTGGCATGGGGAACCGCCGTTCATGAGGTTTTTGAGGGGATCGTCAAAGGTCAAGAAGCTGAAACCGTTGTTGTATCCACCTTAAAAAAACACGAAATCTCTTTAAGCCGAATGGAAGAAGTCGCACAAGCTGTGGAACATTTTAAACAATCGACGATTTGGGCAGAGCTTCAAATTGCCGATCAAGTTTTAAAAGAGGTTCCTTTCACCTTACAAATCGATGCGAAAGATCCTTTGTATGAGTATGTTAAAAAAAGGGACAAGGCCGAGATTGTTTTTGTAAATGGAATCATTGATCTTGTGTACAAGCTAAACGGTTCATGGAAGATCGTTGATTATAAAACAGACCGGCCAAAGGATATTACTCAGCTCCCGGAATTAACAAAATACTATCGAAATCAAATTGACCTGTACCAGCAAATTTGGGAAAGAATCACAGGAGAACAAGTGGCAGACAAACAGCTCTATTTTGTCACACCAAATAAGATAATGACCCTTTAAACAATTTCTTCGGATGTATGTTTTTTCCTAAAAAAACAAACTTTAACAAGTAAGACTCGTCAAAAAGGGGAGCAATACAATGAAAAAGAAGATTGCCATCATCGGTGGAAATGGCTTGATCGGTTCGATTCTTGAAGCTGGGCTTAGTGACAAATACGACGTCACTATTCTCGATAAAAAGGTAGGCGATCTTCCAAATCACGTCGAGGTAGATGCAACAAATTTTGAAGAACTGATTCGTAAAATTCCAGCTGACTGTGATGCACTCGTTAACCTGTTGAATGTTAAAACGAAAAACGATTTTAAAGATGTTACTCAATTTCGCAAAAAGACCGAAATACATTTCCTTGCATCCTTTTACATTTTAAGGGCTGCAATTGACCTTGGTATAGGTAAGGTGGTCTATGCAAGCAGCAATCATGTAACTGATTTTTATGAGACAGATGGGGTTTCGGCATTTGGCCGTGAAATTACTGTTGAAGATTATCCCTACTCAAGGAATTTGTATGGCACACTTAAATTGGCATCTGAAAATATCGGACATATTTTAGCCTACGAGGAGGAAAACAATCTATCTGTCATTAATTTGCGAATCGGCAGTGTCAGACATAATGAAGTGAAGGATTTACAAACAAATCCACGGATAAATAAAACATTACTAAGTCACGAGGATGTCATCCAATTATTTGATTTAGCGATCCAATCAACGGTGAAGTTTGGGACATATTATGGGGTATCAGATAACAAGGACAAACCCTGGTCAACGGTTAATGCAACCCGTGAGCTTGGATTTGTCTCAAAGATGAATTCACAGGATGTTTTAGCACGAGCTGATATCGAAATGGACAGTTTTCTACCTTATTATGAAGATCTGAAAAATCAAAATTGGCTTAACTAAAATAAAGCTGAGGAACACCAAGTGTGGGATTTTATGAATGGTTTTATATAAGGATTCAATATAAAAGCATACGTAAATCTTTATTACGTATGCTTTTATCGTTTTGTTCCTTAAAAACGATACACAAATGGGTGATTTTTACAATTCCTATCACTTTTTGAATATTTTCTTCCTTTTTTTGGTTATTACGAATGGTTTTATACTGCAAATCTCTAGAAAAGCTTACGCATTACATTTTTACGTATGCTTTTATCACTTTTTAACTCGAAAACGATACACAACTGGTAATTATTACATTTTTTTTCTCTTTAGAAATTACTTCTACTACTAGAGTCCTTCATTCTCCTTTTGATATAATAATAGAATAACCTTGAAGGGGTTGTTACTAATTTGAAAAAGAGGAAAATGATGCTACTTTTAATAGGAATTATACTCATTATTGGGGTTGTTTATTTCGGAAGCATTCATTATAAAATATTTCAGTATGTGGATACAGTGCCTCCCAAAAATGCCGATTATTTGATCATTCTTGGAGCCAAGGTGAATGGTGAAATCCCGTCACTTGCATTACAATACCGAATAGATGCGGCGGCCGAATATGCGAAGGAAAATGAGAACACGATCTTAATTGCCTCAGGTGGCATGGGGCCGGGGGAGGATATTACAGAAGCGGAAGCGATGAGAAGAGTGCTTGTGCAAAAAGGGATATCTGAATCAAGAATCTATCTAGAAGACCGCTCAACGAGTACTTATGAAAATATTAAATTCTCAAAAGAATTTATACCTGAGGATGCGAAGCTAGGGATTGTAGTGACTAATGATTATCATCTTTACCGTTCAGTCCAAATTGCCAAAGACGCTAATTTAAAGGTCAAGGCACTACCGGCAAAAACCCCAAGAATTACTTTGGTAAAAGCATACGGCCGCGAGTATTTGTCCGTAACAAAATATTATATAGAAAAATTTTTACTAAAATAAAATATTCACGCATAACAAATGGCAAGGAGACAATCTCGTCTTTTTTTATTCCGTAATTAAATCCCATTGGATAGCCTAATAATTATCAAAAAAAATCCATAAACTACCCAATAAAGCTTTATGATAAAAGGGGGCACTTTTTTGGGAAGATGTATAGTAATGGTTGTTCTTTTGCTATTTTTAAATCATATCCCTGCACAGGCAACAGAACGCTTTGATTTTGAAAAAACGGGTAAAGCCACCTGGGAAGTGAAGACAGATGAGAAGATGGTAGCCATCACATTTGACGATGGACCAAGTCCAGTTTACACACCACAAATTTTAGACGTTTTAGCAAAGCATAAAGCAAAAGCCACTTTTTTTGTTGTTGGAAAACATGCAATTATACACCCCGAAATCATTCGTCGAGAAGTATTGGAGGGGCATGAAATTGCGAATCATACCTTTAATCATTCAAATATCGTACGTGATTCCCAAAAACTTGAAAATGAAATTGAAATAACCACCGACACTCTTAAGGAAATAACCGGATTTAGCCCAACTCTTTTTCGCCCAGTTGGTTGGAGCTACAATGAGGTTATTATTAACACTGCAGCAGAAAATGGATATCATGTTGTTTTATGGTCTTGGCATCAAGACACGAAGGATTGGAAAAATCCAGGGGTTAATAGGATCACGAAAAGGGTTATTTCAGGTGTGAAACCAGGAAACATTATTCTTTTTCATGATTCAGGTGGAAATCGAACGCAAACCGTTCAAGCATTAGACCAAATACTCACAGAACTAGAAGACGAAGGATATGAATTTGTTACTGTATCAGAAATGCTGTTCCGGACCCAAATAAAACAAAGTAATTAGATATATATGTAAACCAAAGAATCGTCTCGGATACCAAGACGATTCTTGTTTATTTTTATCTTATTTTTCAATGGCTTCTAGTAATAAATCAACAATATGGACAGCTCGCATTTGATCCGACAAGCCTTCCCGTTCGATGCCAAGTTTCATCTGCAGCAAACAACCGGGATTCGCTGTGACAATTGTTTTTGCTTGTGTATCTTTAACATTTTTCATTTTTGAATCTAATATTTTCATTGACATTTCAGATTCTACAATATTATAGATTCCAGCAGAGCCGCAGCAGCTGTCCGCATTTTTCATTTCCATATAAGTTGCGCCATTAATAGATTGAAGTAGCGTTCTAGGTTCAGATGCCGTCTTCATTACATTTCGCAAATGGCAAGAATCCTGGTAGGTGATAATTTGTGCAGGAAGTGACAGCTCTTTTTTCTGAAACTCTAATTCTACCAAAACTGACGAGATATCCTTAAGTTTTCTCGAAAATGATTTCGCTCGTTCTGCCCACTGGGGGTCATTTTTTAGAAGGTGATCATAATCGATTAAAAAGGCACCGCAGCCACCCGCATTTGTGATGATATAATCAGCCTCAATCTCTTCAAAGGCCGCTATATTTTGTTTCGCTAGTTCCTTTGCTTTGTTTTTTTCGCCACTATGCCCATGTAAGGCCCCACAACAAGCCTGTGTTTTTGGAATGACAATCTCACAACCCGCAAATTGAAGGAGCTTCATGGTGGCATCATTTGTTTTCATAAACATCGTATCCATTAAACAACCTGTGAAAAAGGAGACTTTTTTCTTTCGTACACCAATTGGTTCTAAATGGTACGGTCGATTTTTTAGTTCCTTTAAGGATGGCACCTCTGGAAGTACGCGTTCCATCGTCGCAAAGCTATCAGGTAAAAACTTCAAAAGACCACTTTTTTGAACCGCTTTTTGCATGCCGGAGCGCTGGTAGACGCCAAGTAAACCGGTTAAAGTTCGCATCCGATTTTGGTGGGGGAAGAGCCCCTCAAAAACCGTATTTCTTATAGCTTTCACATGTAGCGAATGCTTTTTATTTTGATGTACGATATCTCTTGCTTCTTCTAAAAGGTGCCCATAATTAACGCCTGAAGGACAAACTGGTTCACAAGCTCGACAGCCCAAACACATATTTAGTGATTTTTCAAAGTCCTCATCAGGTTCAATGAGCCCGTCCACAACTGCTTTCATTAACGCAATTCTTCCCCTTGGTGAGTGAGATTCTTGATAACCGGATTCGATATACGTAGGGCAGGTAGGAAGACAAAAACCACAACGCATACAGTTTAATAATTCATTTTGATCCATCCGAGATTGGAATTCTTTTTGGATTTTTTGTTGTTCTTGAATCGTTGTCATTTTGAAACCACCACGCGTTTTCTAGAATCCTTTGCAAACATCTTACCTGGATTCATAATGTTGTTAGGATCAAGCCCCGTTTTAATTGCTTGCATCGCGGCAATCCCCGCCGCACCTAGCTTCATTTCAAGATAAGGTGCTTTCATTACGCCAACCCCGTGTTCACCAGTAATCGTACCGCCAAGCTCAATCGCCTTCTCAAAAATTTCTTCAAACGCTTTTTCAACACGTTCAATTTCTTCGCGGTCTCTAACATCTGTTAAGCAAGTTGGGTGGAGATTTCCATCTCCAGCGTGTCCAAAGGTACAAATATTCAAGTTATATTTTTTTGCGATTTCACCAATTGCATGTACCATGTTTGCAATTTCAGACCGTGGTACAGTTGCATCCTCCAAAATGGTAGTCGGTTTTAAGCGTGCAAGAGCAGAAAGTGCAGCCCGCCTTGCTGTACGTAAGGCTTCTGCTTCTTCTTCGGATTCCGCAGATTTCACAGATACTGCATTTTCTTCCTTACAAATCTCTTTTATTCTAGCAATATCTCGTTTTACTATTTCTGCAGGACCATCCTGTTCAATAAGAAGGACTGCTTTTGCATCGGTTGGAAGTCCGATTTTTGCAAATGCTTCGACCGCTTCAAGAGTAGGTTGGTCAAGGAATTCTAAGGTAATTGGGATGATTTTACTTGCAATAATCTTTGAAACCGATTTTGCAGCCGACTCCAAATCCTGATAAAGGGCAAGAATTGTTTCTTTCGTTTCAGGCATTGGAATGAGCTTAAGAGTGGCTTCAGTAATGATGCCAAGTGTGCCTTCTGAGCCGACAAAGAGGCGAGTGAGGTCATATCCAGCAACATCTTTTGCTAGCTTTCCTCCAGTTTTAATAATTTCACCATTCGCCAATACAGCCTCTAGCCCCATGACATAATCTCGTGTTACCCCATATTTAAGGCCGCGCAAACCTCCTGAATTCTCATTGATATTGCCTCCAATTGTCGATATTTTCATCGAACCAGGATCTGGTGGATAAAATAAACTTTTTGCCTCTACAGCAGTTGTTACCTCCTGAGTAATTACCCCAGGTTGGACTGTGATTGTTAAATTCTCTTCATCAATTTCTAGTATCTTATTTAAATGTTTAAAAAGAAGGACTACTCCACCCTCAGTTGGACAAGTGCCTGCACACAGATTTGTCCCAGAGCCGCGAGGGACAATTGGAATCGTGTATTCATTACAAACCTTGACGATTTCGGATATTTCCTCTTTGTTTCGAGGAGAAATCACTGCATCGGGCATCGACTGGAATTGTGGTGTTGCATCATACGAATACACAAGTCGACCTGTTTTTGAATCATCGAAATTTTCAGGTCCGACAATTTTAATAAATTGTTGTTTTGCTTTTACATCAATCATGAGAACGCCTCCAAAAAATCTTCTTATTAATAAGCATAAAAAAAAGCGGATCATTCCGCTATGTAGAAATCTACAAAAAAATATGTAACTATTACATTAATTTTGTTGAATCATCCAGAAATAAGATTCCAAGATAAAGCGCAGCTAAGTCAGTGAAGTTTTTTGGATGTAAGCCAGTAAGTTCTTCTATTTTGTTAAAACGGTAGGACAAAGTATTAACATGGATATGGAGAGAATCCGCAGTTTCTTTAATAGATTGATTTTGTTGAATAAATTCAAGTAAAGTCTTCAATAAATCAAGATCTTTCTGAAGATGAACTATTGTACGATTAACAAATTCCATCTGCACGCTGCTACTGATTTCATGGGTGAGCATATCCAACGTTAAGTCATCATCGAATTGGATTGAATTTTTTCGTTTTGCAACTTTAAGAGCGCGTTCAGCTTCCTCAAAAGATTTTTTTAGCAAAGGTTCCTCGCTCCCAACTCCAAACGATATCTTTACAGTAAAACTATCTTCTAAATTTCTTTTAATTAATTGAAGGATGTTTTGTGTTTGCTCTTTTGAACGGTCAGTTAATAGGAGTAGGAAACGTTCGTTTCCCCATCTGACAAAAATTTCGTTCTCTTTTAAAAATGAACTTTGTTGCAAGTGATTGGATATATCCCGGAGTGGAATTTCTGTTTCACTCTTAATGAAGCCCATTACCACTTGACGTTCAAGATTAAGATCAATATTCAAATGCTCTGCACGCTTAACAAACTCTGGGGTTTTTTCATTAATGTGAAGCCAATCAAACACAAAGGTTTCAAGTGCTCGAGACTCTAATTCCATTTGCTCAGCATAATAGCTCTCTTGGATTAATAGCTCCGTCATTTTTTTCAAGAGCTCCCCGTATGAGGATACTTTTTCAGGGTTTCCAGTTATACCGATTACCCCAACAACATTGTGCTGATAAAGAATGGGTAAATTGATGCCAGCCTTTACCCCTTTCAGGTGATTTTCCAAGTCTTTTGTGATGATCATTTTCTTTTGTTCCCTACTTGAAAGGAGGGCACCTTCGTGAAAGCTTCCGATTCGACTTGAATCCGTACTGGCAATAATCATTCCCGAAATATCTACGATAATAATATCTTCATCAATTAATCTACGTACTTCTTTAATAATTTTTTTAGCAAGGGATGGTATAAGCATAAAGATTCCTCCGAAATCAATCATTATATTCATTCTATCATTTCAAAAAAATAATGTAATTGCATCTTTTAAGCTAAAGAAGTTATTCTGTTTTATAATAGGAGAGAAAGAATGTGGAAATAGTGTAGATAGACACTTTGGAAGGGATGTTCAAATAGTCCGGTGAAAATTGACACTTCGATAGAGGAACTTCGACTAACTACCGACACGTCCTGTGTCGAACTTGGAAGTCACCACATCCTGTGGAAGTTCGTTGGCTTGTTTTTTCCGTTCCTTGGAAAAGAAAACCACTCTTACGGCGTGCAAAATGTCTGCTCACGTATCAGTAACATACGTTCCACTACTCAAAACTGCGCCGCTTCGAACTTTCGCACAGGATGTGCTAGTGTCGGCGTCGCCACAGGACGTGGCGCCATCGCTTACGTGGTCCTTTTCACCTTCCAATTTGAACATATATTAGAAGGGAAGAAAATAAATGTTTCAAGATATTTCTGTTGAAGAATTACGGGAATTACAGAAGGAGAAACCGATAGCCATTGTTGATGTGCGTTCCCCTTCTGAATTTGGAGAATCGAATATACCTGGTAGTGTAAATATCCCCATTTTTACGGATGAAGAACGTGCAGAAATTGGAACAGTTTACAAACAAATCAGTCCAGACGCAGCTAAGGAAAAAGGACTTGAAATTGTTTCTGCCAAGCTTCCTAATTTTATAAAAGAGTTTTCGAAACTCCCAGAAGATGAAAAGGTTGTTTACTGTTGGCGCGGAGGAATGCGTAGTAAAACATCAGCAACCCTTATTGATTTAATGGGAATCAGCGCGAAAAGACTTATCGGGGGAATTCGCGGGTATCGAGAATGGGTGGTAGAAAAACTAGAAGAGGTTGCCACCGATTTTAAACCAAAGGCATTGGTCATTAATGGATACACAGGCTCCGGGAAAACAAAAATTTTAAATGAGCTTCAAGGTAAAGGATATCCTGTTCTTGATTTAGAAGGGATGGCAAACCATCGTGGTTCGGTTTTTGGGATGATTGGGAAGCAGCCACATAACCAAAAAGTGTTTGACTTGATGCTTGTAGAACGGATTCTGCAGATAAAAAAATCACCATATGTATTGTTGGAGGCTGAAAGCAAACGTGTTGGACGTGCGACTCTACCTGACTTTTTACTGAAATTAAAGGAAGAAGGATACCATATTTTTGTTGACCTGCCGATGGAGGAGCGCGTGTTGAACATTTTAGAAGATTACCGTCCATGGGAGTTTCCAAACGATTGTATGGCTGCCTTCCAACGCATCAAAAGGAGAATTCATACTCCAATTGCAACACGGATTGAGAAAGATCTTGAATCCGGAGATTATCATTCAGCCGTGAAACTATTATTAGAATATTATTATGATCCAAGGTATCACTACACAGCGGAACAAATACCAGTGGACCGAAGCAAAGTACTGCATGTGAAAAAAGTAGAAGAAGCTACCCAATTAATTAAAGAGCTTATTACAGAAAAAATGTTAAAGTCACCAACAAAGTCCTAATGAAGTAACTAAGACCTAGTGCTAATTGCACTAGGTCTTTTGTAATTTTTTTACATTTCAATAAACTTTTGAATCATCTATTATTTTTTAAGTGATAAACGGACATATATTTGTCAGCTTTCGTCGAATTGCTTTTAACGTAATTTATAAATAGGGGGATCACATAAATGACGAAACAGAATTTCAAGAAAACGATTGTAAGTGGCACAGTAGCATCCGCACTTATTTTATCAATAGCAACACCAGCCGCTTTTGCAAATGAGAAAGGAACTGAGCAAGATACAGTTGTTGCGGAAGAAATGGTTGTAGAAGAAATTCCAGTAAACTACGGGGCTTCTGAAGAAGAGATTGTAGAAGAAAACATTGGCCAAGAAGTGGCAGGGGAAGAAGCTACTGAAGATGTAGAATCAAATGAAAATAAAGAAAATACTGAAAAAGAGTCAACTGAGGAGGAAGTTCAAGCTGAAGAAACATCACCTTTAGTACCTGGAGATTTCTTTTACTTTGTGAAACAAATGATTGAAAAAGTACGTCTTGCAGTAACAGTGGATGATTACAAGGAAGCAAAACTTCTAGCTGATTTCGCTGCAGAGCGTATCGCGGAAGCAAATGCATTATTAGTTAAAGGTAAAACAGAAGAAGCTGAAGAGTTACTTCAAAAAGCAATTGAAACTCAAGAAGCTGCAACTGATACTCTACCAGAAGCTGAAGAGGTTTCCGACGAAGAAACAGAAGCTATAGAAAAAGATTCTGTTGAAGAAGAAAAAACTGAAGAAGATTTAGTAGTTTGAAGAAGAAGTAACTGTTGATTTAGAAGAAGGCACAGAAGTTGAAGTGAAGCTTGCAAATAACATTGACGCATTAACGGCAGCACTAGCAAATATTAAAAATCCAACCGCTCAAAAAGCGTTAATGAAAAATATTCAAAAATCATTTGCAAAATTAGATAAGAAGCTTGCAAAACTTGAGAAAAAGTCAGAAAAGTTTGAAGCTAAGCATGAAAATGAAGCGATCCAAAAATTAACTGAAGTACCAGTTGTTGAGGAAGAAGTAGTAGCTGAAGATGTAGCTGTTGAGCCAGTAGTGGAAGAAACAACTGAAACAGATGTACAACCAGTAGTTGCTGCTCCAGTAGTAGAGAAGAAACAAGTAAAAGTAAACGAAAAGCGTGACCAAGCTCTTGAAAAGTCACAAGAGAAAAAACAACAAGCACAAGTTAAAAAGACTGAAAAACAAAAAGAAGCAAAAGAACATAAAAATAATAATCATGCGAACAAAAACAATGGCCAAAGCAAAGCTAACAACGGTAAAGGTCAAGGCAATGGTAACAGCCAAGGTAAAAATGGAAACGGACAAAACTAATATGTAACGGATTATTTATTCAAGGGAAGAAATCAAATCGATTTCTTCCTTTTTGTCTTTTACATTATGAGTAGAAAACAGCTTTTATCTTTTAACACTCTGTATAATGCAATCATACTAGGTAATAAGTAAAATAGACATAAAGTTCGTATTTTTCGGACAACTGCTCCAGCTTAGTCATAAATAAGGGCAGTTAATACTATTATTTATTGAAAACGCTTTCTATTTATAGGTTTATTTAGTTGCAATGTTGTGGCCTTAAGATATTGCAACTTCCACTATATAAAGGAGGTAAATCTATGAGTCTTTCAAACACAAGAATATCCTATCAGAATTTAAAAATGAATTTCAATGAAGTGAACCCTGGATTAACTGACCGCGAAGCCATTGAAGAATCGAATCGTTGCCTTTATTGCTATGACGCCCCTTGTATTACTGCTTGCCCTACCGGTATTGATATCCCTACCTTTATTAAAAAAATCGCTTCTGGAAATATAAAAGGATCAGCAAAAACGATAATGAAATCAAATCCTATCGGTGCTAGCTGTGCTCGCGTTTGCCCAACAGAGGAACTTTGTGAAGGAGCATGTGTTTTAAATCGTTCTACAAAACCTATCATGATAGGTAACTTACAAAGATACGCGACAGACTGGGCTATACGAAATGAACAGGTACTATTCGAACCAGGAAAGAAAAATGGAAAAACAGTTGCAATTGTTGGGGGTGGTCCTGCTGGTCTTTCGGCAGCAAGAGAACTAGGATTACTCGGTTACGATGTTACTATTTTTGAGGCAGCGGAAAATGCTGGAGGTTTAAACACTTACGGAATTGTCTCATTTAGGCTTCCGCAGAACATTTCATTCTGGGAGGTTAGGCAGGTAGAAAGCTTAGAAGTAAAAATTCAAACCAATACTAGAGTTGGAGAGGATATTTCGGTAGATGAAATTCTTACTAACTTCGATGCTGTGATTCTAGCAATTGGGATGTCAAAAGTACCTTCACTTGGTATTGATGGTGAAGATTTGGATGGAGTATACGATGCCATCGATTTTGTAAAAGAAACCAAAACAAAGCCAATTTCGGACCGTTTCTTAGGTAAGAGGGTGGTAGTCATTGGTGCAGGAAATACAGCAATTGATGGAGCGACTTGTTCAGTCCGATTAGGAGCTGAAAATGTAAAAATCTTGTATAGAAGAACGGTTGAAGAGATGACTGCTTATGATTTTGAATATGAATTTGCCAAACAGGACGGTGTTGAATTTAGATGGCTAACAGCGCCTAAAAAAATTATTGGTGACGAACAAGGCTGTGTTAAAGCAATCGAATGCATCAAAATGGAGCTTGGTGAGCCGGGTAAAGATGGGCGGAGACGTCCTGTACCAATCGAGGGCTCAGAGTTCATCTTAGAGGTTGATGCTGTAATTAAAGCCATTGGTCAAACAAGATATACAGGGCTAATTGAACAATTTGGTCTTGAGCATAATGGGGGAGTTGTGAAAATCAATCATGAAACCCTTCAAACATCCAATAAAAAGGTTTTTGCCTGTGGTGATGTGATTTTTGGAAAGGGTCAAGGAGAAGCAATGGTTGTCTCAGCCGCACAGCAAGGTAAGGATGCGGCATATTCGATCCATAAGGTCATGTTTGGTGCAGTTTCCGAAATCGTTTAAAAAACGAAAAGGTGAAAAGGAGGCTTTTCTATGGCAGATTTACGAATAAATTTAGCAGGGATAGAATCCCCTAATCCATTTTGGTTGGCTTCTGCTCCTCCTACAAATTCTGGTTACCAAGTTCAACGGGCATTTGATGCAGGTTGGGGTGGGGCAGTATGGAAGACATTAGGCGATCCCATATTAAATGTTACTTCTAGGTTTGGAGCTGTTAGTTTTAATGGGCAAAGAGTAGCAGGTTTTAACAATATTGAATTAATTTCTGACCGTCCGTTAGAGGTGAATTTAAAAGAAATTAAAGAAACGAAGAAGCTCTTTCCAAACCATACAATCATTGCCTCACTCATGGTTGAACCAAAACAAGAAAAGTGGCATGAAATCGTAAAGAGAGTTGAAGAAGTAGGTGTAGATGGACTAGAACTCAATTTTGGATGTCCACATGGTATGGCGGAAAGGGGGATGGGTTCTGCATCCGGTCAGGTACCTTCACTGGTAGAACAACAAACCTATTGGGTAAAAGAAGTTGCACAAACACCAGTTATCGTGAAACTTACTCCTAATATAACAGATATCACGGCTACCGCAGAGGCTGCTACTAGAGGAGGAGCCGATGCCATCAGTATGATTAATACAATTAATAGTTTAGCAGGAGTTGATTTAGATACGTGGAATACGATTCCACATGTGGGGGGGAAAGGAGCACATGGTGGATATTGTGGTCCAGCTGTAAAGCCGATTGCCCTTAATATGGTTGCTGAATGTGCAAGAAGTCCCCATATAAACATTCCAATATCAGGAATTGGTGGAATTTCAACTTGGCAAGATGCAGTTGAATATATGTTGATGGGTGCCTCTGGGGTTCAAGTGTGTACTGCTGCTATGCATCATGGCTTTAGGATTGTTGAGGACATGATTGAGGGGTTAAATAACTATCTGGATCAAAAAGGAATCGCTTCTGTAATGGATATAGTTGGAAGAACGGTGCCTAGATATTCTGACTGGGGGGACCTTGACCTTAACTATAAAATTGTAGCGCGAATTAATAATGATGTTTGTATAAACTGCAATAAATGTCATATTGCATGTGAAGATACATCTCATCAATGTATCGACATGCTTAAGGATGGAAATGGCTATAGCATTTTAAAAGTAAGAGAGGAAGACTGTGTCGGCTGTAATTTATGCTCGATTGTATGTCCTGTTGATGGGGCAATTGATATGGTTGAAATTCCAAGTGGTTTACCTCCAATGACATGGAATGAGCGTCAGGCGGCACTTGGTGCAGTTAGTTGTAAAATTAACTCTGTAAAATAAATAGAATTTCGTTCTTTGAGGGGGACTTTGGATGAAAAAAGTGATAAAGAATGGAACAATTGTAACAGCAGCAGATACTTATCAAGCAGAAATTCTTGTGGAAAACGGTGTGATTAGTCAAATTGGGAGAAACCTTTCGACTGAAGGTGCAGAAGTAGTTGATGCAAAAGGGTGCTATGTTTTTCCAGGTGGAATTGACCCACATACACATCTAGAAATGCCGTTTGGGGGAACGGTTACTAAGGATGATTTTGAAACTGGAACAATTGCAGCTGCCTTTGGAGGCACAACGACGGTCATCGATTTTTGCTTGTCAAATAAAGGGGAACCCCTGAAAGATGCCATTCATACATGGCATAAGAAGTCGAAAGGGAAAGCAGTAATTGATTACGGCTTTCACCTTTCAATCGGAGAGGTAACCGATGCTGTCTTAAAAGAGCTTCCCTCCGTTATTGAAAATGAAGGGATTACATCCTTTAAAGTGTTTATGGCATACAAAAATGTGCTTCAGGCAGATGATGAAACTTTATTTAAAACATTAGTTGCCGCAAAGGATTTAGGGGCACTGGTCATGGTTCATGCTGAAAATGGTGACGTAATTGACTATCTTGTAAATAAGGCATTAAGTGAAGGAAAAACAGACCCAATCTATCATGCTTTAACGAGACCACAGGAAATCGAAGGGGAGGCAACAGAAAGAGCTGCAACCTTTGCAGGACTTGCAAATTCTCAGCTTTATGTTGTTCATGTTACCTGCGCTGATGCTGTAAAAGCAATTACAGCAGCAAGAGAAAAGGGGTTTGATGTATGGGGAGAAACATGCCCTCAATATTTAGTCCTTGATCAAACCTATTTGGAAAAGCCAAATTTCGAAGGAGCTAAGTATGTCTGGTCTCCCCCACTACGAGAAAAATGGAACCAAGAGGTATTGTGGAATGCCCTGAGAACAGGGCAGCTTCAAACGTTTGGATCAGATCAATGTTCATTTGATTTTAAAGGGCAAAAAGAACTTGGGTTAGGTGATTTCTCGAAAATTCCTAATGGAGGCCCAATGATTGAGGATCGCTTAACAGTACTTTTCTCAGAAGGGGTCAAAAAAGGAAGAATTTCTCTTAATCAATTTGTCGATCTAACCTCTACCAGAGTGGCAAAGTTGTTTGGGTTGTATCCAAAGAAAGGTACGATAGCGGTTGGCGCTGATGCGGATATTGTCATCTTTGATCCAAATATCGAGCGAACGATTTCGGCCGAGACACATCATATGGCAGTTGATTACAGTGCATTTGAGGGAATGAGATTTACCGGAGAACCAGTATCTGTTCTATCTAGAGGCGAATTTGTTGTTCGTGATAAGAAGTTTGTTGGAAAACTAGGAGCAGGTCAATTTATTAAGCGCGCAAAGTACGGAGAAAAATACGAAGTTGTAAAAGATAAAACAGCTACAATTTAATCCATGGTTATTAAGGGGGGAGTTTAACTCCTTCCTTTATTTATAATAAGCAATGAGGTGAGTATACGCCAATAAAATTCAGAATATTTAAAATAAATATCAGAGAGGGTGTTGGAATGAAAAAAAACAGTAATTATCTGAAATCTCCAGATTTGTTTCCAATAGGGCATGGGGCTAGAAGGGTAAGTGCGTTTGGTTTCTCCGTAATTTGGGTAGGTATGGCGATTTTACTAGCCGCTTTTGCAATCGGAGGAGATGGCATTAAGCATTTACCTCTTGGTTGGGTAATTGTCGCAACAATTATAGGATCAGTGTTAATTGGTATTTTTATGACGTTTATTGGTGATATCGGAGTTGAGCATGGGCTCTCGTTTCCGGTCTATATGAGGGCTCCTTTTGGTACAATCGGAACTCATATACCTTCAATAGTACGTGGTGTAACGGCTTCTTGTTGGTTTGGTATAAATACCTATTTTGGAGCAACTGCTATGAATGCGATATTAAATACTCTCGTAGGGTTTGATAACTGGTTCGTATGTTTCATACTATTTGCAGCCTTTCAGTTAGTAAACACTGCCCTGGGGATCAAAGCAATTGAGCGATTTGCAGATTTGGCTGCTCCAATCATCATTCTCATCTCGATATGGATGTTTATATCCCTTTCAGATAAAGCGGCTGATCAAGGTAGAGACATTTGGACATGGGTTGAAAGTCCAGTATCTGGGGGTGCTGCAATAACTGCATTTATGGTTGTCGTAATGGCAAATATGGGCTTTTGGGCAACACTTGCGGCCGACATGCCATCATTATCCAGGTTCTTTAAAGCTCCAAAGTATGAGAGGAACTGGTTAAAACGAAACAAGGCACAAATTGCAGGAAATGTAATTGTTATGCCGCTTGTCAACTTATTTATGATTATCATTGGTGCAGTAGCGTACGTTGCTGTTTTAAATTATGACCCTGTTGTTGCGTTGCAGGAAGCAGCAGGAGGAATTGTACTGGTTATCCTTTTATTAATGATTGTACTAGCGCAATGGTCCACAAATACATCTGCAAACGTAATACCGGCTGCAACAATCTTTTCAAACGTGGGTGGCCCGAAATTCCCATTTTGGGCAGGAGTTATTACGGCAGGAATTGTAGGTATTGTTGTACAGCCTTGGAATCTATTTGGAGTCATTATTCCAGCACTTTTAATAATCGGGGGAATTCTCTCAGCTATTGTAGGGATTTTATTTACCGACTATTACGTTCTAAGAAAGAGAAGGGTTAATGTTCCAGAACTTTATGAGAGTGAGGGGCAGTACAGGTATTCAAATGGAGTCAACTGGGCAGGTATGATCGCTTGGGTAATCGGAGGGACTGCTGCTTATTTCTTTTCCGCCTACTCTTTCTTTGTAGGCTTTGGGGTAGGAGCAGTTATTTACTATGTATTAGCGAAATATTGGTACTTCAAAAAATTCACTCAGGCAGAAATTGTTGACCCAGACGATGAGAAATACTTAGGAATTACAGTAGGACGTGATTGGGAGATCTCTGAGAATGAAATCGTTGATGTCATTAATAAAACAACTGTTGACTTAAAGAGATAGGTTTAAACAATTCCAACAAAAGCAAAGGGGGATTTGGTATGAGCAGTGAAGATTCGAAGGTTGTTTTGGGGATAAACGAGACACCGCCACCAGGTAAGTTTTTGATTTTAAGCATCCAGCATTTGTTTGCCATGTTTGGTGCAACCATCTTAGTTCCGTATCTCGTTGGCTTGAGTCCAGGTGTAGCCCTTATTTCAAGTGGAATTGGGACGCTCACTTTTCTGATTATAACCAAAGGTCAAGTTCCAGCATATGTTGGTTCGTCATTTGCATTTATTGCCCCGATCATTGCGGCAACAGCAGCAGATGGTCCTGGTGCAGCAATGATTGGAAGTTTTCTAGCCGGTCTAGTCTATGGGATTGTTGCTTTAGTTATTAAAGCTACAGGCCATAAATGGCTAGTTAAATTACTTCCACCAGTAGTTGTTGGGCCAGTTATTATCGTAATTGGACTTAGCCTTGCACCGACAGCAGTTGGTATGGCAATGAATAACCCAAATGGTGAATATAGTCTCCTTCATTTTACAGTTGCATTAGTGACCTTAGCGATTGTTATTTTAAGCTCCATTTTCCTTAAAGGCTTTTTAAATTTAATTCCCGTTTTAATTGGAATAGTTGGAGGATATATTTATGCTGCCATTGTCGGCTTAGTGGATTTATCCGGTGTTAAGATTGCAAAAATTTTCGAAGTACCTGATTTTCTTTTTCCATTTGTTCATTATTCTCCCACTGTAACCCTAAGTATTATTGCACTCATGGTACCTGTTTCAATTGTCACATTATCTGAACATATTGGACACCAAATGGTGTTAAGTAAAGTCGTTCAAAAAGATCTCATTCAAAGGCCAGGTTTACATCGTTCGATAATGGGAGACGGTCTTGCCACAATGCTAGCAGCATTAATGGGAGGTCCGCCGAATACGACGTACGGTGAAAATATTGGTGTATTGGCCATTACGAGAGTGTTTAGTGTCTTTGTTATCGGCGGGGCAGCAGTGTTTGCGATACTATTTGGGTTTATCGGTAAAATTACAGCTCTCATTAGCTCAATACCAACAGCAGTAATGGGTGGCATATCTCTCCTTTTATTTGGGATTATCGCTGCATCTGGATTACGGATGCTTGTTGATAGTAAAGTAGATTTGGGTGATAAGCGTAACCTCATTATTTCATCCGTTATTTTAGTTGTCGGAATCGGTGGAGCCATTATGAAGTTTTCAGCTAACTTCGAAATACATGGGATGGCACTTTCAGCTATTTTGGGCGTGTTATTAAATTGGGCTCTACCTGGAGGGACTGTCGAAGAAGACACCAATATGTATGAGGCTGATATCGATAGAGAAACGACTGCATAGTACCTGAAACATTAAACAAAGGAGTGTCAGTACATGTCAGAGTATCAAGTATTTTTGCAAGAGAGAGACAAAGTGGATTATTTCCTTCAAAAAGGCTATAAAATCACTAATGTAATAGAAAACCTTAGCGGAGCGTTTGTAGATTTTGAGAAAGAAGATGAAAAAGAAACCTTACACATTATCACCCCAGAAGGTCGTAAGTATTTTGCGGTAATGCTAATTAAGCAACAAAAGGAAGGTGCATAATGTTTTTTTGTTCCAATATAAAAATAGTTGAAAGCCAGTACCAGTGGAAGGGTACTGGCTTTTTTTGGGCCATTTAACAGGAAAGTATAAAAATATTTGGAAAAACACTCCTTTAATGACAAGTTATCGCGTATAATGGAACTAATCTGAAAATTCAATTTAGGAGAGCTATAGATTGAAATCATATTTTACAGTTGATGATATTTTAAGTCGAAAGAACTTTGAAAGTGTTAAAGTTATCGCAGGTAAAGAGGGACTCGGGCGACAAGTAAAATGGGTCCACGTTGTTGAAATTGTTAATATTAAGAATCTCTTAAATGGAAATGAATTAATTCTTTCAACCGGTGTTGCTTGGAGGGATAATAAGGAGAAATTTATCTCCGTCATTGAGCAATTAATTGATTCGCAGGCAGCAGGTATTTGTATTGAATTAGGAATATACACCTCATCGATCCCACCAGAAATCATTGAACTCGCAAACAAGTCCCAATTTCCAATAATCCTTTTTTTAAAGGAAGTACCTTTTGTTGAAATCACGCAAGATATTCATGGGCTACTTATTAACAGCCAATATCAAATGATTTCCAATCTTGAAAGTTACTCACAGGCATTAAATAAACGATTATTAACCATCGATCATTATGTTGAAATTCTTAAATTTATTAGAAGTTATCTCCAAGTCCAAGTAATTATCCTCTTTACGAACAGGGAAACTCAATTTATTCCAGAAGCTACCGAGCAAAAACGAAAGAAACTACTAGAAGACCTGCAATCCCAGACTGAAGATTCGACTTATATAGCCAAAATTCCGATCCATTTGCTAGGTGAAAGCTATGCAGAACTTGCAATCATTTCTGAGGAAAGAGAGCTAACCGAATTTGATCAACTCATTCTGGATCGAACTGCAACTGCCCTTGCACAGCTTTTTCTTCGTAATCTTTATGTAGAGGAAAAACATAAAGTAGAAGAAACAGAATGGATCAATGATTGGTTGGAAGGTGAACAAAACGAAGAATCGATAAAAGACTATCTAGCTCTTACTTCAACTAGTAAACCAAAAGGAGCGGTTGTATGTATTTGTAAAATAGATTCCATTGAAGATTATTCCACAAGTGATTTAACTTATTTCAAAATGTTTACCCGTGCCGTTTTTGAACAACAGGGTTTTTCCCTTTACGTAGCAGATAAAAGAAACACAATTGTTTTTATCCTTCTCAATGAACGAAATCATGTGACGTGGAAAGCGAGAGTCCAAGATGGAATCCAAAGATTAATGGACTCTGAGTCACAACTAGGTAATGACAAAGTCAAACCGATACTTGGCGTTGGAAAATTTATAGAAGAGCTCACAGATCTACATAAAAGCTATCAAACTGCGATAGAAACAATTCGAATTCAAAACCGTATGTCGGTACCAGCCCAAAGCTATTTTTATGATGACTTACATATTTTTAGGCTTATTTCGTTACTTAACAGACATATCGATTTGCAGGAGGTTGTATTAGAGTATTTGGAGCCGGTAATCGAATATGATAAAAAATATAATGGAAAACTAATGGATACACTTAAAACCTATTTATCATGTAACGGCTCGAAACAAGAAACGGCAAAGCGTTTATTTGTAGTAAGGCAAACATTATATCACCGCATTCAAAAACTAGAAAAGCTACTAGGCTCAGACTTTATGAATCACGAAAAACGGCTCGCGATTGAATTTATGATTTTATCATATGAATTTTTAATTTCATCAAATCAACTAAAAGAGAAAAAGCAAGTTTTATAGCCCACTAGAGTTAGTGGGTTTTTTCGTGCAAAGAGTATTCATAATGTGGAAAAATAACAAGCAGTTATTTTACAGAATGTCTAATGAAAGCATTTTCATTATGAGGGATAATTTACATATAGGTTAAGGATTAACGAATATTGAAATACGAAAAAGGAGGCTGTACAAAAAATGTCAGTAGTCAAAAATGAAACAGTTGTTCTGAAAAATTATATAAATGGGGAATGGGTGGACGCCCTTGGAACTCAATCACTTGAGGTACCCAATCCAGCAACAAAAGAAACATTAGTACGTGTGCCGCTTTCTTCAAAGGAAGATGTAGATTTAGCTGTAAAAGCGGCTAGAGAAGCATTTAAAACATGGAAAAATACTCCTGTTCCCAAAAGGGCAAGGATCTTATACAAATATCACTATTTATTAATGGAGAATCATGAAAAACTAGCAAGACTTGTTGTCCAAGAAAACGGTAAAGCATATAAAGAGGCACATGGTGAAGTTCTACGAGGGATTGAATGTGTTGAATTTGCAGCAGGTGCACCTACTTTAATGATGGGTGAGACATTATCAAACATTGCAGAGGATATAGACTCTGAAATGTTCCGATATCCATTAGGAGTAGTAGGAGGAATTACTCCATTTAATTTCCCGATGATGGTCCCAATGTGGATGTTCCCATTGGCAATTGCTTGTGGAAATACGTTTATTTTAAAGCCATCAGAGCGGACGCCAATGCTAGCTAATGAGCTTGCTAGATTATTTACAGAAGCGGGTGCACCAAACGGAGTTTTAAATGTTGTTCATGGGGCACATGATGTTGTGAATGGCTTGTTAGATCATCCAAATGTCAGTGCAATTTCATTTGTAGGTTCACAACCAGTAGCTAAATACGTATATGAGCGTGCAGCGCAACAAGGGAAACGCGTTCAAGCTTTATCAGGTGCGAAAAACCATCATATCGTGATGCCGGATGCTGATATGGAGAAAGCTGTAGCCAATATCATAAGCTCCACGTTTGGTAGTGCAGGGCAGCGATGTATGGCTTGTAGTGCAGTTGTTGTTGTAGGTGATGGTGCAAAGTTTGTATCAGCGTTAAAGGACGCTGCAGATAACCTAACAATTGGAAACGGAATGGATGATGAAGTGCTTTTAACACCTGTTATCCGAGAGTCCCATCTTAATAAAGCCCTTGGCTATGTAGAAAAAGGGCTTGAGGAAGGTGCGCAACTCATTAGAGATGGAAGAAAAGAAATGGATGAAATGCCAGAAGGAAACTTTTTGGGACCAACCATTTTTGATCATGTAACTCCAGATATGACGATTGCTAAAGAGGAAATCTTTGCACCGGTTTTAAGTCTACTAAGAGCTAAAGATTTAGACGAAGGTCTTGATTATATTCGGAAATCCCGTTTTGGAAACGGCGCCACCATCTATACAAAGGATGCTAGGGCAGCAAGACAATTCAGAGAAGAAGCAGAAGCGGGTATGCTTGGCATTAATGTGGGTGTACCAGCTACAATGGCCTTTTTCCCATTTTCTGGTTGGAAAGATTCGTTTTATGGAGACCTTCATGTGAATGGTAAAGATGGAGTAAATTTCTATACGCGCAAAAAGATGATTACATCCCGATTTGATTACTAATTTGGATGAGGAGGGAAGCGGTATGACGAAGGTTACGCAAGGGGAAGACCTTTTAACAAAGGATAAGGATTATGTATGGCATGGCATGAAACCATATAATCCAAATTCTACGCTAGTCATTAAGAAAGCAGAAGGGTCATGGGTGACAGACCATAATGGGAAACGGTATCTTGATGGAATGTCGGGGCTTTGGTGTGTAAATGTGGGATATGGAAGAGAAGAGTTAGCACATGCTGCGTATGAGCAGCTCAAGCAAATGGCCTATTATCCATTAACACAAAGCCATGAACCAGCGATTCAACTTGCTGAAAAACTAAATGAAATGCTTGGAGATGAGTATGTTATTTTCTTCTCTAATAGTGGGTCGGAAGCGAATGAGACGGCTTTTAAATTAGTTAGACAATACCATCAGCAAAAAGGGGAACACTCCCGATACAAATTTATTTCACGATATCGTGCTTACCATGGTAATTCCATGGGGTCTCTAGCTGCAACCGGGCAAGCACAGCGTAAATATAAATATGAACCACTTGCACCAGGCTTCCTCCATGTCTCGCCACCTGACCTATATCGATCTGATGACAAGGTGGATGCAGTAGCGTCGGACTTACAGTCTGTTCAGGAAATAGACCGTGTGATGACATGGGAGCTAAGTGAAACAATAGCCGGCGTGATCATGGAACCAATCATTACTGGTGGTGGAGTCATTGTTCCACCTGACAAATATATGGCTGGAGTAAAGGAAGTATGTGAAAAGCATGGTGCCCTACTCATTGTTGATGAGGTTATTTGTGGGTTCGGGCGAACAGGCAAACCATTTGGATTTATGAACTACGGTGTAAAACCAGATATCATTACAATGGCAAAGGGCATTACAAGTGCGTATCTTCCTTTATCGGCAACAGCCGTGAAAAAAGAAATATACGAAGCTTTTAAAGGGTCAGAGGAATATGACTATTTCCGTCATGTTAATACGTTTGGTGGAAACCCAGCAGCATGTGCATTGGCACTTAAAAACCTAGAAATTATGGAAAAGGAAAAGCTTTTTGATCGGTCAAAGCACCTCGGTGACAAATTAAAAGATGGCCTTATAGCAGCTTTAGTGGACCATCCTTATGTTGGTGATATTAGAGGAAAAGGTTTATTGATTGGGCTTGAACTCGTCAAGGATAAACAAACGAAGGAACCACTTGAAGTAAGTCAAGTCAATAAAGTGATCGCAGGGTGCCTACAAAGGGGTCTAATTATCGGAAAAAATGGAGCGACAGTAGCAGGGTACAATAATGTCTTAACCCTTGCACCACCTCTTTCAATTTCTGAGGAAGACCTAGAATTTGTCCAAAGAACCCTAATTGAAGAAATAAAGTCATTGTAAAAAAGGGTATGTATCAACACTCGTAATCTATTTTCATAAAGGAAATAGATTGCGGGTGTTTTTCCCAAGAAAAAAGAAAGGTGGATGGAAATGAGAATTGGAGTACCAAAGGAAATAAAAAATAATGAAAATCGTGTGGCCTTAACTCCTGCAGGTGTCATGCAGTTGGTTCAACATAATCATGAGGTTTTTGTTGAAACTGGTGCGGGCCTGAACTCAGGCTTTTTTGATGAACTTTATATTGATGCTGGAGCAAGAATAGTTCCAACTGCTGCAGATGCATGGGCTTGCGATATGGTGATTAAAGTAAAAGAACCAATCCAAGAGGAATTTCAATATTTTTATGATGGATTACTATTATTCACTTATTTGCATCTAGCCGCAGATCGAGAGCTTACAGAGGCTTTAATCCAAAAGAATGTTGTTGCGATTGCATATGAAACAGTGCAGTTAGAGGATAAAAGCCTTCCTTTACTCACCCCAATGAGTGAAGTAGCAGGTAGAATGGCGACACAAATTGGAGCCTCTTTTCTTGAAAAAACAAAAGGTGGGAAAGGTGTTCTACTAGGTGGTGTACCAGGTGTTAGTCGTGGAAAAGTCACCGTTATTGGCGGTGGTGTAGTCGGAATGAATGCTGCAAAAATTGCAGTGGGCCTTGGTGCGCAGGTTTCGATATTAGATGTCAGTGCTACAAGATTGCGAGAGTTAGATGATATTTTTGGAAATTCCATCACAACCTTGATGTCGAATCCATTTACGATTGGCCAAGCGGTTGCAGAATCTGATCTCGTGATTGGTGCTGTTCTTATTCCAGGCGCTAAAGCTCCGAAATTGGTGACAGAAGAAATGGTTCGTTTAATGGAGGAAGGGTCAGTGATTGTCGATGTTGCAATTGACCAAGGGGGTATATTTGAGACGGCTACCCATGTTACCACACATGCAAATCCTACATATACGAAAGATGGAGTCGTTCATTATGCAGTAGGTAACATGCCTGGTGCTGTTCCTAGAACATCTACTATTGCACTTACGAATGTAACAGTCCCATATATTCTACAGGTTGCAAATAAAGGCTATGAACGTGCCTTTGCGGAAAATAGAGCCTTGCACAAAGGACTAAATGTGATTGGTGGAAAAGTCGTTTACGAAGGGGTTGCAAGAGCTCATAATCTACCGTTTGTAACCACTATTTAAATAGGAGGCTGATTCTATGAATATCCAAACATTAACCATTAATAAGGAACGACTTGAACAGAGAATTACAGAGTTATCAAAAATAGGGAAAATCGGTGAAACGGGAGTGTGTCGACTAACCTTATCTAAGGAAGACCGGCAAGCGGTAGAAACGGTTAAAGGCTGGATGGAGGAAGTGGGGTTAACTGCTAGAATTGACCACTTTGGAAATCTAATTGGAAGAATGGAAGGGAAAAATCCGGATGCCCCGATATTAATGCTAGGATCGCATATTGATTCCCAGCCTTATGGAGGAAGATTTGATGGAACAATTGGTGTATTAGGCGCACTTGAAGTCATTCAAACAATGAAAGAAAATCGCGTAGTTCCAAATCGCCCAATTGAGGTAGTTGCTTTTTCAGATGAAGAAGGTTGCCGCTTTAATAAAGGATTATTTGGTGTAAGGGGAATCCTAGGGAAACTCGAAGAAGATGAGTTAGATCGTCAGGATAAGGATGGCGTTACAAGAAGAGAGGCTCTCATTGAATTTGGTTGCGATCCTTCAAAATTTAAAGAGTCAGAGTATCCAAAAGGAAGCATTGGCTCATTCCTTGAGATGCATATTGAACAAGGACCTGTTCTAGAAAATATGAATAAACCAGTTGGAATTGTGTCAGGTATTTCGGGTCCATTATGGTTAACAGTTGAATTAGAAGGCTTTGCTGGGCATGCCGGTTCCGTTCCAATGCCAATGAGGAAAGATGCCCTTGTAGGTGCTGCAAAAATTATCATAGCGCTCAACGAGATAGCAAGCCAAGAGCCTGGGGCGCCAACCGTTGGTACAGTGGGAAGTTTACGGGTTTTCCCGGATTCACGTAACATCATTCCTGAAAAGGTAAGTTTTACGGTGGACTTAAGAGATATTGATTTAAATAGACGTCACAAGCTTGAGGCACAATTACATGAAAAGATTAAGGAAATTACCGAGGAACACGGGCTACGAAGTAAAATTACAGAAGATACTAATAGCGAACCTCGTTATTGTGCAGAAAGAATCAAAGATATTATGCGCAATGAAATGCAAAGCATAGGATTGGAACCAATGGAATTAATGAGCGGTCCTTTTCACGACTCATTAGCCATGTCATATGAATGTGAATATGGAATGATATTTGTCCGTTGTAAAGATGGAATTAGTCATAATCCTAAGGAATTTTCAACCTTTGAAGATATCTCACTAGGTACTGAGCTCCTGTATCGTACAACGGTAAGAATGGCTCAGGAATAACCTAAATAAAAAACGAATGTAGAGCTCACATCTACATTCGTTTTTTTATCTTATTTATTTGTAAAGAAATCTTTAAATGCTTGTGTAATCTCAATACCTTGGAAGATGAATAGACTAGTTACCGTTAAAGAACATAATCCAATCATAATAAATCTAAACCACATAATTTTTCTCCTCCTTGATTTTTAAAATGATGTAAAAAAATCAAAGAGCCTTTACCACATAATTGGATTGATAGAAAATGGGTGTTAGCCATATGAATTTTTGGAAAGATTTGTCGACTTCGATGTTGTTAATAAAAACTCGAAGGACGATAAACCCCATTGTGATTGAAAAAAGCATCAAAGAAATTTTCGATTTACCATCATCATTGGATGAAAAATTGTCGATCGAAACACTGCTAATAGTAACCGTGTTTTCTTGAATGTCGGGTGATTTAAATGCATGGGAATGTGTGATTGTAGCTGAAAAAGACATGATCGCAACAAACATGATGATGGCTAGAGCGAATCGTTTCCTCATTTTCTACCATCTCCCCGTTGTTAATGTTACCATCTTACACCAGATGGAATGAAAAATCCAGAAAAATATTTTTAAAAAATTTCGAAAATTCATTTTGTAAATTGAAAAATGTGGGAACTATGTTACCCTAAAGAAGGGGTGAAGTAATGAGTAAAAGTAAACGAAATCTCCTCATTGCAATCATTGGGAGTCTTGTGATTGTAACGTTTGGTGTTGTAAGAATACTAGAAATTAGAGATAACCACAAAATGAACACACAGATTTTAGAAACGTGTATGGACAAAGGGGAAACTGTTGTATTTGAAGCGAAAAATATCTTTAGTCTAGACGAAGTTAGCTGCGAGTAAATATGAGTATTGGTCACAATAGATTAATTCTTTTCTAAACAGGAGTTGGTAGGCTATGACAATCGAAAGACTTACTGAGGAACAATTTTTAGATTCTGTGCGTTTATCAGAGTATGCATTTACATATAAGCTTTCAGAACAACAGCTTGATGAGGTTCCTAAAAAACTTAAAAACCATCAAATTTTTGGAATCTATGAAAATAATAAGTTAGCTGCAAAGTTTCATCTCATACCACTCTCCACATATGTGGGGGATAAACCGTTTAAAATGGGTGGAATAGCAGGTGTTGCGTCGTATCCGGAATACCGAAGACGTGGATATGTGAAGGAATTGCTTACGTATGCGCTTGAAACGATGAGGACACAGGGATTTACCGTTTCGATGTTGCATCCATTTGATGTATCTTTTTACCGAAAATATGGCTGGGAACTATTTAGCAATCGCCTTAAAACGCTTCATAAGCAAGCTGATTTGACTATGTTTGAACCTGCAAATGGTACAATCAAGCGTTATCAATTTGAAAACGCCAATCTGGAAGAGCTTAAACAGATCTATGCGCAGTATGCAACTACATTCTCGGGGATGCTTGTTCGGGAGGATGATTGGTGGAAAAGCGTGGTTGATGATCTTAATATTGCGGTTTATTACGATCCAGCAAATAAGCCAAATGGTTATGTCCTTTATGAAGTTAAGGATAGTAAGATGACGGTTGAGGAATTTGTCCCTGTTAATGTCGAGGCCAGACAAGGCTTATGGAATTTTATATGTCAGCATGACTCAATGATTTCTGAGCTCGAAATGATTACATTTGAAAAAGAACCATTGTTTTTCGCATTAAAGAGACAAAAGACCGTGAAACGAGAAGTGAGTCCATATTTTATGGTGCGAATTGTTGATGTAGAGTCATTTCTACAAGAATACAAATTTGCAGGAAACGAGATGATTAAGCTTCAAATTACAGACCCATTTGCACCTTGGAATGAAAAAACATTCCTTATTAAAGATGGCAAGGTTCGTATTACCGACGACACAGATGGAGCGATTAAACTTTCGATTAATGCATTGTCCACGGCCCTCTTCGGTCATCAACGTCCGAACGAACTTTTTGCAGTTGGTATGATTGCAGGATCAGAAATTGAAATAGAAGCATTTGAAAAAATGATTCCGAATCGTCCTGCATATATGTATGATTTCTTTTAAGGGGGAATCTGTTTTGAATTCTTTAGAGTATGCAAGAAAACTTGATAGAGAGGATCCGTTAGCTCCGTTCCGTGATGAATTTTATATAAAACCGGATACCATCTATTTGGATGGAAATTCACTTGGACTGTTATCAAAGCGGGCAGAACGTACATTACTTAGTTCATTAGAGGATTGGAAAGAATATGGGATTGATGGATGGACACAAGGGAGGAAACCTTGGTTTTATATGTCTGAACAGGCAAGCGAATTACTTGCTCCGCTTGTTGGAGCATCACCTGAGGAAGTGATGGTAACGGGTTCAACGACGGTGAATCTCCATCAATTAGTTGCCACCTTTTATAAGCCAAAAGGGAAACGTACAAAGATTGTTGCGGATGAATTAAATTTCCCATCTGATATTTATGCCCTAAAAAGCCAGTTGCAAATTCATGGACTTAACCCAGATGAGCATCTTATCAGGGTAAAAAGTCATGATGGAAGATATATTGCTGAAGAAGACATCATTTCGGCTATGACCGATGAGGTGGCTCTGGTGGTTTTGCCAAGCATATTGTATCGAAGTGGTCATATCATAGATATGCAACGTCTCACTTATGAAGCGCATAAGCGCGGAATTTTAATCGGGTTTGATGGCTGTCATTCAATCGGTGCGATTCCACACTCCTTTTCTGAATGGGATGTAGACTTTGCCTTTTGGTGCAATTATAAGCATCTTAACGGTGGGCCTGGAGCGGTTGCAGGATTGTATGTGAATCGTAAGCACTTTGGTATATTACCGGGTTTAGCGGGATGGTTTGGATCGAATAAAGAAAAGCAATTTGATATGGAACATACGTTTACGCCAGCGGGCAATGCGGGGACCTTTCAAATTGGGACTCCTCATGTATTAAGTTTGGCACCTTTACTAGGTTCACTTGAAATGTTTGCTGAGGCAAGGATTGAAAATATTCGGAGTAAATCTCTTGGATTGACTAATTTTTTAATTGAACTAATCGCTTCTGAACTAACAGGTATGGGTTTCACGATTGGCTCACCCAGTGATAATTCTATTAGGGGAGGTCACGTAAGTCTCGAGCATAAGGAAGCAGCACGAATTTGTAAGGCGCTAAAAGAAAATGGAGTGATTCCAGACTTTCGAGCTCCAAATATCATCCGACTTGCACCAGTGCCCCTTTATAATTCCTATGAGGACGTTTGGAAAGTTGTTCAGATGTTAAAAACAATAATGGACGAAAAACAATACGAAAAATTTAAAAATGAACGAGACGTAGTAGCGTAAAGGTATACCAATCCGGTATACCTTTTACAGCTTAAGGGAGGAATTCATGTGGCAATCGTGGCTGGTTCGAAGTTCGAAACATACAAACAAAAAATTTTATCCTTGCCCAGGGACTATAAGGAAGAAGACATTAAGAGCAAGACATTTTTATTGGAAGTGGATGAAAATAAGCACCTCGAAATTTATTATGCCCCATTTGAATACGTAAATGAGTCTGCAAAAGTCATGATTGTCGGAATCACACCAGGTCTACATCAAATGAAAAAATCATTTTCAACAATCCTTGATCCGAAAAATAAAGGTCTATCTGATGAGCAACTCTTACACGAGGTGAAAAAGAATTCAAGTTTTGAAGGGCCGATGAGGAAAAATCTGATTGGGATGCTCGATGAACTTGGGTTACACTCATACCTCGAAGTTGAATCGACCAGTGAGCTTTTTACGTCTGCCAGTCATCTTGTTCAAACCGCTTCTGTTATTAGGTATCCAGTATTCTATAAGGGTAAAAACTACAGTGGCTCAACTCCAAAGATGTTAAAAACGGAACTGTTAAAGAAGCATATTATGGATAGTTTTACAGAAGAGTTAGTACGTATTCAAAATCCGCTTATCATTCCTCTAGGGGTTAATGTGACAGCAGTGTTCAACTACCTTGCAGAAAATGGGTATGTATCCTCAGATAATGTTCTTTATGGATTTCCACATACCTCAGGTGGAAATGGTCACCGCCATAGACAATTTGCTGAGAACAAGGAACAGATGAAGAAAAAGTTAGCTAGTTATTTTGGATAAAAAAACTGCACCTTTTGTTAAGGTGCAGTTCGATTTATCTAGTATCAGGCGCCAATCGGCCTGGGTCACAATTCGATCGCTTCTGAATGCAAAAAGCACTTACTTTTCAGCACTTTTCTTGAACTTCTTGTTGGTGAGGGTGACTTGAGCTTTACGTTTTAGTCTTCGATTTTTATCACGATTTTTCCGAATTGTTCAGCTTCGTCAATACGCTGCATTGCTTTTTTAGTTTCTTCCAGAGGGTATACTTTATCAATTACAGGTTTAATTTTATGTTCATTGACAAATTGCAACATTTCATTAAACTCTTCTGTACTCGCCATGGTGGAGCCAAGTAATGTATATTGACCATAAAAGAATTCACGAAGATTGAAGTCCACCGAATCACCAGCAGACGCACCGAATGTTACCATTTTTCCACCCTTTCGAAGCTGTCCAAGTGATTTATGGAATGTCGCTGCTCCAACTGTTTCAACTACGATATCTGCTTTTTCTCCATTTAACGCCTCATTCCAGTTACCATTGCTATCAATCGCTACATCAGCGCCTAATTCAAGAGCTTGTTTTAGCTTCGCTTCAGAGCGAGAAGTAACGATAACACGAGCCCCGATTGCTTTCGCAAATAGTAAAAGGAACGTTACGGCACCACTTCCGATTCCAGGTAATAAGATAGTATCAGTTGGCTTTACATTTGCACGAGTGAATAATGCGCGATAGGCAGTCATGGCTGCAAGAGATAAGACTCCAGCTTCATCCCATGATAAATGTGCTGGCTTTGGACCAACATTATCCGCAGAGATTGTGATTTTTTCGGCAAAGGTTCCGTGATCGGGTAATCCAAGAATCTCATGACCTTCAGGTGGAGCATCGCTATTTTCTTTCCAGCCTAAGGAAGGATTGAGGATTACTTCATCCCCAATCTTAACATCTTCAACACCAGGGCCAACCGCTTCAACAATCCCAGCGCCATCCGACCCAATTACTAATGGGGGATCTGTTTCTTTATGTCTATGTAAAACAAATAAATCACGGTGATTGAGTCCAGCGCTTTTTAGCTTAACCTTCACTTCACCTTGTTTTGGTTCAATCTCATCAATATCGGAATAGGATGTTCCGTCCATTCCAGGAACTTTGTAATGTACAAACGCTTTCATGTTTTCCCCTCCTAAATTGTCTAAACGATAGTTTCATTTTAATAGAATTCTACAGAACATTTCAACTAATTGGATTGTAGAGGGGATGCGTGTCCGATTTTTTGACTTGGAGTAAGGAAAGGTAACGCAAGAGTGGGATACGTGCCCAATCGATAGATTTGGAATGGGGAAAGGGAACGCAAGCGGGTGATACGTGACCGATTGTTAGATTAGAAGAGTAGAAGAGTAATCAATAGGCCATATTTGAAGCTAGGTAGCATACTAAACACTTAAAAGAGGCCACTGTTTGGATAATAGTAGGAAAAACTGAACCGGTTATACGCCGAAACATACCCGCACCTGGGTGAATTTAGGAGAATACGCACCAGTAAAGCCGTGAAACATGCCTGTGAATGGATAAAATCAGGAAACACCGAACCAGTTACACGCCATCCAAATGCACTACAAAAAAATCTCTCCCCATCTATACTAAAGAACGAGCCATTTAACCTATACTAATAACAAATACCATTCGGAAAGGGTTACACAAAAATGCAAAAAAGACTAAAAGATTACGGGATAACTATCGGTAACTTACCAACAGGAGCTTTAAATAAAATCACAGATGTAAAAGGCGTGAGAGTCGGCCACTCCACCATATCCGACGGGGATATCCAGACAGGGGTGACAGCCATCATCCCACATGACACAAATATTTTTAACAATAAAGTGGTTGCTGCTTCATATGCTATGAATGGGTTCGGAAAGACGATGGGGACTCTTCAAATCGATGAACTGGGTACAATTGAAACACCTATTCTGCTAACAAATACGCTAAGCGTGGGGGTAGCCTCTAATCACCTTATAGGTTATATGCTTGAGCAAAACGCTGGAATCGGTGATACAACCGGAACGGTAAATCCTGTCATCGGCGAGTGCAATGATATGTTTTTAAATAATATCCGAAAACGGTCCGTCACGGAAACGAATGTCCGGGAGGCTCTAGAAACAGCAACACCCAATTTCGAAGAAGGCAGTATCGGAGCAGGGGCGGGAATGAAATGCTTTGGGCTAAAAGGGGGGATCGGTTCCTCGTCACGAATACTTACATATCCTCATGGAAACTACACCTTAGGCGTCCTAGTGCTCTCGAATTTTGGGGAGATTGATCAGTTTCGCCTAAACGGAATCCATGTGGGTCCAATCATCAAAGAGAAGATCTCGTCAAAAAGCGAGAAGGGTGACAAAGGCTCCATCATGATCATCATTGCAACTGATTTGCCAGTGACATCACGTCAATTAAAGCGAATCATCAAACGTGCATCAGTGGGACTTAGTAGAACCGGTTCTTTTATTGGAAATGGGAGTGGGGATGTTTTCATCGGTTTCTCAACCGCAAACACAATCAGTCATGAAAATAAAGGGGAACTTCAAAGCATAAAAGTCATTCATGAAGATGACTTGGATCAAGCCTTTTTAGCAACAGCAGACGCCACAGAGGAAGCGATATTACAGTCATTACTAGCTGCGAAAACGACAACAGGTAGGAATGGAAACATACTGTATTCATTGGCAGAACTGATGAGTGAGATCATTTCATAATGAGGGGGAATCGACATGAATAAGCCGATAATTGGTGTTACCTCGCATGTTGAGTTGGATTATAAACATACGCTGTCGAATGATTATATTCAAGCTGTAATTGGAGCAGGAGGAATTCCGGTTATTTTGCCAATTGGCATTGATGAAGATGTTTCACAGATTGCCAGTAAGATAGATGGGCTTCTACTGACAGGGGGAGGGGATATTGACCCAACCTTATTTGGAGAGGAGCCACATCCAAAACTCGGGACGATTTCGCCAGGAAGAGATGATTTTGAGCCAGCCATCATTCAGGAGATGTTAGATGCAAATAAGCCAATCCTTGCGATATGTCGCGGGATCCAGATTTTGAATATCGCACTTGGTGGGGATATGTATCAGGATATTTATGATCAACATGAATCTCAACTTCTTCAGCACTCACAGAAGGCAACAAGATATCATCTTGCCCACTTTGTGAAAGCGAAGGAAGGGAGTTTGCTAGAATCTATTGCTGGGACTTCTGAATTTAGGGTGAATACGTACCATCATCAGGCAGTTCGCCATGTACCATATCCACTTGAGGTTTCAGGGGTTGCTTCAGATGGAATCATCGAGGCAATCGAAAGCAAGGGACATTCTTTTGTGTTAGGCGTGCAATGGCATCCTGAAGGCTTGGCGGTCAATGGTGATGAGATTGCGAAACGTATTTTTACAAGATTTGTAGAAAGTTGTTAAGAAAAAAGGAGTTAAGCCTTATACACAGGACTTAACTCCTTATCTTTATCCCCAATACTCTAAATACTCATAATTGTCAGTGGGAACTCTTTTGATTACTTCATTCGCTTCATTACGATAAATTTCATATTCACGGTAGATGTCAACCTTATTACCGTTGACAATCTCAGTGTCAACATACTGCATCTCCAATTCTAGAATCAGTTCCTCTTCTGAAGTATCCTCTTCCGGATTTGCTGTTACTTCTTCGTCCGAAGACATACCAGATACAGAAATTGCATTTTTGTATTCATAGACATCATCTGATTCAATTACACCGGTCACAAATATAATGGATAGAATCCCGATGGCGGTCAACAATTTATTCAAAGTTACCAAACTCCTTTGTTCCATATCTATTACTCATCTATATGCATTCGAGAAAAAGATTAGGACAACTAATCCCACGGGAGTTGGTAAAAGTCTGTTATCGGATACGATCCTTTCGAAAACCATCATATATACTAATTGCCGCAGATACTAAGAGAATAGTAATTACACCAATAATAAACCTAGAGTTAAAGTGATCTGGGTTCATGGTGAAAAGGTCTTCGGACATATAGGTGATAAAGGCCTGGTTCATGATATTCGGATGTATGAATATCACGATGAATACAATGGCTCCGATTAGTTCGACAGCAGCATTAGAGAAGGCCAAGCCTTTCGTCCATTGTCCCTTAATTAATTTATATAAAGCAAGTGCAATTTCTGTAACAATCACAATAAGAACGATTGGCCAGAACTGTAACAAAACGTCTTGATTTAAGGCTGGAATTACAAATTCAAGTCCATCTTTCCCGCCTTCGTAGATACCTAAAAGCTGATTTGCTTTAAAATATAGAGTTGCCCAAATGGCAGTCCATAGTAAACCTCCAAAAACTTCAAACTTTGAGATCGCTTTTTTCTTTGGGATATAGGTTATACTTTTTAAATCATCTGGAGTCCATTTTTTTAGACTGGCTGTTAATGGTTGGTCATCTTTTGATTTATCCGTTCTTTCGATAATGGCAAACACAATTGTCAGCCAAAAGAATGTTTGTATTGATACTTCAATAATTCTCCATATGCCGAAACCGACAATTTCCAATACCATATTAATGATGGTTTCCTCACCTTGTTGCCCAAGAAAATACTCAGGGATGATTGCGATGAGTGAGATAACAGCCGCAATCGGTATAATCATTTTTAATAAAGTAATATACACATCAAAATAACGTGGTCCAATAAGGTACATGGGCCGATCAAGATAACCACTGGCCAATTTTGCCGGGCTCCCTAATTTTTCTAACGCGATTTTTACATCTTCTTCATTGTAATCATCGGGCAACATGTCCTCGATTGTCGACCGCAGTTCAAGAGCAATGTCATCTCTCACTTTTTCAGGAAGTCGTCGCGTGACTTCCTGAATGTAAATTTCAATCAGATTCATAATCTTCCTCTCCCTCTAATAATTTATATAGCTCTTTCGAATTTTGAATCCATTCCTTTTTTAATTGTAAAAAGATTTCGAGACCGTATTCACTCAAAACATAGTACTTTCTGGGCCTACTCTCCGTTGTGTCCCAATTGCTTGTCACTAGTTCCTGTTTTTCCAGCCGACGAAGCAGTGGATATAACGTACTTTGCTCAATGTTGATACCTGACCCCTCTAATAACTGGACTAGGGAATAGCCATATTGTGGGGTTCGTAATTGACTCAAAACCGCTAGTGTCAACGTTCCTCTTCTTAGTTCAGTTATTAATGAGTTAAATAAATCACTCATTTACCCACCTCATTTTTATTACTATATGACATACAGTATTTGATTTATACTATGTATCGTACACTATTGTTGTGAAGAAAACAATTCTTTTTTTAAAATTGGGTGAATTAATTAATTCGCTTTATTAGGGATAAAATAAATCTCAACAAACTAAAAAGGAGTTTTATGATGGCTGCTTCACAGCTCTTACTAAGGATCGCTATTGCTTTTGTTGTGTTATTTGTACTTGCAAGAATAATGGGAAGAAAAGAAATCAGTCAAATGACATTTTTTAATTTTGTTTCTGCCATTGCTATAGGCTCTATTGCCGCAAATTTTGCAATGAATTCAAATGTAAGTATATTAAATGGGGTACTAGCGTTAATAGGCTGGACTGTTTTTACATTAACGATTGCTTTTATTGATATAAAGTCGAAAAAAGCAAGGAAAGTAACAACAGGGGAACCGATCATTGTGATAAAAGAAGGAAAGGTTATGGAGAATTCACTTCGTTCAACACGACTAGATATGGATACCCTTAATTCAATATTAAGACAAAAAGGGTACTTTTCTATTAAAGATGTACAGTATGCCATCTTTGAAACTAGTGGCCAACTTTCGGTGATGCCATACGAACATAAAATGCCTTACACAAAAGAGGATGCCAGTGTTAAGAGTATTCCCTATATATATCCAACCTCGATCGAGGTCATCTCAGACGGTGTAATTAATAACATGAATCTTTCTAGATTAAATTTAGATACAAACTGGCTTAACCAACAATTAAAAAATGTTGGGGTGACGGATGTATCTGAGGTCTTTTATGCAGAGGTACAGAAAGATGGGACACTATACATAGACAACAAAGATGACAATATGATGCATTAAGCCTCCGGAAAAATGTATAGGACTTAAAAAGAATGACAGCACAAATTCGTATGCTATAATAGAATCAAATTGAATAGTGCAGGGGAGCTCACACTTGTGGGCTGAGAGTAAGCAAAATGTAGCTTTGACCCTTTACCTGATTTGGATAATGCCAACGTAGGGAATGTGTGTAAGTATGACGATTCATGCGGTATATCTGTTTCAGGTATACCGCATTTTTTATTAGAATGGAGGATGACCATGTTTGAGCAAATCTTAAAAAACGTTAGACAAAAAACACCGCTCGTCCATAATATTACAAACTATGTGACGGTTAATGATGTTGCAAATATCGTCCTTGCTTGTGGAGGTTCACCAATTATGGCGGACGATCCAAAAGAAGTGGTGGAGATTACAAGTATTTGCAATGCGCTTGTGATTAATATTGGTACATTAAATGAGAGAACGATAGAATCAATGATTTTAGCAGGGAAAGTTGCGAACAAACTAGGACATCCTGTTGTTTTGGATCCGGTTGGAGCAGGGGCGTCCAGCCTAAGAACTAATACTGTTTATCGGCTTTTAGATGAGATACAATTTGCTGTTATCAGAGGGAACCTATCAGAAATTAAAACGGTACATGCAGGCAGTGGAAATATCAAAGGTGTGGATGCAGCTGCAGAAGACGTTATTAATGAAGGTAATCTCGAAGAAATGATTCAGTTTGGTAAACAGGTAAGTAAACAAACTGGTGCAGTCATTGTAATCACAGGTGCTATAGATATCGTTGCGAACTCTAACGAAGCATTTGCAATCAGAAATGGCCATCCGTTGATGTCGAAAATTACAGGGACAGGCTGTATGCTTACCTCTGTTGTAGCTGCTTATTGTGGAGCGAATCCTAATGAAATTTTTAAGAGTACAGCCGCAGCAGTGAGCACAATGGGATATTGCGGTGAATTAGCTCATCAAAAAGCAGAAGAAATGGATGCAGGAACTTCATCATTCCGTATGTACTTGATTGATGCGATGAGTAAACTAAATTTTTTGCAACTACAAGGTGGTATGAACATTGAAAATCGATAAAAAATTTATGCAACTATATGCAGTAACAGACCGTGCCTGGACAGGCAGCCAAACCTTAGTGGAACAAGTCGAAGCAGCGTTTAAAGGTGGTATTACATTCCTTCAACTAAGAGAAAAGAATCTTGGGTATGATGATTTTTTACAAGAAGCTATTGAACTTAAAATGTTAACGTCTTTTTATGATATTCCTTTTGTTATTAACGATAATGTTGAAATTGCACTAGCTTGTGATGCAGATGGTGTGCATGTTGGTCAAGAGGATATGCCGGTTGAAAAAGTACGTGACATGATTGGCGCGGATAAAATTCTAGGCGTGTCGGCTCAAAATGTAGAACAAGCTATTGCTGCTGAGAAAGCTGGTGCAGATTATCTTGGTATTGGTTCTGTATTCCCAACAGGTACAAAAAAAGACGCGAAACCAATGACATTCGAAACAGTTCAAGAAATTTGTAAGAGTGTTTCGATTCCTATCGTTGCAATTGGTGGGATTAATAAAACAAATATCTTAGAGTTAGCTGGAAGTGGAGTAGACGGTGTTGCGGTTGTATCGGCGATTTTTGCACAGTCCGATATCACAACGGCTACAAAGGAGTTACATAAGCTTTCAGCAAAGATGGTAGGGAGTGAATAATAATGAAAAAGGTATTGACGATTGCAGGATCTGATTGTAGTGGAGGAGCGGGAATTCAGGCAGATATTAAAACAATTACAGCGCATAATATGTATGCAATGAGTGCAATCACAGCTCTTACTGCTCAAAATACGACTGGCGTATACGGTGTTCTCGATTCGACTCCTGAATTTGTCGGGCAACAGCTGGATTGTATCATGACTGATATTTTTCCTGATAGTGTAAAAATCGGGATGGTGTCATCACCTGAAATCATCCATAAAATCGTGGAAAAACTAGAAGAATATAAGCCTTCAAATATAGTAGTGGATCCAGTTATGATATCAACTAGTGGGAGTAGACTTTTGAGTGAATCGGCGATGGACGCCTTGATTAGTCAACTAATTCCGCTTGCTACTATTATTACACCCAATATTCATGAGGCTGAGGCGCTTGGTGGGATGGAGATTACCACGAAGGAAGACATGCAAGTGGCTGCCCAAAAATTGTCCGAAACCTATAAAGGTGCCATTCTAATTAAAGGTGGGCATCTTGAAGATACTGCGGATGATTTATTATATAGTAATGGCGAGTTAACATGGTTCCCGGGAGAACGGATCAGTAACCCTAACACGCATGGCACAGGTTGTACGTTATCATCAGCCATTGCTTGTAATTTAGCAAAAGGCCATGATATTAAAACAAGTATAAAAGAAGCAAAACAATATATTACGGGAGCAATTGAAGGGGGACTTGACCTTGGAAAAGGCAGTGGACCATTGAATCATTGTTACGCCATAAAGAACTAATTAGAGTTGCAGCGCTGAAGCAGCTGTGTCAACTTCTGACAAGGCACCGCCGAACAAGTGGGATAGTGTCGGAAGCCGAGGAGACTTCGGATAAGGGACCGCCGAACAAGTGGGATAGTGTCGGAAGCCGAGGTGAATTCGGACAAGGATGCGCCGAACAAGCAAGATTGTGTCCGAAGTCGAGCCAACTTCGGACAATGGACCGCCGAACAAGCGGGATAGTGTCTGAAGCCAAGCCAACTTCGGACTTGGCACCTCCAAACAGGCAAGATTATGTCTGAAGTTGAGCAGATTTCGGACAAGGAATCGCTGAACAAGCGAGATTGTGCCTGAAGTCGAGCCAACTTCGGACAAGGATTCGGAGAACAAGTGATAATGTGTCAGAAGTCGAGCCAACTTCGGACAAGAAATCGCCAAACAAGCAAGATTGTGTCTGAAGCCAAGCCAACTTCGGACAAAAATTCGGAGAACAAGTGAGATGGTGTCTGAAGTCGAGCAAACTTCGGACAAGAGACCACCGAACAAGCGAGATAGTGTCTGAAGTCGATCAGACTTCGGACAAGGAATCACCAAAAAAGCAAGATGGTGTCTGAAGCCAAGCCAACTTCGGACAAAGATTCGCCGAACAAGCGAAATAGTGTCCGAAGTCGAGCCAACTTCGGACAAGGGACCGCCGAATAAGCGAGATAGCTTCTGAAGTAGAGCCAACTTCGGACAAGGATCTTCCGAACAAATTTAACATGTGATGTGTTTTACTTCGGAGATGATAGATTCCATTAAGTTTGCAACGCTTTGATTCTTAGCTAATCTTGGACTTTGTCCAGACCAAAGGGACATGAAGTCCTTATTATTCTGCGAATTTGATGCCTTTCGGATATCCTGGGTAAGTGAATTTTGAAAAGGGAACTCTGGGAGGTTTTTTTCGTGCTCCTTCATGTTTTCAATAAAGGGATTGACGAGTCCTCGCGCCCATTTACCAGAAAATGCACGGGTTACGACTGTTTCGTCATCAGAAGCATTCAGAATGGATTTTTTATGGACAGGATGTGCCCCACTCTCAATACAGGTCAAAAATGCGGTCCCCATTTGAACAGCCTGTGCACCTAAGCAAATAGATGCGCTTAATCCTCTGCCATCCATGATTCCACCAGCGGCTATGACTGGAATCTTAACGTTATCAGCCACTTGTGGTATAAGTGACATTAAGCCAATTAAGCCCTTGTGCCCGTTATGAATAAATCCTCCACGATGCCCGCCAGCTTCACTGCCTTGAACAACAACTAGATCCAATCCTGACTTTTCGATTTCAATGGCTTCTTTAACAGATGTTGCTGTTCCTATTAAAACCATCTGATGTTGTTTTAATTTGGAAATCACTTCTTTTGAAGGAAGACCAAATGTAAAGGAACAAATAGAAACTTTTTCCTCAATGATAATGTTAATTTACTCATCAAACTTTTTTACTGTATCCGTAAATGAAGGGATCTCAATATGTTCTTTTGGAGGTATGTTCAATTTTTCTCGAATGGGGTTCAGTAATTGATTTGCTAACTTCACTTCATCTTCTTTAGTATGAAAATCGGTCGGAACAAATAGATTAACTCCAAAAGAATGGAAGGTAAGCTTTTTGATTTCACTAATCTGTTCCTGTAATTGCAAAGGCGTCATGTATCCGGCACCTATCATACCTAAGCCTCCTGCATTTGATACAGCAGAAACTAATTCTGAAGTTGTAACACCACCAGCCATTGGAGCTTGGATAATAGGATGTTCAATCTTTAGTAGTTCAGTAACTTTGTTTTTAAGCAAAACGAATACCTCCTAAACGAAAGAAAGTGGGGGTCTTGCCCCCACTTTTATCTTAAAGTTTTGTAGCTTTTAAAACAAATGCTTCTCCCTGGAAGGAGATGATTTTATCATTCTCAATCTGAATACGAAACTTTTGTTTGACCTTTTCGGAGGAGTTTCGCATGTATTCGTTCAGTTCGGCCTTTTCGGTGTCTGAAAGATTCATACGGTTACACCAACTTTCAAAGTCAAATGGCTTGTCAAAACGATAGAGTTCTTGGATTTCAAAACCTTCATTTTCTAGCATTTGAAGCCATTCAGACTTTTTCCAAGCACGGAAATGACTATAGTCTCTCTTTTTTTCAACAGTATTATAAAATTCATCAAATTCCTTGTTTTCAGGAGCTACATTATCATCTAACAAGAACTGTCCACCTGTTATTAAAACACGTGATACTTCACTCACGAAACTTGTAATGTTAGGGAAATGGTGAGGAGCAATTCTGCAAGACACAATATTGAATGATTCATCTGAAAATGGTAGTTTTTCAGCATCACCTTCAACATATTCAACGTTGTCATGGCCATTTCCTTTAATAAATTTTTCAGCAGCAGCTAACATTTCTGGTGTTAAATCTAATGCAATAACCTTTCTGACACGAGGAGCAAGGGCATTCGCAGTATGTCCGCCACCAGTAGCAACATCGAGTGCTAGCTCTGTTCCTGTGGCATCGGCTAATGCAATCAATGTTTGTAAATCTCCACCTTTACGGTGACCTTCACTTGTTACATAAGAGGTAGCACTGCGGCCAAATTGTGTTTTTACGTCTGATTTAATATCCATTCTTTCTCCTCCATTGCGTTTGTTACTTTTATCATATAGTAATAATTGATATAAGAAAATTATAAATATTTTATAAATTGACATAAGAAAAGATTATGATAAATCAAAATAAGAATATTTTCCCACTTCCTTAATACATTAAAATGAATACTTCTGAGGGGGTCAGCGAGTGGCGGAAGGCAAAAAGATCTTTGTTGGGAATTATAAAGGGGGAGTGGGGAAGACCACTAGTATTTATCAGATTGCGCTTCACTTGGCAGAAGCGAAAAAGAAGGTACTCCTAATTGATTTAGATCCACAATGCTCACTGAGTGAAATTTGTCTTACAAGAATTGATCGAAACCTTGAACAGCTTAAGAACAACGAAAGTCTAAACTTTGTCTACGATTTGTGGGCACAATTTAAACAGTACCCTTATTTGAAATATACTATTGATACGACTCGTTTAATCAAACAAACCCCTGAACAAATTCACTTCATTCCATCTAATCTATTTTATACAAATGGTGGCCTCGATCAAATTGCTTTAAGATTAAGAGATGATTTTGATGACCTAGCTGTGCTCCAACAGTTTTTCCAAAGTATGAAGCTCGAAAGTAAGTATGATTATATTCTGTTTGACTGTCCACCAAGTAATAATGTGATTACCCAAGGCGCATTTCTTCTGTCAGATTATTATTTAATTCCGTCGATTATTCAAACGATAAGTATTCGCGGGGTGGTTCATTACATTAAGTCTGTCGAGAAAATTTACAATACCTTTAGTGTGGAACATGAAAAGGCATTGCTAGCGAAATTATTGTTTGGTACGAAACCAAAATTAATTGGGATATTTGAAACATTGAAAAAAACAAATGTGAATAATGTAAGGGAAATGAAGGATTTAAAAGCAGAATTAAAAGAAGCAAACATTGATTCGATTCTATCAGATTTGGAAGAAGGGAATTATCTTTTCAAAACAGTGATCAGACACATTGAGGAAATTGCACGTGATACAGCAAATGGAAAAAAACGTTCCGAATATGCAGAGCTAACGGATGAAATTCTATTCTGTATCGAACCAAACATTTTTAATAGTCTCTTTTAAGTGGAGGAAGAATTAGATGAGTACATTAACCTATCAAAAGGTAGCAGATTATTTGGAAAAATTAAAAACGATCTATGAAACGTTGCAAATACCAAAAAAGGAAATCAAAGAAGTTGAGAAAATAATTGAGCTTTTTCATGGTTACGGTGATATCTTGGTTGAGGAAAAAACGGGCAAGGCTAAAATAGAAAAAAAGTCCAACAAGACAACTAAACCATCTTTTTCCGATATTGTCGATTCTTTATTTGAAAAAAAATATAGTGGGTTGGTAGGAACGAAACTACATTTTACGAAGCTGAATACAGCCGAACAAATCATTACCTATATTGATGCTACCGCAAAAACTAAGGTAATGAAGGAGGCCACTGCATTAGATTTAAAACTTTTGTATTGCCTACTTACCGAAGAAAAACAGGAAATAAAAGGAACAAAAAATGAAGTTTACGAGGCTATTAAAAGGGATATTCGGACTAAAAGGAGAGGAAAGGCTTTTTTAGAATACGCATAAAATACCCCCACGTTCTCAGGCGTGGGGTTCGTTTGTGGCAAGGACAGATGGAAATTGGAATGTGAATTCAGTTCCTTCGCCAACAGAACTTGTTACTTTGATCGTACCTTTCATTGCTTTCACAATACTATAAACGACCATCATTCCAAGACCTGTTCCTTTTGGTCCTTTAGTAGAGTAATAAGGTTCACCCAGTCTCTCAATTTGTTCTTTTGTCATACCCATACCAGTGTCGCGGATTATAATGCTTACAGTGTATCGGTCATAACTAGTTTCAACATATAATCTTCCACCACCAGGCATTGCCTCTATCGCATTTTTCATGACGTTGATAAAGCATTGATGAAACTTTTGCCGGTCACCTTCCATCGCGCCTATCAAAGAAAAATTCGTAATGACTTCTACCGAATGCTGGTTTGCAGTAGGCTTTAAAATAGATATCACTTGTTGCAATTCACGTTTGATTTGAAGGGTTTCGACCGTATCTAATGCTGGTTTTGAAAAAGTTAGATATTCTTGAATAACATGTTCAGCAGAAGCCAACTCTTCTTTAATAATCATCAAGTACTCTTTTTGCTTATGTCTTGGTAGAGTATTAGACATCAGCAATTGAACAAATCCCATTGCTGCAGTTAAAGGATTTCGAATTTCATGAGAAATCGCCGCTCCCATTTGTTCGACTGCATGGAGCTTTTCAGATTTTACAATAGTTTGTCGCAATTGAATATTATTGCGAACAAATTCGGTTAAGTAAGACAAGATTCCTAAACCAATAGGTGGAATGACTAAATAAGCAAACCAAGCATCGTAAACATTGATTGGTGGTTTCGAAATTAAAAGTGCAACTGCTGTAAAGACTGATAAAATAAAGGTTACAAGTACAGAAATGCATACACGCTTATTGGAACTCTGCTTCCAAAACCAAGGGTACAGCTTCCATAAAGACACAGCTAATGGAAGATAAAGGAAAAAAGTAGCGTAAAAACCAAAATTTATACCATATAAACCTCTAATAATAATGACAGTTAGACATAGGATAGGACCAATTCCAAGATAAAGACCACCTATTAATATAGGTATAAGACGAAGGTCAAAAAATTGATTAGGGGTAGGTTGATATGAAACGATAAAGCAAGCCAAAATAAGCACAACTAACCCAATGTACGCTTCCCATTTTGATAAGGTAAGATTTCGTTTTCGTTCGAACCATATTAAGCCTATAAATGAAAGAATAATTAATAATGATAGGTTAAAAAGAATGTGTTTAGTAATTTCCATGAATTCACCTTCGACGGATAATGATAAGAATTTTAATATAGTAAATAGTTAGATAATAATTTTATTTCTATTATAATACAGATGAAGCAACTTTTGTCTAAAATTAGTGAAAATTTTGGAAAAGGAAATAAGATAAGAACGAAAAATGGTGCTTATTACCTAATTTTTCTATTGTTTTCTCTAAGAAACTCCCTTTTTTCATAATAAAGTACTACAACAGATTTTACATACGAATACTGAGTGCATTTGGTTAGAAATAATAGGGGTATACTTATGAAGAAAAATTAGCATTTTCTTTAAATGAAAGGACGTTGGCAAAGTGGAAGAGAAGACGGCACTTATTGCTGGGGCTACAGGTTTAATTGGGAATGAATTATTACATATATTATTAGAGTCCTCTGAATATAAAGAGGTGTATGCTCTAGTTCGAAATCCACTTAAGATGAAACATCCAAAATTAAAAGAAGTAATGGTCGATTTCGAACGCCTTAATGAATTTAAACAATACTTCGCTGTGAATGATGTGTTTGTATGTTTAGGCACTACTATCAAAAAGGCAAAGACACAAGAAGCCATGTACAAAATAGATGTAGATTATCCAGTTGAGATTGGGAGGATTGCGCAAGAGGCAGGTGCTAGACATTATTTAGTGGTAAGTTCAATGAACGCAGACCGTAAGTCTAAGCTATTTTATCCAAGAATGAAGGGAGAGCTTGAAGAAAAGGTTCGTCAACTTAACTTCGAACAACATTCCATCTTTCGTCCTTCACTTCTTCTTGGAAACAGAGGCGAATTTCGTCTTGGAGAAGAAATAGCTGCTGTCTTGTTTAAATGCCTAAAGTTTATATTTACTGGCCCCTTACAAAAATATAGAGCAATCGAAGGAAAAACAGTAGCAAAAGCGATGTACAATGTGGCTCAGGAAAAAGAACAAGGTAAAGTGGTTTATACTTCGGAGGAAATTGAAAAAATTGCAAAATAAAAAACTGCTCAGAAGCACCACTAAGAAACCGTTGGGTTAAGCACAGTTAATGTTTTGGCTGTTGAATTTAGATTCACATTAGCTCCTATTGGAATAGCAGCTTTATAATAGCCGTGACCGGTAGTAAGGTTGATTAACAGTGGTTTTCCTAGGGGGACCAATAAATCATGAATTAGATCTTCGAATGTTGTCCCATATGATACAAGGCAATTCGTACATTCCCCTATAATTATGCCAAGACAATCTTGAAATTTACCTGACATTGATAATTGAGTTAAATACCTAAAAATCATGGTAGATGGAGCGTGGGTTTCTTCTAAAAAGAGTATTTTTCCCTTTGTATTAATCTCATATGGTGTTCCGAGTGCATTTACTAACGAAGTCATATTTCCACCAACAATTGGACCTGTAACATTTCCGGGTACTAAACTCCTTATGGCTATGTTTGGTGGGTTTTGGATGATCCTGGGGGAATTCAACGTTGATGTTGCTTCAAAAAATTGATTGAAGTTATAAACAGGGGTTTCTGGTCTAAATTCAATAAGCATTAAACTATGGAATGTAATTAAATCACTAAACTGATATAAACTATTTAATAATACTGTCATGTCACTATATCCAGATATAATTTTAGGATTCTGTCTTATGACATCAAAGTTCAGATAAGGAAGAATGGTCTGAACTCCAGTCCCTCCACGGGTGGCAAGGATCATTTTAATATTCGGATCTCTGAACATATGCATTAAATCATCTGCTCTTTGTTGGGCTGGCGCCGCTACGATACCATTAAATGAGTGTACATGATTACCAAAGACGATATTAAAACCGATATCTCTCAAGAATTGTACTCCGGCATTAATAATATTTGCATCAAGAGGGCTGCCAAGCGTAACTAATCCAATTGTATCTCCTCTTTGTAACAGCGGGGGTCTAATTGCCATAATATCCACTCCCTCTCTACATTTGAAATTTACGATATTAAAAGGTATTATAAAGCGCTTTGAAATATGTCAAATTCAAAGTAATTCCTAATAAAGTACGTATGATTCAATGTACGAAAAAACATAAGAAGATCTAATATTAGCAAAGAGACTAGGAAAGTTTAAACCCTAGTCTCTTTATATTGCTACATATTATGCTAGTTGAAGTGTAAATAAATAAGTATCATTATTATTTACACCAATTGATGTTCCTTCACATAGCGATTATGAGGGTGGTCTTTACATTCCTGGCTACAAGATCTGTAGTGTTCATGTTCACAGTCCTCACATAATAGGAGATGCTTGTTGCATTCAGGATTTCCGCATTTTACATAACGTTCTTCTGGTTTCCCACAGTGATGACATTTTCCAACCACTGTTTCTTCACCAGATCTGTTTACTGGTACAGAAATGCGTTCATCAAATACATAGCATTTTCCGTCCCAAAGTGCACCTTTTACCTCTGGATCATATCCGTACGTAATGATGCCACCTTCAAGCTGAGAAACATCCTTGAAGCCTTCATTTACAAGGAATCCAGAGAATTTTTCGCAACGGATTCCTCCGGTACAATAGGTTAGTATTTTTTTATCCTTATGCTCGCTTAAGTTCTCTTCAACCCATTTTGGCAGTTCTCGGAAAGTTTCGATATCAGGTCGAATGGCCCCTCGAAAATGACCAAGATCGTACTCATAGGTATTTCGAGCATCAAGAACGATGACATCGTCTTGTTGTAACGTTTCAAGGAATTCCTTTGGTGAAAGATGTTTACCCGTAATTTCATTTGGATTTAAGTCTTTATCCAGACTTAAATTAACAATCTCTGGTTTCACCCTAATTTTAAGCTTTTTAAAAGCATGTCCTTCACTTTTCTCAATTTTAAAAATCATATCCGAAAAACGGGCATCGCTTCGCATAAACTCCATATATTTTTCTGTCTGCTCCACCGTACCTGACACAGTACCATTGATCCCCTCTGTTGCAACAAGAATTCGGCCTTTCAAACTAATGGAAGCACAGAATTCAAAATGTTGGTCTCGAAAAGCCTGCGGGTCATCAATTTCGATGTATTTGTAATAAAGTAAAACTTGATAATCCAATTTTTTCACCTGTTTCCATGCTTTTTTTCTCTATGTATAATATCAAAAATTGAGGATTAAATAAAAGTACTTTTTATTTCCTGAGCGTATTGTAGTTTGTTATTTTAACGAAAAAATAAAGACTAGGGGGGAAATCCTAGTCCCTGGTTACATAAATTAATGTGGTTTCAACACAACTTTGATACAATCTTCTGTCTTGGTATCAAAGACTTCATAACCGTGCTTCGCTTGGCCTAAAGGTAAAACATGAGTAATGATGTCTCTTGGGTCAAATTTACCTTCAGAAATAAGATCATGAAGTTTAGGAATAATCGGAATCACATGTGCTTGGCCCATTTTCAACTGAACATTTCGTTGAAAAATGTCCCCTAAAGGAAAGGCATTGTATCTCATACCATATACTCCTGTGAGCTGAATTGTACCACATTTACGGACAGCCTGGGCTGCTGTTACGATCGCACCCATCGAGCCACCATGGAGTTTCAATCCTGTAGCCAAAAATTCTAGCGGTGACATTTTACCGTCCATTCCTACACAGTCAATGACAACATCTGCTCCACCTTGGGTAATTTCTTTAAGGTAGCTTCCGACATTGTCTTTATTCTCAAAATTAACGATTTCAACATTATTTGTCCTTTTTGCATGCTGTAGTCTGTAATCAATATAATCGACGGCAATGACCCTTTTGGCTCCAAACATCCATGCGAATTTTTGCACAAGGAGCCCAACTGGACCACAGCCAAGGACAATGACGGTATCCCCATTTTTGACACCAGCGTTTTCAACAGACCAATAGGCAGTAGAGGATACATCTGCGAGCAAAACAAGCTGCTCATCCTCTAATTCACTATCTTCCGGGACTTTAAAAGGAGTAAAATCACCATAAGGGACGCGTAAATATTCAGCTTGCCCACCAGCAAAACCACCAGTTGTTTCAGAGTATCCTAAAAACCCGCCCATATCCCCATTTTCATTTGCATTGTCACATTGGCTTGAAAAGTCATTTGTGCAATACCAACACTTTCCACAAGCCATGTTAAAGGGTACAATTACTCGGTCGCCTTTTTTTAATTTGGTCACTTCAGGTCCAACTTCTTCTACAATCCCCATAGGCTCATGTCCAATTATATAATTTTCTGGGGTGTTGGGTATCATTCCGTGGATTAAATGCAAATCAGATCCACATATGGCAGAACGGGTTACTTTTATAATAATATCATCCGCTTTTTGGATTTTTGGATCGTCAACTTCTTTTACGGCAACGTCTTTTATGCCCTGATATGTAACAGCTTTCATCTGGATTTGCCTCCTGCCTTTTATTTATTCGGTGTAGCAAATGTTCCTCGTCTATCCGTGTCAATTGGGAAAAGCTCCATTCTGGCAATGGCAAGGGCCATATCTGCTGATTTAAGATCTAATTCAATTTGTTTTTCAACATCATTTGGATATAGCCAGCCTTTTTGTTTCATTAACTCCGATAATTCCTCATGCAAATCTAAAGCTTGATCCATTTGTCGATACAAAGCATCTCTTAATTCGGGGCTCGCTGTCTCTGTTAAAGCAACCGAATAGTAACGAATACTGGTTTTAACGGAAAGTAAAAAATCCATGGCAAATGAAGCATCAGCCATTTTGGGCATACCTTCAGCGTATTTGGGATCTAAATAATCCTGATTCAACATGATCACCTTCTTTATGAATTTGTTCGTGCTTTTTCATATAATTCTTTAAGTTCCTCAATCGCTGCAATAGATTGATGGACATCCTTTTCCATCAATGCTTTTAGGTCATTATCAAAGCAAATGCCTTGCATAAGCTTTGAACGTACTAAGCAGATCGTTTTAAAATTAATAATTTCGTGTGTTTCCATTGTTTCGTGGAAACCGAGTGTATTTTTGTTCATTAAAAATCACTCCTTTTTAGCTTTAGGATGACCTGTTTTCGATAAAAGTTAATGTGGAATCGTTTACCAATATTAGTAAGAGGTTTGAGTAGAATAAGAACCTAGGCCCAAGGTAATCTAACAATAGGTGGCATAAGAAAGGAGAGTTATAATGACACAATACATGGGGCTTCATGAAACCCTTGAGGTACATGAGTTGTTAACCTTTAAAAATTTATGTGTAACGAAAGCATTTACGATGAGTGGGCTTGTCCAAGACCCTCAGTTAAAGAGTATTTTAACGAATGATGTTGAATCCGGAAGAAGGTTCATCACCCAGCTTCAGCAATTAATTACAGACAGGAGTATAGAAAATGAATGATATATTTAAGAAATTAATGGGAATGGGTGGGATGACCGATCAGGTCATTGCAACAGATTTCTTAATTTCAGCAAAAGCAGGGGTTCGAAATTTAGCATTTGCAATAACTGAAGCATCAACTCCTAAAGTTAGGCAAGTATTGCGTGAGCAGCTTCGACACGCGGTTGAAACTCATGCAAATATATCAAATTACATGATCGATAAAGGGATGTATTACCCAAGTGACCTAAGCGAACAGCTCCAAACAGACCTCACGATTACGAAAACTGCATTAGAATTAACGGACTAATTTAAAAAGGTATTTTTCATACCGACTGACGGCAATGAAAAATACCTTTCATTTGTAACTAGATATTTTCTGGATGCTTAATAGTTGTGAGTATATGTTTATAAGTCTCCAAGCTTAATTCTTTAAAAGGAGAATCAGGGAGGTGATCAAATAAATCAACTGCTTTTTTCGCAGCTCCTAAAGCCTCCTCTATTTTTCCAAGTTCAACTAGACATTGCGCCATATATGTTTCTTTTAGATAAAATTGAGATAAGTCAAAAGGGTGGTGATGATAGTCAGGGATGACTACCTTTTCGAAATAGTTAATGGCTTCTTCGTAGCGTTTTAATCCATGTAATGCTTTTCCCTTCTCAAGATGAAACCATTCAATTAATTGATGATGTTTTAATTCTGGATCGTTTAAAAGCAGATCGACCAATGAAAGAGCTTCCGCGTAATCATGTTTATAGCTATTGAGGGACTCAATGAGAAAGAGTTTTGATGTAACTTTAGACATTGTATCGTCTGAAAACATCGCATATTGATTCAACTTCTTCAGGTAATATTCATATTGCTCCCATTCTTCTTCCATCATCGAATAGGCTGCTGCCAGCCTGTATAAATCATCAATTCGATAAAACGTTTTGTTTTTTTGGGAGAATGAAATGGCTTCATCCATGACTTGTTTTGCCGCGTTAATATCCCCAACAGCAAAATACATAACGGCTTCATTATAATCCAGGTCCAATCTTGAAATCGGGTCAATATAGACGTGCTTTTTTTCAATTTCCTTTCGTTCATGTAAGATTGTTTCCAATGATTGCTCATAGTTATGTTCGATAAAATCGGCAAGGCAACGAAATGAGGCTATACCTACTCGTTTCGTTGTTACATTCATTTGATCATACAAGATGGCTGCTTGTTCAAGAGGCTGTTTCCAGTCACCTTGCTTTTCCCAGTATAAACTGTACCCATGTAGCTCCAACAATCTTGCAGCTACATAGCCTTGGTTTAATTGGGGAACAACTGGATCAATGAGAGTGAACAGTTTTTTATATTTTTCGGGGTAATCATCTGAGTTGCGTGAATATATTTTTTCAGCCTCATCCAATACTTCCCTTAATTCCTCAAAATTCACTTCATTCAAAAGCTGTGACAAATCTATTTCAAGCCTCTCTGCAATATAGGTTAAGCTCTCCATAGATGGATTTGCTTTATTATTTTCAATTAGGCTGAGCATGCCTTTTGTCAGTTTTGTACCTGCAAGTTCTTCTAATGTTAATTTCTTTTGTTTACGTAATTTACGTATGCGTTCACCTAGCATGAGAATTAGGCACTCTCCCTATTTTTATTATTTTGTTTAATTATATTAAACTTTTTGTTGAAAAGAAAGTAATATGATGATATGATTTGTTTAATTAAATTAAACTTTTCCAAAATTGGAGGAATTAGCATGACTGAACAACAAAAGCTTAAAAGAGCATCTTATCATTTGTTTACATTTACAATAAGTAAAATCATTTCCTCATTCGGCGCACAAGTATACGCATTTGCAATTAGCTTTTATATACTTCAACTTACAGGATCAGCAACAAGCTTTGCGACAAATCTAATCTGTAATCTTTTACCGAGGGCACTTGTAGCACCGCTAGCAGGTTATGCAGCAGACAAATATTCTCGAAAAAAAATCGTCATTATTTCACAGCTTGTTGCAACACTAGCGATTGTAGGGTTACTTGTTGTTAGTTTGACCTATGGTTTATCTTTAATTGCAATTTATACAACAACGGTATTATTATCAATTGCAACTTCATTTACTGGTGTAACCTTCACTTCTTCGATTTCCGGTTTGGTGGATGAAGAACGTATCCAAAGAGCGATGTCACTTAACCAAATTTCAATTTCTTTTGCGGCCATTGGTAGCCCAGCAGTAGGTGGACTGTTATATGGTACAGTATCGATGGAATTATTTTTAGGAATGTATATTGTAGCTTCTGTCATTGCTGTTTTACTTGAATCAACCATGAACTTCAATCTGTTCTCAAATCGCAAGGGGAAAGGTGAAACAGAACAGAAGGAAACAATGTGGGAAAGTATTAAAGCAGGTATTACCTATTTAAAAACAAAACAGGTTCTGATGACGATGATCTGGATGGCATTAGTCATCAACTTCCTTTTTGGAGCTTTTGAGGTCGGTTACTCATTTATATTAATTGAAAAATTAAAGTTGGCTTCAGAACATTTCGGCTTCACGCAAGGAGCATTTGCCATTGGAATGCTGTTATTCTCGATTTACTTCTCGATTCGAAAAGAAGTGAAGTATCCTTTCCTTGTTTCAAAACGTGGAATCATTGGGTTAGGGGTCATTATGGGAGCGATGGCTGTTCCATTAATGATTTCATTATCGTATTGGTCAGTGTTTGTGTATTATTTTGTTGCGATGTTTATTAATGGTTTAATGATTATCGTTGTCAATACACCGCTTCAAGTCATGATGCAAAAAATAATTGATGATGATTATAAGGGGCGCGTATTCTCGATTTTAGAATCAATGGCTGTAGCTTTAATGCCACTTGGAATGATTATATTTGGATATCTCTACGATGTATTGCCTGGCCAATATATTCTCATCACCTCGGCGGTTATCTTAATTGGGGTCGTACTAGTTCTTGCGCGACCAAGTGTCGTGAGGAAAGCTCATCCAGAATTGAATGAACCAAAGCCTGTAGTGGAAAAAACAAGTACTGCATTATAGCACTTATGCCTTTCTCTTATTTGGAGAAAGGCTTTTTCTCTGTATGTGAACATAGTGTGACAATGTGTCATAATTAATTGACTTGTGACATGGTGTCATCTAAAATGTAAATTGTGAGGTGACAAGATGTCATGATAAAGACAGAACCTAAAAATGAACTGAACCAAATGAAACTACGAAAGCTTGCGAAAAAACTGCAATCGTTAGGTGTCAAGGCTTCAATTTGTAAAAGACCAATAGCTTCACACTAAAAGGAGACGAATTATGTCTATAGGAATTAGAATGAATCAGTTTAAAGATATGAAGGTAGAACTGATACGATTTATGATGTCATACAAGTTTGCTCTAGAAGAAATGATGACCAAAATAAATATTTTAAAGCAGGAGTTTAAATATATACATGATTACAACCCAATTGAGCATGTATCATCTCGATTGAAATCACCGGAGAGTATACTGAACAAAATCCAACGCAAAGGATATGACTATAGTTTTGAGTCCATCACAGAAAATATTCGTGACATTGCGGGGATTCGAATTACATGTGCTTATATATCCGATATTTATAAAATCAGTGAAATGCTGCAAAAGCAAAAGGATATTACCTTAATTGAGTGTAAAGATTACATTAAAAATCCAAAACCAAACGGATATCAAAGTCTACATTTAATTGTGCAAATTCCAATTTTTATGTCCGATCGTGAAGAACATATTTTTGTTGAAATTCAAATTCGAACAATTGCCATGGATTTCTGGGCAAGCTTAGAACACAAAATTTATTATAAATACAATAAAGAAATCCCTCAGCATATGAAGGATGAATTAAAAGAAGCGGCTGTAACAGCAGCACAATTAGATAAAAAGATGGAAAAACTTCAAGGAGAAATGAACAAACTAAAGGAATCAACGAAAATGGAAGAGCTTTATACTTTGGATGATAAAATCCTTCTTCCTTATGACTTTTTATCCTTCGACAAATAGGGAGAGGTGAAAATGCCGAAGATTACTTTTTTTAATTTACCTGATGATAAGAAACAAACTCTGATTGAAGCGGCAAAAAAGGAATTTTCAAGCGTTCCATTATTTGACGCTTCGATTTCCAATATTATAAAATCAGCTGGAATTCCACGCGGTAGTTTTTATCAATATTTTGAGGATAAAGAAGATGTTTATTTCTTTATATTAAGTGAATATGCTAAGGAAAAGAAGGTTGCATTTCTTTCAATGTTAGAAAAGCATGATGGTGATTTGTTTCAAACGATGGTTGACTTCTTCGAACTGTTTTTGCAGGAAGATAAGGGACTAACATTTTTAAAAAATGCCTTACTCAACATGACCCATAAAATTGAACGTACGTTTGACAGAATTACAGGTGATGTTGAAATGAACGAAAACTTTAAAGAGCTAAGTTCTCGAATTAATATAAGTAAACTTAATGTAGAGAATGATGAGGAATTGTTTCATGCGATGCAAATCATTACGTCTGTATTGCTGCGCAATTTAATCCATGCCTTTGCTTATGATTTATCATCAGACTCCGCATTAAGAGGCTTTACAATTGAAATGAACCTTTTGAAAAAAGGACTTGTCCGGTAGAAGGCACGATTTGTGTTATCTGCCGGACTTTTATTTTTTTTGATCCATTTTTTTAACAGATATGGAGTATAATAGAGTGCATTAGTGAAAAGATGGATCACATCAGAATGGATGGGTGAATGTGCGAAAACTTTATTTATACGGCATTCTGTTATTTGTTATGGTTGCGTGGGGGCTTAATATTGTAGCGATCAAAATATTGGTTGAAAATTTTCCGCCTGTATCCATTACCGGTCTACGAATCTTGGCAGCAGGCCTTGTTATTTTTGTCTTTTTATATGTAAAAAAAGATCTCCAAAAAATGAGTCTCCACGAGTTTGGGTATGTTTCACTTAGTGCTTTGACTGGAATTCTTGGCCACCAAGCATTACTTTCTGTCGGCTTGACGGGCACGAGTGCCACAAATGGTGCATCCATTCTAGCCTTAATTCCGCTTGTTACAAATATTTTGGCGGTGCTTTTTCTAAAAGCGAACATGACAATTTTAAAAATCAGCGGTGTCTTTTTAGGAATAATGGGTATTTACTTTATCTTAATCCTTGGTGGAGGGTCATTTACAAAGCTTGCACTCGGGGATTTGTACGTGTTTTTATCAGTCATTGCGCAAGCGGTAAGTTTTATTTTCATTCGAAAAGCTTCTTACACATTAAATGCAAAAACGATTACGTGTTACGCTTTATTAATGGGAGCAGGCTTCTTATTGATAGTAAGCTTCGCATTGGAGGGGCAGTCTATTGCTGCAACTGGAGCTGTACCTGCTTATGTGTGGGTCGTTTTTGCTGCATCCGCAATTATCTCAACGGGTATCGGAAACCTATGTTATAATTTTGCCATTTCCAAAATTGGGCCAGGTGAAACGGCAATTTTCTTAAATCTTGCACCATTCTTTTCTCTGATCGGATCGGTGTTATTTTTAAATGAAGCATTTAAATTCATTCAGTTAGTTGGCTTCTTTTTAATCGTGTGTGGAGTGTTATTAGGAACTGGTATTTTCGAACGGAAACCTAAGATTGATAAGCAGGTTGAGGTTTCAGTGTCGAAATAAACTAGACTGGTCAGCTCTCTTTTTGTGGGAACTGACCCTTATTTTTGCTTAGGGCACAATTATTTTGAGTTAGGACACAATTATCCGGAGTTAGGGAACAAATATTGAGTGGTTGGGCGTAATTCAATAAAGTTAGGGAACAATTCAACATTCGAAGCTCAACACAAAATCATGAAAATGGGCTAAAATGGAAGAATAAACGCAAATTTAAGGAGTGAATGACATATGGATTTACATTTAAGCGGAAAAACAGCTATCGTTGCTGCATCTAGCCAAGGGCTCGGAAAAGCAATCGCAACACAGCTCGTAAAAGAAGGCGCCAATGTGATGCTTGCAAGTCGCAGTGAGGACAAACTAAAAGCAGTTCAAGCCGAACTTTCAGCATTAAATAAGGGAGAAGTCTCTTTTCTTCAAACGGATATTACAAACAAAGAAGAAATTGAGGCTCTGATGAAACATACAGTAGAAACGTTTGGCACAATCGATATTCTTGTAAACAATGCAGGAGGTCCTCCAGCTGGAACATTTGAACAATTAGATGATGAAGCTTGGCAGGGGGCATTTGAATTAAATCTATTAAGTTATGTCCGAATGATTCGTGGCGCTCTACCGTATTTGCAAAAAAATGGCGGAAAAATCATTAACGTCGCGTCTTCTTCTATTAAAGTACCGATAGCTGGTCTTATTCTTTCCAATACGTTTCGGCTAGGTATTGTCGGTTTATCAAAAACATTAGCTGACGAATTAGCGCCTTATAATATTCTCATCAATACAGTCGCACCCGGACGTATTGCAACAGACCGCGTGGCACACTTGGATCAAATCAATGCCGAAAAACTAGGAAAGCCGATTGAAGAAATTGAACAAATGTACAAAGAAACCATTCCGTTAAAGCGCTATGGCGCACCTGAAGAATTCGCTAATTTCGTTACGTTTTTAGTATCGGACGCTAATTCCTATATGACCGGACAAGCCTACTTGGTTGACGGTGGAATGGTAAAAGCGATTTAAAATGGAAAAGAGGACTGTCACCAGTCCTCTTTGTTTATGCTCGTTGCAACAATGATGAACCTGATATTCCTGGTTCTGTCATTTCATATGGATTTAAGATTAAATCCAATTCTTCTTCAGTTAATACGTCATATTGTAAGCATAGTTCACGAACTTGTTTACCGTTTATGATAGCTTCCCTTGCAATACGAGAGGCGACTTCATATCCGATATGTGGATTAACGGCAGTAATTAGTCCGACACTTCTTTCAACATAATCCTTTAAACGCTCTTCATTTGCTTTGATTCCTGATAGACAATAATCAGTAAATGCTCTGAATGCGTTATTCATAATGCTAAGTGATTGCAATAAATTAAATGCTAAAACTGGTTCCATTACATTCAATTCTAGTTGGCCAGCTTCAGTTGCTAACGAGATTGTATGATCATTTCCTAGCACTTGGAATGCTACTTGATTAATCATTTCAGGCATAACTGGGTTTACCTTACCTGGCATAATGGATGAACCTGGTTGTCTTGCTGGTAAGCTGATTTCGCCGAGTCCTGCACGTGGTCCTGAGGCCATTAAACGTAAATCATTTGCGATCTTTGACATACTCATCATATTTATTTTTAATGCAGCTGAAACTTCTGCGTATGCATCGATATTTTGGGTAGCATCGACTAGATGTTCAGCACCTACTAAAGGCAGTCCACTAATTTCTGCTAGATATTTGACAACATTTTCGATATATCGTGGTTCAGCATTTAGCCCAGTTCCTACAGCAGTAGCTCCCATATTGACTTCATACAAATGCTGACGGGATTGTTGTATACGCTTTATATCACGTTCTAAAACACGGGCATATGCAGCGAACTCTTGTCCAAGTCGAATCGGCACTGCATCTTGAAGGTGAGTTCTTCCCATTTTAATGATATGGTCAAATTCTTGCGCTTTTTGTTGGAAAACGCCTTTCATATATTCCATTGTGCTTAATAATTTCTCTATTAAATTAAGTGTGGCAATATGAAGTGCCGTTGGAAATGCATCATTTGTAGATTGAGACATATTCACATGGCTGTTTGGACTTACTTCATTATATTTTCCTTTTTCATGTCCAAGGATCTCTAGTGCACGATTAGCAATGACTTCGTTAGCATTCATATTAATGGACGTACCTGCTCCACCTTGGATAGGGTCCACAATAAATTGGTCATGCATTTTTCCGATTATAATTTCATCTGCAGCTTGTACAATTGGCTTACCAATACCTTCATATAGATGCTTCACATCCATATTTGCAAGGGCTGCTGCTTTCTTAACCATTGCTAATCCGATAATTAATTCTTCATGGATACGGTAACCAGTTATCGGAAAATTTTCAACTGCACGTATCGTTTGGACGCCATAATAGGCATCAAATGGAACCTCTTTTTCTCCAAGAAAATCCTTTTCTATTCGAACTTGGCTCATGATGTCCTCTCCCTTTTACATATACATTCTAGTAGTATTTAATTCTCTTTCCTACTAGTTTGCAACTGTCATCCACCCCATTATAACATGTATTTTTTACTTACCAACTAAAACCGCTTACAATTTAATTAATCTATTATTTGGAAAAGTCCAAGCCTAGGTTTGTCCGGACTAAATGATGAAAAAGCGGAATAGTATATACTAAGTATTCCGAAACTTTTCTCACGCTCATTCGTAATAAACGGTATCAGCAGTTTGAGGAAGGAGGGATGAACAATGGTACGATACATCACATTTGCGCTCCTTGTTACTGCCGTAGAGGTAGCAATTCTTTATGGAGTTTCCCTCTATTTAGATGCAAATACGTTAACTACCTTGTTTATTGGCTCTTGTTTTTTTATAATAGTCGCATTCTTAATGGGCTCCTCAGGCGATATCTTTACTAAAAACTCAGAGATGGCCGTTTTTAATACATTTCTCGGTAGTTACAGACGAAAGCATGAAAAAGTCCGACTTCGAATTAGTCCATTTTTAACAGGATCTATCCTTTGTTTGATTTTGTATTTTGTATTGGATTATTTTATGTAGATTTAAAATTAATATCAGCATCTATCCATTTTGGGGATAGGTGCTTTTTTACGTCATTATAATTTCCCGTTGCAGCCTTCTCATTCTAAATAGATAATCAAAGCAGAAACTTTTTTTTAGACGGAATAAATCTTTTTTCAAATCTTTTCGTCTTAGATAATTGAGGTGATAAAAATGCCTGAGGATCAAGAACTAATTGAAGAAATCCTGCAAGGTAGTCAAGCGGCGATGGAGGTTTTGACAAGGAAGTATTATAAACCGATATACGCTTTTGTCTATCGAAAAGTAGGAAACAAGGAAATGGCGTACGATTTAACACAGGAAATTTTCATAAAAATGATGCAGCGGATTAACTCTTATTCAAATAAAGGTAGTTTTAAAAGCTGGCTCTATACAATTGCCGTCAATCATTGCCGTGATTATTGGAGAAGTGCTGATTATAAGCAAACCACTAAACAAACAGAGCTTCAAGATTCAATTAAAAGTACAAACAGCAATGTTCCCTACATTTTTGAACGAAAGGAAACGCGGGAGCAGGTAAAGGCGGCGATTAATAGCTTACCAGATATTCAAAAAGAAGCAGTGATTCTGAAATACTATCATGACATGAAAATTCAGGAGATTGCCGACATCACGAAAGCGAATGTGTCGACCGTTAAATCAAGATTGAAGCAAGGCCTTGGGAAACTTGCAACAACATTAGAAAGAGGTGAGGGAAATGAGCAAAAACGACAGACAAACCGTTAAATTTGAGATCGATGATGAGATTTTAGAATTGGAACAGGAATTGGAAATGTCCCTTGCCGAGTTTGATGTCGAATTTCCAAGTGAATCTGAAATCATGATGACAGTTGATGCGCTCCGTCCTCACGTTCCTAAAAAAGAAAATAAATGGGATATACTTGTTGCCAGTGTATCAACCGTAATGAAGTATTCAACAAGAGAAGTTTTTTATTTTTCACCATTGTTTTGGGGGTTAAATCTATTATTTTTACTAATCGGAGTAACTTCAACTCTATTTTACGAGGTAAATCCATATCTCATTATGCTTTATGTGGCTCCACTCCCAACATTCATCGGGTTGATTGAGGTATTTAAGAATGGCAATACCGAGATGGCTGAACTGGAAACGACATTTAAATTTAGTCTACAAGAAATTATTTTATCGAGAATGGTTGTCGTAGGGTTCTTCAATATCACTATGAATACCCTATTAACGATTAGTTTTGCAGTCCTTCTACCTGAGGTGACGATTGGAAAATTAATTCTTTATTGGGCGACACCGTTTACGATCATTACAGCGATCATGTTAGTGGTAGCTTCAAAATTTCGTGGAGCATACACACTAACCGGCGGATTAGTTGTTTGGACTATCGTTGCTCTTTTTCTTGTACAACAAGATGTAATGGAAAGAATAGAAACGGTTTCAGCTACTGTATATATTTTTGTAACTGTTGCTACAACGATATTTATCTTGATTAAAATGAGTAGAATTTACAAAAGGGGTATTTCATATGAATTTAACCGTTGAAAATGTGTCAAAAGTCTTTGATGATAAAAAGGCTCTGGACTCCATAAATCTAGAATTTACAACAGGAGTGTACGGGATCTTAGGAGCAAACGGGTCAGGGAAGACAACATTGATGCGCATTCTTGCTAGTGTCATGAAGCCAAGCTCTGGAAGGGTTTTGTTAGATGGTCAAGATATTTCAGTTTTGGATTATCGGTATCGAGATGTCATCGGATATTTGCCTCAGCATGTGGGGCTGTATAAAAATTTCACAGCTGAAAAGTTTCTACTTTATATTGCAACGTTAAAAGGTCTATCAAGGGAAGATACAAAAGCAAAGGTAGCGGAGACATTGGAATTAGTCGGATTAGTTGAGCATGCGAAGAAAAAAGTAGGGAAGTTTTCAGGGGGTATGAAGCGACGTGTCGGAATTGCGCAAGCTTTGTTAAACGACCCGAAGATTTTAATTGTAGACGAACCGACGGCTGGCCTCGATCCAAAAGAGAGAATCCGGTTTCGAAATTTGTTATCTAAAATCTCAACAAACCGAATTGTATTGTTATCCACACATATTGTGTCAGATATCGAATTCATTGCGAAGGAAGTTCTGGTTTTGAAGGCAGGAAAACTGATTCAAAAGCAGACGCCACAGGCGCTATTAAAAGGGATCGAAGACAAGGTGTGGTCTGTCACAGTTGAAACTGAACCTGAAATTACAAAGTTTCAATCTATATATAAGGTAGGCAACATTGCTCGTGTTGGGGAAAAATTCGAGTTGCGGATTTTAAGTGATGTTAAACCTCATCTTAATGCAGTAAATGAACACCCGAATTTAGAGGATTTATATCTCTACTATTTTGATGAGGAGGTGGCATAAATGGAACTATTAAAATTTGAGTTATATAAAATACTTAAGCAGAGAATGGTGTATGTTGCGTTCCTTTTGCTACTTGTGTTCTCGACGGGATTTACCTACTATCCTGGCGCGGATCAAGAAAGAGCAATTTATAAGGACTGGGAAGGGAAAGTTACCGAGGAAAAACTGGAAGTTGCTGCTAAGGGCAATGAAGAGTTAATGAAAAAACAAGACGAAATGATGAAAACGGATCAGTGGTTGTCAGAAGATGAATGGACCTTGATGGGAGTTTACGAAAATATCGCGTACGGCCATCAGGTGGAATTGAATGCTCAGGAAAAAATCAAAGAGCTAGCAGGTGAACATAAATATAATAGTGAACTTAAAGAATCCATGTTAAAGGAAATTGATACCTCTTATTTCGCTTATAACAAAGGTCCGGCAGAAATCATCGATTATGCTAGCGTTTTTTCCGTATTCATCACTGGAGCCATGCTTTTGGTGGGGCTCTCTAGTATATATACTCAGGAATATAGCTCGGGGGTAGACAACTATATTCTTAGCTCGAAAAATGGAAGAGGCTCATTGCTGGGTGCAAAAATTGGAGCAGCCTTAATTTATACTGTTATGGTTGTAGTAGGGTGGGAGATTTTTAACATTGGGTGGAACCTGATTCAATATGGGAATAGTGGCTGGGAAACGTCCATTCAATATACATTCAAATACTATTTTTCTCCATATAGTTTTACAATGCTAGAGTACCATTTACTTCAAATAGGTTTCCATTTGTTCGGTGCATGTAGTTTTGTCATAATGATTGTGCTTATTTCGTCATTATGTAAAAATGCTTTAGTTTCACTTATTATCAATGGTGCAATCTTTGCAATACCCTTCTTTTTGGTAGAAACACTTCAACTTCCTAATTGGGTGGAGGATATCTTCCAATTTTCGTTTATTTATTACATGAATGTTGAGCCGTTTTTTGATGATTTTAACACCATCAATCTCTTTGGACTCCCTGTCCTGTATTCAATTGTGGCTGTTGTTGTGCTGATTGTTATCGCGATTGTAGTACCATTATTAACGACACGCGTTGTGAAAAATAAGGAAGTTACTTCTTAATGAAGATCACCTGTCCAGTGGAGGGTGATTTTTTTTATGTGGACATGGTACAATGGAAAAATATAACTGAACAGGAATAAGGAGAATCTATATGAGTAAAAAGGAATCGAGAATACGTATTACAGAGGAATATCCTACTCCAATTACTAGGGACTTTATCCAATTCTTAGATTACATAGGAAATAACAAAATAAAATTAACAAAAGCAAATGAGTTCTTGACTAGAAAGGATTTAATTGCGATTTATGAACGAATGTCCGAGCCTAAATTTGATGTTCCATTAAAAAATAATCAACCAGGATATCCACTATTGCATTTGTTTTTTCTTGTAAGTCTAGAGTTAGATTTACTTCAAATAAAGCCTCTTCATTCACAGAAGACCGTTACATTACAGGTGAAAAGATATGAAGAATTTATGAAACTAACAACTTCTGAACAATATGTTGTACTGTTAGAAGCTTTTTGGATGAAGGTTGATTGGTATTATTTACAAGGCGGTTATTTTCAGAGGGCACCTCATAGTATCGATATCCTGTTTGATATACTTGATGAATATCCTGCAAATCAGATCATCTACATTAATAAAAATGATATATTAAGACGATTATTTTTTGATTTTGAGAATTTTCTTTATTACTTTCATTATTTTGGGCTCTGGGAAGTTGTGTTCGATGAAGAAGAAACAAAGAAGGTAAGTCCTACTTATCGGGCAGCAAAATCGATTCTGCTAACTCCATTGTTTAAACGTGTACAAGAATCATTACTTGATACATGGGATTCTGAGTCAAATGAAGAGTTTGGTGCACGATCATTTCTTGATAGGGTAGGTCTGAGTTCCATTTATCAAGAGCTAAATAGTGAAAAAGCAGAAAGAATACAACATGAATCTCTATTTCCCTTATTACAGCCTTTATTTGAAGAAGGTGAGGTTACTAAGAACTTTCTTGAGAGTGAAATGAAGAATAGTTCGGGAGCCTATTTATTTAAAGTGTCTTTAAACCAGTCATGCTGGCGGTCGTTGCAATTTTCAGACTCACATACTTTATTGGATGTGCATCATTTAATTCAAGAAGCTTTCGAATTTGAAGATGATCATCTTTACGCTTTTTTTATGGATGGGAAAAAATTTAGTAGGAAAAACTTTTATAACTCACCAATGGATTTTGATGGGCCATATGCTAATGAGGTGAAATTGGGAGATCTCCAACTTCGCGAGGGAAAAAGATTCTTATATCTATTCGATTTTGGCGATGAATGGGAATTTTATATAGAAGTTCTGAAAATTATAGAGGGAAAACGTAATGCTAAGGCACGGATTATTGATAGAAGAGGTGAAGCCCCGGTCCAATATGGGTGGGATGAAGTGTAATTTTGTAAATTTTTTTTGGAAGTTAGATGAAGTCCTGAACCCTAGCGGAGTTCGGTCAGTAGAGTCCTTCATAGTGTGGATGAAGTCCCGAAGACAGCTGATTTAAGTCAGTAGCGTCCTTCATAAGGAGTATGAAGAGGAAAACTCCACGCAAGGAAATGGCGAATCCTCTTCATAAGCGGTATGAAGGGGAAAACTCCGCGCAAGGAAATGGCGAATCCCCTTCATAAGCGATATGAAGGGGGAAACCCCGCAGAAATGCCCCGCGAATCCTCTTCATAAGCGGTATGAAGAGGAAAACTCCACGCAAGGAAATGGCGAATCCTCTTCATAAGCGGTATGAAGGGGAAAACTCCGCGCAAGGAAATGGCGAATCCCCTTCATAAGCGATATGAAGGGGGAAACCCCGCAGAAATGCCCCGCGAATCCTCTTCATAAGCGGTATGAAGGGGAAAACTCCACGCAAGGAAATGGCGAATCCTCTTCATAAGCGGTATGAAGGGGAAAACTCCGCGCAAGGAAATGGCGAATCCCCTGCATAAGCGGTATGAAGGGGAAAACTCCGCTCTAGGAATTGACAAATCCTCTTCATAAGCGGAATGAAAAGGAAAACTCCACGGAAAAGATCAGCGAATCCTCTTCATAAGCGGCATGAAGAGGAAAACCCCGCAGAAATGCCCCGCGAATCCTCTTCATAAGCGGCATGAAGGGGAAAACTTCGCGCAAGGAATTGACGAATCCTCTTCATAAGCGGTATGAAGGGGGAAAACTCCGCGCAAGGAAATGGCGAATCCCCTGCATAAGCGGTATGAAGGGGAAAACTCCGCTCTAGGAATTGACAAATCCTCTTCATAAGCGGAATGAAGGGGAAAACGCAGCGGAAAAGATTGACGAATTCTCTTCATAAGCGGTATGAAGAGGAAAACTCCACGGAAAAGATCAGCGAATCCTCTTCATAAGCGGCATGAAGAGGAAAACCCCGCAGAAATGCCCCGCGAATCCCCTTCATAAGCGTTATGAAGGGGAAAACCCCGCAGAAATACCCCGCGAATCCCTTTCATAAGCGTTATGAAGGGGAAAACCTCGCAGAAAAACTCCACCAGTCCCCTTCATCAGCAACTAAGTAATTTCAGCACTATCCCAATTTTGCTAAAAACCCCCGTAATTTCATCGATCCCCATGCATGATACCTAAAATACTGGAAAACCTAAACCCAAACTTACTTATTTAGGAAATGAGGGTTTATTGTGGCAAATGAGAAAAAGCTTCCCGAAGCACCCGAGCCTTTATGGAGAGCCGATGTGGACATTCCGGAGTTTCCTCCAGTTGAGGAAGATCTTGAGGTAGATGTTGTGATCGTAGGTGGGGGGATTGCAGGTATAACCTCCGCGTATGTCTTAGTAAACGAGGGATTGAAAGTTGCTCTATTAGAGGCGGATAAATTACTCAATGGTACCTCCGGACACACGACTGCAAAAGTTACAGCACAGCATGACCTCATCTATGATGAGTTCATTACAAATTTCGGAAGAAGCACTGCTAGGCTATATTATGAAGCAAACACAGATGCCTTAAATTTTGTCAAAAAAACAGTAGATGAACACAAAATTGAATGTGATTTTAAAGAACAAGATGCCTACCTTTACTCTACAACGGATGAGTATGCACAAAAGATTGAGAACGAAGCTCAAGCCTATGAAAAAATTGGAATTGATGGCGGTCTCGTAGACAGTATTCCTTTTGATATTGAGATAAAAAACGCAATTGTGATGAAAAATCAGGCACAATTCCATCCAGTCAAATATTTAGCTCATCTTGTCAAAATCATTAAAGAAAAAGGTGGCCTCATTTTTGAACATACGGTTGCGGTCAATGTTGAGACAGGGGAAAAACCGACCGTACTTTCGCGCAATAACAAACGGATAACTGGTGGTTTTGTCCTCACGTGTTCTCATTTCCCATTTTTCGAAGGGACAGGGCTTTATTCTGCAAGAATGAAAGCATCTCGTTCATACGCTGTTGCCGTTAAAGCGAAGGAGAATTACCCAGGTGGTATGTATTTAAGTGTCGATAAGCCAACCCGTTCGATTCGATCTGTTTCAACGAATGGCGAAGAGTACATTATCCTTGGAGGCGGAAGCCATCAAACAGGTGAAAGAACCGACACAAAAGAAGATTACAATTCCTTACGTATTTTTAGTGAACAGGTTTTTGAATTAGAGGATATTCAATACCACTGGTCCGCACAAGATCTTAAGACACTGGACAAAATCCCATATATCGGGGAGTTAACAACCAGTGAACCAAACATTCTAGTCGCAACTGGTTTCCGTAAGTGGGGTATGACAAACAGTACAGTAGCTGCGTTACTATTTAGAGATATTATTTTGAAACGTAGTAACCCATATCGTGATTTGTATTCGCCTGCTCGATTCTATGCACATCCTTCTCTAAAAAATTTCTTTGTGAACAATGCGAAAGTGGTGAAGCATTTAGTACAAGGAAAAATGGAGATTCCTCAGAAAAATGTAAATGATATTCCAAATGGGGAAGGTGCAGTTATTTCAATTAACGGACAACGAAAAGGAGCATACAAAGACGAAAATGGAAAACTGTACATCGTTGATACAACTTGTACCCACGTTGGCTGTGAATGTCATTGGAATAATAGTGAAAAATCGTGGGATTGCCCGTGTCACGGATCACGTTTCTCCTATACAGGAGAAGTTTTAGAAGGGCCGGCAGAAAAGCCACTACAGAAATATGATTACACAATGCTAGATAACTTAACATCAGAGGATTCAGGTTATTAAAAATCAGGTACTTCCCTCGGGAGGTACCTGTTTTTTTCTATTACCGCACCAAAGCGTTGAATCTATGTGAAAGACTATTAGACTAGTTAAATTAGATATTTCGGCTTGTGCATGTTGGTTGTAAAAAATATTTTATAGTAGTAAATAACTGAATATTACAAAATATATTGACGGTCACAACTGGAAAATTGTAGTGTAATGGAGGCAGAGGACATTTCAATTTTTACAAACGTCAAACGCAATTTACATCTTCTCAACAATTCCTCATCAATCGATTTCCACCGAATACGTAATCTTGACAGTCAAAAGTGAAAAAGTCATCAACTTAGTCGACTTTTTTTACTTTTTTACTGTATATACACGATACATAGAAGGGAGCGTGCCACTGAATTATATCATACGATTTGTTTTTCAAAACTAAAAACGGAGGTATGTAAATGAAGAAATTAGTCAGTTTTGCGATTGTGCTTTTACTCGTTTTAACGATGTTTGCAGGTGTAACTTTTGCCGAACAGCCTGACAATGCGGGGAATGGGAACAAAGACTTTGTTGAAGGCGAACTAATTGTTTCAGTGGAACCGAAACAAAAAGGCAATTCGGACTCCACAATCAAGAGCGCAGATAGTCTGACTGGCCAGGATGATGCGTTGAAAGCAAAAGGATTCTCAATCATAGACACTCTCCATATAGAAGATACTTCAGTCAAACCACTCCTAAATAAAAATTTTAACAAAAAAGTAATCGAGAAAATGGGCTTAGTCTACTTAATCAAATACTCTCCGGACCAGTTCAAATCTAGTAATATGGCAATAAAAGAATTACGTAAAGAGTTAATGGGTCTTGGTTTCAAAGTTAGATATATTTCCGAAAACTATAAGTTGATGGCCATTGAAGGAACAGCAACAATTCAAGCTGTTCATCAAAATCAAAAATGGCATTACGACATGATAAAGGCTCCGCAAGCATGGACAGTTACGAATGGTTCAAGTGCTGTAAAAATTGCCGTGTTGGATACTGGAATTGACCATAACCACCCTAGTTTAGCCAATTTTGTGAACACGAGCTTAGGAAGAACCTTCGTCGGTGGAACAACAATGGATGTTCAAGGCCATGGAACTCACGTTGCAGGAACAATTGCTAGTTACGGATCTGTTTCGGGTGTCATGCAAAATGCAACCCTTATCCCAGTGAAGGTACTCGGTGATGATGGATCAGGTTCCTTATACGGAATCACACAGGGAATTTTATATGCAGCCAATATTGATGCAGATGTCATAAATATGTCCCTTGGTGGTGGAGGATATAATCAAAGTATGGATGAGGCGGTACAAACTGCAACTTCGCAAGGGACGATTGTTGTAGCAGCTTCTGGAAACGACGGTGCATCGAGCATTTCGTATCCAGCGGCTTATAGTAGTGTAATAGCAGTAGGATCGGTAACATCGAACCGAACACGCTCAAGCTTTTCAAACTATGGATCTGGCCTAGAGCTAATGGCACCAGGCTCGAATATTTACAGCACCTATCCTAATAGTCGATATACAACATTATCAGGTACATCAATGGCGACTCCGCATGTGGCTGGAGTAGCGGGATTAATTAGAGCGGCGAATCCAAATATTTCAGTCTCACAAGCTAGACAAATCTTACGTGATACAGCACAAGAAGCGGGTAGCTTTACGCAATATGGATATGGGATTGTTGATGCACATGCAGCAGTTTTAGCAGCTTCTGGAGGCGGAGGAACTACACCACCACCATCATCAACTGAAACAGTTACAACGGTTTCCACTAACTACAGCTACTATTATCGTGGAGAAACTGTCTATGTTACAAGTACAGTAAATGATTCAAATGGAGCTGCGGTTGCAAATGCATCCGTTAATTTTAAAGTTACACGACCAAATGGAACAACTGTATCAGGAACTGAAACAACAAATTCATCAGGTGTAGCAACTTGGTCAATCGGAACAAGCTATTCAACCGCAACTGGCACATACCGGCTTGATGCCACTGCTTCAAAAAGTGGATATTCAAGTAGTGCGGGTTCTACAACTTTTAGAATTTACTAATTAATTTGCCGCAAGTCTATTTTTTAGGAGTCTCAACTAAAGAGACTCCTATTTTTATCGTTTATATGTTAACTAAAATAAAAAATAGGTTGACAAATGCGCCATTTTCTCATTATTTTAATTATAGGTATAAAAAGGAGGCTAAGGAATTGAAGCGGAAGTTATCAACAATTGATATTAGTTTAGTAGGAATGTTCGTGGCGTTAATGGCAATCGGGGCAAATATTACATCTATTGCGCCATTTATGGTTGTTGGTGGTGTGCCCATCACATTGCAAACCTTTTTCGCCATATTGGCGGGTGCGATTTTAGGTAGTCGTCTTGGTGCAATTAGCATGTGTGTATATGCATTTGTAGGCTTAGTAGGGGTTCCGGTGTTTGCTAAGTTTAGCGGAGGGTTTACTCATTTATTAAGTCCGACTTTTGGTTTTATTGTTTCATTTATTTTCACGGCATATCTAACAGGAATAATCATTGAGAAAAACAAGGCACTACATACATACATCATTGCATCACTCATCGGAATGTCCATTAATTATCTTTTCGGGACTAACTGGATGTATTTTTCCTATCAATTATTTGCGGATGCTCCAGAAGGATTTACGTATTCTATGGCATGGTTGTGGATGATCGTCCCGTTACCAAAAGATATCGTCCTTGCGATTGGAGCAGGATTATTTGCGCACCGCTTTGAACGGACACTTGTTAGTCGTGGTTATTTTGCGAACTTGAAAAAATCGGTTAATTAGAAAAGATGGAGGAGAAAAATGATGAGTAAATGGAAGCAATTAGCGTTAAAGGTGATAGATGGCTATGATGTAAGGAATGATGAGGCGTTAGATATCTTAAACTCTCCAGATGAAGAAATTTTAGAGTTACTTCATGGTGCCTACGTGATTCGTCATCATTACTATGGCAACAAGGTGAAGTTAAATATGATTATTAATACAAAGTCTGGGCTTTGTCCGGAAAACTGCGGGTACTGCTCACAATCCAGTATTTCAACTGCACCGATTGAAAAATATAGAATGATGGACAAGGAAGAAATTTTAAAAGGGGCTGAAAAAGCTCATCAAATGCAAGTAGGCACCTATTGTATCGTAGCAAGTGGACGTGGCCCTAGTAACAAGGAAGTGGACCACGTAGTATCTGCCGTAAAGGAAATCAAAGAAAAATATGATTTAAAAATTTGTATTTGTCTAGGGATATTAAAATCAGATCAAGCAAAAAAACTAAAAGACGCGGGTGTTGACCGCTATAATCACAACATTAATACATCTGAAAATCACCATGAATGTATTACAACCTCACATACCTATCAAGATCGGGTTAATACTGTGAAAACCATTAAAGAACAGGGGATTTCACCTTGTTCCGGGGTAATTGTGGGGATGAGGGAATCCAAGCAAGATGTTGTCGATATGGCAAAAAGCTTACGCGTCCTAGACGCGGATTCCATACCGGTGAATTTCTTGCATGCCATTGTTGGAACACCACTTGAGGGGACAAACGAGCTGAACCCACGATATTGCCTGAAGGTACTTTGCCTCATGCGCTTTATCAATCCAACGAAGGAAATACGAATCTCCGGAGGAAGGGAAGTAAATCTCCGAAGCCTTCAACCACTTGGCCTTTATGCAGCCAACTCAATTTTTGTAGGAGACTATCTCACAACCGTTGGCCAAGAAGGCTCGGCTGACCATAAAATGTTAGAAGACCTAGGCTTCGATATCGATTGGGACACAGGGACAGGTCCACTGTCCCAAAATAAAGAATCTATTACAATTGATTAAGGTGAAATAGGTACTCCACTACTGTTCTTGTATGAATGTATGTATTCGAGGAGCCCTCTTATATAGGCTCCTCTATAAGTACAAAGTCCTGATAATAATTAATTTCTTAATATCATTTGCTATTTTCTTTTATATCTGTTATTCTAAGGAAGAATTATTTTTGTTCTTATTCAGATTAAAGATTCATTTTGTTTTTCGTCTAAGGTATTTGAACAAGGATAGTAACATATGTGTGGCAATCACACTAGGAGGCAATTTACATGGAACAAGGTAAAGTTAAATGGTTTAATTCAGAAAAAGGTTTTGGATTCATCGAGCGTGAAGGCGGAGAAGACGTATTCGTACATTTCTCAGCAATCCAAGGCGAAGGTTTCAAATCATTAGACGAAGGTCAAAGTGTAACTTTTGATGTAGAGCAAGGACAACGTGGTCCACAAGCTTCTAACGTTCGCAAAGCTTAATAAGTGCGCTTAATAAGCTAAGGGATATACCGATTTCGGTATATCCCTTTTTTATGTTCCAATTATGAAAAAGAGCAGAGATACTTTGCTATCTATGCTTAGTCTATTTTCCAAAATACTTCAGTTTGTGGAGCCGCTGCTATACTTCCGGTGAGAACAAAAAGTTCATACTTTTCCCCATCTATGAGTAAGCCCGAGAATATTATTGCTCGTTATCTTCTTTATGATTGAAAGAGAATCGACTTTTTTCCTTCCTCTGTATGGTACTCAACAACTGTTTCATGAAACTTTTCTGGTTCTTTGTACCATTTATCATCTAATTTAATAAGAATCACCTACCTTTTTCAACGAATGATTTTACAGATTTTTAATCATAGCAATTTCCTATTCCAAATTATGGTTTCAATTATCCTGATAAATTTACTATAATAGAAGTTCAATAAATTGAAGAGGAAGTAAAAGATGAAAAGAAAATTATCAATTAGTGGACTTGTTATTTTAATTATTTTTCTTGCTTTACTGGGTAGCTACAAGTTAATGAACTCAAGGTCATTCCAACTTTTTGGCGGGCTTACGCAGCAAGTCGAAACAGATCAAAAGGTAGTTGCTTTGACATTTGACGATGGACCGACTGAAAATGTGAACGAAATCCTACCACTTTTGGACAAATATGATGTGAAGGCAACATTCTTTTTAATTGGACAAGATATCGAGAAAAATCAAGAGGAAGCGAAGAAAATAGCAGAAGCTGGGCATCAGGTTGGAAATCATACGTATTCCCATAACCGAATGATTTTTAAATCCCCATCCTTTATAAAAGCAGAAATCGAAAAAACAGATGAATTAATCCGTGAAGCAGGGTATGAGGGAGAAATCGACTTCCGCCCACCAAACAGCAAAAAGCTTGTTGGACTACCTTATTATCTGTATAAGGAAAAGAAAGACACAATCACCATGAATATTGAACCGGATACCTTCTACACCGAAAGCGAGGATCGAATCCAGTATGTCGAAGAACGAATCATTCCTGGTTCAATCATTCTGATACATCCAATGTATGAAGATAGCGATAAAGTTTTAGCAGAAATTGAGGGGATTATCCAATCGCTTAAGGATGAGGGGTATAGGTTTGTGACGGTTAATGAGTTGCAGGAGATCTAATTCGTTTTGAAAAAATTAAATTCTTAAGGAGAACCATTTTTTATTTACAATGGTTCTTTTTGCAATAAAAGGAAAACGACAAATTTTGTAGAATTATATATTATAAAGTTATGAAAAAATATGAGGAAACGTTTCCATAAGGATGTGTTGGTGATGGTAACAATAAAGGATGTCGCTAAAGAAGCTAGAGTTTCAATTTCTACTGTATCGAGAGTACTTAATAAGAGTGGGTATACAAGTGAAAAAACGAGAGAAAAGGTTCTCAATGCAGTTAAGAAACTTAATTATCAAGGGAGTCTGGTAGCTGCTGCAATGATCAAGAAACAAACATTAACTCTTGGTTTAATCATACCTGACATAAAAAATATTTTTTATTCAGATTTGACTAGAGCAATAGAAGATCGAGCAAATACTCATGGATTTAACATTTTTTTATGTAATACTGATAACAATTTACAAAAAGAAGCAGAGTATATACACCTATTGATTGCAAAGGGAGTCGATGGGATTATATTTTCATCTCCAGAAGTAGATGATGAAAATATTAAAGAAATGAAGGAGAGATATCCTGAACTTCCTATTGTTATATTAGGAGCAAAATTTCCGAACTTAATCCTTAATGAAATAGTAGTTGATAATGTTGATGGAGCACTTAAAGCGATGAGACATCTTTTAGAATTAGGTCATAGGGATATTGCATTTATTGGTGGGGATTTTGAATCTTATGCATCTATTGAAAGGCACCAAGGGTACAAATTGGCATTGAATGAAAGTGGAGTTCCAATAAATGACGATTTTGTTATTTTTGATAAATTTTATATTGAAAGCGGGTACAAAAATGCATTGAAATTATTACAAAAAAGTAATAGACCTACAGCAATATTTGCGGGAAGCGACAGTATTGCTGTAGGGGTCTATAAAGCTGCAAGGAAACTTAATATTAATATTCCCGAACAATTATCAGTTGTTGGTTTTGATGATTCTCAATATGCAGAAATCTTGTCACCTATGTTGACAACCATTCGTACGCCTATCAAAGAAATGGGTCAAAGGGCAATAGAAATCATTGTTAAAACAATTAAGGAAAAGCAAATAAATAAAGAAACGATTCTTTTTTATCCATCTCTTATTGAAAGGGAATCTACTATGGAAGTAGGGGTAAAGTAATTGAGGGAAGAAAACCAAACAATGATGATTCAAAATAATATTGATAGAATGGAATTGAATTTTTATATTAATATAATTTTATAAATTTTCAAAAAAGTCTTGAAAGTGGTCTATTAAGTATGTATAATTTGATTTAAATAAGTGGAAACGTTTCCACTTATTTAAATCATTTTTTTGTTTGCGAGATAAAATGTGTAATATTTACACAAATAAACAGTTAATATGTATGTACAATTAACGAACCTGTAGAAGGAACCTCTCATGTATAGACACCTTCATTAATTGATAACAAACAATATTTTATTTTTTCCTCAATCATGCGATTCGTAAGTTCCAATAAGGATTGGTTGGAGGTGGGGTTTTCTGGAAACGTTTCCAGAAATGGTCCTTTAGGGCTATTTACTTATTCTTTTACTTACATAGTTCAATCCCAAAATTTTAGTATTAATCTTCATTAAAATATAACATTTTACTTTTTCAATAGACATTCTTAGATTCAATCTCTTGCTAGTTTTTCAAGGTGTATAACTTTATTACTAAGGAGAAAGGGGATCGTAATGTTCGACTACAACATATTTATTCAAGGATTTCCCGGAAAGTCCTCAACCCATGGGGGGCTTGGATGGAGTACAGTTACTTTGTTGTCTCACAATGACCAAAACATTATTATTGATGTCGGCAGTTTCGGTGTCAGGCCTCTAATATTAGATAAATTACGTGACAAAGGTTTAGCCCCGGGCGACATATCTATGGTTTTATTGACTCATACGCATTGGGATCATTGTGTAAATTGGACATTGTTTCCTAACGCAACCATTGTAGTGGGGCGAGTGGATATGAATTGGGCATTAAATGAACCACCTGGAGGATGGCATGTACCTGAATTGTATGTTAAGGAATTAAATTCCTCCCAACAAATAAGGTTAATTGACCATCTTGAAGAAATTGTTCCTGGAATTGTTGCGCATCAAACTAAAGGACATTCACCAGGTCATTTGGCATACAGCGTTAACAATGGTGATTATGATTTGATATTCAGTGGGGATGCCGCTAAGAATAGGGCTGAGCTTTTATCAAGGAATGTAGATATGACACTAAATCTTTCTGATAGCCAAAATTCAATTGATTATTTATGGAGTATGTGGAAAGAAAAGAAGAACAGTATTTTAGTACCAGGACACGATATACCTATGAAGCTTGTTAATGGGGAACCTATTTATCTCCATAAAAGGGAAGCAGATTTACAATACTGGGTTTCCGATACATTAGAGGATTATACAACTATAGAATTGGCTGAGGAAACAATGTTAGCAAAACATACAAAATAGGATTACCCAAACTTCTTAAGGGGGTGGTTCAGCAAACAAATTGAAAGGGTTTACATATTTTTTGCCTCGTAGTTTAGTAGTGTAGCGTTTTTATTAAGAATTAAGAAATAGAGATGATTGAGTATCAAGTAAGTCGTTTGTCGGAAGAATTTTACCCAAACGGAATTAAAAACTGAAATTAGATGGGGTGTGAAAACAATTGAGTGATAAGAAAAAACAACGTGTTATAGTGACTGGTGGCTCAAAGGGACTCGGCCGAGGAATAGCCCTAGCATTCGCTGAGATTGGTGCGTCGGTTGTCATTGCTGATATTGACGCTGATGCGGGTGAACGCTGTGTGCAAGAAATCAATGAATCTGGAGGCCAAGGTCTATTTGTATATACGGATGTAGCATCAAGTGACGATGTAAAGAGACTTTTTGAGGAAGCAAAACAATTTCAAGGCGGTATAGACGTGCTCGTTAATAATGCAGGTATTGGTCACGGACCACTCTCAGAAAGACATTTTCTAAAAACAGACTACGCTATGTGGGAAAACCTAATGAATATACACGTTAATGGTCTTTACCACTGTAGCCAAATGGCGGCAAAAGCCATGGTTCACCAAAGTGAGGGCGGGGTCATTATCAATATGAGTTCTGGTGGAGCTACACGCGCACATCGAAATCGTGTCGCTTACGACGCGACGAAAGGTGCAATAGAGGCGGCTACACGAGCAATGGCACTTGATTTAGCTCCATGGAAAATCCGTGTGAATGCCGTAATGCCAGGAGCTATCTGGGTTGAAAATCGAACAGCAGTTGGTGAAGAGTCCTCACCAGACAATCTCATTCCGCTTGGTAGACTCGGAATGCCTAAAGACGTTGGTCAAGGTGTTCGCTTCTTAGCATCACCGGAAGCTTCTTACATCACAGGCCATGTCTTAGCTATTGATGGTGGACTCACTTCTCAGCTTCGGGCACCGAGTATGGATGCTGATGTTGCACTCTCTATCGATGAAATCGAATTAGATATGGTACCTACCGGGAGCAAAGAATAAATGCGTACCCGTATGAGATACAGCATAAACTTCTAGAAGATTCATAGAAATGAGCAAATGATTGGGACTTCACTCAGTATACCAGCAGTCAACCATGTTAAATACATGAAAATAATAGATATGAAAAATGAGGAGGAAAATGTTATGAAAACGTCATTTACAAATATTTTCGGTGTAGAAAAACCAGTCTTAGGTATGGTTCATTTAGGTCCACTACCCGGATCACCGCTGTATGAAGGAAATATCGATCAAGTATTAGAAGCTGCAATTCGCGATGCAAAAAGTCTTGAAAAGGGTGGAGCTAGTTCTGTAATGGTAGAAAACTTTAATGACTACCCATTTTACCCAGAAACAGAGGAACCTGAAACAGTAGCAGCGATGACTTTGATTGCGCACGAAATTCGCCGCGAAGTGAAACTTCCAATGGGAATTAATATTCTACGAAACTCTTGGAAATCTGCGCTAGCAGTTGCAGGAACAGTGGGGGCTGATTTTATTAGACTTAACGTCCTAACAGATGCGTATGTAACTGACCAAGGTCTTATTAACGGTACAGCGCACTTAGTTGCAAGATATCGAAAATTTCTTGGTTTGGAGAATAAAGTTAAGATTTTTGCTGACATTCAAACAAAACACGCAGCTCCTTTAGCGGCTCGACCTATAGATGTCTTGGCTCGTGATACAGCCTATCGTGGAATGGCAGACGCTATCATTCTTGCGGGTGAAGAATCAGCTCAACCACCTTCAATTGAGAATTTAGAGGCAGTTAGGGCTGCGGTTCCTGATGTTCCAATCATTATCGGCAGTGGAATGAAAGTTGAAACTGCTCATTTACTTAAATATGCGGATGGGGCTGTCTTTGGATATGGGGCGAAAATTGACGATATCATGACGAACCCAGTTGACGAGGACAAAACACGTCGCTTCTGCGAAGGTGTAGAAAGAGAAAGAACATCTTTATTAGTTAAGTAGTATATAGTTCTTAATTGCTTTGGTCTAAATTATAAATTTACAAATAATAAGGAGGAAAATTGTTATGAAAACGTCATTTACAAATATTTTTGGTGTAGAAAAACCAGTATTAGGAATGGTTCATTTAGGTCCACTACCTGGATCACCCCTATATGATGGAAATATCGAGCGAGTATTAGAAGCGGCAATCCGTGATGCAAAAAGTCTTGAAAAGGGCGGAGCCAGCTCTGTAATGGTAGAAAACTTTAATGACTACCCATTTTACCCAGAAACAGAGGAACCTGAAACAGTAGCAGCGATGACTTTGATTGCGCATGAAATTCGCCGCGAAGTGAAACTTCCAATGGGAATTAATATTCTTCGAAACTCTTGGAAATCTGCGCTAGCAGTTGCAGGAACAGTTGGAGCAGATTTTATTAGACTCAATGTCCTAACAGATGCGTATGTAACTGACCAAGGTCTTATCAACGGTACAGCGCACTTAGTAGCGAGATATAGAAAATTTCTTGGTTTAGAGAACAAAGTCAAGATTTTCGCTGACATTCAAACAAAACATGCGGCTCCATTAGCGGCTCGACCTATAGATGTCTTGGCTCGTGATACAGCTTATCGTGGAATGGCAGACGCTATCATCCTTGCCGGAGAGGAATCAGCTCAACCACCTTCAATTGAGAATTTAGAGGCAGTAAGGAATGCAGTCCCTGATGTTCCAATCATTATCGGCAGTGGAATGAAGGTTGAAACTGCTCACCTACTAAAATATGCGGATGGGGCAGTCTTTGGATATGGGGCAAAAATTGATGATATCATGACGAACCCAGTAGATGAGGACAAAACACGTCGCTTCTGCGAAGGTGTAGATAAAGAAAGAAACGCTCAATTGGTTTAGTAGTACACGGTATTAATAGAATCAGAGTATCGAAAGTTCGGGGCCGATTTGGCCCCTTATACAAACCGAAACCTTACTCTAATAAGAGTTTGGTACTAATCCATCCCACTATATTTTTACTATAAATAGAGGGACAAAATTTTAAAATATGTAAGGGGAGAACTAGAAATTATGGTGGAACGAGTAATTATTGATACTGATCCGGGTGTCGACGACCTTGCCGCAATCTATCTTGCGCTCGCGTCCCCAGAGCTACGTGTCGAAGCTTTGACAACAGTATATGGAAATATTGAGGTGGAAACTGCAACACATAATGCCCTTTCATTACTTGAATTAGCAGGTAGAACTGATATTCCTGTTTACCGTGGAGCTAGCAAACCTCTCATACGTCAACCATACTTTGCCAAGCACATTCACGGCAACAATGGTTTTGGTGGCGTAGAGGCCCCGAGCCCAACTGTGTCTGAGGCGAGTGAGTATGCAGCAATGGAGATTGTAAGGCGCTGTAACGAAGCACCAAATGAAATCACTCTTTTAGCGTTGGGACCAGTAACCAATGTTGCTCTTGCTCTCTCAATAGACCCGAGTCTAGCTGAGAAGGTGAAAAGAATTATTGTTATGGGTGGTGCAGTCCGTGTTGCCGGAAACTTTTCCCCTGTTGCGTCCTTTAACTTAGCAAGTGATCCTGAGGCTGCAAGAGTTATGTATGGATCCGGTGCGCCAATTGTTCAGGTAGGTCTAGATGTATGTACAAAGGTGCGAATTTCACAAGAAAATCTAGAACGCATTAGGGTTACGAATACTCGTCCAGGAGCTTTCCTCCTAGAGGCGGCTGAATTCCGACGTAAGGCATACATTGCCGCCAAGCAATCTTCAGAAACGGAGACAGGTGTTTATTTTAATGACGTACCAGCCGTAGCTTATGCGCTTTGGCCTGAACTCTTCGAAGTACAGTCGGCCTTTGTTTCTATTGAGACAGCGGGGGAACTTACAGCTGGTCAGACTGTCGTTGAGTTTACGGGACAGTGGGGTCATTCAGAACACAATACTTCGATCCTAATGGATGTTGACGGAGAGAGTGTGGCGAAACGTTTTGCCGAACGTATTTCTACTTTAGAAACACAATATGTCGAGCCTTATAAATAAATGATCTTAACATTTTAAAAAGCAGTCACAAACCCAAATTTTCGTCTTTATTCATTTTATTAGATAAGTTCTTAAAAGGGGTGGCATAATGTCGACTCTCATTAAAAACACCACAATTATTACGATGGACGATAATGCAAGTATCATCCAGGGCAGCATTTTGGTGGAAGATGGGTTCATAAAAGAAGTTATCTCACACAACTTTGGGAGTGAACCAACAATTCAGGTCAATGAAACAATTGATGGGTCTGAAATGATTGTAATGCCTGGTTTGACAAATGCACATTATCACTCCTATTCGAATCTATTGAGAGGGACAACTAGCGATTTTCCATTAGAAATATGGTCTCTATATACAACTGCATATGGCTATTCGCTTGATGATGAAGATATATACAATGCGGTGCTTTTAGGTTTAATAGACATGATTAAAAGTGGTGTTACTAGTTGTATTGACCATTTTCCACATATAAAAAGATCAGAAGCAGCACTTAAAGCATATGAGGCTTCATCAATCAGAGTTGGATTTGCACCAATGATGCATGATGTACCAGATCATCATTTTCTTCCAGTTGAGTTACCAATTGAAATGAAGAGGAAACTTGAAGAAACTCCACAAATATCAGTCGAAGAAATGAGAGCGTTTTATATATCTCTAATTAACAAGTGGCACGATAAAAATAGTAGAATTCAAATTCTAATAGGTCCAAATGCACCGCAGCGATGTTCGAAGGAAATGCTTGCGTTAAGTAAAGAATTAAGTGATGAACATGGAGCATATGTTCATACGCATCTTTTGGAAACGAGAATTCAAAAGGAAATCGGGGATACTACGTTTTCAGGTGGAATAGTAGGCAGACTACAAGAGCAGCAGTTGCTTTCAAAACGACTGTCCACAGCTCATTCCCTCTGGCTTGAAGATGATGAGGTAAACATTTTAGCGAGGCATGGTGTTTCTCTTGTTCATAATCCGGTCAGTAATATGATGCTAGGTAGTGGGAGAGCAAAAATCTCATCCTATCTTCGAAAAGGGATTAATGTAGCTTTGGGAACAGATTCTTCCAATTGTGGGATCTCTCATAACCTTTTTGAAGGAATGAGGATAGCTGTTATGCATAGTCGACAAGAAAAATCTAACTTCAACGAATGGCTAAAACCAATAGATGTGCTTAAAATGGCTACAACTGGCGGAGCATACTTACTAGGTGAAGAGAAAAAGCGAGGGAAAATTAAACAAGGTTATGAAGCGGATCTAGTTTTATTAACCAAACAATCACCTGCTTTGGCTTTGAATGCAGATCTCATCTCTCAGCTTGTGTATTACGAGAATGGAAGTTCGATTGAGTCGGTAATGGTCAAGGGAGAATGGGTCCTTAAAAATCGTAAAATTACTTCTTTTGATGAAGAGGCGGTCCTGCAATCAGTAAAAGAAAAATATGAATCTCTTGTTGAAAAAAGTAGATCAAGCCTTCAATTGGCGAATGAATATGAACCATACTTCACCAAAATGTATAAAAAAATTCATCATAATGAGCATGTAATTCTTGAAGAAAAATAAAACTCTGTAAAACCCATATAAAAAGGAGGACGAAATATGAAAAGTATAAAAAAAGATTTTACACTTATTGCCATCTTGCTCATTCCCATCGGTGTCGCAGTCAATGTAGTTGCTGGGGAATTGGTTGAATTACTAAAAATCCCTCTCTTCTTAAATCAGATTGGCACGATGATTGTTGCGATGGTAGCTGGTCCTTGGGTTGGTGCAGTAACAGGTGGGGTCTCAAAACTAATATTTGGGATATTCAACCCTACTCAATTGGCGTTTATGCCGGTTGCCATGGCTTCAGGGATCGTTGTAGGTCTCCTAGCAAAAAAGGGAATGACCAAAAATGTATGGAAAGTTGCTTTTACAGGTTTTATTGTCGCGATTGTTGCGATATTAATCGCAACTCCGACAACGGTTATTGTATTTGGTGGGGCTTCTGGAACGGGGTCAGATACTATCACTGCCGTACTTTTAGCTTCAGGCAAAGAGATATGGACAGCAGTTATTACTCAAAAGATATTTGTTGAAAGTATTGATAAAATACTTTCGATAATGGTTGCCTATATGATTGTTCGGAAGATGTCAGATCAATATCTCTCTAAACAAAACTATGGTCACTTATATATTAATAACAACAATAATAAACTAGGAGCTTAAAAGAATTTCATAAAAGCAAGCATGGGGTGAAACTGTCGATAAATCTGCTGTCACTGCATCACTCACCCCATTAAGTCGTGTTTCTACTATCCTTATATATATTTTAGGTAAATAAGAGGGCTTGAGAGTATTAACCCAATCTTTGCCATGAATCAGCGAAAAAATGAACCTTAATATGAAAGGGGAGATACACATATGGAAAAACTAAGAAGCTTTATTTTAAATCTTTATCCAACTACTAAATTCTTTGTTGCCGTCTTTTTAATGATCACTCCATTACTGTTACCAGGTTATATATATTCATATTTGGCCCCCGTTTTGTGCTTAATTATTGCGATGGTAGCTGGAAAAACAAAGCTATATGTCGACATCGTCTTTAAGGGATTGATATCGATTGTTGTCATGATTTTTCTTTTGCAATCATTTTTCTATCCAGGAGATACCATATTATGGTCATGGAGCATATTCTCCATTAAACAAGAAGGAATTGATTTTAGTTTACAATTAACATCCAAAATATTAGCGGTGGGATCAGCGATTGTTTTATTTTTCCAAATTACAAAAATTAATGATTTATCCCGTTCTTTAGAAATATTAGGAGTTTCACCAAAAGCTACATATGTCCTTTCATCTGCACTTAATATTATTCCAGAGATGAGGCTGCATTTATTACGGATTATGGATGCACAAAGAACTCGTGGTGTGGAGACAGAAGGGAATCTTAGTATACGAATGAAAGCATTTATCCCTGCATTAACCCCACTGATATTATCATCATTTTCAAGCACAGATGAGAAAGCTATCACTTTAGAATCCAGGGCTTTTACAGCTCGGACCAAAAAAACAAGTTTACACAAATTAGAAAAAACTAAGAGTGATAATTTAGTAAGGGCAATATTATTGATTGTATTTGTTTCCATCTTGATTTGGAGGTTTTTCTTATGAGTGGAATAGAGATTCGAAATCTATCTTATAGGTATCCTACTGGAAGTGAGAAGGTTTTGCATGATATTAATCTTACGATTGAAAGCGGAAAATTTTATGCTTTAGTGGGTGTTAATGGCGGGGGAAAGACAACACTTTGTAATGTTATTCGAGGTTTTATTCCACACTTTTTTAAAGGAGAACGAAATGGAGAAGTGCTGATTGACGGTAAGGATGTTAGTGATTGGGATACAAGTAATCTTGCCCAGAAGGTGGGTTTTGTCTTCCAAAATCCATTTACCCAAATCAGCGGAGTGAAGGAAACTGTTTTTGATGAGATTGCTTTTGGACTCGAGAATCTAGGGGTTGAAGTGAGTGAGATTAAACAGAGGGTTCAAAATATCATTAGTTTGCTTGGTATTGAGTATATCCAACACAAAAACCCGAATGAGTTATCAGGTGGACAAAAACAGAGGGTTGCTTTAGCTTCGATTATCGTAATGGAGCCAGATATTCTTATTTTTGATGAACCTACATCACAATTGGATCCACAAGGTACCGAGGAAATATTTAAAGCAATCGATATCATGAAGAAAAAAGGAAAAACAATTATTTTAGTAGAGCACAAAATCGAATTAATTGCTGAATATGCAGATTATATAGTCGTTCTTCAGGATGGACATATTAAGCGACAAGGAAGAACGGAAGATGTGCTTTCTAAAGAAGATACACAAGACTTTGGAGTAGGATTAACCCAGTATACACTCTTAGATTTACAAATGAGAAAACACAATATGAATACAGATAGAATTCCTATTACTGAAAGAGACTCCGTTCAAATAATGAAACAATGGATGGAATTACAAGGGGTGAGATCATGAGCTTTTTAACTTTAAATGACGTTACCTATTGTTATCCAAATGGTTTTAAAGCTGTTGAAAATGTCAGTATGTCTTTCGAAAAAGGTGAATCGGTAGCCATTATTGGTCAAAATGGTGCTGGGAAAACAACAACAGTAAAAATGATGAATGGATTAATAAAGCCAACACAAGGTGATGTTATCATTGATGGCTTAAATACAAAAGATTATACAACTGCTCAGATTTCTAAAAAGGTTGGTTATGTATTTCAAAACCCTGATGATCAAATTTTTCATGAAGATGTAAAAAGCGAGATCAGATTCGGACCTAAAAACCTTGGGTTTTCGGAACAAAAGATAGAAGAAAACGTAATGAAGGCAGCAGAATTGACTGGAATTGTACCATTCTTAAATATACATCCGTATAACTTACCTTATTCCCTGAAGAAATTTGTCACAATTGCCTCGGTAATTGCGATGGATACAGATACGATTATCTTAGATGAGCCAACAGCTGGTCAAGACTCCCAAGCTATTGAAAGGTTAGGGTTCATTATTGATTCACTAGTTCGAGAAGGGAAAACTATTATTACCATCACACATGATATGGAATTTGTCGTTAATAACTTTGAACGTGTCATCGTGATGGCAAATAAGAGAGTAGTTGAGGATAATCATAAGCAAGAAATCTTCTGGAATCTTGGTGTCTTGGAAGAAGCGATGTTAAAACAGCCTCATATCAGTCGATTAAGTAATACATTAAATCTTAATGAAAAAGTATTAGATATTAATCAAATGATAGATGTACTAAAAAAAACATCAGGTAAGTTGAAGGTTACTCTATAAAACGTAACAATATGAAACTCTCTAACTACTAAAAAATAGAGGAGAATTGAAATGAAAATTGGTATTATTCATGCAACGTGCAATGCTGTCCCACCGTTAAATGAAGCATTCAAACAGCTAGCACCAGAAGTAACGGTTTTAAATTTTGTTGATGAAAATATCCAGTACCATGCAAACCAAATTAATGGGCTCGATGACAAATTATATCGAGACTTTGTCGATATGGCCAATAAAGCTCAAGAAGCTGGAGTAGATGCGATTATAGTAGCTTGCACCGTATTGACCCCTGTAGTTGATACTGTTAAGCCATTTATATCTGTACCTATCTTTGCGGTTGATCGCCCGATGTTAGAAAAGGCAGTTTCTCATTATAAAAAAATAGGCGTTGTTGCAACGACTGCACCATCCGGACCAGCGACAAAAGCGCAATTAGAAAAACTTGCGAAACAATTGGGTAAAGAAGTTGAAGTAGACACACAAATTAGTACGCAGGCTATGACAGAATTGAAATCAGGTAATGTGGAAGAACATAATCATCTTAATTGTCTTGCAGCAGCGGAATTGCAAAAAAGAGGATGCGAAGTGATTATTCTTGCCCAGATAACACAGGCATGTGCAGAATCTGAAACGAGTACACTAGGACTCCCTGTATTGACGAGTCCGAAAGAAGCGGTAAAAGCAGTAATCAGTGCAATAGAACCCGATAAAATAAATGCTTAGATTGTTTAAAAGTAAGAAATAGTTAATTACTTAAATTGTTCGTTTTTAGTCCTTGAATTAATTTCAGACAAAAGGAGAGATTTCAATGAAAGTAAGTTTTATTGGATTAGGCGTAATGGGCACAGGTATGGCATTTAATCTTGCAAAGGGTGAAAAAGAGGGTGAGTTTGAAGATTATCTAGTATGTGATGCAAATTCAAATGCATTAGATCAGTTCAACGCACAAGGAATTAAAACCACAACTAATATCATGGATACAGCAGATAGTGATTATATATTTCTCTGTCTCCCAGACTTGGAAATTGTAAAAAATGTTATAGTAGGCGAAAACGGCTTATTAAAATATATGGAGCCAGGTCAGAAAATTATTGACTTTAGCACGATTAGTTATTTAGGTGCAATCGAAATTGCAGAAACCTGTAGAGCGAATGGAATTGAATATATGGATTGTCCTATTTCCGGTCATCCAAGAACAACTGTCGAAGGAACACTTACTATCATGTGTGGTGGGAATGAAGAACTATTTAACACAATAAAACCTATGCTTGATCGAATGGGGAAACAGATACTTTATATGGGTGATAACGGGGCTGGACAACTTACGAAGATGATTAATAACTGTGTATTAAATATTTGTTGTGCAAGTTTTAGTGAATTATTACCAGTTGGTGTAAAACTTGGTTTAGATCCAGAAAAACTAGGTGACGTATTGATGACGGCAACAGGATCAAGCTTTGCTTCACAAACATTGATTCCTAAAGTTTTAGAAGGGAATTTTGAACACAGTTTTTCACTACAAAGAGCATATAAAGATATGGAAAGTATGAATGAAGTATTAATGAAATACCAAATTCCACTACCAACTTTAAGTGGCACAATGCAAACTTATCAACTGGCATTACAAAACGGACAAGGTGATTACTATAAGCATGCAATGATTTGTTACTTTGAAGATTTATTAGGTGTAAAGGTACGTAAAAAAAACTATGAAGAAGCAGAAGCACAACTGGTAAAGTAACACATAAAAAACATTATAAGGGGTGAATCTAGTGCGCTTTGGTGTTATTGCAGATGATTTTACCGGTGGTAGTGACATCGCTTCTTTCTTTGTGAAAGGTGGACTAAGTACTGTTTTGTACAATGGAGTACCTAAAATTGATGTGGCTCCAAATGTAGAGGTATGTGTAATTGCCTTAAAAACCCGTACTCAAAATCCAAAAGATGCTGTCAAAGATTCACTCGAGGCGATAGGCTGGTTAAAAGAGAAAGGTGCACAACAGTTTTATATAAAATATTGCTCTACCTTTGATTCTACACCTGAGGGTAATATTGGTCCAATTTGTGATGCTGTAATGGAAGAGCTAGAAGTTCCCTACACGATTCTTTGTCCTGCACTTCCGGTAAATGGACGTACTGTTAGAAAGGGATGTTTATATGTAGATGGAGTTCCACTACATAAGAGTCCAATGAAGGATCATCCCCTTACACCAATGTGGGATTGTGATCTTGTTCGTTTAATGGATGCACAAAGCAAATTTCCCAGTGTGAAAATGTCAGATGCTTTATACAAGGAAGAAGTAGATGAACTAATTACAAGAATAATAACACAAAGTAAGCATTCGCAATTTTATATAGTACCAGATTACGAGAAAGAAGAAGATGCGGAAAGACTGGTTCAGTTATTTGGAGAACTCAAACTTTTAACTGGTGGCAGTGGTCTTGCATACCCGTTGGCGAAAATATATAGGGATAATGTGAAAGCGAATGGATTTGAACGACCTAATTCACCTGCGTTACTATTAGCAGGAAGTTGCAGTGAAGCGACTCGAAACCAGATTGTCGAATATCAAAAATCTGGTGGGAAAACATATTTTTTAGACCCATTGAAATTGATTTCAGGTGAAGAATCAGTCGAGAAGATTTGGAATGTGATTTCTCAAAACAGAGAAGAATCAATCTTAGTATATAGTAGCGACACTCCTGAGAATGTGAAACGGATTCAGCAACAAGGTAAAGAAGATGTTGCTGAAAAATTAGAAAAGGCTACTGCAGAATTAGCAGAACTTGCTGTTCAAGCTGGGTTTCACAGGGTTATTGTTGCTGGCGGAGAAACGAGTGGAGCTGTAGCAAAAGGGCTTGGGTACAATGGATACCATATTGGAGATAGTATCGCACCTGGAGTACCTATCATGATACCAATAGAAAATAATCGAATTCGAATGGTGTTTAAAAGTGGAAACTTTGGAAAATCTGATTTTTTCCTTCAAGCCTTATCTTTAACATAAGAAAGAAGTGGTAAATATGGATCATACATTAGATAAGAAGATTGAAGATGCTATTTGGGTTGCCAAAAGTCTCTTTCTACGTGGCAAAGCAAGTGGAAGTGTTGCGAATCTAAGCTTTCTACATGAAGATAAAATTTATGTAACCGCTACTGGAACATGCTTCGGAACTCTTAAACCAGAAGAGTTTGCTGTTATGGACTTGGATGGAATTCAATATGATGAAATAAAACCAAGCAAGGAATGGCCGTTACATTTATCCGTATACAAAGTAAAACCAGATACTGGTGCCGTTCTTCATGTACATAGCATTTATAGTGTACTTTGGAGCTGTCTACCTAATCTAAATGAATCAGACTGTATGCCGGATCACACTCCATATTTGAAAATGAAATTGGGAACAGTAGGCTTAATTCCGTATGAAAAACCTGGAAGTCAAGAATTGTTTAACGTATTTGAAAAACGTGTAAATGCCAGCGATGGCTGGCTGTTAAGCCATCACGGCCCGGTTGTACCAGGAAAGGATATCATGGAAGCATTTTTTGCATTAGAAGAATTAGAGGAAAGTGCGCACATTGCTTGGGAGCTTCGAAAACTCAATATAAAGTGACTAAGAAACTTTGTCACACTTTAGAAGAAGGTGAAAAAAATGTTGCATATTATTTTAGCAGTTTTTGCTGGTTTACTGATTGGTTTTTTATTTGGATTGACTAAACTTCCGATTCCAGCACCACCAACTTTATCTGGTATTGGAGGGATTCTTGGTATTTATTTAGGATATAAAATCTATTTATCTATCTTACCTGTAATAACAAAGTTATTAACTGATACCAAAGCTTTGTGACCGCTAATAAATAAAGAACTATAGGTTGATTTGGCAAAAGGAATTATTTGTTTTATTGGTACGGAAGGAGGACCAAACTTTAATTGAATTTTCATGAGCTTGTATCCTCCTACTTTGCTTATTTACCTTCATTGTTTTTCATTATCCCTTTTCCACGGGGGGTCAGCATAATGATGCAAAGTTCGGTTAATCTTGTAGATCCCCCATGGAAGTAGGGCAGATAAGATGGCGAGTGTGATGATAAACATGGAAGGCATTCTTTCTAAAATCATGTTCCACACATTCATACCTCCTTTTTATTGAACTGTTTCAACTGAGGAACCAATTTCTCTTAATGTGAAGTTCACTTTAAGGTCAATTACGCTATTCGAAAAATAATTCTCTCCTTTATCCCAATCATCTTTTACGCTTTCCCATACTTGATAATGATCTTGTTTAAGATGTTCTCCAAGTCTAATGACATCGACCTTATATTCTTTTTGTAGTTTTTCAATCACTTGGTTAACGATTAGCTCAATTTCCTGTTCTGCCTTTTTTTCGATCTCAGCCAACACCTTTGGTTCGAGTAAATTAAGGTTTCCATAGGATTCCCCAATATTTCCTTCTGAGTTTATTCCGATTGAAAATTTCATTTGATTTTTATCTAATGCATTTGTAACAATTTTAGTTTTGGCTTGCTTTACCTCTACTGCAAAATATTGATCTTTCATTAAAAACTCGAGTACCCCACCTTCGATATCCCCAAGAATGAAATTTAGTCCAATAGTTTCCTTGTCATTTAAGGTTCCAACCAATTTTTGGTCTTGGGAGTCAAAAACAGCTGCACCTGATATCGCAGCATTTTTATTGTCCACTACCAGTCTCGGAATAACAAAGCTTGTTCCAATTAATAAGTTTTCATGGACATCACCTAGATTGGTTGGTGGTAACATTTTAGCTGTTTTCACGGTATTTTGAGTGATTGATTCTAAAAACATAATAGGCATTGGTTCGTTTTTGGGGTCAACTTGTAAAGCATCGATAGCTTTTCCATTTGTAACCATCACTTTCGCAACCCTTCTCATTTCATGATCACGAACAAAAAAATCAAGTGCATCATATAAGTATCCTTGTTTTGAAAGTTCTTCTGACAGAACAATAATTTTAACATGTTGAAGATAGGGGGATCGACCGACTTGGGTTGATAACTGCCTTGTAATTTGAAAAATAGTTTTTCCTTCTGATGAGACATTGAAGAAGGGACTTCCTCCAGCGGATCCACCCTCCGATTGTCCACCACCACTTCCTTGAATGCTTGCAGGAACAACATATTGATAAGTCAATTTATAATTTTCTTTTCTTGCATTGTTCGGTAGATTTCCAAATGAATCGTCAGGATTCTCCTCGGTTGTATCAATGGCAGCACCAATCACGAAGCCTCTTTCTTCTATTTCTACGCGATCCCAACACCCTGTAACCGATAAAAGGATGCAAAGGATACCTGACAGTTTCATGAGTTTAGCCATTGCCTTTCACTCCTCGTATTTTTGCAATGAACAGCAGTACAATGGGGATGAACATACTTAATATGATTCCAATATAACTTATCCATTCTCCAAATCTTGAAAGTTCTAGAACATTTTGAGGCGCCATCGCAATGATAAACATAATCGGCGAAAGTATAAAAATGAGGGTCATTCGATTGACCTTGTTAAATACTGATTTTAATGCGAGCAGGGTTACATCATAGGCCATAGCAGCAGTTGTAAAAAGCGTCATCACCCAAATTGTAAAAAAAAGAGATTCGAATCTCTCAAAAAAGCCCCCCGGAATTTCTACAAGTCTTGCTAATTCAGCTGTTGGATAGAGTAAATTTCTAGTTACTTCGGTACCAAAAACACCGATTACGAACAAAAAGATAAGTAAATATAAAAGGAAAGGGATTGATATACCAACCAGAGCTGACTTCACCATGTCCTTCGGTTTGTTCAGGAACATATTATAAAATAAAATGATTTCGAAACCTAAAAAGGAGAATATCGTTTCTCTTGAGGCTTGTAATATTCCTAGCCAATCGGTAACGAAGAACGGTTTGATATTTTTTACTTCAAAAAAGTTTACATTCAACAAAATTAAGACAGCTAAAATACATAAAACAATAGGTAAAAACATTAAATTAATCCTTATGATCACAGCGCTTGGACCGGAAACAGCATATATAACCACCAATAAAAATACAAAGCCAATAACTTCTACAGGTGTATTGTCGAACAAATAGAGTTTTGAAATATCAGCAGTACCCCTCATTTCATAACTAACAAATAGCATAGAATAGAAGGCAAATATCATTGTTAAAATGGTTGCCACTTGTTTATTAATGATCAAACTTGTAAATTCGTGCAGATTTTTCTTAGGAAATCTCGTTGTAAGCTTTCCTAATATCCAAGTAAAGAAAAGTACCCAAATACCACCTATAACTATTGAAATAAATCCATCAATCGAATTCGTAGTACTGACAATTGTACGAGGGAGAGTGAGGACACCAAACCCTATTACCATACTTGCTACAGACATTGTTATTTCTTTACTTCCTATTTCATTGTCACCGTATTCAAATGTTTTCAAGAGTTTTCATCCCCCTTATTCGACCGAGTGTCATCAACCGTCTGAACATATTGAGGTCTTTTATGTTGAGCGGTTAATGGGGCTCTAATGACCAAATCCTTCCAATCATGATAAAAGGCGGGGGCAAATGGTGCAGAATAAGGAATGCCAAAGCTATTTAATCGTGCAATATGAATATTAATCATAATGTAAACAAGAATGATACCATACAGACCAAAAATACCTGCAGCTAACATAGTAGCAAATCGTAGGATTCGAAACGCAATTCCTGCACTATACGATGGAATGGCAAATGAGGAAATGGCTGTTAACGCTACAACTATTACCATAACAGGACTAACGATTCCAGCTTGAACGGCAGCTTCACCAATAACGAGTCCACCTACAATTCCGATGGTCTGGCCAATTGTTTTCGGCAGTCGAATCCCAGCTTCACGGAGAAGTTCTAATGTAGCTTCCATTAATAGTGCCTCTACAATTGCAGGAAAGGGCAGGCCTTCCCTGGATGCAGCAAGGGAAAAGGCTAATCTTGATGGAATCATTCCCTGATGAAAGGAAACAATTGCAATATACAATGCTGGTAAAAATACTGCGAAAAATGCCGCAAAATACCTTAATATACGTATTAAACTACCAATGAACCATCGTTCATAATAGTCCTCAGGTGATTGGAATAGGGAAGCGAGTGTAGTTGGTGCTATTAAAACAAAGGGTGTACCGTCTAATAATATAGCTACCTTTCCTTGAAAGAGAGAGGTTGATACCTTATCAGCTCTTTCCGTATGTAAAATTTGTGGAAAAGGTGAAAGAAAACTATCCTCAATCCATTCTTCAATCGTTCCACTTTCTGGCGCATCATCTACATCTATGCATTTTAAGCGACGGTTAACTTCTGCCAAAATTTCTGGGTGAACAATTCCTTCGATATAACAAACAATCAAATCCTTTTTCGAACGGCGGCCAATTTTATTCGATTCAAACCGAAGATTAGGATCTCTAACATTTCTGCGGATTAACATAGTATTCGTTCTAATATTCTCGGTAAAACCTTCTCGGGGGCCCCTTATTAACGATTCTGTCATGGGTTCTTCAACCCCTCGACCAGCCCATCCTTTACTGCCGACGAGGAGTACTTGGTTAATACCATTTATAAAAAGAGCTGTGTCTCCCTCTAAAATCGCTAACATCACTTTGTCCAATGTATCAGCCTTTTTTAGTTCATGGACGGAGAGAACTCTATTCTCTAATTCAGTCAAGATATTCTTTCCACTAGGAGGAAACTCCTGATTGTTTTTTGTACAGCTAATTTGAATACTTTTAATAATCTCTTCATTCACTAATTCCTTATCTACTAATCCATCAATACATACTACCGCACAAGGATGTCCACTTTCACCAATAGTAAACACACGAACAATCAGATCACTAGGCGAGTCTAAGATATTTTTGATGTTGGATAAATTTTCTGTTAAATCATCATAAATTATACTCGGTATTTTAACATCTTGATTCTTCTTTTCCCTCTTGTTTGATTTTCTCGATTTACTAAATATGTGCCGTAGCATCTATAAAATCCTCCAACATACACAATTAGGAACGTTATATTAAATTCCATCCTACCTCATAATTTTTCCAATTGTAGCCATATTATGTACTTTAAGATAGTTAAAGACATGTATTGTAACCGATATGGATAGCGGATTGTTCAAGATTATAGGGGATATCTACTCTCCAATAAAACGATTCCAGAAATAAATGGGAAAGCTAAACAAACTGTTTAGTAATTGTCAAAGTAACAGAGGTGATATGTTAGATATCACAATAGTTGAAATGTAGTGTTTTATTCATAAAAGTGCCTAAGTGAATAAAAAACACCAATATTACGAAGAATAATACTATTTCATTGTGAGAGGAATATTGAAATGGATCCTATAGTAAAGGAAATAAGGTCAATTCTTGGTGAGAACAATGATTTTTTTCTTCAACGTGATATTGTAGCGGACTCTGCCGTTGTCTTGTTATGTCTTGATACATTAGTTGATACGCAAAAAACGAGAGTCGTTCTTCAAAAGTTAATACATGGGTTACTGTCTCAGGGTACATCAACACAAGATATCTGGAATGTAATTGGTGAAAGGATAGAAGGTAGCAGTCATAAAGTGATTTCTGCCATAAAGGAAGGCAAGCTTGCTATTAATATAGAAGGTACAAACCGGTGTATACTATTTGAACCTGTTTCCAAAATGCTAAATAGATCGATTGACGTATCAACAAATGAAAATGTCATAAAAGGTGCGCTAAATTCTTTTAACGAGGATATTGAAATTAATATTGGATTACTGCGTAAACAAATTGTCTCAAGTCAACTAACTGTTAATACCTTTTCGATAGGCAATGATATTCCTAAAAGTCTTGCAATACTCTTTATAAATGGGAAGGTCGATACCAAAATTGTTGAAAAGGTGAACTCTCTTATTGAAAAAAATAAAAAAATGGATATAAGCAATATACAAGGTTTATCGAAAATGTTCGAGTTTTCAACTTGGGATACCATATCAAAATTTAATTCAACAGAGCTTCCTTATAATGCGTCACAGTCTCTTAAAAGGGGGAGAATAGTTCTATTTATAGACCAGTTACCCTTTGCCATCATTTTACCGAATTTGTTATGGGATATGTTTATCGTTGAGAATGATCGTAATCTTCCACAACCTCTCATGATTGCGCTCCGTTGTTTACGGGTGATTGGTCTGCTTGTTGCATTAATTAGCCCAGGTTTATACGTAGCGTTAGTAGCGGTTAATCCCGAAGTTCTTCAAATTGAAATTGCTTTATCGGTTCTCCAAAGTCGAGAAGGAGTTCCTTACCCTGCAATTGTAGAGGTATTGATCATGCTGGTTATACTTGAACTAATACTTGAAGCGATTGTAAGACTACCAAAGTCTATTGGTCCAGCAATTACAATGGTTGGAGGAATTATTTTAGGACAAGCCATTGTTGAAGCAAAATTAGTAAGCAATCTATTAATTATCATTCTGGCAGCAACTACTATTGGCAACTCGACGCTAATTGGGGCCCAGAACTTCACTTCAATAAGGATATACAAATATATAAATGTCATTCTAGCATCTATTTTTGGTGTGTTTGGACTAGTAACAGGCTTTGTTATCATCTGTGCCCATATGGCTAGTATAAATACTTTTGGAAAATCCTATCTTCATATTAACACTGGGAGGAGTGAGTACTAGTGGTAAGAAGTTTGCATGTTGTGATTCTTTATTTGCTTACACATTTGGGACTTATCTTCTTTATGTTTCCTAGTAATATTATCGCTAGTACGCAACAAGGTCATTGGCTACCAATTCTGATAGGGATATTTGTACATGTGTTATTTTTACACATTTACATGAAAGGTTTAAATTATTTTCCTGGAGAAAACTTAATAAGTATATTCTCGGGTATAGGGAAATGGGCTGTCATATTACTTCTAGTTCCGGTACTATTGTATTTCTTCATTATTACATTAATAACCGTTCGAGCTTATTCAGAAATTATTACACTTGTTTTTTTATCATTTACACCACTATGGGCGGTTACTCTTTTGTTATTGATTGTTTCAACATATGTTGCAAAAAACGGAATGGAAACGGTTTTAAGGACAGGTATACTGTTGGCTATTATTTTTCTCCCACTATTCTTATTTGTTTTTATCTTATCATTTCAAAATGTGGATTGGAGATATTTTAATCCTGTAAGACCTGATCTTAACTTCCTTACAAGTAGGAGTTACTATGAGAGCTTTTTTGTTTTTTCAGGTGGCTTTTTGTTTCTTGGATTTGTACAACCTTATTTTTCGTATGAGAGAAAGTACATTATTTTTTCGGCATTATTACTTATTCCTTTTTTTATTTTTTCCGTTTATATACCTATTCTTACCCTTGGCCAAGCTACTGCTTCGGTTACCTTTTTACCATTTGTAGTCATTGCTGACTCAATTAACGTTAGTTGGCTGATGTTTGATAGAGTGACTCTCTTTTTCCTATTAAGTTTAATTTCCTTTATGATTTTATATATTTCTCTTGTTATGTGTAAAACAATCCTTATTATAAATCGTTATGTGCCTAGTATTAAACCAGTCCACCTTTTGTATCTATTATCTTCATTACTCTTTTTTCTTTGTTTTTTGATTCCAGATTGGAAGGATGTTGAGAAACTATTTTGGTGGAATACATTATTAAGATTCTACGTATTTATAGCTGTTCCATTATCGATCTATTTCTGGGGAGTCAGAAAAAGGAATGGTAAACATGAAACTATATAATAAAACTGTCATATATACATTTGCAATTTTACTTATAACGATTTTACCTTTGACGGGATGCTGGGATAATAAGGATATCAACCATCGATTACTTCCGGTTGTTCTCGGTGTGTCTAAAATAGAAAATGAATATGAAGTTATAATTAATCTACCAGTGTCAAATGCTGGGAAAATCGAATCAAGGATCGTATCTTTCAAAGATAAAACAATAGCAAAGGCGATTGACACAATTAGTAGAAATTTAGAAAGCAGGGTCGATCTACTTCATGTAAAACTTATCATAATAGAAAGAGGAGCAGCAGAGGACGGTGTGAAAGATATTATTGGAGGATTTATGCGTTCCCGTGAAGTTTCCCCTAAAGCTTTGGTAGCCATTTGTGATGAGGATATAAATGTGCTCTTCTCAAAGTTAAAAGATACAATTGGATCAATTGGTTCAACAACTGTTGATTTCTTTGAGAAGAATGCAGGTTGGGATCCTGATATTGCACTTACAAGAGTTTGGGAGGTTTACCGAGGAATCCATTCCTATACGTATGATGTTGCAATCCCCTTAATTCGTTCAGGGGATGAATTTCCTATGGAACAAATAGGATCAGCCATCGTTAAAAATGGGAAAATGGTAGATCAAATAAGTCCGGATGAAACGCTATTATATAATATTTTTAAAGGCGAAAGTAGTTCAGGAGAAATTGAGGTTATGGAAAAAGCAACTGTTCGGATTGTTAATAATTCAATCCACCACAAAGGTTCGATGCATAACAACCAACCCTTCTTAAAAAGCAAAATTAAGTTGAAGGTAGTGATATTGGAAACAAGAGGAGAGCCGTCTCTAAATGAAATTAAAAGGGAATTAAACCAAGCACTTAGTGAACGATTTAACAATATGATTTCAAAAACAAAAGAGAATAAGGCAGATATTTTTGGAATAGGTCAATTCTTTCGGAGAGAATTAACACGTAAGGAATTAAAAAATTGGAGAACAAAATACTATACAAATTTGAAAATGGATATCCAATTTAATGTAGACATTCAAAACCAAGGTTACCTCATTACTTCTTAATGGTTATCACACAGAGTGGACAGTCAATAAGTGATGAGTGTCCTAAAGGAAAAACTAAAAATTGGGACACACGGTTACTACTAAAGTTGTATACATTATTTAAAAGAAGAATAGAGGTGTCTTTCTGGGTACTGTTGAGGTGTACGGGTTAAGTCAATATTCCAAGAGTGAAATAGCATCAATGATCATGTCTCATGTTAACGAGACACTTGACGATTTTGATCTTGAAATAATAAAGATAGCCATTATCGGGAGTCGTTTATACAGCAATTTTCATGCCGAAAGTGATTTGGATATTGTCATCGAATATAGTGGAACTGAACGAGAAGATGATGTTTTTCATCATCTCATGGATGAACCACTATATATCGACCATATCAAAGTTGATTTTTTACCCTACTGGGATATGAATGGTGATGGAATTGGAAATCGCAAGCATATAGTTCTTTTCCAGGATTCGTTTCAATGATAGTAATTGAAGTTTGGAAACAAGGGGGCAGTAAGAAATTTGAAACCTTTCCCGTTTCGTATCGTATATAAGGTATGCTTACAAACAGGAGGGGATTTAGTGAAGAAACGATTTTTAGTTTTTTCTTTAATAGGGTTACTATTTCTTGGGGCTTGTTCTGTCCTTGAGGATGTTAATAATACATTAACGTATGTGAATGAGGCAACGGATTATGTCAATGAGGTTAGTACTTTTGTTAACGATGCTCCCAGCCTAGCAGAACAGGCTGTTACCGATGAACAAGCAAGAGTTGATCTTGAAATGATGTTAACTGAAATGCAGGAAGACATAAATTCATTCAACAAGCTTCAGCCACCAGGATTCGCAGAGGACCTCCATCAGCAGATCGTCGATTATAACCAACAGGCAGAAGAAGGCGTTAATTTGCTTCTAGATAATATCGAGAATGGACAATTAGATCCTGCTCTTCTTGAAAATAGTGAGTTATTTCAAACATTGCAGAATGTAACGAATACAATAGATCAGATCCAACAATTGGGTGAATAAAACGAGGCGCATTTCTATCTAAGAGAAATGCGCCTCGTTTCATTATTATTCAAAATTCCAATCGACACTTCTCGTTTCCTTCTTATTTAATAATATTTAGCAATAAATGTTTTCAATTTATGGGATCATTTAACTTTAGCCTTGAATTTATAAAATAGGTAGATACCACGAACATATAGATCAAAAGCAATCGACAGCCAAACTCCAGCTATACCCATTTCTAATTGGATCCCTAATACGTAAACACCTATTATTCTGATTACCCACATTCCAATTGCTGTACTGTACATAGGGCTTTTTGTGTCACCTGCCCCCTGTAGAGCACCAGCTAATACTAATCCAATTGCTAAAGCAGGTTGGGCAAAAGCATCAATTCTCAGAGCAGTAACAACCATACCAATTGCGGCTTTATCTGACGTGAACCACGATGCAAACCATGGAGATAAGAAAAATAATAATAACCCTATAAGTGACATAAAAGTGATAGCAATCCATGAAGTAATTATCCCATAATGATATGCCTCTTTTGAACGGTTAGCACCAACATTCTGTCCTACTAAAGTAGTAGCAGCAATAGCTAATCCATAACCAGGCATATAAGCAAACATTTCAATATTACCTGCAATAGAGTGGGCAGCGAAAGTATCAGCACTTATCTTGATGATTAAACCAAAATAGAGAACTTGCCCTAGGCGCATTATCAATCGCTCTATAGCTGCAGGGGTTGAAAGTTTTAGTATTGAAGTTGCCTCTTCTCTAGAGGGCTCTCCTAAGAAAGTGAATGAAACGGATGAATTTTTAATATATAAAAATAAAGCTATGGTACCAATTATTCTTACAATAACTGTTGCCCATGCAGCACCTGCTAATTCAAAGCCAGATAACCCCATGAAGCCAAAAATAAGAACATAGTCCAAGCCGATGTGTATAATATTGATCCACCAACTAACTTTCATTGGGGCTTTAGTATCACCAGCTGCACGTAGAATACTTCCAAAGTTCAGCATCAAAGAAATAAAGAAAGACGGTACCGCGACAATTTGAAAATATGTAATTCCATTGTATAATACTTCGCCTTCTGCCCCCATTAAACGAAGTAATGGTTCGCTAAAGAATAAGGAAATAATACCAAAAAGCAAACCACTTAAAATAGAGATGAAGGTTGATTGTCGAGCAATTGATTTAGCTTTTTGAAGATTATCTGCCCCTATGTTTCTAGCGATAAGGGAAGTAGTTCCAACTCCTATAGCCATAAAAATGGAAATATATATGGCTATCACAGTATTTGCTATCCCGACAGAAGTGACAGCATGTAATCCTAACTTTGCTACAAACAGTGTATCCACAAAACCAACGATAGTTTGTAAGATGTTTTCAATCATTGCTGGAACAGCTAACACAAGGATTATAGATATTTTTTGTTGAATTGTCTTTGTTTCTTTTAGTTGAACTCCTTTAAGGTGTGCTTCCCCCATGGACCCTCACGACCCCTATCGGATAAAATTATGTAATGCTTTTTTTATGTCTTTGAGGACTTCATCTTCATTTCCTTCATGTACAGCATCGACTAAACATGTTTCCATATGATCCGTTAATACCAATTTGGCTGTGTTATCTAGTGCTTTTCGGATGGCAGCTATTTGCAAAAGAATTTCAGGGCAATCCCTTTCATCAAGGGCCATTTGTTTTACACTCCTTATATGTCCTTCTATTCTGGCAAGTCGGTTAATAACGCTTTTGCGATGTTTATGGGTGTGACCATGAACATGGGAATGATCTTTTTTGTTTTCCATTCATTAACCCTCCTTTTTTTAAATTATATCCCCCCAAGGGGGATATGTCATTAAATTTAAAATTTTCTTTACATTTAAAACATTTTGAAATATAATTGTATACAAATATTCAATTATTTTTTTATATTAGGGGAGGTGAAAAAATGCATTTGAAAAAAACGTCGATGACAAGGGTTTCTGCAAAAGATATCGCTTATACAGAAATAAAGGAACGTATTATTAAGTGTTCTTTTAAGCCAGGACAACCAATCATTGAGGATGAATTAGCAAAAGAATTAGAGATTAGTAGGACGCCCTTAAGAGAGGCGCTTCAACGTTTAGAAATAGAGGAGTTAGTGGAACGACAGTCAAATGGTCGTTTAAAGGTAGCATCTATTTCTGTACAAGAAGTGAAGGAACTATTTCTTGTCCGAAGCTTGTTAGAAGGAATCATTATTATCGAGGCGATTGATAATATTACAGAAAATGACATTAAGCATCTTGCTTATCATGCTTTTATGATTAAAAATAATTCAACTAAAAGCAACTACGAAGATGTAGATCATTTTGGAGGTCAGTTCCACACAACGCTATACACACTTAGCAACAACCAGACAGTTATAAAAATTTTATTTCAATTGAATGATAAAATCTCAAGATATCGACGTCTAGCACATCAAGTAGATACAAAGAAAACCTCAGATGAGCATGAGACAATCCTAAACTTTATTATTCAAAAGGATAAATTGAATGCAGAATTAGCAATCAAAAAACATATTTTAGATTCAATGGAACAAGCCGTAATAGGGGTGGAACAATATCTAGAATCTTTGAAGTGACAGATCGTTTTATCAGTTAAGTATTTTTATTAAATAGCTGCAAGGAGGAGTTATATGTCTTTCGCTGTCATTGGAGCAGGTAATACAGGTCAAGCTATTGCTGGATACCTCTCTTTACAAGGAAAGAAAGTAAAGCTTTATAGTCGAAGTCCGGTAAAAGCAGAAATTCTATCTTTTCAAGGTCTAGAATTAAAAGGGGTTTATACAGGTAGAGTTCCGATCCAAGTATCATCTCAAATGGAGGAGGTAATTGATGATGTAGAATATATTATTATCACGTCTACAGCTTCAGGACACAAATCAATATTCAAACAACTAAAACCACATTTGAAAAAGAACCAAACAATTGCAATATTCCCTGGATATTGGGGAGCAATTGAATGTAGGGCAGTGCTTGGCGATGAAATTGAAGAGAAAAATCTTACAATCGCTGAAACAAGCGCAATGCCTTTTATATCAAAAGCCGACTCCACTGGATCTGTAACAATCAGTAGAATTAAGCAAAATGTACAAATTAGTGTAATACCTACTTCTAAGAATCTTACAATCTCAAAATACTTCCTAGAAACATTCCCACAATTAATTCCAGCTAACAATGTTATCGAAACTTCTCTGAACAATTCAAACGTCGTAGTACATACTCCAATCACTTTGTTTAATGCTAGCAGAATAGACTCAGCAAGTGAATTTAGATTTTACGGTGACGGAACATCACCATTGACTGTTTCGTATGTTGAAAAACTGGATGAGGAAAGGATCAAACTTGCTGAACATCTTAATATAAAAACACAAAGTATCCTATATATTTTGAACGAGTTTTATAAAACTGATTACCCAAGCTTATACGAGGCTCTTCCGGGATTATTTCCAGACGGATTAGCACCAACTACTTTGGACTACAGATATGTCACTGAAGATATTCCATATGGGCTGGTGCCGATTTCAGAGTTAAGTAGAAAAGTAGGGTTAGAGACGCCATATACAGACTCACTTATTAATACTGCATCACTGTTAATGGAGAAAGACTTTAGGTCGGTTGGTGTAAGTTTTGAGGAACTTACAGTAGAAGATATCAATCGTTTGAAGGGGTTTACGCAATATATTTAAACAAAAAATAACGAATAGTAGGAGGTTATGTGATGTCACAAGTAGAGTTAGGTACTAAGCTTTCAATGGTAAAAAGAAAGGTAACAGCGGTTGATTTAATTACAATTGTAATATTTGCTGTTTTATATCGTGTACTTTGGTATTTCTTCAAATTTGCTGGTGTTGTTTTCCCGTTTAACCATACTTTTGTTTACCTGTTCTGTGCTTTTGCTTTAGTGCTATGTTGGGTAGTTGTAAGAAAACCTTATGCGTCTGTTTATTTTACGGCCGCGTGGTGCGCCATTAACTTCTTCCTACAAGGCGAACTCCCAATCTATTGGATTCTAGTTGTGATTGCACCGATTCTACCGGAATTATATTTAAATAGCAGAAGTAAAGCTTTTGCAAATCCAAGCGATGTTTATTCTAGTACGAAAGATTTGATTGTAGCTGCCTTACTTTACAATGCAATTTATGAGATTTTTGTTTGGTGGAGCATTGTGTATCCATATCAAATTCCAGTGCCATTCCATTTAATTGCAATTGTATTTGCGATATCTCTAGTAGGGATGGTTATCGGAACAGTCATTGCAAAGCCACTTGGTGAAAAATTAAAAGCCCTTTTAGGATAAGTAAAATTGATTTGTATGGAGGTGTAAATTATGGCAGCTAGCGATTTTGTTGCAAATCTAGATAAAGGAACGTGGGTTCATAAATTGGACCCACGTGCAAAATTACTTTTAATAATTGGTTTCGTCGTAACACCTTTGTTATTTATGGATCCCCTATACTTAACGATTATACTTTTAATTGGTATTCCTATTTGGTTATCAGCGAAGATTCATATGAAGTCAATCATGCCTTTGCTTGGCACAATTGTCATACTTGCCATGTCAGCAGTTATTTTCTCTACTTTTTATAATTATGAACAAGCAAATGCCAAGGTCCTTTTTTCAATAGGTTCACTCCATGCGACAGATATTGGTCTATATTCTGGATTAGTCCTTGGATACAGAATTGCTATTCCATGTTTTATGACAATTGTTATTATAACGACAACTGATCCTGCGTTATTGGCAAAGGGTTTAATGAAGATGAAGGTACCAATGAACATCGCGTTTATGTTTTTAGGGACTTTAAGATTCTTCCCATTAGTATTTGAAGAATTGACGAATATCTCAAATGCACAAACGATTAGAGGGGTTAACAAAAAAGGGATAAGAGGAAGCTGGAACAGTTTTAAACTAGCAGCTTTTCCATTGTTGATTAATTCTTTAAGAAGAAGTAGAACAATGGGACTGGCCGTTGAAAGCAAAGGATTTAGCAAAATGGCTTGGCGTGAATACTACCAAGATATGAACCTTGAAAATAAGGATTATGTAGTCATTGTGCTAACGATTGTATTTTTTGCCGGTGCGTTGTATGTGAGATACGGTCTCGGGTTAGGTGCAGATAATTCATTTATTGCATAAGTACAGTGTTACAATAAATCCTTTGCAAAGGAGCGGAGTTATGAGCACAGATTCTATTATTCATGTAAAAGATCTTAATTTTTCGTATCCTAGTGTTGAAAAAAAGACGTTGAAAAATATTAATTTACAAATAAACAAGGGAGAATTCGTCCTACTATCAGGTACAAGTGGAAGTGGGAAGACAACCTTAGCAAAATGTCTCAATGGCATTATTCCACATTTATCCGACGGAAACTTAGAAGGTGACATTGTTATTAACGGAAAAAACACTCAATACGTTCCAATGCATGAACTTTCATCCGAGATCGGAATGGTCTTTCAAAACCCAGAAGATCAGATTTTCTCAATACGAGTAGAGGACGAAGTGGCCTTCGGAGTAGAATGTCAAGGCTACACTCAAGCAGAAATCAAGGAACGTGTTGCATATGGTCTTCAAAAGTTACGATTAGAGGATATAAAGAAGCAAATAACATTTTCTTTATCAGGTGGACAGAAACAAAAAGTATCCATTGCTAGTAACCTAGCGATGTTACCGTCTATCCTCATACTTGATGACCCTACTACTGACCTTGATCCAGTTAGTAAACAGGAAGTGATGGATATTCTTGCAGAACTAAAGGAAGAATTAGATACTACTTTTCTAATTATTGAGCATGATTTGAATGATTTAATTGAATTTATTGATCGAGTGGTTATCATGCATGAAGGGGAAATTTTGTATAATGGTAGGCCTGGTGAGATCTTCAATAAGCACTTCTATGAACTCAATCAATTAGGAATACGAATCCCTGATCATATTAGACTAGCAAAATATTTATATGAAAAAGGATTTACTCTAGATAATTTTCCTATCACGAAAAAGGAAGTTTTGGATTGGATAAAGCAACTACTTACTTCTAAGAAGTTAACATTTCCAGAACAAAAAAATCTACCAAAACAAGACAATACCGAACTAGTTGCATCCTTACAAAATGTTAATTTTAGTTATAATAAAGAAAAACAAATACTCCATGATATAAATTTAGGCATTCGAAAAGGTGAACTATTAGCAATCGTGGGTCATAATGGCTGTGGGAAGTCTACATTAATGAAAAACTTAATTGGACTTTTAAAACCTACCCATGGGGATGTCGAAATCAATTCTAAAAATACAAAGAAGAGTAAGGTGCAGGATATCATATTAGATATTGGCTATGTATTTCAAAACCCAGATAATCAGTTGTTCTGTAACACAGTTGAAGATGAAATAAAATTTGGGTTAAAAAATAGAGGTTATGCGGAAGACATTATCAATCAACAGTTAGAGTTGGCTATTAAGACAGTTGGACTTCAAAATAAAAGAAAAGAACATCCTTTCTCTTTGAGTAGAGGGGAACGTCAAAGATTAGCAGTCGCAACCATGTTGGTGTCAAATCCTAAAATTATTCTGTTGGACGAACCAACTACTGGGCAGGATGAACAAAATTTAAATTCCCTGTTATCCTTAATGGAAACGTTAATTAAGGATAATCAAGCAACTATCGTTATGATTACTCATGATATGGAAGTGGTAGCTCAGTATGCAAGTAGAGTGGTTGTAATCGACGCAGGAAAAGTGGTGATGGAAGGAGATCCAAATGATGTTTTCTTTAGTAATTACGAAAAGCTTCGTACATTAAAGTTAAAACCGCCAATTATCTCACAATTTTCAGCAGAGCTAAGTGAATATGGATTTCCTCATGTTTCGAATTGGAATAGATTCAGTGAGCAATTTATTCTAAAAGACAAAGAATTAGCCGAAGGATCTAAGAAATCAATTGTTTAATAGTATCTTAATACACCTACTCATGCAGTAGGTGTATCTTTTATTTCTTATAAAAATTTGAAATAAACATTATTAATGAGAAAGGAATGAGGGAAATCGAAAACAAAAATAGTATGGTTATAGGTTTTATCGGTATAGGCGTTATGGGTAGTGCTATGGCTAAAAATCTTTTACTTAGTGGTTATAAAATAAATATTTACACAAGATCCAAGAAAAAAGCTTCGGACTTAATTAGGTTAGGTGCGAATTGGATGGAATCTGTTAGTGAAGTTACATTAAACTCAGACGTAATAATTACTATGGTAGGCTTACCTTCTGATGTTGAAGATCTTTATTTAAAAAAGGACGGTATTATAGATAATGCGAAAAAAGGCACAATAGTAATTGATATGACAACGTCAAAACCCTCCTTGGCCAAAAAAATATTTCAGAAAGCATTATCGAAAGGGATATTAGCGCTTGATGCACCAGTTTCTGGAGGTGAAGATGGTGCTAAGAACGGTAGTCTTACTATCATGGTAGGTGGATCAGAGTTTGATTTTAAAAAAGCGCTACCTATTTTAGAAACGGTGGGTAAAAACATTTATTATAAAGGTACAGCTGGAGCTGGACAGTATACAAAGATTTGTAATCAAGTGGCAATGGCTAACAATATGGTAGGTATATGTGAGGTAATAATTTTCGCGAAAAAAGCTGGTCTGGACCCAAAAGGAATAATTAGAACATTAACTAATGGAACATCCAATAGCTGGGTTATGGAAAACTTAGCAAATAAAATGATTGAAGGCGATTTCAAACCAGGTTTTTATGTAAAACATATAGTTAAGGATTTGACTATTGCTTATGAAACCTTTGAAGAAATGAATGTGGATGCACCTGGATTGAAATTAAGCTTATCTTTGTTTAAACAGCTGGTAGAAATGGGAGAAGAAAATAATGGCACGCGAGCATTAATTAAGGTATATGAAACCTAGGTTTATTCTTATTCGCAAAATAAATATAGTGAAAAATTACAAAATATATTGACAATTATAAATATTTAAATTAACATAACTGTATACAATAATTGTATACAGTTTTTGAATGCAAAAAATGGATGCAAAAATACGAATAGCGAGGTAATTCAATGCATAATCAGTTCAATAGCCCACCAACAAAAGGTTCAGCTAAAGATTTTGCTTATTATGAAATTAAAAGAAGGATAATAGATGGTATATTACAACCTAATCAACCTGTTAGTGAAGAGGATTTATCCTCAAAATTAAATATCAGTCGAACACCTTTAAGAGGTGCTTTAGAGAAACTTGAATTTGAAAAAATGGTCATACGTCAGCCTAATGGAAGGCTAAAAATAGCTCCAATTTCTGTTGAAGAAGTAAAGGAAATATTTAAAGTAAGATCTAAATTAGAAGAAATTGCTGTTGCCGAGGCTACAGAAAATGCTACACAAGAGGATTTGAGGAATCTAAAGGATATCGCTGATAAACTTAAAGATGCATCTAAAGAGGGGAACATCGAAGAGCTTTTAAATTATGGAGTTGAATTTCATTCGTATATTTATGAATTGAGTCGTAACGGGACAGTTAATAACTTTTTATCACAATTATATGACCATATTCATAGATATAGGCGCTTAGTTCCTAATCAGAGTGTAGAACGAGCAATAGAAGAGGGAGAAGAACATCAGCTTATTTTGGAATGTATTACAAATAAAGATATAACAGGAGCTGAGTTAGCAATGAAAAAACATATAGAAAATAGTTTATCTTCTGCTATAACGGCAATTGGTATATATGAAAAAAATAACTCTACATGGTAATTTAGTTTTCCAACTACTTTTGCTTACAAATGACTTGAAATTAAACACAATTGAGAGGGGTATAAAAAGGTATGATGAAACCATGGAAATTTAACACTCAAGCTGTTCACAATGAACAACAACCAGATGAAATGTCTGGAGCAGTATCACAGGCAATAATACCAGCCGTAGCATACTCATTTGAAAATGCAGAATCTGCAGTTGAAGTTGTTACAGGGAAAAAAGAAGGAAGATATTATGGTCGATATGGCAATCCAACTACTAGAACATTAGAGAAAAAAATAGCCTCTTTAGAAGGAGCTGAAGATGCCTTGGGAGTTAGTAGTGGCATGGCAGCGATAAGTGTGGCATTAATGGCTCATCTTTGTTCAGGTGATCATGTTATTGTAACTAAGGATGTATATGGAGGGACTCACAAATTTTTATCAACTATTGCTAGCAGGTACGGTATTGAATACGATTTTGTAGATTGTACTAATTTAGCTAACGTTGAAAGCGCTATCAGAGTAAACACACGTGCTGTTTATATTGAAACACCTTCGAACCCGAGCCTTACTATGATTGATATTAAAAAGGTCTCAGATATTACTAGAAGATACAACCTTGTTTTAATAGTAGACAATACGTTTATGACACCATATTTACAAAAACCGTTGGAACTAGGAGCAGATGTAGTTGTTCACAGTGCTACAAAATATTTAAATGGGCATGGTGATGTTATTGCAGGGATTATTTGTGGAAAAAAAGAAATGATTGATTTTATGCGAAAGGATATTATGGGAGACTTAGGACAAAATCTGAATGCTTGGGAATCATTTCTAATCTTAAGAGGAATAAAAACACTCGGAATACGTCTAAAACAACATTGTCATAATGCACAAAAAGTAGCAGAATTTCTTGAAAGCCATCCATCTGTAGAAAAAGTTTACTATCCAGGCTTAAAATCTCATCCTCAACATGAACTAGCAAAACAACAAATGAAAGGTATGGGGGGGATTGTATCATTTGAGGTTAAGGGAGGTGTTAAAGCAGGAAAAGAGTTTATTAGTACCTTGAAAATTGCCATGATTTCTTTTAGTTTAGGAGATCCGGAGACATTAGTACAACACCCAGCTTCAATGACTCATTCATCAATCCCGGAAGAAAGACTTGCAGATTTTGGTATTGCAAAAGGTCTAATTAGATTATCTGTTGGTTTGGAGGATGTCGAGGATATAATTGCAGATATAGAACAAGCGTTATCGTCTATTACTATTACTGTTAATAAGTAATAAATGAGAGATATGCTTAATTATTAATGAATAATATATTTTTTTGCAATAAATGTTCTGAATATTCCATCTTGTGTACAGTTGTTGTATACAAGTAAATGTGTGAATTTCTAATGATAGGGAGGGTAACTATATGCTAACTTTAAAAAATCTACGGATATCATTTGATAATAACGAGATTCTAAAGGGGATAAATCTGACAGTTAATAAAGGAGATGTTGTAACTTTTATTGGCCCCTAGTGGAACTGGAAAAACCACTTTGTTAAGATGCTTAAATTATTTAGAAAAGCCGAATGATGGGGAGGTGATTCTTTCAGGACTTCATATAGATTATAAATCAGTGCAGAAAAAGGATATCCTCAAACTTCGAAGAAAAACAGCGATGGTTTTTCAACAATTTAATCTATTTAAACATAAAACAGTCATTGAAAATATAATGGATGCACAGATAGTGGTACAAAAAAAGTCTAAAAAAGATGCATATGAAAAAAGTCTTTTGGAATTAGAACGAGTAGGTTTACTCGATAAAAAGGATATGTATCCCTCACGCTTATCAGGAGGTCAGCAACAAAGAGTAAGTATCGCTAGGGCGTTAGCTCTTGAACCAGAGGTGATTTTATTCGATGAACCTACTTCTGCACTTGATCCCGAATTAGTAGATGAAGTTTTGAAGGTAATTGAAAATGTAGCGAAATCTGGTGTAACAATCCTTTTGGTAACTCATGAAATGAGGTTTGCCAAAAAAATTTCTACAAAAGTTGTTTTTATGGATAAAGGCCATATTGCAGAAGAAGGTCCGCCCTCCCAAATTTTTGAAAACTCAAATAATATAAGAACAAGAGAATTTTTAAAGAGTGTTTATGAGGATCATTTGATTTCAAATAATGGATAAAAGGGGAGAAAAAAATGGTTAAAAGAACAAAGTTACTTATTTTTTTAGGCTTAATCCTATTACTAGCAGCATGTAGCGGTGAAGCCTCATCTGTAAAATCAGAAACAGGTGTTAGAACCATTGAGGTTGCTGTTCCTCCGACTTCAAAACCATTAAGTTGGGAGGAAAATGGAAAACTAGTTGGATATGAACCTGAAATTCTTAAGCTTGTTGATGAGAAATTAGCAGATTACGAGTTTAACTTAGTAGGTGTTGCTGATAGTGCAGCTGAAATTGGTCTAGATACAGGTAAGTACGACATGATTGCTCAAGGATTATTTAAAAGTGCAGAACGTGAAGAAAAATATCTTTTACCCTCTGAAAACAATGGTGCTAGTTTAATGAAAATATATACCAACAACAAAAATATTAAAGATATGAAGGATCTAGTTGGAAAAAAAATTGTTCCTACAACACCTACCGGAGGAGTTTTCAATTTCTTAATGGCCTGGAATGAAGAAAACCCTGAATATAAAATTGAGTTCAAAACATCCGACGCAGGTTTATCGTATGCTGATCGTTTAAAAGAAGTTGATTCAGGAAAATACGATGCTTTAATACTTCCATCAAATTTGGGGCAAAGCAAAATTATTGAAAATGAGAACTTGAATATTCATGTAACTGATCCGGTTAAGGTTTTCCCAACATATTTTCTAATCTATAGAACAGAAGAAAATAAAAAATTGGCGGAAGAAGTAGGCATTGCATTAAAGGAACTAAAAGAAGAAGGTAAATTATCAGAATTATCAATTAAATATTATGATGAAGATGTATTTATACATGAATAAAGTTGACTAGGGGGGAAAAACAACTGGACCCTATTGTGAAGAGACAAAATGAAGAACTTATTAGGAATGATATGGGGTCTATGTAACAATTTTTTAAGTTTCAAATATACCAACATAGAATCTACCATTGTTCTAATCTAACGAGAGAAGGGTTGCCGATACAATGGATTTTAAATTTATGATTGAAATACTTCCGGAGTTTTTAAGTGTCCTTCATGTAACCATTCTGATTATTATTTCAGCCTCAACATTAGGATTAATTTTAAGTATTTTTGTAACAATGATACGAATAAAAGAGATTAAATATCTTAGTAAAATTATGACTTTGTATATTTCTTTTACAAGAAGTGTGCCTATAGTCCTTCAATTATTCTTGGTCTATTATGCTCTTCCAATCTTATTTTCACTGGTAGGAATTAATATTAGTAATATAAGTGCTGTGATAGCCACAATCTTTGCATTAACTCTGTATAATGGAGGTTATTTGGCTGAAGTTATACGTCCTGCTTATTTAGCGGTTGAACGAGGTCAACATGAAGCAGCACTAAGCTTAGGCTATACCCCATTTCAAAAATTTACAAGAATTATTGTACCTCAAGTTATTCCAATAGCTTTACCTGGTTGGGGAAATGCCTTGATTTATCTCATTCATGATACCTCACTAATATTTGTTATCGGAGTACTCGATATTATGGGTGTTGCAAATTTATTAATATCTCAATCCTATGGATCTAATCAAGTTGAAATTTTTTTAACAATAGCCATATTATTTTGGATTCTATGCCTTATATCAGACAATCTTGTCCGTTTCCTTGAAAAGAGAGTAAAGTATTCACAAATAGGTAGTGGAATCAAACAGTAAGGGGGGAGGTAAAAATGTTTAAATTTGATATTCTTGTTGAGGATTTTGTAGGGATTTTAACGGTTGTCCCTAAGACACTATTATTAGCTCTAGTTATACTCCTAATCTCAACATTCCTTGGGGGAATCATTGCAATCATTCAACAATATAAAATCCCTATAATTTCCCAGTTAATTACGGTATTTAAATCGTTTTTAAGGGGCACCCCAGCGGTGGTATTACTTTATATTATGTATTACGCCTTGCCTCAAATCAGTCATCTTCTATTATCGTTGATAGGAATAGAATTTAATCCAAATAATTTAAACCCAGTAATCACTGTTATCGTTACCTTTTCATTAACTTTATCTGCATTTCAGTCAGAAATTATTAGAGGTGCATTTCTTTCTGTAAATTATGGGCAGATTGAAGCAGCATATTCATTAGGATATAACTTTTTACAGACTCTTTGGAGAGTAATCGTCCCACAAGCATTAACCGAAGCCCTGCCAGATTTTTTGAATTCTTATATGGTTATTATTAAAGCGCTTTCGCTTGCTTTTTTGATTACTGTAGTAGACATTTTTGCTAAAGCGAAAATAGTAGGAGCAATGACGTTCAGGTATTTAGAAGCATTTGTTGCTGCAGCTCTTATATATTGGTGCATTAGTGCACTATTAACTTATCTTGTAAATAGATATGAGATTAGCCTAAGAAAGGGGCACTAATTCTATTATTCTGTTAAAAAAACCAGATATTAAAAGGTTAAATATATTTAGTGAAGGAGATTCGTGAAATGAATAAATTTGAGCGTATTGAAGCAGCGTTGAATTCAAAGGAAGTGGATCGAGTACCTGTTAGTTTGTGGATGCATTTGTCAAAGGATGATATCAACCCAGGTATTTTGGCAGACTCTCAAATAGAATTTACTAAGAAATACGACTATGATTTTATAAAATTGATGCCCTTCGGTTTATATTGCGTAGAGGATTGGGGAGCTCAGGTACAATACTTTACAAGAACGAATCGTCCTCCAATCATCAAAAAATACGGAATTCACTCAATTGAAGATTGGGGAAAATTAAAGGTCTTACCAGCATGCTATGGGACCTATGGAAAACAACTTCAATTGGCACAATATGTTAGTGATAAAGTGAAAGGTGAATTACCATTTGTTCAAACTATTTTTAGTCCGTTAACGGTTGCAAGAAAACTTGCTGGGGATCGAATACTGTTGGATATGAAAGAAAGACCTGAACTAATTAAAAATGCGCTTGAAATAATAACAGAAACGACAATTAATTTTGTTAAAGCAAATATAGAAGCCGGTGTAGATGGATTCTTTTTTGCGACTCAATGTGCATCTTACGATCTTTTAACAGAGGAAGAATACAAAATATTCGGCGAACCTTTTGATTTAAAGGTAATAGAAAGCTATAACAAGGAAACGTTTTTAAATATTGTACACATTCATGGTGATAAAATTATGTTCGACTTAATTAAGGATTATCCAGTTAATTGTTTGAATTGGCACGATCGTTGGACTGCTCCTTCGTTAGCAAAAGCGCGAACACTGACTAATAAGTGCTTACTTGGAGGGGTTAGGGAAGTTCCATATTATGGTGAGAATAATAGAATGATAAGAAATAGTTTATTAATTGAAGGTACTGTAAATGAAGTAGAAAACCATGTAAAAGAGGCTATAGAAGAGGTTGATGGAAAGGGGTTAATTATAGGTCCAGGTTGTGTAATAGACCAGGCTACACCAGAGAAAAGTCTTTTTGCAGTTCGAAGAGCTGTTACTGCAAATCAGCGTACATTAACGTAGATGTAAAGTTAAATATGAATAAGGGCTTCGTCCTCATACGGAGCTCTTTCAAATTTATAAAGGAGTATTTATCTTGCAAGACTTGAGTAATCGTATCATTATACTACTTATTATTACCTATATTATCACCCAATTTTATTCACCTCCTGTACTTTATATTGTTACCGTAATTTTAACAACTTTAGTGATGTTACTTAGTATGATATTTAGCAGGGTTCTCCCTCGTATATTTAGTGGTATTATGATAGGCATTGGTATTATTATTATGTATGTACAAAAGGCTGGTTTTGAAGTTTGGGCAGAGAGCATTACAAAAAACCTACCACTTGTGTGCTTAATAATTGTCGTTCCAATTTTAACTATTCCTATTGAAATAGGGAAATACGATGACAGTATTACACAATTTGCTTCAAAGCTTAACGGTAAACCACAATTGCTTTATATATTTTTATCAAGCACATTCTATATTTTAGGCCCAATAACCAATTTAGGATCCATCCATATTATTCATTCCATAGTAAAAAGAATGAACCTTCCAGTAGAATTTTTAGGAAGATTATATATTAGAGGGTTTTCTTCAATTAATACTTGGTCCCCTTATTTCGCATCCGTTTTTTTAGTTGTGTATTATTTGAATATACCCATGCTATATTTCTTACCATTTGGATTGTTGCTCAGCTTTTTTCAATTCTGGACAGCAAACATCGTATTTTCATTTAAAGAAAAACAATCTATTAATTTTGGGGCTATAGAATCGAAAGCTAATATTCGTAAAAAAAAACTATATGAACTACTTTTCTTTCTTCTATTATTAAGTGGAACTATCTTTATTCTAGAGGTTGAAAGTGCAATTAATGTAAGTGTAATAATAATAATTACGGCAATTGTTTATTCTTTCATTTGGGGAAAATATTTAAAAGAATTTAGACGTTTTATAAAAGAAGTGAACCTTTTTCAAAAAAAAATAATTCCTTCCCAGGCAAACGAGGTTTCCTTGTTTTTATCTGCTGGTTTCTTTGGAGTTGTACTGTCCAAAACAGTTATTTCCGATATTTTTAGTGATTTGTGGACTCAAATTTCTCATTTATCTATTTTGTTATTAATACTATTCACGATTGCACTAGTAGGTCTTCTATCATTTGTTGGTATTCATCAAATTGTTGTTATAACCTCTATTCTTTCTAGCGTTTCACCAACGAATGTAGGTTTACATGATATTACTTTTGCGATGATATTACTGAGTTCTTGGGCTGTAGCCGGAACTGTATCACCAATCACCCCTACAAATGTAGTTACTTCAAATATCCTTAAAGTTGATGTATACCAAATTATCTTGAAATGGAACCTACTGTATACAGTTTTAATTAGCTGTGTACATACAATGGTAATATATTGTGTGCATTTATTGTTATAAATCATGGTTATAGAATTATTAAGAAAAGCAGCTTATTATACTGTTATCACTTTATAAAAAAGGCGCAGCTCTTTTAATAGAGCTTGCGCCAGTTTTTTTATTAGTACACAAAATAAATCAAAATCGAAGTCACAATCCCAATCCACACACTTAGTAAAATGCAATAGCCCATAATATGGCGTATATGAAGACCAACAATACTTAAGATAGGCAATGCCCAGAATGGTTGGATGAGATTTGTCCATGCATCTCCCCATCCGACCGCCATCGCGATAACGGCAGGATCGGCACCTAGTTCCATCCCCGCAGGTACTTGAAGTGGACCTTGTAGTGCCCACTGTCCGCCACCTGATGGAGCTAAGATATTGACGAGTCCAGCGGTCCAATACGTAAAGACACCGAATGATTCTGCACTTGAAATAGATGTCATACCCCTAATAATTGTATCAGCAAGTCCGGAGCTACCAAGTAGTGCGATAATCCCCGCATAGAAAGGAAATTGGAGAATGATAGGTGAAATCGATCCGGCAGCTTCCTTAAATGCATTTCCATATTGCGCAAGCGAGCGATGGAAGAGCAGTCCTAAAGATAAAAATAAAATATTAATAAGGTTCAAGTTGAGGTCCACACTTTTAGCAAATTGTAATAACACATAGACGATACCAACTAAGCCAATTAAAATCCCCAAAATTGGTGTGTTTTCTAAACGTATGGCTGGTGAATTAGTGTCTTCTTTGGTAACAACTTCTGCTTGTGGTGGTTCCACTTTTGCTGTATATGGAATGATATTCTTTTTTGGAGCCATTAATAGGATAAAGATAGGAATTGTAATAAGTAGTGCAAAGAAAATGATTACAGTACCCGGATGGAAGATAGTTTCAGAGGTCGGGATAACGCCCATAACATCGGCGAGAAAGTGATCTTCTGTTGCAATCGTTAGAAGGATTGAGCTCGAAAGACCAGCTGTATAAAGTACAGTAGGAGCATAGGCACAAGCGACCAAAAGTGGGAAATGAGCGTTTTTATTCCTTTTTCCTACCTCACGAGCGACGATGGCACCAACAACAACAGCGAGCCCCCAGTTGACATAATACGCAGCAGCCGAAATTAAGAACGTGAATAAATACGCCTTTGTTGCCGTATTAGCTTTAGCTGAGATAGCCTCTAAACCCTTTCGAACAAAAGGAACCGAAGCAAGGACCATCCCCGTCATAAGCAAAAGCACCATTTGCATCGTAAACGCTAAATAAGTCCAAAATCCATCTCCGTAAGACTGAAATAAATTCGCAGGATCAGCAGGAGCTGTAAAAAAGGCCAAGACAAACACAAACAAAGTCATCAACACAGCAATAACAAACGCATCAGGCAAATACCTCTGAATTACTCGTGAAAAGCGTTCTGACACTCTGTTTAACATTTTTATCCCTCCTTTTACTACAAAAGGTATGAGGGGAGCGAATTTTGTATGACTTGTTTTCAATAAGTCTCTTTGGAGTATTTTTCCTTAACTGAAAAATGAACAAGCAAGGCCAAATGACCTTGCTTGTTGTTTAATTCTTTCTTATTTTAAAGACTGCTCATGATATAACTCTGGGTCTGCTTTCACTTTCGGTCCTTTTTTAGGTTTTGGTCCCATATTGTCAAAACGGGCTTGATCATAGATGGCGGAACCTACGATTTCAGCAACATCTTGGAGTTTTTCCTTACTTATTTTGTCTAACGAGTCTTCTGGTGTATGATACCAAGGCTCTGAAGGGCTATGAATAAATAATGCAGCAGGGATTCCAGCTTCTGCAAATGGAACATGGTCACTTCTGCCACCAGCATAAAATGGAGTAGGTTCTCCATTCAATCTTGTACTTGATGCTTGTGCAAGCTCAGTTACTAGATTTGGTTTACCATCAAGTGTCGCCATTGTTAGGTTACCTGCATCACGACTTCCGACCATATCTAGATTAAAGTTTGCAATAATACGATTGAGGTCGTCCTCAGGTAGATTTGCCACATAATGTGCGGAGCCAAGTAGCCCATTCTCCTCAGCACCAAATGTTATGAAACGAATTTCAGTATCTGTAGGTAGGTTTTTAAAGACACGAGCGAGCTCAAGTGTCATAGCGGTCCCTGAAGCATCGTCATTTGCTCCAGGTGCACCAGCAACGGAATCGTGGTGAGCCCCAACAACAATGACATCATTGGTATCTTTTTTCTTATTGGTTGGCTTTTTCGTTGCAATTACATTATGAGAAATACTCTCACCTGCTCTAGCACCTTCAACTTGGAGTGAAGTATGTAGGACCTCTCCACTTATAAGTGCTTCATGCAGTGCATCACCTTCTGCTTTCGTTAGCACAACAGCAGGTACATACTTGTCGTTCGCTTCTCCAAGTGTTCCATTAACTGCTCCTGACGTATTGTTGAAAATAATAACTCCTATTGCTCCTTTTTCAGCAGCATTTAAGACTTTCTCCCCAAACGAGATCTCGCCACGCTGAATAAGCGCAATTTTTCCAGTAAGGTCAGTGTTTTGAAGTTCAGCAACTGTCCCTAATCCTGCATAAACTAGTTCCCCTGAGACATTTCCATTTACAGTATAGGTGAACGAACTTGGGTTGAGGGTACCATCATAACCATTAACTGAAAGTTCAATTGCACTTGGAGGTGTATAGCCATAGAAGGTAAATTGTTGAATTTCAGTTTCGTAACCATAGGATTCGAATTGTTCTTTTATGTATTGAACAGCGTTGTGTTCTGCTTCAGTCCCTGCAACACGCGGTGTTTCAGAAAGGGATGCAATATTGTTATAAATATTGTCTACATTAAGTTGATTAATCACCTTGTGATCAAAGAACTTCTCCTTCTGAGATTGCGTCACTACGATTGGTTTTGCAAATACTACAGGTGTAGCAATAGCCCCAAATGCAAGTGTTGTAGTGAGTCCAAACGATACTACTAGTTTTTTCATGAAATTCCTCCTTTTACTAGATTCATAGTACAAGGTAAAGTTTATATCATTTGGAAAATTCTAATAAGTGTAGGAATCCTTAGACAAACATAGGCTTAAACTCATATTTATACTTCAAAGTGGCTAGAAAAGGACTTACTCCCTATGAGGAAAATACTTCCAGAAATAAATCGAGGTTTGGGTATTGTCACATTGAAGAAGGTGGCATGCTGGGAGGAGTTTAATGGTTTGTCAAAAATCTTCATCAGCATTCCAGCAAGTTTCCGTTTCATTTGCCTCCACCAAAATGCAGTCTGAATTAATTCTTCTAGATTAATACTGTTTTCAATCCCCATTTTTTTTATAAATCTTGACAATATCTTCGGTACATACATTACCTACAGCTTTATTGGCAAATGGAATCCTTCAAATTCATCAATTGATGAATTACAACGATGAACTCCAGCCTGTGTATCCTGCAAAAAAATTGGGTTGAAATTTGTTGGGGTGGCGATTGGACGTCATATTTGCCAAAAAAAGAGACAAGATTTAGCCCTTCAAATATCTAGTAGTCTTTTAATAATAATTAATGAATAAAATGGCAATACGTAAATAATTGTTAAAATCATCGGATAGGAAATTAGGACGTGCAATTAGCTCAACCATACTCAGTAATAATAATAGGGAGGGGAAGACATGAGTTCAATATCAAGTGTTTATATGCCTAAAGCTATTTTTTATGGATCTGATTCCTTTAAACAATTAGGGATTGAAACTAGGAAACTAGGAACTAGAGTTCTTATCATTAGTGATAGGGTGATGGAGGATATTGGGTATGTTAATGATTGTAAAAATATATGCAATGAAGAAGGAATTGAGCATTCAACCTATTTGGATATTACATCCGAACCGACTGACATATTCGTTCATGAAGCTTTGAAAGTATTTAAACAAAATAATTGTGATGTCATTATTGCACTAGGTGGAGGAAGTTGTATTGACACAGCAAAAGCTGTTTCAGTAATTGCTACAAATGGGGGAAGTATTAGTGATTTTATAGGGAATAAAAAAATCGCTGATAAGAAGGCTGTTCCACTAATTGCAATTCCGACCACAGCGGGTACTGGATCTGAAGCAACAGATGTTACAGTCATAACAAATACTAAAAATGATGTTAAAATGATGATTAAACAACCGGCTTTTTTACCAGAAGTCGCTATAGTTGATCCTTTGCTTACACTTTCTTCTCCAAAACATATTACTTCAGCAACCGGGATAGATGCCCTAACACATGCAATCGAAGCATACATTTCAAGACGCTCACATCCATTCACAGATACCCTTGCATTATCGGCGATCAAATTGATTTACGATAACATTGAAGAAGCTTATAAGAATGGTAACAATATATTAGCAAGAGAAAAAATGTCATTAGGAGCCTTAAAAGCTGGCATCGCATTTTCAAATGCATCTGTTTGTTTAGTTCATGGAATGTCCAGACCAATTGGAGCTTTATTTCATGTACCACACGGAGTTTCAAATGCAATGTTGCTACCTGCAATATTAGAATATAGTAAATCAGCTTGCATTGATAGATTAGCTAATATTGGACTGTTAATTAGACCAGAGTTAAATGGTTACTCAAATGAAGAAATTGCAAATATCGTTGTAAGAGAAATAAAGCAACTTTGTTCGAATTTGAATATCCCTAATATGAAGGAGTGGGGGATAGACAAACAAGAATTAGATAAAGTAGTTGGAAAAATGGCGAAAGATGCTATTTCAAGTGGTAGTCCCGGAAACAATCCAAGAATTCCAACAGAAGATGAAATTATTGCATTATATGAACTTTGTTTTGATTACAAGATGAATGAAGGTGTTAATGAATCAACCTTTTAATTGGTCAATTTCATTTGAAACGGAAAGCCGAAGAAGTAAGAAGGGCCAAGTAGCTCTTCTTTTTTCACAGTAATATTTTACTATGTTTTTGCATTTTTTTGTAAAATATTGTGATATAATCTTGAAAAATAGGGAAAATTTGTTTTGGGAATTACTGTATCAACTATACTTGAGGTGAAATATGCTTGAATTTTTATTAATTTTTACAGTTGCAATCCTATTCATCCTAGGAATACCAAAAGTAAAAGGGTTCCTAGGAGAAGCATCAGTGCGTCTTTATTTAAACAAACTAGATAAAGAGAAATACCAGGTGTTCAATGATGTTCTCATTCCGTTAAAAAACAGAAAATCGTCACAAATTGATCATGTTGTAGTGTCTCCTTTTGGAATTTTTGTAATTGAAACGAAAAATTACAAAGGGTGGATTTATGGTGATTCTAAGAGCAAATATTGGACTCAGGTCATTTATAAACGCAAAGAGAAGCTTTATAATCCTATTTGGCAAAACTATGGCCATATTAAGGCATTGCAAGAATACTTAGGAATGGAGAACGAAGAACCCTATCATTCTATTATTTCCTTTAGTAACCGGGCTACACTAAAAAAAATTGAAACTAATAGTTCAAATGTAAGTGTCGTGTATTCTTCACGCCTTGTAGGTACTATCCTGGAACATAAACAAGTACATTTGTCTGCAGGAGAAACCAAGAAGATTGTTAATAAACTTGAGAAAACATTGAATGCTGATGGAGACAAGAAAAAGCAGCATGTTAAAAACATTAAAGATTCACAACGATTTTATCAATATAAAATTAACGCAAATATGTGCCCAAATTGTGGTTCGGAACTGGTCGAAAGAAAGGGAAAATACGGAACTTTTTTGGGTTGCAGCAGCTATCCAAAATGTAGGTTTGTTGAGAGTAACAAACAGGCAAATTTGTAATAGACAGCTTTTATTCGTCTTGTCTACACTGGCTACTAGTCAAAGCAGGCAAAAGGAGTTTCTATTAAATGGCAACATATTTTAGAATCCATAATAATATTTAGCCAAACATGTTATTGTAGAATGACAGGAGGTGTCCATGTGAATCAACAAAAGACATTACATATTTTAAATGGAATGGAAATGTATACATATTTTAAAAGGACTTCATTCTTAGAAGACGAGTTAATGATCCCGTTTAACGAAGCAATGTGCTATGGAAACACCTGTGAAGAATTATTTTCTGAAAAATTTACTGAGATACGGTCGAAAGTTCATCATGTTACACCTTCACAATATGCTGAAATTACCCTAAACCCATTGCAGCCTCTTTTTGATGGAGATTTTAATCGGATCATATTATGGTTTGATGAAGATATGTTTTGCCAGATTAATGTTCTCACCATTTTGGCTTGGTTAGACCTAACTGATTATAAAGGAGCAATCGAAATTCATATCGTCGGTGATGCTTTTCAAGCTGTGGATTCCTTTACATTAACGCCGAATGGATATTATAAACTCTACAAACAGGTAGTAATCGACAAAAAACTTCCTCAGGGTGTTTACCCAAATTCTCTACAGAAGGGGATTGGATTATATTTCAGTTATCTTACTAGTAATAGTGATCTGATGATGTATATTCAAAAGCATCAAGATATCCCAACAAATGAACTCGTTCAACTACTAATCCAACACTTTAAACATTATGGGTTGGGGGATACACAATACGTTGAAATTATTGAGGCCACTTGCAAACATTAAGCAATTTTATATGTTTTATAGATTCAATCAAAAAATAACGAAGGAATCTTGAATGCTAACTGTAACTTGTTTTGATGAAAAATTTGGGTATTCTTTCCTATAATCTGGGCAGTGTATTAATAGGATTACACAAGTGGGATATTTAGAATTAATTGGAGGTTGCAAGCATTGAGTCAGAAAAATCCTATTAATGTTTCAGAAGTAGGCACCCTTTGGCAGACATACTTAGAAAAGACGCTTATTATGAGGCTTTTGGAATATTTTATTGAAAAAGCGGATGATCATCAAGCTCGGAATATACTAGGAGGTCTGTGGCAAGAGCTAGATTTTTATGTGAAAGAGATGGAGGAAGTTTTTAAGGAACAAGGTATGGTAAAACCTGTAGGGTTTACAGCTGCAGATGTCCATTTGGATGCGCCTAAGCTGTATGACCACGGATTTGATATTATGTTTGTTCGGGTTTTAAAGGAAGTTAGCATGGGTTTATATACTTTAAATATGAACATGTCTTACAATAAAAGAGTGATGGCTATCTATGAAGGTCTTACATCGATCACCCAAAAAATTTATAAACTTGCAACTGCATATTTACTTGAAAATGGGATACTTTCTCCACCTCCATTCGTTACCATGCCGAAAGAAGTAGAATTCATTGAAACAAAGAAGTACTTAGAGGGCTTTAAGATTACCGGTGATAAACGAGCATTTAATAGCCTCGAAGTCGGATTCCTTCATCACACACTCGAATCTAATAATATAGGGATGCAGCTGATTACAGGGTTTGCCCAATGCGCTCAAAACAAAGAGGTGAAACAATACTTTCTGAAAGGGAAGGAACTTGCAAAGAAGCAAATCAAATTCATGGAAGATATGTTACTAAAAGCAGATATTCACCTTTCTGCTAACTCTGGTGCAACGGTCACGAAGTCAACGGTACCTCCTTTTTCGGATAAGTTAATGATGCACTGCATTTATATTCTCAACGGATTTTCAATTGTTGGATCAGGAAGTGGTGTTTTTTTCAGTTTACGGAATGACATTGCCATGAAATCAATGATAATTGCTAAAGATATCTACTTATATGCAAGAGAGGGAATCGAACTTAAGATAAAAAACGGTTGGTTTGAAGAACCTCCCCAAACAGAGAACAGAGCAGAAATTATAAAGGGGAATGAATAAGTCGTAGGGGAAATAACGAACCTTGGATGATAATTAGAAAATATGTACATAAAAGTACGGAAGGCGTTGATCCAAGGAGGGATTAACGCCTTATGTGGAAATATTTATACTACGGAACGGGATTAAAAAGAAGCATTTTATGTTATAGGAGAATTATGATGCTTTTGGGAAAGGTTGTAGATATAGTGAGCTATGAAATTATTACATTACCAGGCTATCGGGCAGTAGGATTAAGATGGGAGGGTACATTTTCTGAGATTGTACCTAGTTTGAAAAACGTGATTCGACAAGTTGAAGAACGTGTTAAGGAGATAGATCACAAGGTAAATCCAAATGTTCAATTAGGTCTATCTTATCATGTAATTGAAAATGGATTTGTGCACTATGCAATGTATGAAGTAAGTGATAAGCAGGAACTTCCTAAAGGGATGATCGAAATAGAAGTTCCTGAACTAACGTATGTGAAGACCACACATAACAAAGGGGAAGATATAGAACAGACATATACGGATCTACATAAATGGTTATTTGATAGTGAGTATATCCCATTTAGGGAAGAGGGTGTAGATTACTATGATCCATATATGCCAATAAAACATGAACGTTATCCAGTTGATCGTGACCCTATTGATCCGCATTTTGATATCTATATTCCGATTGTCAAAGAATAATATATTCTTATTATCGGAAATGATTCGAGTACCTAAAGGCAACAATTGAAGGTTTTTAAAAGTCTTTCGAAAAAGGCAGGGTTATTAATAAGAATCTCCTTCGAAACGCTAATCCGTAATTATAGATACCAAATACACCCAAAATGTAATCGTTCCGATCACAGTATCTACACGATAAATTAGTAAATTTTATCCAATGTCCTTAGAAAAAAGGCTTTATCAATTCATATAATATGACACGATGTCATATTTTTATTGACAAGTGACATGGTGTCATATAAAATTTTTATTGTAAATGACACTGTGTCACTACATTGTGAGTGAATATGGTTTAGAAAAGTAGCCCATAATGTACGTTAATTGAAAAATAAGAGATTAATTGGGAAAGAGGACATAATATGGAAACCAATTCTAAGCAAAGAGGAATGAAAGGGCTTAAGACGGTTGCGCGAGCATTAACCGTTATGATCGGGGCATTTATAACTGCATATGGACTGGAAGCGATATTAATCCCAAACAACGTTTCAGATGGCGGTGTAACTGGCCTGAGTATCGTTGGATCACAATTAATGGGAATTCCTTTAGGCCTATTAATTGCAGTATTAAATATTCCATTCATATTCCTAGGTTATAAACAAATTGGGAAAAGTTTTGCTATTTATTCTGTTATTGGAATTGCTTCATTAGCTTACGGGACAAGTATTATGCATCATATTCCAACCATTATTGAGGGAGATACACTGTTAGTAACTGTCTTTGGTGGTATTATCATCGGTTTCGGTATGGGATTGGCTTTACGAAATGGCGGTGCATTAGATGGCATTGATATGTTAGCTGTATTGCTATCAAGAAAATTACCTTTTGGGACAAGTGACCTCATTTTATTCTTAAATTTATTTGTATTTATCATCGTATCGACTGTTTTTGGGCTACAAGGCGCCTTCCTATCGGGAATTGCTTATTTTATTGCTTCCAAGGTGATCGAAACTGTTGAAGAGGGGTTAAGTGGTTCTAAAAGCTATAAAATTATTACAAGTGAGCCTGAATTAATGGTAGAAACAATACGTGACCGTTTAGGTAGAAGCGCAACATATAACCTAGCTGAAGGCGGTTATTCAAACGAAAAAATCAAAGAAATTACTTGTATTATTAACCGTTTAGAAGACAGTAAAATGAAAGAAATCATTTATCAAATTGATAAGCATGCCTTTGTTGTTGTATATGATGTAGCGGAAGTTAAGGGTGGCAACTTTAAGAAAAGGGACATACATTAATAAATATTGATTCCATGTATTGTTTCGAAGGTAATGAGTGGATCCCTTTGTGAGAAAATATCGATCGGATTGAAAAGGTGAATTTTAACTAGCTAAAAAGTACCATACTTTAAAAGAAGTATGGCACTCTAATTATGAGCCTTTTCTAGGGCGAGTTTGATTCCGAATCCAACCAGGATCGTACCTGTGATTGCTTCAATGATCTTCTGTGATTTAGGTTTTTTCATAAAGGCACTGACCTGGTTGATTAGTAAGACATAGAGAAAAAACCAGATAGCGGTCAATACAGTATACGTAATTCCCATCAGGAGAAATGGAATGAACGTGTGGTTTCCTGCGTCTACGAATTGAGGTAAAAAGGTTAAGAAAAAGACAGCAACTTTGGGATTTAGGATATTGGTTAGGAACCCTTGTTTAAAACAAGATGTATTTGCAAACTGTCTTTTTGCGTTGGAATCAATGGTGGCAGCTTCTTCCTTCTTCCTCAATGACCATAACGTTTTAATCCCTAGATAAATTAAGTAAATAGCCCCTACATATTTGAATGCAGAGAATAACAATGCGGACTTCACAATGATTGCTGAAAGTCCGAATACAGCAGCAGAAGTATGGATAAGGAGGGCACAACACGTGCCTAAAGCCGTTTTTAGGCCTCCAATTCTCCCAACTGTAAGAGTATTCTTTGTAGCAACGGCAGTATCAGGACCAGGTAATATAATTAGAAAAATACACATAAGAACAAACAGATAAAAGTTTTCCATTTCCTTATCCCCATTCTTATTAAGGTCAGATATGTAATTCTTACAGTATATTATATAGAATGCGTGTTGTTTATTGAACAGAAATATTTGTTTAATTGATTTGATTTTTAAGATTTTATATAGAATTACAACCCAAAAATACAAAAACTCACCAAAAACGGTGAGTAAATTTTTTGAATCATTCCTTAATCTCAATTTTACGATTTTTAAATGAACCTGAATGCTCTAATTTGATATGTGCTTCAATCGATTTTATACTATCCTCGCGAAGTAATGTATCTTGACTTTTTAGCTTTTTCCAATCAGCATTATACTTTCGGAAAAGCTGATGTTCGAAGTTTAAAAAATCGATATCATGCTCCAAACCTAATCGATATAATTGTCTGATTTCAGAAATGATGCCTTTTTGTACGTATTCTTCCATGGCATTTACATGAAGTGTGTTGTTTTTAATGCGATTGCTGACAATCGCGTTAGCCAGAAAAAGGACTGTAAAGCGAAAGTTTCCGTTTTGTTCTTCGGGAATGATAGTTACCGATTGGTCTTCAAGTACCGCAATAAATTCTGGATTTCTTTCATTGGGTAAAAGTAAGGAGGCACGTACAGTTTCAGGAGCTATCCACCGCATGCCTTTTAGTTTCTCATACGGAAAATAGCCTTTGTATTTCTGGTTATCGAGAAAAAATGCTCCATCAATCGCTAGTTTTGCCTCATCTTTTTTATTTTTCTTCCATTGTTGGTCATCGATCGTGAGTGATGGAATATATGTAGTACGACCAGGATCAAAAAACTCACGTGCAAATTGATTTAATTTTAGCGGCCTAATGGTCGATCTTTGTTCGTATGAACTTTCTGGACTATGAAGAATCGTATTTAATGAATTTTGATTAAAGAATCCATTTGTCGATAAAATATCCAATATGGAGTTCTTTGTCCCAAAAATCCATGGAGTAGGGCGAAACTCATAATATCGTGTTAAACCATCAAAGATACTATCCATCCCTTGTTCAAGTGCATTTTCACTCAGAACAACAGCTGTCACATGTGCCCAAAGAAACCGTTCTTGCGAAGTATGATATGCTTTGAAGAATGCATCAATAAAGGTTTTTCCGCTTGTTTGAGAGACATACACTTGAGGTGCCCCTCTATCACCGTTTTCTGTTTTTGCGACAGAGGTTAATCCAATCATCTGAATCGAGACATAATACTCCCCATCTCGGTAATCAACACCAATAGCAGTAGCAAAGTTTTGATTTTCAATTTCTCCTATGTCATTTTCACAAGCTGTTAAAACGAAAAGACATAGTACAATTTTTATTAAGCAAACTATCATTGTTTTAAGTTTCATGCTATTTTCTCCGCTTCTGAATGAATGAGATTCCAAATTTTTTTCGGTCAAGTGGATTCAAAAACAGGGCTGCTAAGTATTCTTTGAATGTTAAGGAAGCAACGGGTTCAAGATAGGCTACTTTTAAAGACTCTAATGTTGATAGATAAATAAGAACGCTAAAAAATCCTATAAAAAGTCCGTATATTCCTAAAAAAATAGAAAGTAACAAGTTATACACCCTTAGGATACTGACGGTTCCAACCAATGATTGATTCACAAGTGTGTAGCTTGCGACTGCTGTTAACGCAATGACTACAATCATCGTGGGGGAAGCAAGACCAGCTCGAATCGCTGCATCACCGATAATGATACCCCCGACAATCGAAACTGTTTGTCCAAGAACAGTTGGCATCCGAACTCCTGCTTCTCTTAATATCTCAAACAACCCAAGAATAAATATTGCTTCCAGTCCAAGTGGCAATGGCAAACCTTCACGGGAGACTACGACGGTTGCTAATAGGGCAAACGGTAGTTGGTCAATATTGACAGAAGATAACGAAACCCAAAAGCCCGGTAGGAAAATAGCGACGATTAAGCCAATGATCCGAATAAGCCGTCCAAAGAGAACAAAATAGTATGGAAAATGCACATCTTCAGGTGATTTTATTAATTCAAAAACATTTATTGGACCAATCAATACAGAGGGTGAACCATTTACAATAAGAAGGAATCTTCCGCGTAACATACATTCAATGACATAATCAGGACGTGTCACATAATCAAATAAAGGAAACAAAGAGAACGAACGATCAGATAGCCATTGCTCTAATTGACCACTGCTGACCACGCTTTCGCTTTGAAAGTCCTCGAGTCGCTTCCTGACTTCCTCAATGATTTCCGGGTTGGCTTTATCATTCAAATAAAGCAGAGAAACCTCTGTTTTACTTAGCGAACCAAGGGTGAAAGATTCGGAATAGAGCTGATCGGTCTTCATTCTTTTACGAATCAATGAGATGTTGACATTCATCTCTTCAGTAAAGCTATCTTTAGGACCCTTAATCGAAACCTCTGTCGTTGATTCTTGCGGTTTTCGTTGTGGCACATTGCTAATATCGAATACATGAAAAAACGGGGTACCTTCCCGATAAACAATTAAAGAACCAGAAAACACAAGATTGACCATTTCCTTCATGGTTTTTATATGTTGGACTGGTGGAAGATCTTCAGAATGACTGCGAGATTCTTTTTTTTGGATGCTCAGTAGAATTCGATTAAAGTATTCATTTAACTGTTTGGAATCCAGCATGCCTTTACAATAAAAAGCTTGAATATAATCATTATTTTCGATTGGAATAAATTCAATATCAGCATAATGACTGAAAAAACATTTAATCACACGGTTAGTCAATATTCCGTTTTCTAACAATTCGTCTAATTGTGTCATGTTCATATCCGCAGGGTTCCTTTCTTCTTCGGCAAATAGCTAATAATGAATAAAGCAGTTAACATGAACACCGCACTAATAAAAGCAGCGGGATAAAAGTACCGTCCGATTAATGTTTGAACCCACATGTCACTTAACGGAATTAATGTCAGTAATCCTAATGAAAGCGAAGCAACGATGAATATATGCTTTTTTTTCACTGGTTGTAAATGACCTTTCACCATATCTGAAAGAAGAAATAATCCTAATGAAACACGGATGAGTTCACCGCTTAATAATTGAAACACCGCTAAAAAATCTACATGTGAAATATAATTCCCCAAGGTAATAAGTCTCCATTGTTCAAAAGCGGGGAACCGCATATCTGATGCAACTGCTGGGCCAAATGAAGACAAAGATCCCATGGTAGGGCCAAGGATCAGAATAACTAAAATGGTAATCAATAAAAAAAGGTTACCTTTTGTAAACGACTTTTTTAAGTGGTGTTGAATGAGCAACAATACAAGGAAATCTGCACTTCCTCCAAGAATAATAATGCTTCCTTTAATAACGGGTTGATATCCTTCAACAAGAACAGGGAATAGATACGAATAATCTTTTTCTTTAAGAGTAAAAGTTGCTACAAAAATTCCAAGCATCCAAACAACCGGCAATAAAACCGCGGAAGTATAAATAATTGATTTTAAGCCAGTATAGGCGGACCAAATACAAATCAAAAGGAAAGGGAGCATCACGATAAACGATGGTGTTCTCGGCAGAAAATAAATATTAATAGATTGGATCAGATCATAAAAAGAAATGGCAGTTATCGTGAAAACATAAACCCAAAGGAAGGCTATTAAGACACGAGATATAGCGGCGCCTGCACGTTCCGTAATCCAGTCATAAAGACATATTCGTTGTTCGTTTTTTTTCATAATCAAATAAAGAATATATCCCCAAAACAGTAATAAGACATAGGCAACAATTGCACATAGCCAGGCATCCCGTCTTCCCGTACTAAGCAAATGAGGCATGATGAGCACATGATTAGAAATTCCAATAAAAAGAATAAGGACAAATAATAACTGAGTACGTGAGAAATACATTCTTAACACCACCAAATTAATTCCCGATGCTGTTAGGATTTGTTTGTGTTACCAAATTATGCATATCGTTAGTAAGGGATAAAACGAGTACGAAGTATATTCAACATGGTTTAACGCCTTTTTTCGTATAAATCATACAAGTCCTAAATATTATCTATTAAATGGTTGTGAAATACGGACTATAGATGAAGGGAGAAGGAACTTGTATGGGAAATGTAGGATTTCGGATTCAGGGTGAGTTTGATAGACCACCTCGTAGACTAGTTGTTGCTTTTAAAGGGATTCCGGTTTCAAATATTGTAGATAACATGAACCGGACATCCTGTATTGGTAGAAAAATAAGGCCATACAATTCAGCACCACTCATTGGATGTGCTTTTACAGTTAAAACTAGACCAGGTGATAATTTGCTGCTACATAAAGCAATTGACTTAGCCTCTCCTGGCGATGTCATTGTGGTTGATGGGTAGGGCGATATCACTAATGCCCTAATTGGTGAATTAATGATTACCTGGGCACAAAAGCGAGGAATCGCCGGGTTTATTATCAACGGAGCGAATCGCGATGTGGGAGTTATTAAACAAATGACGATTCCAGTGTACGCAGTGGGTGTAACGCCGGCTGGTCCGTATAAGGATGGCCCGGGTGAAATCAGTATTCCGATTTCTTGTGATGGTGTAACCGTCCACCCAGGTGATATTTTGGTTGGTGATGACGATGGTATTGTGGTCATCAATCCTAATGATGCACCTGAAATCCTTGAGAAAACCCGTAAAACGGTAGCAAAAGAGGCTGAAATAATGGTGGCAATCAAAAAGTACATGGGACAGAACGTGGGTGGATGCAGCGCTTCTTGAAAAGGGGTGTGAGTTTATTGATACTACTAAAAGATAAAGGCAGTTTTTGGTAACACAAGTGTATTAAATTCGAGAAAGAAGTATTAGATGTGGATCAACAAATGTAGGATTAAAGCATATAAATTCGAAATCATGATCAGTGAGTAAAATAATTTTTTAGAACTGCTCTCAATAAGAGTAGCTTTTTTGGGGGAGGACCTTCATTTTATACTGACATATAATAGTAACCTAATCGTTTTTTTGTTCAACAAACGCACCCAGATCATTTAGAAAAATGCATCTTCATTTATTTTAGATATTCTATTGTTAGTATACTAAGACTATGAATGCAAAACACAATGGATAAAATATTTTGCATTCTCTGCGTCTTTTTTTCTTACAGAAACAATATATTGTTTTTCGTAATTTTTATTCATTCCGAAACTTCCAAAGTTTCCTCTTATGGTACCAGGACCCAACCAATTTTCTGAAGGGTCAAAAATTTTATAGGTATATTTAATGTTTTCTCTTTTAAGTATTGCTCTTATTTTTAGTAATTCTTCCATTGAAAATCCTATATAAACATCTACTAAATTAAAGAAAACCATATCCATCCCCCTTAAATACTTACAATATATACTTTGCTTTTTATAAATATTTCGCAATGTTAGCATAAGAAGTGATAGTAAGGTCAAACACTAAGAGCTAAGAAATTTCTCTCTTAAAGTAAAAAATTGTTCCATTAACACCTGTTAATTCCCAACCTTCTTTACCAAGTGAATTCAACTTTTTAGTCATTGCTGTATTAAAATCAATATCGTTATTCAACTGAATCTGGATGTTTTCGATTTTATATTCAAATTGCTTCATCTAAGAACCTCCTTAATTATTTGCTAGGGAATCTTATTTATATTACGATCCATATTAAAAATGGTTTCACCTTCAAATATCTACTTGTTAATAAAATACAAAAGCTCTTATTTGTTTCTATTTTTTGATTAGATTTCCTTTTATTTTCTAATTTTTTATTTAAAAAGTTCTTTTATTAACTTTTTCAATATTAACTTTTGTTATATTTATACATTTCCTTAGCAAATGATTGTATATGTAATTGTAAAGATATGTTTAAATAAAGTAGAGTAGACTTACAAAGTATATGTCTGAAAGGGAGGAAACTATGAAACAAGTAAATATCGGTATGATAGGTTATAAGTTTATGGGGAAAGCACATAGTCACGCCTATCGTGATCTTCCGTTGTTTTTTCCAGATCGGCTTCGTCCTGAAATGAAAGTGATATGTGGCAGAAATCAAGAAGCGGTTGCAAAGGCAGCTGCACAGTTTGGTTGGGAAGAGTATAAGAGTGATTGGCGCGCACTTGTTGAACGTGATGATATTGATTTGATCGATATTAATGCACCAAGTGATGTACATAAAGAGATTGCGATTGCTGCTGCTGAAGCGGGGAAACACGTTTTTTGCGAAAAACCGTTAGCGCTTACACTACAAGATTCTAAGGAAATGCTGGCGGCTGTAAAAGACGCGGGTGTCAAGCATATGATTGGCTTCAATTACCGTTTTACTCCGGCTGTTAGACTTGCGAAGAAACTGATTGACGAAGGTGCATTAGGGGACATTTATCATTTTCGTGCTTGGTTTCTTCAGGATTGGTTAGTGGATCCGAATTTTCCACTTGCTTGGAGACTTCAAAAAGAGATTGCGGGTTCTGGTTCACATGGAGACTTAGGCGCTCATCTCATTGATTTGTCCCATTACCTAATCGGTGATATCACTGAGGTGATTGGTATGAGTGAAACTTTTATTAAAGAAAGACCATTACCAACCAATATGACAGGGCTATCAGCAACAGGGAGTACCCAAGGGAAAAAAGGTCCAGTAACAGTCGACGATGCCACATTATTTATGGCGCGATTCGCTAATGGTGCATTAGGTAGTTTTGAGGCAACTCGTTTTGCAACAGGGCATCGCAGTACGAATTCGTTCGAAATTAATGGTAGTAAAGGGAGCGTTATTTTTGATTTTGAAAGATTGAATGAGCTTCAGGTTTATTTTACGGATGACAGAGAGGATGCTCAAGGTTTCCGTCGTGTTTTAGCAACAGAACCGAGTCACGACTATATTGACCGCTATTGGCCAGCAGGGCACACGATTGGCTATGAGCATACATTTATTCATGAAATCGTAGAATTTATGGATGCGATTCAAGAAGATCGTCAGCCAGTGCCTAATTTTGAAGATGGTGTTAAGTGCCAAGCGGTCTTAGAGGCAGTGGAAAAGTCAATTGAAAAACGCCAATGGATTACAATATCTGAATGAGTAAGGAGCGTTCATCTATGCAAAAAAAAGCATTAATTGTTTGGGGTGGCTGGGATGGTCATGAGCCGGAACAGGTTGCCCAGCTTTTTAAAAACATGTTGGCAGAAGAAAACTTCCAAGTTGAGGTCTCACATTCACTAGATACATATGCTGATGCTGAAAAACTACAATCACTAGACTTATTGGTTCCTCATTGGACAATGGGGGAGATTGAGAAGAAATATGTTCTAAATATTTCTCAAGCGGTAGCCAGTGGAGTTGGCGTTGCTGGTTGTCACGGGGGAATGTGTGACTCATTCCGTAATAATGTCGATTGGCAGTTTATGACGGGGGGAAATTGGGTGGCTCACCCCGGTAATGATGGGGTTGAGTATATGGTGAATATCAAACATAGTTCAAGCCCATTGCTTGAGGGCTTGTCTGATTTTAAAGTCGTGAGTGAACAATATTATCTTCACTTCGATCCAGCTGTGGAAGTATTAGCCACAACGAGATTCCCGGTTGTAGATGGACCACATGCGACTAATAAAGCAGTCGACATGCCTGTTGTTTGGACAAAACGGTGGGGGCAGGGAAGAGTTTTTTATAGTTCTTTAGGTCACCATGCCGATATCATTGAAATGCCGGAAGTGTCTCTTATTATGCGTCGTGGATTTTTATGGGCAGCAGAAGGAAAGCAACTGGCTAATGAACGAGCAGATTCAGGAGATGTGCGGACATATACAGGTATGGGAGATAGTCAGTAAAAGGGAAATCACGTACAGAGCGTAAGGGGGAAGAATATGAGTAAATTGAAACTTGGCATTATCGGATGTGGAACCATTAGTTCAATCTATTTGGAAAATCTTCAAAAATATGAACATCTTGAGCTAGTGGCTTGTGCCGATATAGATGTGGCCCGCGCAAAGCAGCAAGCAGAAAAATTTGGAGTCCCTAATGCATTTTCAGTTGAGGAGCTATTGGCGGACGATGAAATTCAGTTGGTGGTTAATTTAACAATTCCTCGGGCGCACGCGTCAGTTAGTCTCAAGGCATTAGAAGCAGGTAAGCATGTGTATACAGAGAAACCACTTACTGTGTCCCGTGAAGAAGGGAAACAAATTTTAGAAGTAGCCAAGAAGTCTAACCTATTCGTTGGTGGTGCTCCAGATACCTTTTTAGGTGCAGGTATTCAAACTGCCATTCATCTAATTGAAAAAGGTGAAATTGGTGTTCCGATTGGAGCTTCTGCTTTTATGATCAACCGGGGTCATGAACATTGGCATCCCGATCCAGCATTCTACTATGATCATGGTGGCGGGCCGATGTTTGATATGGGGCCCTATTATTTAACGGCATTGGTGGCATTATTAGGTCCAATGAAGCGGATAGCGGGTACAACAAGAATCAGTTATCCGGAGCGAACGATATTAAGCGAACCTAAGAAGGGGACAACAATTGATGTTGTAACACCAACTCATATTGCAGGAACCATTGATTTTGCTAGTGGTGCAATTGCAACGATTACAACAAGCTTTGATGCATTTGGGGGAACGTCATTACCGCCAATTGAAGTATATGGAAGTGAGGGAACACTTCTTGTCCCAAATCCAAATACATTTGGCGGACCAGTCAAAATCAGAAGAAAAGATGAAAAGGAATTTGTAGAAATTCCACTCGCTTTTGAAAATCCTACTAATAACCGAGGCATTGGTGTCGCTGATATGGCAAACGCGATTCTACATAATGAATCTTTCCGTGCAAATGGTGAGTTAGCTTATCATGTTTTAGAAGCCATGCATGGTTTTCATGATTCTTCGGATAGTGGACAGCATTATCAACTGGAGAGCACGTGCGAGAAACCGAAAAAATTCGACTTGTCGACCTATTCGTATATCTAATTAACTGTTAAAAGAGAATTATACCAAGAACGTCATTTCCCCCGATTGTAGTCTGAAATAGTAAACAATGTCGGGGGGTGTGTTATGTTGAAAATGTTATGTATGGAAATATATGGTGGGACAAGGGACCTGTCCCTGTGACCCAAAATTTTTGTACCACTGTATTGACTTTTGTGATACTATAATTTTTAGTTGAATAGAAAAATCCGTTTTTTAGCGGTAGAGGTTCTAGCACCCCTCTATAAAAAAACTAAGATGAAGCAGTACTTCTCTTGGGGTACTGTTTTTTCTTTTGTCGGAAGGAGTTTTAAACATGTTAAAAGATGAAAAGGCGGTAGTGGTATTTAGTGGTGGGCAAGACAGTACCACGTGTTTATTTTGGGCCTTAGAAACTTTTAAAGAAGTTGAGGTTGTGACTTTTAATTACAACCAACGACATAAGCAGGAGATTGAGTGTGCAAAGGCGATAGCGAGTGAGATAAGTGTTACCCAGCATATTTTGGATATGCAGCTTTTAAATCAACTTGCTCCAAATGCGTTAACTCGAAATGATCTGGAGATAAAGGAAGGAGAAGAAGGCGGGTTACCATCTACATTTGTACCTGGCCGTAATCTACTCTTTTTATCATTTGCTGCTGTTTTAGCAAGTCAAGTCGGTGCGAAACACATCATTACCGGTGTTTCCGAAACTGATTTTAGTGGGTACCCGGATTGTCGCGATTCGTTTATTAAATCTTTAAATGTAACGATTAATTTATCAATGGATCAACAGTTTGTCATCCATACTCCGTTAATGTGGTTGGATAAGGCACAAACATGGAAGCTTTCTGATGATCTCGGTGTCTTGGATATTATTCGTGAAAAGACATTGACTTGTTATGAGGGTGTCATTGGAGACGGCTGTGGTGAATGCCCTTCCTGCAAATTAAGAAAAAATGGATTAACTCTTTACCTTGAATCACGTAAGAGAGTTGAGGAATTCAAATAATATACAATTTATGTAAAACAACAAGAATGTAACTTAGGGGGATTATCATGAGAGTCATTTTATATCTTTTATCTATTATTCTAGCGAATGTGATAACAGCAGCTTTTCAACCGATGACACTAGGTGTTTTCATCGTACCGATGGGGACACTTCTAATCGGAGCAACATTTATTTTTAGAGACTTTGTTCAAAATCGTTATGGGAGAAAGTTGACTTACGTCTTTATATGTATTGCCTTGTTATTATCAGCGCTTGTATCATTTTTATTAGGTGATACATTATTGATTGTCTTTGCATCTGCGATTTCATTTTTACTTGCAGAAACAACGGACACTGAAATTTATACACGACTTAAGTTGCCAATGAGTTGGAGAGTTTTTTACAGTGGCTTAGTGGGTGGATTACTCGACTCAGCAGTCTTTGTCATCATTGGTTTAAGTCCACTTGGTGCTAACTTTTTGCCATGGGAAGCTGTTCCAGCCGCTATTATTGGTCAAGTTCTAGTGAAAACAATTATACAAGGGATTGGTGCGTTTATTCTTCATCAAATTAACCCATCAATGGATAAAGAAATCGTATCACAATAAGAGAATTTATATTTACAGGAAAAGCTTGGATTAGAATATTATATATCCAAGCTTTTTTATGTTTGTTGTGATGTAACTTACACATTTTTTTGCACTTTCCCCATACATTATAGAATTATAGAGCATTACTGTAACACTTTAGGGCGCTAGCACATAGGGTAATAAGTCTAATAAATGGAGGAGTCTACTAAAAAACGCGGACTCTTGCTTACATTCTCGGAGGTGAATGGACAATTACTTCTATATCATTACAAGGTGAATACAAATCAGTGTTGGATATTCTTCATACACAAGCTGCCATTAATGAATTAAAGAATTATTTTGAGAATACGTTTTCGAAGTCAATGCGTTTATTAAAGGTATCAGCCCCATTGCTGGTTCAGAATGGCGAGGGAATCAACGATGATTTAAATGGGTATGAGCGTGTCCTGTCATTTGATGCGGCTGATATTAAAAATAAAAACATTGAAGTGGTTCAATCGCTTGCGAAATGGAAAAGAGTAGCTCTAAGCAGATATGGGTTTGCAAAAGGAACTGGGCTATATACTAATATGCATGCGATTCGAAGAGATGAAAAGCTAGATAATCTCCATTCGATTTTTGTGGATCAGTGGGATTGGGAGAAGGTCATTTCCAAAGAAGAGCGCAATCTGGGGACGCTGAAGCAAGAAGTTAGAAAAATTTATCAGGCAATCAAGTCGACCGAACTCCACATGTTTGGTCTGCATTCGCAACTGACCCCGAAATTACCTAATGACATTTTCTTCATTACAGCCCAAGAGCTTGAGGATATGTACCCCTATAACACAACAAAGGAACGAGAATTTATCATAGCCAAAAAACATGGTGCGGTTTTCATAATGCAAATTGGTGGAGTGTTACGTTCAGGCGAGCGACATGACGGACGTTCTCCAGATTATGATGACTGGGCCTTGAATGGGGATATGCTCTTTTGGAGTCCATTATTACAAACCGCGATTGAAATTTCTTCAATGGGGATACGAGTCGATGAAAAAGCCCTCCTCAAACAGTTAAGGTCATCTTTTTATGAAGACCGGAAAGGATTACCTTATCATAAAGCAATCCTCGAAAAGAAGCTCCCTTATACAATTGGGGGAGGAATTGGGCAGTCACGATTATCTATGTTTCTGCTAAAAAAGGCACATATAGGCGAAGTTCAAGCTTCGGTATGGAATGAAAAAATCAGAACTGAATGCAAAAAACAGAATATCTTTCTGTTGTAGAGTGCAATAAATGGTAAAAGCTTAAATGGAGGAAAGGAACATTCCCCATTTAAGCTTTATTAAATCTATCAATCATTTGTCGCCATTCTCCCAAGGGGTCCATCTTCATCAATAATATCTTGAATGTCATAGACGGATATTGGAAACATCGGGAAACCGAATACATATGGTGTCAGGTCATACAGTTGAAAATAGAGGACTAGCGTTTTGTCAGCGATATAAAATTCTTGGTTTGGGCTTATCGTTGTGAATTCAGATAGTAAATCAATATTACGCTCTTTGATTTGTTCGGAAACAAGGGTGGATAATCTTTTTACATAATCACTGCCTGGTTTAAATAGATCCTTGAGATCGCAGCGTTTCCCCTTTTTAAGATCAAATGTTAATGATCGGATAAACGTCATGCCGTGGGCGGCCCTATCATGGTAGGTATAGTTTGTTTGTGTAAGGCTTAAAACCTGTCGCTGGTTATTTTTAATTTCGTAATATCCGAGCATCTCTGCCACGGTAGAGGGCATATTTCCAACCTGAAATGAAATCAGTCCTTGGGCTTGTTGTAGAATCGACTGGTTAATTAATTGCTGGAGTTTTTGATTCCGCATCCTTTCAACTTGAGGATAATAGACTCTTTTTTGAGGGCCAAATCTGACAGCTTGTGTTCTTATACTAACTGGAAATGAAATAGGCATACATCACAGTCCTTTTTTCCATATCATATTCTTAAAGGAAAAGAGTGTGAAAAAAAGGAAATTGCCTTTTATAAACTATTTCCTCAAAAAAGTAATCTATAGCATTTTATTTTGAATAACTGTTACGACCTTACTTCCAGCTGGAATGCTCCGAGTAAGCCAGACGTTTCCGCCAATAATGGAATCTCTTCCAATCACGGTTTCTCCTCCAAGAATCGTAGCCCCTGCATAAATGGTCACATTATCTTCGATGACCGGATGACGCCTTTTGCCACCTTTGATGATTTCGCCATTTTTATCGCGGTCAAACGAAAAGGCACCGAGTGTCACACCTTGATAAAGAGTTACATCGTTACCAATCAGGGTAGTTTCCCCGACAACAATGCCAGTTCCATGGTCCATAAAAAAACTATGACCAATTGTTGCACCAGGGTGGATGTCAATTCCTGTTTTACCATGTGCATATTCAGAAATACCACGAGATACTAACGTATATCCCATTTTATGAAGTTCATGAGAAATTCGATGAACAATGATTGAGAGAACACCTGGATAAGTGAGCGCAATTTCTTCATAGCTTTTCGCTGCAGGGTCTTTTCGAAATGCTGCATCGACATCCTTCATAATGATTGATCTTAATGATGGTAATAGTTCAAGAAAGGTATACGTGTCTTGATTAACGACATCCTCGTCGTTTTTATGTGATAAGATTTCCTGTAACAGGCTTTGAAGCTTTTCCAGATTGTTTAATTCGTACTCCATATTCCGTTCTTTACTTGTACAATAGTATTCTGGTAAAAGTACTTCTCTAATGGTGTCAATAAAAGTAGGAATCAGCTTTAAACTATGATTTAATCGAGAACACAAGTGTTTTTTTGTATTTCCGATTTCTGTATGCAATTTTTTATAGATATGTAATATGTCATTTTGTTCCATCTGTATCATCCCCATTTGTATCATTAATTATAAAGTAACGTAAAATTCAAATTATTGCAAAGCTATTACCTTATTAAAATTGTATCGTTCTAATTGGTTTGATATCACATCTCTTTTTTCATTCAAATGCATGATTTGTCCATTTTTCGAATAGCTATAAACAAGGTGAAAAATGGACGTGCAATGAAGGAGGAGAATGAATGGTTGAAGCAATCTTGAGGTTGTTTGTGAGTGAGCAGCAGGCAGAGGCTGTCTTGACTAGTCCACTGATTGAATTAATTTTTATGGCGCTTTTTGTGGGATTTGTGGTGGCAATCCTGGTTCATTTTACGTTGTACAGCAAACTTAGGAGAATTCGTAATTATATCCGTGACACCAATTCGTTAGAGATTGACCCACTGAATCGAATTCAGACGGATTTTGAACAAATGAAACAAAAGGAATCGGTGAAGGTGGAGACTTTTGTTCAGAATAAAATTTCCGGCTGGCGTGTGTTTAATGTGCCAGTTATCAATCTGATTAAAATTGTTCAGATGACGGTTTCCATTTTTATTTTAATAGGTGTACTCGGGACGTTCATTGGGCTTGCAATGTCACTCGGCAGCATAGACACAACCGGTGACATGCTAGTGGAGAATGTCGCAACCGTCCTTGCAGGAATTGACGTCGCATTTTACACAAGTATTGCTGGGATGGGACTTTCGTTGATTATGACGATTGTTACTCGGGTTGCGAATACGGAATTTATGATAACCGATATTATGCTTAAGACTGAGTCCATTCTAGAAGGAAATGAACAGGATGGAATGGGGCGTCTTATTGCTGTTTCGGAAACCATTAATACCTCTATTCTTGAATTACGGAACTCGAATCAAGAATACCTACAGAGTATTGTAAATTCGTTTAAAGGGTTTCAGGAGTATACAGTTGGTTTGCAGCAATCTGCGAAGGATTTGGCGAAATTTAATGAAGGGCTTACGGAAAATCTAAAACAGTTTTCGGCTATTTTTCATGGTGTGCAGGAATTAACGGAAGGCTTTGATCAAGGCGTGAAAAAGTTGAACCAAAACTTTGATCAATTGTTTATTTACTTTCAGAATATGGACCAGCGCAATGAAAAAATGAGAAGTGCTTTTACAGAAACCTATAAAAAGGTAGCGGAATTAACAGCTGATCAAAAGGAAACGATGAATCATTTTCAGCAGTCAGTGGTTGATATACGAGAGTATTTTTCTTCCATTGCCCAGAGGCAGGAAGCAATTTATGGTGCGTTTGATAAAATGAATGAACAAAGTGAGCACTCTATTAATTTAATGAAGGAGAACAATCTACAGTTTGAGCGAGTGTTTGGAACGGATGTAAGTTCTAAGTTAACCGATATTATTTCTTCAATACGTGACGTCCGCAATGATTTTAAGGCCCTTGGCAACTCGATAGGTCGCTTGCCTCATGCGCTTGATTCGATTAACAAAGCCCAAAGTGAATATAAAAATCTTTTAACCTACCGTTTTGATGAATTGACACAGTTTACCCATGAATTTAATTCGCATCTGCAGGTTCATTTGACAAATGCCCAGGCGATTGAAAGTTACCTGAGTGAAGCCTCGCGTTCAAATGAGCAGGTAGGCATGAAATATATGAAGTTATTAAATGAAATCAACCGGACCATTACACAAATGGGGGATTCCTTCCAATATAAAGAAAACCAGATTGACTCAAGTGTGAATGCTTTACGGGATACGCTTTCGAAATATGTAACAAATCTCGAGGGAACACTTGGAGAAAAACTCGATAAAGTAAGTCGAAATATTAATGAGTACATGCTGGAAATGAATGAGGCTGTGAAAAGAGAGTTTAAACAAATTGGTGAAATAACAGGGGATGTGGGCCAGAGAAATGCTCGCCAATTGCAGCAAACTTTGGGTGATATTGGTCAGGAATTCCAGCAGTTGAATCGGCAACTTCAATCAATTGCTCAGAGTACGGTTCAAGAAAACAGCCGGGTAAGGATTGGAACCAATGATTAGTAAATACCAAAGGCTTTTTCACCGTGAACAAGAGGAAAGTTCATTTTGGCCGTCATTCACCGATTTACTGACATCAGTACTGCTGTGTTTTATTTTGATTTTTATAATCATGATGGTAATTAAATCCTTTCAAATTCAAGAAATGAAAAAAACAATCGATCAAATCATGGGTGTCAGAGTGGGGCTTATAGAGGATCTCAATCAAAAATTCAGCGACGCTAGCATTGAAATTGATGAGAAAACTGGGGCCTTGATTTTTAATACAGATATCCTGTTTGAGTATGACTCATCTGTACTGAAACCGGAAGCTTTTACGTTTTTGGATGAATTCGTTCCAGCTTACTTAGATGTACTCCTTGAAAATGGATATGAAGAGTATATTTCAGAAATTATTATCGAGGGGCATGCAGACAGGGATGGCACCTATTTGTATAACCTAGAACTTTCCCAACAGCGGGCATATAGTGTAGCAGAATATATACTAAGTAGTGAGTTTCCATATAAAAACATTCAGGAGCATCTAAAAACAAAGCTAACCGTAAATGGGAGGTCCTTTACCGATGGCCGCTCCGACTCCGATGGAAACTATAACGGCCAAGCCTCCCGGAGAGTCGAATTTAAATTCCGGTTGAAGGACCAGGAGATATTGGAGAAGACAAGAGAATTGTTGGGGAACTGAAGGGGATGCGGTATTGTGCCGTGTCCTTTTTTGTTGGGGTTGGGACACAGGAGGTCCCTTGTCCCAGATTTTTCAGTATTGGCTGCTCTCGCGATATATGCGCAGGCGGAAAAGTGGTGAGCGTGTACGGCAAGCTGGTCTCGCGATACGTCCTCTCAGAGACGAGCGTGTCCTGCTAGCTGGTTTTCGCTTGACAAGCTAGGGATAAAACAGATTAAGAACTTAATTAGAATAGGCTTAATAAAATTATAGTCGTTTTCGAAATTACTTTTTCCTTTTTCTTGGATTTTAAGAATGTAAATAGACTACTGATCTATCTAAAAGCATATGCAATTCATATTTTCGTATGCTTTTATTGCATTTTTCCTTATAAAACATGCACAAATGTATAATTTTTACAATTTATAACTCTTTTTAGTTCATTATTACCTTTATTTGGATTATGTGAATGAAAATATACTAGTAATCTATCTAAAAGCATACGCAAATCATATTTCTGTATGCTTTTATTGCATTTTTCCTTATAAAACATGCACAAATGTATAATTTTTACAATTTATAACTCTTTTTAGTTCATTATTACCTTTATTTGGATTATGTGAATGAAAATATACTAGTAATCTATCTAAAAGCATACGCAAATCATATTTTTGTATGCTTTTATTGCACTTTTCCTTATAAAACAAGCATAAATGGGTAATTTTCACAATTTATAACACTTTTTAGTTCATTATTACCTTTATTTGGATTATGCGAATGAAAATATACTAGTGATCTATCTAAANAGCATACGCAAATCATATTTCTGTATGCTTTTATTGCACTTTTCCTTATAAAACATGCACAAATGTATAATTTTTACAATTTATAACTCTTTTTAGTTCATTATTACCTTTATGTGGATCTTATGAATGAAAATACACCACCGTTCTATCTAAAAGCATACGCAACACTTTTTAAAAGCTGGGATAGACCTGTCCCCGTGACCCACAAAATCAGAATCGGGTCCCATGCTCCTAGGGCTTTCCTCATGGTGAAAACTTACAACTAAATTCCCTGTGTCGATTCTTGTAAAATATAGTAGAATGGTAGGTAGAGAAAAAAACAGAGATAGACGTAGGGAAGAGGAATTATATTGAAGAAAGTCATTATCGGATTGGTACTGGTACTAGTGGCGTCCTCGATTTTTTTTACGAGGGAAGCTTTTTCTGATATTTTACAAGAAAGCTATGCCTCTATTAAAGAAATAGTGATTGGGAAAATTGCGTTAAGCAAAGAAAACGATGGGGAAGTATTGCCGGAAAAAGTAGAGGCACCAGAAACCCAAACAGCTGGTGAGCAGACTGAAGTAGTGAAGCCAGAGGATGTAAAACCAGTCATAGATCCAAATGATCCATTTTTACTCTTAGTCAACAAAGAAGTAGGAGTATTGGATGCAACTTATGTACCGCAAAACCTTGTTGTGCCAAATGTTGATTTTTCAACTTCTGTTTCAGAACGTAAACATATGGTAAAAGAAGCAGCAGAGGCATTGGAAAAATTATTTGCACAGGCGAGCGTCGACGGAATTGAGTTACATGCACAATCGGGTTACCGCTCCTATGCAACACAACAAGTAATCTATGATTCTTATGTACGTGGATATGGTGAGACTGAGGCTTCTACCTTTAGTGCAAAGGCCGGGCAAAGTGAGCATCAAACCGGTCTTGCGATGGACGTGACAAGTGATAGTGTCGACAACCAGCTTGTACAGGAATTTGGTGAAACGGTTGAAGGCAAATGGGTTGCTGAGCACGCAGCGGAATTTGGTTTTATTGTTCGTTATACTTTAGGAAATGAAGACATCACAGGTTATATGTACGAACCATGGCATATTCGCTATGTCGGTGTCGAGCATGCAAAATATATCACGGAACATGAAATTACATTAGAAGAATATCTTGGAGTCGTAGAATATTAGATTGAAAGAGCTCATTTGGGGCTCTTTTTTCTTTGGAGAGTAGACTAGGATATTTCGTTAATAAAAATGCCAGGACCCCTAAGTATAGAAGGGACCTGACATGTTAAAATGTATGAATCTAGCTTACACTTGCCTGTAAATTTGAACTCTCTGATTTTCTTGCAGTAGTTATTTGTCTTCGCAATATCAATATATACGCAAAAAATGCGAGAATAATACTTACTGCACTGTAAAGGAAAACAGCTTTGAATCCTGAATTCAGAGAGATGAAACCTAAACAAATCGCTCCGAGTCCGCTACCTAAATCCTTTGCTGTAAAAAACGTCGAATTCCCTGCTCCTCTTCGATCAGGGGGACATAGCCTGATCATGACAGCATTTAAGGCTGGCTCAACAAAACCTAACCCTAATCCATAAAGGATACCTGTTAGAATAAAGTCTCCGAGAGAATTGGCGTATGCCAAGACCACAAATGATATCGTCATAATCACTAAACCAGGGATTACCACGATGGAACTTCCATATTTATCAGCCAATTTTCCTCCCATAATTCTCGTGAATAATAGAGCAAATGAAAACACTGTAAAATATAAACCAATGTCTTCAATTCCTAAGGAAAGGGCAAAGGTTGGAATGAAAGTTAACGATGCGCCCATTCCAACATAAACAAAAGCGGTTACTAAACCTGTTGGTAGTGCTGTTTTTTCAAAAAGCAATTCGGAGATTTTTCGATTCTTTTTTGTTGATTTTATCACAAGATTTGGATTCTTTTTTTCATACGTCATAAACAGGCTACAAATGATTGAAATCAAACCGATTAAACCGGCAACGATGAATAAAACTTGATAATTATACTGTTGAATTAAAAAGATACTAAGTGCAGGTCCGATTGCTGTAGACAGTGTATTTGCTAAACCAAAATACCCAATCCCTTCTGCTAACCGTCTTTTTGGTACGATGTCCGAAACAACAGTACCGGAAGCATTGGTAGTAGCACTGAACCCTATACCGTGTATACTTCTCATTACAATCAGTAGACTAATCGAAAAGGCTACAACATACGAGAAAGTAATAAAAGCTGCGATCACAGCACCAATAATTAAGACGATTCTACGGCTCTTTTCATCTATCAATTTACCAAAATAAGGTCTGAAAAGAATCGCTACAAACATGAAAAAACCAAAAAGCATACCTGAAATCGAATTATCCCCACCTAAATAAATTGCGTATAATGGCAGTCCTGTCATTAGCATGTTGTTGGAAATTTGAGTAGACATCGCATAAATAAACGCTAGAAAATAGTTTTTTGTCCATAATTTATCTGGAGTGTTCAGTTGTTGCTGCATTAGAATCCTTCTCTCTTTAAATTGATGCTGTAACGATTATATCAGCTTTTTGAAGTTAAATCTTAACTTTCATGGTCAATCGAATAATTCTTGCTATAATAATACTAATCAATCAAATGAGGTGACAGCATTGGATATCACACTATCACAGAAAATGAATGAATTTGGGGAATCGATTTTTAACGAACTAGCAAACTATAAGAAACAAAAACTGAGTGAGGGGCACGATATTATTGACCTAAGTGTGGGTAGCCCAGATTTGCCGCCACCACCGTATGTCATCGAAGCGTTGACTGGTCATGTACAAGATCCTTCATTATACGGTTATTCATTAACAGGAACCGATGAGTTATATGAAGCCATTTCAGCATACTATTCAAACAGGTTTAATGTTTCGGTACATAAGGATAATGAAATCTTAATGGTTATGGGTTCCCAAGATGGACTTGTCCACTTTCCAATGGTTTTTGCTAACCCAGGTGATGTAGTTCTTGTTCCAGACCCTGGCTACACGGCATATGCATCTGGTATCGCACTTTCAGGAGCAACTCCAATTGGAATGCCTCTTAAAGAAGAAAATGGATTCCTACCTGACTTGGATGCGATTCCTAAGGATGTTTGCCAAAAGGCGAAATTGATGATCTTAAACTTTCCTGGCAACCCTGTACCCGCACTTGCTTCGGAATTCTTTTTTAAGAAGGTGATTGAATTCGCGAAAAAACATCAGATTATTGTCCTACATGATTTTGCCTATTCGGAGCTATATTATGAAGAAAAACCGATAAGCTTCTTATCAGTAGAAGGTGCGAAAGAAGTGGGAGTTGAATTCAACTCGCTTTCGAAAAGCTTTAATATGGCGGGGTGTCGAATTGGATATATACTCGGTAACCCGGAAATCATTGCAGCTGTAAACCGACTTAAATCAAATCTTGATTATGGTGTTTTTTTACCAATCCAAAAAGCTGCGATTGCTGCTTTACGTGATACGTCAAGTTTTAGTGAAAAACTAAGACAAACGTATAAAAAACGACGCGATATTTTGATTAATGGCCTGGATGAAATAGGTTGGCAAGTTGATTCACCAAAAGCCTCAATGTTTATTTGGGCGAAGGTACCGTCTGGGTTTACCTCCACTGATTTTACGTATCAGTTAATCAATGAAGCAGGAATTGTAGTCACTCCAGGAAATGCTTTTGGTCCAAGTGGCGAAGGCTATGTTCGAATTGGACTTGTTCAAAACGAAGAAACATTAGAAAAGACAGTCCATCGATTAAAAGAAATCTCACTGTTAAAATAGAGAAGGGTACGAATTAAGACTCTCTACGAGGCGAATCGAATTGAGGATTCGTCTTATTTTTATGTAAAATATTGGGTAATATAAATGTATAACTAACTCAGGAGTGTATTAGATGCACCTAATATATAATGCCTTACTTCTTTCGGCTGCAATCAAATGGGGGGATTGGAGAGGATGGCGAGAATATTACCCAACGATTCTATTCTTTATTATGGGTGATCTTTTAAAAAATTTCTTGTTCCATGATTATTTGATCTGGACCTACCAGGAAACGCTGTTTGCTCAAAACATCTTATCGAATCATACATTTATTTCATTATTAATTATGTTTGTTTCTTATCCTGCTACTACTCTCATTTATTTAGGGCGCTTTCCTGAACAGAAATGGAAACAGTTTTTTTGGATTGGACTGTGGGTATTAATATATGTAGTTATGGAATACATCAATTTGGAGTATTTGCATTTAATCAATCATCATCATGGTTGGACGATGGGATGGTCCATTCTTTTTAATCTCGTTATGTTTCCAATGCTAAGACTTCATCAAAAACGACCACTTATCGCATTGGGGTTATCATTTATTTGGATTATTTTTCTATTAACTAGGTTCCCAATTCCATTGGAATACATTAAATAAAAATTACATACAACTTTAAGAAAATATGGCACCGGTAGCCTTGCAGGAACAAAAATTAAGGAAAAGCTATTTTAAGCTTCTCCTTTTTTATATTTTTACGTCCACCACATCTCTCCAATTGACTCCTTTACCATAACCGGATTGAGGGTTTGAATCGCTTTTTTAAAACCTTCGTCAATGGACATTAATCCGTCCTCATGTTCAATGCTTACGACATAATCATAGCCAAAAAGACGAAGAGTGCTAATAATGTCAGCCCAAACCTTTGTATCATGACCGAAACCAACTGTTCGGAAATACCAGGAACGGTTCTGCATTTCATGATAAGGAGTCATATCCGTTAACCCGTTACGGTTTGTATTTGGTTGATCGATAATAGTATCTTTAGCGTGGAAATGATGGATTGCGTTCTCACGTCCAAGTATTTTTATAGATTCAACAGGGTCTATTCCTTGCCACCACATATGACTTGGGTCAAGGTTTGCACCGATTTCCGGACCACATGCTTCCCTTAAGCGTAAGAGAGTTGCAGGTGTATGGACGGAAAATCCGCCATGTAATTCGAGCCCAATCTTCACATTATGCTCTTTTGCGAATGCTGCTTTTTCCTTCCAATAAGGAATGATTTTTTCTTCCCATTGCCATTTTAGAATTTCTTGGTACTCATTTGGCCATGGGGAGACAGGCCAATTCGGATATTTTGCATGTTCATGGTCACCTGGACAGCCAGAAAACGTATTTACAACAGGGACACCAAGCTGACTTGCTAATTTAACCGTTTTCAAAATAAGAGAATCTGCTTCGTTTGCGATGTGTTTTTGAGGATGAAGAGGGTTGCTGTGACAACTTAAGGCGCTAATAATTAGTCCTCTACTAGAAATTTTTTCTAAGAATTCCTTTTGTTTTTGTTCATTATCTACTAATTCATCAACGTTACAGTGGGCATTACCAGGATAACCACCGGTGCCTAATTCGACTGCTTCAATCCCTTCTGCTGCGACATGGTCAAGCATATCGTCAAGACTTTTATCTGAGAATAGAACTGTAAAAACCCCTAACTTCATAAAAAAACCTCCCCAATTTAAAGTATTGTAATCCGTTACAACCAATTATAGCAAAGAAAATAAAAAATTAAATATAAAAAATTGTTAAAATATAGGTTAAAGTTTAAATATTGACAAAAAAATTCAGAGTACCTACAATCATAATTGTAATCGATTACATTTTTTAAACTTTATTCGGTAGAAGTCCTCCGCTTCTATAAGTGGGTTAATACAATATGAGCAACTAATTTTAGTGGGAGGGGCAAACCCTGACTTAATAAAGTTAAAGCCTTGCAGATGCCACAGATATTCAAAGATAAATTTTCGAGCAATAAGATCAAAGACTAAAAGCATCACGTCCTGCGGCAACGTCCTTATTACCCACTTCCTGTGGGCCAAATAATCTGGGCGCAAATACGCCAAGGCGCATTTGATTATTTAGTTTGAAAGTGGGGACCAAAAATGGCAAATATTCAACAGGTAGCTCAAAAAGCAGGTGTTTCCGTCGCAACGGTTTCAAGGGTCCTTAATAATGCTACGTCTGTAAGTCCGAAAACAAGGCTAAAAGTTGAAAATGCAATTAAAGATCTAAATTATGAACCTAGTATGCTAGGAAGAAATCTTCGGAACTCCGAAAGTCGACTGTTATTAGTATTACTTCCAAGTATTTCAAATCCCTTTTACACAGAAATTATCAACGGAATCCAAAATACAGCCATTATCAACAACTACAATATACTTCTATGCGAAACGGATTCCAATCCACAACGAGAAAACATATATTTTAACATGATTAAGAATAAATTAGCTGATGGTGTTATTTCGATGGATCCGACAGTTAATATGAACAAGCTAAATGAATTAGCGGATAATTATTCTGTTATTCTCTGTAGTGAATATGAAGAGGGAGGTAGTATCCCTTATGTCACGATAGACAATGAATTGGCGGCTTATCAAGCTGTTAAGCATTTAATTAAGTTAGGCCATGAAAGAATAGCGCTCATCAATTCTGATGAAAAGTTTTTATATGCTAGACAACGTCGAAATGGGTATGAGCGAGCTTTAAAAGAATTTAATCTTCCAATCCGTGATGAATGGATCTACCACTCAAAAGAACTTGAATTTCAAAATGGTGTTCAGGCGATGAGGGTCATGTTTCAATTAGCAGAAAAACCGACAGCTTGTTTTGCTGTTTCTGACACACTGGCTATTGGAGCTCTAAAAGGAATTAATGGAAATGGCTTACGTGTTCCAAATGACATTGCTTTAGTAGGTTTTGATAATATTAGTTTCTCAAACATGACGAATCCAACCTTAACCACAATATCACAGCCGATGTATAAAATGGGGAGTATTGCAGCAAACATGCTGATTAGTAGTATTCAAGGAGAAAGGGTGGAAAGTGTGATTCTAGACCATGAATTAATAATTCGTGAGTCAACAATGGGGTAGGAATCTTACATTTTTAAAAAATAGGGAGGTTTTCAATCATGGGTATTAAGGTGGGCATTATCGGGTGTGGTTCCATTACTAGGTATAGACACGCACCAGAGTATAAAGCAAATCCACATGTTGAGGAAATTATTTTTTTTGACCGTAAAATTGAAAGAGCCCAGAGCTTGGCTAAAGAATTTAGTGGGCGAGCTGTAAAAACAGTTGAGGAACTATTCAACGATCCATCCATTATTGCCATTAGCGATTGTTCTTCTAATGAAGCCCATCATATTAATACTTCAAACGCGTTATTAAGCGGGAAGCATGTATTGTGTGAAAAGCCATTAGCTATTAATGTGAAATATGCTGAGGTAATCCTAGAAGCACAACGGAAATCTGGGAAAAAATTAATGGTCGACCATAACCAACGTTTCACAAATGCACATCAGAAAGCAAAAGAAATAATAGATAAAAAGGAACTAGGTGAGGTATTAACTTTCAAAACCTCTTTTGGTCATCAAGGTCCTGAGAATTGGGGAGTAAACAAATCAAACTCTACTTGGTTTTTTAAAAAGAATCGCTCTCATTCAGGTGTTGCAGGTGATTTAGGAATTCATAAAATTGATTTAATTCACTATCTGCTAGATGACGAAATTGTGGATGTTCACTCCTTCTATGGTGCGTTAGATAAGGTAGATGAAAATGGTAAACCAATAGAAGTATGTGACAATGTTGTCTGTGCATTAAAAACGCAGAAAGGCCGTTTGGGAACAGCTTCGTTTTCATGGACATATTATGGTTCAGAAGATAATTCAACGATTATCTACTGTCAATTGGGAATCCTAAAAATTTATCATGATCCAAGTGCGCCGTTACTAATTGAGAAAAGGGATGGCTCGATTAAGAGGTATGAACTAGAATCCATTCAGACAAATGACAACCAAACGAATTCAGGTGTTATCGATTCATTTATTGATTCAATCATTAATGAAATAGAGCCTCCAGTTACTGGTGAGCAAGCGGTTGCTTCTCTTAGGGTTGTTGAAAAAATTCTTGGTTCATAAGATGATACGTTAGAACTGTAAAAAAAGCAAACAACCCTTAATTGGTAAAAATGATAATTAATACCTAAAAATAATTGACTGAATATTGTTTATCTTATACTATAAATGTAACGGATTACAAATTGGTAATTCTTTACTAATATAATTAGTAACGTAGAGCTTGTACGATGAGTTGAGATTGCGATATGTAATCAATTACATGTTTGATAGAAGGCTACTATGTTAAAGCAGCTATCCATAAACCCAATACATATCGCGGCTTTTCGCTGGAGATTGTTGTCAAAGGAGCAAGCAAAGCAGGTTCACTCAAATTGAATTAGACGTTTCTGTCAAAAATCCTTTTAGATTAATAGGTTAAGAGGGGGAAACATGAAGCATATCGGGCTAGTTGGTTTGGGATTCATTGGTAAAGCACATCTAGACGTTTACCAACATATTGAAAATTGTCAGGTAACGGCAATATGTACCCGGAATAAAGTAGAAGACGTTGACATTATTCAAAGTTTTAATGGGTCTTTTGTCACGGATTACGAATATTTATTAAATAGTAAGGAAATAGACATCATTGATATATGTGTACCAACCTTTCTACATGAAGACTATATCATCAAGGCAGCTAGAGCTGGGAAACATATTATTTGTGAAAAACCACTAACACTTACACCAGAATCTGCAGATCGAATAATGGATGAAGTTCATAAAAATGGTGTCAAACTCTTTGTCGGTCATGTGCTTCGCTTTTGGCCTGAATACAAGGCAATCAAATCGTTAAGTGAAACTGACAAACTGAAAGATATTGAGATTGTCCATGCTAAGAGATTGGGGCAGATTCCTACATGGAGTGATTGGTTTTTGCACCCCGAAAAGAGTGGTGGAGCCCTATTTGATCTTCACTTACATGATATAGATTTCGTCCATTATTTAGTAGGCGAAGTTGAATCTGTATATGCTGTTGGAAACCAAAACAAATATGGTGCTTGGGACCATGTCATGACAACACTAATCTTTAAGAATAAAAGTAAAGGATTCGTTGAAGCCTCTCAACGTATGCCAATTGGCTATCCTTTTACCATGTCATTACGTGCACAATCGGCTCAAGGGACGCTAGATTTTAATCTAACAGCCGGTGAAAATATCGAAAACATAGAAAAGGGTACGAAACAATTTATCTACTACAATCACGAGGGAAAGTCAGCAGTAACCTTTGAAAAGAGCGATGCCTTTCAAAATGAATTATCGTATTTTATAAATTGTTTGGATAAGAACCAAGAAAATACAATTATACCTTTAAAAGACGTACTCTACACAATACAACTACTTAAAAATATAGAAGAAGCCTTAGAATCTGGAAAACAAGTATATATGTAGTTGCCCACTTTACATACATTCGAGGTCCTCACAATAAACCACAACATGATTTTAACTCCTAGAAAAGAAAGCGCTTATATTTACTAGTAAAAACTATTTATTTACGTAGGTTTCAATTTATTCATGAAATAGATTACTAGCCAAAAACGAGGGGGTTATTTACTTATGAAAAAAATTTTACGTGTAGTGTCACTGCTAATTTTACTATTCATTCCTGTATTGAGTGCTTGTAGTAGTTCAGAACAAACAGGTGATAAAACAAGTGGGGATACTGGAAATGACTCAAGTGAAAAGCATAAGATTGGTATTTTGGCGCCAGCTGTAACACATGGATGGGTTGCTGCGGTAGCATATCATGCCGAAGCCCGTGCAAAGGAACTTTCCGGTGAAATCGAGTACCAAATTCAAACAAGTAGCAACGCAGCTGAAATGACTTCACAATTAGATGATTTAATGACTTGGGGTGCAGAGGCTATTGTAGCGTTCCCACAATGGGAAGGGATGGAAGTACCTATTCAACGAGCATTAGATGAAGGAATCAAGGTTGTAAACTTTGACATTGTCATTGATGCAGAAGGTGTTTATCGAGTAGCTGGAGACAATGAGGACATGGGTGTTCAAGGTGCCAATTACGTTGTTGAAAAAATCGGTAAAGAAGGAAATGTTGTTATTCTAGAAGTACCATCCTCAGGCTCCGTTTCTGAATTGCGTAAGAAGGGATTTGTTGAAACAATTGGGGAAATCGCTCCAGATATTGAACTCCACACATATGCGACACAGTTTACAAGAGAAGATGGATTGAAAGATTTTGCAGATATTTTGACAAGCTTAGATAAAATTGATGCGGTCTATTCCCTAGATGATGAAACTTCAATCGGTGTATTACAAGCAATCAAAGAAGCAGGAAGAACAGATATTAAAGTAGTTACCGGTGGCGGTGGTATGCAAGAGTACTTTAAAATGATGCCTGAAAACGAAGATATCTGGATTCAGTCAGCTCTTTACAGCCCAGCAATGGTAAAGGATGCTGTTGATGTTGCACTTAAGGTATTAAAAGGTGAAGAGGTTGAAATGGAAACCATTATTCCTACAACCATTGTTGACAGAGATAATTATAAAGACTTCCTCGATGAGGGTTCACCGTACTAAAGATTGGAGCTCGTAGACTTTGAGGGCTATGGCAACACTGCTATAGCCTCTCTTTTTACCTTTTTTTAAAGATAAGTAAATATAAAATTTTGCACGTAGTTTTTGGTGTCTAGCCTAGGAGCTTTTGAAGGCAAACAGCGCTTGTCTTATGCTTGTCGCCTATAGGCGGGCGCCTTGTGTTTTTCTTATGAATAATGTAGTGATTTTACAGGTTTGGAAGTGATGAGATGCGTATTGAAATGAAAAAAATCCGAAAATCCTTTGGAAGCAATCATGTTCTTAAGGATGTATCTTTTTCCTTAAAAGGCGGTGAAATCTGCGCATTGCTTGGAGAAAATGGTGCAGGAAAATCCACTTTGATGAACATATTGGGTGGAGTTTTGCAAATGGATCATGGCTCCATACTCATTGACGGGAAACAAGTGGAATTTGCTACACCAGCACATTCTCAGGATGCCGGAATTGCCTTCATCCATCAAGAACTTAACTTAATCAACGATTTACCAATCTATGAAAATATGTTTCTTGGTAGAGAGTTAAAAACCAAAAGAGGCACTCTGGATTTAGAAAAGATGTATCAAGAAACAAAAGAGATGTTTACCAAAATGAACGTAGACCTTAATCCAAATAAATTGGTGCGGGAACTTGATGCTTCTTATAAACAAATCATCGAAATATGCCGGGCTATGATGACAAATGCGTCTATTATTATTATGGATGAACCGACTACTTCCCTAACAGACCAGGAAATTGAGCGAGTCTTCGCGATGATGAGGACATTAAAGGAACATAATGTCGGCATTATCTTTATTTCTCATAAATTAAATGAGGTAATGGAGATCTGTAATCGCTATCTTGTGCTTCGTGATGGTAACTTGGTGTCTGAAGGAAGTGTCAGCGAAGTGAACACGAATGATCTTGCACGTTTTATGGTGGGACACGATGTGAGAACAGAATCGCTTATCAGGGAAAAAAAGCTAGGAAATGAGATATTACGGGTTGAAGGATTAACCTCTGGTCATATCTTTCGAGATATAAATTTTTCAGTTCGAGCGGGTGAAATTGTCGGTTTTACAGGGCTCCTTGGAGATGGACGAAGTGAACTTTTTCAATCCATTTTTGGAGCCGACCAGATTTCATCAGGGAAAATATTCCTGAATGGTAAGGTAGTGAAAATAACGAGTACTACGAAAGCAATCAAGGAAGGAATTGCGTATCTGCCACGAAACCGAAAAGAAAATGCGATTATCAAGGACATGAACATCATCGAGAATGCGTCAATCGTTACTTGGCCAACGTTTTCAAAGCGGGGCACGATTAATACGAAAAAGCATCAGGAAATTTTTGAAAAGCATCGAAAAGCTTTGCAATTAAAAATGGGTGACCTTTCTGACAGTATTACAAGTCTCTCTGGTGGAAATCAGCAAAAGGTTGTCCTAGCAAAATGGTTGGCGGCTAATCCAAAACTTCTTATTCTGGACAATCCTACCCAAGGTGTTGATGTGGGGGCAAAGGAAGATATCTATGATATTATTCTCAAACTAGCTGAAGAAAATATTGCAGTTGTTGTTCTTTCAAGTGAAGCAAATGAAATCATTCGTGTCTGTGACCGAGCAATCGTCATGTATCACGGTACCATCCAAGGGGAGGTCGCTGGAGAAAATATGAATGAGCATTCCATCATGAGTCTTGCTACGGGTGGGGACTTAAGTGAGGGTGAGGTAAGCTAACATGAAGCCAGATATCGATCAAACAACAATCAAAAATAAGAAAGATTTTTTTGGGTGGTTTAAATATAAATGGTCAAATGACCCATTATTCAGTATCGCGATTGCATTAATTATTATGATTATTTTACAAACATTGGTGTTGGGCTTTGATTATGATTCATTTGGAGGATGGTTTCAGTCATGGATTAATAACTGGATCAATATTTTACGAAATAATGCAGGGACAGCCATTGTTGCTTTAGGGATGACTTTTGTTATCATGACAGGGGGAATTGATTTAGCTGTTGGTTCTACCTTGGTTGTCACTGGTGCCTTTTCAATGATGCTCCTAGATACCGGGACAAAAGGGTTTCTGGCAATGATGGGAATATCAGGTGCACCAGCATTTATCATTACAATTCTATTGGTTTTACTTGCAGGCTATCTTTTAGGTTCACTAATTGGAGTTAGTATTACGAAGGGGAATGTTCCTCCATTTATCGCAACATTAGGAGCAATGATGATTTTTAGAAGTGTGACACAGCACTTCATGCAAGGATATAATCCTACTGTTCCAGTTGAATTTTTACAAATTGCAAGCTTTAAAATTGGAAACTATATGATTATGCCAATTGTCTATTGGGCGGTCATTGCCTATATACTTTATTATGTTTCGAAAAGAACAACCTTCGGAAGACATATCATCGCGGTTGGATCGAATGAAAGGGCAGCTAAGCTTTCTGGGATAAATGTAGAGAAAGTGAAATTAAGGGTATACGCTCTTATGGGGCTGCTCGTGTCAATAGCCGCTATTATCCAAGTTTCGCGAATTGGTTCTATGGACTTTTCTAATGCGGGTAGAGGAATGGAAATGGATGCAATCGCTGCAGCGGTTGTTGGAGGAACAAACATGATGGGTGGAAGAGGTTTCATTCTGGGAACTGTCTACGGTATGCTAATCATTGCCGTTATGAACAACCTTCTTAACCTATTCGGGGTTCCGCCATTTTTAAGGGAAGCATTTAAAGGGGTTATTGTAATCGCAGCTGTTTTATTGCAGATGAAAGAGAAAACTTCATAAGATCTCCGGACACAAAAAGCATTTCTTTTTAAAGGAGAAATGCTTTTTATATTGAAATATTTTAATATGGGAAGTTTAGGAAATGAGAGGTTTCTTATGAAGACGAAAAATAAGTTGGTTCGCATGACCAAGGTTCTTTCGCTGGCTTTAATGATTTTTAGTAAAATTTACTGGTATAAACTTCGTAGAAAGCCACAGGCTGAATGGGATAAACTTTGGGTGCAGATAGGTACAAATTTTCGAAATACGCTTTTTGAATTAGAAGGTTTATTGATTAAGGTTGGACAAATCTTAAGTACTAGAACAGATCTTCTTCCAAAACCTTTTATTAAGCAAATCGAAGATCTAACAGATAAGGTTCCTTCTTCAGATTGGAGTAATATTGAAAGGATTCTTAAAGACGAGTGGGGTAGGCCAATTCATTCCATTTTTCAATCAATCAAGAAAGAGGCGATTGCTTCTGCGTCCATTGGTGAAGTATATCAGGGTGTTCTTAAAAATGGAGCAAGGGTTGCAATTAAGGTCCAAAGGCCAGATATTCATTCCATATTAAAAACGGATTTTCGGTCGTTAGCAATCATTATTTGGTTTGCTGATCATTTTGTACCAGTTCCGAAGGGGTTTATTAATTTCAAGGTACTATTTAAGGAAATAAAACAAGTAATTGAGAGAGAGTTAGATTATACAAAGGAACGACAAACTCTTGGGTCCTTTTCCGAGCGGTTTAAGGATATGAACGATCTCAAAATTCCTATGGTCTACCAAGAATACTGTACTTCAAAGGTTCTTGTAATGGAATGGGTTGATGGAATAAAAATATCAAGTATCAAGGGTATCCAATCCATTGACCGGAGAAAGATTGCCCAGAGTTTAATAGAACTATTCCTTCCACAATGGCTGGAACCAGGTATGTTTCATGCTGACCCACACCCAGGTAACATTCTGCTATCAAAGGAAGGGAAAATCATCTTACTTGATTTCGGGATGGTTGGGGAAATCTCGAAAAAGGATGCGAAACATTTTCAAGGGTTAATTGAAAGCTTTCTTACCAAGAATTATTCGAAAACGGTTGATTGCTTATCACAATTAGGATTTTTATTACCTGAGGCTGATCATCGAACAATGGAAAAACTGTTAGAGGAATTAATGTCGTTTGAACTGTCTCAATTAAAGGAAATAGACCTTATTGCCTTTAAACGCGACCTGAATGATATCATTCAAGCACTACCAATCCAAGTCCCAACACGATATATCTTTTTAGGGCGATCCTTTGTAGCAATTGAAGGAATTATTCTTAATCTAATCTCTGAGGATGATGTATTAGAATTAGTAAAACCAGTGTTCACGGACTGGTTGAACAAGGAAGGCAATCAGAAATGGTCATTGGTCTGGCAATGGATTCAGGCACAGCCGATTTTTAAGATTTTCCATTCAATCCAACAGTTTTTACAGTTACCTCACAAATTAGAGGATTTGAAGGAAATTGAACAAAGAAGAGAATTTCAATTTACGGTTTATGAAACATATAAAAAGCATCTATTTCAGTTGTCATTACTTGGCATTATAGGAATTGCGGCCAGTATTTTTACTTCGCATTTAATCTTGCTTTACTTTTCAGGTGGGCTAACATCAATTTCTTGTATTGGATATTTTAATGTGACACATAAACAGAAAAAATGGATGAGGTACATGCATGAAAAACGGAGATGAAAAAGGAGTGTTTATTTTGGCTGAAATTGATGAGTTGAAATTGAGCAAACCAGCATTACGTGCGTTGCATGGTGCGGGGTATATCATGTTAGAACAGTTCACAAAACTAACTGAGAGAGAAGTATTGGCTTTACATGGTGTGGGTCCTACTGCAATTAGGGAACTTCGAGCAGCCCTAGGGGAAAGAGGACTTGCTTTTAAAACAGATGAGTAAAGTAGAATCGCGGGGGTTTATTCCCCGCGATTCTCATGTTCTCCACGCTGTTTATTTTGATTGTAAATATATCGAATCATCTTCATCGTTTTACTTCCTTGGATCATGATGATAATCGTATAGATTGTTGTTAATATCACTCCAAGAATCGCAATATAAAACAATGTTGTGATTTTGGTTGCTCTACTAATCATTTCATACCTCCAATTAGTTTAGGTTATTTGTAGTTTTTACGACTTAGATGAGATTATCCGTTTTCTTTAAATTGGACTTCAACCGCCCTAATCGTTTGTGTGATACACTGTTAGCAATAGGCTAAAAGGGGAATTCAAATGTCTGACACTATAAAAAAACCTACATTAGTAATCATTGCAATCGCATTGGGTGCGATTTTAAATCCGCTTAATACCACGATGATCACGGTTGCCTTACCTTCGATTCAGCAAGATTTCATGCTTTCTTCAAAGGAGGTTTCGTGGTTGATCGCCTCCTATTTTATTGTTAGTGCTATTTTTTTACCAATTATCGGTAGACTCAGCGATCATTATGGTAGGAAAAAAATCTTTCTCATCGGTTTATTACTCGTTTTACTATCATCAGTTTTAGCTCCGTTGTCACAAAATATGATGACATTACTTAGCCTGAGATTGATTCAAGCCATTGGCACTTCAGCTCTCTATCCTGCAGGGATTGGAATGGTCCGCTTATATATTAAACAAAATCAAAATCGGGTAATCGGAACATTAGCGGTGTTCGCAACAACATCCGCAGCATTTGGACCAACCATTAGTGGACTGCTTATTCAATATGGGGGCTGGCCGGTTATTTTTTATGTGAATCTTCCAGTCATTTTCCTTTCGGCATTTTTAACAGTATTATATATTCCAAAAGACGAGCCAACCAAAGGGACTGTTTTTAAATGGGACGTCATTGGAATGCTGTTATTTAGTGCCTTCATCACAAGTTGGATGGTCTTTTTGCTATCATTGGAAGGCGGATTTACTATAGGTTTCTTCGTCCTTGCACTAGGATTATCCTTTCTTTTTTATACATACGAAAAAAAGAAGGCAGATCCGTTAATCAATGTTGTATTTTTGGGAAAGAATCCGACTATTTCCGTTGTTTATGCACAGTACATTCTTTCAACTTTGATATTCTTTTCTATCTTGTTGTTCACACCAACTTATTTACAGGAAGTGATCGGTTTAGGTTCGGAATATACAGGTTTGATGATGTTGGCGCTATCCGTATGCGCAATGATCACAACGCCAATTGTAACAAGGTGGGCAGAAAGAGTGGGATACCGAGTTCCATTGCTTGTAGGGGCTGCAGTAGGCATTGTGGGAGTAGGATTCCTGTTTACGACAACGAAAAATTCATCATTGCTCTGGATAATCATCGTTTTAGCGTTGTTTGGAATCAGTAATGGACTAATGAACATTAGCCTCCAAAACCTATTGTATAGTTTTATCAGCGTTGCCCAGTCGGGGATCGCATCAGGTCTTTTAATGACCTCAAGGTTTATTGGGAATATTTTAGCCTCAAGCATATACGGTGTTGTGTTTGCCGTTGGACTACATGATAGTAGCAAAAATTCAATGACAATCGCATTATTGGCCGTTTCACTTGTTATCATACCTGGAATGCTCTACGTAACGAATCAAAAAATAAAGACGGAACAGTGGTAAAGAAAAAGCCATCATGCAATTGGTGCATGTTGGCTTGTTATTGTGTTACAAAATAATACCAAAAATTAAGAAGGATTCTCTCTTTTTTCCACGAACTATTCAGTTAGACTTTTTTTCAATTCTAAAAATGCTTCAACTGAGTCATCAAGCAGCCTTTCACGATTCTTATCTTCATTGACATCTGTATCCACTTCCATCTCAGAATTAAAAATGCCATATGTATCTTTTGGATCGAAAGAGTTTTGTTTCTCTTTTGGCATATACACTTCACCTCTTAAAGGTAGTGTAGGCAATCTAATGAAAAATACTCTACCTTCTTATGGGGCGTTCAAGTGTTAAAATTTCGTCGTCAAGTGAGGCGAACTGTTGGTCCACCACTGCTTTAACGTCATGTACAGCAGCATTATAAATATGTGGTGCTAGTTTTTCTTTTACAAAATGTAAGACCTGTTCAGCAGCAAACTCACTGATTTCCTCGTCTCTTTCTAGCGAGAAAAAGGATTGTATCTCCGAAATCATCATTTGCTGTTGTTCTTTCGATAGCTTTATAAACAATCAAAACACTCCTAATCTAATAAAGGTGGAAGCATAATGAAATTAAAAACAATTTTAATTCTAATAACACTTCTTATTGTTTTACTATACTGTTTTACGTACGTACCTCACAAGATTTTTGATATTAATCCCGATGAGGTTTCAAAAATACATATTGTAGACGGAAATTCTGGATACAGAACGGATATTACATGCGAAAAAGATATCAACCGTATTATTACGAGTCTAAATGAAGTGACATTTAAGAAAGGAAAGCTTTCGGCTGGTTATATGGGATATCGATTTGACACAACGATTTACGATACGAACGGCGAGACCATGAAGGAGTTAATCATTAATTCAAGTGACACCATTAGGTATAAAGGGTTCTTTTATACATCTACTGGTACGCAACTTGAATATGAGTTCATCGACGAGCTAGTAGAAAAATCAGTGAGTAAACAAGAAAATCAAAACTAAGTTGTAATACGAAAAGGATGAGCCTTTGGTATTCGAGTTTCGTTTTGAGTTGAAAACAGACCACCTATCTTATCAACCGATACGATTTTTAATGAAAAAAATTAAAGTTACAAAAGCTAATGTACAAAATATTTTCGGACAAGGAAAGGTAGAATGAGAACGGTTGAGTCCGAAGATGGGGTATCTTCGGACACGGGAATGGAGAATGAACAAGGTTGAGTCCGAAGACGAAGTATCTTCGGACACGGGAAGGTAGAATGAACAAGGTTGAGTCCGAAGATGAGGTATCTTCGGACACGGGAAGGTAGAATGAACAAGGTTGAGTCCGAAGATGAGGTATCTTCGGACACGGGAAGGTAGAATGAACAAGGTTGAGTCCGAAGATGAGGTATCTTCGGACACGGGAAGGTAGAATGAACAAGGTTGAATCCGAAGATGGGGTATCTTCGGACACGGGAAGGTAGAATGAGAACGGTTGAGTCCGAAGATGGGGTATCTTCGGACACGGGAAGGTAGAATGAACAAGGTTGAGTCCGAAGACGAAGTATCTTCGGACACGGGAAGGTAGAATGAACAAGGTTGAGTCCGAAGAAGAGGGTTTCTTCGGACACGGGACAGTAAAAACATCGCGGATGAGTCCGAAGTCTATTAATTTGAACTTTTTATAAAATGAAATCCGTATTAGACATTAATTTATCAAATAAAAGCGTGAATTCATATGTGAATTCACGCTAAAAATGTACTGTGATTTACTGTTTGGAACCTTGGAGAGGAACCCTTGATCCTTAGATAGTTCATCCTTTTATAATTAGTAGATTCGGTCACCATTAAAGATTGAGTTCTTAACGATCACATAATCAACGTGGCGGATGGAATCTAGTTTCGTTCCACCAGCATAAGAGATAGAGGACTGAAGGTCTTGTTCCATTTCTTTTAGTGTATCTTTTAATGAACCTTTGTGCTCCACATAGATTTTCTTACCTTCAACATTTTTCTTTTCACCTTTTTGGAATTCAGAAGCTGAACCAAAGTATTCCTTAACTAGTTTACCTTCTACTTCTTTTGTTTCACCAGGGGACTCTTCATGTCCTGCGAAAAGGGAACCTATCATCACCATTTTTGCACCGAAGCGAATTGATTTTGCGATATCACCATGAGTACGGATACCACCGTCAGCAATAATTGGCTTGGTAGCAGCCTTCGCACACCAACGAAGTGCAGCTAGTTGCCAACCACCAGTTCCAAAACCAGTTTTAATTTTTGTGATACACACTTTACCTGGTCCGATTCCAACCTTTGTAGCATCAGCTCCAGCATTCTCTAGTTCTCTTACTGCTTCTGGAGTACCAACGTTACCCGCAATAACGAAGCTTTTTGGTAAATGTGCTTTAATATGTTTAATCATTTCGATAACTGAATTCGAATGTCCATGAGCAATGTCAATTGTAATAAATTCAGGTACAAGATTTTCTTGAGCAAGTTGTTCAACGAAAGTGTATTCCTCAGGCTTCACTCCAACACTGATAGAAGCAATTAAACCGCGAGATTGCATATCCTTAATAAAATCAACACGTTTTTCTGGGGTGAAACGGTGCATGATATAGAAATAGCCATTTTCAGCTAAAAATAGTGCGATGTTCTCGTCTATAATAGTCTGCATGTTTGCAGGGACAACCGGAAGTTTAAATGTGTGGCCGCCAAATTCGACTGTAGTGTCACACTCTGAACGACTGTTAACAATACATTTTGCAGGGATTAACTGAATATCTTCATAATCAAATACATTTTCCATTCAAAAAACACTCCTAAAACCGAATATTATTTTCTTCATTGTTTAATAATGTTCGTACATTAGATAATTTACATGATTTTTAAACCGTTGTCAAAGCATTTTTAGTATTGACCTGCGAATTAAGGAATAACCAAGAAAAAAAGCCTGCGTTGTTCGCAAGCTTGCACTATAAAATATCATTTAATTCTGAATCAGAATAAACGGAAATTAAGATTACAGCCTTTGTATCTCCAATGTTTTTAACGAAATGAGGGACGCTTGCATTCCAGCTGAATGAATCTCCCTCTTCAACTATAACTGAATCTTCCCCTTGTTCAGCAAGTATTTTCCCTTGTAAGACCAAATGGCATTCCTCCCCTTCATGGGCGTTAGGTTCTCCCATTGAAGCACCAGGTGGACATTCTACGATCATCATACGTAGCCCTCCTTTAGAGGTGAGGTGTTCCACTTTTAAATTGTTAAAGGAGGTAGTTGTTCTATCATCTTTACGAATGACACGCATATGTTCTTTCTTTTCTAATAATAAGTAGGGAAGTGGAATCTCAAGAAAATCAGCGATTGTTTTTAGTGTGTTTATGGATGGAGATGTATTATTGTTTTCTACGTTACTAATGAATCCTTTTGATAGTCCAGTGCCTTTACACATTTGAGCGATTGTGATCTTTTTCCGGTTTCGTATCGCACGAATTTTTGTACCAATATCCATATCTGTACCTCACATGTTTTCTAGTATGAAACTTAATTTAATAGTAGCAAAAAAAATGTTGACAAGCTACTAGGTAAATTGTTATCTTATAAACAACAAATATTCATATTAGAAAACAAATGGAACCATATGAGGTTTTTCTTTTTTGCTCCGTGGTTTTCTAATAAGAATATTTTATCTCTATGTAAATATCGCGCTGTTAGGTTACTTTTATTTAGGAAATAACATCCAAGGAGGGGAGACATTACTTGAATTCACCATTTACCTATGAACTGCGTAAGCCTTCATCAATTGATCCCGATAAAAAATATCCTGCTCTATTTTTAATGCATGGTATGGGGAGCAATGAACAAGATCTTCTTTCGTTAGTAAGAGGGTTGGAGGATACTTTTTATATATTTAGTGTTCGTGGGCCATTAGCACATCCATCAGGTTATGCATTCTTTACAATTGAGGGGTATGGCAAACCGCACAGAGAGGTATTCGACCAAAGCATTGGTCAACTGAAGAATTTTCTTGACTATGCTTCGCAAAATTATCCGATTGATCAAGAAAATATATATTTACTAGGATTTAGCCAAGGTGCCATTGTTTCAATGACTTTAGGGCTCGCCTTAGGAAATCGTATTAAGGGGATTGTTGCATTAAGTGGGTATATTCCTGCCTTCGTTAAAAAGGATTATGATATACAACCCGTCGAAAACCTTTCTATCTTCATTTCCCATGGGGAAAATGATCCTGTTCTTCCATTCGAATGGGGAGTAGAGAGCAAGGATTATTTTGAAAAGCAAAGGGCAAAAGTAAGTTTTCATTCTTATCCAGGAGGACATACCGTTTCATTACAAAATTATCGTGATTTAATTGAATGGATCACTAACATTCTAAAAAATGGGGGATATACAAATGGAAAATAAATTTGAATTAGGTCAATTAATTATAAGAGTGGTTTTAGGTATTACGTTTTTTATTCATGGGCTAGATAAGTTCCAAGGTGGAGTTGAAAATACTGCTGGATGGTTTGAGAGTATAGGAATTCCTGGTGTTGTGGCTTATGGTGTAGCAATTATTGAACTTGTTGGAGGACTTATGTTAGTTCTTGGCTTATTTAGTCGAATCGTTTCTATTCTTTTTGCTGTAGTCATGGTTGGAGCCATTGTGAAAGTAAAACTTGCAATAGGGTTTCTAGGAAACGGTCAGATGGCAGGTTATGAATTAGACCTAGCGTTTCTTGCAATGGCTGTGATGCTTGCAATAACTGGTTCGAAAGCATTTGCTCTTGACCAACTTATTGGTAAAGGGAAAGTGAATAAGACAACATCAGTAAACTAATTAAAAGAAGCATTACCTCCCTTGAGGTAATGCTTTTTACTTAAACTTCACATTGATAACGATAACTTCCGATCTTGTACCAAGCCTGAGGGGAGGACCCCATGTACCGAATCCAGACGACACAATTGAGTTTAACTCTTCTTTTTTTAACAAGCCGTAGTCATTTTCATAAAGCATGTTTGTTAGTAGGTTTCCGGGAAATAGTTGTCCTCGATGGGTATGACCGGACAGAATTAAGTCGATTCCGCTTTTCATGGCTTCATCAAGTTCATTTGGTTGATGGTCTAACATAATCAACGGCTTTGAATGTTCAAGGTGTGCAACAAGCTCGTTTATTCCAGCACGATTATCATCAGTATCATCATTTCTCCCTATTAGATAAAATTCATTTTCTATCATGATAACTTCATTTGTTAAAACCTCAATCCCGTGCTTTTCCATTTCTTCGACAATTTTTTCATCATCATTACCGTAATAATCATGATTTCCAAGAGTAGCATATACTCCAAGCGGTGCCTTGATTTCCGTCATGATTTTACCCATATTCTCCTGTAAGAATGGTTCAATATGATCGTCGATTAGATCACCAGGGATTAACACGATATCTGGACTAGTTTCTTCTACTAAATGGGCGAACTTTTTAAAATGGTTTTCACCAACAATACTACCCAGGTGAAAATCTGAAGCCATTAAGATTCTCAAATTGTCCCGTTCGGAATTTTTGTTAATCGTAACTTCATAGTTCCTCACAACTGGACTCCATGCATAGTACGTTCCTAAACTCAAAATAAGGACATACGTAAAAATTACACCAAAGCCAATTATGTGAATACCATTCTTTTTAAATAGGAAGAATAATAGAATTGCAATGGGCAAAAGGACGAGTCCATAACCTGTTAATGTTAACCAATAATAACCAATTGTCTGTAAGACTGTAGAGGAAGTTGAATAACCCACAAAAATGCTTAATGATAAAACCAGTATAACCAATATGTATGTCTTTTTATGTCGAAATGAAAATGAGTGTTCTAGCCATTTCCATCCCATATACCCAAAAAAGAAGCACATACCACAATAAACTAAAAGAAATAGGAAAATTGCAAGAAAAAACATAGTTCGAATAGCCCTTTCCAAATAAAGTAATTTCTATTACAGTAGTATAATTGAAAGATATTGTTTCGTCTTTGAATTTGCTCTTTTTTGTAAAGGAAAAGTGGTCATAATTTTGAAGGATGTAACGTATTTTATAAAAGTTTGTAAAAATGGTGTACAGGCTGGATTGTAAGGGGATACATAAGTTGCAAGAAAATTTCGGGGTTTTTTAGGACTCTTGACATTTTAAAGAAACGTAGTAAAGTAAGTGAATGTACCGCAAATGTAAATTTTATTACGCATGTTAATAATTTGTTCATATTTATTTGATAGAATGGTTTTTGAGTTTTCGTAGAAGAGATAATAATTATTTGTTTATATTGAAGGTAGGTGCAATCATGAAAAAGAACATTCTAAAACGTGGTCAAAATATCTTCACTAGCTTTTTTGGCTTTTATTTATTAGCAGTTTTACTCCTATGGATGAAAACATTTATTTCACAATCAACTGAATTTAACTTAAATATTGATAACTCTTTACAGACATTTCTATTATTATTAAATCCACTTGGATCGGCTTTATTTTTCTTAGGTTTTTCATTTTTAGGTAAAGGGAAGAAAAGATATAGAAGACTTCTTATTATCTATTTTCTAATGTCATTCCTTTTATACGCTAATATTATGTATTACAGATTCTTTAGTGACTTTATTACATTGCCTACATTGTTTCAAACTCAAAACTTTGGTGATGTAAGTGGAAGTATTACTTCTCTTTTAAAACCATATGATTTCTTGTTCTTTGTTGACTTTTTTGTATTAGTAGCACTTATGGTCTTCAAAGTTATCAAGGTTGAAACAACAACAAGCTTGAGAGGAATTAAAGTGGCTGCATTATTCGCTTTTGCGATTTTGATTTCAGCTGTAAACCTTACTCTTGCAGAGGCAGATCGTCCACAGCTTTTAACACGTGGATTTGACCGCCACTACATTGTGAAATATCTTGGTATGTACAACTATACCATTTATGATGCAGTTCAAAGCACAAAAGCTTCAACTCAAAGAGCGTTAGCAGACAGCAATGACAGTATTGAAGTGATTAACTATACGAAGGCAAACTATGCCGAACCGAATCCGGAGTATTTTGGAGTAGGTAAAGGGATGAACGTTATTTACCTTCATCTTGAATCCATGCAGAACTTCTTAATTAACTACAAGTTGAACGGGGAAGAAGTAACGCCATTCCTTAACTCACTAACAAAAGAAGAGAATACAATGTATTTTGATAATTTCTTCCATCAAACTGCTCAAGGAAAGACTGCAGATGCGGAGTTTATTCTTGAAAACTCAATGTATGGTCTACCACAGGGGTCAGCCTTTACAACAAAAGGTATGAACACATATCAAGCGGCACCAGCAATTCTTGGTCAGCAAGGCTATACGTCAGCTGTGTTCCACGGTAACTCAGGAAGCTTCTGGAACCGTAATGAAATTTATAAGTCTTTTGGCTTTAATCACTTCTTTGATTCAAGCTTTTATCAAATGAATTCAGAAGATCTTGCTGAATATGGACTTATGGATAAGCCATTTTATGAACAGTCTGCGGATTTAATAGATACATTACCGCAACCATTTTACTCAAAGTTTATTACAGTAACGCATCACTATCCGTACAAAATTAGTGAAGAGGATGCAACTATTGCGCCTCATACAACAGGTGATCGTTCTGTTGATGGATATTTCCAAACTGCACGTTATGCAGATGAAGCTTTAGAACAATTCTTCAATGACTTAAAAGAAAAAGGATTATACGATAATTCGATAATCATTATGTATGGTGATCACTATGGTATTTCTGAAAACCATAATAAAGCCATGAAGCAAGTATTAGAACAAGAAGAAATCACTGCTTTTGATAATGCATCTCTCCAACGAGTACCATTGTTTATTCGTGTTCCAGGAATGGAAGGTGGGGTTAAGCATCAATATGGTGGTCAAATCGACCTTCTTCCAACACTTCTTCACTTGCTTGGAATTGATACAAAAGAGTATGTTCAATTTGGAACTGATTTATTATCTGAACAGCATGATCAAGTAGTACCATTCCGTAATGGTGATTTCGTAAGTCCAACTATTTCATCAGTCGATGGTAAGTTTTATGATTCTACGACTGGAGTTGAAGTTGTAGAAGATCAATTAGATTCTGCAAAGAAACTTCAAGACATCGTTGAAGAAAAATTAGCCACTTCTGATAAAGTTGTAAATGGTGACTTGTTACGTTTCTATACACCACCAGGTTTTGAACCTGTTGATCGTTCAGATTACAATTATTTAATTGATGAAGAATCAGCTGAATAATAAGTAAAAGCTACCTAAGGATCGTTCTTAGGTAGCTTTTTTGATGGCAAAGGGGGATTTTGGGGCAGTATAGAGGATATGAGAATATGTCAATGTATTGATAATCATAAGGAGAAGTCGTGATGCATAAGAGTAAACATTCAGGTGACAGTAGATACAAGGTTGCTAAAAAAGAGGCAGTTATTGGGATAGGACTAGCGGTTTTTAACTTCCTATGGTGGTTTGGCTTTGCATATGGTCTAGGGTCAAAGCCTGTTAAAGAGTATACATATATTTTTGGTTTGCCTAGCTGGTTTTTTTACAGTTGTGTGGTTGGTTTTCTAGTTGTTGTTATGTTAGTCATCATTCTTGTAAAAATGGTATTTAAAGAGGTACCGTTTGATGAAAACGAGGGAGGTGACTCCTTATGAATTGGGGAGTATTGATACCCTTCATAGCTTTATTAGTGATTATTTTTATAGTTGGTATATATGCTGCAGGCCGTTTAAAAGAGAGTACTGGATTTCTCCAAGATTATTTTCTTGGGAGTCGGGAGCTAGGTGGATTTGTACTTGCAATGACAATGGTCGCTACCTATGGAAGTGCCAGTAGCTTTATTGGTGGCCCGGGGGCTGCTTACACGATGGGGCTTGGGTGGGTACTGCTGGCGATGATACAAGTAGTTACCGGTTATTTTGTTCTTGCGGTTTTAGGGAAAAAATTTGCGATTGTTGCACGAAAAATACATGCTGTTACACTCATTGATTTTTTAAAGGAGCGTTACAATTCCAAATGGGTGGTTTTGCTATCTGCAGGTAGTATAATTATCTTTTTGTTTGCGTCAATGTCCGCCCAATGGGTAGGCGGGGGAAGATTAATTGAATCGTTAACAGGTTTGTCCTATACGAGTTCATTGTTCATTTTTGCAATTTCCATTCTAATTTATGTAACGATTGGAGGATTTCGCGCCGTAGCATTAACAGAGACGATACAAGGAATCATCATGTTTATTGGGACCTTAATCATTCTAATTGGAACAATTATCGCTGGCGGTGGTGTACCAGCGATAATGAAAGAGCTGGTATCTGAAAATCCAGGTCTCGTATCACCGTTTGGCCATGATGGCTCCCTTACTCCCTTATATTTATCTTCCTTTTGGATTCTTGTAGGGATTGGAGTTGTTGGATTGCCACAAATAGCGGTCCGAGCTATGTCGTACAGGCATTCAAGGGCAATGCACCAAGCGATGATAATAGGAACCATAGTTGTTGGATTTATTATGCTTGGTATGCATTTATCAGGAGTATTCGCTAGAGTCATTATTCCGGGCGTTGAAGTTCCTGATACAGTTATGCCGTTGCTTGCAATGGAAGTATTACCGCCTTGGTTAGCTGGAGTTGTTCTCTCTGCACCAATGGCAGCAATTATGTCTACCGTTAACTCCATATTATTAATTGTAGGTTCTTCGATTGTAAAAGATATCTATCTGAACTACATAAAACCAGATGCAACAGATTTAACAGTTAAAAGACTGAGTATGTCGGTCACAGGGTTGATTGGAATTCTTGTCTTTTTATTAGCAATCAACCCTCCTGATCTACTCATTTGGTTGAATTTGTTTGCGTTTGGTGGTCTTGAAGCAGCTTTTATCTGGCCAGTTGTACTTGGTTTATATTGGAGAAAAGGTAATAAATATGGGGCTATTTCTTCCATTCTTGTAGGGGTGGGAAGTTATATTCTAATTCATACAATCTCACCAGAACCATTTGGTATGCATTCTGTTGTCCTGCCAGTACTATTCTCCCTCATTTCGTACATTGGTGTGAGCTTACTGGTGAAGGAAAAAGACCTCGAACATTTACGTAATATGGATGCGAAATTTTATTAATCGACAAGTGTGCACTTGTCGATTTTTTTATGATGGCCGAATACAGTTCAATATGATACGATTTGAACAAAAGAAATTAGCTTAAGGGAGGTTTTACGCTTTGAAAAATTTGAAGATTGCGTCAATACCTGGGGATGGGATAGGGAAAGAAGTAGTTCCTGCAGCGATAGAGGTTTTACATACAGTAGCAGGCATACATGGTGGTTTGAAATTTGATTTTATCGAGTTTCCATATAGCTGCGAATATTATTTAGAGCATGGTGATATGATGGCACCAGATGGTCTTGAACGATTAAAGGATTTTGATGCCATATTCCTTGGGGCGGTTGGAAATGTGAAGCTTGTTCCCGATCATATTTCCCTTTGGGGGCTATTAATAAAGCTTCGTCGTGAATTTGAGCAAGTGATTAACATTCGACCTGCAAAACTTTTAAAAGGAATTCGTTCACCCCTATTTAACCCGAAGGACTTTGATTTACTTGTCGTTCGAGAAAATAGTGAAGGGGAATATAGTTCTGTTGGAGGCAGAATTTTTCAAGGAGAAGAAGAAATAGCGATTCAAAATGCAATTTTTTCAAGAAAGGCAACAGAACGGGCGATGCGCTATGCGTTTGAATTGGCGAAGAAGCGCAAACAACATGTAACCAGTGCGACCAAATCAAATGGAATTGTCTATTCAATGCCATTTTGGGATGAAATATTTCAGGACGTAGCGAAGGATTATCCTGAAATTAGGACTGACTCACAGCATATTGACGCTTTAGCGGCCTTCTTTGTGACGCGTCCAGAACGGTTTGATGTTATTGTTGCAAGTAATCTTTTCGGAGATGTTTTAACAGATCTAGGTGCTGCCATTATGGGGAGTATTGGTGTTGCGCCAGCTGCGAATATTAATGTGAATGGAAAATATCCTTCGATGTTTGAGCCTGTGCACGGGTCTGCTCCAGATATCATTGGGAAAGGGATCGCAAATCCAATCGGTCAAATTTGGACAGCGAAAATGATGTTAGACCATTTTGGTGAAGAGGAACTTGGTTCGCAGTTGTTAAGTGTTATTGAGAGTGTAACAAGTGATGGCATTTACACCGCGGATATCGGTGGGACTCATTTGACGTCTGAGGTTACAACCGAGATCATTGCTAGATTAAAAGCATAATAGAAAATGTGAAAATTATTTCCTATACATAAAAAAACCCCCACGATAAATGGGGGTTAACCGCGATAAACACTATCACATGTATTTGCCTGTGGTTCGTAATAACAATGGTCTTTGAATTGTCCTGCAAATGGTTGACCGTACCAGGTAGGTGGACATGGAGCATATGGATTAAAATACCAAAGTGAATACTTTGAAGGATGCTCTCGCCAAAAAGTTAAGGTTTGCCTTGCCAATTTTCTTTCAACCTCTCTTGCGGGGTTATAGAATAGATTCCCTTTTTGCACCGCTTCAAAGGAAAAATTTCCTCCTTGTACTTGATAAATCACGTCCCTAATTGTTCTTACATCTTTAAAATCTAAACAATCCGCTACAGCTCGATTGACAATGACGTTACCAACCATAAGCATGCCTTGGCGACCTTCGCCTTCAGCTTCTGCCCTCATCATCCTTGCTACTAAATCAACGTCCTTGTTTGTATGTTTTACTCTTGCCATTTTCCATCACCTCTACAAAAATTGTATGAAAACTGACTCAAAAGATGTCGGTTTTCAATAAATTTAACTCCAATTTCCAAACTGATACCCCACTGGTCACCAAAAATATGCTATTTTTGTTTATTGATTCAACTTCTATAAAAATAAGAAATAATGAAACTTTATTGATATTGTTATCGTAAATATGTTGAATACGATTTTTCATAAGGAGCTGCTAGAAGTGAGTGATGTAAAATTAGAAAATCAATTATCCCCCGCTTTTCCCAAAATTAGAATAATATCTGAATCGATTTCGAATATTATCGGATTTTTGGTGCTGGGATTATTGTTCTGGTTGAATTATTATTTTTCCTGGCCAAATTGGGCTTTTTGGATTTTGATTGCTTTGTTCGCGTTTGCCATCCTCGGAGCGATTTGGTCATTTATTGAACCCCACTTGAATTATCGAAACTGGAGTTATCAATTTGATGATGAATACCTTCAAATGCGTTATGGAGTTCTAACGAAAGAATGGGTGACCGTGCCAATGACTAAAATCCAGTCCGTTTCGACAATTCAAGGTCCCATTCTGAAAAAATATCATGCAAGTTCCATTAAAATCGAAACAATGGGTTCATCTCATACAATACCTGCTTTGGAAGAGGGGATTGCTCTCGAATTAAGAGAGAGATTAGCAGATTATGCAAAGTTAAAGGAAGTTGATGAATAATGAAATACCACCCACTCGGTATTGGTTTCAAGATCTATCAACTAATAAAGAACAACTTCATCTTGTTGGTACTATTGTTTATTATTCAAAGAGATTCAGAGTCTTGGTACATTGTATATGGAAGGTATGCGTTTTTAGTATTTGTTTTCTTGCGATTGCTTTACATAGTATCTAGTTGGTTTGTGGAAAAATATGAGTGGAAAGACCGTACTTTCCTAATCCATAAAGGACTTTTTGTGAAGAATACAAGCACTATTCCGTTTTCGAGAATCCAAAACGTCACTCGAAAAACCACCTTCTTTCATAAAATTGTTGGTTTGACATCTCTTACTTTTGAAACCGCAATGGACGGAGAAGATGATTCAATCCATTTTGACGTTATATCAAAAAAACATGCCGATTTTCTAATTGACCTCGTTCAGACTGGTAAGGAGCAGGCGGGAGCGCCACAATTTAAAAATGTAAAGTCAATTCATGAAAATCATGCACTAGATGCTAAAGATGAAAAGTTAATAGAAAAATACGATGATGTTGTACAAGTATTCGTAGAAAGTGAACAACAAAATGACTTGGAAATAAGCCGTCATGTTCATTTTTCTCCAGAAAGGAAGGACCTATGGAAGGCTAGTTTTACATCGCTAAGCTTCCTAGCTATTATTCCGATTATTTTTGCTGGACTGGATACGTTAAGTACATTTTTACCTGATACCAATAAGCTGGAAGGAGTACTTCAGGTCTTACTTGCAAGTAAATGGCTGTTTGTTATTGTCCTGATTATTGCCATCATTATTGCCGTTACATTTGGTGTGGTACGAACATTTATCCGGTATGGAAAATATGAAATTTCTTCAGATGCACGATATATCTTTATAGACCGAGGGGTACTTGATGAAAGTTATTTTGCAATTGAAAAAAAGAAAATTCAGGGTCTAGAGATAAGGCAAACGTTGTTGAAGCGAATATTTGGGTTAGCGGAAGTAAAATTAATCAGCTCTGCGAATCCAAATAAAGGCGATGAATCCATCAATGTGAATTCACTTTATCCATTTTTACCTCTCCAAAAAGCATATGAATTAATTGAAGAATTGCTACCAATCTATCAGGTGAAATTAAGTAAATTAGAACGGTTACCTCGTAAATCGTTATGGGTAAAATTACTGAAACCAAGCTGGTTATGGCTTATAGTTACAATTGGATTATTTTACTTTAAACCTGAACTTTTTGATATTAAGCAGTTCTGGTGGATTTTGTCTGTTGTCTTCCTATGCATCATTGTCTTGCAGAGGTTTCTTGATTATCATCATACGAGATATGCTGTAAATGAGACTCAGGTACAATGGTGGCAGGGTGGACTAACCAGTCGTATGTTTATAACCAAAAGAAGACATTTGATTGAAATGTCCTACTCTCAATCTAAATTACAAAAACTTTTCCAAGTTGCTTCCATTACAACGATGAATCGTTCAATCCCAACACATATTGAGACCATTGAAGATATTCCATTACCGTTTGCTCAAGCATTTGAAGAATGGTACTTAAAGCGTCGGGAAGATGTTAATCTTGTTGAAGAACAAAGTAGTAACCAAACTGTATCTAAATAACTTGGGAAACCGTCCATTGAAATCAGAAGCCCTTTCATTTGCTATCTATTTCCTAACTTGTAATAATAAAGGAAATGAAAAAAGAAAGGGGCTAGATTGATGAAAGTTTGTGTAGTTGGTGCTAATGGTCAAATTGGAAAACAAGTGGTGGAGCTTTTAAAGGATAGTAGTGAGTATACACCCATTGCGATGGTGCGTAAACAAGAGCAAGAAGCCCATTTTGATAACTTAGGTGTTGAAACTGTTTTAGCAAGTATTGCAGATAGTGTTGATAAAATAGCAGAGGCCATTTCAGGCTCTGATGCGATTGTGTTTACTGCAGGCTCAGGTGGACATACAGGTCCTGACCAAACGCTACTAATCGACCTTGATGGTGCTGTGAAGACTGTTGAGGCAGCAGAAAAGACTAGCGTTAACCGCTTTGTGATGGTAAGTGCATTAGGTGCGAATCAACGTGAAAAATGGAATGAGGCAATTCGTCCGTATTATGTAGCAAAGCACTATGCCGATCGAATACTTGAACAAAGTGATTTAACCTATACAATCGTTCGACCTGGTGGTTTGCTGAATGAAGAAGGCACTGGGAAGGTTGCAATTGGGGAGAATTTGACAAGAAATACAATTCCTCGTGCGGACGTAGCAAAAGTGATAGTAGCTTCCTTATCTGAGGAAAATACATATTATCAATCATTTGATCTTGTAAGTGGAGATATACCGATTGAAGATGCATTGAAAAATGTAAAAGGTGATTAAAAGAGACGCTTGCGACTGTTCGGTCGCAAGCGTTCGTTTTTTATTTCTAGTTCCAGGCTCCACCAACTCTACGGTCTAAGCCAATTGCTTCGGAGGCTAACAAGCACCTTTTGTCAGCACTTGTCTTTATGCTTGTCGCCAATAAGCAGCCCCTCTGTACCGTTATCATTTATCAGCTGGAAAAACTAACCCGATTTGCTTACGAGCTTCATCTAATATTTCCATAACTGCAATCGAATTTGCATACGAGTTTACGTTGGACTCTAAGGCACCATTTTTAATGAGGTCAATAAATTCTTTTGTTTCGTAATACATAGTGTGCTGTTCTGGGAGCTTAGAGATATCTTCAACTAGACCGTCACGATAGCGGATTTCTACTTTTTCAGGTTCTGAAATTTTATCGATGAGAATACTGCCCTGTTCACCCTGTATTTCAGAAGGGATATAGGAATTTGTAATTTTTGAAAACATTATCGTACCTTCCATGTCTTTATAATGGGCAAGTATGCCTCCTTCGCCATCGACACCAGAATTGAGCATAAACCCACTTGCTTTAATTGAATCTGGCTTTCCGAATAATTGTACCATGGGATAAATACAATACACGCCAATATCCATTAATGAACCATTTGAAAATTCAGGTTTAAAAGCATTTAATACATTTCCTTCCTTATAAGCATCATAGCGGGATGAATATTGGCAATAGCTCGCGAAATAACGACGTACAGGTCCGATTTTATGTAAGTTCTCTCGAATGCTTGAATAGGATGGGAGAAAGCCTGACTTGAGTGCCTCCATTAACAACACATTATTTTCTTTTGCGGCCTTAATCATTTCCATTAGCTCACTCGTATTTGAGGCAATTGGCTTTTCACAAAGAACATGTTTTCCATGTTTCAAAAGACTAATTGCATAAGAGGCGTGAAAGGAAGTGGGACTTGCAATGTACACAGCGTCTAATAAGTTAGATTGCGCCATTTCCTCAATCGAAGTAAAGGTATACGGTGCATGGTGTTTATTAGCAAATTCCTTTGCGCGCTCCTCCGTTCGTGAATAGACAGCCGTTAATGAAAAATCCTCAATTGTATTTGCTGCTTCTAAAAATGAATCTGTAATCCAGTTAGTTCCGATAACTCCAAAACGAATCATAAATTTTCCTCCAAAAATAAAGTATATATATTCATTATATCAAACATGCAAATTTATAAAAAAATGGTAAAATGGGAGAGCACATAACTTTATTCAGTGGAAGTCCACAATTTGCTGAGATTAATACAGAAAGAGTTACAAGGTGGTCAAAACGATATTGAATAAAGTTATAGCCTCAGGCGGATGCCACGATTTTTCAGCGGTAATTTTTCGAGCAGTAAGTCCAAAGACTAAGAACGCCACATCGTGTGGCAACGTCTTTATGACCCACTTCCTGTGGGCTTAAAAATCGGGCGCAAATACGCCAAGGCGCATTTGATAGTAGGATAGGGATGAGAAATTTGAAAGTTTTTTTTAGTTCATTACAATGGCTAGCCTTTATCATTGCTAGTTCTATAGTAGCACCAATTGCAATTGCAGCCCTATATGGAATGGACCCAGTCGAGACAGCGAGTTTTGTCCAAAGGACCTTCCTCGTATTAGGATTATCCTGTTTAATACAAGTGTATTTTGGACACCGTTTGCCGATTAATGAAGGACCTGCTGGTTTATGGTGGGGTGTATTTATTATCTATGCAAGCTTGGGTCCGACATTATATGGTTCAGGTGAAGGAACACTTCGGGCAATTGAAGCCGGTATTTTGGTGAGCGGGGTTCTTTTTATGCTCTTAAGTATTTTCGGGATTATTGATCGACTATCGAAATTATTTACGCCAGTTGTAACAGGGACTTATTTAATTTTACTTTCACTACAATTGAGCGGTTCCTTTTTAAATGGCATTTTCGGTGTTGGGTACCGTGGTGCAGAAACGGTTAACTTAAAAATCGCAGGTATTTGTTTACTTATTATTCTATTTACCTTTGTTTTTGCCGAAAAAGGACCTCGTGCTTTAAGACAATACTCCGTTTTAATCAGCTTGGCCCTAGGTTGGATTATTTTTACTATACTTGGATTAATCGAACCAACCAAAGTTACGTCAAATAAATGGATAGAGGTACCTGATATCTTTCCTTTCGGTCAGCCGATCTTTGATAGTGGAATGATTACGACCTCGATCCTTGTGACACTGTTGCTTTTAACCAACCTTATAGCTAGTGTAAAGGTCGTTGAACAAGTGCTTCAGTCACAAAATGTATCATTAGAAAAAACAAGATTTCGTCCGGCGGGTTTTATGGCAGGAATAAACCAGATGATAGCTGGGCTCTTCTCTGCGGTTGCACCTGTTCCGATATCAGGGGCTGCGGGCTTCATTGCCACTACGAAAGTTAATACCAGACTCCCATTCATTGTTGGAAGTTTCATCTTGGTCGGTATTAGTTTCCTTCCGAAAGTTATGAACTTCGTTTCAGGTTTGCCTGCACCAGTGGGATATGCAACGGTTTTTATCATTTTCGCAAACCTTATGCTACCGTCTTTAGCAATGTTTGAAACTTTAGAAAACAAATATCAATCCAGACTGATAATCGTTTTTTCATTATTCGTTGGGGTAGGTGCAATGTTTGTTCCTTCAGAAGCGTTTACGGATGTACCACCCATATTAACTTCAATCTTGAATAATGGCCTCGTCCTTGGAACTGTTGTGGCAGTCTTGATTGAACAAACCGTTTCAAGACTTGGGTCTAAAAAGAAAGAAAGAGTCTAGTCGGAAGTAGTAGAATTATGCTACTATAAAGAAAAATCAGTTAAAGGTAAGGGGATTCGTCATACTCTACTTTTATCTTGTGTTTCATAGTTTACTAGAGGTGAATGAATGGATACGGTAAAAATGTATACTGCTTTTACGAAGAAAGCCTTTATGAGATCAGCTGCCTATCGCTTTGACGTATGGACAAGGCTGGTTTCAAATATCATCTTTTTGTTAATGTGGATGTCAATTTGGTTTGCGCTTTATGCTGGCAAAGAAGAGGCGAGTGGAATCTCCCTAACCGCAATGCTTACATATGTTGTTGTTAGTCAGTTTTTAACGGCAGTCAATGGTGCCGGAACGCCGCTGTGGGAACTGCAAGAAAAGGTACGAACTGGAGACATTGCACTCGAACTTATGAGGCCATTTGATGTACCGTTACGTTATTTATTTGCTGACTTTGGAAGTGTAGCTTTTTATATGCTGACTGCACTTGTCCCTTTATATGTTCTCTTGTTTTTCTTTGTTGATTTAAGCCTGCCTTCATCATGGATGACATGGATTTTATTTATTATTTCCGGATTTTTAGGATTTCTAATACGATACTGTATTGAGCTGACATTTGGATTATTTACTTTTTGGCTTATTGAAACAGGAGGAATAGAGGATATCTTCTATTTTTCTGTATCCCTTTTATCGGGTTCGGTCATTCCGTTGTGGTTTTTTCCTGGATGGTTGCAAACGTTTGCGACATATTTACCATTTCAAGGGATTTATTTTATTCCAAATGCGATTTTTATCGAAGAAATTAGCGGCAAAGATGTGTTTATTTCGCTTGGGATTCAGTTTTTTTGGGTAGCTGTGTCCTATGCAATCCTCCGTTTTGTTTGGCGAAAAGCATCAAACAAAGTGATTGTGCAGGGAGGGTAAAGGATGACAAAGATTATTGACTATGTTCGTTTGTATTTCCGACTAGTCGGAGCGGGAGTACGTGCCCAAATGCAGTATCGTTTTGCGTTCATAATGCGAATTGTTGGTATGGTCGCGGCCTATACGGGAACCGCTGTAACTATGTGGATCATGCTCTATCAATTTAAAGAACTTGGAAACTGGAATTTTTATGAGTTGTTATTTCTATTTGCGTTAGCTGTTCTATCGTGGGGATTCTGTATCATCCTCTTTTTCCATTTTAGAAGTTTGGACACTTATATTGTGATTGGGACCTTTGACCGTTTTCTTGTTCGTCCAATCAACCCATTTTTTCATTTTATGGCAATGAAATTTGATATTGGAGCTGCCGGTCAATTTATTTTTAGTATTCTTGTATTTATATGGGTTAGCAATGCTCTTGATATTCATTGGCAATTTGGAAAAATCCTCTTTTTACTTGGAGCGATTATTGGTGGGATTTTAGTTCAAGGAGGATTGCTTGTCTTCATTTCAGCCATTGCTTTCTGGACGACTAAATCAGAGCGTTTCTATTGGGTTGTGATGTATCCAGCTCGAAATCTAACGAACTATCCACTTGCTATCTATCCTAAGTTTGTTCAATGGGTAACGGCATTTGTTGTTCCTTTTGGGTTCGTCAATTACTTCCCAGCAGCGGTTATATTAGATAAGGATACACCTTATTTTTCTTCCTATATTGGATATTTCACACCGATTGTGGGAATTGTGTTTTTTGTCATGGCATATTATGTTTGGATGCTCGGCTTAAGTCGATATAAGAGTGCTGGATCGTGATTAAAGGGGTGAATGTGTCTTGGCCATAATTGAAGTAGAACATTTAAACAAAGAATTTAAAATTGCAAAAAGAGAAACAGGTTTTGTAGGGGTCTTAAAAAGTGTCGTAAACCGCCAGTTTGTCACGAAAGAAGCAGTAAAAGATATTTCCTTTTCCATCGAAAAAGGGGAAATGGTTGGATATATTGGACCTAATGGAGCAGGGAAATCAACTACGATCAAAATGCTTACAGGTATTCTTGTTCCATCAAATGGTTCCATTATTGTAAATGGGATTGTGCCATATGAAAAACGTAAGGAGAATGCGAAAAACATTGGTGTTGTGTTTGGTCAACGGACACAGCTGTGGTGGGATCTCCCGACAATTGAGTCATTTGAATTATTAAAGGAAATATACCGCGTTCCTGATGCGCGTTATAAAGAGAACATGAATACATTCTCGGATATTCTTGGCTTAGGCGAGTTTTTGAACACGCCAGTTCGACAGCTATCATTAGGTCAACGTATGAGAGCAGATATCGCAGCATCACTTTTACATGACCCTGAGATTTTATTTTTAGATGAACCAACGATAGGACTGGATGTTGTTGCAAAAGAGAAAATGCGTGAATTTATACAGGAAATTAATAAACTTCGCGATGTGACGGTGATCTTAACGACACATGATATGGAGGATATTGAAAAGCTTTGTAAACGAATGATTTTAATAGATCATGGTCAAAAGGTGTATGATGGTGATATAGCAGCAGTTAAGTCTCGCTTCGGAAAAATGCGGACTTTGATTGTTGATGTTGAAGAGAATGGCGTCGATTTACATGTTTCAAATGGGGAGCTCATGAAAGAGGAAGGGAACCGAAAGTGGATCCGTTTCAACCGAGATGATTTTTCAGCTTCGGACGTGATTTCGCAAATTACACAAACCCATAATATTACGGATTTAACGGTGGAAGAGCCGGAAATTGAGTCGATTATAAGCCGAATTTATCAAGAAGGATTTACAAAAGAAGAGGTTCCGGTAAAAGTTTGATAATTTTGACGTGTTTCAGCCCTGCGGAGGATTGTTCCGTGGGGCTTATTTTTGGATAATGGCCGATAAATTTGTGTTATGGCTGTTAATCAGAATTTATGGCTGATATCTCATTATTTTGGCCAATAATCGTGATTTATGGCTTTTACATAAAAAAGCCCCGAATCAGCTTCGGGGCTTAACCTATTATCTTAAAAAAACAAATATGCCATGCCTACAATGATTGGTAAGGTAATTAACGTACGCAGTAAAAAAATGAATACTAAGTCCAAAAAAGAAACCGGCAATTTTGAACCAAGTAATAATCCACCAACCTCTGACATGTAAATTAACTGAGTGATAGATACTCCTGCAATCACAAATCGTGTCAAATCATTTTCAATATCCGCACCAATAATAGAAGGTAAGAACATATCTGCAAATCCAATAACCATAGTTTGGGCTGCAGCAGCAGCTTCTGGCACTTGAAGAAGTGAGAGAATCGGTACAAATGGAGCCCCTAAATAGGTGAAAAATGGCGTGAACTCCGCGATAATAAGTGCGATGGTTCCGATTGCCATTACGACCGGTACAACGCCCAGCCACATATCTAATACGTTCTGAACTCCACCTTTTAACACTTTAGAAAAGTCTCCGCTTTTTCTCGCTTGAAAGACTGCTTGTTCCATACCCCACTTAAATCGTCCTACATTTGCCGGAATGGTTTCGTCCGCCTTTTGAGTAGTGCCTTCATAGTACGTATCCGACTTCCTAGATAATGGCGGGATTCTTGGCATGATGATGGCCGCAACCAAGCCTGCAAATAAGATTGTGAAATAAAATGGTACAAACATATGCTCTAAACGCATTTGGGCTAAAATAACGACTGTAAACGTGATGGAAACTACCGAGAATGTCGTTCCAATAATAGCTGCTTCCCTTTTTGTATAATAGCCATCTTCGTATTGTTTATTGGTAAGAAGGACACCAACGGTTCCATCACCTAACCATGAAGCGATGGCGTCAACAGATGAACGTCCAGGCAATCTGAAAAGAGGACGCATTACCTTTGTTAACAATGCTCCAAAAAGCTCTAATAAGCCAAAATCGAGTAACAATGGTAAAAAAAGTCCTGCAAATAAAAATACGGAAAATAACACGGGAATCAAATCAAATAGCAAAGTTCCACCAGTTGTATCTGACCATATCGCGGATGGACCAACCTTGTATAATGTCATAATAGAGAAAATCATTCCAAGAATTCGTGCAATCACCCATATTGGAGATACATAAAAAAGTCCAGATAAAAAGGGAGATTTTGTAATGAATGATGGTTTTAAGAATACTGTCAAAATAGAAAAAATCCCTGTGATTGTAATTAATGCCGTCATAATATAAGGAATTGAACCACCTAATAAATCTTGAACAATGCCCGCCAAAATCGCAACAGGGATCGTGAATGAATCTTTATATTGAAACGGTACAATAAATAAAATAATACCGATTAAAGAAGGGATTAGGAATCTTAAATATTCTGTTACTGCAGTTTTTTCTTGTTGTTTTTGGATTGCCATGTTGTATCACCTCAAATACTATTCAGAAAAAGTCACAATGATTACTTTATAACAATTTGTATAAAAATGCGAGTGATTTTTAAATAAAAATGCTTCCAAACGTATAAAAATACTATTCTGAAAACGGTTATATCTACCAGCTTTTTTTGTAGCATTCCCAACTCAAACTAAAACATATATGGGACATTAAAAAGAAAGGAGTGGATACTGATGAAGAAACGCCAACAGAAGAACGATGCAACCATCGCAGTTGGAATGGACACAGAAAATGATTTACAAGAGGAAGCGACATCAGAAGAGATAGAAAAAGGCGATTACACACAAGTTACGACCCTGTCTTATGACGAAAATGATCCTAGCTGAAGAAGTCCTTAAGAAGCATATCACAGAGGTGATTATGCTTCTTTTTTAACTAATGTTATATTTTCTTACATAATTAATCTAATAATTTTAAAAAGTAGTTGATTTTAATCTATACTTTAGATTATTATTAATAATCATATACATGATGTTATATTTTCTAACATCTTATGTAGTGTATACTAACAATTTGTATAAAAGGGGGAAGATGAAAATGGACGTTTCTTATTTAATGAACAGTCTATGGGTAATGGTTGGAGCAATTTTAGTTATTTTTATGTTAGGTGGATTCATACTACTTGAAGCAGGTTCAACCCGAATGAAAAATGCAGGACATATCGCAGGTAAAACGATTTTTACATTCGGTCTTTCTTCATTAGTGTTTTGGGCAGTTGGATTTGGATTTATCTTCGGTGGCAACGCAAACTTTTTTGTAGGGTTATCAGAATTCTTTTATTCTGGAAAAGAACTCGAGTTAGGTCTTAATTCATCTGTTTTCTTTTTATTTCAATTAGCTTTTGCAGGAATAGCGATTACGATTGCAACAGGAGGTTTTGCAGAAAGAGCGAAATTATCAGTGTACGTTGTATTTACCATTCTTTTTGCAGCAATTGTTTATCCTGTGGTTGCTCACTGGATTTGGGGGGGCGGCTGGTTAGCAGAGCATGGCAAGCAAGACTTTGCAGGATCGACGGTTGTTCATTTAACAGGTGCAATGGCAGCTTTTGCAGCCACGATTTTATTAAAACCGCGTATTGGAAAATACAATAAAGACGGTTCATCGAATACTCTTTTTGGACATAACCAAGTGTATACAGCGTTAGGGGTATTAATTCTTTGGATCGGTTGGTTTGGATTTAATGCAGGCAGTACGGTATCTGTTGATGCTGGATTCTTTGGTTTCGTTGCACTAAATACGAATTTGGCAGCAGGGTCTGGAGTGGTAGCGGCATTATTCATTTCATGGATTGTATTAGGTAAATCAGATATTCCGACCATGTTAAATGGTGCATTAGCAGGTTTAGTTGCGATTACAGCATCTTGTGCATTTGTTGATACATGGGCAGCTGTGGTGATTGGTTTTGTAGCTGGAATCCTTGTTTTTTATAGTGCACGATTCTTTGAAAAGAGAAAGATTGATGACCCGATTTTTGCCTTATCAGTTCACGGAGCAGCTGGTATTTGGGGTACATTATCGACTGGATTTTTTGCAACACCAGAGCTTGCTACAGTTGGGCAGGCGGGATTGTTTTATGGTGGTGGATTCACGCAATTAGGCGTACAGTTCTTAGGAGTTGCAACATCAGGTCTCTATGCATTTATTGTTTCTTTTATCATTCTTGCTGTTCTGAAAAAGGTTATGGGTGGTCTACGCGTAACTGAAGAAGAAGAAATTATGGGCTTAGACATTAGCGAGCATGGCAGCTATGGTTATCCAGAAGTTTTCTTAGCTAAGGAAGATAAGTTAAGTTCGTAATCTAATATGCAAGCCCTCTAGTAATAGAGGAGCTTGCTATCATTATGGTTTAGGGGGTGTATCGATGAATAAGAACATGCAAACATATGATTCAATTAAAAATTTAAGGGAGAAGTTGATTTTCCAATATCAGATTGATGCAGATTCCCTAAACCATTTTCATGATAAGGTGATGAAATATGTTTTTCATTTGGCGCTAGAGCAACAGGTGCAAAAAACAAAAATTCCTCCCTGTGAATTTGTATGGTTTATTACTGGTAGTGGAGGTAGGTTGGAGCAAGGGTATGTAAGCGACCAGGATCATGGAATTATATTCGCCGAAAATTCAATAGAAGCTTCTCATTTTTTTTATGAATTAGGAAAAGAGCTTTCTTATGGTTTATACAAAATTGGATATCCATATTGTGAGGGTAAAATCATGCCGTCCAATCCTTTATGGTGTAGCTCGGTAGAGGGTTGGCAACATCAGATATCATTATGGATGGAAGAGGAAAGCTGGGAGGCCATGCGATATTTGCAAATTTTTTATGATTCACGAGTTCTTGTAGGAAGTAGTCAATTATTAAGTGAACTTAAGTTCCATATTCTTGCCAATCAGGAGGCCAATACTAACCTGTTAAGAAGGCATATGGAAAACATTATGTTTGTCAAAAAAGCGATTGGTCCACTCGGTCAACTTGTGGGAGAAGAAAAAGGAGAATATGAAGGATCTGTCGATTTAAAGCAGACCGCTTTTCTACCTTATGTAAACGCAATTCGAGTGCTTGCGATAAAGGAAGGCTTATTAGAGACATCTACGATCGATCGAATTGAAGCTTTACTAAAGCGAGGGTATCCCCCTGAATTTAAGGGGTATCTTGGACATTTCAAGCTTTTACTTGAACTTAGGAATAATCTTTACAACCATACTCAGTCTTACGAAGCGAGTCATTTTATTCCAATTAAGAGTTTAGATAAAAGACGAAAAAAAGAACTCCGCGACATTTTGAAGAGTGGTTACAAACTACATCAGTATGTTCGTTCAATTATCGTGTAGAGGAGTGGTTGAAGTATGGCATTTGAACCATTTGTTCAATTTGTACGGGGGCTTCATGGAAAAGTAAATACAAGTGGAATGGGTGGAAATCAAGGCCTTAGCTTTCAACAGGTTGCTTTTCTACGTCAAATTCATAGAGATCTTCAGCAAGAGGATAAGTTGACAGTTCCGTTAGATGAGCTATCTGTTGTCGTGTTTGATATCGAAACAACGGGCTTCTACCCAGACCAAGGGGATGAAATTATTTCACTTGGTGCAATTAAAGTGGAGGGCGGCACAATTCGTGAAAATGAACTATTTTATTCGCTTGTATTCACTAAAAATGAGGTCCCTGAGAAGATTCAAGAATTAACGGGAATCAACTCTGAAATGTTAAAAAATGCCCCACTACTTTCGGAGGTTCTCATTCAATTTTTTGAATTTGCGAAAGGGAATCCCCTCGTGGCACACCATGCAAATCATGAAAAAGCTTTCATGCATACAGCAAGTTGGAAGCAATTTCGTACCCCATTTAAACATCGAATTATCGATACCTCCTTTTTATACAGGTTAGCAGAACCTGATTTACGATTGACTAGATTAGAAGATTTATGTGAATATCACCAAATCGCTGTAACTGATAGACATCATGCGTTAGGAGATGCTTTTTTAACAGCTAAGCTTTGGTCACTTTATATAAAAAAAATCCAAGCGTTAGGATGCCGGACATTAAGGGATGTTTATGATCGGCTAGCAAAACTTTAAGGAAGCACTCATTTAAGGTGTTTCTTTTTTTATGTTAATTTTACCCAAATTTATGTTGGACAACTACTGTCGTGCTAAAATTGTAGTATACTAAAATAACGGTCTTGTGAAACGATACTCAGTCCTTAGGAGAATGATAATGTTACAGAAACTTAATAAAAAACTAGAAAAACTTATGCCGCTCATTACACCTACAAGTGTAGTACTTGGTGTCTTATTAACTGCATACTTAGCGCCGTTTTCATATTTAGTACCATGGATTTTTGCATTTATTACTTTTTCCGGAGCGTTAAGTTCAAGTTTTAGTTCTTTAAAGAGAGCTCTCACTCATCCATTTCCAATCTTGATTGCACTTATTACTTTACATTTAATTATGCCTGCGTGGGCTTGGGTTGTCGGGCATTTATCCTTTCCGGGTGACAGTTTTACGATCACCGGAATGATTTTAGCAGTTGTGATACCAACGGGAATATCGAGCTTTATCTGGGTGGCGATGAAGCATGGCAATATTGCATTGACGCTTTCTATTATATTAATTGACACATTAATTTCCCCATTTGTAGTGCCATATAGTTTAACTTTGTTTGTCGGCAGTAATGTTGAAATGGATATTCTTAGCATTATGCAAGGTCTCCTTTTTATGGTCGTGTTACCCTCTATCCTTGGTATGCTTGTCAATCATTTTACTAAAGGCAAATGCACTAAAACACTTAGTCCGGCTTTGGCTCCATTTTCAAAGATTAGTCTCGGTGTCGTTGTGATGATTAATAGTGCAGATATTGCACCTTATTTAAAAAATGTGGACTTGAAACTAATCATGACTGGCGCAGTTGTATTTTTTATTGCGTTTTGTGGTTATATGATTTCATGGGGGATTGGTCGCCTTCTAAAGCTAGAATCTGATGTCATTATCGCCCTTATTTTTACGGGAGGTATGCGTAATATTAGCGCAGGTGCCGTCATTGCCATTGCATTCTTCCCAGCCGAGGTTGCTGTTCCTGTCGTTGTAGGAATGCTCTTCCAGCAAATACTAGCTTCGATATATGCATTCTTCATTGATCGCGTATATTCATTTGAACGTGTTGAACAAAAATTCACCGCATAACAAACGTTAGTCATTTGGCTAACGTTTTTTGTTTAAAAAGATTGAAAAATTTAGTCCGAAAGCATACGATTATATGTTGGGAGGTCATAAAACCTCCTTATGCTAATGTATCGGGGGATACTCACTTGACAGTGACCTTACAAAAAATCACACGTGATAATTGGGAAGAATGTATTGATTTAAAAGTAAGTAATGACCAACAAGGTTTTATCGCGTCAAATCTTTATTCACTTGCAGAGGTACAGTTTTTGCCAAACTTTGAAGCGCTCGCTATTTATGCCGATAAGAAAATGGTTGGTTTTACGATGTACGGTTTAGATGAGGATGATCATAATTACTGGATTTATCGTATTATGATTGATGAAAAATACCAGGGGAATGGCTACGGCACTAAAGCTCTATTACAGGTAATTGAAAATATCAAACTTAAACCAGATGCCAAAGAAATCATAATCGGGTATATCCCAGATAATATTGAAGCAGAAAGAACGTATTTACGTGCAGGCTTCCAATCAAATGGGTTAGCTCCTTGGGGAGAAAAACTAGTTAGTTTGAAATTGATATAAAACGTGAAGAATATAAAAAAAACGAAGGAGGGCTTACATATGGAAGAGGCAAAGTATTGCAGAGAATCCTTTGTTGTGAAAACAAGTAATGTTTTTCCGCCTGATACAAATTATCATGGTACCATGTTTGGTGGTAAATTGATGGCTTATATTGATGATGTTGCTTCTATTTCAGCAGTGCGTCATTCACGTTCACCTGTTGTAACAGCATCAACAGATTCAGTGGATTTTCTTCATCCGATTAATGAAGGAAGCTCTGTTTGTTTAGAGGCTTTTGTTACCTACACAGGGCGATCATCTATGGAGGTTTTTGTGAAGGTGATTGCTGAGAACTTATATACGGGAGAACGACATATTTGCGCATTGTCGTTTCTAACCTTTGTTGCCTTAGATGAGAATGGGAAACCCAAACCCGTTCCAAAGGTCATTCCAAAGTCTGAGGAAGAAAAGATGCTACACGAATCAGCAAAAGACCGTGCAGAGAATCGGAAAAGACGTAAAAAAGAAAACGAAAAAATGGCGTCTAAATTTAGTATTGCATTACCATGGGAGGTTTAAAAAAAGGTTGTCCAGAGTCAATCACGACTCGGACAACCTTTTTTAAATTAGCTGCGTTGCTCTTTTAATAAATCACGAATCTCAGTAAGTAATTGCTCTTCTTTTGATGGAGTTGGTGCAGCAGGCTTTTCTTCTTCTTTTTTCTTAAAGCGCTGGAAAAAGCGAATAAAGAGAAAAATAGAAAATGAAATAATTATAAAGTCCACGACTGTTTGTAGAAAAGCACCGTACATAATTTCTTCACCATTAAAAGGGATAGAAGCTTTGGAAATATCAATCCCGCCTAATAAGAAACCAAATAGTGGCATTATGATATCATTCACTAGTGATGAAACGATTTTTCCAAATGCTCCACCGATGATAACCCCCACAGCAAGATCAATCACGTTACCTTTAAGGGCAAATTTTTTAAATTCATTAATCATGAGTAAATTCTCCTTTCAAACCAATTCTTATTTTACATAAATCATTGGAAAAGAAAATAGTACATAAGGCTTATCCCTTAAATCTTTCTAACTGATGCAGCATGTTTTCATTTTTTAAAATTTCAATTTGTCTTTCGCCTAATAAATCAAAGTGAGGGAATCCAGTCCGGTTATGAATGTATTTTGAAGGAATGCCATATTTTTCGCCCCAACTTTTAAGTTTTTCAAGATCAGCACACCCTACTTTTGTCACGGTCTTCATCCCCGGAAAACGGTCATCAATCCAATAATGTGTCAAAAATGCAATTTCTCCTTGTGAAACTTTACTTTTCCACTCGAGAAGCTCCTTGCGTCTAATTCCAAAAGCCATAAAAAGTCTCTCCTCTATACAAACATCTATTTTTATTTTACCCATTATACCAAAAAGAAATTTTGCCAATAGACTATGACAGTTGTCTTATGATTTGTCATTTTAGTTCTATAACAAAATTTTGCTAATAAAATTGTAACATCATCTTAGAAAAAATCGTTAGGAGTGGGAATTTGAAAAAAGCTGACAAATTTATCGTACATGCAGACCGAGAAAGTGTCTATTCTGTATTTATGGACCCAATGAAATTAGGCCCCTGTTTTCCTGGTTGCAAAAAAATTAAACAATTAAGTCCAACAAAATATGAAACATTGGTAGAGGTCAAGGTGCAGTTTGTCCCAATCAAAATTCAAGGAGTTGGTGAGTTAAAAGAAACAATTGAAAATGAAAAGATTGTCGTTGAAATGAAAGGAAAACCAGTTTCGCTTGCGGGTTCCTTTACAAATACCCTTACGGCAAACTTAAAAACAATCGAACCGAATCAAACCCTTGTTGAATACGAAATGGATTTTGAAATGACTGGTAAATTAGCCTCAATTGGGGAGCTTTTGATGAAAGGGTCGAGCAATAAACAGTCTGAGGAGTTCATGCAAAACGTAAAAGAACTGTTTCAACACACGTAAATGAGTGGTATGGCCGATAATTGAAAAATATGGCTAATAATCTAAATTTTTGGCTGATATCGTAAAAATATGGCTGATACCCAAAGAATATTGCCAATAGGTAAAATTAGTAACGAAAAAAAGATTAGTAGGGGGGACCTACTAATCTCTTTTCTTTTTATCTAGTAGTTTCAAACGATTCCTGAACAATTCTTTCTGGATGTGAATAGACATTCAGCCTACCTCCGCGGATGAAACCAACGGCAGTTATATTCAGTTCTTCAGCCATCTTAATGGCCAAATCAGTTGGTGCAGATTTTGATAAAACAATCCCAACTCCAATTTTAGCGGCCTTTAACAATACCTCAGAAGAAATCCTACCGCTAAACACAATCACTTTATCACGAACAGGAATTTTATGATTTAAGCAGTATCCATAGATTTTATCGAGGGCATTATGTCGGCCAATATCGGTCCGATTGATAATCATTTCGTTTGGTGTGCAAAGTGCTGCATTGTGCACACCGCCTGTATCTTTAAAGACAATACTTTTTTGCTGCATTTCATTCATTAAGGCAATGCATTCTTCAGGTGCGAGGGTAATGGTTGATGTTGAGGTTTTAGCTGTTTTCGAGTCATTCACAAAATAGAATTGCCTGCCTTTTCCACAACACGAACCGATAAAACGCTTTGAATAATATTCCTGGCTAGTTGTTACTTTAGTAATCGTATCGACATACGCATAGCCCTGGCCTTCGTCAATATGGAGACTTTTGATTTCGTCTCTAAAACGGATGACTCCTTCTGAAGCCAAAAAGCCAATTACCAGTTCATCAAGCTCTGAAGGGGTACAAACCATCGTTGCAAATTCCTGGTGGTTCAAGACAATCGTCAAAGGAAATTCGGTCACAATTTGATCTTCCTCGTCAAAAAGCTGACCATCTTCAAATTTGATAATCCCTTTTCTAACAGAAATGGAATCCACCATCTATACACCTCACTTTCCTAAAAATCTGTATTACGCATCTAGTTACTAAATATATAATCATACTTTTATTGGAAGGACAACAATAAAAATTTTTCACTACTCGAAATAGTTAAATAAAAGCTATTGTTTTATTTCGCTAGCTTTGGTAATATTTTATTATATAGTTCACAATATTGACACACTTTTGTCACAGGATAGCGTACCTGTCTCTGCTGCAAAAGGTGCAGTATTGGAAGCGATTACTGTTAATTTTGTAGTAGCGATCCTGCTAGGTAAATTAACCGTCATCACCCTTTTTATGCTTATTTAAGCATAGGGCTGCTGACGGTTTTTTGTTTTTAAAACTACTGCAAAATATAACCTATCAATTCAAAATAAAGGAGAGAAGAAATGGAAAAAACAAAAAATCGTTGGCTGATTGCAGCCTCTGCAGTTGGAATTCACTTATCAATCGGTTCTGTTTACGCTTGGAGTGTATTTACAAAACCACTACAATCACAATTCGGATGGGATTTAACTGACATCAGCATGACCTTTAGTATCGCGATTCTTTTCTTAGGATTATCAGCAGCTTTCCTGGGGCATTTCGTTGAAAAATATGGCCCTCGCGCATCTGGAATCCTTGCTGCCATATTCTTTGGCGTCGGTATCACAGGATCTGGTTTTGCGATTAACTTAGAATCATTGCCATTATTGTATTTATTCTATGGTGCGTTAGGTGGAATTGGTTTAGGTGTTGGATACATTGCTCCAGTATCAACACTTGTAAAATGGTTTCCTGACAGACGTGGCATGGCAACGGGCCTTGCAATCATGGGGTTTGGATTTGCGTCATTAATCAGTAGTCCTATCATGCAAAAACTCATCGTTTCTGTTGGAATAGCAAATACGTTTTTTATTTTAGGAGTTTCTTATTTTGCCATTATGATCATTTCATCACTATATCTTGCCCCTCCTGAAGCAGGTTGGATGCCAGCAGGATTTAAAGAGAAGGTCTCGAGTGGAGCTAAAAAGGTAAAACAGGATTTATCACAATTAACGGCAAACCAAGCGATAAAGACAAAACGTTTTTATTATTTATGGCTGATGCTCTTTATCAACGTTACGTGCGGAATAGCAATTATTTCTGCTGCTTCTCCACTTGCACAGGAGAGTGTAGGCTTATCACCAGTTGCAGCTGCTGCGTTAGTAGGTGTTCTAGGTGCATTTAACGGGCTTGGTCGTATTGGTTGGGCGTCGGTGTCTGATTATTTAGGGAGGCCCAATACATATACAGTATTTTTTGTTATCCAGTTAATTGCGTTTCCGTTACTGCCACACGTGTCGAACCCAGTGTTATTCCAAGTATTACTAGCACTTATTTATACATGTTACGGTGGTGGTTTCTCTGCAATCCCAGCATACATTGGGGACTTGTTTGGAACAAAACAACTTGGTGCAATCCACGGCTATATTTTAACAGCATGGGCAGCAGCAGGTCTTGCTGGTCCAATGTTTGCATCTTGGATTCGGGACACAACTGGAAGCTATACACAAAGTTTAACGGTATTTACTGCGCTCTTTGCGGTGGCACTAGCGGTTTCTCTTTTAATTCGTTTGGATATAAAAAAACTACGTAAACAGCAATCCGGAAAAGGGTCTGAGCTTGCTAGTTGACAATCATTGGTAGTTTGATTAACTTAAGGTTAATGAAGTTACTAGTAAAGGGTAGACAAAAATGAATAAATACGAAGCTGAGTTTAGTAATCTAGTAAGGTCGTTCCGTAAAAAGCACATGGGGAAAGGACCAAGCAAAATCACAACAACCTTTTGTAAAAATTGGGCCATATGTGAGATGGAAGGAAATCTATCTCCAGTTGAAAAGTTTATTGCCGGTGCAGATGAAGGAAAACAAATGCTTCGTGCGGCAAGAACCGAAATGGTAAAAGAAATGTACCGAAAAAATAGACCAGTTGAAATGGAAGAATTTTTAGGTTCATATCTAGTAGATTTATTTGTTGATATTGATATTGATCGAGACTTCGGAATGTCAGTCTTTGTATTTGATCAAGATCTAGAGAAGAAATTTAAAACTAAATAACAATAATATGTGTTCAAAAGAAGGTAAAAAGGACCGAGAATTTCAAGGCGGCGCGAGCCCCGAGTACCGGAGCGAGGCAACAGCTTAAGTTAACTCCATTGCAGCCTTGCGCTGAGGAATTTACTTCGTGAATAAACGAGTAGACGCAAGCACATAACTTGGTGATTCACCCTGTTCTCGGAGCAATGTACGCAGAAATTCGATGCGTCATTTTCGGCCGAATTTTTGAACAACCTTATGTGTTGGCACTTGGTAGCGACCCTGCTAAAGACTAACCACCGTTCATTATTCTAACAACGTAGAATCATGTTTCGGTGGTTTTTTCTATAATTTTAGAGTTTTAGAAGGATTAAGCAGTTTAATGCCGAAAGCATAGTTAATATATGTTAACTTTGACCATAGACATAGTTATAACTGAATGTGTATAAGGAGGAGTTAAATTTGGGAGAAACAAAGCATCAGGGACCTATTAAATCAACAAAAATGCCACAACCAAAGCATTGGGTCAGTCCAATTCCATTTGGTTTAGGGAAAGTGAAGCCAAAACACATACGAGATACAATGAAAGTTGCTTGGGAAAACAAGGACAATCTAGGGTATGCGACACGTATTTTAACTCAAGGTGTTTGTGACGGATGTGCACTTGGTGTTTCAGGTCTTTATGATCAAACATTGACAGGTCCACATATGTGTACGACACGCTTAAATGTACTGCGTTTAAGTACAATGCCGGCAATTCAATCAGATATTCTTCATGCAGATATCGATGAGCTTCGAAAGCTTAATAGCACGGAACTAAGAAAGCTTGGCAGAATTCCGTATCCTATGATTCGTCGTAAAGGAGAAAGAAAGTTTTCTAGAATCTCCTGGGATGAAGCGATGGACATGATTGCAAACAGAATGAAGAAGTTGAACCCGAAACAGTATGCATTTTACCTGACTTCCCGTGGGATTACGAATGAATCTTATTATGTGGCTGCTAAGGTTTCTCGTTTCTTAGGGACGAACCATATTGATAACGCTTCCCGGATTTGTCATTCGCCTAGTAAAACAGCGATGAAGCGTTCCATCGGTGTTGGGGCATCGACTGCCAACTATCAGGACTGGATTGGTACAGACGTATTGGTATTCTGGGGAAGTGTTGCATCAAACAGCTCACCTGTTTCAACGAAATACATGCTTGAAGCTAAAAAGCGTGGCACAAAAATTATTGTAATTAACCCACACAGAGAACCTGCAATGGATAAATACTGGATCCCATCAAATATGGAATCTGCCCTATTTGGAACAAAGCTCGCAGATGATTTTTACCAAGTTAGTATTGGTGGAGACATTGCCTTCATGTTTGGTATTATGAAGCACTGGTTTGAAATGGAAGAAAAGCAACAAGGTTCTGCAATTAATCATAAGTTCGTGAAGGAACATGTAAATGGGTATGAAGAACTGAAAGCGCACGCCAAAGCGCAAAGTTGGGATGAAATTGAAAAATCATCCGGTGTATCAAAAGAGAGAATCGAAGAACTTGCAGAACTTTTAGCCAAGAGTAAAAATGCCGTGTACACATGGGCAATGGGATTAACAATGCATTCATTTGCAACAGATAATATTTCACAAGTCGCCAATCTTGCCTTGCTTCGTGGCCACTTAGGTCGCAAATATAATGGTCTTATGCCATTCCGAGGGCACTCTTCTGTACAAGGTTCCGGTGAAATGGGAGCAGATCCATTTGTGCTGCCGGGTGGCGAATTTGATGAAAAAAATAGGAAGCGCCTGGAAGAAATTTGGGGCTTTGAAATTCAAAAATGGCAAGGGGATATTGTAGGGGTTACTCTTGAAAATATCGTGCTCCCAGAGGACCATGAACGAAAGGTAAAGCTCTATTATATGTCTGGTGGCAATTTCCTCGAAACGATGCCAGACCCTAAGTTTGTCGAGAAAGCATTGTCCGAACTCGATATTCGTGTGCATCAAGATATTATATTAAATACATCAACACTTGTGGATGCAAAAGAAGCGGTCATTGTTTTACCGGCTAAGACACGTTATGAACAAGAGGGTGGAGGAACATCAACATCAACTGAACGTATGGTTTATTTTTCACCTGAAATTGAAGGAAATAAAAATGAAATTGCAGAATCTCGCGCTGAGTGGAAAATCTATGTAGACTTGGCCAAGCGGGTGAAACCTGAACACGCACATTTAATTGATTTTAAAAGCGGGCAGGAAATCCGCGATGAAATTGCCATTGCCAATCCGAACTACAACGGTATACAACTCCTTAAGAAAAAAGGGGATGTATTCCAATGGGGAGGCGCATGGCTTTGTGAAGGTGGAGTTTGCCCGACCCCGGATGGAAGGGGTAATTTAATTCCTGTTGATATCCCCGATTTCGGTAAGAAAGAAGAACAATTCGTACTCACGACTCGCCGTGGAAAGCAATTTAATTCTATGATTTATAAAGAAGTTGATCCATTCAATGGTGCTGGCCGTTATGATGTGCTGATCAATCCAATGGATGCGAAAGAGCTTCGTGTTACAGACGGGGAAGCAATCGTTGTCCACAATGGTTTTGGAGTCTTCCAAGGAAAAGCCAAATTTGCTGATATCGCCAGAAAAAATCTAGGTGTTCACTTCCCAGAAGGTAACTTTTTATTACCAAGAGGACGTTATGAAAAATTTGCTGGTATTCCCGATTACAATATTGCGGTGTATGTTGAAAAAGCAGAGCGGTTCAATGCACGAAAAGATACAGAATATCAAGAAAAAGAAATAGTGGATGATTTAAATATTGATCCTCCAGCATAAAACTGTTGCCCCCAAGCCAAAGTTGGGGGCATTTTCATGTGCAAAACTGGGAATGGCTAACAATAAATTCTTATTAAATGAAGGGATGTTACAGTTGATTTCGTTTCGTGGAGATGCACATAAAATTTATCTTAGGCTAAAAAAGAATATTAATCATGATTCCACCTTCCACCATGTTAAAGAAATGGTAGAAGTTCGAGATATCAAGTCCTTTTATGAAAAAATTGATTCTAACACGTTACAAATCATTCATTACCGCATGTTAAAAGAGCAAAATGGTTCTGGCATCATTCCCATTTTAATTACGGCAATCCCTTGGTTTTTGTTTCTTTTTGCAAGCCAATTGCAAAAGTTTTTGTTTGGAAAAGGCTACTTGTATTTAATCCTATTTAGTATCATTTATTTTGCCTTGCTTTTCTTTAGTGTAATTCTTCATTTTCGTGAAAAAGCATGGGCTTCCTTTCACATCCAAATGATTAGTGACATCTTGGAGGAACGTAAGAAAAGTTGGGAAATACACTAGATGAAAATTTGGAAATACACGATGCTTGGTTATTTTTATTTAATAAGATAATTGGTGATTTGGATATTTTTATCAGGAACAAATAGTTAAGATTTAACACGAAATTTAGAAGGGTAAGTCAAAAAGTCTCTAGATTTTGACAGTCGTTGCAGGAATTTAACAAGTATAGTTGAATCAGCGAGTGATTCTGACAGTCAACGTATGAAAATAAAAAGTAGTGTCCGAATTAGATGTGGATTCTGACAATCAACGTCTGAATTAATCAAGTATAGTCGGAATCAACTAGGGAATCTGACAACCATCGCCGGAATTAATCAAGTATAGTCTGAATCAGCCATGGATTCTGACAGTCAACGTTTGAAATTAACAAATAAAGTCGAAATCAGCTAGGGATTCTGACAACTAAGCCTGGAAATTAACAAGTAGAGTCGGAATCAACTACGGATTCTGACAGTCAACATCTGAATTTATCAAATATAGTCGAAATCAGCTTGGGAATCTGACAACCAACGCAGGAAATTAACTAAGTAGAGTCCGAATCAGGGATGGATTCTGACAGCCAACACCGGAATTAAACAAGTAGAGTCCGAATCAGGGATGGATTCTGACAGCCAACACCGGAATTAAACAAGTAGAGTCCGAATCAGCTTGGGATTCTGACAGCCAATGCAGGAAATTAACTGAGTAGAGTCCGAATCAGGGATGGATTCTGACAGTCAACATCTGAATTAATCAAGTAGAGTCCGAATCAGCTTGGGATTCTGACAACCAATGCAGGAAATTAACTGAGTAGAGTCCGAATCAGGGATGGATTCTGACAGTCAACATCTGAATTAAACAAGTAGAGTCGGAATCAGCTACGGAATCTGACAACCAACGCCGGAATCAATCAAGTAGAGTCCGAATCAGCCATGGGTTCTGACAGTCAACGTTTGAAATTAACCAATAGAGTTGAAATCAACTTGGGATTCCGACAACTAAGCCTGGAAATTAACAAGTAGAGTCGGAATCAGCTGGAGAATCTGACAACCAACGCCGGAATTAAACAAGTAGAGTCGGAATCAGCTAGGGAATCTGACAACCATCGCCGGAATTAATCAAGTATAGTCTGAATCAGCCATGGATTCTGACAACTAAGCCTGGAAATTAACAAGTATAGTCGGAATCAACTACGGATTCTGACAGTCAACATCTGAATTTATCAAATATAGTCGAAATCAGCTTGGGAATCTGACAACCAACGCAGGAAATTAACTGAGTAGAGTCCGAATCAGCCATGGATTCTGACAGTCAACACCGGAATTAAACAAGTGTAGTCGGAATCAGCTAGGGATTCTGACAACCAACGGCGGAATTAATCAAGTAGAGTCGGAATCAGGAAGGTATTCTGACAACCAACCTCGAAACTATTCTATCTAAGTCAAAATTACTCCACAATCCCTACGATAAAGTAATAATAGAAACTGGGTTTAATTAAAATGTCTTCGTAAAGAACATAAAAAAGCATGTCAACCTAATCAAAAGGTGACACGCATTTTTTAAACCAGAATATCACTTATTAACTTACTCCTCAGAAGGAAAACCTCACTTTTTTTCCTAATAGAGAAGTTGAATTATAGTTAGAGTTAACAGTCCCATCATGACAGATGATAGTAAACCTAGAAATAATGGACGAAGGCCAACTGATTTGATTTTTTTGAAATCAGTACCAAGACCCACACTTGCCATGACCATAAGGATTAGAAATTTGGCAACCCCATCTGTTATGCTTGTAATCGATGTTGGAAGCGGGAAGATGGTATTGACCGCCACCGCTCCAGCGAAAAATAAGATAAAAATCGGAAATACCTTACTGATCCTCACTTTGCTGCCCGCAGCTCCCTTTGATTTCATAGAAATAATGATAGATAGAATGAGAGTAACAGGCACGAGCATGAGTGTTCGGATCAACTTGATGATGACAGAGGTATCGCCAGCAGTATTGCTATAGCTATATCCAGCAGCTACTACAGATGATGTATCGTGTATTGCGACCCCTGCCCATATTCCAAAAATATGGTCTGGCATGGAAAAAATTTGTCCTATTAACGGGTAGAATAACACCGCCAATACATTAAAAGCAAAGATGGTATTAATCGCATATGCTGTTTCTTCCTCTTTTGCACGAACAATTGGGCTTGATGTCACAATTGCTGTTGCACCGCATATCGCCGTTCCTAGAGAAACCAGAATTGGAATATTTCCACTCAACTTAAAGAGTTTGGCCAATAAAAATGTAAAAAGAATTCCTGCTAAAACCGCTACAACAACTAATAGAATTGCTTCATACCCTAGTTGAAAAATACTGGCATAACTAAGGCCGAAACCAAGAAGAACAATTGCAGTCTTAAGTAGCATTTTTAACGTATAGGAAATACCTTCCGAAAAAACAGTCGGTATTCCCAAAAAGTTTCGGATCATGATTCCGATGATAATTGCAATTACAGCCCCACCGATCAACGGAAAATCCTTACCTAATGAGTTCGCCAAAACGCCTATAATAAAAACAAGAGCCACACCAGGAAGTTTATTTCGAAGTGTTTGTGTATGCTCTAACAAAAAAGATTTTTTTTCGTAAGATTGTGATACTTGTAGATTTGCATTACCCACGTGTTCCATCCCTCAATATATATAATAAGTTTTATCTTACCATATCGTGGACACCCTTCACACCTTAAAGTTCTTCCTTTATAATTTAGATAAGATGAATGTCTAATAATACAACTTCTTTGTGACCCACATCGTGGAACAAAAAAGAGGAAGTGAATACTCACTTCCTAACACGAACAGATAAAGAATAAGGAGCTAACACCACACTGTATAGTATGCACAAAGTCATGCGGACATGTGGGGTAGTACACTACGTCAAACGCACATTTTTGCAGAAATTAGTAAAATAAAATTAAAAAGGTGTTTTTTATGATTGAACAAGCAAAACAGGCATTACAGTCGTATTTTGGATATTCTTCCTTTAGACCTGGGCAGGAATCCATTATAGAGAACATTTTAGAAGGAAACGATACGCTTGCGATTATGCCAACTGGAGGCGGAAAGTCTTTATGCTATCAAATTCCAGCCTTGATTTTTGATGGAGTAACAATCGTCATTTCTCCTTTGATCTCATTGATGAAGGACCAGGTAGACACTTTGCTCGGAGTTGGAATTGCCGCAACTTATATCAATAGTAGTATTTCTTTGCAGGAAATTCAGGAAAGACTGCAGGATGCAAGGCTTGGCCGTTATAAAATTATTTATATTGCTCCTGAACGACTCGAATCCTCTCAATTTCGATCCCTATTATCTTCTATCCCAATTTCAATGATTGCTGTTGATGAAGCGCATTGTATTTCACAGTGGGGACATGATTTCAGGCCTAGTTATCGAAACATCCAATATATGATTGCAGAATTACCGAAAAAGCCCGTTGTTGCGGCATTGACTGCAACCGCTACTGTTGAAGTTAAGGATGATATTTGCAGCCAATTGCAAATTACCCCATCTGCTGTTTTTATTACCGGGTTTGCTAGAGAAAATTTAACATTTAATATCCTAAAAGGTGAAAATAAGCGAGATTTTGTCAAAAGTTTTTTAAAAGAAAATAATAACCAATCCGGAATTGTGTATGCTGCAACGCGCCGTGAAGTTAATGAACTTCATTCGTTTTTAGAAAAAGAAGGACATTCAGTAGGAAAATACCATGCTGGCCTTTCCGATGAAGAGCGAAAAAGGGCTCAAGAGGATTTCTTATTTGATACCGTCAATGTTATGATTGCAACAAATGCGTTTGGGATGGGGATTGACAAAAGTAACGTAAGATTTGTCATTCACTATAACCTTCCGAAGAATATTGAAGCGTATTACCAGGAAGCGGGACGAGCAGGGCGTGATGGTGAAAAAAGTGATTGTTATCTATTATTTGCTTCACAGGATATCCAACTACAAAAGTTCCTGATTGAGCAATCAACTATGGATGAAGGTAAAAAAGAGCAAGAATATCATAAGCTACAGCAAATGATTGATTATTGTCATACAGAAAAATGCCTACAAACCTATATTCTAGAATACTTCGGAGAGAACGAAAGTCCCGAATGTGGCCGTTGTTTTAACTGTACCGATAACCGTGAAAAAATAGATGTAACCACAGAAGCACTAATGGTGTTTTCCTGTATTAAACGAATGAAAGAACGATTTGGAAAGACGTTAGTTGCTCAGGTGCTGAAAGGATCAAGAAACAAAAAAATCCTTGAATTAGGATTTACAACATTAAGCACATATGGACTGCTCATGCAGTATTCCGAAAAACAAATTGTGGGTTTAATCGACTATTTAGCAGCCGAAGGATATGTCAAATTGACAAACTCTCAGTATCCAGTGCTGATTCTTGATGCAAAAGCACTTCCTGTTCTTAAAGGAGAAGTAAAAATTTATAAGAAGGAACAGGTGACGAAAAAACAGATTGTTACTGATAATACATTATTTGAAATTCTTCGAGAGGTCAGAAAAGAAATCTCTACTCGAGATCAAGTGCCACCATATATCGTCTTTTCGGATAGTACATTACGTGAAATGAGTGAAGTGGCGCCGACGGATGAAAAAGAGTTGCTTGAAATTAAAGGCGTTGCTAAGACAAAACTGGAACGATACGGGGAGGATTTCCTTTCTGTGATTCGCAAGTACGTCGAGGAGAAAAATGCAGTTGTTAAATAAGTATAGACAAAAGGCACCACAGTAGGTTGTGGTGCCTTTCGTTATGCTTGGAAGAGTTCCACCATTGCAAGATTCCGCTTTTGTTGTTCTTCTTCAGCCACTAAATCATATTTCTTTAATAGATGAAACAATTCATTTAATGTTAGTTGTGTTTGCTCGTGCTCTAAAAACTGAGCAGCCTTGTTATAGAGCTCTTTGGGCAAAAAGCTTTTCTGGCTCTGGAGCTTTTTAACAACGTCATCTTTTGAATGATCGATATTACATGTAGACATCAAATTCCCTCCATTTTCCTTCTTTCTCTTTTAATTTTAGCACGTTTAAAAGTAGATTAGGAGGATGGAAACTAACACATACAGCAAATGAGTAGCCTATGGGATGAAATTAGGAGAGAGCGAACCAGCAAACCTGGTTAACATCCTTGAGATTGGATGAAATTAGGAGAGAGCGAACTAGCAAACCTGGTTAACATCCTTGAGATTGGATGAAATTAGGAGAGAGTAAACCATCAAACCATATCTATATCCCCCACAGATGCGAAAAATAGGAGAATACAAGTACATCTAGTGACATCATACACAACTAGTTTTCTTACTATCTGATAAAATGGGAACAAGATAGAAGGGGAGGTAAGTAATGGCCTATTATATTTGGATTATTATAAATGCGCTACTTGTGATTAGTACAATTATATATATATGGATTTTTAGGTTGCATGATTCGCATATCATCACACTAGGGCAGGTTTTCGCTCAAATAGCAATCATCCTATTTATCATAAATGTGAATATGTATTTTATCTTTCTCGTAATCCGCAGGACGAAGGTACGGAAATTCAAAATAACACTTGCGAAAATGTCACGACAAATGATGAAATCTCATATCAAGCTTGCAATCATCGGTACGATATTAATCGTGTTTCATGGAGGAATCATGCTTGTAAAGCTAGGGGAGCTAATAGGGTATGTAAATCCAAAGATGATAAGCGGGATGTTAGCTATTCTATTTTTAGCAATTACTCTTTTTGCAGGATATCTACGTCATAAAAAATCCTCCGGTTTTCGCCGGAAGTTTCATTATACATCGTCATTTATTTTTACTATTCTCTTTTTGGTGCATATATTTTTACCAATTTAAACACATAAAGAGACCGCCCGCATTTCCGTTCTGGTTAGTCCCGCAACGATGCGAAGTTGGAAGTGGTGGACGGTCTCAAATATAGTATATGTTTTAGTGTTCAATAATTATGCGTTTTTTAATGTAGCAATTATGCTATTTTTAATATCTCTCCAAAGCACTTCGTCTGTAGTGATACGTTCTGTGAACGATCTAATAAATGCTTTGAAAGCCGCGTCGTATTGAGGAGACTCTTTATCAGGTACATTTGCCTTTAATTCATCAGCTACAGCTTGAGCCTCTGGAGATCTTGGTCCCCATTTACCAACCTCTTCAAACTCTTTATTAACGAAAATAATGATTGGAATCGAACGGGCTTTTCCATTTGTAAGGTATTGATCCATCAACTCTAAATTCTCATCACGGATTAGAAAGCGAGTTTCAAGTAAAGCTTCGTCCGCAATTCTCATTAAAATAGGGAGATTTACCATTGCATCTCCGCACCAATCAGCTGTTAAAATGATTGCTTTTAATTCTTTTTCTTGAAGCACATGAAGTAATTCTTTGTCAGCTTCGTCTAATTGAAACCCATTATATACTTTTAAAAGGTTTTCCTTGTGAACTTGCATGCTGTTAATGTATTCGTATTGGTTCATGCCTTTTTCAAACCATGGTTTTAAGTTTGACATTATGTATTCCTCCTCCAAATTTTTTTTGTTTAAATTTACTATAAATGAAAAAGGAAAATGTAACCACAAAGATGCTTAAGAAAAGTCTGAAACTGTTTCGTAGAATTCATAGGAATCCTTAGTAGGAAAACTTGGTATGACCGGTTCCCCTTCTATAAGTACATCTGTTACCACGTTATAGTCCCCATTGGCTGATGGCATCTCTGTTTGTTCCCATCTCCAACATGCACCTGAAAAAGCGATTTGATTTCCAGCAAGGAGTCTAATTTCATGAAGTACCCCATTTAATTCAACAAATCCATATCCGTTATTTAATTCAAGTTTTTGGACTAACTCTTGTTTCGAAATTTTCATTTTTCATTCCCCCAATTATTGATAGTTTTACCTTTGCTCACGCCTATAACCTATCCAAGTATTGTTATTTAAACCGTTCATATTTAGTCGAAAAACGTGACAAAATAGTGGAGCCAAGGAAGAAAACTGAAAGCGACTCGCCCAGAAATGAAAAAATTGGCCGACAAAGGCTCCACGTCCTGTAGCAAAGTTGGCACTAACATTTCCTGTGCGTCGGAGACCCCGACAAGAGAGGAGCCTTTTGCCTCTTTTCGAGGAGTTAAAATTTCTCTAGTTTCTAGTCGCTTAAACTAGACAAGTAATCATCCTTTGGTTATTATGCATGAGGAGTTGAGGATGCGTGAGATGGCAAAGGTCACTAATGGGTTTACTTAAGGACCGTAAAGGTAAAAAAATAGCATTAGCAATTGATACATCAACAAATCAGGTCCGTTCAGTTTTAATTAACAATATCATAAAGTTTTTTGGTGAAATGATCCCAGAAACTCAGCTTGTCCAAGCTGATTTTAAAATTAGAACCATCACACCGATTCAAAACCCTACCATTAAATATTATACGCATGGCAAGTCCTCCTATACTGAGGTGCTGGAATGGGCGGACGAAGAGAAAATTGATACTCTTTTTTATATAACCGATGTTACCGGTTATTTTTACGATGAGTTAGATGTAAAAGCTGAAGTGTTTTGGCTAGTTCCAGATGATTATGTACCAAAAGTCCCGTTTGGAAAAGCTATAAAAGTTGCATAAAGATTGGATGGCGTCTAGAATCAATTGATTCTAGACGTATTAGTTTTTGAGAGAAAATCCTTTTATATTTTTACTTAGGGAATTTTGTACTTGACGTATGGTCAGTAAGCAATTATATTTTAATACATTAGTAAATAAAAAGGGGGTAATACATATGAGTATACTTGGTATTGTAAATATCGTTTTGATGGTCTTATTATTACTATTATTGTTTTATATGCAGAAAAAACATGTCTCATTTTCAAAACGTGTATTTGCAGCACTAGGACTAGGGATTGTCTTTGGTCTCGTCCTACAACTCATTTATGGTGTTGATTCAGAAATCATTTCCGAGTCAATTAGTTGGTTTAATATCGTCGGAAATGGTTATGTGAAGTTTTTACAAATGATAGTTATGCCACTAGTGTTCATTTCCATCGTATCAGCTTTTACAAAAATGAAATTGGCAAATAATATCGGAAAAATTAGTGTTTTAATCCTTGGAATTTTAGTGGGTACAACTGCACTTTCAGCACTTGTTGCAATTGGAACAACGGTTGTATTTGACTTAGAAGCTATTCAAATTGAAGCTGGAGAAGCAGAACAAGCTAGAGGAGCGTCGTTGGAAGAACGATATGCCGGTATTCAAGATAAAACATTCCCAGAACAGATTGTTGACTTATTGCCTGCAAATCCATTCTTAGATTTTACTGGTGCTCGTTCCACTTCGACTATAGCTATTGTTATCTTTGCGGCTTTCATAGGAATTGCATTCCTTGGAGTTCGTCGTAAAGATCCTGAGAATGCAGAATTGTTTGCGAAAATTATCGATGCACTTTATTCGATTATCATGCGTGTTGTAACGTTAATTTTACGTTTAACTCCATATGGAGTTCTAGCGATTATGACACGAGTGACAGCTACGAGTGATTATGGTGCGATTTATAAGCTTGGTAAATTTGTTGTAGCATCATATGTTGCGTTATTGATTGTGTTTGCGATTCACTTATTGTTAATTACATTAGCAGGATTGAATCCAATTACGTATGTTAAAAAGGCTTTTCCTGTATTAACTTTCGCGTTTACATCTCGTAGTAGTGCAGGTACATTACCACTTAACATTAAAGCACAAACAAATGATTTAGGTGTTCCAGAAGGAATTGCAAACTTCGCAGGTTCATTTGGACTTTCCATTGGACAAAACGGATGTGCAGGTGTGTACCCTGCGATGCTCGCGATAATGATTGCACCAACAGTGGGTATTAATCCTTTGGATCCAAGTTTTATCTTAACAGTAGTAGTGATTGTAGCGATTAGTTCCTTCGGTGTTGCTGGTGTTGGAGGAGGAGCAACTTTTGCTGCCATCCTTGTATTATCAGCACTTGACCTTCCAGTAGCATTAGCAGGTTTATTAATATCAGTCGAACCTTTAATTGACATGGGACGTACAGCACTTAACGTGAGCGGTAGTATGACAGCAGGTGTTCTTACAAGTAAAGTAACAAAAGAGCTTGACACTGAAACCTATACAAACCCAACTCAACAACTGGGTGCATAATAGTAGTTGAAAATAAGACCCGATTAAAAGGGTCTTATTTTTTTATGGTAGGCTAATTTGTAAACCTAGTAAATTGGAGCGTAAGGTGGCGACTCCTGCGGGAAAAGCGTGAGACTTGTGACCCCGCAGAAGGGACAGCGACGAGGAGGCTCAAGCCACGCCCGCGGAAAGCGTCCACCTGGAGCGGAAAACATTAATAAAGAACAACAAAGTCTGCGAAAAAGCAGCCTTATGGTAAAATAAAAAAAACAGGCTAGGGAGATGATGGCGTGGAAATTCGTTTTGACCATGTTGTCCATTATGTAAATGATCCATTTGAGGCCATGACAGCGTTTAAACTTTTTGGTTTCCATACGGCAAAAGGTGGTAATCACGAGATTTGGGGTACCTATAATACGTTATGTTATTTTAAGAATCTTACCTATATCGAATGGATTGGAATTAACAAACTAGAGATTACGAAGGAAGGTAATCATCCATTTAGCCGTCATTTGTACGAGGACTATAAACGAGGAGAAGGGCTTTCTCAAATTGCCTTTCGAACAAACTCAATTGATAATATCAAGAAGGAGCTTACACAAAAAGGCATCAAAACAATTGGCCCCTTCCCAGGCTCAAGAATTCGACCGGATGGAACCCTTCTTGAATGGTCGATGCTCTTTTTTGACCACAGCCATCCAATGCCATTTTTTATTGAGTGGGGAGATGATGATGTTGTAAGAGAAAAAGAACTTTATGAAAAAGGAATTTATGTTCCAGACTCAAAATCCATTTCGTTTATCGCATACTCAGTAAATGAGCCAGAAAGTCTTGCAGATCTATGGGCAAATCTATTGAAGGGTACTGTTCATAGCACAACGCTACCAGGCACTACGCAAAAAGCGATAAAGGTCCACTTTGACACAATTGATGTTTATTTTAGCCAAAAGAATGAGCCTAGAGGGGAACGTCCTTTTTGGGTTGGAATAGACCCGAAAGCGAAAAGAGAGATTCGCCTCCACGGTGCAAAGTACTTGTTGTAAATAAAAAAGAACCAACCGCATCATTACGGTTGGTTCTTACTTTGGGCGTAATAAAACTTTAGATACATAATTGATGATACATACATGCCGCGGTAGATTTGAAAATCTTAAACAACGAAAGCCCTACCTCTCTTTCGTCCTTTCGGCTCCGAAGCCGGTCCAGTGTGAATAAGTCTTTCTCAAATGTAAAAGATAAAACGTAAAATTAAATTTATCTATATCTATATATAATAATTATGTTAAAGTTAATAGGGAACAAATTTTTATTATACAGAAAAATATTCTTGTTGTCAAATGGTAATGGGGTGCTTGTCATGTCTGTAAAAACACTTTTCAAGAAAAGATTGTTGCTTATCTATTTCTTGGCAAGCCTAATATGGATAACTTTCTCTGAATATGTAATTGATCGTTTTCCCTCTGAATATGCTAACTATTTTCAAATTGGGAAGGGATTAATTTTTGTCGCTTTCACGACCATACTGATTCACCTTATTATTGAGAAGAATGATGCATATGTTCATGCATTAGAAGAACAGAATGAATTGTCGACACTTATTAATGCGATGCCTGATTTTGTCTGTTTCAAAGATGGGAAGGGCAGATGGATTCGTGTGAATCGGTATGCAAAAGAGCTATTCCAACTTGACTTTGAAATTTATAAAAACAAAACGGATTTTGAAATGGCTAAAATGTATCCAAGGTTTGAGAAATATCTAATTGAGAATGCACAATTAGATGAAGAGGCTTGGCAAAAAGGGGTAAAGACCAGGGTTGAGCAAACCATCATGATCCCAAGTGAGGAACATAAGACTTTTGATGTCATACGAGTACCATTATTTGAAGAGGAACAAAGAACGGGGCTAGTGCTAATTGGAAGGGATATTTCGAACTTAAAAGCCGCTGAAGAGCTTGCGCTTAGAAGGGAAAAACTTTCTGTAGTGGGTGAATTGGCAGCGGGAATAGCCCATGAAATCCGCAATCCACTGACAACGATTAAAGGCTTTGTTCAATTGCAAAAGGAAAAGAATGAATCAACATCTCAAACTTCCGATATTATCCTTTCTGAACTTGATCGGATTAATCAGATTGTTAGTGAATTACTCGTATTTTCCAAGCCTCAAAGTAAAATTTTAAAGGAATTTGAATTACAAGAATTACTCGATTATGTCATCAAGCTCACATCACACGAAGCTACCCTTTATAATGTTAAGATTATCATTGAAAATGATGCAGATCATGCTGTTCTTTATGGAGATATGAATGAACTAATCCAGGTGTTTGTCAATGTCATTAAAAATTCAATTGATGCGATGCCAAATGGAGGAAGAACAAAAATTCGTACTAAAAGAATAGAGGATAAAGTTCAAATTGAAGTAATCGACACAGGGGTAGGTATCCCTAAAGAGCGCCTTGAGAAAATTGGAGAACCATTTTTCACATTAAAAGAAAAAGGAATGGGACTTGGGCTAACGATGAGTAACAAAATTATCCAAGACCATAAAGGAATATTTAAAATTAAAAGTAAGGTTGGGTTCGGAACAAAAGTTGTCATTACTTTACCGGTCAGACATCACAAAAAGGATAGTTGAATTAAACTCGTTTTTTGTTCGTACACTTTGTCTTCTTATGATTGACACAATTCATTAAAAGGTAAAATGATTGATTTCTTTTTCTTGCTCATATACGATATGAAGTGTATGTCTAAGTTAAAAAAGTGGGGAATTAAGATGTCTGCCATTACTATATCTAAAGTGTTGAATAATAATGTCGTCATTGCAGATCACTCCGACTATGGGGAGGTCGTTTTAATAGGAAAGGGCATTGGCTTTAACCGAAAGCAGAAAGAAGTGCTCGATGCAGCTAGCGTAGAAAAGCTGTTCGTCCTGAAAAATGAAAAAACACAAACTAACTATATTAAGCTTCTACCATATTTAGAAGATGACTTACAGAGAGTGATTATTTCCGCCATTGAGTTAATCAAAAGCAGGTCAGATGCTTCATTGAATGAACATATCCATGTGGCCTTGACTGATCACTTGATGACTACTGTAGCCAGGGTTTCACAAGGGTTAGAAGTCCGAAATCCCTTTTTAATAGAAACGAAAACCATGTATCCTAGGGAATACGATTTAGCAAAGGAAGTAATGAATTTATTTAAAGTAGAATGTAATATACACTTGCCAGAGGGAGAAGCTGGTTTTATTGCTCTTCACATCCACAGTGCAATAACCAATAAAGATTTATCTGAAGTAAATCAGCATTCTCAACTAATGACAAAATTAGTTCAATTGGTAGAGGAACAGTTGAAAATGGTGATTGACAAACAGAGCATTGATTATATGAGACTTGTACGACATCTGAGATTCGTTATTGAACGTGTAAAAGTGGGAGAGAAAGTAGAAGAACCCGAAAAAATCACTTCACTCTTGAAAGAAGAATATCCATTATGTTATAATCTCTCGTGGAAACTCATTAAGGTAATACAGCAAGCGCTGAAGAAACCAGTTTTTGACGCAGAAGCAGTCTATATAACGATGCATCTACAAAGGCTTCAGAAGAAAATTAAATAGTATACATTGTTTTTAACGTGTTACTGATTCGATCAGGCATGAGTAAAGAGAATGATTGAATGTAGTTTAACGGGATATATTGCCCTTTTTCGGTAAATAATATCTTCCGAACTACCTTCAATTGCGCTCTTTTACTCATGCCTTTTTTATTTTTTGCGATTACCTCATGAGAATAAAAAATTTATAGGGGGTTTTGAACCTTGTTTAAAAAAGTTTTTGGTGTCCTGCAAAAGATTGGTAAAGCGCTTATGTTACCTGTAGCTCTTTTACCAGCAGCAGGTCTTTTACTTGGAATAGGAAATGCGATGCAGCAAGAAACGATGCTTCAATATCTTCCATTCCTGGAAGCAGATTGGATTCAACTTATTGCTTCGGTGATGGAGGATGCAGGAGGGATTATATTTAGTAATCTAGCCCTTCTCTTTGCAGTTGGGGTTGCGATTGGTTTAGCTGGAGACGGTGCAGCAGCACTTGCAGCGTTAGTTGGTTATTTAGTTCTAAATCAAGTAATGAGTTCATGGCAGGGGGTCACTCCTGATATGCTTACTGATAATCCTGCTTTTGCATCTGTATTAGGAATTCCTACATTGCAAACAGGTGTATTTGGAGGTATTATTGTTGGTCTTATAGCCGCTTTTGCTTATAACCGCTTTCATGACATTGAAATGCCTTCATTTCTTGGATTTTTTGCAGGGAAACGATTTGTTCCGATTGCAACTGCCGCGTTTTCTTTTATAGCCGGTCTTTTATTATTGGTCGTATGGCCACCAGTCCAAGAGGCAATGAATAGTGCATCACTTTGGTTAATTGAAGAAGGTACGTATTTTGCTGTGTTTTTCTTTGGATTTATAAAAAGATTGTTAATTCCGTTTGGATTACATCATATTTTCCATGCGCCCTTCTGGTATGAATTCGGTTCTTATACAACCGCATCTGGTCAAGTCGTCCGGGGAGATATGACAATCTTCTTTTCACAATTGAAAGATGGAGTGGAAATTACCGCTGGTAACTTTATGGCTGGTGAATTTCCAATTATGATGTTTGGTTTACCGGCTGCTGCGCTTGCTATGTATCATGCTGCACGTCCGGAAAATAAAAAACTTGTAGCTGGTTTATTAGGTTCAGGTGCCCTAACATCGTTCTTAACGGGTATCACAGAGCCACTTGAATTTTCATTTATGTTTGTGTCACCTATTCTTTTCTTAATCCATGCAGTGCTGGATGGATTATCATTTGTTTTAATGACAGCGTTAAGTGTTAATATTGGCTACACGTTCTCTGGCGGAGGAATTGACTTTTTCTTATTTGGTATATTGCCAGGTAGAGAGCCTTGGTGGATCGCTATATTATTAGGTCTCGTTTTTGCAGTTATCTATTATTTTGTTTTCCGTTTTGCAATAAAGAAGTTTAATCTCATGACACCTGGACGCGAAGTAAAAGGTGAAGAGGAAAAGAAAGGGCAGGCTGGAGATCTTGCTTATAACATCCTGAATGCAATGGGCGGACAAGAAAATATTGCCCATCTTGATGCATGTATCACCCGACTACGTGTTTCTGTAAACGATATTAAAAATGTCGATAAAGATGAATTGAAAAAACTGGGTGCAGCTGGTGTGCTAGAGGTTGGAAATAATATTCAAGCCATCTTTGGACCACGTTCTGAAACAATTAAAAGCCAAATGCAAGACGTAATGAGCGGGAAAAAACCCCGTGAAGACGAAACGAACCAAGTTGAAAAAACAAATCCAAAATTAGTGAGTAATGAACAACAAGGTGCTGATCAATTTAATTCGCCAATTAAAGGTGAAATAAAGCCAATTACTGAAGTTCCTGATGCGGTGTTTTCTGGTAAAATGATGGGTGATGGTTTTGCAATTGTCCCTTCTGAAGGTGTCATTGTTTCACCTGTTGATGGAAAAATAATCAACTTGTTCCCTACAAAACACGCGATTGGTATTCTATCTGATTCAGGCCGTGAGATTCTTATTCATGTTGGGATTGATACAGTTAATCTTAAAGGACAAGGGTTTGAAACGTTTGTGAGTGAAAATGATAAGGTCGAAAAAGGTCAACAACTTTTAAAAGTTGATTTAGACTTTATTAAGAAAAATGCAACGTCCATTATTACTCCGATAGTCTTTACAAACCTTGCCGAGGGAGAAGAAATCGTTCTTAAAAAGCAAGGAAACATTAATCTTTCTGAAGAAAATATCATCGAGATTACAAAAGGATAATGAATACAACAGGCAGACCATAGTTAATTCTAGGGGTCTGTCTGTTTTTATTTAAAGGAGCGCAAGAAAGAGAGTTTAGTACTCTCTTTTTTTATGGACAAATTCTGCAATGCAGGATAATTATGTTGGAAAATACCTACATTTTTGATAAATTTAAATTGTCACATGATTACTAATAAACTTAATTCGGCAGAAGTTCTGCCAAATTAAGTTTAAGCCTCCGGCGGATGCCACGATTTTTCAAAGAAAGTTTTTCGAGCTTGCTCGAAAAAAATCGGGCGCAAATACGCCAAGGCGCATTTGATAAAATAAATATAGGGGGCAATTATGTCTGCAAAAGAGAATGTTCTAAAAATCAAAGAGAATATTGGGAAAGTCATCATCGGGAAGGACGAGGTGATTGAACTTGTCCTAAATTCCATTATTAATAAAGGACATATTTTACTAGAAAGTGTGCCTGGTACGGGAAAAACGATGCTTGCGAAGAGTTTTGCAAAGTCTATTAGTGGTAATTTTAAGCGCATTCAATTTACACCGGACGTTCTACCTAGTGATATTACTGGGATTCAATTTTTTAATCCGAAAGAGCAGGAATTTCAACTGCGCCCGGGTCCGGTAATGACTCATATTCTATTAGCCGATGAAATTAACCGTGCAACTCCGAGGACTCAATCGAGTTTGCTTGAGGTCATGGAGGAGCGCCAGGTTACGATAGATGGAGAGACTTTAAAACTTCCATCGCCGTTTGTAGTAATAGCGACTCAAAACCCTATCGAATCACAACAGGGGACTTTTCCTTTACCAGAGGCGCAAATGGACCGTTTCTTTGTCCAAATTGATTTGGGCTATCCAAGCTTTGAAGAAGAAAAGCAAATTATGAGAACCTATCGTCAAAATAATCCGATTGAGGAAATTTTGGAGGTCATTACAAAAGAAGAGATTATCTCAATGCAAGCTGAGGTCGGGCATGTGAAGCTTTCCGATGAAGTAGAAGACTATTTACTTAGAATCGTACACGCAACAAGAAAGCATACGGATGTTGAAGTTGGAGTCAGTCCAAGGGGGACGCTAGCACTTATGAAGGCTGCTCAAGGAAAAGCATATTTGGATGGGCGTATGTTTGTAACCCCTGAGGATATTAAATATATGGCTCCATATGTCATTTCTCATCGACTTGTGCTCACAATGGAGGGGTCGCTTAAGAAAACGAATCGTCAGGTTATACATGAACTGCTATCAACGGTTTCTGTCCCGGTAGAAGCCGGAGCAGTGAAGTAATGGACTGGAAACGGCAAATATCCATTGGAAATGAATTGTCGTATATGTCTTTTCTTTCTTCTGTTTTTATACTTGTAGGGATTCTTTCACAGGTGTTTTTGCTTCTTTTTGTAGGGGTATTGTTTCTTTTATATGTATTTGTGAACAAATATTATTTAAAACATGTTGGAAATAGAATCAGCGTTTCTATTGATAAAGAAACCGTAAAGCTCTTTAAAGGGGAAGATGATGATTTTTCACTAACATTAAAGCAAGATGGCCGTTTACCAATCATAAATGGCCAAATTCGGCTAACTGTAGATCATGTTGTAGGACTTCAGAATGAAAGAAAAATACTAGAGACTGAACAAATCGAACTATCACTACCACTTACTCTAATAGGAAGACAGGCTCAAACCACAATGCTGCCTTTTGAAGGTAAGCAAAGGGGAGTTGCGAAAATTCGTACTCTCGAGATAAGAATTCCTCATTTATTTGGCTTTGGTGAAGCATATCTTCAATACACGAAACCAGTAGCCTTTGAAACAATTATCTATTCTTCCCCGGAAACAGTAGGAGGAATTGAAAAAATTGTTCCGAAAAATCAAGGAGAGTACCCAATTCGAAGTTCGTTTTTTGAAGACATGACACAAATAATTGGAACGAGAGGTTATGTGCCAACAGATCCATTTAACCGGGTGCATTGGAAAGCGAGTGCTCGTACGAATCAATTACAAACGAAGATTTATGATAAAACAGCTCAATTCTCTTGGACTATTATCATTAATGTGCGCGAACGAAAACTAGAAGAGTATTTAAGCGGGTTAACGTATATGCTTGAAGCAGCTACGTTAAAAAACATTCCATTTGAAGTGTATGTAAATGTCAGAAGGGCAGGGAGAACCCCTTTTATCCACCTACCAGTAGGAAAAGGAAAGGATCATTTAGCGAAAGCACTGGAATTAATTGCTCGTCTCAGTAAGCATAGTGTAACAATACCATTTCATTTTATGATTCACGCTATCGAAAGACAGCAACAACTTTCACCTTACGTCATTATGATAGGTGAAATAGAAGAGAATGAGGAACTGATTCTCAGTAGGTTTGCAAGAAAAGGTGTCGATTGTTTTAAACTAATTGAGAATAATGACTCCATCTTATTACAGAAGGCATCCTTGGCAATGAGGAGGGGGAATTCCCATGCGATATAGTCAGTCTTTACTGAAGTCGTATCAATACGTAATGGAGATGATCCTTCTCTATATTTTACTAATGTTGTTCTATATTCACACAGACTATTTGCCGCCCATTATACCATTTCTGTTTCTAACGGGCGTCGGAGCAGTCATCATTGCATTCCTGTTATCACTGATGAAATCAAATACCCCGTATTTTTTCATTATGTTAATCGTTCCATTGCTTGCACTTGTTAGCAGTGAAATAAGGCTATCGTTTGGTCAAAGCATTGTGATTGCGGCTGTTGTTTGTTATCGAATCATTATCCATTACCACAAGAATCCTAAGCTGACGGAAGCTATGATTTTAAATGGTAGTTTAGTATTTGGTGGGTTAACTTATTTTGCTGCAAAGGTCCAAGGGTATGTCCACAGTGACCTTATCTTATATTTACTTGTGACTCAATTGTTTTTCTTTATGATTGGAAAAATACTAAACAGTGTAAGTACAAGTTCACTCGTGAAGAAAACAATCGCTACAAAACAGAACTCCTGGTCCGTTGTCGGGCTGTTTAGTGGCTTGTTTGTGGGTGCTATTGGTGTCGCGGTTATTTTTCCAATCGTTCTTGTTAAGGGTTTGTCTTTGATTACATCCATTATCGGAACGGGCTTTTACTGGGTTTCAAAGCCACTTTTTAATGCTGTCGAAAATATCGATTCCTATAGAAGTTCTCAAGGTGAAAGTGTTGGAACTTTGAACTGGGAAGAAACAGAAAAGAAAAATACATTCTTTGAGTTGCTTGGCAGCTTTGATATTTGGTTTTATTTATCCATTCTTGGTCTACTCCTATTAGCAGTGATTCTTTTCTTACTAGCAAAAAAGAGATTTGTAAAAGAACCTGCTGTGGTTGGCGACGTATACCAATATGCAACGATTACAGAAGGGGTTACAAGCCCTACTGCAAAATGGAGACGTTCAAAACGACAGACACCACAAGTAAAGGTACGAAAGCTTATCCTTGAACTTGAGGTGCTCTCAGCAAAGCATGGATTTGGACGATACCATCATGAAAGTGTATCAGAATGGTTAGGAAGAAACCATTTCCTTGACTCTCGACTTGTTGAACTCTATGAAAGGGTACGCTATGGGGATGAAGTATTAACCGATGAGGAAAACATGGCTTGTGAGGAGATCGTCCAGAACGTAAAAGAGAAGATTAAATCGTTAAAGAAGTCGAAATGAAAGAAGAAGAACCTGGGTGTCCAGGTTCTTTTTTCATGTTGCTTATTTTTTCTTCTTTTTCTGTTTTTTAGGTGTTCCGCCAATTTCTTCGCCAAATTCTTCGTTATGTGAAACAGTTGGGTTTGCCACTTCTTGGCTTACCTTATTCTGTCTGCCTTTTTTAGCCATTATGTTGACCCCCTTATTTAAATTTTTGTTCGATTATTAGTATGTGTTATCTGACGGTATAAAATGAACGAACGATTAAAGTTTTTCTATGAATGTTTCAATTAATTGATTGAATGTATGTGCATGTCTCGTCGGTACTTGATGTCTAGCTTTATTAACAAAGACTCTCTCTGCATTTGGAATTTCCTTCTCTAAAAAACGTTGATAGGAGTGCATGTAGAAATCGAAAGAACCATCAACTAATAGAACAGGGACTTTTATATCTTTTAATCGATGTGAACAATTATATTCAAGTCCTCTTATGTACATTTGATAGAGAATATTTACATTTGCTTTTTTTACATATTGTTCAATTTCCTTTTTATATTCTTTTGTTGTACCATGTGCCTTCCCTAATACCTTTGCTAATACAGATAATCCTTTCATTTTAACGGTGGAAATTCCAAGCTTAAATTCTGACCGTAATAAAAATGTGTTCACCTCTGAAAAACCCCCAATTAATATGATGCCTTCAACACGTTCGGGATTGGAAAGGGCAAATTCCAATGCAATGGATCCGCCATTGGAATAACCGCATACAACGACTTTTTCGAGAGCTAGTTGATCTATCAGTTGCAGAATATCAGTTGCTAATAATGAAATGGTGATATCCTCAGTTCCTGGATCACTATTCCCATTTCCACGTAGATCAAATGTAATAACTTGAAATTTTTTTGACAGGGGTTGTTGCAGTTTAAAGGTTACATGTCCCATTCCAGGAGGGTGAATGAAAACAATTGGTTTCCCTTCACCATGGCTTTCATAGTAGATTTGGGTCTGATTCGTACCTGTTATATATGGCATCTCTTCTTCCTCCAACAAATCAGTGCAAATGATTTTATTTAGTTTTTGGTTAGATGCATTCTTTTATAACATAAAAAAGACTCGAATCTCTTCGAGTCTACTTAAACACTTTGTTTACTATTTTCTTTTAAGATCATTTCAACCGCTTCTGCCACAGATTGAACAACGAATTTTGCTTCTTTTTTCACTTCGTCATGTGCAGTCTCCATCACAAAACTGTAAGGAGTTAAGCGGAACATCGGAATATCATTATAAGAATCCCCAATACATGCAATTTCCTCTGGTTTTAAAGAAAGATCCTCGAGAAGTTTTATAATTGCATTCCCTTTGCTAATTTGCTTTGGCATAATATCCAAAACATGTTTCTCGGAAATGAACAAATCAATTTCATCGGAATAATCATTAGAAAGTGTTTCGTACGTCTCAACAATATCGTTTTCGAAACCAATCAGGGTAATCTTTGATGGTTTAATTTCTCTAAACTTCGTACTTATTTCTGGATCAATGATTATAGGATGGAACATTCTTTTTTGAACACCCTCAACATACTCATTATTTTCATGGGTGTAATTTGTGTCATAGCTACAGACAATCGTTACGAACTTCGGATTCAATACGTTATTATAGATTGTTTCTGCGATTTCGGTTGTGAAGGTACGAGAAAAAATGGACTGATCATCTAAGGTTGATGCAAATGCCCCATTTTGGCTAATTCGATGGAAGTTTTGCCCAATCGATTTTAATACTTCTTTTATCTCAGTATCCATTCGACCCGTGGCGATGCTAATTTGAAGTCCATCTTCTACGGCCTTGGTTAATGCTTTAGTATCTTCAGGATTGACAGAATTGTCTTCCCGCAATAGTGTTCCATCTAAATCACTAACAATCAGTTTGATCAATGAAAGCACCTCCAACTTATTATGTAGATAAAATACAATATTTGCTTATTATACATGACTACCTTTAAGGATTGTAATCTTTAAATGCACTGTTTGTAAAGAATAGTACATTTGAATAATTAGTTATTGTAAATGAAAAACATTCTCAATTTTCGTTTTAAAACGATTATTTGCCTTCTTGTTGAAATGAGTTCTATTCATATGCTATACTTTTTCGTGTAAAAGGTTAGGTATAAAAGGTAAGAGCATGTTAACCAATTCAAAATATAAAATTTACATAATTGTATGTATTACGTGTTACTGATTCGATCAGGCATGAGTAAAGTTTTGATAAAAGCTAGGCGAAAATCAACAATTTTTTGCATAGGTTTTATCGTCTTTCTCATGCCTTTATTTGTTACATTCAGGGAGCACAATAATACTCTTTCTTTACATATCTACCGGAAACGAACAAATACTACAAGTAATTATTTTTAAAATTAGCGAAAAGGGGAAATAAACATGGCAGAAAAAACATTTAAAATTACAAGTGAATCAGGAATTCATGCACGTCCAGCAACAGTATTGGTACAGGCTGCTAGTAAATATAACTCAGACATTCAATTAGAATACAACGGAAAGTCCGTAAATCTTAAGTCAATTATGGGTGTTATGTCTCTTGGAATTGGACAAGGTGCAGAGGTAAAGATTGTTGCAGAAGGATCTGACGAAGAAGAAGTAATTGCTAACTTGACAGAAATTATGGCAAATGAAGGACTTGGTGAATAATGTCTGAAATGATTAATGGAATTGCTGCTTCAGCGGGTATCGCCATAGCAAAAAGCTTTCGTTTAGAGCATCCAGATTTAACCGTTGAAAAACTAATAATTAGTGACAAGGATGCTGAAATTAAGCGTTTTGAAGAAGCGGTTAATCAATCAAAAGAAGAATTAGAAGCGATTAAGAATCGAGCAAATGTTGAACTAGGGGAAGACAAAGCGGCAATCTTTTCAGCCCATCTTCTTGTTTTAAGTGATCCTGAACTCCTTAATCCAATTAAAGATAAAATAAGCTCTGAAAATGTGAATGCAGAGTTTGCGTTACAAGAAGTAGCGAATATGTTCATTACCATGTTTGAAGGAATGGACAATGAATATATGGCAGAGAGAGCATCTGATATTCATGATGTAACAAAACGTGTATTGTCTCATTTACTGGGTGTTACCATCTCTAATCCGAGTATGATTTCAGAAGAAGTCATCATAATTGCTGAAGATTTAACACCTTCAGACACGGCACAATTAAATCGAAAGTATGTAAAAGGATTTACCACTGATATTGGTGGCCGTACTTCACACTCTGCAATTATGGCTCGTTCCATGGAGATTCCAGCAGTAGTTGGAACAAAAACGGTTACTACTGATATTGAAAATGGGGTAATGGTTATTGTTGATGGACTTGATGGTGCTGTCCTTGTAAATCCATCTGAGGAAGTTTTAGCTCAGTACCGTCAAAAGAAAGAGCAATATGAAGCACAGAAAGCTGAATGGGCAAAATTAAAAAATGAAAAAACTGTTACAAGTGACGGAGAGCACGTGGAACTTGCTGCAAATATCGGAACTCCTGAAGATGTAAAAGGGGTCATCGAAAACGGCGGAGAGGCGATTGGACTATACCGTACAGAGTTCCTTTATATGGGTCGTGACCAACTTCCATCAGAGGAAGAACAATTCGAATCTTATAAAACAGTTCTTGAAAAAATGGAAGGCAAACCTGTTGTTGTTCGTACACTAGATATCGGTGGAGATAAAGAGCTTCCATACTTAAATCTTCCGAAAGAATTAAATCCGTTCCTAGGTTTTAGAGCGATTCGTCTTTGCTTAGAGGAACAGGAAATTTTCCGTACACAATTACGTGCGTTACTACGAGCAAGTACTTATGGAAACTTAAAAATTATGTTTCCAATGATTGCAACTCTTGATGAGTTTAGACAAGCTAAAGCGATTTTACTTGATGAAAAAGAAAAGCTTGTAGCCAGTGGAACTTCTGTATCCGATACAATTGAAATCGGAATTATGGTCGAGATTCCGTCCACTGCTGTATTAGCTGACCAATTTGCTAAAGAAGTAGATTTCTTTAGTATTGGCACAAATGATTTAATTCAATATACAATGGCTGCCGACCGAATGAACGAACGCGTCTCATATCTTTATCAGCCATATTCTCCATCGATCTTACGACTTATTTCAATGGTGATTGAAGCTGCACATAAGGAAGGCAAATGGGCAGGTATGTGTGGAGAAATGGCCGGTGATACAATTGCAATTCCAATTCTGTTAGGATTAGGATTAGATGAATTCAGTATGAGTGCAACATCAATTTTACCTGCAAGAACTCAAATTAAGAAGCTTTCTAAAGTTGAAATCGCAAGCTTCAAAGAAAAGATTCTTTCTATGAGTACAACGGAAGAAGTAGTTGAATTTGTAAAAGCTAACTTCATGAACTAAAGAAAAAACGAATCTAACTTTTATATAATGGGATTTCGATTCGGGTTCAAAACAAGTAAATCACAAAACATTTTTAGCGTGAATTCATATATGAATTCACGCTTTATTTTTTTGAACATTTATGCGGATTTAATAAAAAAACACAATAACGGAGACGCCCAGGCTGATTGTCTATGCGCTTGGCTGAAGATACTTAAATATCGGACCCAGCCGGGCAGATTGTGTCTTAGGTAGTCTGAAGCTGCCTAAATAACTTCGGACACAGATGTGTTGATTGAGCGTGCACCTGTCCGAAGATACTATAACTTCGGACACAGATGCTCTGATTGAGCGTGCACTTAGTCCAAAAATTCCTTAGCTTCGGACACAGAAGTGATGATTATATGTTTGCTTGTCCGAAGATATTACAACTTCGGACACAGAAGTGATGATTATATGTTTGCTTGTCCGAAGATACTACAACTTCGGACACAGATGCGCTGATTGAGCGTGCGCTTGTCCAAAGATTCCTTAACTTCGGACACAGAAGTGATGATTGTATGTTTGCTTGTCCGAAGATACTACAACTTCGGACTCATCCGGGCTGATTGAGCGTGCACTTGTCAAAAGATTCCTTAACTTCGGACACAGAAGTGATGATTGTATGTTTGCCTGTCCGAAGTTCCTTCAACTTCGGACACAGATGCGTTGATTGAACGTGCGCCTGTCCAAAGATTCCTTAACTTCGGACACAGAAGTGATGATTGTATGTTTGCCTGTCCGAAGTTCCTTCAACTTCGGACACAGATGCGTTGATTGAACGTGCGCCTGTCCAAAGATTCCTTAACTTCGGACACAGAAGTGATGATTGTATGTTTGCCTGTCCGAAGTTCCTTCAACTTCGGACACAGATGCGTTGATTGAGCGTGCGCCTGTCCAAAGATTCCTTAACTTCGGACACAGAGTTGTTGATTGAGCGTGCGCTTGTCCAAAGATTCCTTAACTTCGGACATAGAAGTGATGATTATATGTTTGCTTGTCCGAAGTTACTACAACTTCGGACACAGATGTGTTGATTGAGCGTGCACTTGTCCAAAGATACCTTAACTTCGGACACAGAAGTGCTGATGATATGTTTGCTTGTCCGAAGATACTACAACTTCGGACACCACCCACGCTGATAGCTTCTTAAGTTGTCTAAAGCTGCCTCAATTTCAGACCACCCTTAATAATCCTACAACTCAAAATGGAAAACGTTAATGTAATTAGACTCGTTTTCTTTCATATGTGAAAGGGATTTTTCCATTCCATTAATAATCCATAATTACAGGACTCCTCGTCCTCGAGGTAGTTTTCAATAAGTTGGAGAGGACTGCGTCCACAACGAAGAAGAAAGGTAATTACGGGATCCTTTAATTCACCTGTCATTACTTTTTCGATGTATGCTTCGGCACTCAAAACTGTAGAATACTTAGAGTATCCGGATATTCGCCCGCCGCCTATTAACCGTTCTAATTTTAAATATACAACAACTTCATACATTGATTGCATCAACCATTTCCCCAGGCCAAATTTACGATATGCTGGGCTCACACAAATATCAACAATGTATAATGTGTTTCCATCTGAAGTATGGTTTCGTATGTATCCGTTATCTGTGATATCCTCCCAAGTATGTTGTGGATGACTGGGGTCAAATTGAACTATTAATCCAGTCATTGAACCACATATTTGTCCGTCAATTTCGACACATAGGGCACCCTCAGGAAATAGTGACACATGGTTATGTAATTGTTCCTTATTCCACCATAATTCAGAAGGAAAAGGTGGGGGGAAACTATCTTGTTGTACACGAATAAGGTCGTCAAAATCATTTTCTTGATAATTACGAATTACGCACTTTTTTGGCGTATTTCCATCAAACACAAATATTTCTTTTCGATACATGTTATCACCTCACATCCACATTGTACGTTACATTCAAAGGGATGAGAAGTAAAACTAATCTCATTCTTGGTGTGTTTCAAAAAATTCGTCAACCACATCTTCTATTAATGCAGGATCTGGTTGCTCCCCACTAAAAGTGAAAGACAATTCTTTGATAAATTCACCATCCCGATAGACATGAATTGCGCCTTTTTGACTAATGACACTATATTCTGTTTCGAACCTATACCCTTCGCGATCAATTGCACCCATTACAATCTCTCCTCAATTCAAATATTTATTTTTATTGTTCCTCTTTATTGTGTAAAAAGTACATATTTTTAATAAAACATGCCACTTTAATGGTGAGGAGGTATAGGAAAATGCCAGACAATGATCGCGATTATCATGAAAGAGATCCCCATTTCGATGGACGCTATGAAGGCATAATCAGTGATGACTCTACTGGAAATAAAATAGGGATTAGATCTGATGTGAATACAGAAAACATGGTTCAACCGAAAAATCCTTATCATATGAAGCCTAAAGTGGATAATGAAATGAAGAAGTTCCAGGATATTTTTGAAGGTGAGTAAAGAAAAAAGCCAGCAACCTTTTAAAGTTGTTGGCTTCCTTCGCATACATGTTAAATGGTTATCTTAGAACCAAGCAGCTCCGACGATGATTAGAAGAATGAACAATACTACAATCAACGCAAAGCCTCCGCGAAAACCATAGCCACCGTAACCATATCCACCATATCCGTATCCACAACAACTCATATTACATCTCCCTTTCTTTTTTTATCATTAATCTTTAATTTTCTTAAAGAATTAGTAACCTACGTAAGCAGCCCCAACAATGATCAATAGAATGAACAATACAACAATCAAAGCAAAGCCTGCTCCATATCCTCCGTGTCTTTCTCCACTCATTTAGAACACCTCCATATCTATTTGTTATATCCTATGGAACATGCGCCGTTTTCGTAAGGTACAAATCCCCAATTTTCACAGATTTTTTTTGGGAAATATATGATATGATAAAAATAAAAAAAATAAGGGAGAAAACGTGATGGTACATAAAGATGTTTTAAATGAAAATGCAGTTGTGGGGTTTATAGGAACAGGTGTTATGGGAAAAAGTATGGCAGGACATATCCTTTCAAAAGGATATAAGGTTCTCGTCTATACACGAACTAAAGAAAAAGCTGAAGAACTTGTGAAACAAGGAGCCGTTTGGAAACAGACAGTAGCTGAAATCGCATCTGAAGCGAATATCGTTATTACAATGGTTGGCTATCCCTACGACGTGGAAGAGGTCTACCTTGGTGAAAATGGACTTTTGGCGCATGCAAAAGAAGGAACTTATTTTATTGATATGACAACTTCAACTCCTACATTAGCAACTAAAATCTACGAAGAAGCAAAACAAAAGGGATTGTATTCCTTAGACGCGCCTGTTTCTGGCGGAGATGTTGGTGCAAAAGAAGCAAGGTTAGCTATTATGGTTGGTGGGGACGAAGAGGTTTTCGAAGCTTGCAGGCCATTATTTGAAATCATGGGACAGAATATTGTATATCAAGGTTCTGCGGGGTCTGGACAGCATACAAAAATGTGTAACCAAATTGCAATTGCCTCCAATATGATTGGTGTCGCTGAAGCAATGGTTTATGCTAAAAAATCCGGACTCGACCCTAAAACGGTTTTAAAAAGTATTTCAACAGGAGCGGCTGGAAGTTGGTCTTTAAGCAATCTTGCCCCAAGAATGATAGCAGGCAATTTTGAACCAGGTTTTTATATCAAACATTTCATTAAAGATATGGGAATTGCACTCGAAGAAGCAAAAGCAATGGGGATGGATACACCAGGTCTAGAACTTGCAATACAAATGTATGAAGAACTTGCCGAAAAGGGCGAAGAAAACAGCGGTACTCAAGCCATATATAAACTGTGGGATTAATGAGTCAAAGGGAACTTTGTCCACGACTAGATTAAAGCCATAACAAATCCTTTCACATCAAGCGTAAGTGTTTACCTATTATTGCATAGGAATCCCTCTAAGAGAAGAAAATAATGATGATTATCTCTAAGGGGGTGCACTTATTATGGCAAAGCGTAATAAAAAGAATGATCCTGAACAAAAAAACAAAAAAGGATTTGATTCGAGCGTAACTGATACAGAGTTCGGTAAGGAATTTGGGAGCGCAGCAGCGAACAAAGCACATAAGAAAAAAGCGAAAAAAGAAAAAGCCTCTAAGAATGACGGTAAATATGAAGGCGGACTTTAATACTTACAAACTCGACAGCTCGGTGCTTGTCGAGTTTTTTACCTTTTGATAGTGATGTTTTGCTTTTAAAAAATTAAAACAGGTCTTTCTGCCTATGGATATGAACTAAACCCTAAATTAATGTAATAGTATAGTAAAAAAATGGTTACCATTACAAAATCCTAAATAGCTATTTAGATCTTAATGATACGTCTAAATCGAAAGGGGAGGGGGTTCAACACATGGAGTCTGGCAATCAATCTAGTGCTCAACAGCAATTACCTCAAACACAATCCTCTGTTAATCTAGTATTAACAGTGACGATAAACGGTAAAATTCTCTATCTATCAAGTAACTGTAAGGATATCTTAGGTTACACAAAAGAAACACTAATTGGATCTTCCATTAAAAACATTATCCATAAGGATGACCGATTCATGCTTGAAAGCTATTTTTTCAATAAGCATGAAGTTTCAGTTTGTGCACTTAGGGTTATGAAGACGAACGAAGAATTTATTTGGTTTGAAACAACTGTTGAACCTGTTTATTACTCCGATTCCTTCGAATATGACGAGATCCTATTAAAAATGAGAGTGCTTGTCGAGCCTGAAAATAGTCGGGCACATGAGGAAATCCTAACTAATACCCTATTATCATCTGTTAATTCGGAAATTGCACTTCATCAAAATCGATTAAAAGATGCTTCTATCCTAATCGATGAGGCTCCGTTTCCTATTATCATTTCTAAATTCGGTAGGATTTTATATATGAATAATGAAGTTACTACCTTACTCGAAATTCAGAATCCTATGGACGTATTGGGAAAATCGATTTATTCATTTATCAATCAAGAATTCCATGAAGTAGTAGAGAAACGAATACAACAGCTACAAAGCGGATATCGATTGGGTATTATTGAACAAAAGTGGAAGAAACAAAATAACGAAGAAATCTTTGTTGAAGTAAAAGAAGTACCGATTTATATTAATGATGAAATCTATGAATATCTTGTCCTACATGATATTTCATCAAGAAAGTCTTTTCATGATATTATCCATAGAAGTCGTGAACGATATCAACGAATTGTCCAGAACTCTATTGATACAATTGCGGTTATTTATCAAAATAATTGGGTTTTTATTAATGACTCAGGTGTAAAGATGTTTGGCGCGAACAGCTACACAGAAATGCTCGGGAAAAATATTTATACCTTTTTACATCCAGAAAATCACGATCAGGTCAGAGATTTTATTGAAATTGTAAATGCTGAAAATAAGGAAGTTAATTTTAGCAAGCAATCTTGGTATACCATCCAAGGAAAGCAGGTTTATACAGAATTAATCGGAATTCCAACTACATATTTTGGCGAGGCTGCTGTTCAAGTAATCATTCGTGACATATCCGATCGAATCAAAGCAGAGGAGTTAATGATTAAATCTGAGAAACTGTCCATTGCCGGACAACTTGCTGCTGGTATTGCACATGAAATTAGAAATCCATTAACGGCTATTAAAGGATTTTTACAATTATTTCATAATGATTTTCAAGGGAAACAAAACTATTTCGATATCATCTTTTCAGAACTGAATCGAATTGAATTGATTCTGAGTGAACTTTTGTTATTGGCAAAGCCATCAGAAATTAAATTCAAAAATAAAGATATCCGAATTATTTTGCGAGATGTTGTTACATTGCTCGAGACACAAGCCATCCTGCAAGATATCCAAATCAATATCGATTTTATGAATAAAGAGTCTATTATTACATGCGATGAAAATCAAATAAAGCAGGTCTTTATTAATCTTATAAAGAATTCCATCGATGCAATGGAAAAGGGAGGAAATATCTTTATTCGTACAATGGTTACGGAGGACTCAATTTATATTTTGTTTATAGATGAGGGATGTGGTATACCAAAATCAATCCTTGAGCGAATCGGGGAGCCTTTTTACACAACAAAGGAAAAAGGAACAGGCCTTGGGCTTATGGTTAGTTATAATATTATAGAAAATCATAATGGTGTAATAAAGGTGGATAGCAAGGAAAATGAAGGAACAACCTTTGAGATAAAGCTTCCACGTGTAAATGTGACGGTGTAACCCCTAGAAGTTACACCGTTTTTATATAGGTAAAAATAAAAGGCCAGTGCACTTCGCACTAGCCAATTCGTTATTGTAAAAAGCTATGTTGGGACAGTAACATATTATATTGTTTTGTAAGTTCCATAAATAAGGTTTCATCTTTGTTAATAAGTGATTGGTCGATTTGTTTAAGTAATTGTTCTTTTCTAAAGGAGGCCTGTGATTGGATGAGAACCATTTCGGCTACCTTTTTATACATTTCTTCATCAGGCGCTTGAGAAATTACGACTACCTCATTTTTTTGCTCTTTGTTAAAATGGTTCATTACTTAATCACTCCTTTTATTTTTTCACTTCTTTATAAATCAAAAACCCCTTCACCTTATATGTGTAACTAGAATTATTTCATTTAATTATTTCTAGTTGTCTTTCTATTATGAAGGGAATTAGGCAAAAAGTAAAGTGTTTTTTTAGAAAATTTGGATATGTCAGAATTTAGATAAACTGGCAAACTTGGATATAAGGTTCGGAGAATACGAAAAAATGGGCTACTTTCCTTATAAATTTCATAGTATGAAATGAACAACTTTTTAATTTTATTCAGTTTTGCTGAATAAAGTTAAAAGAATAAAAGGAGGTACCTGTCATGAATCAACCATATGGTGGATATCAAATGAATCCATATACTCGCGTGGTTCCAAACTATTATTATCCTTATTATCCCGCAAATGGCTACCAACAGGCTAATTATATAAATACACCCACTACAGACCAGCAGCAAAGACAAACAGAAGAATTTCAAAATGTATGGAAAGAAGTACGAAAAAATTTAAAACCTCACTATGATCAATTAGCTGAATTTAATGTTAATAGGCGATTATCGCAGTATATTGCCATGCAACTTGTCATGTACACTTTAATGACTCAAAATCAATTCTCAGGTTCTTTGGATCAAAGAGTGAATCAAACCTATCTGGCATTTCGTCGTCAAGCCAACTGGGTCTTTGGGGTATTATCACCTTACCGAATTCCGGAACGTGAGCTTGAGAGGATATTTAAAGCAATTATTCGACTTACTTATGAAAATATTGGCTTTTCACCTGAAAAGAATTGGAGTGAATGGGAAGATCTTGGAGGCTACTTAACATCTGGACCTTCTGTAACTGTACCTGGAAGAAATCAGTTAGATGTCTATGTGCGTGGAAGAAATCGTGTGTTATATCGGCGGATTTGGAATGGAACTAGTTGGACGGATTGGGAAAGCCTCGGAGGTACTCTTACTTCTTCACCTGCTGCAGTCTCATGGGGACCTGGCAGGGTAGATGTGTTTTCTCGTGGTGAGAATAACCACTTGATTCATAAATATTGGAACGGTTCCTCTTGGAGTGAGTGGGAAGATTTGGGTGGAGTCTTAACATCATCACCTGCTGTCTCATCTTGGGGTGAGAATCGCCTAGATGTATTCGGAAGAGGCACAGATCGCCATCTTTATCATAAATATTGGGATGGAGATAGTTGGAGTGAGTGGGAGGACTTAGGTGGTATTCTTACGTCTGCACCTGGTGCAGTATCTTGGGGGCCAAATCGTATCGACGTTTTTGCGCGTGGTGAAAATAGAGCACTATATCATAAGTATTGGGATGGCTCAAGCTGGAGTAATTGGGAGGATCTAGGTGGGCAATTAACTTCAAGTCCAGCAGCATCTTCAAGAGAGCCTAATAACCTTGATGTTTTTGTAAAGGGCACAGATGAACATTTATATTTAAAAAATTGGGATGGAAGCCGTTGGAATGAATGGGAAGACCTAGGTGGCACATTAACATCCGAACCATCTTCAGCATCATGGAATCGAAACCGAATTGATGTATTCGCTAGAGGAGAGAACAACCAACTTATCCATAAATGGAAATCATAACTTTATTCAGCAGAGAAACTAAAGTTGCTGGGATAAAAGAGGAGTGCTATTCATTCAATTGTGATTCAAAACCGAATGAATAAAGTTAAAGCCTCCGGCGGATGCCACGATTTTTCAAAGGGAATTTTTCGAGCGGGAAGTTCAAAGTGTAAGAATGCTACAAGCTGTGGCAACGTCTTTATGACCCACTTCCTGTGGGCCTAAAATCGGGAGCAAACATGCAAAGGCGCATTTGATTATATGACAGGGGTTGTGGATATGCCTAGATATGTGTGGGGAGTGGATTCAGCGGCAACTGCTGATGAAGAGCTATATACATGTGTTAAATCTAAACTTGGGAAACCAAAATTCTGGGGCCGTTATTTAAGTGAAAGTCCCAATGTTTCAGCGGGATTAACAAGAGCAGAAATTTCATTTTTGCGGAACAGAGGAATCAAGGTTTTACCTATCTATAAGATTTTTTCTGACGCTACAGGATTTGAAAAAGGGCAGCTTGCTGCAAGAAATGCTGTATTTAATGCGAGACGTCTTGGCATTCCAAATAATGTAGCATTGTTTGCATATGTTGAGCGCTTTTTGGTTGTAGACGAGGCTTGGATTCGGGGGTGGGTGGAATCAATTTACCCTAGCGGCTTCCGCCCAGGGATATACAACGATCCCGTTAAAAGCGATTTTTCTGTAGCTTATTGTGAGGCTGTCAGAAAAAATAAACAGGTAGCTGTTCAAACGATTCTATGGAGTACTGAACCTGAGCCTGGAGTGACAAAGGAGAGAAATGCACCTAAATTTAAGCCAATATCACCAAAATGTAAGGCAAATGTATGGATTTGGCAATATGGAAGAAATTCGGTAGACTGTCCAATTGATACAAATTTAGCTGACCAGCGGTCTTTAAATTACCTATATTAAAAAAACCAGGTACATCGTCCTGGTTTTTTTTTGCGGCTAACCCGTTGAGGGTACAAGCCAACCCATCAAGAATGTCAAATAGCAACCTTCTCGCTAGCTCGTCTTGTGTTTGTTGGGACTAAAATGAGAGGCTCTCTCACTTTTGGTTATTAACGATAGCTTTCTCCTAGTTTTTTGAATACGGGTTTTTGGTATGTCCGTTTGTTTGTTCGGTTAGTATTCTCGATTTTTTCTTCAATACCAACGTATTGCTGTAGCAGGTTTTTTGCTAGAGAAAGTGATAGATAGGTTTTTGGATTTCGGTATGTCTGATTCAATTGTCCAAGGTGTGGTAGGCGAGAGAAGTCTTCTTTTGTAGGAGGCATGTGAAAATAATAGTCTCCGGCTGAAATTAAGACATCGGATTGTTGTTGACTATTTTTAGGATTTCTGGAAAAATGTAGTCCTTCCTTTTTGGCTTTCCCTTCGGATAAAAGCTTTTCAAGTGCTTTTCGTTTTAGTAAGTATAAGAATTTTGGATTTGTAGCCGTTTTGGCATGTCGGTTTACAACAAATATGGCACGTGCAAGGTTGTCCACATTTGGTTCAAGCGGTGCTTGATTTACCTGTTTTTTCATACTTTCTCTCCTTTCTATCTTTTATTATACTGGTAGTAGTGTATTTTTACAAATTCCACTTGAACAAAGTATTTATTAAATCTTTCAAACGATTAAATAAAAATAATAATTGAAAAAATAAAGGTTTTTGTCGATATATGCCGAAGAGGTAAAATATTAATCTGCAGTAGGGAATGGTCTCATGAACAACATTAATCATGTAATCTTGAAGGATAAGCAATTTAGCCAATTTGGTGAGAAAATTGAGGCAATTATCTTTGAAATTATCCTTAAACATATCAAGGATTTAATATATGTCATGAAAGTAGAGGAAGAAGACATTTTTACCTATGTTTTCTTAAATGAAGAAGCAAAGGGGCATGCAAAATTAACTAACTCTAGCCTTGGGAAAACACTTCACGAGGTGTTACCTAAAGAAACGGCTGATCATTTACATGCACAATATAAATCTGTTGTGGAGAAAAGAGAAGCAGTCTCGTTTCAGGATGTTGTGATTCTGCCTGATAAAAAAGTCGTACACGGTGAATCGCTTTTAACCCCAGTCTTTGATGACAAAGGAAATATTCTATTCATCGTAAGTGTCACTCGAGACATCTCTGCAAGAGTTGCCGATAAGGAAATGATTACCTATATGGCCTATCATGATCAACTTACAGGTTTACCTAATCGCAGCTCATTAAAGAAGGAGTTAGATAATGCAGTTGCAGAAGCCATCGATCTTGATCAAGAGTTTGCGTTAATGTTCATAGATCTTGATCGTTTTAAATTTTTCAATGATTCGATTGGACATGTCGCAGGGGATCATTTATTAAAAGAAGTAGGAAGAAGGTTATCATCAATTAGTCAAAAAGGCTATAAGGTTTTCCGTCAAGGCGGGGATGAATTCATTATGATTCTTCCAAATTCTTCAAGAGATCATTCCGAAGAGTTTGCGCAGAACGTGACCCGATTGTTTGAAAAGCCTTTCAGTTTAGAAAGAAAGGAATTCATTATTTCAGCGAGTATTGGAATTAGTCTCTTTCCAACGGATGGCAGTGAAGTAGAAACATTAGTCAAAAATGCTGATACAGCCTTGTATCGTGCAAAGGAATTAGGAAGGGCGCTTTATCAATTTTATAGTACTGATTTACAGAAGCAGTCTTCCCATTTGATGCACCTTGAGATAAGTCTTAGAAGGGCTATTGAAAAGAATGAACTTGAAATCTACTATCAACCACAGTTGGATCTTAGTTCAGGAAAGGTTACAAGCTTTGAGGCACTGTTAAGATGGAATCATCCCACACTAGGTTTTGTGTCACCTGCAGAATTCATACCGATTGCGGAGGATACCGGGCTCATTTTATCAATTGGAGAATGGCTAATTCACACAGTATGTCAGAAAATAAAGCTTTGGAAAGAGAGTGGATATGGGACTGTATCCATTGGTGTCAATTTATCACCAAAACAATTCCAGCAACCTGAATTAGTTAGTATGATTCAACAAAATATTGAGGAGAATCAAATCTATCCAGGCAGTCTTGAAATTGAGCTTACCGAGGGAGCGATGTTAGACCCAAGGAAAACGATGCTTACATTGGCGAAATTAAAGGAAATTGGTGTTCGAATTGCCGTGGATGACTTTGGTACAGGCTATTCCTCCTTAAGTTATATAAAAAAACTTCCTATCGATACATTAAAAATCGATAAATCCTTTGTAAAAGATGTTCTCCGTGATGAAAAGGATGCTGCGATTACAACTACAATCATTCATTTAGCCCAAAGTTTAGGACTGTCTGTAATTGCTGAAGGTGTTGAAGAGGAACAACAGGTTGAGTTTTTCAAGATTATGGGGTGTCATAAAGTTCAAGGTTATTTCTTTAGTAAACCAATACCAGAAGATGAGTTGATAGAGCATTATTTAACAAATAAGTAAGAGGATGACCTGAGGTCATCCTCTTTCTTTATGTCGATTGTAATGTAAATATGGAGATTTCAGGTTTTGCTAGAAATCGTAATGGAAGTCTAGTTGTTCCAAGTCCGCGGTTGACATAGAGGAACATTTTTGTAGCGCCGATTTCATGGGCACCTTCATAATAAATACTTCCAAGCGGGGGAGTAATCAGTGGGCCCACAAATGGCAGCTGAATTTGTCCGCCGTGACTGTGACCGGATAGTTGCATATGTGCTCCCACTTTAGCTGCTCGATCAGCAATATCGGGCTCATGAGCAAGTAGGATTGTATAACTAGAAGAATCTACGTTTTGGAATGCTTGTTCAAAACTAGGACGTCCGAGCATGACATCATCTAACCCCACAATGGTAATTTTTGAATCTCTTAAGTAAATTTCCATCGAGCTGTTCATTAAGAGATTAAAACCAGTTTGTTCCATTAGTTTTTTATAAATCTCAGATCCGTAACCCCCATGGTCATGGTTACCGTATATGGCAAATTTCCCAAGAGGAGCTTCTAACCGTTTTAGGATCGGGATGAGATGATTGGCAGCAGCATATTTATTAGGCTCATCCATTAAATCGCCTGTGAAAAATAGAAGATCTGGTTTGTAGCTATTTATTCGATCAACTAAAAGAGTGAGTTGTTCTAGTGTGTAATAATGCCCAACATGAGTATCACTAAATTGGACAATTCTAAGGTTGTCAAAGTCTTTTGGAATAGTAGGATGTACAATTTTATGAGATGTGATATCTAGCTGTTTCGGCTCAATATATCGGGCATACAAATACCCGAATGAGGACGCAATTGCAATTGTTGCTGTTGTGGCAAATGCCCGTTTAATAAATTGTCGTCTTGTAAATTTTTTTGCCATCCTAACCGCCAACCTATTCATAATGATCAATTGAAGCTATGAGACTAGTGTAGCATATTCATATTCACTTAAATTTTAAATATGTATTACAGTTGTAAACAATACTAATTACGAATCGGTTTTCTTATCTTATATGTCAAAATTCATTCTTTTTTTCACTGGATTTATGAATTTATTGTTTGTATATAAATAAGCATGTCAAAATCTGCAATTATTTAACGAACGATTCATATCCACGTGCTCTTAAGAAATTGTTAAAATGAGGGTACTTGTACATAACCAGTCACTTAATGAAAGGATGATAATTTGAGCAAGCGAATCTCACTACTACTCATTGTCATTTGTTTAATCGGACTAGTTTCTGTTTCAACAGCTAAAGCGTCATCTAATCAACCTCTTACACAAGATGAAGTATTCACATTCTTACAAGAAGCGTTTCAAGCGCAATCTTCACTAACATCTGAATTTCGTACTTATGAAGAAGTTCAACAAGTTCTAGCTCCTTTTTTCCATTCGGAATATACAAACACATTTTTAGAGGAGAATTTAATAAAGGAAAAAGAAGGGTATATTGTATATGGATCCGATTTTGCCCTCTACTTTGTTCCGTTTTATTCGTATACAAACGAAACAAAAATTTTATTTGATCAAAACGAAGAGAAAATTCTTGTATATGAGTTATTTAAAGCCACTGATGCAGGTCCTGTTGCTTATAAAGATCATTATGAAGTTATCACAATTGAAAAAATAAACTCAAACTGGCTTATTACGGATTTACAATCACAAGATTATGCACCATCTGTAAAAGAGACTGCTACACATAAGGAAACGATTAACCAGGATTCAGCATTTTTAACGTGGAATCCATTAAAAACGACGATTTATTCCTTACTTGAAATGGATAATCGAACATTCACTCATTTTGGACTTTATCAAGGCATCTTCTAAATATCAAAGAAAAATAGAAATCCCAATTGGGATTTCTATTTTTCTTTTTGAAGGAAATCAACAATTCCCATTGCACAAATATCAAGGTCAAGGCTAAGAATTTCGTATACTTCATGACGTCTTGGAATATTCTTTTCATCAAGATAAGCTGTGATTTCCTTTAAAATCAATCCTTTAATAAAATCTTTATGTTCACCTACAGTTGCTGACGGATGTTTGATAAACGATTGCTTCCCAGCATTTACAAAAATAGGTAACCACTGATGTAGTTGAGCGAACACTTCATTCACATTTGTTGACATCCCGTAATGGCCAAAATAAATAGCTGAGACCTCGAGATCATTCACTCTTTTTGCAGATTCGAGCATGGCATCAGGACGGAATTGATTAGGAGATGTCGAAGGCAAAAACAGCTCAATATTGTCTTTGACTAGTTCATGATAATAAATGCCGATTGTGTCACCGGTAAAGATACCGTTACTAATAGGGTCATAAATACTAAAGTGATGATTGGCGTGTCCTGGCGTATCGTAAAAAACGAGGCTGCAATTCCATCCTATTTCAAGTTCTTCCTGATTTGATTTTATGATTAATTTTTCCTCAGGAATTGGCAAAATTGGATCAAATAAAGAATCAAAATTTTTCCCATATACAGCCTTTGCTCCAGAAATCAAGCGACTTGGGTCAACCAAATGTCTTGCTCCTTTAGGGTGAACAACCACTTTTGCATTTGGGCAATGCTCTAATAAGAGGCCAGCTCCTCCGGCATGGTCTAAATGAATATGGGTTACAATTATATACTGAACATCAATTGGATCAATGTTTAGCTCTTTAAGCCCATCTAAAATGTACGGTATAGAAGGACTTGAACTTGTTTCAACAATTGTAATTTTATCCTCTTTTATTATGTAAGAACCAGTTCGAGCCTTTCTCCCCAAATCATGTGCGTCAATTAGAAATATTCGCTCATTTAGTCGTGTAAGATTTCCCATATTCTCCTCCACTTTTTTATTGTTTCATCGCTAATTTTATTGTATTGTTACATAGTGGTTACTGTAAAGGTATTGAAAGGAATATTCTGAATATATACGTCCGTGAGAAAAATGGTCAATACCGTGGATAGAAGAGAGGATATTGCTCAATCCTAAAAGTAGAGAAAGGAGAGGCTACATATGTCACAGTTACAAGGAATCATATCTCGTCTTATTAGCCTTCAGGAAAATGCAAACGGTGGGGAGCCCCCACAACGTTTTTTTGAAGTAAATGGTGAAAGAAAATGTAGTGTTAAGTATTTTAACAAAACAAGTACATTTGAACTCGAAGTATACCAACAAGGGGAAAAGCCCAAAACGTATCAATTCGATAATATTGACATGATTGCGATTGAAATTTTCGATTTAATTAGCTAATCACACTTCTTAGGCTCGGCAGACTGCTGAGCCTTTTCTTCCTTCTAAAGTACTAACTCTACATCACCCTTAAATAATACAAGTTCTCACCCAAAAATTATGTTAAAATAAAAGAGGAGAATGAAAATTTTAATCTGGTAATATATGAAAATAATTACAATGTGAGGTTGTGAGGCTTACATGTTTGGTCTTCAAAATGAAAATCTATTTGAAACAACAATTAAAGACTTACTTATTTCTGCAGATAAAGTAGCTCATGTTCAAATCGGGAATAGCTTAGAGCACGCATTACTTGTCCTTACAAAAACGGGATATACCGCAGTCCCTGTATTGGATCCAAAGTATAAACTGCATGGATTGATTAGTTCAACACATATTTTAGACTCAATTCTTGGACTAGAGCGAATTGAATTTGAACGTCTAGAGAAAATGAAGGTTGAAGAAGTAATGAACAGGGAAATTCCCAGGTTAAATTTAAATGACAATGTCATAAAGGGTCTACAATTAGTCATTGATCACTCATTTGTCTGTGTTGAAAATGATAATTTAGTGTTTGAAGGAATATTTACCCGCCGTACTATTTTAAAGCAATTTAATAAACAATTAAAAATTAAATAAGTTACTTAAATCCTTCATGCTGATATGGAGGGTTTTTTTCTGTGTATAATGATTATTTGTAATAAATCATTTATACTATAAGTAAAACTTATACCTGTGTTCAGGAGGAAACAATGTGCAATTTTCCGAATTTCAATTATTAGTGGTACTATCATCTGAATTAAATATGCGAAAAGCATCTGAACGTTTATTTGTTACACAACCTGCGTTATCCCAGCGCTTACAATCGATTGAAAAAGCATGGAATACAAAAATTTTCATACGTTCACAAAAAGGACTCACGCCAACACCTGCTGGAGAAAAAATAATTGATTTTGCAAAAGAGGTTGTTGAGAAGGAAGAAAAAATACGTGAGCAGCTACAAGGACTCAATCAAGAAGTGCACGGCACCCTTAAAATTGCATGTGCGTCTATTATCGGACAGAATTGGCTTCCAAAGGTATTAAAAAAATATGTAAATAAGTTTCCACATGCTAAAATTTCATTAATTACCGGTTGGAGTAGTGAAATATTAAAAAATCTCTATGATGATACAGTACATATTGGAATTATCCGTGGCAAACCTGATTGGAAGGGTGCAAAGCATCACCTATTAACCGATACGATGTATATGGTTGATACAGAAATCCAAAAAATCGAACAGGTGTGGGAAACAGACCGACCGTTTATTCAATTCAAAAGTGATTCAACCTATTATCAAGAAATTCAGGAATGGTGGCATCGAACCTTTCAATCGACACCACGTCGTACCATTGTGGTTGACCAAATTGAAACATGTAAGCAAATGACCTTAAATGGAATTGGTTATGCGATTTTGCCATCTGTCACTTTAAATGATGATGAAACGAAAAATATTTATAAAATCCCTTTAATGAACGAGAATAATGAACCAATGAAACGCGACACATGGTTGGTCGGTTATGATTATGCATTTGAGCTTAAACAAGTCCAAGCATTTGTTGAGATGATTAAAGAAAATATAGATTCTTTATAAAATGATTTCTATGAATCGTTATAAGGTGCAGAATTCACTCCACGAATATGTGTAGAATAATCACAGTCTGATTGTGACAAATTACATATATGAGGAGGTGGATGATTAATGGCGAAAATTGGTGTTGAAGGTTCTCTAACAAATGTTCAGCAGGCTCTTCAAGAAAAAGGCTATGAAGTTGTTCAGCTAAAACAGGAAAGTGATGCACAAAACTGTGACTGTTGTGTTGTTACAGGTTTAGATTCGAATGTAATGGGTATGGCTGATACTGTCATGAAAGGGCCAGTCATTGAAGCAAACGGACTATCTGCTGACCAAGTTTGTCAACAAGTAGAAAGTCGTTTAGGACAGGCGTAAACAATGATAGAGGAAAAGACAAGACTAGGTATTTCACCTAGTCTTTTTTTGTGAATCCATCGTTTATCCACGATATATTATAAAATTGTAAAGATTGTATAATTTTAAAAAAACGACGGCGTTTTACTTGAATCGACAGCTACCTCTTTGTTAAACTAGTCATTGTTGATAGCGATTACCATGTTTAAACAGTATAATGCTGGATATACTTGAATATTGGTGTTAGCGTTATCAATCTACTTATGAAAAATATTAGGAGGTTTTACATATGGCAGAACGTATGGTAGGTAAACAAGCTCCTCGTTTTGAAATGGACGCTGTTATGCCAAATAAAGAATTTGGTAAAGTTAGTCTTGAAGAGAACATGAAAAACGATAAGTGGACAGTATTATTTTTCTATCCAATGGATTTCACTTTCGTATGTCCTACAGAAATTACAGCAATGTCTGATCGTTATGATGAATTTGAAGATCTAGACGCAATCGTTATTGGTGCTTCTACAGATACAATTCATACACACCTAGCTTGGATTAACACTGACCGTAAAGACAATGGATTAGGGGATCTGAACTATCCACTAGCTGCAGACACTAACCATGCCATTTCCAAAGAATACGGTGTTCTAATTGAAGAAGAAGGTATTGCATTACGTGGTCTTTTCATCATCAGCCCAGAAGGGGAGATGATGTATTCTGTCGTTAACCACAACAACATTGGTCGCGATGTTGATGAAACATTACGAGTTCTTCAAGCATTACAGACTGGTGGCCTTTGCCCTGCTAACTGGAGACCTGGTCAAGCTACACTTAATGTCTAATTAACAAAAAACAACAGGGTCTAACGTTTGTTAGGCCCTTTAATCCATAATTCGGAGGGTAAAATCGATGAAATTACGTGATCAAATGCCTGAACTTGATGGAGAAAAAGCTTGGTTAAATGGTGAAGTTAGTAAAGCTGACCTTGTTGGTGAAAAACCAACTCTTATTCATTTTTGGTCAATCAGCTGTGGTCTTTGTAAGGAAGCAATGCCTCAGGTGAATGAATTCCGCGACCAATATCAGGACAAGTTAAATGTTATTGCTGTTCATATGCCAAGGTCAGAAAATGATCTTGATTTAGATGAAATCAAGCAAGTTGCCGAGGACCATAATATCACTCAACCAATCTTTGTTGATAGTGATCTTAAATTGAATGATAAGTTCGAAAACCAATATGTTCCTGCTTATTATGTATTTGATAAAGAAGGAAAGCTTCGTCATTTCCAAGCAGGTGGTAGTGGCATGAAGATGTTAACCAAACGGGTTAACCGCGTATTAGAAGAAACTCAAAATGCTGAATAATAATGAGGTTTGCTCACAAGGCTAGGTCAAATTGACTTAGCCTTATTTTTTAGATAAAATATTTAACATTTTCTGAAAATGCACTAGATATTTATTTCGAAAACCGATATATTATATGTTACGTACAATTTAGGTTTTTTATGGAAGTGTTTTTTATGGAAACACCGAGGGGGGATTTTTATGGATACTTTTAGGAAATTAAAGGGGTTTTATTGGCCGTACCGGAAATATTTTTTCTGGTCATTATTTGCCATGATTTTTGTCACAGGAATAACAGTTGTCTATCCTATCGTGCTTCAGATAACCATAGACGAGGTTATCAGGGCAGGAAATTATCAGTATGTACCATATCTTGCATTTGGTTTTATTGCCATCATGTTAATTAAGGGGTTAGCCACATATTTCAACCAGTATTTAGGGGATTTATTTGGTATAACGGCTGTTTATAAGGTAAGAAATGCATTATATGAAAAACTGCAACGCTTACCCTTTAGTTATTATGATAATGCAAAAACTGGAGATCTTATGTCAAGATTAACTGCCGACGTTGAGGGAATTCGATTCTTCCTTTCATTTGGGTTTGCCGAACTACTTCGTTTTACACTTTTAATTGTTTTCAGTTTAATCGTGATGTTTTCGTATTCCATTTCACTTACATTGGTAACAATTTTGGCATTACCCTTTCTCGCAATTGTTGTATATCGTTTTGATAAGCGGGTCCACCCAGCATTTCGTAAGGTTAGAAAAACATTTGGCCGTTTGAACACGAATGTACAAGAAAATATCAGCGGGATTAATACGGTAAAGTCATTATCACGAGAAGAATTTCAAATCAATAAATTCAACCATTCCAATGAAAATTATCGAGATGTTTCACTGGCTACCTCAAAGATTTGGGCAAAGTTTTTCCCGTTTATGGAGTTTATTGGAAACGTCTGTGTTGTCGCTCTATTATCTTATGGGGGATATCTAGTAATTGGTGGGTCTGTCTCTTATGGGGAACTCGTCGCATTTTTTAGTTTAGTGTGGTACCTGCTCAACCCAATTATGAACCTTGGTTTTATTATTAATATGTTTTCTCAAGCAAAGGCATCTGGCGAACGTTTACTAGAGATCCTTGAAGCAGATGAAAAAATTATTGATCAAAAAGATGTTGTTAACAGGGATAACTTGCAGGGGCATGTAGAATTTAAAGACGTTACCTTAAAGTATACAGAGGATGATGAGGCTGCATTACAGTCGATTTCATTTACAGCTGAACCGGGTAAAGTTATTGGGTTAATTGGGGCAACAGGATCTGGGAAAACAAGTATTACACAGCTAATGACAAGATTTTATGAACCAGTAAAAGGCCAAGTCTTTATTGATGGCAGAGATGTTTCAGACTATTCGATTGCTACTTTGAGGAGCAATATTGGATTTGTTATGCAGGAATCATTCTTATTCTCTTCCACAATCCGTGCGAATATAGCATATGGTAAACCTAATGCTTCGATGGAAGAAATTATTGATGCAGCAAAAAGAGCCCAAGCACACGAGTTTATCATGGAGCTTCCTAATGGATATGATACGATGCTTGGTGAACGTGGCATGGGATTATCTGGTGGACAAAAGCAACGAATTGCGATAGCAAGGTCAATCTGTATTGATCCTAGTATTCTCATTTTAGATGATGCAACAAGTGCGGTAGATATGGAAACAGAATTTTCAATTCAACAAGCCTTAAAGGAAGTAATGAAGGGACGGACTACATTTATCATTGCACATCGAATTTCTTCGTTGAAACATGCTGATGAAATATTGGTATTAGATAATGGATCCATCGTTGAACGTGGAACACACGAGGAATTATTGAAAAATGAAGGACCATATCAACGCATATATGATATTCAGTATAAGGATCAAAAAGTTGTCTTACAGTCACAAGTAGGTTAGGTAGGTGAGATTAAATGTCAAAAAATGAAAAACAAGATATAAAACATCGGTTCCATTATTCAACGGACCAAGCAATCGAAAAACCGTTTAACTGGAAACAAATGCTCAGATTATTAGGCTATATGAAACCATATTCAAAAAATTTATTGCCTTTAGCAATAATCATGGTTTTATTAACAACCGCTGTTCGGTTGATCGCACCTATTCTAATTGGGAAATATACAATTGACCATGCGATCGCGAATAAAGATACAGATTTATTAATGGTCTTAGTTTCTACGATTGCTGGGTTATATGCAATTAATTATGTTGCGAACATTTATCGTATCAAATGGACCAATATGCTTGGTCAAAATATTATTTACGATTTACGAAAGCATCTTTTTACACACGTTCAAGGTCTGTCACATCGATTCTTTGATAAGCGTTCAGCAGGTTCTATCTTAGTTCGAATTCTAAATGATGTGAACTCATTACAGGAATTATTCACGAATGGGGTTATTAATCTATTAATGGATTTCGTGCTCCTGTTTGGGGTCATTTTTATTCTTTTTGGTTTAAGTCCAAAGCTTACATTGGCAATCTTAATTATTCTGCCACTGATGGTCTTAATTACAACTAAATTAAGAAGAAAGATTAGAAGATCTTGGCAAACAGTAAGAATTAAGCAATCCATGCTAAACTCGCATCTGAATGAAAGTATTCAAGGGATTCGTGTGACACAAGCATTTACTCAGGAGAAGGAAAATATTGAGTTCTTTGATGGAATTAATAATCAAAACTTTGAAAGTTGGAGAGATGCTACCCAGAAAAATGCGATGTTCCGTCCATTTGTTGAAATGACAAATGCGGTTGGAACTGCAATTTTGATTTGGTTTGGGGCTACACTAATCCAAGCTGACGGACTAACAATTGGGGTATTTGTCTCATTTGCCTTCTATTTAGGAATGTTTTGGGAGCCTATTTCACGTTTAGGTCAAGTATATAATCAATTACTCGTCGGGATGGCCTCTTCCGAACGTATTTTCGAATTTATTGATGAAAAACCAATTGTAGGTGAAAAAGAAAATCCAATTCACTTGTCTGATATGAAAGGGAAGATTGAATTCGACCATGTGGAATTCGCATATGATGAAAGTCGAAAAGCCTTGAAAGGCATTTCCTTGACCATAGACGCAGGTCAAACCATCGCCCTCGTGGGTCATACTGGTTCAGGTAAAACGACGATCGCTAATCTCATTAGCCGCTTCTATGATGTAACATCTGGGGAAGTAAAAATCGACGGAATTAATATTAAAGAATTATCTCTCCAGAGTGTTCGTTCTCAAATAAGTGTAGTCCTGCAAGATACGTTTATTTTCTCTGGTACAATAAAAGACAATATCCGGTTTGGGAGACCAGACGCAACGGATGAAGAGATAATAGGCGCTGCACAAGCAGTGGGTGCCCATCAGTTTATTGAGAAACTTGTAAATGGGTACGACACGGAAGTTGAGGAAAGAGGGAATATCTTATCAGTTGGGGAACGACAATTACTGTCTTTCGCTCGTGCGCTACTTGCAGATCCTAAAATCTTAATCTTAGATGAAGCAACTGCAAGTATTGATACTGAAACAGAAGTCAAAATACAACAGGCTTTAAAGCAATTATTAAAGGGGCGTACAGCAATCATCATTGCCCATAGGCTATCGACTATTCGTGAAGCTGATAATATTTTCGTATTAGATCATGGTGAAATCATCGAACAAGGAAATCACCATGAATTAATGAACCAGCAAGGCGAATATTTTGGATTGGTAAAAGCACAGTTTAAGATGCTTGAGGCAATTTAGATAAACTTAAAAGGACTAGGACACCCTAGTCCTTTTGTTTTTACTGTGCTCTACAAATAAGGGTGACAGGGATGCTTCCAAATTATAGATTAATTGTGATACAATCTAGAGTATCTCAATTTGATGGGGGAATAGGCAGTGAACAAAAAGGAGTTTGCGGTAATAGGCCTTGGACGCTTTGGAGGTAGCGTATGCCGCGCATTAAGTGATGAAGGCATGGAAGTCATGGCTATGGACCTTGATGAAGATAAAGTGAATGAGTTTTCAACTATAGCCTCTCATGCAGTTGTTGGCGATTCTACTGATGAATCAGTTCTCAAGAGCATTGGGATTCGAAATTTTGACTTAGTTATAGTTGCTATCGGGGACAATCTGAAAGCGAGTATATTAACGACTATTATTCTAAAGGAATTAGGGGTCAAGCAAATTTGGGTGAAAGCACAAAATGACTATCATGAGAAAATTTTAAGTAAAATTGGAGCGGATCGGATTGTACATCCAGAGCGAGATATGGGAAAACGAATTGCCCATAATATTATTTCAAACAATGTCTTGGATTATCTGGAACTTTCTGATGAGCACAGTATTATTGAAATTGTTGCAGGAAAAAAGATTGACGGGAAATCTTTAATTGAATTAGATGTACGTGCGAAGTATGGGGTAACCATCGTGGCAATGAAAAGAGGAAAAGACATTATTGTATCTCCATCAGCAACCGAGCAAATACATAAAGGGGATATCCTAATTATAATCGGGGCTGACACAGATATTAGCCGTTTTGAAAAAAATCTAATCATAGAATAAACGTCTCAGCATGAGGCGTTTTTATTATGGAAAAAGAATTTAGAGAACGCTTAGTTTTCATGCTTTGAAAAGCATGCTAACATGAAAATATGGAAATATGTCCCGCAAGAAGCCTCTAGGCTTACAAGCTTGAGTAAAAAAGAAATTGAGATCTAAACTTGGTTTTATTGTGTAATGATCAAATTAAAAACCCACTGAGGAGAGCCTCAGTGGGAATGACATTGAATATTACAAGGGTTAGCGGACTAACTTAAACCTCCATAATGATCGGTAAAATCATTGGACGGCGTTTTGTCTTTTCATATAGGAACGGTGCAAGCGTGTCTGTGATTTCATTCTTAATTTCAGACCATTGGGTCGTGCGACGCTCCATTACTTTATTTAAATGTTTCGTAATAAGACTCTGTGCATCATTGATTAAATCTCCGGACTCACGCATATACACAAATCCACGAGAAATTAAGTCAGGTCCTGCAGCAATCTTAAAATCCTTCATATTAATACTTACGACAACGATCACAAGACCTTCTTCGGAAAGGATGCGACGATCTCGCAACACAATATTCCCGATATCACCAATACCGCTACCATCGATATACACATTTCCTGATGGAATTTTTCCAGCAACAGATGCTTCATTCTCACTTAAGGCAAGAACCTCTCCATTGTCCATGATAAAGCAGTTTTCTTCAAATACACCACAATCTACAGCCGATTTCGCGTGCATCTTTTGCATCCGGTATTCACCATGAATTGGCATAAAATACTTTGGTTGCATTAGACGAAGCATTAATTTTTGCTCCTCTTGGCCTCCATGACCCGAGGTATGGATGTTACTTAATGTTCCATGAATAACATCGGCGCCTGCGCGGTAAAGCATATTGATGATTCGACTAACACTCAGTGTATTCCCTGGAATAGGTGATGATGAAAACACGACTGTATCCCCAGGAATGATTTGAATTTGTCGGTGTGTACCATTCGCAATTCTTGAAAGGGCAGCCATTGGTTCCCCTTGACTTCCAGTACAAAGAATAACAACCTTATTTGCTGGGAGGCGATTGATTTGGTTAGCATCAATAAACGTATCCTTTGGGCATTGAATATAACCTAAATCATATCCAATTGTGATTGCTGATTCCATACTTCTTCCAAACACTGCGATTTTTCGATCGTTTTGAACAGCGGCTTCAACCACCTGCTGTAGGCGATGAATATTAGATGCAAAAGTAGCAAATATGATTCGGCCATCTACCGTTCGGAAAATATCCTGAATACTTTCTCCTACGCGTCTTTCAGACATTGTAAAATGTGGTATTTCCGCATTTGTACTATCTGAGAGCAGGCATAGTACTCCATCTCTGCCGATTTCCGCCATTTTTTGAAGATTTGCTGGCTCCCCAACAGGTGTGAAATCAAATTTGAAATCCCCTGTATGTACGACTTGTCCAGGAGGTGTTTTTACTACAATTCCGTATGAATCTGGAATACTATGCGTCGTTCTAAAAAAAGTTACTGATGTTTTACGGAATTTTATTATGTCATCTTCCTTAATTTCAATCAACTTTGCTTGGCGGAGTAGTCCGTGCTCTTCTAGCTTGTTACGAATTAAACCTAGCGCAAGCTTACCTCCATAAATCGGTACATTGATTTCACGAAGTAAATACGGGATTCCACCAATATGATCCTCGTGACCGTGCGTTATGAATAAACCTTTAATCTTGTCCTCGTTCTTGACTAAATAGCTGTAATCAGGAATAACATAGTCGATTCCTAACAGCTCGTCCTCCGGGAATTTAATCCCAGCATCGATCAGGATAATTTCATCCTGAAACTGTACGCCATAAGTGTTTTTACCAATTTCCCCGAGTCCACCTAAGGCGAAAACAGCTGTTTGATCGTTCTTTACAAATTTCATAATTCATCAAATCTCCAATACATTATAATCTTCATTTAGTTGCTCATACTCAAGATAGGCCCCTTCCACCTTTTGAATATATTCAATGTTAATTTTCCGTTCCTTTAATTTTTGGCGAACCTCAACTTGAGATTCTGCTTCAATATACAAAGTTTTTGTATGTTCTCTTACTGGAACTTCTAATACATCCTCTTGGTAGTAAACTTTAAAAATCATTGCCAAATCTCTCCTTAATTTCCGAAAGTTAGAGTAACTTTTTCTATTATATAAAAATATAACAAGTTTTTCATGTTTTTTCTTGCTTTTCCTAAATATTTCTTAACATTGCATTGCTTATAGGTAAAAAGAGGGGGTTAGTTTAGGGGTTACTATGTAATTTATGCTAAAATTATTGAACCGTACACCTAAATGTCTATTATACCACTGAAGAGCATGATAGTACATAACAAGCCCTCCATAACGAAGGGCTCTTTTCGTCATTATTAGTTTCAACTTCACTAGGAGGCAAGTTTTTTGTTAACAATTCTTATGCTATTGATTTCCTTTTTAATAAATCTTGCCACTGCTTAATTAATTTTTTCCGTAACTTTTTTAGCATGACTATCATCTCCTTTTTTCTCAAACTTTAAACATCTCAAGAACGTTGATTTTGGGTTAAAGTTTTGTCCTTATTATGTGGAAAAAAGGGTCAAATTATCATAGCTAATAAAAGAAAGGTAATTTGGCGAAGATGAATAAGTCAATTTGGCCTAACAAAAAGCACTATAAAACTTAACGTAAAAATAATTACTTACTAACGCTCGATAGGTATTGCGTTTTCTGGTTCGGCAAACGGATTTTCCTCATTGATATAATCATAGAACATAACTCCATTTAAGTGATCTATTTCATGCTGAAAACAAATAGCAGGTAAACCTTTTAATTTCACAATCACTTCATCGCCGTCTATGTTAGTTCCTTTTACCTTAATTTTTAAGTAACGCGGTACATATCCTGGTACAGCTCTGTCAACAGATAAACAACCTTCACCAGTTGTTAAATAACTCTTTTTTATAGAATGACTAATAATCTGTGGATTAAACAAAGCATAACTGTGTAGTTCATCATTTTCATCTTTTAAATGTACAGCAATCATACGCTTTGCCACATTAATTTGCGGTGCAGCAAGCCCTATACCTGGTCTTAATCCGTATTTTTCAGCAGTTTCAGGGTTCTGACTGTTTTTCACAAATTCTAATAGTTCTTTAAGTATCTTGCGGTCTTCCGCTGATGCAGGTATAGGAACCTCATCTGCAACCTTCCGTAAAGTTGGATGTCCTTCCCGGATAATATTATCCATTGTTATCACATTTATCACTTCCTGGTCTTGATGCTTATATTTATCTTAAGTTTAACAAAGGTTATTTCATTTTTAAATATTAAAGTAGGACTCTAGTCTGTTCTAAAGCATGTACAAATTCATATATTTAGTTGAAACCTAAAAAATGTTATGAAATCGTATTATAATATAGTATATTTGAAGTAGCTAAGGGGGAGCAGATATTGAAAAATAAAACGTTAAAAGTTGTATTTCTTTGTGTTTGTATGAGTTTTCTCTTAATGGGGTGTTTGGGCGGGCCGACACCTGAAGAACAGATTTATGAGACTTTAGAAAAAGTGGTAGCAGTAGAAAAGGACTTTGAAGAGCAACAAAACCCATTGGTGGAGCTTGAGAAAAAAGAGAAAGAGCTTTACGATAAAATTTTAACATTGGGAATGAAAGAATTTGATCAAATTGTTTCCTTATCGAATGAAGCATTGGCAATTGTTGGAGACCGCGAAACACGAATTAACAATGAACAAAAGAGCATCGAAGCATCCAAGAAGGAATTTCAAAAGGTTGATGCACTTATTTCTGAAATTAAAGAGGACAGTGTAAAGGAAGAAGGTAACGAACTTGTCTCTTTGATGAACAAGCGTTACGAAAGCTACGAGGATCTATACACTGTATATAAAGAAGCCATAGAGCATGATAAAAAATTATATGAAATGTTTCAAAATGAAGAATTAACATTGGATGAATTAGAAAAACAAATTAATCTTATAAATGAAACGTATGAAAAAGTAGTTGCCGCAAATGAAACGTTTAATAAATTGACTGACCAATACAACAAAGCAAAGGTTGCTTTTTATCAAAACGCTGGACTAGAAGTTGTCTTTAAAGAGGAATAATAATATTATTACCGTGAAAGGGCTATCATTGTGATAGCCCTTTTGTTTTGACTATTTTACGACAAAAGTAAGGTTTTTATAGTACAGATGCTAAATGTGTACTGATACAGTTTTTAAAAATGGGAATTTATACAAAACAGAAAAAAACGGTGGACAAGTAATAAAACAGTAAACAAACAATTTGACGTGTGTCTTACGTTGTTGTAAACTTGGAAATGGATAGGGAGCAGTTGTATTAATTGCTTTACTAAAATAATTAATACAGGTTCATTTAGGAGTCAAAATATCTTTTTCGAGCATGACAAAAAATTATTACATCAAAAGACTTCGTCCGAATGGATAATAGTGGTGTTAAAAAAATGAGAATGAAGAGGACCGCTTCTACAAAAACGCCACGTTCTGTGGAATTGTCGACACTAGCACATCCTGTGCGTCGAGAGTTCAAGGCGGCGCAGCTTTGAGTTTCGAACGTATGTATTTAATATGTGAGGAACGAAAAAAACAAGCCAACGAAGAAATTCGATGCGTCATATTCATTCGTTTTTTTGAACTTCCTCTTAATTATGTCTTTGAAAAGATATATTTTTGGGTAACCTAATGCTGTATGTTTTGTATCAACCTTAACTTTATACTTGGTTCGTCACCATTGTAAAGTTAAAGCCCCTTACTATAAATGGTCGGGTGCATTTGATTAAAGAAAATAGGGTAAGAAAGGAAGCGAAAAAAGATGGCTGTAAAAGCAAATGTCTTTGATTTACAAGGGCAACTGGATAAAGTTGCTGAAAACTTTCCTATGTTTCAGATCTTAAATGAAGAAGGAGAAGTAGTTAACAAAGATGCTGTTCCTGATTTAAGTGATGATCAATTAAAAGAATTAATGAGAAGAATGGTTTATACAAGAATACTTGATCAACGTTCAATTTCGTTAAACCGTCAAGGACGTTTAGGTTTCTATGCACCTACTGCAGGTCAAGAAGCTTCACAACTTGCATCTCAATTTGCGCTAGAAAAAGAAGATTTTATTTTACCAGGTTACCGTGATGTACCTCAAATCGTTTGGCATGGTTTACCACTATATCAAGCATTCTTGTTCTCGCGCGGACATTTTCATGGGAACCAAGTTCCTGAAGGTGTTAATGTAATTTCTCCACAAATCATTATTGGTGCACAATACATACAATGTGCTGGTGTTGCTTTAGGGATGAAAAAGCGTGGCAAGAAGTCAATTGCTATTACTTATACTGGTGATGGCGGTACTTCTCAAGGTGATTTCTATGAAGGTATTAACTTTGCAGGAGCTTTCAAAGCACCAGCGGTATTTATTGTTCAAAATAACCGTTTTGCTATCTCTACTCCAGTTGAAAAACAATCAGCAGCCAATACTTTAGCTCAAAAAGCAGTTGCAGCTGGTATCCCTGGAATCCAAGTTGATGGTATGGATCCACTTGCTGTATATGTAGCAGTTAAAGAAGCTCGTGAGCGTGCAGTAAATGGAGAAGGTCCAACGTTGATCGAAACAATGACTTACCGTTACGGTCCACATACAATGGCTGGAGATGATCCAACAAGATATCGTACTTCTGAGCTTGACAATGAATGGGAAAAGAAAGATCCACTCGTTCGTTTCCGTAAGTACCTTGAAGGAAAAGGAATTTGGAATGAAGAGTTAGAAAACCAAGTCATTGAAGAGGCTAAAGAAGACATCAAGAACGCAATTAAAAAAGCGGACGAAACACCAAAACAAAAGGTTACTGACCTTATTTCACATATGTTTGAAGAGCTTCCTTTAAATTTAGAGGAGCAAATGGAAATCTATAAAGCGAAGGAGTCGAAGTAAGCCATGGCGCAAATGACAATGATTCAAGCAATCACTGATGCGTTACGCACAGAATTAAAGAATAACCCAGATGTCTTAGTTTTCGGTGAAGACGTTGGAGTTAACGGCGGTGTGTTCCGTGCTACTGAAAGTCTACAGGCTGAATTCGGTGAAGATCGCGTGTTTGATACACCACTAGCTGAATCAGGTATTGGTGGTCTTGCTGTTGGTCTAAGCTTACAGGGCTACCGTCCAGTTCCAGAAATTCAATTCTTTGGATTTGTCTATGAGGTTATTGATTCTATTAGTGGTCAATTAGCTCGTATGCGTTATCGTTCAGGTGGTCGTTACACTGCTCCAGTAACGATTCGTTCACCTTTTGGTGGCGGTGTACATACACCAGAACTTCACGCAGATAGCTTAGAAGGTTTTATGGCACAGCAACCTGGGCTAAAGGTTGTTATTCCATCAACACCTTATGATGCAAAAGGTCTATTAATTTCCGCAATTCGCGATAACGACCCAGTTGTCTTTCTTGAGCATATGAAGCTTTATCGTTCATTCCGCCAGGAGGTTCCAGAGGGCGAATATACAATTGAACTTGGCAAAGCAGAAGTTAAACGTGAAGGTACAGATATCACTATGATTTCATATGGTGCAATGGTACACGAATGCTTAAAGGCTGCTACTGAGTTAGAAAAAGAGGGCATTTCTGCAGAAGTTATTGACTTACGAACAGTAAGCCCATTAGATATTCCAACAATCATTAGTTCAGTTGAAAAAACAGGACGAGCTATCGTGGTACAAGAGGCTCAAAAACAAGCTGGAATTGCAGCAAACGTTGTTGCTGAGATCAACGATCGTGCAATTTTAAGTTTAGAAGCTCCGGTATTACGTGTAGCTGCAGCTGATACAGTATATCCATTCTCGCAAGCAGAATCAGTATGGTTGCCAAACTTCAAGGATGTAATTGAAACTGCGAAGAAAGTATTGAACTTCTAATATATAACCAATTAATCGAGGATTAACTATCCTTTTCGGAATAAATAAGCTTGTGGCGTATGAGAGTTCAACTAGAAAAGAAGTTCAACAAGTAGTCATGCGCCGCCAGGCTATCTTGACAAGAAACTAACAATTTTAGGAGGCGAAAACCGTGGCATTTGAATTTAAGTTGCCAGATATCGGTGAAGGTATCCATGAAGGTGAAATCGTAAAATGGTTTGTAAAACCAGGCGATGAGGTAAATGAGGACGATGTTCTTTGTGAGGTCCAAAATGATAAAGCAGTAGTAGAAATTCCTTCTCCAGTTAAAGGGAAAGTACTTGAAGTACTTGTAGAAGAAGGTACTGTTGCAATTGTAGGTGATACGCTAATTAAATTTGATGCTCCTGGTTATGAGGACCTTAAATTTAAAGGCGATGAATCCGATGAAGCTCCTAAACAAGAAGTTCAGGAAGAAAAAACAGCCGAGGCTGCACCAGAAGCAACAGCACCAGCAGCTGATGTTGATGAAAATCGTCGTATCATTGCTATGCCTTCTGTTCGAAAATATGCACGAGAAAAAGGAATTGACATTAAAAAGGTTGCAGGAAGTGGCGATAATGGTAGAATAATGAAGTCGGATATTGATGCGTTCACTTCTGGCGGTGCAACTGTTGCTACAGAAACACCTGCAGCTGAAGCTCCAAAAGCAGCAGCAGAAGCAGCGACAGCTCCTGCAAAACAACCAATTCCTGCGGGCGAATACCCTGAAACACGTGAAAAGATGAGTGGAATTCGTAAAGCAATCGCTAAAGCAATGGTTAACTCAAAACATACAGCTCCACACGTAACGTTAATGGACGAAGTAGATGTAACTGAGTTGGTTGCACACCGTAAGAAATTTAAGGCTGTTGCAGCCGAAAAAGGTATTAAGTTAACATACCTACCATATATCGTAAAAGCTTTAACTGCGGCATTACGTGATTTCCCTGCTTTAAATACATCACTTGATGATGCAACTAGCGAAATTATTCATAAGCACTACTTCAATATTGGTATTGCTGCTGATACAGAAAAAGGTCTTCTTGTTCCTGTTGTTAAAGATGCGGATCGTAAGTCAATTTTCTCTATCTCTAATGAAATCAATGAATTAGCAGGAAAAGCTCGTGATGGTAAGTTAGCTCCTAATGAAATGAAAGGTGCTTCATGTACTATCAGTAACATTGGATCAGCTGGTGGACAATGGTTCACTCCTGTTATTAACCATCCAGAAGTTGCAATCTTAGGAGTAGGCCGAATTGCAGAGAAGCCTGTTGTAAAAAATGGTGAAATTGTTGTAGCTCCAGTCCTTGCTTTATCATTAAGCTTTGATCACCGTATGATTGATGGTGCTACTGCACAGAACGCACTCAACCAAATCAAACGTTTGTTAAATGATCCACAATTATTATTAATGGAGGCGTAATACAACATGGTAGTAGGAGATTTCCCAATTGAAACAGATACAATAGTTATTGGTGCTGGACCTGGTGGATATGTTGCAGCGATTCGTGCTGCACAACTAGGACAAAAAGTTACGATTGTAGAGAAAGACACTGTTGGTGGTGTTTGTCTTAACGTTGGATGTATCCCTTCTAAGGCGCTAATCTCCGCTGGACACCGTTATGAAACAGCTAAGAATTCTGAATCAATGGGAATCAAAGCTGAAAATGTAACACTTGATTTTTCAAAAGTTCAAGCTTTTAAAGATAGTGTTGTTAAGAAATTAACTGGTGGAGTTGCAGGACTATTAAAAGGTAATAAGGTTGAAGTTGTAAAAGGGGAAGCATATTTCGTAGATGCAAACTCTTTACGTGTAATGAACGAAGACTCTGCACAAACGTACAATTTCAAAAATGCAATTATTGCTACAGGTTCTCGTCCAATCGAAATACCATCTTTTAAATATTCAAAACGTGTTCTTGATTCAACTGGCGCACTTGGACTTAAGGAAGTACCAGAAAAAATCGTCGTAATCGGCGGTGGTGTAATTGGTATTGAACTTGGCGGTGCTTATGCAAACTTTGGATCACAAGTTACAATTCTAGAGGGAGCAGATGATATCCTTCTTGGTTTTGAAAAACAAATGACTACAATTGTTAAAAAGAACCTTAAGAAAAAAGGTGCGGAAATCATCACTAAGGCGCTTGCTAAAGGTGTTGAAGAGACTGAAAATGGTGTAAAAGTGAAGTATGAAGCAAAAGGCGAAGAACATTCAATTGACGCAGACTATGTATTCGTAATGGTAGGTCGTCGTCCTAATACTGATGAGCTTGGATTAGAGCTTGCTGGTGTTAAAATGAATGAAAGAGGCGTTATTGAGATCGATAAACAATGCCGTACAAGTGTAAGTAATATTTACGCAATCGGTGATATTGTTCCTGGACCTCAATTAGCACATAAAGCATCATATGAAGGTAAAATTGCAGCAGAGGCAATTGCTGGTGAGTCATCAGAAATTGACTATTTAGGTATTCCTGCTGTTGTATTCTCTGAGCCTGAACTAGCTACAGTTGGATACACTGAGCAACAAGCTAAAGACGAAGGAATTGAAATTGTAGCAGCTAAATTCCCATATGCAGCAAATGGTCGTGCGCTAGCACTTGAGGCTACTGACGGTTTTGTAAAGTTAATTACTCGTAAAGAGGATGGACTAATAATCGGTGCTCAAGTAGCAGGTGAAAGTGCATCAGATATTATTTCTGAATTAGGCCTTGCTGTTGAAGCTGGTATGACAGCTGAAGATATTGCAATGACAATTCATGCTCACCCAACTCTAGGTGAAATCACAATGGAAGCAGCAGAAGTTGCTTTAGGATCTCCAATTCACATTGTAAAATAATAAATGTAAAAAATCGCTCCGAATACGGGGCGATTTTTTTATTTTTTTGAACTTGTTGAGGTCGACAAGACGTTTTCAAGGGGGATGATAATTTCTTCTTTGTCGACATTCCCTTCAATTTTTTCAAGGACTTTATCTTGTTCAATAATTAATAAAGAAGGATATTCATCAATCTTATACTTCGTATACAATCTATTATCTTCAGACGAAACAACCTTCATATTTGCGATTTCAGTTGGGAATTTATTTCTAAGCTCCAGTAAAGCATCATAATAATTACTTTCATTATGAAGATTATCTTCATCAGAAAAAAAGATGATTTGTTTGTCTTTGATTTCTGGCAATGTAGGTTGTGTTTGGTATGAAGAACATGAGGAAAGGAAAATAAAAGAAAGTATGATTAGGGTAAATTCTTTCATTTTGTTAATCACTCTTCCATAAAATAGTCAAAAGTATAGGTCTTTCATGCTAAATTTGAATAATACAAAACGCCTATTTTTCAATTTAAATTCATTTTATCATGTATTCTTAAAATTCTTTCCAATGTCATTGATTTGTTACATAAATGAAAAATACTACCATATTTCTGTGCATATTAATTAATATAGTAAACAGAAATTCATAGAGACTAGAATGCGAAACGAGATCATAGTTCCTTTATTGCTGATAAAAGGGGAGTTTCTTCATGAAGGTATATGTAATTGGATTAATCCAGGTATTAATATGGAGTACATTTTCTTTGGTTACTTGGTTATCACGTTCCGATAGTCTGTTTGCGAAAGGTATATTATTAGTAATCTTTTGTTATCTTGCATTTTTAATAGCAAACAAAATTGGACTAACACGAAAGAGTTCATTCTTGATTACGTTCATTTCCTTTTTATGTTTTTTCTCATTTGAAAAGGTTTTTTGGGCATTTACATAGAAAAAGACCACATCACTATGATATGGTCTATTCTTACTTAATCTTGAAAATTTAGTTATAGAAAACCTATACATTAACCGTTATTTTCGTTTGTAAAAATACATTATTCTTCCGTTAAATAGATGTAATTCTCCTTCAAGTTTTTTTGCTAAAAACTTACAGAACTCATTAGCTTTTCCTTTATCGCCAGTGGTTGAAACTTGTGGAAGGGTGACTTGGATATAGGATTGCTCGATTTGCTCACCGTTATCACTTTCAAGTGCCTCTTGGCCAACGCCAACCACGATTGCATTATACTTTTGATGATCGGATTTTAAATAAAACCAATTATGTTCTTGGTTCATCTCTTTTATGTGGTATGGAAATGCAGCATTGTCGTAATCCCAATCTAGTTGCTGCCCCGTTTTACTTGTAATTTCCTTGTAATAGCTAAAGAGATCTTTTACAACATTTAGTGATACACTTTGTGTATTTGATGCAGGAACAAGCTTAATGAATGCGTTTTCCAAACTCTTCACTCCTACTCCAGATTGATTAATTATGTATGTTTATATCTCTAAGTTACTACTATTCTAGCATTTAATGGGTAATCCTTACAACTTTGTGTTGTACGTAGTAACTATGTATCGCAATTCATCAAGTATGATAAAAAATAACTGAAAATAATTTAAAATGTTATACAATTAACTATTGACTAACCAATTGTGTCATACTATTATATAAATAACATAACATAAAACGTTTTCAAAGGGAGTTTATGAATCTACTTTTCGAAAGGGGCTTTGAATAATGGGTACAATCATCTGTCAAACATGTAGCGAAACAATTGAACATTTTGAGTATGAGAAGGTTACAACACTTTATTCAACATGCGACCATTGCGATTGCAATCACGAAGAGAAATAACTTTATAAAAAATGAAAAGCATGCAAAAAAATTTGCATGCTTCTTTTTCGACTTTATTTAATTGCTTTGTGCTCCTTGATAACTCGCAAGTATTTTAAATCATAATCCTCGGGTCCTTGAACGGGAAGACCTGCTTCAATATTGGTTTGAATATATGTTAAGTTCTCCTCAGTTATAATTTCTCCAGGTATGAAAATTGGAATGCCTGGTGGATAGACCATAATAAATTCAGCAATTACTCTGCCAGCTGATGCTTCGAATGGAACAACTTCTGTTTCAGAATAAAATGCATCCCGAGGTGATAAAGCAAGTACCGGGATATCTGGAAGTAAAACTTCTGGTACAATTCTAGATTCTGAAAGGTGTGAGACTTCTTCAGATAAATTTGCAAGTGCAGCAATTAGTAAATCAGCTTCTTTCTTAGTATCACCTGGTGTTACAATACAAAGAATGTTGTAGAGGTCAGACATTTCCACTTCAATATTGTATTTTTCACGAAGCCAAACTTCTGCATCTGAACCTGTAATACCGAGGTCTTTTACAGAAATTATTAATTTTGTCGGATCGAAGTCAAATGTGGCTTTAGAGCCTAAAATTTCGCGTCCGATACATTTAAGTTTTTCTATTTCATTGATCTTTTCTCTTGTATAGTTGGCTAATTGAATTGTTTTTTCAATTAGGTTGAATCCCTCTGTCACTAACCGTCTTCTCGCAACATCCAAAGATGCTAATAATAAATATGATGTAGATGTTGTTGTTAACATACTTAAGATTGTTTGAACCCTGTTAGCTGACACTAAGCCTTCTCTAACGTTTAAAATTGAGCTTTGTGTCATTGAACCACCTAACTTATGGACGCTTGTTGCAGCCATATCTGCTCCAGCCTGCATGGCAGATAGCGGTAGCCCATCATGGAAGTGAATATGCACGCCATGTGCTTCGTCAACGAGCACTGGTACTTCATAGGAATGAGCAATATCGACAATCCTTTTTAGGTCAGCAGCAACGCCGAAATAGGTTGGATTAATCACAAGTAATCCTTTTGCGTCTGGATGCTGTTCAAGTGCTTTTTTAACAGAGTCTGTGGTGATTCCATGAGAAATTCCCAAGGTATTATCAATCTCTGGATGAATGAAAATTGGCACTGCACCGGAAAAGACAATGGCCGACATTACAGACTTATGGACATTTCTAGGTACAATAATTTTGTCTCCCGGCCCACATACAGCCATGACCATTGTCATAATTGCGCCACTTGTACCTTGAACAGAAAAGAAAGTATGATCTGCACCAAATGCGTCAGCTGCAAGGTCCTGTGCTTGCTTAATGATGCCTTTAGGTTGATGTAGATCATCTAAGGGTCCTATATTAATGAGATCGATTGAAAGGGCATTGTCCCCGATAAAGTCTCGAAATTCTGGATCAATTCCTGCACCTTTTTTATGTCCAGGTATATGGAATTGAGTTGGGTTCTTTTTTGAGTGTTCAACAAGACCAGTAAATAATGGTGTTTCCTTTTGCGACAATTGATAACCACACCTCTTTATTTATATTTCAGTATAAAATGAATGTTTTATTCTACTTTTTTCTACATAAAACAAGTGAATTATAGCATTTCTCTTACCGTTTGCATATAAAAATATTTCATACTTTTAAATTGTCACAACAAGTAATTATTAAACATTTTTTGGACTGTTAAACTTTGCTTATAACATATACCAAAGGAAAAAAGAGGAGTTTCAAGTAGTGACATCGAAATGGATTAATGAAAGGTGGGAGTACAATGAATTGGGAAACGAAGGTTTCAACTTTATTAGGAATTAAGTATCCAATCATTCAAGGAGGACTGGCGTATTTAGCTTATTCGGAACTTGCAGCAGCAGTATCAAATGCAGGTGGCCTTGGTCAAATCACAGCTATGTCACTTGACACACCAGAAGATCTTCGCACTGAAATTAAAAAAGTAAAAGAACTAACAAACAAACCATTTGGGGTTAACTATGCAATAGGACAACATGGCAGACCGTTTACGGACATGCTTAATGTAGCTATTGAGGAAGAAGTGCCTGTTATCACAATGACTGGCGGAAATCCTGCACCTATTTTTGACCAATTAAAGGGTGTTAATATGAAGAAGCTTGTTTTGGTTGCGGCTAGAAGACAAGCAGAAAAAGCAGAGGAGTTAGGGGCAGACGCTGTTATGGTAGTTGGTCAAGAGGGTGGTGGCCATCTTGGTAGACAGGATATCGGAACTATGGTTCTCATTCCACAAGTTGTCGATGCAGTATCCATTCCTGTTATTGCTTCCGGTGGAATCGGTGATGGTCGAGGTTTGATGGCTGCGTTAAGTTTGGGGGCAGAAGGTATTGAAATGGGTACACGCTTTATTGCGACCAAAGAATGCGTTCACGCCCATCAAGGATATAAGGATGCATTGATTAAAGGAACCGAAAATGATACAGTCGTAATTAAACGATCACTGGGTGCACCCGGTCGTGTCATTTCTAATGAATGGTCCTCAAAAATCCTTGAGTTGGAAGCCGCAAACAGTGGATACGAAGGATTAAAGGAATACATAAGTGGTCAAGCTAATATGAGTTATATTTATGATGGTAAACTAGATGGGGGATTTGCTTGGGCTGGTCAGGTAATGGGACTCATCAAGGATGAACCAACAGTCGCTGAACTGTTTGAGCGAATGATTACTGAAGCTGAGCAAATCAGGTCTAAGTGGAGTAAATAGAGGTGAAGTAGATTGGATTATCAATACCCGATTTCGTATGACTGGAGCACAGACGAGGTAGTAGATGTAATTGCCTTTTTTGAATGTGTTGAAAGGGCATACGAAAAAGGAATAGCAAGGGATAAAATGATGCAGGCTTATAAACGCTTTAAAGAAATTGTTCCGAGTAAAGCAGAAGAAAAACAAGTTTGTGGAGAATTTGAAGAAACAAGTGGGTATTCTGCATACCGTGTTATTCAAAAAGCAAAAGAAAATATGGAATTAATCAAAATGTAAATAAAAAGGATGTCTTTTAAAAGACATCCTTTTTATTGTGTAAGCTTGTCGAAAAATGAATCCCTATTCGAAACTTACTTTGAACTTTCGTTAGCTAACTGGTATAATGGAAGTAACTTTCTGAAAGTTCCATCAATTACTCGTACTAATTCTTCAGCGCTCATTTCAACCACTTTATCTCGAGAAATGTTTATTCCGCATAGGATTTCTGCCTTTTTAACTGTTTGTAGTCTTGTGAACATTGATTCAAGTTCTTGTTCGCTCAACTCCTGATGTTTAAGAGTTTCTGGTTTTGTGTGATCAACTGACCATACAAAATGGTTTGGGACACTTTCTCTAATTTTTTTCGAGTGCTCCATTAATACATGACCGAATTCTGCCTTGATAGGTGCCTCATAAATGACCGCAAACCAAACAAATAAATGTGTATTCCATAATCCGATTTGAAAATGAGGCAGCATTTTATACCCACGCTTATTAGTAGCAAAAGCTACCCAAGTATCCTTAGGTGGATTAATCGTCCTTCTTGCATGTTTTGCTACATGAGCAAACATTTCATCTCCTGAAAGACTCGAGAGTGTAGGGGCAAAATGATTCCCTAATTCCTCTAATTTTGGTCGAACCTGTTTAATTAGTGCATCCATGCGGTTTTCAAGTCCATCTATTGTAAAAACATTAAAGTCTTCTTTTGTAAACCCTGTAAAAGCCATTGAAATTTCCTCCTAATGATATTCCTTCTTGTATTTTAGCAAAAACATTTAAAAAGCTAAACTAGCTTGCTCGATAATTAAACCTAAAGCTTATCTAGGTATACGCACATATTTGTTACAATGCTCTAGTTTTTTCATAAGATAGAAGTAACTAGCAGAATTAGTCAATGAGGGAAAGTGGAAGATTGAAATAGTGGAAAGGGGTGCGGAAATTGAAACAAGTGATAAATGACTTAAAGCGAAAAGACGGAGAAAAGCGCTTGGCTGTGTTACGTTTAGAAGTAGATTATGAATTGGCAACCCTTTATGATGCGATGATTGAAAAAGATGAAGCGAAAAAAGCAGAATGTAAAAAGAAATTACAAAAATTAAGCCAAGAAATGATTAAAATTGAAGTATAAAAAAGAGCGAAAGCGAACCTGAGATGGTTCGCTTTCCTTATTACTTGCATGTCCATAAATAAGTAAAGTATGCTTTTAAAGAAAGATACATAGCACATACTATCCTTTGAGATGAAAAAAGTGAGGTACTGATATGGTAAATTGGGACGAAATAGATAAATATGCAAAACATTGGATAAAAGAGGCGGGGGAACGAATTCGGGATTCTTTTAAAACAAAGCTTGTAGTTGAATCAAAATCAAACCCAGATGACCTCGTGACTAACATGGATAAGGAAACGGAACAATTTTTTATTGGAAAGATTCATGAGACGTTTCCGACTCACCAAATTCTTGGGGAGGAAGGCTATGGAGATAAACTCCAATCTTTAAATGGCATTACTTGGATTATCGATCCGATTGACGGTACAATGAATTTTATTCATCAACAACGTAATTTTGCCATTTCTGTAGCAGTCTATGAAGATGGAGTAGGGCAAATCGGCCTTATTTACGATGTTGTTCATGATGAGCTATATCATGCACGTAAAAATCATGGTGCTTATTTTAACTCTACAAAAATTGAACCGTTAAGAGAAGTTCCTCTGGAAAAAGCAATTGTTGCCATAAATGCAACATGGGTTACCGAAAACAAACGAATTGATCCAAAAATCTTGATACCGATTGTCAATGCTGTTCGTGGAACTCGTTCTTATGGTTCAGCTGCGCTGGAGCTGGCTTATGTTGTGACTGGAAGGATTGATGTTTATATTACCATGCGTTTATCTCCGTGGGATTTTGCAGCTGGTGTAGTTCTGTTAAATGAAGTAGGTGGAGTCGTAACAACCCTTGATGGAGAGCCATTAAACTTTTTAAAGGAAAATAGTGTATTTGTTGCAAGACCGAATCTACATCAAGAGATTTTTACACAATTTTTAAAAAGGAAATAATAACAAAAATAAAGCGTGAGGAAAGCAGAATTTATATTCTGCCATTCTCACGCATTTTTTTCTTTGTGGTAAATCCTAAACCTGTCACAATAATTACAGCAATAATAGACAGAATAATACCTAACAGACTTCTTTCAGCAATTGATACTCCAATTAACATAATGCAAACTGCAGTTGCAATCGCGAACAAGAGCATTGGCAAATTTACGTTTTTCATAGTACGGGCCCCTTTCCATAATTTATTTTACAGATAAATGTGTATTATTTCTACTGTTTGGTATATAATGTTTTAGTTCCAGTTCTTTTCGAAAGTAAAAAAATGTAAAATTAATTTATCCTTAAATTAATTCTAGGAGATGTGTAAATAGTGACAATACGAAATGATTTACGAAATATAGCAATTATCGCTCACGTAGACCATGGAAAAACAACACTGGTTGATAAAATGCTTCACCAATCAGGGACATTCCGTACAAATGAGCATGTAGAAGAACGTGCAATGGATTCAAATGACATAGAACGTGAACGTGGTATCACCATTCTCGCCAAAAATACGGCGATTAATTATAAAGATACGCGAATCAATATCATGGATACACCAGGACATGCTGACTTCGGAGGAGAAGTTGAGCGTATTATGAAAATGGTTGATGGGGTATTATTAGTTGTTGATGCTTATGAAGGCTGTATGCCACAGACTCGTTTTGTATTAAAAAAAGCATTGGAACAAAATCTTACACCTATTGTGGTTGTTAATAAGATTGACCGTGACTTTGCTCGACCAGAAGAAGTTGTTGATGAAGTAATTGACCTATTTATTGAACTTGATGCTTCTGAGGAACAATTAGAATTTCCAGTTGTATATGCTTCGGCTATTAATGGAACTGCAAGTACTGATCCACATCAACAAGATGAAAATATGGAAGCATTATTTAACTGTATTCTAGAAAACATCCCTGCTCCAGTCGATAATAGTGAAGAACCACTACAATTCCAAGTAGCATTGCTTGATTATAACGATTATGTTGGAAGAATTGGTATTGGCCGTGTATTCAGAGGAACTATGCACGTTGGACAGCAAGTTGCCTTAATGAAATTAGATGGAAGTGTTAAACAATTCCGTGTGACAAAGATATTTGGTTTCTCGGGCTTAAAGCGTATTGAAATTCAGGAAGCAAAAGCGGGAGATCTCGTTGCAGTTTCTGGTATGGAAGATATTAATGTAGGTGAAACGGTATGTCCAATTGAACACCAAGATGCATTACCAGTGCTTCATATTGACGAACCAACTCTACAAATGACGTTTTTAGTTAACAACAGTCCTTTTGCTGGACGTGAAGGGAAATATATAACATCCCGTAAAATTGAAGAGCGCTTGCGTGCACAACTTCAAACAGATGTAAGCTTACGAGTTGAGAACACAGATTCTCCTGATGCATGGGTTGTTTCTGGTCGTGGGGAGTTGCATTTATCAATTTTAATTGAAAATATGCGACGTGAGGGATATGAGCTTCAGGTTTCGAAGCCAGAAGTTATCGTAAGAGATATTGATGGCGTTCGTTGTGAGCCAGTTGAGCGTGTTCAAATCGATGTTCCTGAAGAGCACACTGGATCCATTATGGAGTCGATTGGAGCTCGTAAAGGTGAAATGTTAGATATGATTAATAATGGTAATGGTCAAGTGCGTCTCATCTTTATGGTGCCGGCACGTGGTCTAATTGGTTATACAACTGAATTTTTAACTTTAACTAGAGGATTTGGTATTTTGAATCATACCTTTGATAGCTACAAACCAATGGCTTCTGGTAATGTTGGTGGACGCAGACAAGGTGTTCTTGTTTCAATGGAATCAGGAAAAGCTTCTCAGTACGGTATTATGGGTGTTGAAGACCGTGGAACTATTTTCGTTGAACCAGGTACAGAAGTTTATGAAGGTATGATTGTTGGTGAACACACTCGTGAAAATGACCTAACCGTAAATATCGTGAAAATGAAACAAATGACAAATATGCGTTCAGCGAATAAAGACCAAACAACAACAATGAAAAAGCCTCGTATCATGTCATTAGAAGAATCACTTGAATACCTAAACGATGATGAGTACTGTGAAGTTACACCAGAATCCATCCGTCTACGTAAGAAAGTTCTTGATAAAAATGAACGTGAAAAAGCAGCAAAACGAAAAAAACTTGCTGAAGTGAATCATTAATGTTGTGAACCTTGTCCCTTTCTGATACTTTAACTTTATACAGCAAAATTCTCTGCTTCTCTAAGTGGGGACCTGTAAAAAATATACAATTAATTCAGGGTTCATAACCCAGCTGTATAAAGTTAAGCCTTCGGCCGATGCCACAGATTTTTTAAAGGAAATTTTTCGAGCAAGCTCGAAAAAAATCTGGGCGCAAATACGCCAAGGCGCATTTGATAATAGGAAAGTGTGAGAAGGAGGGGTATGAATGGATGTATATGAACACATGTGGCCAGTTGCAAAAACAATCTATAGTTCGACAACTCCAAGTGTCGGTTCAAATATGTTATACATTGTGATCTTGCTTTTAACAATTATTGTGTTTAAGTTAGGTTTTGCAAAGAAGTTGCCATTGTTAAAAAATATTGTGATTTATTTATTTCTTGCCTTAGGGTGTACAATTTTAACGTTTTTAGGTGCATTCTTACCAATTGCAGAAGGATTGGCGATTGCCGCTCTTATTTTAATCATTTATAAAATTCGACTTCACCAATCAAAAAAAAGTGAAGCGTAAAATAAGGAGGCAATTGTATGAAATCCTTGCAGGATGCAATCTATAATTGGTTAACGATTAAAGTTGTGGCTGAAGCTCGACCTGATGATAAAGCTGCAAAGGAAACTTTCGATCTTTTCGAGGATATTTTAGTAAATGAGTTTAAACTGAAGGATATCGAGATTGAAAAAGATGATGTAATGTACCTTGTGAAGTATACAATTGACGGGGAAGCAAAAAGTGCAAGGTTCCCGATTCAATTAATCGATATCATGCACGATCAAATCCAGCAACATCCCGAGAGATATCATAACTACGAATAAAACAAAAGAGGCTGGGACAAAACCCTCCTCTGAAATGAAAAAGCCTGTGGAATTTTACCATGAGTAAAATTTCACAGGCTTTGA